>CALKHP010000019.1 GCA_937988775.1 uncultured Alphaproteobacteria bacterium
CCCGCCGCAGGCGGGGGTTGCGCTATTTCCGCCGCTGTTTAGACCAGCCTCGGAGGGCTTACAATCGATTGGCTGGAGAAAATCGGACGGCGGCATGGTTGAGCAGCACGATATCGGCGCGAAACTCTCAGCCGCTCGCCACGCCATGGCGGGCCGCGGCGCGTGGCTGCTGACCGACGGCAAGGCCGGCGACGTCGCCCATTGCCTCGGCGTCGCGGAGCGCCTCGGGCTGGCGGCCGAGCAGCGCACCGTTCGGCCGCGCGCCCTGTTCGCGACGCTGATGCCGCGCGGTCCCATCGACCCGGCCGAGGCGCCGGAGAAGCCTGGCAGCCCGCTCAGCCCGCCGTTTCCGGACATCGCCATCGCCTCGGGCCGGCGCGCCGTCGCCTATTTGCGCGCGCTGAAACGCGCAAGCGGCGGACGGACCTTCACCGTGTTCCTGAAGGACCCGCGCACCGGGCCAGGCACGGCAGATTTCATCTGGGTGCCCGAGCATGACGGACTGCGTGGCGCCAACGTGCTCGCCACCCTCACCTCGCCGCATCGCATCACGCCCGAGGCCTTGCAGGAGGCTCGCCACCATCCGCCGGCCGCGATCGCGGCACTCACCCGCCCGCGCGCCGCGCTGCTACTCGGCGGCGACAGCAAGGCATTCCGCTTCAGCCCGCAGGACATCGCCAGACTTGCCGAGGCCTGCGCGACGCTCGCGAGCGAGGCGCGCCTGATGGTCACCGCCTCGCGCCGCACGCCGCCGGCGCTGGCCGGCGCCATCCGCGATACGGTGGCAGCGCAGGGCGGCTTCTTCTGGGATGGCAGCGGAGAGAACCCGTACCGCGCCATGCTCGCCAATGCCGATTGCATCGTCGCCACCGCCGATTCCGTCAACATGGTCGGCGAGGCGGTCGCCACCGGCCGCCCGGTGCTGGTGTTCACGCCCAGCGGCGGCACGGCGAAAATCCACCGCTTTCTGGCGGGCTTAAGCGCGCAGGGTGCGGTTAGGCCCTTCACAGGGCGGCTGGAAAGCTACACATATCCTCCCATCGACGCGACGCCGCTCATCGCCATCCGCCTGGCCGAAGGGTTCGCGCAATTTCTGCAACAGCGCGCACGGACCGCGCCGGGAATCCCAATATGACGAAGCACGCCAAGGTCATCATCATCGGTTCGGGGCCGGCCGGCTACACGGCGGCCATCTATGCCGCGCGCGCCATGCTGGAGCCGGTGCTGATCTCCGGCGTCGATGCCGGCGGCCAGTTGATGATCACCACCGATGTCGAGAATTATCCGGGCTTCGCCGAACCGGTGCAGGGCCCGTGGCTCATGGAGCAGATGCGGGCCCAGGCCGAGCATGTCGGCACGACGCTCGTCACCGATCACGTCGTCAAGGCCGAGCTTCAGCGCCACCCGTTCCGGCTGACCTGCGATTCAGGCGACATCTGGACCTGCGATGCGCTGATCATCGCCACCGGCGCCAAGGCGAAATGGCTCGGCATCCCGTCGGAAGAGACATTCAAGGGCTTCGGCGTCTCGGCCTGCGCCACCTGTGACGGCTTCTTCTACCGCAACAAGGACGTGCTGGTCGTCGGCGGCGGCAATTCGGCGGTGGAAGAGGCGCTTTACCTCGCCAATATCGCCAGTTCCGTGACGCTGGTGCATCGCCGCGACAGCCTGAAGGCCGAGAAGATCCTGCAGGACCGCCTGCTCAAGCATCCCAAGGTCAAGGTGCTGTGGGATCACGCCGTCGAGGAAATCTGCGGCGAGACCGAACCGCTCGGCGTCACCCATGTCCGGCTGCGCAACGTGCGCACCGAGACAATCACCGAGCAGAAGGTGCATGGCGTGTTCGTCGCCATCGGCCACCAGCCGGCCTCGGACCTGTTCGCCGGCCAGCTCGACATGAAACCGTCCGGCTACCTGAAGACGGCGCCGAATTCGACCGCCACCAACATTCCCGGCGTGTTCGCCGCCGGCGACGTCGCCGATGAAGTCTACCGCCAGGCGGTCACCGCCGCCGGGCTCGGCTGCATGGCGGCGCTCGAGAGCGAGCGCTGGCTGGCGGCGCGTGAAACCCGGGCCGAAGCGGCCGAATAGGAGACCGACCCCGCCATGACCGATACGCTGCCCGACCGCCTCAGCAACGATCCTTCGAGCCCCTTTCACGACGCAGCGCTGCTCGAGCGCGGCATCGGCATCCGCTTCAAGGGCGTGGAAAAGGACAATGTCGAGGAATACTGCGTCAGCGAAGGCTGGGTGCGGCTTGCCGTCGGCAATGCCAAGGACCGTTTCGGCAAGCCGATGACGCTCAAGCTCAAAGGCACCGTCGAGCCCTATCTGCGCGAGCCGGCGAAAGAAGGCGAATAGCCATGCCGGACGCCCTCGCCGCCCGCATCGCCGCCCGGCTGATCGCGCGCAAGGAAACGGTCGCGGTCGCCGAATCCTCCGCCGGCGGCCTGATCGCGGCGGCCCTGCTCGCAGTGCCCGGCGCCTCGGCCTATTTCCTCGGCGGCGCGGTGATCTACACCGTGACGGCACGCGAGGCGCTGCTCGGCGTCACCAAGGCGGACATGACCGGACTGCGCCCGGCGTCGGAACCTTATGCGCGCCTGCTCTCCGGCCGCATGCGCGAGAAATTCGCCAGCACCTGGGCCATCGCCGAGACCGGCGCCACCGGGCCGACCGGCAACCGCTATGGCGATGCCGCCGGCCATGGCTGTTTCGGCATCGCCGGCCCGGTGACGCTGACGCGCACGCTCGAGACCGGCCTCACCGATCGGGCCGAGAACATGCGCCGCTTCACGCGCGCCGCGCTCGAACTATTCGACGAGGCGCTGGCGCAGGCATCCTGACGCCGGCAAGTTTATGCCCTTCTCCCCTTGCGGGAGAAGGGCGATAGCTCCGCCACCTTCCGCCCGAACCGCCCTTCACACCGCCCGTAGCAGGAACGTTGCCGCCAGCATGGCGATCAGCACCTGCCAGGGCGGGCGCCGCCAAGCGATCAGCGCCACGAAACCGGCCGCCGCGACGAGAAAGTCGCGCGGGCTCAGCACCGCGCTCGTCCACACCGGATCGTGGAAGGCCGCCGCCAGCACGCCGACCACCGCCGCGTTGGTGCCAGCGAGCGCCGCCCGGGCGCGCGGGCGCTGCCGCAGCCCGTGCCAGAACGGCAAGGCGGCGAGCAGGATCAGCAGGCCGGGCGCAAAGATCGCCACCAGCGCGATCACGCCGCCCAATATCCCGCCCGGCGCCAGCGTCATCGCCGTGCCGAGATAGGCCGCGAAGGTGAACAGCGGCCCTGGCATCGCCTGCGCGGCGCCATAGCCGGCGAGGAAGGCGCCGTCGCCGATCCAGCCCGGCGGCACCACCGCCGCCTCGAGCAGCGGCAGCACGACATGGCCGCCGCCAAACACCAGCGCACCCGCCCGGTAGAAGGCATCGAACAGGCTGACGCCCGGCCCGGCCCCGGCGGCACTGAGCAGCGGCAAGCCACCGAGCAGCACCAGGAACAGCGCCAGGAAGCCGAGGCCCCAGCCGCGCGAGAAGGTCGGCAGGTCCGGCCCGGCCGCGGTGTTCTCTGACCCGCCGTCGCACAGCAGCACGCCGGCGCAGGCGCCGAGCACGATCGCGCCGATCTGGCCCACCGCGCCGCCGGCGAGCACCACCAGCGCCAGTGCCGCCACGGCGATGCCGGCGCGGCGCGCATCGGGCGTCAGGCTGCGCGCCATGCCGAACAGCGCCTGCGCCACGATCGCCACCGCGACGAGCTTCAGCCCGCGGATCAGGCTGTCGCCGAGCGGGCCGCCGAGGAAGCGCGCGCCATAGGCGAAGGCGATCATCAGGGCGGCTGAAGGCAGCGTGAAACCGGCCCAGGCGGCGGCGGCACCGGCAGCACCGGCCCGCATCAGGCCGAGCGCGAAACCGATCTGGCTCGAGGCCGGGCCCGGGAGGAACTGGCACAAGGCGACAAGCTGGCCGAAATCGCGCTCGCTCAACCAGCGCCGGCGCAGCACGAACTCATTGTGAAAATAGCCGATATGCGCGATCGGCCCGCCGAACGAGGTCAGGCCGAGCTTCACGAACGCCCGCAGCACCTCGCCGGCGGACCCGCGCACCTGTTGAACCGCCGGCTGATTCATGCCCGTCATGCGCCCCTCCACGCGGCCATGCCGCCGCTTGCGCACAAGCTCTACAGGCCGCCGTCCGGCCGTCAATCCCACCGCGCCGCGCCAAACATCTTGCAAATCACCGGCCAGGCGTTGCATGCGAAACGCAACAGGCCCTGCCCCGGAACGCGCCATGATGCCCCGCCAACCTTTTCCCGATTACCCGGACGCCTGCGGCTGGAACGCCATGTTGCCGCCGCGCACGCCGAAACCGCATGCGAGCGGCGCTATCGCGGTGAAATATGCCGTGATCGGCGCCGGCTTCACCGGCCTGGCGGCAGCGCGCCGCCTGTCGGAGCTTGATCCGACCGCCGAGATCGCCGTGCTCGAGGCGACCACGGTCGGGGAAGGCTCCTCAGGCCGCAATTCCGGCTTCATCAGCCCGCACGACCACGCCTTCGGCCTGTCGCCGGCCGATATCCCGCGCGCCAACGCCATTAACGGCTTCGCGGCGCAAGGCTTCGCCGCATTGCAGGCGCTGATCGAGCGCCATGGCATCGATTGCCGGCTGGAAAAGGCCGGCCGCATCAAGGCGGCCGCGACGGCACGGGGCGAGGAGGTCGTGCTGCGCCTGCGCGAGGGCGCGCGCGCACTGGGCGTGCCGCATGAATTCCTCGATTCCAACGCGATGGAAGCCCGTATCGGCAGCCCGTATTACCGCTGCGGGCTGTTCACCGGCGAAGGCTATCTGCTCCAGCCGGCCGCGCTGATCCGGGGCCTTGCCGATGCCCTGCCGGCACAGATCCAGCTTTACGAGCAATCGGCGGTGCTGAGCCTCGAACGGCATGGCAAATGGCAGTTGCGCACGGCCGACGCCCACATCAGCGCCGACACGGTGGTGTTCGCCACCAATGCCTTCGTAAAGACATTCGGCTATCTGCGCGACCGGCTGGTGACGATCTACACCTATGCCGCGATCACCGAGGCGATGGCGCCGCCCGACGCCGCAAGGCTCGGCGAGGCGCCGGTCTGGGGCGTGCTGCCGGCGCACCGGCTCGGCACCACGCTCAGGCGCGTCGACGCCGACCGGCTGATGGTGCGCTCGCTTTATGCCTATGAGCACGGAATCGACATCGCCCATGTGCGCCAGGAACTCGAAGCCTGCTTCCGCCGCCGTTATCCGGCGCTGTCCCATGTCGGGCTGGCCTATGTCTGGGGCGGTACCACGGCGCTGACCATGAACGGATCGCCGTCCTGGGGTCGGCTCGACGATGGGCTTTACGCCTCGGCCGGTTGCAACGGATCCGGCGTCGTCAAGGGCACGGTGCTGGGCCGCCACCTCGCCGACCTGATCGCCGGCGAGCACGACCAGAGCGCGCTTGAGGCGGCCTATGGCGAAGCGAACTGGATCGCGCCGGAGCCGTTCCGCACCGTCGGCTTCAACGTCATCTCCCGGGTCGAACGGCGCAAGGCCGGGCTGGAAATGTAGCGCTCGGCGCCCTGCTTCGGATGTCGTCTCATGTTGTTTCTGGGCCCCGGCTCAAGGCCGGGGCAAGACCGTGGAGGAAACACAACGCTCTTGTCCCGGACTTGATCCGGGACCCATGGCGGCACCGCACTCTTATCGGGATGGACCGCTCACGCCGCCGGGCGGCGAAACCGCACCGGCCGCTGTGGCGCCAGCGCTTCGGCCGCCTCGATGATCGAATCGGTGTCGATGCCGTGGTGGCGATAGAGGTCGTCCACTGTACCGGTCTGGCCGAAATGCTCGACGCCCAATGCGCTGACCCGGTGCCCATGCACGCCGCCGAGCCAGGCGAGCGTCGCCGGGTGGCCATCGAGCACGCTGACGATGCCGCAATGGCGCGGCAGGCCGGCGAGCAACTTTTCGACATGGCTCTGCGCATCGTAGCGCCCGGCGCGGCGCGCCCGCTCGGCCGCGCTCCAGCCGGCATGCAGCCGGTCGGCCGAGGTCACCGCCAGCACGCCGACATCGCGGCGATCCTCCGCCATCAGCCCGGCGGCGGCGATCGCTTCCGGCGCCACCGTGCCGGTATAGACGATGACGCATTCGGCATTCGGCCCGGGCTGGCGCAGCCAGTAGCCGCCCGCGATGATGTCGTCTTCGAGCGCCTTGGAGATCGCGCGCTGCGGCTGCTCCAGCGGCCGCGTCGACAGGCGCAGATAGACCGCGCCGCCACCCTCGTCGCGCTCCCAGCCGATGCTCTTGCCGGCGCCGGCCTGCTTACCCTCGCGCTGCATGTAGTCGAAGCCCCAGCGCATGATCACCGCCAGTTCGTCGACGAAGGCCGGCTCGAAACTGGCGAGCCCGTCCTGCGCCATGCCGATCAGCGGCGTGGCGATCGACTGGTGCGCGCCGCCTTCGGGCGCCAGCGTCACGCCGGCCGGCGTGCCGGCGACCATGAAACGCGCATCCTGATAACAGGCATAGTTCAGCGCATCGAGGCCGCGCTCGATGAACGGATCGTATAGCGTGCCGACCGGCAGCAGGCGCTGGCCATGGATGGCATGCGACAGGCCGAGCGCCGACAGCATGATGAACAGGTTCATCTCGGCGATACCGAGTTCGATATGCTGGCCGTCGGGCGAGAATTCCCAGGTGAAGGTCGAGGGGATCTTCTCCTTCTTGAACAGGTCCGCCGTCTCGCTGCGCGCGAACAGGCCGCGCCGGTTGACCCACGGCCCGAGATTGGTCGAGACCGTCACGTCGGGCGAGGTGGTGACGATGCGTGACGCCAGTTCGGTGTCGCCGCGGGCGATCTCGTTGAGGATCAGCCCGAAACCCTGCTGCGTCGCCATCGATTCGGCCGGCTTGAAGGCGAGCTTTTCCGGCACCGGGATCACCGGCGCATGGAAGCGGCGCCGGCCCTCCTGCACGAACGGCACCTTTTTCAGGAAGGCCTCGACCTCGGCCTGCGGCTGGGTCAGCCCCTCGAACTTGTCCCATTCATGCCCGGGCCGCACGCCCTGGCGCGCGCGCCAGGCTTCCATCTGCTGCACGGTCATCAGGCCGGCATGGTTGTCCTTATGGCCCTGGAACGGCAGGCCGACGCCCTTGATCGTATAGGCGATGAAACACACCGGGCGATCGTGGTCGATCGCCTCGAACGCTTCGAGCATGCTCGGCAGGTCATGGCCGCCGAGGTTCGACATCAGCGCCAGCAATTCGGCATCGGAGCGCTTCTCGATCAGCGCCGTCACCGGCCCCTGGTCGCCGATCTCGTCCATCAACCGCTTGCGGAACGCGGCGCCGCCCTGGAAGCACAGCGCCGCGTAGAGCTGGTTCGGGCAGTTGTCGATCCACTCGCGCAGGGCGTCGCCGCCGGGCTCGGCGAAGGCCGCCTGCATCAGCTTGCCGTATTTCACAATCACGACGTCCCAGCCGAAATTGCGGAACATCGTCTCGAACTTCTCCCACAGCCCCTCGCGGATCACCGCGTCAAGGCTCTGGCGGTTATAGTCGATCACCCACCAGGTGTTGCGGATGCCGTGCTTCCAGCCGTCGATCAGCGCCTCGTAGATATTGCCTTCGTCAAGCTCCGCATCGCCGACCAGCGCGATCATGCGGCCTTCGGGCTTGCCCTTCATCCAGCCATGGGCGTGCACGTAATCCTGCACCAGCGAGGAAAACAGCGTCTGCGCCACGCCGAGCCCGACCGAGCCGGTCGAGAAATCGACATCGTCGATATCCTTGGTGCGCGAGGGATAGGACTGCGCGCCGCCAAACCCGCGGAAATTCTCGAGATTCTCGCGCGTCTGCTGCCCGAACAGATATTGGATGGCGTGGAACACCGGGCTGGCATGCGGCTTGACCGCGACGCGGTCCTGCGGCCTGAGCACCGAGAAGTAGAGCGCGGTCATGATCGTCGCCAGCGAGGCGGACGAGGCCTGATGCCCGCCGACCTTCAGCCCATCGCTGTTGGGCCGGATATGGTTGGCATTGTGGATCGTCCAGGACGACAGCCACAGCACCTTCTTTTCCAAGGCGCTGAGCATGGCGAGACGATCGGACGAACGAGACATGGCAAACATCCTGGCAGGATCGCCGCGAGAGCGATGTCCCGTTATCATAGCGCCAAGCCGGGCGCAGGTGATTCCAATTTTGCTCATTCGACCTGCGAGATTTGGTATGTCATGCTAACGGAGAAGCCTTTCCGGGATTAAGATTCCAATGAAGCCCCTCGACGATATCGACCGCCGCATTCTCGGCGCCCTGCAGACCGACAGCCGCCAGTCGATCCAGGACCTCGCAGGTCAGGTCGGGCTGTCGCCCTCGCCGTGCCACCGCCGCGTGAAAATCCTCGAGGAGGAGGGCATCATCACGCGCTACATCGCGCTGGTCGACCAGCGCGCCGTCGGCCTGCCGGTCAGCGTGTTCATCTCGATCAAGCTCAGCCGCCAGAAGGAGGAAGACCTTGATGCCTTCGCGCGCGCCATTTCCGGCTGGCGCGAGGTGCTGGAATGCTACCTGATGACCGGGCAGCGCGATTACCTGCTGCGCGTCGTCGTCTCGGACCTCGCCGCCTACGAGCAGTTCCTGAAGCAGAAACTGACCCGGCTCGACGGCATCGCCTCGATCGAATCGAGTTTCGCCCTTGGCCAGATCAAATATTCGAGCGCCCTGCCGCTATAGGCGCGGAAAGGATACCGGTCATGCATCTTGAAGGGTCATGCCATTGTCGCGCCGTGACGTTCAGTCTGGAGGCGCAAAGCCCGGCACCATTCATGCACTGTCACTGCTCGATCTGCCGCAAGACGGCGGGCTCGGGCGGTTACGGCATCAATCTCGGCGGATATTCCGACAGCCTCAGGGTGACGGGCCGCGAGCATGTCAAAGTGTATCACGCCTGGATCCGCGAGGACGGCCAGCCCGACAAGCGCTCCAATGCCGAGCGCCATTTCTGCGGCCAATGCGGCAGCGCGCTCTGGCTTTACGATTCACGCTGGCCGGAGCTTATCCACCCGCACGCATCCGCCATCGACACGCCGCTGCCGCGGCCGCCCGAGGTGGTCGAGGCAGCGCTCACCTATTGCCCGGATTGGGTCGATGTGCCGAAGGGCAAGAGCCATATCCATTGCGACACCTGGCCTGCGGAATCGCTGGAGGACTGGCACAAGCGGCATGGCCTGCGGAGCGGCAGGGAGTAGCGCTGTGGCGGCCGGGTCAAGCCCGGCCATGACGGCGGAGTGTAAAGGATACGGCTGCTCTCACCCTCGCCGTCATCGGCGGACTTGATGCGCCGATCCCGCTTCTGAGATGCAGGCCCATCGCCTCACACCGCTTCCAGCGCCTGCGCGAGGTCCGAAATCAAGTCCTCGATATTCTCAATGCCGACCGAGATGCGGATCAGCGCATCGGTCAGGCCGATTTCCTCGCGCAATTCGCGCGCCACGCCCGAATGCGTCATCGAGGCCGGATGCGAGATCAGCGTCTCGGTGCCGCCGAGGCTGACGGCGAGCTTCATGATCTGCAGATGATCGAGCAGCGCGAACGCCTCGCGCTCGCCACCCTTGACGTCGAAGGAGAAGGTCGAGCCCGGCGCCGTGCATTGCCGTTCGAAAACGTCCCTTGCCGGGTCGCCATCCTTCAGGAAGCCGAGATAATGCACCTTGGCGATCTTCGGGTGGGCGGCGAGATACTCCGCCACCTTGCGGGCATTGTCGTTCGAGCGGCTCATGCGGATGTCGAGCGTCTCGAGCGAGCGCATCAGCATCCAGCACGTGTTCGGGTCGAGCTGCGTGCCGAGCGCGCTGCGCCAACTCATCACCTGCTTGACCAGCGCCGTGCTGCCGGAAATGCTGCCGCCGACGAGATCGCTATGGCCGCCGACATATTTCGTCAGCGAGCATAGCGAGATATCCGCGCCGCAGGCGAGCGGCGCCTGGAACATCGGCCCGAGCATGGTGTTGTCGACGACGACCGGCGGCCGGTGGCCCTGCGCCGCGCCGATCTCGTCGGCGACCGCCTTGCACAGCCCAAGATCGACAAGGCCGTTGGTCGGGTTGGCCGGCGATTCGACGATGATCAGCCCGACCCGGCCCTTGGCGCGCGCCATCCCGGCCGCCTTGCGCATGCCGGCAGCGTCCAGACCATCGGTGAAGCCAACCGCCTGAATGCCGAAAGCGCCGAGTTGCTTGGTCAGCAGCGTCTCGGTGCCGCCATAGAGCGGCCGGCTGTGCAGCACGACGTCGCCGGCACGCAGGAAGGCGAACAGCGTCGTCGACACCGCCGCCATGCCGCTGGCGAACACCGCCGAACGCTCGGCCCGATCCCAGATCGCCAGCCGATCCTCAAGGATTTCAAGATTCGGATTGTTGAAGCGCGAATAGACCAGCCCCGCCTTCTCGCCCGGCCGGAGTTGGCGCCGCCCGGCCGTCAGGTCGAAGAAATCCTTGCCCTGCTGGGCGTTCTCGAACACGAAAGTCGAGGTCAGGAACACCGGCGGCTTCAGCGATCCCTCGGACAGGCCGGGCGCATAGCCGTAGCCCATCATCAGCGTCTCCGGATGCAGCCGGCGATTGGCGATGCGATCCTTGTGATAGTTGCCGTCCGCCATCATGCGATCTCCTGCCTGCCACGTGATGATGATCCTAGAGCCGGCATTCCTCCCTGACCAGTGGTCGGCGGCCATGCGAACTTGTGGGCATTCGACAATCTCCCCTTGATTTTTTTGCATAGCTCATCACTTGTCAGCCAACGGGCGGCGAAGCTGCCAGGGGGGAGCACGACCATGTCGATGGATTGGGACAAGCTGCGGATTTTCCATGCCGCCGCGGAAGCCGGCAGCTTTACCAAGGCCGGCGACACCATCGGCCTGTCGCAATCGGCGGTCAGCCGGCAGGTCGGCTCGCTCGAGGCCGAATTGCGCGTGCCGCTGTTCCATCGCCATGCGCGCGGCCTGATCCTCACCGAACAGGGCGAGGTACTCTATCGCACCGCCCGCGATGTCATCCAGCGCCTGGAGCAGACCCGCGCCAAACTTGCCGACAGCCGCGAGAAGCCGACCGGCGAATTGCGCATCACCGCCAATGTCAGCTTCGGCTCACATTGGCTGACGCCGCGCCTCGGCGAGTTCCTCGACAACTACCCCGATATCCAGCTTCAGCTCATCCTGAGCGACGACGAACTCGACCTCGCCATGCGCCAGGCCGATATCGCCGTGCGCCTGCGCCAGCCCCAGCAGGGCGATCTGATCCAGCGCCGCCTGGTGACGATGCATTTCCACGCCTATGCCTCGACCGACTATGTCAAGCGCTACGGTCTGCCGCGCAGCCCGGAAGAGCTGGACGGTCACCGCCTGCTGTCATTCGGCGGAGAACTGCCGGCCTATCTGCGCGACACCAACCTGCTCGAGACGATCGGGCGCGACCCCAAGCATCCGCGCGCGCCGACGCTGGTCGTCAACAACCTGACCGCGATCATCCGCGCGGTGCGCAAGGGCATGGGCATCGCCGTGATGCCCGATTATCTGATCGAGCCGGAATTCGGCCTGGTCCAGGCCCTGCCGACGACGCCGATGCCCGAGCTCGAATGCTATCTCGTCTTCGCCGAGGAGATGAAGAGCGTGGCGCGCGTGCAGGTGTTCCGCGACTTCCTGATCGGCAAGGCGCAGCGCTGGGCCTATTGAGGCGGCATCGGCCGTCAGGGCGGCCGCCGCCTTCGATCAACATTATTTGTGCGCCGCATTAGCGATTTTTCGCCAAATGCGGCAAAATCGTGCAAAACACCGATAAAATGCCTATGCTCTGCGCCCCCTGCATAGCAGCGCTTCGCAATGCACAATTGTTAAGCCGGCCTGCCTCGGGCATAACCGGAACACGGTCGTTATGGCGGGCTCCACTTCTCCTCCCGGTGTTGAGCCTGTTGACCGAACCTTGCGGATTCACTGACTCGAGTCAGGACTCCCTATAAGCCGGATGCCTTTGGCATCCGGCTTTTTTTAGCCCTCACGCCCACAGGCGCTCTTTCTCCAGCCCCTTGTAGAGATCGGCGACATAAGGCCCGTAGCCGTTGAACAGCTGCGTCGGCACGCGCTCGCCGGTGTTGAGGAAGGTTTCCGTCGCCTGGCTCCAGCGCGGATGCGGCACCTCTGGGTTCACATTGGCCCAGAAACCGTATTCGGACGCCTGCAACTGCTCCCACATGCCGACGGGGCGCTTGTCGGTGAAGCTGACGCGCACGATCGACTTGATCGACTTGAAGCCGTATTTCCACGGCAGCACCAGCCGGATCGGCGCGCCGAACACCTTGGGCAGCGCCTTGCCGTAAATGCCGGTGGCGATGAAGGCGAGATCGTTGCCGGCCTCCGCCATCGTCACGCCCTCGACATAGGGCCACGGATACCAGCTCTGCGCCAGGCCCGGCGCCATCTTGGGATCGTTGAAAGTCTCGAAGCGCACGAATTTCGCAGCCGATGTCGGCGCGGCCAGCGCGACCAGCTTGGCGAGGGAAAAGCCCGTCCACGGCACCGCCATCGACCATGCCTCGACGCAGCGATGCCGGTAAAGCCGCTCCTCGAGGCCGATCTTCGCCACGATATCATCGACCGACAGCGTCATTTCCTTGGCGACCATGCCGTCGATGCGCACCGACCAGGGCTCGGTCTTGAGCTGCTCGGCGGCGGAGGCGACTTTCTTCGAGGTGCCGTATTCGTAGAAGTTGTTGTAGTTGCCGGTAATCTTCTCGGGCGTCAGCGGCCGGTCGAGCGTGTAGGTCTCGTTGCGCCTGGCCGGATAGGGCGCAGCCAGCGCCGGCCCGCCGGAAAGCGCCGTCGCGCCAGCCGCCGCCATGCCGGCGAGTATCGCCCGGCGGTTCAGGAAGACATGTTCCGGCGTCGCCAGATGCTCAGGCATTTCCCAGCCGCGTTTGCGTTTGATCAGCATGGCATTCCTCCGGTTTCCGCCCAGAGAGCTATGCCGATCGCACGGCGCCTGCAAATCACGAGCTGGGGAGTTGCGCCAGCATGGCGTGCGGTTCGGCGCCGATTTCCGCCAGCGCCTGGTCCCGCAACACCCGGCGCAACACCTTGCCGACATTGGTTTTCGGCAAGCTGTCGCAGAACATCACCTGGCGCGGCACCTTGTACGCGGTCAACAGGTTGCGGCAATGCGCGCGCAGCGCCGCCTCGGTCAGCGTCTGGTCCTTGCGCACGACATAGGCCCTGACGATCTCGCCGGAATGGGCGTCCGGCACGCCGATCACCGCCGCCTCCAGCACGCCCGGATGCATGGCGAGCACGTCCTCGACCTCGTTCGGATAGACGTTGAAGCCGGAGACCAGCACCATGTCCTTCATGCGGTCGACGATCTTCATCTCGCCATTCGGCAGCATGATCGCGACATCGCCGGTGCGGAAATAGCCGTCCGGCGTCATCGCCTTGGCGGTTTCCTCCGGCCGCTGCCAGTAGCCGGCCATGATCTGCGGCCCGCGCACACAGAGTTCGCCCGGTTCGCCGAGCGGCATGTCCTGGCCGTCCGAGCCGCGCACCACCACCTCGGTCGAGGGCACCGGCAGGCCGATCGTGCCGGAGAAATCCTTGAGGTTCATCTGGTTGATCGACACCACCGGCGAGGTCTCGGACAGCCCGTAGCCTTCGACCACGGGACGCCCGGTCAGCTGCTTCCAGTGCGCGGCGACCGCCTGCTGCATCGCCATGCCGCCGGCATTGGCATAGGCAAGCTGACTGAAATCGACCTTGCCGATATCGGGATGGTTGGCGAGCGCGTTATAGAGCGTGTTGACGCCGGTGGTGATGGTGAAACGGCTGCTGCGCAGCGTCTTCACGAAGCCGTCAATGTCGCGCGGATTGGTGATCAGCAGGCAGCAGCCGCCGCGCGCCGCCATGAACAGGCAGCAGCAGGTCAGGCCGTAAATATGATAGAACGGCAGGGCCGCGACCTGCACATGACCCTGCGGCGGCTCGTCCAGGAACGGATCGATCCACGCCGTGCATTGCTGCAGGTTGGCGCCGACATTGCGATGCAGCAGGACGGCGCCCTTGGCAACGCCCGTGGTACCGCCGGTATATTGCAGGAAGGCGATATCCTCGCCCGTGACCGTCACGGGTCTCGCCGGCGCCGTCGTCGCCAGCACCTCGCTCAGGCGCCGGGCGCGCGGCAGCGAGAACGGCTTCACGCCCTTCTTGATATGCCGCGACACGAAATTGACGACATGGCCCTTGAGGCCGAGCAGGTCGCCCGGCGCGCACAGCACGACATCGTCGAGGCGCAGGTCCGGCAGCGCCTCCTCGACGGTCGCGCCGAAATTCTCCAGCACGAACAGCGCCCGCGCCCCGGAATCCTTGATCTGATGCACCAATTCGCGCGCCGTATAGAGCGGATTGACGTTGACCACGGCATAGCCGCCGATCAGCGCGCCGAACATCGCCACCGGATAGGCCATCACATTCGGCATCATCATGGCGATGCGGTCGCCCTTGACGTAGCCGCGCTGCTGCAGCCAGGCCGTGATGCGTCGCGCCGCCCGTTCGACCTCGGCATAACTCAACCGCTTGCCGAAACTCTCGAACGCGGCGCGATCGGGGTAGTCCCGGAAGGCGCGCTCGATCACGCCCGCCACCGTCGGCACGGCAGCGAGATCGATCTCGGCCGGCACCTCGGCCGGATAGAATTCCAGCCACGGCCGGGCAGCGAGCAGCGCATCCCTCGACGTCATGGCGTTTTCCTCCCCTCCCCTGCGATCACCTTGCCCATCGCGCAGGGTGGCAGGAAATACGGCGAGCACAAGGGCCTTGCAATTGGCTCGAATAGTCTTCTCTCCTATGCGCCTTGCGCCGAGCCGGCGCCGGCACGGAGAGGATTGCCCGCATGAGCGAGACCACCCTGCGAACCACCTGCGCGGTTGCGGGCGGCGGCCCGGCCGGCATGATGCTGGGTTACCTGCTGGCGCGCGCCGGCATCGACGTCATCGTCATCGAGAAGCACGCCGACTTCCTGCGCGATTTTCGCGGCGACACCATTCATCCCTCCACGCTGGAGATCATGTACCAGCTCGGCCTGGACGAGGCGCTGCTTCAGCGCCCGCATCAGAAGATCCACCAGCTTTCCGCCGGCTTCGGCGATCGCAACCTGCCATTGGCGGATTTCCGGCCGCTTCCCGTGCATCACCCTTTTATCGCGCTGATGCCGCAATGGGATTTCCTGGATTTCCTCGCCGAGGAAGGCCGCAAGCTGCCGTGCTTCAAGCTGCTGATGCGCCATGAAGCGACCGGCACGGTCGAGGAGGACGGCAAGGTCGTCGGGCTGCGCGTCGCCACGCCCGAGGGCGAGATCGCCATTGGCTGCGATCTCGTGGTCGCGGCCGATGGCCGGCGCTCGACGCTGCGCGGCTGCACCGATCTCAATGTCGAGGATATCGGCGCGCCGATGGACGTGTTGTGGTTCAGCCTGCCGCGCCTTGCCGACGACCCGGCCCAGGCGATCGGGCGTGTCGCGCGCGGCGGCCTGTTCGTGATGATCGATCGCGGCGATTACTGGCAATGCGGCATGGTCATCCCCAAGGGCGGCTTCGACGCGGTGCGCGCGCATGGCATCGCCGCCTTCCGTGGCGACGTCCAGCGTTTCGCGCCCTTTCTCGGCGAGCGCACGCGGCAGATCGAGAATTTCGACGCGGTCAAGCTGCTTACCGTCGGCGTCGACCGCATGCCGCGCTGGCACCGCCCCGGCCTGCTCTTCATCGGCGATGCCGCCCATACCATGTCGCCGATCGGCGGCATCGGCATCAATCTCGCCATTCAGGATGCCGTCGCTGCGGCAAACCTGCTCGCCAAACCGTTGCGCCGCCACCGCGTCACCGAAACCGAACTCGCCAAGGTGCAGAAGCGCCGCGAATTCGCGGTCAAGACGACCCAAGCTGGGCAGGTCTTCATCCAGAAGACACTGATTGCCCCCCTGCTCGACGCCAGGAACGAGCCCTCGCCGCCCCTGATCATGCGCCTGCTTGCCGTCTGGCCGTGGCTGCGGCGCTTTCCCGCCCGCGCCGTCGGCCTCGGCGTCGTGCAGGAGCGCGTCGACAAGGCGATCCTCAAGGCGTGAGCAGGCTCACGCGCTGCGCCGGTTCTGCTCCACCAGCGTGTCGGCCTGGCGCCCGAGCAGTTCCGCGAGCCGCTCCGGGCGATAGGTGAAGCTGCCGACACCGGCCGTGGCCGAGCGCAACTCGACGACCAGATCGCCGATTTCGGCTTCCGGGATCAGCGCCTGCACCAGGCTCCAGCCCTCCCAGCCCGGCCGTGCGTCATAGCCGAGCATCTGGCCGCGCCGGCTGGTGGCGAGCGCGGTGACCTTGGCGAGCGCCTCATCGGGCGTGGCGATCTCGACCGCCAGGATCGGCTCGAGCAGCACGGGATGGGCTTGCGGCATCGCTTCCTGCATGGCAAGCCGCGCCGCCTGCTGGAAGGCCATGTCGGAGGAATCGACCGTGTGGTACGAGCCATCCGTCAGGCGCACCTCGATATCGACGACCGGAAAGCCGAGCGGCCCCTCGCCGAGATAGGCGCGCACCCCTTCCTCGACCGAGGGGATGTAGTTGCGCGGCACCACGCCGCCGGTGATCTCGTCAACGAAGCGAAAGCCCTCGCCGCGCGGCAGCGGCCGGATATGCAGCACCACGTCGCCGAACTGGCCATGCCCGCCCGATTGCTTGCGGTGGCGGCCGCGTGCCTGCGCCGCCCCGCGAATGGTCTCGCGATAGCCGCTATGCAGCGGGCTGGTCTCGAGCGCGATGCCGAAGCGCGAGGTCAGCCGCGCCTGCGCCAGCCGCAGATGCATCTCGCCCTGGCCGCGCAGGGATATCTCGCCGGTCTCGGGATCGGGCTCGATCACCAGCCCGGCATCCTCCTCGCGCAACTTGCCGAACGCGGCCGAAAGCCGCGCGTCGTCCTTGCGCTCGCGCGCCCGGATCGTCACGCCGAGCAGCGGCTGCGGCGGCGTTGCCGAGAGCAACTGTTCGGGCGCTTTGCGTGTCGAAAGCGTCTGCCCGGTCACCACGCTGTCGAGCCGGCCGAGCGCCACGGTCTCGCCGGCCTCGGCCGCGCCGCGCTTGGCGAGCATGCCGCCGAGCATGCGCGACAGGCCCGACAGCTTCTCGACGCCGCCCGGCCCGGTGACGCTGTCGCCATCCGACAACCCGCCGCGCAGCAGCCTGGCGACCGAGAGCTTGCCGCCATGCGCGGTATGGATGGTGCGCATCACCTGGATCAGCGGCTCGCCCTCGGCCGCGATGCCGAGCCGCGCCTGCGTCTGCGCCAGCGCGGGCCCCTCGTGACGCAGCGCCTTCAGCAGGCGCGTCACGCCGTTGCCGTGCTGCGCCGCGCCGATCAGCACCGGCATGACGTTGCCGCCGCGCAGTTCCGACGCGAGATCGCCGAACACGCGGTCGCGCGGCGGCTCCATCTCGTCGATCAGGTTCTCCATCAGCGCATCGTCGTAATCGGCGAGGCGCTCGAGCATCGAGAAACGCGCCTCCTTCTTCCGGAAGATCTCGATATCGGGCAGGTCGACGACCTCGCTCTGCGCGTGCTCGCGATAGATGAAGGCGCGCTCGAGCGCGAGATCGATGAAGCCTGTGGCGATGCCGTTCTTCCATAGCGGGATTTGCCTGAGCAGCAGCGGCGTGCGCGAGGCCGGCTGCAGCAGCTTCAGCGTCTCGCGCACCCGGCTCGTCGAAATGTCGATCTTGTTGAGGAACAGGAAGCGCGGCAGCGCCAGTTCTTCCAGCGCGTGCAGAATCACCTGCAGCGCCGGCACCTTGCGCGGATCGGCCTCGCACACGACCACGGCCGCATCGCAAAACGGCAGCACGGCCTGCATATCCTGCAACAGCTCGACCGAACCCGGACAATCGACGAAGGTCATGCTCTCGCCGAGATAATCGCAGGTGGCGATATTGGCCTCGACGCTCATGTGATGCGCGCGCGCCTCGGCGCTGGCATCGCCGACACTGGTGCCGTTATCGACCGCACCGGGGCGCTGGATCGCGCCGGCCCGCGCCAATATACCTTCCAGCAGCGTCGTCTTGCCGGCCTGGAACGGGCCGACGATGGCGATGGTGCTGGGGCCGGCCTGCCGCCGGGACGTGGTGGCACTGGTATCGTTCATGCGCATCCTCCTGCCGCTCCGCCCAGGCGAAGCGTCGGCGGCCATGCCGGCGGACGCACGGCCCGGGGCCGCCTCTGCCCTCCTATGCTCTCAGTGATTGCCGTGCCCGGCAAGCCCAAACCGGCCGGCGGAAAACTGCCCGCGCCGATGCCGCCCGCGCTTGGCATTTGCCGGTCGAAATGCCCGGTTTCTGTGCACCAATGGCGCAGCGGGTTGCGAATCAACGCGTTTACGGCCTATCTGCATGTGTTGTTTAGCGTTTTTGCAGCAATACTTCTCCCATACGAGGATCGACATGATTGTTCGGAAAATGGCTGCCGAAGCTATCGGCACGTTCTGGCTGACCTTTGCCGGTTGTGGCGCGGCAGTGCTTGCCGCCGGCGTGCCCAACGTCGGCATCGGCTGGATCGGAGTGTCGCTCGCTTTCGGCCTCACCGTCCTCACCATGGCCTATGCCATCGGCCATATCTCGGGCTGCCATCTCAACCCGGCCGTCACCATCGGCCTTGCCGTCGGCGGGCGCCACCCTGCCGGCGAAGTCGTGCCCTATATCGTGGCGCAGGTCGTCGGCGGCATTCTCGGCGTCGGCGTGCTCTACCTCATCGCCAGCGGCAAGGCGGGCTTCGATCTCGCCGGCGGCTTCGCCTCGAACGGCTATGGCGAGCATTCGCCGCAGCAATACGGCATGGCCGCCGGCTTCATCGCCGAACTGGTGCTGACGCTGTTCTTCGTGTTCGTGATCATGGGCGCGACGTCGAGCAAGGTCCCGGCAGCCTTTGCCCCGATCGCCATCGGCCTCGCGCTGGCATTGACCAACTTCGTCGGCATTCCGGTCACCAATGCCTCGATCAACCCGGCGCGCAGCATCGGTCCGGCGGTGTTCGTCGGCGGCTGGGCGATGGCGCAGCTCTGGCTGTTCATCATCGCCCCGACGCTCGGCGGCGTCATCGGCGGCCTGCTCTATCGCTGGCTCGATCCCGACCGGGCCTGAGCCCGTCCCGCAGGCAAATCGCGCCGCCCGCGTCCTTTTCGAGGAAGCGGGCGGCCATCGGCCGAGGCCGCCGGCGAGACGGCCCGGCCTTCCTCCACGGTCGCGTTCGGTTAACCATTGATGGTCAATGATGCGCCTTTCCCTCACGGCGCTGCACGAAGCCCGGGGCGTATAGCGACAGGCGGACACGGCGGCATGGGCGCCACGGCACACCGGGATGAGCCTTTCACCGCACCGCCACAGATGCGGCGCGAAAAGAGCGCGCCCCTTGCGGAACATGCCGCACGCAGCAAACCGGACCCGCTCATGCTGGACCGCTTCCAGCGCCTCGCCGCGAGCCTGGCGGGCGGCGAAGCGGCCACCGGCCCGTTACGCCGGCAGGCCCTCGACGATCTCGACGCCGTTGTCGGCGCCTATGCCGAGGCGCGCGCCGCGCTCGGCCAGTTCGACCACAATACGCTGCTGCCCAACCGCCATCGCTTCCTGCTCGACACCGCCCGGCAGGCGGGCGAGCGCGGCGAACCGACCGTCCTGCTGGTCACGCTGGCGGAAGCGCCGCGCTACAACGAGATGCTGCGCGCGCTCGGCCACGCCTTCGCCGACGATTTCGTGCGCGCCGCCGCCGCGATCGTGCGCGACATCGCGCCGGCCGATTGCGAACTCTATCACGTCAGCCTGCTCAGCCTGTGTTTCGTCCTCGATGGCCACACCTGCGACACGGCGCTGATGGCCGCGACCATGGCGCGCGCCTTCACGCGCCCCGTGCAATGCCGGGGCGTGCCGGTGGTGACCAATGTCGGCGTCGGCCTCGCAGCGCTGGCCCCTGGTCGGGAGGGCACCGGCGAAGTGCTGCGCGCAGCACTCGCCGCCGCGCAGGACAGCCGCGGCCTCTCGAGCGGCTGGTCGCGCTACGATCGGGCGAGCGACGAAGCCCAGAGGCGCGCCTTCACCCTGCTGCACGGCATCCCGGACGCGATCGCCAGTCCCGACCAGCTCTCGCTGCACTTCCAGCCGCGCGTCTCGCTCCGCTCGGGCCGCAGTTCCAGTGTCGAGGCGTTGCTGCGCTGGCGCCATCCGACGCTCGGGCCGGTCGCACCGGGCGAATTCATCCCGCTCGTCGAAACCACGGCGCTGATCAGCGACGTCACGGCATGGGTCCTCGAGCATGGCTTAAGCCAGTTGGCCGCGTGGACGCGCCAAGGCGTCTCGCCCGTGCTGGCTCTGAACATCTCGCCCAACAACCTGCGCGAGCGCGGCTTCGTCGAGAGCCTGCGCGATGCCACCGACCGGCACCGCATCGACCCGGCCAGGATCGAGCTGGAATTCACCGAGAACGCGCTGACCACGGCCGAGCCGCAGGTGCGCACCGCCATCGCCGAAATCCGCGCACTCGGCATGACGATCGCCATCGACGATTTCGGCACCGGCTACAGCAACATGAATTATCTCACCCGGCTGCCGGTGCAGATCCTCAAGATCGACCAGTCCTTCACGCGCACGCTGTGGCAGCAGCCGCGCCAGCAGCTTCTGGTGCGCGGCATCACCGAGATGGCGCATGCCCTCGGCCTCAAGGTCGTCGCGGAAGGCATCGAGACGCAGGAAGTCCACGACCTGCTCGCCGACTGGGGCTGCGACGAGGGCCAGGGCTACCTGATCTCGCGACCATTGCCGCCGGCCGAATTCGCCGGCTGGTACGCTCAGAACAACGCCTGAAGCAGCGCAGGCCCGAAACGGTTCAGGCCGTCTCCCTCTGCCTCATCCTGAGCTTGTCGAAGGATGAGGCAAAGCACCGCAACGTGGGGCCGCTCGTTGCCGGGCGGCCCCAAGGCTTGCATCAGCGCAGGTTGGCGCAGAAGCGCTGGATTCGATTGCAGGCGTCTTCCAGCAGCGCATTCGAGGTCGCGTAGGAAATCCGGAAATTCGGCCCGAGCCCGAACGAACTGCCATGCACGGCGGCGACGCCCTCGGTCTCGAGCAGTTCGAGCACGAAATCCTCGTCCGTCGCCAGCGCCTTGCCGGATGGCGCCGTCTTGCCGATCAACTCGGCCATTGAAGGGTAGACGTAGAACGCGCCTTCCGGCATCGGGCAATTCAGCCCCTTGGCCTGGTTGAGCATCGACACCACGAGGTCGCGCCGCTCCTCGAACGCCTTGCGGAATACCGGCAGATGCGCCTGCGTGCCGCTCAGCGCCTCGACCGCCGCCCATTGCGAGATCGACGAGGTGCCCGACGTCTGGTGGCCCTGCACCATGTCCATGGCGTTCATCAGCTTCTGCGGCCCGGCCGCATAGCCGATGCGCCAGCCGGTCATGGCATAGGCCTTGGAGACGCCGTTCATGGTCAGCGTGCGGTCATACAGGTTCGGCTCGACCTCGGCCGGCGTGCAGAACTTGAAGTCGCCATAGACGAGATGCTCGTACATGTCGTCGGTCAGGATCCAGACATGCTTGTGCTTGAGCAGCACGTCGGTGATCGCCTTCATCTCGTCCCAGGTATAGGCGGCCCCGGTCGGGTTCGACGGCGAGTTGAGGATGATCCACTTGGTTTTCGGCGTGATGGCGCGCTCGAGCGCTTCCGGCTGCAGCTTGAAATCATGCTCGATCGGGCAATCGACCGGCACCGGCGTGCCGCCGCACAGCAGCACCATCTCGGGGTAGCTGACCCAGAACGGCGCCGGGATGATGACCTCGTCGCCGGGATTGAGCGTCGACAGCAGCGCCACGAAGATGACGTGCTTGCCGCCGGTCGAGACGATGGTCTGCGACGGCTTGTAGTCGAGATTGTTCTCGCGCTTCAGCTTGCCGACGATCGCCTCGCGCAGTTCGGAGATGCCGGAGACCGGGGTATACTTGGTCTTGCCGGCCTTGATTGCCGCATAGGCGGCCTGCTTGATATTGTCGGGCGTATCGAAATCCGGCTCGCCCACCGAGAGCGAAATGATGTCACGCCCTTGCGCCTTCAGGTCGCGGGCTTTCTGCGTCAGCGCCGTGGTGGCGGACGGCTTGATGCGGGTCAGTGCGTCGGCGAGGAAAGCCATGGGCGAATCTCCGAGAATGGGGCATAGACGGGGTCCGGTATCCCTCTTGCCAGACCGCGCGTTGTTTTAGAGGGATGGCATCTTGCCGCAAGTGAAAAGGGCAGATGGAACCATGCCATCCAAGCTGATGATTGGCCGCCGCACCGTGCTGGGCGCGGCGCTATGCGCCGCAGGCGCGCCGGCGCTGGCGCAGGACGTCGCGCCGCGCAACGCCTACCCGACCGGGCCGATCGGCGTGGCGCTGCCGGTCGGGCAAGGCGAAACGCTCGATGCCTTCATGCGCGCCCTGCTCGGCGAGATGGCGCGCACGCTTGGCTGGCGTTTCAATCTCACCGATAACCGGGATGTCGCAGCGGTCGTCCTTGCCGCCGGCAAGGCCGAGCCCGACGGCTACCACCTGCTGATCGGCACGCAGGCCGCGCTGGCGATCGCGCCGGACCTGCCGCCATTGCCGGAGGAACCGCCGCCGGCCTTCGAGCCGATCGTCGGGCTGTGCGACGTGCCGCTGGTCTTCGCCGTCAGCCGCAACCTGCCGGCGCAGGGCCTGCGCGACCTGATCGAACTGACGCAAGGCCAGCCCGAGCGCTACCGCTACGGCTCGATCGGCATCGGCAGCACCGGCCATCTGGCGGCGGAACTGTTCAAGCAACAAACCCGCACCGTCGCCAGCCACGCGGTATTTGCCACCTCCGCGCAACTGGTGCAGGCGCTCGTCGACGGCCGCGTCGATTTCGCCATCCTGCCGATCGCGCCGATCTGGCAAGGCTACCGCAGCGGCCAGTTGAAAGTGCTCGCCGTGATGGGCGCGACGCATGACAAGGCGCTGCCCGGCGTGCGCACCCTGCGCGAGGCCGGCATTGCCGGCATCGAGATCGCCGGCTGGTTCGGCTGCTTCGCCCCGGCCGGCATCGCGGTTCCAACCGCGAACCTGCTCGCCGATGCCTTCGCGGCCGCGCTGCGCACCGAAAACGGCCGCCGGCTCTGCGAGCGCTACGGCTTCACCGCCAATCTGCGCGACCCAACCACCTGCCGCGCCCTGATCGCGGCCGACCGCGCCCTGTTCGCCGAGGTGATCCGGCGCGGGCGCCTCAGGCGCGTCTGAGGCGATACAGACAATTTTAACGATGCCGGCATTCGCTGGTCCTCGCCACAATCATGCTGCATTTCGACCCGGTTTGCGCCATCGGCGCCACCGAGCTTCGCCGTCGTTCCCGGACGATTTCATGCTGCGCCTTAACGGATTTTTACCCCTGCCGGCGCAGAAACGTCCTGGTGCCCCCGCGCACAGCAAGCCGGCTGCCGGGTCCCAATATCTGGCATGATGACGATGACGGAGCGAAAGACGGAGATGGCGGAAAGCAGCACGATCGGCGAGTTCATCGAAACCCGCGCCGCCCGCCATGCGTCGGACAATCTCGAGCAACTCAACGAGACCGCCCGCCGCCATCTGCACTGGTCGGATGTCTTCATCATCTGCGTGGCGCTGGCGGCGCTGATTGGCCTGTCGCTGCATGTCGGGCCGGCCCCCGCCCGGCAGGATGCAGCGCCCGTCAAGGTGAGCCTGTACGGCTGAGCGGGTTATTTCCCTTCTCCCGCTTGCGGGAGAAGGTCCCGGCAGGGGGATGAGGGCAAGCTCGGGCCCCCTCATCCGGCACTGCGTGCCACCTTCTCCCGCAAGCGGGAGAAGGATTTAGCGCACCCCTATTTCGCAAAATCCCAGAAACGCATGTCGGGCGCCGAGGTGTTGTGCACCGAAGGCACGGCCCGGTCGAAACGCAGGTCGACCGCTTCCGCCTTGTCGAAACTCGCGATACCGCCGCCATGCAGGCGCGGATCGCCCTTCTCCTGCCAGACCACGCGGGCGGTATCGGCATTGGTTTCGCTCACGAACATCGAGCGCAAGGCCGCGAATGGCAGGGCGGGATCGGCGCCCTTGCGATCGAGCGTGACGGTCAGCGGCAATTCGGCGGTGCTCGGCTCGCCGAAATGCAGCGTCGCCGAACCGCCCGCCTTGAAGGTGAGCTTGAACAGGCGCTGGCGCGGCTTGATCTCGACGCTGGCGACATCGGCGACCGGACGCTCGCGCTCCTCGATCGGCCCGATCAGGAACGACGAGCCGTAGACGTTCTCGCGATAGCCCGGAAGCGTGCGCGGCCGCGCGCGCCAGTAGCCATCCGGCGGATAAAGCACCAGGAACTCGAACGGCTTGACACCGGCCCGCTTGGTGAAGACCTGGATCAGGTGCAGCCCTTCGGTGACCTTGCCGCCGACGCTGGTCGGGATCACCGCCTGGCGCCAGAAGCGCGCATAGGTGAACCCCTTGATGAGGAGCTTCGCATCCTCGAACAGCACGACCTGTTTCGGCGTGAAGCGGAAATCCTTCTTGTCGGTGATCGCGCAATTGGTGAAATTGGCGCTGGTGATGTCGACCGTGCCCGGCCGCATATAGGCCGGTTGCAGCGCGGCGACCTTGAAGCGCGTCACCTCGCGCGAGAACAGCTTGACGTAGACATTGTCCTCTTCGGCGCATTGCGTCGGCTTGGTGGCATTCTCGGCCCTGACCGCGAGCGGTGCGGCCTGCACCACCGCCGGCATGGCGAGAATGATCACGGCGAGGGCGAGGGCAAGGCCGGTGGCGCTTGGCCGAATCATGGCTTCTCCGATATGGCTGGACGCAACTTTTACCGGCCATGCGGCCAATGTCGATGACCGCAAGCCACCTCATGCCTCGCGGCTGGCTCCACCTCATCCTGAGCTTGTCGAAGAATGATCCAGACCAGCGCCTTCTGGAGCATGTTCGACAAGCTCAACATGAGGCGGGATGGTTTCCGCGCGGGGCCTTTGCCCGCCGCGCCGAGATTTAGCCATGCTGCGCCGCTATGCGGACGCGATGTTTCCGATCAAGTCCTCCAGACCAGGCCCGCGCCGTTGTTTGCATTTCTCGAACGCCTGATCGACCCGTTCACGGAGGCGCCCGCCGCGGCGCCGCCGCGCGGCCTCATGGCGTTCTTCTGGTATCACATCCGCCAGGTGCGCCGGCCGCTATTGGTGCTTCTCGGCATCTCGATCGCCGATGCGCTGCTCGACGCCAGCATCCCGTTTTTCGTCGGCAAGCTCGTCGACCTGCTCAATACCAGCCACCCCCGGACGCTGTTCGCCGAGCATGGCTGGCTGCTTGCCGGCATGGCGGCGGTGCTGCTGTTGCTGCGCCCGCTCGTGCTGGTCGCCGAGCGCCTGATCACCAATGTCGGCATCGTCGCGCCGCTGACCACCATGCTGCGCTGGCAGCATTACACGCATGTCGCGCGCCAGAGCCTGAACTTCTTCCAGAAGGATTTCGCCGGCCGCGTCGCCACGCGCGTCATGCAAACCGGCTCGGCGCTGCGCCAGGCCGTGCTCTCCGTGTTGCAGACCGTGCTCTACCTGCTGTTCTTCAGCATCAGCACCGTGGGGCTGCTGGCGGCGCAGGATTGGCGCCTCGCCATGCCGTCGCTGGTCTGGCTTATCGTCTATGTCGCCATGCTGCGCTGGTTCGTGCCGCGCCTGCGCGAGCGCTCGAAGCGGGCGTCCGAAGGCCGCTCGATGCTGACCGGCAAGGTCGTCGACAGTTTCACCAACATCCACACCGTGAAGCTGTTCTCGAGCAGCCGGCACGAGGATGCCTATATGCGCACGGCGATGCTCGACGCGAACGACAAGTTCCTCGCCCAGCAGCGCCTCAACGTCGCCTTCGCCGCCAGCATGACCATCCTCAATGCGGTGACGCTGACCGCGACCGGCGCGCTGTGCATCTGGCTCTGGCAGGACGGCGCGGTGACGCTCGGCGCCATCGCCATGGCGATGCCGCTGGTGATGACGCTGGTGCGCATGTCCGGCTGGGTCGGCTGGGAAATCGCCGGCATCTTCGAGAATATCGGCGTGGTGCAGGAGGGCATGGATTCGATCACGCCGCCGCTCGACCTCGTCGACCGGCCGGGTGCCGGCGAACTCGTTGTCGACAAGGCGCATATCCGGTTCGAGCACGCCCGTTTCGGCTATGGGCGGGCGCTCCCCGTGCTAGATGGTATATCGCTGGACATCCGCCCGGGCGAGAAGGTCGGCCTCGTCGGGCGCTCCGGCGCCGGCAAGTCGACGCTCGTCAACCTGCTGCTGCGCTTCTACGACCTCGAGAGCGGCCGCATCCTGATCGACGGGCAGGACATTGCCGGCGTGACGCAGGAATCGCTGCGCGCGGCGATCGCCGTCGTCACGCAGGACACCGCGCTGATGCACCGCTCGATCGGCGACAACATCCGCTACGGCCGGCAGGGCGCCGACCGGGCCGCCGTGATGCGCGCCGCCGAACAGGCCCATGCGGCAGGCTTCATTGCCACGCTGGAGGATTGGCTCGGCCGCAAGGGCTATGACGCCCATGTCGGCGAGCGCGGCGTGAAACTATCGGGCGGCCAGCGCCAGCGCATCGCCATCGCGCGCGTCATCCTCAAGGATGCGCCGATCCTGGTGCTGGACGAGGCGACCAGCGCACTCGACAGTGAGGTCGAGGCCGCGATCCAGGAAAGCCTCGGCCAGTTGATGGAAGGCAAGACCGTGCTTGCCATCGCCCACCGCCTCTCGACGCTGCAGATGATGGACCGCATCGTGGTCATCGACGAGGGCCGCATCCTCGAGCAAGGCTCGCATGCCGAACTCATCGCCGAGGGCGGCCTCTATGCCGAGCTTTGGGCGCGCCAGACCGGCGATTTCCTCATCATGCCCAAGGCGCTCGACCGGCTCGCCGCCGAATAAGCCTATGCTAAAGTCATAGCCGTGGCACGGCGAAGCGCTATTGCCAGCGGCACCGGGCCGCTGGAAGCTGGCCACCTCGCCGCAAGGCTTTTCGGGGGCACGCCCATGAAACATCTCGTTGCCGGTTTCGCCGCCGGCCTGTCGCTCGCCATCCTCGCCGCAGCACCGGCCTTTGCCGCCGATTCCGTGCTCGATACCATCAAGCAGCGCGGCTACATCATCTGCGGCACCAGCCAGGGCGTGCCCGGCTTCTCGAGCCAGGACGACAAGGGCGTCTGGCGCGGCTTCGATACCGATATCTGCCGCTCGCTCGCCGCCGCGATCTTCAATGATCCGACCAAGGCCAAATATATTCCGCTCTCCAGCAAGGACCGGCTCGCCACCTTGCAGAGCGGCGATATCGACGTGCTGCCCCGCACCACGACCTGGACGCTCGGCCGCGATGTCGGCCATGGCGTCAGCTTCACCGCCGTCAACTATTATGACGGCCAGGGCTTCATCGTGCGCAAGAAGCTCGGCGTCGACAGCGTCAAGCAACTCGACGGCGCTTCCATCTGCGTGGCGCAGGGCACCACGACCGAGCTGACGCTGGCCGATTATGCCCGCACCCACAACATGAAGTTCGAGGTCGTCGCCTTCGCCGATCTCGACGGCACGGTGCAGGCCTACGAGGCCGGGCGCTGCGACGCCTACACCACCGACCTGTCCTCGCTCGCCGGCACGCGCACCAAGCTGAAGAATCCTGACGAGCATCTGCTGATCAAGGAGGTCATCTCCAAGGAGCCGCTCGGCCCCTGGGTGCGCAAGGGCGACATCGCCTGGTTCGATCTGGTGCGCTGGACGGTGTTCGCGCTGCTCGATGCCGAGGAACTCGGCGTGACCCAGGCCAATCTCGACGAGATGCTGCAATCGAAGAACCCGGAAATCCGCCGCCTGCTCGGCCAGGAAGGCAATTTCGGTGAATCGCTCGGCCTGACCAAGGATTGGGTGGTGCGCATCATCCGCGCCGTCGGCAATTACGGCGAGAGCTTCGATCGCAACCTCGGCGAGGGCTCGCCGATGAAGCTGCCGCGCGGCATCAACGCGCTTTGGACGCAAGGCGGCGCGCAATACGCGCCTCCAATCCGCTGAGCGCGCCCGCGCCGGGCGGCATCGCCATCCTGGTCGATGCCGATGCCTGCCCGGTCAAGAACGAAATCTATCGCGTCGCGGCCCGCCACGGCGTGCGCGTATTCATCGTCGCCAACAGCTACATGGCTATTCCGCGCGATCCCTCGATCGAGCGCGTCGTGGTCGGCGCCGGGTTCGATGCGGCCGACGACTGGATCGCCGCCAATGCCACCGCTGCGAGCGTGGTGGTCACGGCCGACGTGCCGCTGGCAAGCCAGGCCGTGAAGGCCGGCGCCGAGGTCATCGCCCATAACGGCCGCCCGTTCACGGAAGCCGGCATCGGCCTGGCGCTCGCCACCCGCAACCTGATGCAGGACCTGCGCGAGGCCGGCGAGGTCAAGGGCGGCAACGCCCCCTTCACCCCGCGCGACCGCTCCGCCTTCCTCGGCGCCCTCGATCGCGCGCTGGTGCGGCTGAAACGGCGGGGCGGCGGCGTCTGAGCCTCACGCAGCCGCTAATGGGGGGCCGCTCTGGTCGCGTCGCCCGGCCAACAAGCCGGCAATGGAGATATCCTCGTCGAGCTCTTCCCAGTGCAACCCGCCAGGGCTGATCTCATAGCGCTTGCGCTGCGCGGGGGTGGCGCGCAGCAACCGGGGGAACCACGCCAGCGGCACACCGATGGTCCGCCCATCCAAAAGTTCGACCCAGAGCTGGTCATTGTCGAAATGTGCAGCCTTAGCCGAAATATGCATGCCAAGCCCTCTCAATCACATCGCGATTGCTATCGACAACGCCCAAAAGCCTTCGAAGCGTCGGCGCATCGAAACCGGTGCTTTCGGCCAGCCCCACTTCAGGTCGCAACCAGAATTTGGCCTCGCCCTCTGCCTTGCGCACGTGAATGTGCAGAGGTTCGCGCGGATTCCCTTCGTTCGAGTAGAAAAAGAACCGGAACCCTTCATAGCGGAAAACAATCGGCATGACGAGCCGCCCCAGTGTCGGATCGACGGCGCGGCCTGAGCCTCACGCCGCGATCTGGTAATCCTTCACGTCGGAGAAGCTGATCCCCGGCGCGCGCTCGATTTCCCAGTTCAGGTTGAAGGCGGAGGAGGCCATGAACACCGGCGCGCCGTCGAGGTCGTCCGCCATCGAGAAGCGATGCCCGTCGACGAAACCGTCAAGCGCCTGCCGATCCTTTGAGGTCACCCAGCGGCACACGGTGAACTGGCTCGTCTCGAAGGCGACCGGCAGACCGTATTCGACATCGAGCCGCTCCTTCAGCACGTCGAGCTGCAAGGCGCCGACCACGCCGACGATCGCCGGCGCGCCGTCATGCGGCAGGAAAATCTGCACCACGCCCTCTTCGGCCATCTGCTGCAGCGCCTCGCGCAGCTTCTTGGCCTTCATCGCGTCCTGCAGCTTGACCCGGCGCAGGATTTCCGGCGCGAAGCTCGGCACGCCCTGGAACACGATATCCTCGCCCTCGGTCAGCGTATCGCCGATTCGCAAGGTGCCGTGGTTCGGGATGCCGACGATATCGCCGGCATAGGCTTCGTCCGCTATGGCGCGATCGCGCGCGAAGAAGAATTGCGGCGCATGCAGGCTCATCGGCTTGGCGGTGCGCACCAGCTTGACCTTCATGCCGCGCGTCAGCTTGCCGGAGCACACGCGCAGGAAGGCGATGCGGTCGCGGTGGTTCGGATCCATATTGGCCTGGATCTTGAACACGAAGCCGCTCATGCGCTCCTCGCCCGCCTCGACCATGCGGCCTTCGGCCTGTTGCGCGCGCGGCGGCGGCGCGAAGGCGATCAGGCTGTCGATCAGGTCGCGCACGCCGAAGGTGCGCAGCGCCGAACCCCAGAATACCGGCGTCAGGCTGCCCTCGCGATAGGCTTTCGTCTCGAACGGCCGGCAGCCGCCCTGCGCCAGTTCGATTTCCTCGCGCCACGCCGCCGCGCCGCTGCCGAGCAATTCGTCGAAGATCGAATCCCCCGGCCCGTTGACCGGCTTGGGTTCCTCGTCGCGATCGATGCGGCGGACCTCGTTCCTGCGCAGGTCGTAGGTGCCGGCAAAGTCTCTGCCCCGGCCGATCGGCCAGGTCACCGGCGCGGTATCGAGCGCCAGCGTCTTCTCGATCTCGTCGAGCAGGTCGAACGGATCGCGCGTCTCACGGTCGAGCTTGTTGATGAAGGTGACGATCGGGATGTCGCGCAGCCGGCACACCTCGAACAGCTTTCGCGTGCGCGCCTCGATGCCCTTGGCGGCATCGATCACCATCACGGCTGAATCGACCGCCGTCAGCGTGCGATAGGTGTCCTCGGAAAAGTCCTCGTGGCCCGGCGTATCGAGCAGGTTGAAGACGCAGCCGCCATATTCGAAGGTCATCACCGAGGTGACGACCGAGATGCCGCGCTGGCGCTCGATCTTCATCCAGTCGGAGTTGGTCTGGCGCCGGCCGGCCTTGGCCTTGACCTCGCCGGCAAGCTGGATCGCGCCCCCGAACAGCAGCAGCTTCTCGGTCAGCGTGGTCTTGCCGGCATCGGGATGCGAGATGATGGCGAAGGTGCGCCGGCGGGCATATGGCGCCGCGTCAGCAGAAGCTGTTTGAGCAGAGATCGTATGAACAGTCATGATGCGTGGAGTAACCGCCGCACGCCGGCTGTCAACTCGCTTGGCGCTTCAAATCGCCGTCAGCACTTGCAGACCGAACGTTCCATCGCGCGGCCGATCCGGTCCGCCTTGCGTTCGAGCTGTTCCATGCGGTTGTCGCCTTCCGGCACGGCCGCACCCGGCGGCTTGACCTTGCCGGTCTGGACAGCGCCGCGCTCGGGCGCGGCGCCATGCGGTGCTTCGGAACCGGGCATGCTTTGCGCGAAAGCTGCCGGGCTGGCGGAAACGGCCGCCGCGAACAGGAGAACCGTCCAAATGCGCATGGCATCAACCTTTCCATGACAGGTCGCGCAGCGTGTCGATTCTGTCCCGCCGCGCCAGCGCGGTCAAACAATTACGGCATGTTTTCAACAAAGCTCACACTGTTTTGTTCCGCCTCACACCACGACGGTGATCTTCTCCGCCGCACGCGTCAGCCCGGTATAAAGCCAGCGCGCGCGATGCTCGCGGAAGGCATAGCTCTCGTCGAACAGCACCACCGCATTCCATTGCGAGCCCTGCGCCTTGTGCACGGTGAGCGCGTAGCCGTAATCGAACTCATCCGAATTGCGGCGCACGGCGTAGGACAGTTCGTCCTCGCGGCCGATGAAGAATTCCGGCATCACCGAGACCTTAACCCTGGCCGTCCCGTCGCCTTCCTCCGGCAGCAGCCGCATCGAGACCAGCCCCTTCTTCGACAGCGCCACCTCGGCGACCGTCCAGATGCCGCCATTGAGCAGGCCCTTGGTCTTGTCGTTGCGCAGGCACACCAGCTTCTCGCCGGCCATCGGCGCGCCCTCGGTGAAGCCTTTCAGGCCACGGATGCGCTCGTTATAGAGCCGGCGCGTCTTGTTCATGCCGACCAGCACCTGGTCGGCAGCGAGCACGGTTTCCTTGTCGATCGCATCGCGCCGGATCACCCGGCTCTCGCCATAGGTGCCGACCGAAAGCCTGCCGCCCTCGCGCACCTCCATGGAAAGCCGCACGATCGGGTTGCCGGCGGCCTGGCGGTGCACCTCGGTCAGCATGATGTCGGGCTCGGCCTCGGTGAAATAGCCGCCGCCCTTGACCGGCGGCAGTTGCGCCGGATCGCCGAGCACCAGCACCTTGGTGCCGAAGGACAGCAGGTCCTTGCCGAGTTCCTCATCGACCATCGAGCATTCGTCGATGATCACCAGCTTGGCGTCGGCGACCGCGCTTTGCCGGTTGAGCACGAAGGTCGGGTCCTCGCCCTCCTTGTCGCGCGAGCGGTAGATCAGGCTGTGGATGGTCGAGGCGCCATCGCAGCCGCGCGCCCGCAGCACCGAGGCCGCCTTGCCGGTGAAGGCGGCGAACAGCGTGTCGCCCTTGGTCTCCTCGGCGATTGTCCGCGCCAGCGTCGTCTTGCCGGTGCCGGCATAGCCGAACAGCCGGAACACTTGGCGCCCGCGAATATCCTTCTGCCAGGCCGCAACCGCCTTCAGCGCCGAATCCTGCTGGGGAGAAAAGCTCATGCGCGGCTGCCTAGCCTAAAACGGCGTCAAGGTGAACGGCAGAGACATAACTGCCCCCTCCCAATCCGGCACGATTCGGTCCATATAGGGAACATGGCGAAATCTCCGAAATCGACGGCGAAAGCCTCCAAGCCCGACCTGAAGCCGCTCGACCGGCATCTGGCGGCGCTGCTCAACCCGGCCTTGCTCGAAAATCACGGCCAGAACGGGCTTGGCGAGGCGCCGCAGACCGGCTTCGATTCGGGCGCCTCCGCGCTCGAGGGCGTCAACGAGAAGCTGGCGCGGGCGCTCGGCTACCGCCTGCCGAGCGACGGCGACGATATCGACGACCTCGAGAAGCAGCTCGATTCGACCGCCGGCGTGCAGGCGACGGCGAAGGCGCTCAGCCATCTGCTGGAAACCGGCAGCCCGTTCATCGACAAATCGAAGGCGTGGACGCCGCATCGCCCGCCGCGCCCGGACAAGTCCGAGGGCGGCATCGCCTTCCGCATGGAGGCGCCGTTCTCGCCGCAGGGCGACCAGCCGCAGGCGATCGCCGAACTGGTCGAGGGCGTGCGCGGCCACGAGCGCGACCAGGTGCTGCTCGGCGTCACCGGCTCGGGCAAGACCTTCACCATGGCCAAGATCATCGAGGAAACGCAGCGCCCCGCCCTGATCCTAGCGCCGAACAAGACGCTCGCCGCTCAGCTTTACAGCGAGTTCAAGAGCTTCTTCCCGGATAACGCGGTCGAGTATTTCGTCTCCTACTACGATTACTACCAGCCCGAGGCCTATGTGCCGCGCTCGGACACCTATATCGCCAAGGAATCCTCGATCAACGAGCAGATCGACCGCATGCGCCATGCCGCGACGCGTGCGCTGATGGAACGCGACGACGCCATCATCGTCGCCTCGGTGTCGTGCATTTACGGTATCGGCTCGGTCGAGACCTATACCGCGATGACCTTCGCCATCGAGCTTGGCGAGAAGATCGAGCAGCGCCAGCTCATCGCCGATCTCGTCGCGCTGCAATACAAGCGCACGCTCGGCGATTTCGCGCGCGGCACCTTTCGCGTGCGCGGCGACACCATCGACCTGTTCCCGGCCCACTATGAGGATCGCGCCTGGCGCATCACCCTGTTCGGCGACGAGGTCGAGAGCATCGTCGAGTTCGATCCGCTCACCGGCCAGAAGCAGGCCGACCTGAAATTCGTCAAGGTCTACGCCAACTCGCATTACGTCACGCCGCGCCCGACGCTGCAACAGGCCGCCAAGAGCATCAGATCGGAGTTGAAGGAACGGCTCGAGGAACTGAACCATATGGGCCGGCTGCTCGAGGCGCAGCGCCTCGAACAACGCACCGTGTTCGATCTCGAGATGCTGGAAGCGACCGGCTCGTGCCAGGGCATCGAGAATTATTCGCGCTACCTCACCGGCCGCAAGCCGGGCGAGCCGCCGCCGACCCTGTTCGAGTACCTGCCCGACAATGCGCTGGTCTTCGCCGACGAGAGCCATGTCACCATCCCGCAGATCGGCGGCATGTATCGCGGCGACTTCCGGCGCAAGGCGACGCTGGCCGAATACGGTTTTCGGCTGCCCTCCTGCATGGACAACCGACCGCTGCGCTTCGAGGAATGGGACGCGATGCGGCCGCAATCGGTGCATGTCTCGGCCACGCCCGGCAAATGGGAGATGGAGCGCACCGGCGGCGTGTTCGTCGAGCAGGTCATCCGCCCGACCGGGCTGATCGACCCGGTCATCGACGTGCGCCCGGCCCGCAGCCAGGTCGACGACCTGCTCGGCGAGGTGCGCGAGGTGGCGGCCAAGGGCTATCGCACCCTCGTCACCGTGCTGACCAAGCGCATGGCCGAGGACCTGACCGAATACCTGCACGAGAACGGCATCCGCGTGCGCTACATGCATTCCGATGTCGAGACGCTGGAGCGCATCGAGATCATCCGCGACCTGCGCCTCGGCACCTTCGACGTGCTGGTCGGCATCAACCTGCTGCGCGAGGGGCTCGACATTCCCGAATGCGCGCTCGTCGCCATTCTCGACGCCGACAAGGAGGGTTTCCTGCGCTCCGAGACGGCGCTGGTGCAGACCATCGGCCGCGCCGCGCGCAATGTCGACGGCAAGGTCGTGCTCTATGCCGACAACATCACCGGCTCGATGGAACGCGCCATGGCCGAGACCACGCGCCGGCGCGAGAAGCAGATGGCCTATAATGCCGAGCACGGCATCACGCCGGAAAGCGTCAAGCGCGACATCGCCGACATTCTCGGCTCGGTCTACGAGCGCGACCGCGTCACGGTCGACAAGGGGCTGGCCGAGGATGCCATCACCGTCGGCCACAATTTCGAGACCGTGCTCGCCGATCTCGAAAAGCGCATGCGCGAGGCCGCGGCCGACCTGAATTTCGAGGAAGCGGCCCGGCTGCGCGACGAACTCAAGCGCCTGCGCGCCACCGAGATTGCCCTGGTCGACGACCCGACCGCGCGCCAGCGCAACGTCTCGGCCAAGGCCGGCGGCTACAAGGGCAAGAAGGCCTATGGCGAGGCGGCGAACCTGCCGCCCTCATCCAAGGTCCGCAAGCCCGGCCTCGACGAGATGGGCCCCGGCACCGATCGCGAGGTGCCGGTCGGCTTCGCCCCGCCCGAGCGCCCGAGCCCGCGCAGCACCGCCGGCCGGCCCGGCACGCGCGCCTTCAAGGGCGGCAAAAGGCGGGGTTGACCGCCCCCTCCCCTCGTCCTGAGCCTGTCGAAGGACGCTGAGTCCGGCGCCCTCTGGAACATGCTTCGACAGGCTCAGCATGAGGGACGCGTTTTGGAGCAGTGTCGAGACAGAACCCTCTTGTCCGCGCCGCGCGCCCATGCCACCAACGCGCCATGCCTACGCTCGCCCTTTCCCCCCAGATCGCCTTCGACGACTTCCTGAAAGTCGATATCCGCGTCGGCACCATCGTCGCAGCGGAAACCTTTCCGCAGGCGCGCAAGCCGGCCTACAAGCTGACCATCGATTTCGGGCCGGAGATCGGCACCAAACGCTCCTCGGCACAGATCACCCGCTACTACCAGCCGGATGCGCTGGTCGGGAAGCAGGTCATGGCGGTGGTGAATTTCCCAGCGCGCCAGATCGGCCCGTTCATGTCGGAAGTGCTGACGCTCGGCGCGCCGGACGAGAGCGGCGAGGTCGTGCTGCTGCAACCGACCCATCCGGTGCCGAATGGCGGCCGGATGTTCTGAGGCGGCGCGACGCGTGTCATTCCCGACGGCCGTCAGGCCGGTCGGGAATCCAGGAGTCAGGAGCGCATTGGCCCTCTGGATTCCCGCCTCCGCGGCAATGACAGCGGTGGCTCACCTATCGGGATGGGCCGGATGAACCGGCCCATGACGGTGGAGGAACTTGCGCAAACATCACCGTCGTCATCGGCCGGCTTGACCGGCCGATCCCGATTGGGAAAACGCACAGCCGGAACCACCCGCCCTCATCCTGAGCTTGTCGAAGGATGTTTCCGAGGGCGCTGGAACGTCCTTCGACAAGCTCAGGACGAGGTGTGATGGGGAAAGCCCCTCACGCCGGCACGCGCACCGTGGCGCGCAGGCCGCCGAGCGGGCTGTCCTGCAGCGTGATCTCGCCGCCATGGTTGCGCGCGATGTCGCGGGCGATGGCCAGGCCGAGCCCCGAGCCGCCGCTATCCTGGTTGCGCGCCTCGTCGAGCCGCAGGAACGGCTTGAACACCTCCTCGCGCATTTCCGCCGGCACGCCCGGCCCGTCATCGTCGACCGTGACGGTCAGCCATTTGCCGTCGCGCACGCCGGCGATGGCGATGCGGTCGCCGAAGCGCGCCGCGTTGCTGAGCAGATTGTCGAGCAGGCGCTTGAAGGCCGCCGGCCTGACGATCGCCAGCGGATTGCCGGCAAAGCTCAGCACCGCGCTGTGGCCGGCACGCTCGGCATCGCTGCGCAATTCGTCGAGCAGCCCCTGAATGTCGGTTTCGACGGCGCTCTCGCCGGCATCGCCGCGCGCGAAGGCGAGATAGGCCTCCAGCATATGGCTCATCTCGTCGACGTCGCGCTTCAGATCCTCGACCTCGGGCGTCGCCTCGAAGAAGGCAAGCGACAGCTTGAAGCGCGTCAGGACGGTGCGCAGGTCATGGCTGACGCCGTTGAGCATCGCCGTGCGCTGCTCGATGGCGCGTTCGATGCGCCGCCGCATCTCGATGAAGGCGATCGCCGCAGCCCTGACCTCGCGCGCGCCGCGCGGGCGGAAATCGACCTCGCGGCCCTTGCCGAACCCCTCCGCCGCCTCGGCGAGTTGCAGGATCGGCTTGATCTGGTTGCGCAGGAACAGCATGGCGATCAGGATCAGCACCGCCGAGGAGCCGGCCATCCACACCAGGAAGATATGCGCGTTGGAGGCGTAAGCCTGGCTGCGCCGCGCGATCACCCGGAAGGTTGCATCGGGCAGCAGCACGCGGATTTCGATGAAGCTCGAGCGCCCGACGGTATCGAGCCAGAACGGCCGCTTGATCTGGGTGCTGATCTCCGAGGACAGCGCGGCATCGAGAATGTCGAAGAACGGCTTCGGCCCGGCGACCGGCAACGGTCCGGGCGGCAGGATATCGACGTCGAGGCTGAGGCGCTGGGCGGCGATGCGCACCAGCGTGGCGTTGTCGCGGTCCTGCGGATAGCTCTCGTAAATGTCGATCAGCGCCGCGATATCCTGCGTCAGCGCGTTGGACAGGCGCTGCGTCACCAGTTGCCAGTGCCGCTCGAGGAAGGCGTAGGCGATGACGAGTTGTAGCAGGATCAGCGGCGTGATGATGATGATCTGGGCGCGCGCATAGAGCCCTTTCGGCATGCGCGCGGCGAGCCAGTGGCCGACGCGGCCGAAGCCGCGCGCCGCCTGGCGCGCCACCGGCCCGAGCACCGCCAGGCTATGCGCCACCTTGCCGAACGCCTGCCTGCCGAACGTGCTCATGCATCGACCAGGAGGCGATATCCCCAGCCGCGCACGGTTTGCAGATAGATCGGATTGGCCGGATCGCTCTCGATCTTGCGCCGAAGCCGGTTGATCTGCACGTCGATGGTGCGCTCGTTGACAGCCGCGCTCTGGCTCGACAGCGCCTCGCGCGACACCGTTTCGCCGGGCGTCTCGATCAGCAGCCGCAGGATGTCGCGCTCGCGCTCGGTGAGGCGGATGCCATCCTCGCCGCGCCGCAATTCGCCACGCCCCGGATGGAAGGTGAACGGGCCGAAATTCACCGGCAAATCCGGCGTGGCGACGCCGGGCGTCGCGGCACGGCGCAGGATGCCGCCGATACGCAGCAGCAATTCGCGCGGCTCGAACGGCTTGGTGACATAGTCGTCGACGCCGGTTTCGAGCCCCGCGACGCGATCCTCCACCTCGGCGCGCGCCGTCAGCATCAGGATCGGCACCTGTGTCGTGCCGCGCAGATGCGTCGCGAGGCTGATGCCGCTTTCGCCGGGCATCATGACGTCGAGCACGATCAGGTCGAAGGCGAGGCCGGCGAGTTTCGCGCGTGCCTCGGCAGCGTTCTCGGCGGTCGAGACCCGGTAGCCGTTCTCGCGCAGGAAGCGCGACAGCAGCGAGCGGATGCGCGTGTCGTCATCGACCACGAGAATATGCGCGGCGTGATCCAGCGGCACGGACCGGGAGGGCGTCACGGGCGCGTTTTCCCAGGCAGGCCGATCAGGCTGGCGACCTTGCCCCTCTGCTGCGCATCGATCAGCGCGGCGAGAAAGCGCTCCGCCACCTCGCGCCCGCGCGGCCCCGCGCTCTCGAGCGCCCGGCCGATGCGATCGCTCTGGCGCTGCGCCATCTCGCCCGCCAGCGCGGCGCCGAGCCGCGTGACGAACAGCAGCCTCTGGCGCCGATCCTCGGAGCCGGCGCGCTGCTCGATGAAACCGCCCTCGATCAAATCCTTCAGCACCCGTGACAGGCTCTGCTTGGTGATCTGCAGAATCTCCAGCAGCGCGGCGATGGTCAAGCCGGGATTGCGATTGACGAAATGCAGCACGCGATGGTGGGCCCGGCCGAAGCCGTAGCGTGTCAGGATGCGGTCCGGCTCGGCCACGAAGTCACGATAGGCGAAGAACAGGAGCTCGATCAGTTCGTACTCCACGCGATCGTCCTCAAGGCGGGTCTCCGCTTCGGCCAGCGCCTGTGTCATGATATCTTTCTCCGCAGTGGCAAAAACATTCTCCGGCAATTGGGTCAATGATATTGACATATCTCAGGTGTATTGTTACCCGTCAATCCGCTTTCCGGTCATGATCGTACCGGAGGCGGCGCGAAAATGGCGTTTCATTGCGCGCCCCCGTTATTGCAGCAACCGTATCTTGGCGTAGTTCGTACCCAAGAGACCTCATGGAGGAAACGATGGCAATCCTGCCCTTCGACGACCGCGACGGCTTTATCTGGATGGACGGCAAGATCATCCCCTGGCGCGAGGCGAAGGTCCATGTACTGACCCACGGGCTGCATTACGGCTCGTCGATTTTCGAAGGCGAGCGCGCCTATGACGGCGTGATCTTCAAGTCGCGCGAACATGGCGAGCGCTTCCGCCGCTCGGCCGAGATCATGGATTTCGAGATTCCCTATAGCCTCGACGTGATCGAGGCCGCCAAGGCCGAGGTCGTGCGCCGCAATGGCGGTGGCAGCCAGTATGTGCGCCCGGTCGCCTGGCGCGGCAGCGAGATGATGGCCGTTTCGGCCAATCATGCCACCATCCATGTCGCCATCACCTCGTGGAACTGGCCCTCGATGTTCGATCCGGCCACCAAGATGAAGGGCATCCGCCTCGACATCGCCGATTACCGGCGGCCGGACCCGGCCTGCGCACCGGCCCAGGCCAAGGCGGCGGGGCTGTATATGATCTGCACCATCTCCAAGCACAAAGCGGAGCGCAAGGGCTACTCCGATGCGCTGATGCTCGACTGGCAGGGCCGCGTCGCCGAATGCACCGGCGCCAACGTGTTCTTCACCAAGGGCGGCGTCATCCACACGCCGATCGCCGACTGCTTCCTCAACGGCATCACGCGCCAGACGATCATCGATCTGGCCAAGCGTCGCGGCATCGAGGTCATCGAGCGGCGCATCCTGCCGGACGAGTTGGCGAGCTTCGAGGAATGCTTCCTGTGCGGCACCGGCGCCGAAGTGACGCCGGTTGCGGAAGTCGGCCCGTATACGTTCAAGCCGGGCAACATTTCGCGCGCCATGATCGACGACTATACCGCCGAAGTGACGCCGAAATCCAAGGCGGCGTAAGGCACGACCGGCCGTTCGTATTCCCGCACAGGGAATCCAGTGGCCGACGCGCAAGCGACTCCTGGATTCCCGACCGGCTTTCAGCCGTCGGGAATGACAGGCAAAGCGGCACAGGGCGAGCATGGCATGCTACGCCCGCCCTCCACCGTCATGGGCCGGCTTGACCGGCCCATCCCGATGCGAATGGCGCAATGTTTCCGAGGCTCCGGCTCAAGGCCGGGGCTTTTTTGTGCGCCTGTTACGAGAAACTCTGTTATCTCTCAGCCATCTTAATTGATGCGTTAGACATCAGATAAGATGTATACTATCGTCACGCCGATGCATCAGGCAGGATGATCATGATCACAGCCGCGCAAATGCGTGCCGCGCGTGCGCTTCTCGGCATCGACCAGCGCCAGCTGGCCGAACTTGCCGGCATTTCGGTGCCGACCATCCAGCGCATGGAGGCAAGCGACGGCAACGTGCGCGGCGTGATCGATTCGCTGGTCAAGGTCGTCGAGGCGCTCGATCGCGCGGGCATCGAGCTGATCGGCGACAACGCCGTCAGCAGCGGCGGGGGCCGTGGCGTCCGGCTCAGGCAGGCGCCCCTCAACAGCACCTGATCCGGGCCTGCCCGCCGGCCCCTCACGCCGGCCGTTCGCCCTTTCGCCGACAGCGGCACGCCAGAGGATTTGTCCAGAGGATTTTCATGGCAGCCCATCCCGTTGAGCCCGGTTTCACCGAACTGTTCACGCCCAAGCTCGTCACCGTCCTGCGCGAGCGCTACCGCCTGGCGGACCTGAAGGCCGACGCCATTTCGGGCCTGACCGTCGCCATCGTCGCGCTGCCCTTGTCGATGGCGATCGCCATCGCCTCCGGCGTCACGCCCGATCGCGGGCTGTACACCTCGATCATCGGCGGCTTCATCGTCTCGGCGCTCGGCGGCAGCCGCTTCCAGATCGGCGGCCCGGCCGGCGCTTTCATCGTGCTGGTGTCGGCAACCGTGGCGCAGCACGGCGTCGACGGCTTGCTGCTCGCCACCATGATGTCCGGCCTGATGCTGCTCGCCATCGGCTGGCTGCGCCTCGGCACCTTCATCAAATACATCCCCTATCCCGTGACGGTCGGTTTCACCGCAGGCATCGCGGTGATCATCTTCGCCAGCCAGATCAAGGAGTTGCTTGGCCTCAACCTCGAGAAGGAACCGGGTCCGTTTATCCCGAAGATCATCGCCATCGGCGCGGCGCTGCCGAGCGCGAACCTCGCAGCCATCGTGCTTGCGGGCCTGAGCATCGCCATCATCGTCGTGCTGCGGCGCCACCGTCCACATTGGCCGGGCTTCATCATCGCGGTCGTCGCCGCCACGCTCGCTGCGGCCCTGTTCGGCCTGCCGGTCGAAACGGTCGGCAGCCGCTTCGGCGGCATCCCGCAAATGCTGCCGGCGCCGCAATTGCCTCCCGTTTCGCTCGACAAGATCGTCGAGGTCCTGCCCAACGCCCTGTCATTCGCCCTGCTCGGCTGCATCGAGAGCCTGCTCTCGGCCGTCGTCGCGGATTCGATGAGCGGGCGCCGCCATCGCTCGAATTGCGAACTGGTCGCGCAAGGCGCCGCCAACATCGCCGCGCCGCTCTTCGGCGGCTTCTGCGTCACCGGCAATATCGCGCGCACCGCGACCAACATCCGCGCCGGCGCCCACGGCCCGATCTCGGGCATGCTGCATTCGGTGTTCCTGCTCGCCGCCATGCTCGTCGCCGCGCCACTCGCCTATTACATTCCGCTCGCGGCACTCGCCGGCGTGCTCGCCGTCGTCGCATGGAACATGGCCGAGAAACATGCCTTCGCGACCCTCGTGCGTGCCTCGCGCGGCGACGCCGTGGTGCTGCTCACCACCTTCCTGCTCGTGGTGTTCCGCGACCTCACCGAAGGCATCCTCGCCGGCTTTGCCGTCGGCACACTGCTGTTCCTGCACCGCATGGCGCAGGGCGTGGCGGTCGAGCATGGCGTGCCGGCCGTCGAACCGGACCGGGGCGATTTCGCGGATGAGGCGCGCACGCCCTACGATGTCGGCATGGCGACCGATCCGGCCGTGGTCGTGATCCGCATCTCGGGCGCGTTTTTCTTCGGCGCGGCGGCGGGCGTCGGCGGCGCGCTCGATCGCGTCGGCGAGCAACCGAAAGCCTATGTCATCGATTTCTCCGCCGTGCCGATGCTCGATTCGACCGGCGCCACCACCATCGAGGGCTTCGTGCGTAAGGCCGATAGCCGGGGTGCGGCCGTGATCGTCGCCGGCGCGGCACGGCCGATCCGGCGCGCGCTGCTGACCCACGGCGTCAGGCCGCCACGCGTGCGCTTCCGCAAGACGCTGGCCGAGGCGGTCGCCGCCGCGCATGAAACGGCCGGTGCGCTGGCTGCCTGAACCGCGTGCTGCCGCGCCGTTCAGGCGGCGTGGTCTTCCGGCTCGGGCGTCGCCTCGCCCCGGTGACGGCGGCGCTCGCGCGCCTCATGCCGGCCTTCCATCGCCGCCCGGAAGAAGCCGCGGAACGGCGCGGTCAGGCGATGCATGTCGTCAGCACGCTGCAGCAACGTCTCGCCGCGCTTCAATTCGCGCTCGACGACCAGCATCGTACGACTCAGGCCCGGATCGTCATCCTCGAACCAGGTATCGAGCGCGCGCGCGAACACCAGCGCCGCGCCCTGCACCTTCAGGGTGCCGAGGTGGTCTTCCGTGTCGATATCGGCGGCGGCCAGCATGAAACGCCACGAATTCAGCGCCAGCTTGTTGAGCGCCGCCAGCGCCAGCGGATCGTGGCGCACGCCGTCGCGGATCGATTTCAGCGCCGCCTTATAGGGCGCCAGCGCATCGAAGCGCCGCAGCATGATGTCGAGCACGCGCTCGCGCGCCGGCTCGGCCGCCATGTCGGTATTGCCGCCATCGAGCACCAGGCGATCGATGCGGCGGGAGAAACCGCCAAGCACCGCGCCCTTGGAAGGATAAGCGTCGCGCAGGTCGGCAAGGCTGACCTCGGCCCGCTCGGCGATCATCGGCAGGGAAATCGCCTCCCACGGCCCCTCGGCCGCCAATGCCATCACCGCGTCGATGATGCGCTCGCGCGGCGGTTGCGTGCCTGCCGCTTCGGGTTTCGCTTCGGGTTTCCTGGCCATGTCCTGCTCCCGATACCGTGCTGTCTTTCTCCAACTGAGCACGACCCTATGGCACCGGTGAGGCGGCGACAACAATCAGCCCGCCGCCGCGCGTGCCGGCCTGTGGCCGAGGGAGCCGAAAAACCGCAGCAGATAGCCATCGGGATCGGCGACGACAAATTGCCGGTTGCCGTATTCGGTGTCATTCTGGCGATACCAGCGCTCCTCGATCGGGATCACGATCGCAAGCCCGGCCCGCTGCACCGCGACATGGAGCGCGACGATATCCGGCACCTCGATCTGGAAATTCACGCCCCGGCCATACGGGTGCTCGAGCGGCGCCGTATGGAACCGCCGGCCTGGGCCGGCGGCCTCTTCCAGCATGAGATGGACGCCATCCCGGATCAGATAGGCAAAACGCTCGTCCGGTCGCTGCGCATGACAACGGAAGCCGAAAACATTGACATAGACATCCAGGGAGCGGTCGAGGTCGGAGACCGCCAATTCCGGGACCAGAGCGGGAGCCGGCGCGTGCATCTCAGCCGGAAAGCTGTTCCGCCCGCAAGCGCGCCGCCTTGACCGCCTCCGTCATCAGCGGTTGAAGGCCACCTCCCGCCATCAGCACGGCGAGCGCCGCCGCCGTGGTGCCGCCCGGCGAAGTGACGTTACGGCGCAAGGTCTCAGGCGGCGTCGCCGCATCCTGGAACATCAACTCGCCGGCGCCCTCGACGGTGGCACGCGCCAGCCGCGCCGCCAAGCCGGGCTCGAGCCCGACGGCAACGCCGGCCTTGGCGAGGCATTCGGCGAGATAGAACACATAGGCCGGCCCGGAGCCCGAAACGGCGGTCGCGGCGTCGATCAGCGCCTCGTCCTCGACCCATTCGACGCGGCCGACCGCCTGCAACAGTCCGTCGGCAAGGTTGCGCTGCGCCGCACCAACCTCCGGCGAGGGATAGCACACGGTGATGCCGCGCCCGACCGCCGCCGGCGTGTTGGGGATGCAGCGTACCAGCGCCTGCGCGCGCGGCATGCGGGCGCGCATATTGGCGAGCGTCTTGCCGGCCATCACCGAGACGACCAGCGTCTCGGGCGCTGCCAGGCCGGCGAGCACGGCGGCGGCTTCGTCAAGCATTTGCGGCTTGATCGCGAGCAGCAGCACCTGTGGCGCAGCGAGACCGGCCGGATCGGGATTGACCGCCACGCCATGCTTCGCGCACAGCGCCAGCATCGCTTCGGCCGGGTGCGGATCGAGGATGCTGACGGCCGTGCCCGGCATGCCGCGGCCGAGCCAGCCCTCGAGCAGCGCGCCGCCCATCTTGCCGGCCCCGACCAGCACCAGCGATCGCGGGAATTCCATCATGTGCCCCCTCGGTTTGCGTTCAGGCCTCGCCCGCCGTCTCGAACATCGCGGTATCGAGCGCCTCGCGCGCCGATTTCCCGGCCCAGACCACGAACTGGAAGGCCTGGAAGTAACGCTCGCACGACTGGATCGCCAGATCGAGCAGCACCTCGCATTGCTGGGCGGTCACGTCGGCGCCGCCGGCCAGCAACAGGCCATGGCGGAACATCACGACATTCTCGCTGTTCCACAGGTCGAAATGACCGATCCAGAGCTGCTCGTTGGCGAGCGAGACGAGTTGCAGCACCTCGGCGCGCCGGCGCTCCGGCACCTTGAGATCGAAGGCGCAGGCGATATGCAGCGCCTCCATATCCTCGAGCCAGGTGAAGGCGACGTGATATTCGGTCCAGGACCCGGCGACCGACAGCGAGATCTCGTCTTCGCCCGAGCGGTCGAACGCCCACTCGTTCAGGGCGGCGATACGCTCGACCAGATCCATCGGGTGTTCGTCCCGTTCAACTTCAACGTCTGCAATCGACATGAAACCCTCGGCTCCTCGCCGGGCGGCAAGCCCGTTTGATGCACGCATCACGCCACCGAACGCGCAAGCGTTCGCGTGAGCCGAAAGAACCGCAGGTCCAAACCCACCCCTGCTGGCCAATGGCCAAGCCGGCGAATCACCTCGCTCCTCGACTTGTATCACGCACCGCGCCGCCACACACACGACCCCGCGGGGATGTCAGGCACCGTCAAGGATTCGCGGAGTCAGAGCAATCGCGCCGCGCCGTCCTCCACAGATTCGACCTGAGGCAAATTGAATCAGGGGGAAGTCAAGGAGCGGCGCCGCGGGACGCGGCTACCGGGTGCGCACTTCCGATCGGGATGGGCCGGTCAAGCCGTCCCATGACGGTGGAGGAGGAAGCGCTAACCTTTCAGCCGTCATCGGCGGACTTGATCCGCCGATCCCGCTTCGGAAAGGCTCGCCATGACCGGTGTCATTCCCGACGCGCCTCGGCGCGATCGGGAATCCAGAGGCTGGGAGCGCAAACGGCTTTGGATTCCCACCTGCGCGGGAATGACACTGTGTGCAGGCGATGCCCAGCCTGCTCAGCCCTGGCCGAGCTTGGCCTCGAGCGCCGCGATGCGCGCCTTGAGGGCCTCGTTCTCGTCGCGCGCCACGATCGCCATCTCGCGCACCGCCTCGAACTCCTCGCGCGTCACCACATCGGCATCGCGCAGCAGGCGATCGACCTGGCTCTTGACCAGGGTATCGGCCTCGCGGCGCAAGCCTTGCGCGACGCCGGCGGCATCGGTCATCAGGCGGCCAAGTTCGTCGAACAGGTGATTGGAGGTCTGCGGCATGCTGGTGCCCCGGCTGGAGGATCGCCGCGCCGGGTTGCCCCGTGCGGCATTGTCAAGCCTTGGGCATACCCAAGAATTCAGGCTATACCAAGCCCAACCAGCCCGATGAGAGCACACGCTTCCGCATGATCACGCTCACGATCCCGTTTCCCGTCTTCGACCCCGTCGCCGTCTCGTTCGGCCCGCTGGTGGTGCGCTGGTACGCGCTCGCCTATATTGCCGGCCTGCTGATCGGCTGGTGGTACGCGCGCCGCCTCCTGGCCGACGCCGCGCTGTGGGGGCGCACGCCGCGCTTCAAGCCGGAGGATCTCGACGACCTGATCGTCTTCGTGGCCCTCGGCGTGGTCGTCGGCGGCCGGCTCGCCTATGTGCTGTTCTACGACCTGCCGCAATTCGCAGCCCATCCGATCGAGATCCCGATGCTCTGGCTCGGCGGCATGTCGTTTCATGGTGGCGCGGCCGGCGCGGCGCTGGCGGTCGCGCTTTATGCGAGACGCAAGAAGGTCGGCATCCTGACGAGCTTCGACATGGCGAGCGCCGTGGCGCCGATCGGCCTGTTCCTCGGCCGGCTCGCCAATTTCATCAAGCCGGAACTGTGGGGCCGCCCGAGCGACGTGCCATGGGCGATGGTGTTTCCGGGCGCCGGCCCGCTGCCGCGCCATCCGAGCCAGCTTTACGAAGCGGCACTTGAAGGCGTCGTGCTGTTCGTGGTGCTGAGCATCGCGGTGCGCGCCGGCGCGCTGAAGCGGCCGGGACTGGTGACCGGCCTGTTCGCGGCCGGCTATGCCATCGCCCGCATCATCTCGGAACTGTTCCGCGAACCCGATCCGCAGCTCGGCTTCCTGCTCGGCCACTGGGCGACGATGGGCATGGTGCTGTCGCTGCCCTTCCTGGCGATCGGCATCTGGCTGATCCTGCGCGCCCGCAAGGCACCGGCGCCGCAGGGCCGGCCGGCGTGACGCCGGATGGTACGCCCCTTGACGCCTATCTCAGGGAGTTGATCGCCACGGAAGGGCCGATCGGCATCGAGCGCTTCATGGCCATCTGCCTCGCCGATCCGGTGCATGGCTATTACATGACGCGCGATCCGCTTGGCGCGTCCGGCGATTTCACCACCGCGCCGGAGATCAGCCAGATTTTCGGCGAGCTGATCGGGTTGTGGGCCGTGCAGTGCTGGCACGGGCTGGGTTCGCCGCCAGCACTCCACCTCGTCGAACTCGGCCCCGGCCGCGGCACCTTGATGGCCGACGCGCTGCGCGCCGCCCGGCTGGTGCCGGCGTTTCGCGCCGCACTCCATGTCCATCTGGTCGAGACCAGCCCGGTTCTGACCGGCCTGCAACGGCACACGCTTGACGCCGCCGGCGTGCCGCTCGCCTGGCATGCCCGGCTCGAGGACGTGCCGGCCGGGCCGGCCATCGTCATCGCCAACGAGTTCTTCGATGCCCTGCCGATCCGCCAGTTCGTCTCGCAAGGCGGGCGCTGGCACGAGCGCATGGTCGGGCTCGCCGCCGGCAAGCTCATCTTCGGGCTCGACGGCGAACCGGCACCGGGCATGACGATGCGGGCCCGCGACGGCGACGTGCTCGAGGTCGGCTTTGCCGGGCTCGCCGTGACGGAGCAGCTTGCCGGCCGCCTCGCCCGCGACGGCGGCGCGGCGCTGGTCATCGATTACGGCCATGCCGCGACCGGCTTCGGCGACACGCTGCAAGCGGTCAAGCATCACGCCTTTGCCGACCCGCTCGCCGATCCCGGCGCGGCCGACCTGACGGCGCATGTCGATTTCGCCGCGCTGCTGCGCCAGGCGCGCACGGCCGGTGCCGCCGTGCATGGCCCGGTGCCGCAAGCGACATTTCTGGAACGGCTCGGCGCGCGCCAACGCGCTGCCGCGCTGCAGAAGGGCGCCGCCGACGAAGAGACGCGCGCTGGTATTGCCGCCGCGCTCGCGCGCCTCACCGATACCGCGCCAAAGGGCATGGGCAGCCTGTTCAAGGCGATCGCCCTCACCGCGCCGGGCCAGCCAGTGCCGGCCGGCTTCGAAACGCAGGATTGAGCATTGGAGAGGCAACCCGTGAGCAAGACCGAAACCGATACCGTCATGGCCGTCACCTCACCGGCGCTTGGCGCCCTGCCCGGCCTTCGGCACGCCTTCTTCACCCGGCAAGGCGGCGTGTCGCAAGGCATCTATGCCAGCCTGAACGGCGGCCAGGGCTCGGGCGACGACAAGGCGGCGGTGGCCGAGAATCGCCGCCGCATGGCGGCCCATCTCGGCGTCCAGCCCAGCCACATCGTCTCGGTCTGGCAGGTCCATTCCGCCGATGCGGTCGTGGTGGATGCGCCCTGGGGCCCCGACGGACGGCCCAAGGCCGATGCCATGGTGAGCACCACGCCCGGCATCGCGCTCGCCATCAACACCGCCGATTGCGGCCCGGTGCTGTTCGCGGACGCCAAGACCGGCGTGATCGGCGCCGCCCATGCCGGCTGGAAGGGCGCCTTCACCGGCGTGCTCGAAGCAACGGTTGCCGCCATGGAGCGCCTTGGCGCGCATCGCACCGCCATCACCGCCGCGCTCGGGCCGATGATCAGCCGCAAGGCTTACGAGGTCGGGCCGGAATTCGTGGCGCGCTTCGCGGCGGCCGATGCCGGCAATACGCGCTTCTTCTCGCCCTCGACGCGACCCGATCACGCCATGTTCGACCTGCACGGCTATAATCGCAACCGGCTCGCGCGCGCCGGCATCGGCGCGATCGACGATCTCGACCTGTGCACCTATTCGGACGAAGAGCGCTTCTTCAGCTACCGGCGCGCCACGCATCGCAGCGAGCCCGATTACGGCCGGTTGATCGCCGCGATCACGCTCGCCTGATTTGGCAGCGCTCACACCAGATGCTGGCCGGCATCGACCGTCAGCATCTGCCCGGTCACGCTGCGGGCGCGCGCCAGATACAACACCGCTTCGGCGATCTCGGCCGGCTCGACCGGCCTTTTCAGCGGCACGCCGGCAACCTCGCCGGCAAAGCCCGCCGCGCCCTCATGCGAGTTGGGCAGCACCGGGCCGGGGCCGATGGCATTGACCCGGATGCGCGGCGCCAGCGCCTGCGCCAGCATCTGGGTTGCCGTCCACAACGCCGATTTGGCGATGGTATAGGACAGGAAATCGGCGCCCGGATGCAGCACGCGCTGGTCGATCAGGTTGACGATGGCGCCTTGTTCGAGCGCCGGCAAGGCAGCGGCGAAGGCCTGGGCGAGCAGCACCGGCGCCTTCAGGTTAACCTGGAGATTGCGCTCGAACCCGGCCGCATCGAGCGTGGCGATATCGTCGCGCGCGAACTGCGAGGCGTTGTTGACCAGCAGCGTCACCGGCCCGAGCGCCTGCGCGGCCTCGCCGACAAGCGCCGCCGCATCGAGCCGCATCAGGTCGCCCGTGACCGCATGCGCCCGGACGCCCGCCGCCGTGATGGCGGCCACCACCTCCTCGGCCTCGTCGCGCGACTGGCCATAATGCACCGCAACGGCGTAGCCCGCCCCGGCAAGCTGCATGGCGATGGCACGGCCGATACGCCTGGCACCGCCGGTCACGAGCGCGACACCGGCCGTCATCGCTTCTGGCGCTCCCGCACGCCAAGCCGCTGGCGTTCGACCGCCTTGGCGATGCGCAGCCAGCGATAAAAGGCGAAATTCATCGCCGTCATGAAGCCGTAGAGGCCGCGCACGAAATGCCGGCGCATGACATAGGCCTTGAAGAACGCGGCCGGGAACTCGGCGAACACGCGCCAGACCGGCACCCGCACGTCGCGCGCGATCAGGTCGTCGGCCTGCTGGTCGGAATAGAAATTCAGCTTGGCGAGTTGGTTGCCGAGCGAGCGCACCGAGAAGTGCAGGATCACGCCCTTCAGCCGCGCCACCCTGGCGCCCGGCATGAGATCGACGCGGTCATGCACGGGCGAGGCCGAATAGCGCCCCTTGTCCTTGCGATAGAGCCTGACCGGCGCCAGCGTATAGGCCCAGGAATGCGGCCGCCCCTCGCCGGGAAACACCTCGGCGATGCGCAATTCGTAGGCATCGGCCGCCGGCTCGCCATTGGCGAACAGCGCGCGTATATCGGCGACGAGTTCGGGCGACATCACCTCGTCGGCATCGAGATTGAGCAGCCAGTTGTGACGGCACTGCTCCTCGCCGAAACGCTTCTGCAGCCCGTAGCCGTGCCAGTCATTATGCAGCACGCGGGCGCCGAAGCCGGCCGCGACCACCTGGGTGCCGTCGGTCGAGCCTGAATCGACCAGCACGATGTCGTCGGAAAGCCCTGCGGCAGCCTCGAGCACGCGCGGCAAGCGGTCGGCCTCATCGCGCGCGATGACGAAAACGGAGAGCGGCAGCGTCGCCATCTATGTGCCAATGCTGGTGAACATCACCCTGCCCTATCCCCGATCGCGCTGCCGCCGTCTAGGGCAGGACGCGAAAAACCCTTGTTCGTTCCGGCCGGCGCACCGATCAAGCCCGATCGCAATACTTTGCTAAGGTTAACCGATCTTCTGTCGGGTTCATGCAAATTAAACCGAATTTCGAAGAGGCCGTCGACGATTGCTTAAGGTTACGAGATAAGCATCCTCACACCACCGGCCCGGCCGGCACTTATGCTTTTGAGGAGTTGCCCATGCGTATCCCCGCAATTCTCGCCGGCGCCGCCGCGCTCATCGCGCTTGCGCCTGCCGCGTATGCCGCGGATCTCGGCACCGGACAGGCTTGGGGGGCACCAGACGCCTATGCCGCGCCAAGCTCCACCATCAACTGGACAGGCGGTTATGCCGGCCTGCATCTCGGCGGCGGCTGGGGCCACGCCAGCACCGCCAACCTCTCCGGCTTCGTGTTCGGCGCCCATGGCGGCTACAATTTCCAGTTCGACCGCTTCGTCGCGGGCATCGAGGGCGATATCGACGCCTCCGGCCTTAGTAATGACGGATTCGGCACTAAATATCGTGAGAAGTGGCTCGGCAGCATTCGTGCGCGCCTTGGCTACACGTTCGACCGTTTTCTGGTGTTCGGGACAGGCGGTTTCGCCATGGGAACAGGGCAGTTCAAGGACGTCGCCAACAACATCTCGCGCAACCATGCCGGCTTCGCATTGGGATTCGGCGGTGAAATGAAGATCACCAACAATCTGTCGGCGCGCGCCGAATATCTGCATTACGGCCTCGGCACGGAAAACTACCAGAGCCTGTCCGGCCCGATGCGGATCGACGCCACCGCCAATATCGTCCGGGGAGGGCTGAGCTATCACTTCTAAGTGAAACGCCCGCAATCCTTAACGGACGTTCAGACATTCCTCACGTTTCCGCCACATTCCAAATCGCTAACGGTGACGGAAAAGCAACAGACAAATCACTCCGGGGAACTTATATAATAGTCCCGGGGTTGAGGGCGAAGGCAGCAGCCGCCGCCAGGACCAGGTTTCGAATTCCATGGAGTACCAAATGAAAAAGTTTCTTCTTGCCACCGCTGCTCTCGCCATGATGGCGACGGCCGCGTCGGCTGCCGATCTGCCGCAGCGTCAGGTTGCTCCGGCGCCTTACGTTCCGGTCGTCCCGGCCTTCACCTGGACCGGCTTCTACCTCGGTCTGAATGCCGGCTACGCCTTCTCGAACTCGGACAAGATCAACTTCTCCGACACCACGCCGTTCGCCGGCAGCATCAAGGCGAGCCGTGACGGCTTCATCGGCGGCGCGCAGGCCGGCTACAACTGGCAGTTCGGCTCGATGGTCGTCGGTGCTGAAACCGACATCCAATACACCGACCTCAAGAAGCGTGGCTTCCTCGGTGCTGATACGGCTCGCGTTGACACCAGCTACCTCGGCACCCTGCGTGCCCGCGTCGGCTTCGTGCCGATGGATCGCGCCCTGCTCTACGTGACCGGTGGTCTCGCCTATGGCGACACCAAGCTTTCGGCCTATAATGCCGGCTTCAATGCCAGCGGCTCCAAGCGCGACACCAATGTCGGCTGGACCCTCGGTGCCGGCGTCGAATACGCCATCACCAACAACATCACGACCAAGCTCGAGTACCTGTACTACGATCTTGGCGACACCAAGCTGACCTTCGGCAATGGCGTCGATACGGCTTCCTACAAGGCCAACAACAACGGTTCGATCGTCCGCGCGGGCCTGAACTACAAGTTCTGATCCGACAGACCGATCCGGTAGAAAAGAAGCCCGGCGCATCTCGCGCCGGGCTTTTTTGATTCGGTCGGCCAATGCCGGATCACGCGCTGGCGAAAGCCGGCACCCTGGCCTCGAAGGCGGCAAGCCAGGCGACCAGCTTCGGGTATGCCTTGCGCCAACGGCCCTCGAAGCGCAGATCCTGATAGCCGAGCGCGCAGGCGGCCGCGACATGGCCGACATGCACCGGCCCGTCCGGCACGGCGAGCGTCTGCTCCAGACGGGCGAGCCCGCGCTGCATCTTGCCGGCCTGAAGATCGAGCCAGCTCTGCACCGCCATCTCGGCCGGACGGTAGCGCCCCTCATAGACGATCAGCAGCGCCGCCTCGGTGGTGCCATCGGCGAGCGCCTGCAGCGTCAAGGCGGCAATGCGCTGCTTTGGTTCCGTCGGAATGATGCGGCCGCCGCCGGCCCGGATATCGAGATATTCGACGATGACGCGCGAATCGATGATCGTGTCGCCTTCCTCCGTGGTCAATGCCGGGATCTTGCCGAGCGGATTGTCCTGGAGAAACGCCGCGTCCGGGCTGGTCGTCGCCGTGTCGCGCAGCGTGATCTCCCCGGAGAACCCCAGCAGATCGGCCACGACCCGGACCTTGCGCACGAAAGGCGAGGATGCTGAATTCCGCAATATCATCATGTCGAACGTCTCCACGTGGCGGCCCGCGCATCGGGCGCACCGACCGCCCCCTTGCCTAATCCTGATTCGGGCGCCGCACCACGCTCATTCCGGCGCAAGCCAGGTCGCGCTCCAGCCCGGCCGGCCGCGCTGCGCGAGCAATTCGGCGAGATATGGCAGCAGCACGCCCGCCTCCCCGGCCAGCGTGAACGGCGGATTGACCACGATCAGCCCGCAACCGTTCAGCCGGCTCGGGTCATCGGGCGCATGCACGAGCAGTTCGAGCCGCAGCATGCGCCGGATGCCGGTTGCAACGAGCCCGGCCGCGAACGCCTCGATGCGGCGCGGATCCTTGATCGGATACCACAGCGCGTAGATGCCGCCCGGCCATTTGGCATGCGCCTTGGCGAGCCGCGCCGTCATGCGCTCGAACTCGTCCGGCTCCTCGAAGGGCGGGTCGACCAGCACCAGCCCGCGCCGTTCGCGCGGCGGCACATAGGCGTTGAGGGCGGTCCAGCCGTCGAGCGCCACCGTCGCCACGCGCTCGTCGCGCGCGAATCGGCGCTTGAGCGTGGCGACGTCGGCCGGGTGCTTCTCAACCAGCGTCAGGCGGTCCTGCGGCCGGGCCATCGCGCGGGCAAGCCAAGGCGAGCCGGGATAGAGACTGAGGCCCGCATCGGGCGTGGGCTGCGCCGCGCGCACGCCGGCAAGATAGGGCGCGAGCAGCGCGGCAACCGCCGGCGGCGGGGCCGCGTCGATCAACCGGCCGATGCCGTTGCGCCATTCGCCGGTCTTCTCGGCCTGTTCGGCACCAAGATCATACAGGCCGATGCCGGCATGGGTGTCGAGATAGCGAAATGCCGTCTCCTTGCGCAGCAGGTAGCCGAGGATGTTGCACAACAGCGCATGCTTGAACACATCGGCGAAATTGCCGGCATGGTAGGCGTGGCGATAATTCATGGCTTGTCTCTGCCCTTGCCCGCCTGCTCAGCGCACGGCCGGGACGGTCAGGCTGCGCGAGCGGCAAGCCTTGCGGTCGACCTCGCCGCAGGACACGAAACTGCGCAAATCCTTCGACAGGCAGATGCGCATCTCCTGCAACATGCCGCTGCGGCAGGCGACCGCCATCATCTCCGGCCGCAGGCCGGGATTGGCGGCGCTGAAGGCGCGCTCGATCTCGAGCGGGCTGGCGCTCTCATCGCTGCGCGGCGCGCGAAGCTGCGGCGGAATCACCACCTTGGCGACAGCGCCCGCCGCGGCCTGGAAATAGCCGAGCGGATCGAGCCCCGAGCAGGTGCCGTGCTTGCGCCACTCGTAACGCGCCAACCCCTCCTCCGGATAGATCGCGCGCGCGACCTGCATCGCCGCCGACGTCGGGCTGCGCGCCACGGAGCAATTGCTCGGGAAGCCACGGGCATATTGCGGCCACAGCCCATGCAGCACGAAGCCGTGGCCGCTGCCGAGCCGGCATTGGTCGCCACCCTTGCGCGCCCCGCCCGTCGCGCACCAGCCGGGCGACCACGACAGCGCCAGCACGTAAAAATCGAAACTGCCCGGCGAATCGCCACCGCGCGCCTGCCAGCGCGCTTCGGCCGGCACGGATAACAGCAACAGGGCGGCGAGGATGCCGGCGAATACTCTCACGCGGCTGCCCTCACGGGCGCACCATCTTGCAATAAGGCGCGTAGGCGTAGCTGCGGTCGAGGCCGCCGACGCAATATTCCAGCCCCCAGCTGAAGCCGAGGAAACCGTCGCCCTCGATGATGGCGTAATCGACCTTGCGCCGCTTGAGATCGGAGGTCGTGACGGTCGCAGTGCAATAGCGCCGCGGCACGACGTCGAGGCCGTTGGTGCGGAACGCGATCTGACGCGGATATTCGAGATTCACGATGGTCAGCGGCGAATGCCAGTAGCCTGATTCGCGCGCCGCGAACCGGCTGTTCAGCGTGCCGAGCACGCCGGCATCCTCGCAGGCCGGCAGGTTGCCATGGAACGGCACGATGCGCTTCTCGGCCGGGGGCTGTTCACGGGCTGCCACCCCGAAGCCCGACAGGCTGAAACCCGCCGCCAGAATGAGACTTATCGCTGCCAACCGACGCATGCGCGCGCTCCAGAATTCGCCCTGCCGCACCATGCGCGGCTGGTTTTGGGGCGTCAAGTCCGGCCGGATATTTCGGCATTTGCGAACGAGACGGTAGCGCATAGCCAACGATTTGCCGATACACGCGCAAAGAAAATCGAGCTGAGAAAAACGGGAGTAACGCATGGCCGGGGCGCTTTGGGATTTCTGGATCGATCGCGGCGGCACCTTCACCGATGTCATCGCGCGCGATCCCGCCGGGCGCTTTCAGACTCGCAAGCTGCTGTCGGAAAACCCGCGCGCCTATCGCGACGCCTCGGTGCAGGGCATCCGCGAGCATCTCGGCCTCGCCCCCGGCGCACCGATCCCGGAAAACACCATCGGCGAGGTGCGCATGGGCACCACAGTCGCCACCAACGCCCTGCTCGAGCGCAAGGGCGCACCGACCGCGCTCGTCACCACGCGCGGCTTTCGCGATGCGCTCGAGATCGGCTACCAGGCGCGCGCGCATATCTTCGCCAAGCACATCATCAAGCCGGAATTGCTGTATTCGCGCGTCGTCGAGGTCGACGAGCGCACCCTCGTCGAGGGTACGGTCGAGACGCCGCTCGACGAGGCCGCCCTCGCCCGCGATCTGCGGCAACTGCGCGCCGACGGGTTCGAAGCCGTCGCGATCGTCTTCATGCATGCCTGGCGCCACCCCGGCCACGAACAGCGCGCGGCGGCAATAGCCCGCGACATCGGCTTCCGCCAAGTTTCGGTCAGCCATGAGGTCTCGCCGCTGATCAAGCTGGTCGGGCGCGGCGACACCACGGTGGTCGATACCTATCTGTCGCCGATCCTGCGCCGCTATGTCGATCAGGTCGCGGAGGAACTCGACATCGCCCGCACCGGCGCACGGCTGATGTTCATGATGTCGTCGGGCGGCTTGACGGCGGCGGAACTGTTCCAGGGCAAGGACGCCATCCTGTCGGGTCCGGCTGGCGGCGTCGTCGGCATGGCCGAGACCGGCCGCGTCGCCGGCTTCGGCCAGGTGATCGGCTTCGACATGGGCGGCACCTCGACCGATGTCGCGCATTTCGACGGCACCTATGAGCGCGCCTTCGAGACGGAAGTCGCCGGCGTGCGCATGCGCGCGCCGATGATGCTGATCCATACCGTGGCGGCCGGCGGCGGCTCGATCCTGCATTACGACGATGCCCGTTTTCGCGTCGGCCCCGATTCGGCCGGCGCCGATCCCGGCCCCGCCTGCTACCGCAATGGCGGCCCGCTCGCCGTCACCGACGCCAATGTCATGACCGGCAAGCTGCATCCGGCTTTCTTCCCCGCCATTTTCGGCCCCGGCCGCGACCAGCCGCTCGACCTCGCCACCGTGCGCGAAAAATTCGAGGCGCTTGGCCGACAAGCCGGCAAGAGCCCGGAGGATATCGCCGACGGTTTCATCGCCATCGCGGTCGAGAACATGGCCAACGCCATCAAGAAGATTTCCGTGCAGCGCGGCTATGACGTGACGCATTACGCGCTCAACTGCTTCGGCGGCGCCGGCGGCCAGCATGCCTGCCTCGTCGCCGACGCGCTCGGCATGGAAACCATCCTGATCCACCCGTTCTCCGGCCTGCTCTCGGCCTATGGCATGGGGCTGGCCGATATCCGCGCCGGCCGGCAGAAGGCGCTTGAAGTGCCGCTCGACGAAGCGGCCCCCGCCGCGATCGCCGCAGCCACCGGCGAGATCGGCCCGGCAGCCGTTGACGAGGTCGCCGGCCAGGGCGTGCCGGCGAGCGAGATCGCGCTGCAAGTCAGCGCGCATATCCGCTACGCCGGCGCCGATACCGCGATCGAGGTCGCGGCCGGTCTCCCTCATCCGCCTGCCGGCACCTTCTCCCGTGAACGGGAGAAGGACGCTGCGGATGCCGATTCCCTTCTCCCGCCTGCGGGAGAAGGTGGCCCGAAGGGCCGGATGAGGGTGCGCATCGCCCCCCTCGCCGACATGCGCACCGGTTTCGAGGCCGCCCACAAGGCGCGTTTCGGCTTCATAGACCGCGCCAAGGCGCTGGTCGTCGAGGCGATCTCGGTCGAGGCGGTCGGCGGCGGCGCCAAATTCACCGAACAGGCGCGCTCGTCCCATGATGGCGCGTTGCCGCCGCCGAAGGACAGCACGCGCTTCTACAGCCACGGGCACTGGCACGAGGCGCCGGTCTTCACCCGCGAGCAACTGGCGATCGGCGCTCACGTCGCCGGCCCCGCCCTGCTGATCGAGCCGAACCAGACCATCGTGCTCGAGGATGGCTGGCGGGCGGAGGTCAGCCCGCATGACCACATCGTCATGCGCCGCACCGTGCCGATACAGCGCCGCCGCGCCGTCGGCACCGAGGCCGATCCGGTCATGCTGGAGATCTTCAACAACCTGTTCATGTCGATCGCCGAGCAGATGGGCCTGACGCTGCAGAACACCGCCTATTCGGTGAATATCAAGGAGCGGCTCGACTTCTCCTGCGCCGTGTTCGCCCGCGACGGCACGCTCGTCGCCAACGCGCCGCATATGCCGGTGCATCTCGGCTCGATGGATCGCTCGGTCGAGAGCGTCATCCGCAACAACCCGGTCGTGCATCCAGGCGACGTATTCTGCCTCAACGCGCCCTATAATGGCGGCACGCATCTGCCCGACATCACCATTTGCACGCCGGTATTCGACGATGCCGGCAAGACGATCCTGTTCTGGGTCGCCTCGCGCGGCCACCATGCCGATGTCGGCGGCGTCTCGCCCGGCTCGATGAGCCCGCGCGCCACCCATATCGACGAGGAAGGCGTCTATATCGACAATCTCAAGCTGGTCGACCGTGGCGAGTTCCGCGAGGAAGCGCTGATCGCCCTGCTGAAAGGCGCACGCTACCCGGCCCGCAACCCGGTGCAGAACGTCAACGACCTCAAGGCGCAGATCGCCGCCAACGAGAAGGGCGTCGCGGAACTGCGCAAGATGGTGGCGCATTTCGGCCTCGACGTGGCCGAAGCCTATATGGGCCACGTGCAGGACAATGCCGCCGAAAGCGTGCGCCGCGTGCTCGACCGGCTGCACGATGCCGAATTCACGCTGCTGATGGACCAGGGCTGCCACATCAAGGTGGCGATCCGCGTCGACAAGGAAAACCGCCGCGCCACCGTCGATTTCACCGGCACCTCGGCCCAGCAGCCGGATAATTTCAACGCGCCCGAGCCGGTGACGCGCGCCGCCGTGCTCTACGTGTTCCGCGTCATGGTCGAGGACGAGATCCCGATGAATGCCGGTTGCCTGCGGCCGATCGACATCATCGTGCCGGAGGGCTCGATGCTGTCGCCGGTCTATCCGGCCGCCGTCGTCGCCGGCAATGTCGAGGTCAGCCAATGCGTCACCAACGCGCTGTTCGGCGCGCTGAAGGCGATGGCCGCCTCGCAGGGCACCATGAACAACCTGACCTTCGGCAACGACCAGTATCAGTATTACGAGACGATCTGCTCCGGCACGCCGGCCGGCCCCGGCTTCGACGGCACCTCGGCCGTGCAGGTCCACATGACCAACTCGCGCCTGACCGATCCGGAAATCCTCGAGTTCCGCTTCCCGGTCGTGCTCGAGGATTTCCACATCCGGCGCGGCTCGGGCGGGCGCGGCCGCTGGCATGGCGGCGACGGCACCAGCCGCACCATCCGCTTTCGCGAGGCGATGGATTGCGCCATCCTGTCCGGCCAGCGCAAGATCGCGCCCTTCGGGCTGGAAGGCGGCGGGCCGGGCGAGAAAGGCCGCACCCTCGTGCGCCGCAACGATGGCGGGATCGACGAGTTGGACGCTTCCGCCCAGACCTTCATGGAGGCGGGCGAAGCCGTGACGGTGATCACCCCGACCGGGGGCGGTTTCGGCAAGGCGTGAACCGGGCTTTCCTCCACCGTCATGGCCGGGCTCGACCGGCCATCCCGATCGGAAAAACACCGTTAGCGTCAGGCCCTCATCCGCCTGCCGGCACCTTCCCCCGCGAGCGGGAGAAGGGTGAACACAGGGCGCCATAACGTATTGCGGTATATAACGCGATGCGTTATAACACTACTCAATGATCCGCAGCTTCGCCGATCCCGAGACGGCATCGATCTGGGCCGGTCGACGAAGCCGGAAATTGCCGCCCGACATCCAGGCCGTGGCGCTGCGGAAGCTCCGTCTTCTGGCGCAGGCACGCACGGTGATCGACCTGCGCATTCCGCCGGGAAACCGGCTGGAAGCGCTGAAAGGCAACCGTACCGGTCAGCACAGCATCCGGATCAACGACCAATGGCGTATCTGTTTTGTCTGGCACGAGGGAGGAGCCGCAAATGTCGAAATCGTCGATTACCATTCCTGACGACGCGTTGCTGCCGAACCCGCATCCCGGCGAGATTCTGATCGGGGAATTCCTCAAGCCGATGCATCTCAGCCAGAATGCACTTGCGCGCGCCGTGCATGTGCCGCCACGCCGCATCAACGAGATCGTGCTTGGCAAGCGCGACGTGACTGCCGATACCGATTTGCGGCTTGCCCGTTATTTCGGCCTGTCGGAAGGTTTTTTCCTCGGCCTGCAAGCCGAGTACGACCTGATGCAGCGCCGCCGGCTCATCGAAAGCGATCTCGACGCCATCACGCCGCGCGCTGCCTGACGCCTCACCCGGCCCGTTCCCGCCGCCGTACGAGATGGCCCTCGATCAGCGCCGTCACCGCACTGTCGAGCAGGTCCTCGGCCGATGGCACACCGGCGCGCTTCAGTACGCCGCCGCTGCCCGTCAGCATGGCGATGCCATGTGACAGCGCCCAGATCTCGACGGAAATCGCGTCGATCGTCGCCGCGTCGAAGCTGCCGGGCGGCATGATGCCCCTGACCGCCGCCGCGAGCAGGCCGAACGCGCTTTCGCCCTCGCCCGCCGCCACGCCCGGGCTGCGCCGCACCTCGAACATCGCGGCATAATAGCCCGGCTCCTCGCGCGCGAAGGCGAGATAGGCCGCCCCCATGCGTCGGAAGGCGGTCGCGGCATCGCGCGTGCCGGCAGCGGCCGCTTGCAGGCGTTCGCCGAACAGCACGAAGCCGCGCGCCGCCACCGCATCGACGAGCGCGTTGCGATCGGGAAAATGCCGATAGGGCGCGGCCGGGCTGACCTCGGCCAGCCGCGCGGCCTCGATCAGCGAGAAGCCTTCCGGTCCGTTCACGGCAATCAGGTGGCGGGCCGCCTCGATCAGGGTCTCGCGCAGGTTGCCGTGATGGTAGCCACGGCGCGGCCCACCCCACAATCGGTCGCGCATGATGTAAATCCCTTTGACATTCCGCGTTGGCATAGCAAACCGCCCCGCGGTTTGGAATAGCCCTCGCCTTGGCCGGGCGTGCATGGCAACAATGCCGCACCGGACGCCAGCATCGATTTGGCGCCGAAGGGAGGCATGAACGATGTTGCGCGCGCTTGATCTCGCCGAGGCCGTGGAAAACGGCGACCTCACCCCCTCGTCCGTGCTGGCCCTGGCGCTTGAAGCGGTGCAGCAAGGCGAAGCGGAGATCGGCGCCTTCGCGCATCTCGACATCGACGGCGCCACGCTGCACGCACAGCGCCTGGGCCTCGGCGCAACCGGCCTTGCCGGCCTGCCGATCGGCATCAAGGACATCATCGACACCGCCGACATGCCGACCAGCTACGGCTCGCCGATCTATGATGGCTGGCAGCCGAAAGCCGACGCGACCGTGGTGCAGATGGTGCGCCAGGCCGGCGGCGTGATCCTCGGCAAGACGGTGATCACCGAATTCGCCCATATGACGCCGCCGCGCACGCTGAACCCGCATAACCACGCCCATACGCCGGGCGGTTCGTCCTCCGGTTCGGCGGCCGGCGTCGCCGCCGGCATGCTGGCGCTGGCGCTCGGCACCCAGACCGGCGGTTCGGTGATTCGCCCGGCGGCGTTTTGCGGCGTCGCCGCCATCAAGCCCTCGTTCCGGCTGCTGCCGAGCGTCGGCGTCAAGCCCTTCGCCTGGACGCTCGATACGCTCGGCCTGTTCGGCGCCCGCGTCGTCGACGTCGCCTACGGGCTTTCCGCCATCACGGGCCGCGACCTGCGCGTCGATGCCCACGATTTCGGCACGCCGCGCATCGGCGTGATGCGCCAGCCCTATGCCGGGACACCGACACCGGAGGCGGAGGCAGCCCTTCAAGGCGCCATAACCGCACTGGAAAAGGCAGGCTGCACCGTGCGCGATCTCGACGAGCCCGGCGCCTTCGCCGAGGCCCATGCCGTGCAGCAGGTCATCCAGCTTTACGAGGGCGCGCTGGCGCTGGCCTGGGAGCACCGCGAGCGACGCGACGCCCTGTCACCGGGCCTGCGGCGCGCGCTCGACAGCGGCGCCGGCCACCTGCCCCAGGCCTATGACGAGGCACGGCGCAAGGCCCGCCTCGCCCGCCATGCCGCCAGGGATGCCTTCACGCCGTTCGACGCCCTCCTGAGCTTCCCGGCGCCCGGCGCCGCGCCGACGCCGGAGACCACGGGCGACGCGACCTACAACAAGCTGACGACGATGCTGGGCGTGCCCTGCGTGCATGTGCCGGTGCTGAAAACGGCGGATAATCTCCCCGTCGGCGTGCAGTTGCTCGCAGCCTTTGGCCGTGATGCGGAGGTGCTGGCGGCCGGGCGATTCCTCGAGGAAGCCCTGGCCGGAGCCTGATTGCGGCAACCGCGCCAAGTGGTTGAGAACACAGCGCGCGCCGGCCGCGCGCCCCATCAATCCATATTGTTTCTAGACATTATGTTAATATATTTTTCATCATAAACATCATAGGTTTAAGAGAATATTAATCAAATTCGACAGGCTGGGAACACGCTTCGGTCACAAAAATGAACTTGCACCTGTTCGCAGCGCTGATATGATTCATGACAGTTACACAACGGTTGGAGGCACCGCATGGGTCTGACATTGAAGCTCGACTACCTGGCAGCGGGCGCTGTTTTGATCTTCGTCTGCGCCATCATTTTCGGGGTGTTCTGAGTTTCTTTTCGGTATGCCCTGTTTTGAGGTAGCCGACCTGGAATAAGCACCGTCGACGGTCCCCGTCGGCGGTGTTTTTATGTGCGGGGTCGAGAAAAACCGCCCCGTTCAGGCAGCCCTCGGCCCACCACCGCGGCGGGTAATGCCGCACCCCCGGTCGTCGATGCGCCAACTGGTATTGTTGAGCATCATCACGCAGGTTGCCTTGCGCGGCCCCTCGGTAGTCTGCAGGCAGGTTTCCTCGCCGAGGCTGAACTGGCCGGTGGGCGCGCGGCATTTGCATTGCGACGAATCAGCGGCGGCGCCCGGCGCGCTCAAGCCGGCAAACGCCACGATCAAGCCAACCGTTCCGGCATGGAGCACACGCATGCTCGCCTCCATTGCCCGCCAACTTCGGAATTATAGCGCCGATCGTGGCGCCGGATAAGCGGCATCCGCTTCCTCGGGGAATATCTTAACGCCAGCGCCCGGCCGCATCCTCATCCGCTTCGTGGGCCGCGACCCAGTCGCCGGCGCTGCCGTCGCTGAGATGCGTCTTTTTCCAGAACGGCGCCCGCGTCTTGAGAAAATCCATCAGGAACTCGGCCGCGGCGAAGGCAGCGGCGCGATGCGTGGCGGCGGTTGCCACCAGCACGATGCGCTCGCCGGGCCGGATCACGCCGAAGCGATGGATCACCGTCAGGCCGAGCAGCGGCCAGCGCGCCAGCGCCTCTTGCACCACCCGGCCGATCTCCTCTTCCGCCATGCCGGGATAATGCTCGAGTTCGAGCGCGGAGAGTTGTCCCTGCTCATCGCGGCACAGACCGGTGAAGGTCACGACCGCGCCGATTTCCGGCCGTCCCTCGCCGAGGCGCGCCGCTTCGTGCGCCAGATCGAAATCCTGCCGCTGCACGCGGATCGTCGGCTGCATCGGGCTCATCCCCCGGTCATCGGCGGGAAGAAGGCGATCTCGCGGGCGGCGGCGATCGGCGCGTCGTGCCGGCAATGCTCGCGGTCGATGGCGACGCGGATCAGGTCGCCACGCTCGAAGGCGTAATCATATTCCTCGCCGCGGCTCTTGAGCCAGGCGATCAGCTCCGCCACCGAAGCGACCTCGGCCGGCGGCGTCAATTCTTCCTCCGCCTTGCCGATCCGCTCCCGCACCCAGGCGAAATAGACCAGCTTCACCCCACATCCTCCTCGATCAGGTGGCGCAGCCCGGATTTGAGATAGTCCCAGCCGGTGACGAAGGTCAGCAGCGCCGCGATCCACAGCAGGATCAGCCCGATCTGCACCGTCATGCCGGGCGGCAGCACCGCGTCGCCCGCATCGCCGACGACCAGGAAGCCGAGCGCCACGAGTTGCGCCGTGGTCTTCCATTTCGCCAAGGTCGTGACCGGCACGGAAACGCGCAACTCGGCCAGGAACTCGCGCAGGCCGGACACGAGAATTTCGCGCGTCAGGATGACGATCGCCGCCCAGATCGAATAGGAGCGGATGCTGCCATCGGCGACCAGCATGACAAGGCAGGCGGCGACCAGCAGCTTGTCGGCGATCGGATCGAGCATGCGGCCGAGCGCCGATTGCTGCGACCAGGCGCGCGCCAGATAGCCGTCGAAGAAATCCGTCACCGCCGCGGCGGCGTAAACGCCGAGCGCCGCCCAGCGAAACCAGAACTCGTGCGGCCAGAACAGCAGCACCACCACGGCCGGCACGGCCGCGATCCGCCCATAGGTGAGGATATTGGGCAGATTGAAGATTTTCTGCCGCCGAGGCATAGGCCGTGCTTTCGGGGCCGGGGACGAGGTCATAGGCTTAAGGACCATTCGGCGCGGCGGGCGTCAAGCGCCGAAGCGCACAAGAGCATGTCGCGAAAAAGCGGCAATGGCTTTCCGGGCGCGGCATGCCCTAACATATTGGAAACGATCCTGGGTTTTTCGCCGCGGGCCTCAGCTGCGAAAGAAGTCATGCACGATCTTCGCGGTGGCGGCGTTGATGCCCGGCGTCTGGCGGAGATCGTCGAGCGAAGCGCGCGAAATCGCCTTCGCCGTGCCGAAATGCAGCAGCAGCGCGCGCTTGCGCGTCGGGCCGATGCCGGCGATTTCGTCGAGCGGGCTTTTCGTCAGGCTGCGCTTGCGCTTGGCGCGATGCGTGCCGATGGCGAAGCGGTGCGATTCGTCGCGCAGGCGCTGCACGAAATACAGCGCCGGATCGCGCGGCGCGAGCTTGAACGGCGCCTTGCCGGGAATGAAGAACGTCTCGCGCCCGGCATCGCGGTCCGGCCCCTTGGCGATGCCGACCAGCGCCACGTCGCTCACGCCGATCCCGGCCAGCGTCTCGCGCACCGCATCGAGCTGGCCCTTGCCGCCGTCGATCAGCACGAGGTCCGGCCAGGCCGGGAAGGTTTCGGCATCATGCTCGTCCGCCTTCTCCCCTTGCGGGGAAGCGGCCTCGCGCGGCTCCTCCTTGAGCAGGCGCTGGAAGCGGCGGCGCAGCACCTCGCGCATCATGCCGTAATCGTCGCCGGGCGTGAGTTCCTCCGAGCGGATGTTGTAGGTGCGATAATGCGTCTTCATGAAGCCCTGCGGGCCGGCGACGATCATCGCGCCGACCGCGTTGGTACCGGAAATATGCGAGTTGTCGAACACGTCGATGCGCCGTGGCGCGCGCTCAAGGCCAAAGGCGGTGCCAAGCGCTTCCAGCAGCTTCTCCTGGCTCGCCGTATCGGCAAGCCGCCGGCCAAGCGTCTCGCGCGCGTTGCTCAAGGCGTGGCCGACAAGGTCCTTCTTCTCGCCGCGCTTCGGCACGGCGATCTCGACGGCGTGGCCGGCCTTGAGCGCGAAAGCCTCGCGCAGCAATTCGCGATTCTCGGCCTCATGCGACAGCAGGATCAGGCGCGGCGCCGGCTTGTCCTCGTAGAACTGGCCCAGAAACGCATCCAGCACCTCCGCCGGGCTTATGCTGCGGTCGGCCTTCGGGAAATAGGCGCGGTTGCCCCAGTTCTGGCCGGTGCGGAAGAAGAACACCTGGATGCAGAACTGCCCCGCCTCCTCGTGGATGGCGAAGACATCGGCCTCCTGCACGGTTTGCGGGTTGATGTCCTGGCTGCCCTGGATCGCCGAGAGCGCCGCCAGCCGGTCGCGAAAGCGCGCGGCGCGCTCGAACTCCATCGCCTCGGAGGCGGCCTGCATCTCGCGCACCATGCGCTCCTTCACGGCGCGGCTGCGCCCGGTCAGGAAATCGGTCGCCTCGGCCACCAGCCCGGCATAATCCTCGTGCGATATTTCGCCGGTGCACGGCGCCGAGCAGCGCTTGATCTGGAACAAGAGGCACGGCCGCGTGCGGTTCTCGTAATAGCTGTCCGAGCAGGTGCGCAGCAGGAAGGCGCGTTGCAGCGCCGCGATGGTGCGATGCACCGCCTGCGCGCTGGCGAAAGGGCCGTAATACTGGCCCTTGCGGGCATGCGCGCCGCGATGCTTGACGAGCTGCGGCGCCGGATGGTCGCCGGTGACCAGGATATAGGGAAACGACTTGTCGTCGCGCATCAGCACGTTGAAGCGCGGCTTGAGCTGCTTGATGTAGTTGGTCTCGAGCAGCAGCGCCTCGGTTTCCGTGCCGGTGGTCACGAATTCCATCGAGGCCGTGCCGGCGATCATCCTGACGATGCGGTTGGTGTGGCCGGTGCCGCGCGTATAGCTGGCGACGCGCGCCTTCAGGTTGCGCGCCTTGCCGACATAGAGCACCGCGCCATCGGCCGCGATCATGCGGTAGACGCCGGGCTTGGACGGCAGCGTCTTCCACAGCGCGCGAATGACCTCGGCGCCGCGCTTCAGCGAGGCGTCGCTGGTGGTCAGGTCGAGTTCGGGCGCCTGGCCACGATCCTCGGCCGGAACCTGCTCGTCCTCGTCGTTTTCGCTGGCGAGATCGCGCGCCTCGGGCGGCAAATCCCCCTGCGGTGCCAGTTGATGCGACTTGCGGCTCATGCCCTTCAGGTGAGCGTTCCGCGCCGCCGGGTCAAGAGGCGCCGCCCCCCCCCCCCTGCGAGAGCCGGGCTCTCGACTCGTCCCTCCCGAGCGGTTACGACAAGCCTCAACTGCCCGCAGCGGCAGGAAGGCGTCGCATGAAGCTTCTGATCCCGATTCTGGCCGCGCTCTGTCTCGCGCTGGCCGGCTGCAACGAAAACGGCCCGCTCTCTGGCGGCGCCATGGTCAAGGCCCCGGCGGGCGCAGCGCCCGTCGCGCTGCTGTCGCTCGAAGGCGCGCCGACGGAGGTCACGGCGCGGCTCGCCGGCGCCCTTTCGCGCGAGGCGCAGGCACGCGCCATCGCGCTGGTGCCCGGCTCCGGCAGCCCGCGCTACAAGCTGAAAGGCTATCTCGCCGCCGCGCCGAGCGCCGGCGGCGCCACCGTGACCTGGGTCTGGGATGTGTTCGACGGCGCCCGCCAGCGCACGCAGCGTCTCGAAGGCACCGAGCAGGTCAATGGAACCGACGCCTGGCAGGCGATCGACGATGCTGCCCTCACCCGCATCGCCGGCCGCAGCATGGATGGCGTGGCGCGCTTCCTGGGCGAGGGCGCCGATGCCGTCGCCGCCACGCGGCCCACCACGCAATCCGCACTGCCGCAGACGGCGCTCGGCTTCGCCGCCGCCGAATGATGGCGGCGCGCAGAGCCCTTTTGTCGCGGTTGGTACGAATCCGGTGAAAATGCGCCCTTCTTCGTATTGTGGCGCGCCAACCCTGTTGCTAGATCACGCTACCTTTCGACGGAATCGTCGAAAGGTAGATGACGTGATCGATTCCAATTATTTAGAGCAGGATTGATGCGAAAAACCGTTGCCACTTTTTCACATCCTGCTCTAGGGACAACCAGCAGATGGCGCCTGCCGTCGAGAACGTGCCAGGACCAGCGCGCATGACCCATTCAGACATCAAACTGTTCGCCGGCAATTCCAACCGGCCGCTCTCCGAAGCGATCGCCGCCTATCTCGAACAGCCGCTCGGCCGCTGCCAGGTCCGGCGCTTCGCCGACATGGAGATTTTCGTCGAGATTCTCGAGAACGTGCGCGGCGAGGATGTCTTCGTCGTGCAGTCGACTTCGTTTCCGACCAATGATCACATGATGGAACTGCTGATCATGATCGACGCGCTGCGGCGTTCCTCGGCACGGCGCATCACGGCGGTGATTCCGTATTTCGGCTACGCCCGCCAGGATCGCAAGCCCGGCCCGCGCACGCCGATCTCCGCCAAGCTCGTCGCCAACCTGATCACCCGCGCCGGCGCCGACCGCGTCATGACGCTCGATCTCCATGCCGGCCAGATCCAGGGCTTCTTCGACATCCCGACCGA
>CALKHP010000020.1 GCA_937988775.1 uncultured Alphaproteobacteria bacterium
CGGCAGGATCATCGAGACCGTGCTTTCGGAAGAAGGCCGCCCGCCGGAAAGCATTTTCGATTTTGTGCAGGGTATGACGGCACACGCCCGCACCAAGGCGCATCAGGATGCGCGCCTTGATCTGGAGGCGAAGGCCAAGACCTTGCTGAAGAAGGCAGCTTAACCGCCACAGCCGCGCAGCCGGAAATCCGGTTGCGCGGTTTTTCGCCTTTCAGGTTTCGCACATTCGGAAAAATTCGCGCCGATCCGGCGTTGCGGATCGGCGGCGCGGCCGTGCGCAGAACACGGCCGCCGCTCGCCGGGCTGCGCCCGGCTCGCGAAAACACAGCAGCAATGTTAAGAATGAAGTAACTAAAAACGATCGGTCGAACCGTTCAAGATATCGGAATCTGCCGGCTACTCGCAGTATTCCGTATCCGCCAAGCTCGCTTTCCGGGTGTTGCATTGCCCGGAATAGTGGGGTGACGCCATGCTTAGAAGCATCGATTGACGTTCGCCTGCGGCGTATGAGTATACGGAACACATTCCCGCCGCCGGCTTCGCCTGGGAATATCTCCGACGCGACGACGACTATCATCGCGCTTTCCAGAACATCGCCAACATCAAAAACCTTTCGACGGAGCGCCTGGACGAATTTTCCAAGCGCTGGGGGTTGCGATTTCCCTTGCGACCCCGAAAACCGACCTGATCGGCACGCGCTATTCTGGATTCCGAGCCTTCAGCCGCAAGCCGTGATGCTGAAACCCGTCGAACACCATGACGGCGCGACCGAGCCCATCGTGACGCTCGCGTATCTCGATGGTGTCGATCTTCGCCATGCCGCCGACGGCTGGCATGGCATATGGAAGGTCGATGGTGTTGCGCACCAATTCTGGCTCCCCGGCGCCGTTCCCGAAGTGCCGGCACTCTATGGTTCATTTGCGACGATGGACGCCTTCCACGATCTGCGCTCTCACGCCGCCCAAAGGCTCCGCCGCGCGCTCAGCGGCCGTCCGCCTGGCCGCGATTTTCGCGCCATGCCGGCGCAGCTCCGGCACTTCCATATTCTGTCTCTGCGAGCGCTGGATGCACATCAGCGCGGCGAGAGCTATCGCAGCATTGCCGAAGTTCTGCTCGGATTCCTTGGATCGAAAGTGGATTGGGAAAGCGATCCGCGCAAAAATCGCGTTCGCCGCCTCGTCAGCAATGGGCTGAAAATGATGCGCGGTGGCTATCGGCTGTTGCTGCATTATCCGATCAAGCCGACCTCATCGAAATAGCCCGGCATCCGCCTCGTTTGATCGGGAAGGTTGCCTCTAATCATAACTGATCGTTCCACACCACCAGCCCGTTTCTACCCGCATCTTTGACCGCATAAAGCGCCTTATCGGCCGAACGCAGGAGGCAATCGCGGACCGCGGTCGGAGGAATATCGCGCGGGATCATCGTCAGGCCGGCGATGCCAATGCTGACGGTCAATCGATTGAACGGGCCGTCGGCGTCCCGGATTGTCAGATCAGCGACAGCTCGCTGGATGGCTCGACCGACATGCTCGGTGCCGACCAGCGAGGTGTTCGGCAGCACAACCACAAACTCGTCACCGCCATAACGTGCCGCGCAATCACCCGGCCGCCGGACAGCGGATTGTATGGCGCCTGCGATGGCCTTCAGGCTTTCATCGCCGGCAACGTGGCCATGTCGATCGTTATAAGGCTTGAAACAGTCCACATCGATGAGCGCGACGGCGATCGGATACTGCTCGCGCCGGCAACGGCGGATTTCCCGCTCGAAAAACTTTTCCAACCCATACCGATTGACCAATCCGGTGAGCGCATCCGTCTCGGCGAATATCGTGATTTCCTTGTAGGCAGCGAACAGATTGTCGTTGGCGACGGCCAACGCCGTCTCCAGTTTCTTCTGCTTCGAGATATCGGTGAGCGCCACCGCGATAGCCGAGACGCTGGTGTCGCCATCGCGTGCGATCGGATTCACGGCAACGAGCAGCGTGCGGCCGGCAAAGATGATCTCCCGATCAGGAATGGCGTGGCCGGAATCGAACAGGTCGAAATCCTGGCGAGCCTTCGCAACCATGTAGGCCGGACAGAAATCCAGCATCGACTTGCCGAAGAAACCATCAGGCGCGGTGTCACAGAGATCGGCATATCTGCGGTTCGCGGCTATATAGCGCGCCTCGCGGTCGAGCAGGCAGACCGACACCGGCAGCGAAAGAAATACCTGTCTCAGTTCGTCAGTGGGAAGCCGATAGATCATCTGCGAAAGTCCCCCCGGACTGCCTCATCTTATCGGCCCTCGCGTATTTGTTGAGAGGAATCGGCAACAGCCGAAGCAGACAAAGCATTCACAAGCTGTAAGTCGTTTGAGATAAATAAAAGCAAGTTTCCGCTCATACCTTTAGCGGTTATTTCGAACAGCCTGCTCCAATATCTTCCGATAGCCGCCCTTCGACAGCCATTGCGCGCGAGCGAAATGACTTTCCCAGCATCGGCGCGTGCGTGCTTCCTCGGTCACTGGATCTCGGTGCAGGACGATGCGTGCAGCCTCAGACCAATCCGCGTTATCGCGGTTGGCGTCCAGCAAGCGCATATAGGTCACGTAATGCTGTTCGTCGTAGGTCGTGATCGTCGGTCCGCTCGGCGCTTCGTCCTCGACTTCAGGGTCAAGTCGCGGCCGCGTCTGCATGAAATTTATCCTTTCCAGTAACTTAACGCGGACAATAATGCAGCGAGTCCGGCAAACAGTATGAATAGCATAGTTCCGCACGATTAGGAACGATCATTCCTAGAATGATCGTTCCTATGCTGGTCCCTTCCGGCCATGGATCTCAAAGAGGTCATGGCGAAAAATCTGCGTCAGGCACGTCATGATAAGAAGCTGACGCAAGAGGAACTGGCCGACCGCGCCGGTTTGAGTATGCGTTATGTCGGCGCGATCGAGCGCGGCGACGTATCCGCCAGCGTGACCGTGCTGGGACAAATTGCCGATGCCCTTGAGATCGAGCCCGGTGAGCTGCTGAAAAGAGGCAGCAAACCGAGATAATTGCCGGTTTCGCTCGACGCTGCCGGCCTGACGCCGGAGCACTACTAGCAACAGCTTAGAAAACGGAAGGGGTGCCGCCAGCGCGCACGCGCAAATGCGGCACGCTACAGGGTGCCGATCCCTCGCCATGGTTCGCCGTAGCCCGCTGTCGCCACCGACAGCCTCACGCAACAGCGAACCGGAGGTGATCCCATGCGCGACCCATTGGCGGGTCTGCCGCCACGACTCTTGCGCACGCCTGAAGCCGCGCGCTTTCTCGGCATTTCGCTGCGCACCCTGGAGAAGCACCGGACCTACGGCACCGGGCCGACCTATCGCAAGATCGGCGGCCGGGTCGTCTATGCGGTTGATGACCTGCTCGCCTGGTCCGCGCTTGGCGCGCGCAAATCCACCCATGATGAGAACGCCGGCACGGTCTTTCCCGCGCGCCCACTGACCCCGGAAGAACGGGGTGAGCACTGAATGCTGTGTGAGGACCAACATGGTGACGCCGAACCCTCCAGCGAGCGCAGCCGCCTCGATCCCTTCGTGGTCGCGGCTGGCGACGCCGCGCCGCGCGACCAACGCGATTTGATGGAGCGGCCATTCTTCTCACTGGCAAAGACGCCGCGCACCAAGCCGATTCTCTACAAGACCGCCGACGTGGAAGTGCAGGTGCTCGGGATGCCCGAACACGGCATGGCAACGATATGGGATGCCGACGTGCTGATCTGGGCGGCCTCGCAGATTGTCGCGGCCGAAAACAACGGCCTGCGCACATCACGCTTCTTTCGCTTCACGCCCTATCATCTGCTGCGCGCGATCGGGCGCTCGACCGGAAATCAACAATACGTCTTGCTGAAGGCCGCGCTCGCACGCCTGCAATCCACCGTCATCGCCACCACGATCCGGAACGGCCCGCATTGGCGTCGCCGGCAATTCTCATGGATCAACGAATGGGAGGAGATGACGACGCGCGCCGGCCGCGTCGAGGGTATGGAATTCGTCCTGCCGGAATGGTTCTACAACAGCGTCGTCGACCGCTCGCTGGTCCTGACGATCGACCCGGCTTACTTCCGGCTGACCGGCGGCATCGAACGCTGGCTCTATCGCGTCGCGCGCAAGCACGCCGGCCACCAGCGCCACGGTTGGCTGTTCGAGATTGCGCATCTGCATATGAAATCCGGCAGTCTCGCGCGCGTCTCTGACTTTGCGCTCGACCTGCGCCGCATCGCCGCCCGCCAGCCATTGCCCGGCTATCGCCTCGACATGGAGCGGAACGACGGCCGCGAGTTGCTGCGCATCCGGCCCGCGAACCTGTCCACAGTGCCTGTTGATAGAGCTGTTAAAACCATCGGCACATCAGGCGCACGGGGTATCGGCACATCAGGCGCAGAACTATCGGCACATCAGGCGCACGAACCGCAGCTAAATCTCTGGCCTCAAAACGAAAGCCGCGCGCCTAACTTATCTAACAGTGAATCTAACATAGATTCTGTAGGGCGCGGACAGAGCGGGCACGGTGCCGCGAAACGGTCGGGGCGAACGCCATGACCGTGCTGATCGGCGACTGCCGTGCCCTGATGCCGACCCACGCACCCTTCGACCTGATCCTGGCCGATCCGCCTTACGGCGACACGTCGCTCGCCTGGGATCGCCGTGTCGACGGCTGGCTGCAGCTCGCGCGTGCTGCGCTCGCGCCGACCGGCTCGCTCTGGGTGTTCGGATCGCTGCGCTTGTTCATGGCGACGGCAAACCGCTTCACCGAAGCCGGCCTTCGCTACGCACAGGAGATCGTCTGGGAGAAGCAGAACGGCTCAGGCTTCCATGCTGATCGCTTCAAGCGAGTGCATGAGCTGGCCGCGCAGTTCTATCCCGCCGCATCGCCCTGGCGCGACATCTACAACGACGTTCAGACCACGCCCGACGCGACGGCGCGCATCGTGAGGCGCAAGCGCCGCCCGCCGCACACCGGCCACATCGACGCTGGCCATTACGTCAGCCATGACGGCGGGCCGCGCCTGATGCGCTCCGTCATCACCGTGCGCAACTGCCACGGCCGCGCCATTCATCCGACCGAGAAGCCGTCCGCGCTGCTCGAAATCCTGATCCGCACGAACTGCCCCGTGGGCGGCCTGGTCGGCGACTGGTTCGCCGGATCCGGCGCAGCCGGTGAAGCCTGCCGGCTCTCCGGCCGCCGCTATCTCGGCTGCGAGATCGACGCCGCGATGGCCGAGCGCGCCTGCGCGCGGATCGCGGCCGTGCTGCCGTTCCATAACGGAGCCCGCGCGCCCGCGACGCTCGCGCTCGAATGTCCCCGCACCGAAGGAGAGAGATCATGACCGGCAACGCGGCACGCCGCGCGCACGGCCGTCCGCTGCCGGACGGGCCAGCGCCGTTCACCACCCTGGTCGAACTGACCTTCGAGAAGCGCAAGATCGAGCACTGGATACGCTTCGGCCACAAGAGCTACGAACAGATTCTCGACCGCCGCCGCAGCGTCGTCGGCTTCGCGCCGAACGCCGTCTTCGCCTTCGTCCGCTGGGCGGCCGGCGAGCACGGCACCATCATTTCCCGGCTCGATATTGTCCGCGCGATCGGCCGCGACGAGCCGTGCCAGACGCTGCCATTCGTGCGGCCGGGCGGCGACATCCTGTTGCGGCTCGACACCTGGGCGAAGGTCGAGAGGGCGTTGCAGGCGATCGACGCCGTGGAAGCGCTCGGCCTCGATGCGGCCGACGTATCACCCGATCACTGGCGGCACGTCCACAACCGTTTGACCGCCGGCCTTGAGCCGGACGCCTATACGCCGGAACGTCATGCGGCGTGGCTCGGTCGCCGCAGGATCGCGCCATGACGCGCGCCGGTCTGATGCTCATGACGGCGTTCGCTGCGTTCGGCGTCGGCTATCCCGGCCTCACGCCGATGCCGCTCAAGCTGATCTGGAACGCATCCGCCAGCGTGCCGATCGGCTTCTATACGATCGACTTCGCCGGCCCGTTCGAGTTGACTGATCTTGTCGCCGTGGACGCGCCCGAACCGCTCGCGACCTTCCTCGCCGAGCGCGGCTATCTGCCCAAGGGCGTGCCGCTCATGAAGCGCGTGCGCGCCGTCTCCGGGCAGACCGTTTGCCGGATCGGCCACGTCATCACCGTCGATGGAATGATTGCCGGCGCAGCGCTGGAGCGAGACCGCGCCGGCCGCGAGCTTCCCGTCTGGCAGGGATGCCAGCGCATCCACACCGGCGAAATCTTCCTGATGAACTGGCAGGCCCGCGACAGCATGGACGGCCGGTATTTCGGGCTGATCTCCACCGACCAGATCATCGGCCGCGCGGTCCCGTTGTGGACCGACGAGGAAGGCGACGGCCGCTTTGAATGGCGCGCGCCGACGCGGTGAGCGCGCGGCAGGCGGCGCATGGCGTGTCGTCCGCTTCATCATCACCGCAACAGAAGGAGACAAGTCATGCCACAGATCGGTCAATTCACCGCCGAGAAAAAGAACTTTGTCGGCAGCGTCCACACACTCACGCTCACCTGCGAACTCACCATCGTTCCCGCAGAGGAATCCGACACCGAGAACGCGCCGGATTACCGTGTCCATCGTGGCGACGCCGATGGCCCGGAAGTCGGCGCGGCGTGGAAACGCACCGGCGAGAAGGCCGGCGAATATCTGTCCGTGCTGCTCGACGATCCGGCTTTACCGCAGGCGATCCGCGCCAACCTGTTCCAGAACGGCAGCGACAAGGCGTCATGGTCGCTCCACTGGAGCCGCTCGAAACAGCGCGACGAGCGGGACTAAGGCCATGCGGTCCTGCGTCATCATCGCGTTGAAAGGCGTCATCCCTTTGTTCGCGGAAAAGCCGTCTCATCCCTTCGTCCCGCTCGACCGCAGGACGCCGGCGCGCGCAGCGCAGGTCAAGGGCGGCCATCGGCCGGCGCTTGCGCCTTGCCCTTGACCGTAGCGAGCACGCTGGCAGGCTGGCGGCGTGGCGGAGAAAGGCAAGCACGGCGTCATGCCGTTCTTGTCGTCATCGGCGCGCTCGCTCTCTGCGCGGGATCGGGCGTGTCGATCGCGCAATCCACGCCGGCCGCGCGCACGGTCGCCGTCAATCCTTATGCAGCACACATTGCCGAAGCATCGCAGCGCTTCGGCATTCCCGAGCACTGGATTCGTGCGGTGTTACGCGCCGAGAGCGCAGGCAACGTGCGCGCGATCTCGGAGGCCGGCGCGATGGGGTTGATGCAGGTCATGCCCGTGACCTGGGCCGACGTGCGCGATCGCTACGGTCTCGGCCGCGATCCGTATCAGCCGCGCGACAACATTCTGGCGGGCACGGCCTACATGCGGGAAATGTGGGATCGTTACGGCAATGTCGCCGCGATGCTCGCGGCCTACAATGCCGGCCCCGCGCGCTATGACGAATATCGCGCAACGGGCAGAACCTTGCCGGAGGAAACGCGCGCCTATGTCGCCGCGCTCCTGCCGGTCTTCGGCAGCACGGCGGCACCCGATGCGGCGGCCCGGCGAGCTGCGCCACCGTCCGACTGGCGCGATGCGCCGCTGTTCATCGTGCGCCCGAACGACAGCGGAACGGTCGCCGCGCTGCCATCCGGCGACACGCGCGCGACCGTTCCGGTGCGCGCTCGCGTCGGTGCGGAGCCGCAGGCCGGCAGCATGTTTGTCGCGCGCGCGGGCGACGGAGGAACGCCATGAGGATGACGTTCCCGCGTCCGGCAGCGCGCTTTCCGGTGTGCAGGCAGGCATGTTTGCGCCTGGCTGCATTCCCGGTTAGAGGGGCAGAAACGGCAGAAAAGGCGGAGGGCAAGATTGAAGAAACCGGCACCCTGTCGGGCCGGTTTCCGAAATTGTCCTTGTCTGCACACTGGTTAGGCGGCCGATTCCGGCACTATGGCTTTGAGCGGTGGAGTGCCGCGATTTCGCGCAACGCCTTGGCGTTGCTGGGTTTCGACCGGCACCATGGCCGCCGATTGCGCGATTTTCGCCGGTTTCGGCCGGAGGCGCGTCCATGAGCGCCGACGACGAAAACCGCTTCCGGCCGAGGCCCGGCCACATCCGTTCGGACACGCCGCGCGCGGGCAAGACCAAGAGCTTTCTGACGCAGGCGAAGAAGATCGCGCGCCAGCAGCGCCGCACGTCGCCCCGCGTCGGTTTCGGAACGGCGGCGTTCACCCCGGCAGCGCCGGCCGGTCCCCATGCAGTTCTATCGAGCGGCAAGGGAGTGAAGCGCGGGCGCGGCGCGATATTCGTCCGCTCCCGCAATCTCGGCGGCGGAGGATGGCAGCACCGGCAACCCGGCGCGCGCCGCGTCATGGTCCAGCAGCGCTACATTCTCCGGCCCGGCCAGAACCGGAAGGCGCAATCCCATCTGCGCTATATCCAGCGCGACGGCACCTCGCGCGACGGTGAACGCGGCCAGCTCTATTCGGCCGCCGATGATCGCGCCGAGCCGCAAGCCTTCCTTGAGCGCGGCCAGGACGATCGCCACCAGTTCCGATTCATCGTCTCGCCGGAAGACGGCGCGGAGTTGTCCGACCTCACGGCTTACACCCGCGACCTCATGAGCCAGATGGAAGGCGACCTCGGCACGAAGCTCGATTGGGTCGCGGTCAACCACTACAACACCGGCCATCCCCATGTGCATGTCATCGTCCGTGGCAAGGACGAGCTGGGGGAGGATCTCGTCATCAACGGTGACTACATCGTTCATGGTGTCCGCGAGCGCGCCAGCACTTTGGCGACGCTGGAGCTTGGCCCTGTCAGGGAGATCGAGCAGACCCGCAAACTCACCGCCGAGATAGATCAGGATCGGTTCACCCGCATAGACCGCGCCATGGCCGAGGAAGCCGATGGGCGGTTCCTCGACCTGCGCCATGAACCGGGCGAACCCAAGCCGCAATTCGAGCGCACGCTTCGGCTGCGCCGGCTCGCCAAGCTGGGCCGCATGAACCTCGCCACCGAACATGCGCCCGGCGTATGGGAATTGAACGAGCGGCTGGAACCGACCCTGCGCGAGCTTGGCGAACGCGGCGACATCATCCGCACCATGCAAAAGTCGCTCGCCGCCGATGGGCTGGAGCGCGATCCTTTGACCTTCCACATCCATAAGACGGTGCCCGCCGCACCCGTCATCGGCCGCGTGCTCGACAAATATCTCGCCAACGAGCTGGGCGATAATCTCACCGTCGTCGTGGATGGGATCGACGGCTGGACGCACCACATTTCCAACATCGACCCGAGGCAGTTGGAGGATGCCAAGATCGGCAGCGTCATCGAGATCGGCCGAGCCGAGGCGAGCGCCCGGCCATCCGACCGTGCCATTGCCGCAATCGCCGAGGAAGGCATCTATCGGCCGAGCCGCCATCTGGATCAGGCCAGGTTCGAGGGCCGCGTTCCCGGCGGCGACTATGAGGGTTTTGTCGATGCCCATGTGCGGCGGCTGGAGGCGTTGCGCCGCGCCGGGATTGCCGAACGGATCCACGCCGACCAATGGCGCATTCCCGACGACTTCGAGAAACGCAGCAAGGCGTTCGACGCCGGGCGCGGCGGTCAGGCCAATATCCGCATCATCACCACCTTCGATCTGGAAAGCCAGATCACGGCGGACGGCGCGACCTGGCTCGACCGGCGGCTGGTGTCCCCCGACGCATCCGACCTTGCGCCGGCAGGATTCGGCCAACAGGTGCGCGAGGCCATGGAGCGGCGGCGCGAGCATCATGTCGACCACGGCGATGCAGCACGGCAGTCGGATGGGCGCATTGCCTACCGCCGCAATCTGCTCGCCACGCTGCGCGGGCGCGAGATCGCTCGCGCCGGGGCGGACATGGCGACGGCCAAGGCGCTGCCGTTCCGCGCGGCCACCGACGGCGAGACTGTCAGCGGCAAGTTCACAGGCACCGTCCAGCTATCCAGTGAAAAGTTCGCCATCGTGGAAAAGAGCCACGAGTTTACGCTTGTCCCATGGCGGCCGGTCATCGACCGTCAGCTTGGCCGTGAGGTCATGGGCGTGGTTCAGGGCGGATCGGTGTCGTGGCAGCTTGGGCGGCAACGGGGCTTGGGGCTGTAGCCGGGCCGGTAACTGTTCTGAATCGGTCTGGCGCGACCAACATCGACGTGGAAATTACGGAGGGTATTTACCCGAGAATGATGAGCCTATCGTTCAGACCTCCAGTTTCGCCATTCGCAGGCGCAGCGCGTTTCCGACCACGCTCACCGACGACAGCGCCATGGCTGCCGCGGCGATGATTGGCGATAGCAACAGCCCGAACATCGGATACAGCACGCCCGCCGCGATCGGGATTCCGGCGGCGTTGTAGATGAAGGCGAAGAACAGGTTCTGGCGGATGTTGGCCATCGTCGCTTCCGACAGGAGGCGCGCGCGAACAATGCCGCCGAGATCACCCTTCAACAGGGTTACCCCGGCACTCTCCATGGCGACGTCGGTGCCGGTGCCCATCGCAATCCCGACTTCGGCCGCGGCGAGGGCAGGGGCGTCGTTGACGCCGTCGCCTGCCATGGCGACGATCCGGCCAGCCTTCTGTAGCTTGCTTACAACCGCGCTCTTCTGGTCCGGCAGAACCTCCGCTTCGACCTCCGAAATGCCGAGCCGCTTCGCGACCGCATTGGCGGTGGTCCTGTTGTCTCCGGTCAGCATGATGACCTTGATGCCGTCCGCGGCCAGCGCCCTCAAGGCATCGGGCGTCGATGGTTTGATGGGATCGGCGATGGCGAAGAGCCCGGCGAGTTTTCCGTCGATCGCGATATTGATGACGGTGGCGCCGTCGCGGCGGAGCGCTTCGGCCTGCGCTTCCATCGATCGGGTTTCGACGCCCAGCGACTGCAGGTAACCGACGTTGCCGAGCAGCACATTGTTGCCGTCGATTTTGCCCGTCACGCCCTTGCCCGTCGGCGAGTCGAATTCCTCCACATTCGCCAGCACCAGATTGCGCTCCTTGGCAGCGCGAACGATGGCGTCGGCCAGCGGATGCTCGCTGGCGCGCTCGACGCTCGCTGCGAAACGCAACAGATCTTCTTCCCCGAATTCGGGAGAAGTCACGATGGAGACGACCTTTGGCTTGCCTTCGGTCAGGGTGCCCGTCTTGTCGACGACGAGCGTATCGATCTTTTCCATGCGTTCGATCGCTTCGGCGTTCTTGATCAGGACACCGACCTGCGCGCCACGCCCGACGCCGACCATGATCGACATCGGGGTCGCCAGACCGAGGGCGCAGGGACAGGCGATGATCAGAACGCTGACGGCCGCGACGAGACCAAACGCCAGACGAGGTTCGGGGCCGACCATGGCCCAGACCACGAAGGCGACGAGCGCGGCCACGATCACCGCGGGCACGAACCAGCCCGCGACCTGATCGGCGAGGCGCTGGATCGGCGCCCGCGACCGTTGGGCCTGCGCAACCATCTGCACGATCTGCGACAACACCGTATCGCGGCCGACCTTTTCGGCCTGCATCACGAAACTTCCGGATTGATTAAGCGTTCCGGCGATCACCTTGGCACCGGTTTCCTTGGTGACGGGCATGGACTCTCCGGTCACCAGGGATTCATCGACCGATGAACGCCCCTCCAGAATGACGCCGTCGACCGGGACTTTTTCGCCGGGACGGACGCGCAATCTGTCGCCGACGTCCAAACCATCGAGCGGGACTTCGTGATCGGTGCCGTCCTCGGCAACGAGGCGCGCCGTCTTCGGCGCGAGGTCGAGCAGAGCCTTGATCGCGCCCGACGTTGCCTCGCGGGCACGCAATTCGAGCACCTGGCCCAGCAGAACCAGGACGGTGATCACCGCGGCCGCTTCGAAGTAGACGGCGACGGCGCCGTCATGGCCGCGAAACGCGGGCGGAAAGACCTGCGGGGCGACCGTGGCGACGACGCTGTAGACGTAAGCGACGCCGGTCCCCATCGCGATCAGGGTGAACATGTTGAGGTTGCGGGTCAGCAGTGACTGCCAGCCGCGCACGAAAAATGGCCAGCCCGCCCAGATCACGACCGGTGTCGCCGAGACGAACTGAATCCAGTTCGACAGGGTTTGGTCGATCCAGCCATGGCCGCCGACCAGATGCCCGCCCATCTCGAGGACGACCGCGGGCAAGGCGAACACGAGGCCGATCCAGAACCGCCGGGTCATGTCCGCCAGTTCGGGATTCGGTGCGGCGTCCAGCGTTGCCACTTCGGGCTCCAGCGCCATGCCGCAGATGGGGCAACTGCCGGGACCGATCCGCCTGATCTCTGGATGCATCGGGCATGTGTAGACGGTGCCTTCCGGAACAGGCTCCTTCGGTGCGGTCTTGGACTTGTCGAGGTAGGTTTCCGGGGCGGCCGCGAACTTCGTGCGACAGCCGGCCGAACAGAAATGATAGGTGCGACCTTGGTAATCGAACCGGTGCTTGCTCGTTGCCGGGTCGACGGTCATCCCGCAAACCGGGTCAAGAACCTTACCGCTTTCCGCAGGAGGTTGATCATGTTCATGATCGCCGTGGGCCTGGCCGCCATGACCGCCGCAGCAAGCCGATCCGGTTTCATGTCCCGGAGTTGCCGTCGAGGAACGGATGGGCTGGCCCATGGAACTTGCGTTTCGCGCCCCGGTCATCTAGGTCTCCTCATAGGCTTGTAACCGATACCCAGTAGGGGTATATAGGACAGATGCGAAAAGACATCAAGACGTCGTGCCAGAAGCGCCTCAGCAGAATTGAGGGACAGGTGCGCGGCCTCGCCAGGATGGTGGAGGAAGACCGCTATTGCATCGATATCGTAACGCAGATCTCCGCCGTTCGCGCCGCACTGCGCCGCGTCGAGGAGGAGGTCTTGAAGGATCATGTCGCCCACTGCGTCGAGCACGCGATCGCGAGCGGCGACAAGGCGGATCAGCGCCGCAAAATCGCGGAATTGATGGCAGTGGTGGGACGTGCGGAACGATGAATGTCCCGGTTCCGTCTTGGCGATACGAAGATTCGCGACTATGATTCCGAATTCGGGCGGCAAATCGAAAGCATTGACGCATTGATGTTGGTCGGACTTACCAGAACGCAACGACGGAGAGCAGGGTGGTTCGTCGCCCTGGCTTATCTGTTTTGCGTGTTGGCGCCGACGCTGTCCTTCGCCTTGCCCGGCAGTCAGGCTACGCCTTATTGCCTGACCGACGAGGATCCCGTGCCGGGCATGGCCCACGACCATCATGAAGGCACCATGCACGTCCACAAGGATGGACATGCCCATCATCATTCCGGCGTCCAGGTCCACGCGGATTCCTCCGCGGACCATGATGTGAAGCCGGTTGCGCTGAAGAGCGACGCCGGTCCGGTAAAAGCGCCGCATGCGGCGGATGGAAAGTGCTGTGGCCTGATGTGCGTCACCGCGCTTCCCGCAACCCTCGTCACGGTGGCAAAGCCGCCCGTGCCGAACGCCGTCCGCGTATCCGACAACCATCGGAAGCTGGCGGACAACGTGCCCTCTCGGCTTTATCGTCCCCCCAATTCCTGACCTGACCACAGCATGACGCGGTGCCGTGCCCGTGCCGGGCACGTGCGCCCGTGGTCCATCGTCAGTTCAGGGGATTTTTATGTCAGCGCAAATTGGGGCGACTGTCGCCACCGTTGGTTGGGTGGTGCGCGGAATATTCAGAAAAAAACTTGGGACATTCGCAGGGGTGGCTTTGGCGGTCATGACCTTGGGCGGCTGCGCGGTCCCGCTTGCGCCGCTCGTCGGCACGGACCCCGCTGATCCCGGGGCCAAGGTTGCGGGCGTCGGCTATCGGTCGACCATCGCCCCTTATGCCAGCCTTCGCCCGACGACGCCCTCCAGCTGGAAGGAGCAGAACCAGAGCGTTACGCCGTCACCGAAATCCGGACATGAGCATTAGGAGCACGTCATGAAAATCATCAATGGCGTGCCGTCACATCAGAGTCCCCTCCGACGTCATCGGCCGGCGCTGATGCTCGCCGTTTCCCTTCTTCTTTCCGGTTGTGCGACGTTCTCGCCGGATCGAGGAATGGGAGTCGTGTCCGATATCGCCGGCCATACGATCAAGAAGGACGTGGTCGCGATCCGCTCCGTGGATGAAGCCCAGCATGCGGACGATGCCGTCAAGCGACTGCTGCGCCGGGCTCTCAACGTCGATACCGCCGTCCAGGTCGCGCTGCTCAACAATCGTGGCTTGCAGGCCGCCTACAATGAATTGGCGTTGGCGGAAACCGACCTCGTCCAGGAAAGCCTCCCGCCCAATCCGACCTTTTCGATTTCGAGAATTGCGGGCGGTGGCGCGGTCGAAATCGAGCGTCAGGTCGTCGGCGACATTCTTGCGTTGGCGACGTTGCCGTTCCGCTCCGAGATCGCGCGAAAACGATTCTATCAGGCGCAATTGCGGGCCGCATTGGAGACCTTGAGGCTCGCGTCCGATGTGCGGCGATCCTACTACCGTACTGTTGCCGCCAACGAGATGGTTGGCCTTCTGACCGACGCCAAGTCCACGGCGGAAGCGACCGCCAAGCTGGCTTCGAAACTGGGTGAAACCGGTTCGCTCAACAAGCTTGATCAGGCCCGCGAGCAAGTGTTCTACGCGGAGATGACGGCTGACCTCGCTTCGGCGCGTCAGGAGGCGACCAGTTCGCGTGAACGGCTCGCGCGATTGATGGGGCTTTGGGATGGCGACATCACGTTCCGTCTTCCGAACATGCTCCCGCAGTTGCCACGGCGGCCCTCTGCGTTGCCGTCGATCGAAGTGGATGCGGTGACGCACCGGATCGATCTTCAGATCGCTCGCATCGAACTCGAGGCGCTGGCGAAAGCGCTCAACCTCACGGAAGCGAGCCGTTTCGTCACGCTGCTCGATATCGCGGGCATTGCGAAGACCACAAAGGACCCCGATGGCTCCCGGTTTCGCGAACGCGGCTTCGACATCCAGTTCCAGATCCCGATCTTCGATGGCGGCGAGGTCCGGGTGCGGCAAGCGACCGAGACCTACAACCAGGCCTTCAATCGCCTGACCGAGAAGGCGATCAACGTACGCTCGGAAGCACGCGACGCGTACCGGACGTATCGATCGAGCTACGAGATCGCTCGGCAGTACGAGCGCGAGGTGCTGCCGCTCCGGAAGATCATCACCGAGGAAATGCAACTGCGCTTCTCGAGCATGCAGGTCGACGTCTTCGCACTGTTGACCGAAGCACGACAGCGCATCGCGTCGATGCGCGCCGGAATCGACGCCAAACGCAGCTTCTGGCTCGCCCAATCCGATCTGCAGACCGCCGTCAACGGCGGCGGCTCGGGAGAAACGCCAACGGAGTCCCGTCCGACGACGACCGCCCAAGCCGGCGGCGGCGGAGGCCATTGATGGAGACCAACATGCTATCGCGAAGAGGATTTCTGGGAACGGCCGCGCTGGTCGGCGCCAGCGCCGTCAGCGGCCGTGTGCAGGCGGCGAACATTCCGGAAGCGCCGATGATGGACAAGGTGACGATGCAGCCGCCGCTGCATCCGACCAGCGGTCCGGACTATCGCCCGGTCGTCACCCTCAACGGCTGGTCGCTGCCTTGGCGGATGAACGGCGACTGGAAGGAATTTCATCTCGTCGCCGAGCCCGTGGTGCGGGAGTTCGCCGAAGGCATGAAGGCAAACCTGTGGGGCTACAACGGACAATCCCCCGGACCGACGATCGAAGCGGTTGAAGGCGACAAGGTCCGCATCTTCGTCACCAACAAGTTGCCTGAGCATACGACGGTGCATTGGCACGGCATGATCCTGCCCAGTGGCATGGACGGGGTCGGCGGCCTCACGCAGCCGCACATCCCGCCGGGCAAGACCTTCGTCTACGAGTTCGAGCTGAAGAACAGCGGGACCTTCATGTACCACCCGCACTCCGACGAAATGGTGCAGATGGCGATGGGGATGATGGGGATGTTCGTGGTGCATCCGCGCGACCCATCCTTCCGTCCGGTCGATCGCGACTTCGTCTTCGTCATGAGCACATACCTGATCGACCCCGGTACCTATCTGCCGAAGGTCAACGAGATGACCGACTTCAACATGTGGACCTGGAACAGCCGGGTGTTTCCGGGAATCGACCCGTTACCCGTGCGACTCGGAGACAAGGTCCGGGTGCGGATCGGCAATCTCACCATGACCAATCATCCGATCCACCTGCATGGGCACCATTTCGGGGTGAGTTGCACCGACGGCGGCTGGGTGCCGGAGAGCGCGCAGTGGCCCGAAACGACGATTGATGTCCCGGTCGGGGCCATCCGCGCCTTCGACGTCATCGCCGACAATCCCGGCGACTGGGCGTTCCATTGCCATAAATCGCACCACACCATGAATGCCATGGGGCACGACGTGCGCAATTTGATCGGTGTGTCGAAAAAGGATTTGGCGAAAGCGGTCGGCAAACTCGCTCCGGACGCGATGGTGATGGGTTCGACCGGCATGGCGATGGGCGAAATGGAAATGCCCGCGCCGGACAACACGCTGCCGATGATGACTGGTACCGGACAATTCGGGCCGATCGAAATGGGCGGAATGTTCACGGTGATGAAGATCCGCGAAGGCATGGCGCGCGACGACTACAGCGATCCCGGTCCGTACAAGTTTCCCGCGGGTACCGTCGCCTACGAGGTCGATGCCCCGAACGGCCAAGCGCCCCGGCAAGGCGACGCGAGGCCGACGGACAAGCCGGAAGACAAGAAATCCAAGAAACCAATGAACATGAAGGGAATGAAGGGCATGAAGGGCATGTAGCCCCGCCGAAGGTCCCGAGGCATCAGCCTCAAATTTGGTCCGAACAAACCCGAGGAGACGAAACATGAAGAAATGGCGCGAAGTAGGAATCGCAGTGATCAGCGCAACCGCTATTTGCACATCGGCATGGGCGGGCGCAGGTCCGACCGAGCACAGCCACGACGAGTCATTCTCCGCCGGTGAACCCGGCGATGCGAAGAAGCCTGCGCGGATCGTGCAGGTCACGATGGGTGAATCCGACGGCAAGATGACGTTCACGCCGGACAAGGTCGAGGTCAGGAAGGACGAGCAGATCAAGTTTGTCCTGCGCAACAACGGCGAACTCGATCACGAATTCATCCTCGCGACCACGGCCGACAACCTCAAGCACGCCGAAGCGATGAAGAAAAACCCGGACATGGAACACGATGATCCGAACGGCACGCGCCTGGCGCCGAAGAAGACCGGCGAGATCGTGTGGAAGTTCACCAAGCGCGGCACGTTTGAATATTCCTGTCTGATCCCCGGCCACCGCGAAGCCGGAATGATCGGTACGGTCGTCGTCAAGTGAACTCATGACATTTAGCCTGCAAGTGGGTGCCATGGACGACTGCCAGATCGACTGCGTGCCGGACGACGGCTGGCACGCAGCGATGGGCGCGTTTGCCGACGTCCACTACGAACAGACGGCGATTTACGGCTCCGGACAACGGGGCGAACGATCGAGCCATATTCTGCTGGGACGCGAGAGCGCTCCTGTCGCAGGGGCCCGGATCGGTCTCTATCTCGTGCCTTATCTCGGCCGCGGCATGGCGCTCGTGCGCTTCGCGCCGTTCTGGCGCCCCTTCGACGTTACTCCCGACCCGGACCGTTATCGGGCAGCGGTGACGGCGCTGGTGGACGAATACTGCCGTCGACGAAAGCTTTACCTCGTCCTGCGTCCGCGGCCGCATCCTGACTTCTATCCGATCGAAGCGAAAATCCTCACCGAAATGGGGCTCGCGGGCTCCACGTCATCGATGCTTGACCGCTACTTCGTCGATGCATCGCTCGACGAGGCGGAGCAACAGAAAAGCCTGGATCAGCGATGGCGCTACAATCTCCGCAAGGGTCTTGCGCACGGCCTCGAGGTTCGTATCGGTGACGCTCCGGCCGACATCAAGACGTTTCAGGACATCTATGCCGAGATGGTTCGGCGCAAAAACCTGAACTATCCGGGCGTCGATCTGCCCGCATCCATTCCGGACCTGATGCGGCTTCCGGAACGAATGAAGATGCGCATTGCCTTGGCGTATCACGGCGGAAAGCCGATCGGCGGCATCGCATTCAGCGTGGTGGGCGATCTCGCCTACTACGTCTTCGGGGCGACCAGCGACGAGGCGACCGCACTGAACGCTGGATACGTCCTGCAATGGCACGTTATGCGCTGGCTGCGGGAACACGCAAAGGTGCGTTGGTACGAACTCGGCGGTCCCGGTGATCCGGGAATCCGGCAATTCAAAAAGGGACTCGCGGGCAAACGAGGCGTTCTGCTTGCCGTCCGGGAATTTCACTACTGCCCCGACGTGACCGCGCGCGTGGTCGTGGGAGGACTGTTCGCCCTCCGTGACGCGCGCAACAGGATCCAGCGCTGGCAGCGTGAAAGAAGGCCTTCCGAGGGAAGGCGCAGTAACTGAAGAGGAGTGAAAATGAAGATACGCAACTTTATGGCGGGAATTTTCGCAATCGCCTTCGCCTTGTGGTCTGCCGCTGCCATGGCGCAGGCCGATATGGCGAAGGGCGAGGTCAAGAAGATCGACGAGGCCGCTGGCAAGATCACCTTGAAGCACGGCCCGATCAAGAACCTCGACATGGACGAGGGCATGACGATGGTGTTCCGCGTCCAGGATCCGGCGATGCTCAAACAGGTCAAGGTCGGCGACAAGGTGCAATTCCAGGCCGAACGGGCAACGGCCGGCATCACCGTCACCAAGATCGAAAAGCAGAAATAGCACCCGGATTTTCGACGCCGTCGGACATTCTCGTTCGATGGCGTCGAGAAAGGTAGCGCGCAGGAGTTTCGGATGGAGGGATCGTTGCGTCGTAACGATGCGGCCGATGCCGAGTTTTTCTACGACCGTCAGAGCGGTAGGCTGAGCGGGGCGGGCCTGGTCGACCAAATGGCGGTCTACGCACTGCAGGTCGGCTCCGTCGTGACGCAGCCCTTCGGACACCGTGGCTACGGATGGGGCTGCGACATCGTCTCCTGCGCCGTCGCGCAACGCGATATCGTCGTTCGATTGAATCCCGACGCTCAATTTGCGATACCATTTTGTGATCGGTACTGGAGCCGAATCCTCAACAGCCGCTATGACTACGAAGAAGAGATCGAGACGTTTCTGAGAAGCGTCGCCGACATCAAATACACCTTCGTCGATTGCGGGGCCAATTTCGGCTGCGCATCGTCGCCATCGAGCGGCCGGCGACGCACGGGCTCGCTGCTTGACAATCCGCACCGCCGTTGCGAAGCCCGAAGCCGACCATGATTTTCAGCGGGCGCGACATGAGCACAGCATTGGTGTTTCCGGGGCAGGGCAGCCAGAGCGTGGGCATGGGCCGGGCACTGGCCGAGGCGTTTCCCGCCGCAAGGCAGGTCTTCGACGAGGTCGATGCCGCGCTTGGCGAGAAGCTGTCGGAGCTGATCTGGAACGGCCCCGAGGCCGACCTGACCCTGACGCGCAACGCCCAGCCGGCGCTGATGGCCGTCTCGCTCGCCGCGCTGCGTGCGCTCGAGACGGAAAAGGGCCTCGACATTGCTCGCGACATCGCCTGCGTCGCCGGCCACTCGCTCGGCGAATATTCAGCGCTTGCCGCCGCCGGCAGCCTCGGCATTGCCGATACGGCGCGGCTGTTGCGCATTCGTGGCGATGCCATGCAGCAGGCGGTGCCGGTCGGCAAGGGCGCCATGGCGGCGCTGCTCGGCGCCGACGCGCTGCAAGCGGCGGCGATCGCGCTCGAAGCCGCCCAGGGCGAGACCTGCGAGGTCGCCAACGACAATGGCGGCGGCCAGGTGGTGATCTCCGGCGCGTATGGCGCCGTGACGCGCGCGCTCGATGTCGCCAAGGCGCATGGCGTGCGCCGCGCCATCATGCTGCCGGTGTCGGCGCCGTTCCATTGCGCCCTGATGCAGCCGGCGGCCGAGGCGATGGCCGCCGCACTTGCCGGCGTGACGATCCGCGCTCCCGTCGTGCCGCTTTACGCCAATGTCACCGCCGCGCCCGAGGCCGATCCGGAAGCGATCCGGCGCAACCTCGTGGCGCAGGTCACCGGCACCGTGCGCTGGCGCGAAACCATGCTCGCCATGGCGCAAGACGGCGTGAGCGGCCTCGTCGAGGTCGGTTCGGGCAAGGTGCTGTCCGGCCTCGTCAAGCGCATCGTCGACACCATGTCGGCCACGGCGATCGGCAGTCCCGAGGATGTCGCCGGTTTCGCGCTGGCCAAGGAGTAATCCCATGTTCGACCTGACAGGAAAAACCGCGCTTGTCACCGGCGCTTCCGGCGGTATCGGTGCGGCGATCGCCCGCGCGCTTCATCGGCAGGGCGCCACGGTCGCGATCTCCGGCACGCGGCGCGAGGCGCTTGATTCGCTTAGCGGCGAGTTGAAGGAGCGCGTGCATGTCGTGCCCGCCAACCTGTCCGAGCGCGCCTCCGTCGACGGGCTGGTGCCGGCGGCGGAAAGCGCCATGGGCTCGCTCGACATCCTGGTCAACAATGCCGGCATCACGCGCGACAACCTGTTCCTGCGCATGAAGGACGAGGAGTGGGATCAGGTGCTGGCCGTCAATCTCACCGCCGGTTTCGTGCTGGCGCGCGCCGCATTGCGCGGCATGATGAAGCGCCGCAGCGGCCGCATCATCGGCATCACCTCGATCGTCGGCGTCACCGGCAATGCCGGGCAGGGCAATTACGCCGCCTCGAAGGCCGGCATGATCGGCATGTCGAAGTCGCTCGCGGCCGAGGTCGCCAGCCGCAACGTCACCGTGAACTGCATCGCGCCGGGCTTCATCGAGACGGCGATGACCGATGTTTTGAACGACAAGCAGCGCGAATCGATCCTGGCCTCGGTGCCGGCCGGCCGGCTCGGCACGGGTGATGAAATCGCCGCCGCGGTGGTCTATCTCGCCAGCGCCGAGGCAGCTTACGTCACCGGCCAGACGCTGCATGTCAACGGCGGCATGGCCATGATTTAAGAGGCGAAATCCGCTTTGTGATAGCGCCCGCGCCGGGTCGACTTGAGCCCGTATTCGGGCTAAGGGTTGCATGAAGAGCGCGATACCGGCGCAGACGTCCTGAAGGTGTATGACCCTTACAAGCGCGTTGACTTTCTTTTCCGATCCATCGAAGAGGGGGCGAAGTGCGGACATCCTTGAAGGATGCGGCACCGCCGTCCAGGCGGTAAGGAAGTTGGTTCCGTTAAACAGATTATTGAGGGGTTTCTCATGAGTGGTGACATCGCCGAGCGCGTGAAGAAGATCGTGATCGAACATCTGGGCGTCGACGCCGACAAGGTCGTCGAGAACGCCAATTTCATCGACGATCTGGGCGCCGACAGCCTCGACACGGTCGAGCTGGTCATGGCCTTCGAGGAAGAATTCGGCGTCGAAATCCCCGACGATGCCGCCGAGACGATCCAGACCGTCGGCGACGCCGTGAAGTTCCTGTCGAAGAACGCCGCCGCCTGAATGGAGCTTTGACTCCGCTCGCAAGGCAGGGCCGATGCTTTTACCAATGGAATCCTGATGAGGCGTGTTGTCGTTACGGGTCTCGGCGTCGTTTCCCCTCTGGGGTGCGGCGCTGAAACGGTGTGGAAACGGATCCTGGCCGGCGAGAACGGCGCGGTTCAGATTTCCCATATCGACGTTTCGGATATCGCCTGCCGCATCGGCTGCGTGGTTCCGCGCGGCGATGGCAGCGACGGCACCTTCAATCCAGATCACTGGATGGAGCCGAAAGAGCACCGCAAGGTTGACGAGTTCATCCTTTACGGGGTGAGCGCTGCGACCCAGGCGCTCGACGATGCCGGCTGGCACCCCAAGAGCGATGCCGACCAGATCGCCACCGGCGTGCTGATCGGCTCCGGCATTGGCGGCATTGCCGGCATTGCCGAGGCGGCGCTGATTCTCAAGGAGAAGGGCCCGCGCCGGATCTCGCCCTTCTTCATTACCGGCCGGCTCATCAACCTGGTCAGTGGCTACGTCTCGATCCAGCACGGCCTGCGCGGCCCGAACCATTCCGTGGTCACGGCGTGTTCGACCGGCTCGCATGCCATTGGCGACGCGGCCCGGCTGATCGCTTACGGCGATGCCGATGTCATGGTCGCCGGCGGCGCCGAGGCAGCCATCAACCGGCTGGCGCTCGCCGGGTTCTCGGCCTGCCGCGCGCTGTCCACCCGCAATGACGATCCCAAACGCGCCTCGCGGCCCTATGACCGCGACCGCGACGGTTTCGTCATGGGCGAGGGCGCCGGCGCGCTGGTGCTGGAAGAATACGAGCACGCCAAGGCGCGCGGCGCGAAAATCTACGCGGAACTCGTCGGCTACGGCCTGTCGGGCGATGCCTATCACATCACCTCGCCGGCGCCCGATGGCGACGGCGCCTATCGCTGCATGCAGATGGCGCTGAAGCGCGCCGGCGTCAGCGCCGCCGATGTCGACTACGTCAACGCGCACGGCACCTCGACGCCGCTCGGCGATGAAATCGAGTTGCGCGCCTTCGAGCGCCTGATCGGCAACAGCGCCGCGACGATCTCGATGTCGTCGACGAAATCGGCCATCGGCCACCTGCTCGGCGCCGCCGGCGCGGTCGAGGCCGCCTTCACCGTGCTCGCCATCCGCGACCAGATCGCGCCGCCGACGCTCAATCTCGACAATCCTTCCGTGGAAACCGCGCTCGATCTCGTGCCGCATGTGGCGCGCAAGCGCGATATCGGCATCGCGCTCTCCAACTCGTTCGGCTTCGGCGGCACGAATGCCTCGCTGGCGTTTCGCCACCTGGACGCTTAAACTGCCCCATGTGACGGTCCGGGTCGCGGATCGGCATTTCGCCACATTTGGCTGGTGACTGTCTGTTGGCAGCCATCGCCCGGGAGGCCGAATTCAAAATATGAGCGATCCGCAGCGCAATCTCGAAAACCCGCAGCATGGTCGCGGCCCGATGGTCGTGCGGCTTGGGCCGGTGCGCAGCGCGCAGGAATTGATCCAGCCGGTGCAGCCGCCGAGCCTGCCGAAAAGCCCGCGCCGCCGCAAGAGCCGCCTCGTCTCGACGATGAGCGCCCTGCTGACCGTGCTCGCCGTCGGCGGCGTGGTCGGCTTCGGCGGCAGCATCATCGTCGAGCGGCAGTTCCAGGCGGCGGGGCCGTTGAAGGCCGACAAGGTCGTGGTCGTCCAGAGGAATTCCGGCATCGAGGATATCGCCGACCTGCTGTCGCGCGAGGGCGTCATCGACCAGCCCGCCTTGTTCATGCTCAAGGCGCAGCTGCTGAAATTCGGCAGCGGCAAGAAGCACCTGCGCGCCGGCGAGTATCAGTTCAAGCAGGAAGCCAGCCTCAATTCGGTCGTCGATACCCTGACCAGCGGCCAGGCGATCATGCATGCCGTGACCATCCCCGAGGGGCTGACCTCGCAGCAGGTCGTCGACAAGCTGCGCGAATACGACTTCCTCAACGGCGACATCGGCGAGACGCCGATCGAGGGCTCGCTGCTGCCGACGACGCTCAAATACGAGCGCGGCACCTCGCGCCAGACGGTCATCGACCAGTTGCGCAATCACGAGCAGACGACGCTCAAGGATGTCTGGGCGAAGCGCGCCAAGGATTCGCCGCTCTCGAGCCCGCAGGAAATGGTCATCCTCGCCTCGATCGTCGAGAAGGAGACGAGCCGCGCCGACGAGCGGCCGCGCATTGCCGCCGTCTTCCTCAACCGCCTTGCGCGCAACATGCGGCTCCAGTCCGATCCGACGACGATCTACGGCCTGGTCGGCGGCAAGGGCACGCTCGGGCGGCCGCTGACGCGCGCCGATCTCGAGACGCGCACGGCCTATAATACCTATGTCATCAATGGCTTGCCGCCGGGACCGATCGCCAATCCGGGCCGGGCGGCGCTCGAGGCGGTCGCCAACCCGTCGAAGACCAAGGAATTGTATTTCGTCGCCGACGGCTCGGGCGGCCATGCCTTTGCCGAGACTCTCGACCAGCATAACCGCAATGTCCAGCGCTGGCGCCAGTTGCAGTCGCAGAAGGATCAGGCCTCGCCCGACGACACGCCGGCGCCCGAACCCGCGCCGGCGCCGGCCAAGAAGACGCCGGAGCAAAAGACCGAGTGGCGCCTGTCGCCGCCGCATAGCCTCGCGGCGGTGGGAGCCGCCCCGCGCGCCCTGCCGTCGGGGCGCATGGCGATGCCGTCCTCGATCAGCGCCTATGCCATGCCCTCGCTCAAGATCACCGGCCTCTCCGACATGATCGGCCTCGCCGACGATGCGCCGGTCGATGATTTCGCCGCCGAGCCCGCGCAGCACGCAAGCACCGACCCCGATCAGGTCGAGAGCTGGCCGATCTCGCCGGCCATGAAGGCGCGCATCCATCAGGGCGTCGAGGGGGGCAACTCCACCGTCGCGGCCGAACCGGAGTTCGAATCCGCGCCGGCCGATCGCGCCCCGCGCCGCGTGCTGGCGGCTGGCCAGCACCCGCGCGCCTTCGATGCCGTCGCCGGCACCAAGCTCGATCCGCTGCGCAACCACAGCTACGATCTGACGAGCGCCAAAACCGTTCCCGTGCTGCATTGAGCGTCTCGAGCATGACCGGCTTCGGCCGGGCGTCAGGCGCCAGCGAGAGCCTGACCTGGGCGTGGGAGCTGAAATCCGTCAACGGACGCACGCTCGATATCCGCCTGCGCCTGCCGGCCGGCTACGACCATCTCGAGCCGCAGGCGCGCAAGGCGATCGGGCAGCTTTGCCGGCGCGGCTCGCTGCAGGCCACCTTGACGCTGGAGCGCGGCGCGGCGACCGGCGCGCCGCGCATCAACGAGGCGCTGCTGGTCGGCTTGCTGAAGGATCTGAACGCCATCGCGCAACGGCACGATCTGCCCCCGGTGGCGCTGAGCGCGCTGCTGCATGTGCGCGGCGTGATCGAGGCCGATGACGGCCGCGCCGACGCCGCCATTGCCGGCCCGCCCGACGCGCTGCTGCTCGCCTCGCTCGACGAGGCGATCGCCATGCTGGCCGACAGCCGCATCAAGGAGGGAGAGGCACTTCGCGGCGTGCTGGAGAGCCAGCTTTCGAGCATGGCGGAAACGCTTGAGGCGGCGGTTGCCGCACGCGACGCGCAAGGCGACCTGCTGCGCCAGCGCCTCGCCGAGCAGGTGCGGGAACTGCTTGCAACCAGTGACCGTTTCGATCCGGCCCGCCTGCACCAGGAAGCCGCGCTCCTGGCGACCAAGGCCGATGTGCGCGAGGAACTCGATCGTTTCGCCGCCCATATCACGGCGGCGCGCGACCTGCTGCAACAGGATGAGCCGATTGGCCGGCGGCTGGACTTCCTGTCCCAGGAATTCGGCCGGGAAGCCAACACCACCTGTTCAAAAGCCGGCAGCATGGCCTTGACCGAAATCGGTCTCAAGCTCAAGAGCTTGGTCGAGCAGTTTCGCGAACAGGTTCAGAACGTGGAGTGAGTGCCGTGGCAGGCGACGACAAGCGACAATCCGTCCGCCGTGGTGTGCTTCTGGTGATTTCCTCTCCCTCGGGGGCCGGCAAGACCACGCTCAGCCGCAACCTGCTCGAAGCCGAGAAGAACATCGCCATGTCGGTGTCGGTGACGACGCGGCCGCGCCGGCAGAGCGAGATCGAGGGCTCGCATTATTTCTTCAAGAGTGTGCCGGAATTCGCCTTTATGCGCGATAGCGGGCAGCTGCTCGAATGGGCCGAGGTGCATGGCAATTTCTACGGCACGCCGCGCGACGCGGTGATGAAGGCGCTGGCGCAGGGGCAGGACGTGCTGTTCGATATCGACGTGCAGGGCACGCATCAGCTTGCCGCCGCCATGCCCGAGGATGTCGTGCGCGTGTTCGTGCTGCCGCCCTCGATCGACGAGATGCGCCGCCGCCTGAAACGGCGCGCGGAAGACGATGACGCCACCATCATCCGCCGGCTGCGCACCGCCGAGACCGAACTGCGCCACTGGGACGATTACGACTATGTCATCGTCAATGACGATCTCGACCGCGCCTTTTCCGAATTGCGCGCCATCCTTGACGCCGAGCGCCTGCGGCGCGTGCGCCGCCCCGCCATCAAGCGGCTCGTCGAACAGTTGCAGCACGATCTCGCCGCCGTCGTGGCGGCGAATTAGAGCGGTTGAAAGGTCCTGTGGGATCCGGCTTGACCGACCCAGCCCAACCGAAAATGCCCAACGTGTCGTAGGCCCCGGATCAAGTCCGGGGCAAGACCGTGGTGTTTCTCTCTCCCGTCTTGTGCCGGGCTTGACCCGGCACCCAGCCTGGCCCGCTGCCAACTCCGGATTTACCTGGCAGCCGATTGCCGCAGCCTGTCATAGGCGGCGGCGAGCCGAGCGAAGCCCGCGACCGAAACCTCCTCGGGCCGGCCGGTTGGCGCCAGGTCGGCAGCGGCCAGCAGCTCCTCCACCGGCACGCCAAGCCCTTTCAGGCTCTGCCGCAGCATCTTGCGGCGCTGGCCGAAGGCGTGCGCCGTCACCGTCTCCAACGCTGCCAGGCTGGTCGCGGTGTCATCGGGGCGCGGGATCAGTTCGACGACGCTCGAGGTGACCTTGGGCTGCGGCGTGAAGGCCGCTGGCGGCAGGTCGAACAGGATGCGGGCTCTGGTGCGCCAGCCGCACATCACGCCGAGCCGGCCATAATCCTTCGGCCGCTCCGGCCCGGCGACGATGCGCTCGGCAACCTCGCGCTGGAACATCAGCGTCATCGAGGCGAGGGGACCCGGCCACGGCCTGGCCTTCAACCAGCCGATCAGCAACGGCGTGCCGATATTATAGGGAAGATTGGCCACGACGCGCAGCGGCCGGCCATCGGCGAAGGCGGTGATATCGGCCGCGAGCGCATCGCCCTCGACCACCGTGAGCCGGCCGGGGTAGCGGGCGGCGACGGCGGCGAGCGCCGCCACGCAACGGGAATCGCGCTCGATCGCCACGACATGCTCGGCGCCGGCCGCCAGCAGCGCGCGCGTCAGCCCGCCCGGTCCGGGGCCGATTTCGACGACCGTGTGCCCGGCAAGCGGGCCTGCGGCGCGGGCGATCTTGGCGGTGAGGTTGAGATCGAGCAGGAAATTCTGGCCAAGGGAACGGCGCGCGGCCAGTTCGAAGTCCCGGATGACATCCCTGAGCGGTGGCAGATCGTCGATCGCCGGCATCAGAAGCGTTTGATCGTCGCCTTGGCCCGCAACTCCTTGAGGATGCTGTCCGCCAGGTTGCCGCTGCGCTTCTTGCTGAGGTCGGCCTCGACTTCCTTGCGGATGGCGCCCTCGTCGGTGCGTTCCTTGCGGTCGCAAACGGCGATCATCTCGATGCCCTGATCGCTGCTATAGGGCTGGGTGAGATGACCGACAGGCGTCTTGGCGAGCAGGTCGGCCATCGGCTTCGGCAAATCGGTCGAGCTCCGGTATACTGGCGGCTTCACCGCGACATCGCGCATCTGTCGCAGCATCTCGAGACCGGACTCGCAGCCGTTGAACCGTTTGCGCGCCGCCTCGGCATCGCGTCGACGCTGGCCGGCAAGGGCCGGGTTGGCGCGCGGCACCACGAAAATCACCTGGTTCAGGCCGTAATCATGCACGCGGGCCTCGCCCTTGGCGACGCGCGCCGCGATCTCGGCATTGATCGTTTCGTTGCTCGGCGAGAGCGAGCGGGCGCGGTACGGCACGAGAGCGCCCCACACCAGTTCCGCGGCGAGCTTGTCGCGCAGCGCGATCGGGTCGACGCCACGCTGGCGCAGGCCGTCCTCAAGCTGGTCCTTGGTCTGGTTGTTGTTGCGGGCGATGCGGGTCAACTCGGTGTCGATGTCGTTATCGGTGATCTTGTAGCCCATGCGGCGCCCCTCGAGCACCTTGAGCTTGTCGTCGATCACGGTGTCGAGCGCCTGCTTCTGGCTAAGGCGGGCGTTCGAGATCAACGCCTCGAGCTTGATGCGCTGGTTCACGTCGAACGAGGTGATGTTGGCCCCGTTGACGCGCGCGACGAGGCGCTGGGCGCTGGCCGGTGCGACGGAAACCGCCAGCAGCACGGCGGCGGCGGCGATCACATGCAGCTTGACCAGCGGGCGGAGGGTCTTGTTCAGATCGATCATGTGTCAGCGCACCGTTGGCGTATTGGGGTCGGTACTGGTCCGGTAGTTCAGCGTGCCGAGCCGGGTCAGTTGCAGCGAGAACATCACCGTGTTGTCGCGCGTCCGCTGGCCGGTCTGGAGATCGCTGTAGCTCGAGACATAGCTCACGGTGAAGGTCGTGCACTCATCCTTGTAGCCAATGCCCAGCGTCGTCGTGGCCAGGTTGAACAGGTCGGTGGAACGCTTGCCGCCATCGAGCCGGTTCCACTGGCGGTTGTAATCGCCACGGTCGAGATCGACCAGCACCGCGCCGGTGAAGAACCAGCCGCTCTGCAGCGCATAGGTCGAGCCGAGGCTCAGGCCCTCGCGGCGCTGGTCGTAGCCGATCAGCGGCTGCGGCAGGATGCGGGTGTAATTCGCCATGAAGCTAAGCGATTTCGAGAACGAATCCTCGGGGAAGGTAAAGGTCTTGCCGCTGGTCACGTCGATACGCTCGGGCGCCATGGTGACCGCGTTGAAGCGGGCATGCGCGGCGAGGTTGAAATTGTTGCCGGGCGAGAGCACGACGCGGCCGACATAATCCGAGCGGCTCTTGTCGAGCCCGGAATTGCTGCCGGTATTGGCGAGATCCTCGCTGCCGGCATATTGCTGGAAGGAATTGCGGCCGGCGAGCTGGTAGGTCTGCCCGAACATCGCGTTGATGTAGCCGCCGCTGTCGAAACGGCCGGTATATTGCAGGCCGAGGCTGGCGCGGGTGCCGCCCTCGGTGCGGTCGAAGCCGGAGAACTTGTTGGTCGAGAACAGGTTAGTGTCGTCGAACACCAGGCTCTGCGCATCCTCGTTCGGCAGCTTGCCGATGCGGGATTCGTTCGGGCTGGCCACGATCTGCGCGATCGGCTCGATGACATGGTTGCCCCAGCCGGAAGGCGCCGCCACCAGGAACGGGAAGCGGTAGTTCAGCCCGACGGTCGGCATCACCCGGCCAAGGAACTTGTCGCTGGTGTCGAGGAAGTTGCCCTGCTGGGCGTTGCTGTAATCGCCGACGACCCGGCCGCCATTGTTGACGTCCTTCCAGGCGCCGTCGACCCGTGCGCCAATGAACGGCGTCCACATCTGGCCGATATCGTCAATGAACTGCCGCCGCCACGTCACGTCCACGCTGGCGCGCGAGTAATTGCCGGCGAAGCCGCGCAGGATGCAGTTGCTGCGGCTGAACTGGGTCGTGCCGAGCGGTGCGACGCAGCCGTCGTAATTGGTCAAAAGCCGCGTCGGCGCGAACGGGTTGGCCGGGTTGATCTCGGCGAAATGCGCCTGGTCGCGGTGCAGGTTAGTGAAGTTGGCCGTGACCGACAATTCGCCACCAACGACCGGCGGCTGGAAGCGGCGGTTGTAATCGATGACCGGGCCGACGACGGGCAGGTTCTTCTGCCAGTCGAACACGGTGACGCCCTGGAAATAATAGCCCCGCATGTCGAACCACGACTTGGGCGCCTGGCCGTTCAGGTAGACGGTGGAGGTCGAATCCCGCCGGTCGATATAGCTCAGGTTGCTGCTATAGCTGCGCACCTTGTAATTGTGGAAGAAATAGCGGTCCGTCTGCATCGCGACGTCCCAGCCGAACGACCAGTATTTGTTGATGTAGAACTTGCCGGTCGTTTCCAGGCTGCCGCGGAACGTCTTGTTGCCGGCGCCGTCGGGCGGGGCGAGGAACGCGGTACGGTCCATCTGATTGATGCCGGCGAATTTGAACGTGTACTGCCCGTTCTCGAGCCGGTGGCGCCATTCGGCCTGCGCCAGCACGCCCTGGCGCGTGTAGAGCGTCGGCATGAAGGTCACGTCGTAATTGGGCGCGATCGCCCAGAAATACTGGATGCGCGTGCCGAAACCGAGCCGCTTCGAATTGCTGAACACCGGCGCCAGGAAGCCGCTCCGGCGCGTCACGCTCGGATCGGGACCGGAGAACATCGGGATGTAGATGATCGGCAGGCCGAAGAATTCCAGATTGGCATTCTCGTAATAGATCGTCTGCTCGGAATTCTTGTGGATAATGCGCGCGGCGCGCACCTGCCACAGCGGCGGCCGCTCGGGGTGCTCGGCGCAGGGTTTGCAGGCCGTGTAGATTCCGCGATTGAACACCGTCGTCTCGCCATCGGTGCGCTCGGCGCGCGGCGAGGAAAACCGCTCCTGGCTCTTGGTGACGACGCGCAGGCTGTCGATGAAGCCGTCCTTGAAATCATCGGTCAGTTCGAATCGGTCGCCATAGCTCACCGTGCCGTCCGACTCGGTCATCTTGGCGTTGCCCTGCGCGAAGACCCGGCGCGTATTGCGGTCGTAGGTCACGCGGTCGGCCTCGAGCTTGCGCCCGTCATAATACAGGATCACGTCACCGGTTGCGGCCACCGTGTTGTGATCGTTGTCATAAACCATTTCACGCGCTTCGAGGGTCAAGCGCTTGCTGTCATTGCCTTTATTGGCGCGGTTGCTCACCATGTCGGACAGGGTCTGCGCCTGCGCCGTATGGGGCGCCAGCACAGGCAGCCCGCCGGCGAAAGCCATCGCCGCGAGCATAAACACACGCGGCCCGAACAGGCCGCGCATAGACGCAACTGACAACCGGTTCACCGCCGGCATTCAGCCATCCTCCTGATACAACAACGCCAACACTCCCAGGAGACTACCGATGCAGGCAGGCGTCCAGGATGCGACAACGGCGCTGATCACGCCGGCCGATCCCAAATCTTCCGCGACTTCTGTCGCTACGTAAAGCATGAACCCTGCCGTTACGCCGCCGAGAACCATACGTGCCACGCCACCAAATCGGAAAAACCTTAACGAAACCGATGCGGCCACGAACACCATCGCGATCAGCAGCAGCGGCCTCGCCAGCAGACTCTGGTACTTCAGGCGATACCTTGTCGTCTCCAGCCCGGCAAGCTTCAAGCGTGTGACAAGTTCGGGCAGGTTCCAGAAAGACACAGTGTCGGCGGGCGCGACCGACGCCCGGACCTGGTCCGGCGTGAGGGGGGTGGCAAGCTGATAGGAGTCGTAATTGGCCGGCTGGCTGTCCGTGGTCAGCACCCGTGCCTTGCGAAAATCCCAGAAGCCCGGCTTCAACTCGGCGGTCGGCGCCTCGATCCGTTCCATGAACCGCCCGTCGGGATAGAACACGAACGCGGTCAGGCCGCTGAAGGAATCCTTGTCCAGCACCTTCTCGGCCCGGATGATGGCTTCGCCATCGACCGATTTCTGCCGCATCCAGGCGCCGTTCTCGCTCGAGCCGACGCCGTTGCGGCCGAAAAGCCGGCCCTCGATCACATCGGCCTTGCGCTTCATCGTGGACGCGACCGGGTTGTAGACGGTCACCGCGAACACGCCGAGCAAGCCGGCCACCAGCAGGCCGGGAAAAATGAACTGCCACGCCGAGACGCCGGCTGCGCGCGTGACCACCAGTTCCAGCTTGCGGTTGAGATCGAGAAAGGTGGCAAGGCTGCCGAACAGGACCGCGAACGGGATGATCTGCTCGGTGACCACCGGAATGCGCAGCAGCGACAGCCCCGCGAGCAGCCAGGCCGAACTGCCCTGCATTTCGCTGGTGCGGCGCATCAGCTCGACGAAATCCAGCGTGTAGCCGAGGGTGAAGATCGTCGAGAACACGACCAGGATCGTGCGCAGGAAACGCTGCGCGAAATACAGTCCGAGCGTCCAGCCGATCGTCATCAGGAGTTCCCGACCGCTTGTGCCGGCACTGCCCCGCCGCCGCTCCGGCGCAACAGGTGCCGGAAAGAGATGGCGCCCGCGCCGTTATTGGCGAGGAAAGCCAGCACCGCGCCAAGGATCGTCGCCAGCGGAATCGCATAATACAGCGGTACTGCCCAAGCGTGACGCGCCACCAGCGTGAAGCCAAGGAAGGAAACGATTCGGCTCGTGCCGATGGCGAGGTTGGCGATCCCGATGGCGACGCCACGGCCCTGCCGCGTGGTGCGTGGCGCGCCGAGCGCCGCGAAAGCGATCGCGAGCGCGGCGAACACCATCAGCGGGCTGGCGAGGCGCTGATGCAACTCGGCCCGGAACCGGCCGGGGATGGCCTTGTAGAGGCCGTTATTCTTGTCGGGGAAGATCAGGGCCATTGTCGAGCGTTCGACCGGCTTCAGTTCGGTGACCCTGGCGTCATCGGCGGTGCCGCCCATCGTATCGAGATCGATGGCGTATTTGTCGAAGGCGACGATGGCATTGTCGGTCTGGTTGGGCGATTGCCGATGCACGCTGCCCTTTTCCAGGATCAGGTAGGACGTGTTGTCGATGTCGACGATCTGGCCGCGTTCGGCGATATAGGTGGCGATCTTGTTGGGGTCGCGCCGGTCCTGGATCAGGATGCCTTCCAGCGTATCGCCTTTCTTGTCGCGATAATGGAAGGTGATGCCGGCATCGAGCGAAATGAACTGGCCGCTTTCGACAATGCGCGAGATCACGTCGGCGCGGACCCGGTTCAGCAGTTCGCGGCTCGCCAGCGCGCTTTTCGGCATGATCACCAGCGTCATCAGCGCCACCATCGCCGCCACCAGCACCGACAGCACCATGAAGGGCCGCAGCACCTGCCGTGGCCGCATGCCGGCAGCGTTCATCACGATCAGTTCGCTGTCGCCGTTGAGTTTATTCAGCGCGTAAAGCACCGCGATGAACAGCGCGAACGGCGAAATCTGCATCACCATGACCGGCAGGGTCTGGAGCGTCAGTTCAAAGAACACCCAGATCGTCTGGCCCTTGCTGGTGACGAGATTCAGGCGCCGCAATGCCTGCGTGACCCAGATCACGCCGGTCAGCGAGACAAGGCACAGCACAAACGCCGAAAAGGCCGTGCGGAAAATATAGCGCTGCAGCAAATTCATCGCCGAAGGCGTTATCGCCGAAGGCTGCGGGGGTCCAGCGAAATTGCCCGCCACGGCCATCGCGGCCGCCGGCAGGGTGCTTTAACGCTCACGGGAGCAATTCCAGCCAAGCCATTGACGTTCATGGAAACCCGCTTCACTGATTGCTGTCGTCCCGCCCGCAGTCACCAAGGAAAGAAGGCAGATCGATGTCGCATTCGTTGAAAATCACCTTCGAGGGTTTCGGCGCGCCGTTGCGGGACACCGCACTCGTTTTCGCTGGCGAAGGCGCGGTCTTGTCGCCGGAAGCCTCGGCCGCTCTTGGCGAAACCGTTGCAGCGGTGGAGCGCGCCGCGAAAGGCGAGCGCTTCACGGGCAAGGCCCTGGCGAGCATCGTATTGCTGGCGCCGCCCGATACGGAGGCCGCTCGCGTCATCGTGATCGGCACGGGCGCGGCCGATGACGGGAAGCCGCTCGACCTGTCCATGCTCGGCGGCACCGCCATGGGCCTGATCGGCGATAAGCCCGCGACCGTGGTGTTTTCGCTCGACGGGCGCGACAGCGATGCCGAGAACGCCGCCGAATTCGCGCTCGGCCTGGCGCTGCGCAACTACCGGTTCCGCAAATACAAGACCAAGAAGGACAAGGATGACGAGGCGCGCGGCAAGCCGGCCGGCGTCACCATCCTGGTCGATGATCCTGCCGCCGCGCGCAAGGCATTCAAGCGCCGTCAGGCCATCGCCGATGGCGTCACCGTGGCGCGCGATCTCGTCAACGAGCCGCCGAACGTGCTCTATCCGGCGAGTTTCGCCGAGCGCGCGGAAAAGCTCGGCAAACTTGGCGTCGAGGTCGAGGTTCTGGAAGCCAAGGCGCTACGCAAGCTCGGTATGGGGGCTTTGCTTGGCGTCGCCCAGGGCTCGGTGCGCGAGCCGCGCGTCGTGGTGATGCGCTGGAACGGCGCCGCCAACGAGAAGGACGCGCCGCTCGCCTTCATTGGCAAGGGCGTGACCTTCGACACCGGCGGCATCTCGATCAAGTCGGCCGGCGGCATGGAGGACATGAAGGGCGATATGGCGGGCGCTGCCTGCGTCGTCGGGCTGCTGCACGCGCTCGCTGCCCGCAAGGCCAGGATCAACGCCGTCGGTGTCATCGGCCTGGTCGAGAACATGCCGGACGGCAACGCGCAGCGCCCCGGCGACATCGTCACCTCGCTGTCGGGCCAGACCATCGAGATCATCAACACCGATGCGGAAGGGCGTCTCGTGCTGGCCGACCTGCTCTGGTATGCGCAGCGCGAGTTCAAGCCGGTGTTCATAATCAACCTTGCCACCTTGACCGGCGCCATCATGGTGGCGCTCGGCACCGAGCATGCCGGCCTGTTCTCCAATGACGATGCGCTGTCGGAGCGCCTCGGCGAGGCCGGCAAGGCCACTGGCGAGAAGGTGTGGCGCATGCCGCTGGCGCCGGAATACGACAAGCTGATGGATTCGAAATTCGCCGACGTGAAGAATGCCGGCGGCCGCCATGCCGGCTCGATCACCGCGGCGCAGTTCCTGCAACGCTTCGTCAACGACACGCCGTGGGCGCATCTCGACATTGCCGGCACCGGCATGGGCGCGCCCGCCAGCGCCATCAACCAGAGCTGGGGTTCGGGCTGGGGCGTCAGGCTGCTCGACAGGCTGGTCGCGGACAATTACGAATAATCCATGCCCGAGGTCCTGTTCTACCACCTGCAACGCCAGCCGCTCGAAAGCGTGCTGCCGCTGCTGCTGGAAAAGACGCTCGAGCGCGGCTGGAAGGCGGTGGTGCGCGTCGGCTCGCCCGAGCGCCTGGCGCAACTCGACGAAGCGCTCTGGACCTATCGCGAGGATAGTTTCCTGCCGCACGGCACCAGGGCCGATGGCGCGCCGGAGACGCAGCCGATCTACCTGACCCACGATGACGAGCGCCCGAACGGCGCCGAATGCGCCTTCGTCACCGATGGCGCCTCCGTGCCGCTGGACGCCGATTGCGCCCGCATCGTGCTGCTGTTCGACGGCCGCGACGACGATGCCGTCGGCCGCGCGCGCGAGACCTGGAAGGCCGTGAAGGCGAGGGGCCTTGCCGCGACCTACTGGCAGCAGGACGAGGACGGGCGATGGCAGAAAAAGGCTTGAAGCCGCGCGGCACGCGCGCCCTGGCAGGCTGTGCGCTCGCAGCGTTGCTCGCCATGGCGAGCCCCGTGCTGGCTTACGATGCGCCGCCGATCCGGTTCGCGCCCGGAAAATCGCAGGCGACGGTAAGCGGTGGCGTGGTGCGCGGCGAGCGCAACGTCTACAAGTTCAAGGCGCGCGCCGGGCAACGGCTCTCGCTCGACATCACCTCGCTGGAAAACAATGCCGTGTTCACGCTCTATGGACCCGGCACGGCCTACCGCACGGACGCGGACGGCATGGTCGATGTCTCGGGCCAGGCGATTGCCGGCCAAGACACCGACATCATGACATGGGCCGGCAAGCTGCCGAAAACCGGCCAGTATCTGATCGTCGTCGGCGGCACGCGCGGCAATGCCGATTACAAGCTGACGGTCTCGATCACCGGGCAATAGCGATTTTCCGATCGGGATGGCCGGGCTTGCCCCGCCGATCCCGATACGAAGGGCGCCGCGGCGGCGGCCGGGTTGCATGAACCGGTCAGGTGCTATTGATTGGTATCTCGGCTCTGGCAGGCGCCCAGTCCAAGACGGGCCCCCGAACCACACGAAACCCCACACCTGCCGCCAGCGGACTTCCGGACCAATCCAAATGGTGACAAAAATCCTTTCCTACCAGCGCTACACCGTGTTCGTGATGGCGGCGCTCATCACGGTCGCCTCGCTCGCCGGCGCCATGGTGTACGGCAAATGGCTGCTGATCGTCGCGGCGATTTCAGGCGCGCTGTTCGCCCTCGGCGTTTACGACATGCGCCAGTTCCGGCACTCGATCCTGCGCAACTATCCGGTCATCGGGCATCTGCGCTTCATGCTCGAGAGCATCCGGCCCGAAATCCGCCAGTACATGATCGAAGGCGATCATGAGGAGGTTCCGTTCAGCCGGCAGGATCGCGGCCTCGTCTATCAGCGCGCCAAGGGGGCGGAGGACAAGCGGCCTTTCGGCACCATCGAGAACGTGTACGGCTCCGGCTACGCCTGGCTGACCCACTCGGCGCTGCCGGTGAGCATCGCCAGCACGGATTTCCGCGTGCGCATCGGCGGCCCCGCCTGCAAGCAGCCCTACGATGCCAGCCTCTATAACATCTCGGCCATGAGCTTCGGCTCGCTCTCGGCCAATGCCATCCTGGCGCTCAATACCGGCGCCGCCAAGGGCGGTTTCGCCCATGATACCGGCGAGGGCGGCATCAGCCGCTATCACCGCAAGGGCAATGGCGACCTGATTTACCAGGTCGCGTCGGGCTATTTCGGTTGCCGCAACAGCGATGGCAGCTTCTCGCCGGAAAAATTCACCGAGCTTGCCGCCGATCCCCAGATCAAGATGATCGAGATCAAGCTCAGCCAGGGGGCCAAGCCCGGCCATGGCGGCATGCTGCCGGCCTCGAAGATTTCTCCCGAGATCGCCGAGGCGCGCGGCATCGTCATGGGCGTCGATTGCGTGTCTCCGGCGGCGCACAGCACGTTTTCGACGCCGGTCGGGCTGATGCAGTTCGTCGGCCAGCTGCGCGCGCTGTCGGGCGGCAAGCCGATCGGCTTCAAGCTGTGCATCGGTCATCGCCGCGAGTTCATGAGCATGGTGAAGGCCATGCTCCACACCGGGATCCTGCCCGATTTCATTGTCGTCGACGGCGCGGAGGGGGGCACGGGCGCGGCACCGGTGGAGTTCGTCAACCGTGTCGGCATGCCGATGCTGGAAGGGCTGACCTTCGTCCATAACACGCTGCGTGGCGCGGGTCTCCGCGACGACGTGAAAGTCGGCGCGGCCGGCAAGATCGTCACCGCTTTCGACATTGCCCGCACCCTGGCGCTCGGCGCCGACTGGTGCAACGCCGCGCGCGGCTTCATGTTCGCCATTGGCTGCATCCAGGCGCAATCGTGCCATACCAACCGCTGCCCGGTCGGCATCGCGACGCAGGACCCGGTGCGGCAGCGGGCGATCAATGTCGGCGACAAGAGCGATCGCGTGGCGCGCTTCCACCGCAATACCATGAAGGCGCTGGGCGAGATCGCGGGCGCCGCCGGGCTGAGCAATCCGAGCGACTTCATGCCCTACCACTTCATGTTCCGGCAGAAGGACAACGAATTTCTCGACGGCAACGAAGCCTACCCGTATCTGCCGGAAGGCTTCCTGGTTTCAGGCGATGAAATTCCCGAACTGGCCGACTGGTACAGCCGCTGGGACCGGGCAACCGCCGAAAGCTTTGCCCAGCCGGAAATCCCTCACGGCCCGTTCCAGCGCCGCAAGGCGGCGTGAGAGGCCGGCGACTCTCTCGCGTCTTGCCCCGGCCTTGAGCCGGGGCCCAGGGCGGTTGCGGTCTTCCGATCGGGATGGCCCGGTCAAGCCCGGCCATGACGGCGGAGGGACCAACACACGAACCTCGACCGTCAGCGGCGGGCTCGTCCCGCCGATGCCGATAGGAAGTGCGCCACGGTGGCCAGTGGGTGCCGGGTCAAGCCCGGCACAAGACGGTGTGGCTCTCTCGCGTCTTGCCCCAGCCTTGGGGCGGAGCCCAGGCCTTACGCCTCTTCCAGTTCCATCTGGAGGCTCAGCCATTCCTCTTCCAGCCCCTCGAGGCGCTTGGCGAGCGCGGCGCGGTCGGCGCTGAGCTTGGCGGCGAAGCTTTTATCCTTGCGGAAGGTGTTCGGGTCGGCGAGCGTGGCATCGACCCGGCGCAGCAGATCGTTCAGTTTGGCGATCTGCAAATCGAGTTCGGAGACTTTCTTGGCGATCCTGCCGCGCGCCTGCGCCGGTTTCTTCGGCGCTTCCGGCTTCGGCGCCACGAAGGCGCGCTCCTCCTTCGGCGGCGGCGCGTCCGTGCCGGACAGGATCAGCCTGGTGTAATCGTCGAGATCGCCGTCGAACGGCCTGACCGTGCCGCCGGCGACGAGCCAGAGCCGGTCGCAGCTCGCCTCGATCAGGAAGCGGTCATGCGAGACGATGATCACCGCGCCGGAATAATCCGACAGCGCCTCGACCAGGGCTGCGCGCGCCTCGATGTCGAGATGGTTGGTCGGCTCGTCGAGGATGAGCAGGTGCGGGCCTTCGAAAGCGGCGAGGCCGAGCAGCAGCCGCGCGCGCTCGCCGCCCGACAGCCGCGTGATCGTGGTGTCGGCCTTGAGCGCGCCGAAACCAAGCTGCGCCGTGCGCGAACGGACCTGCGCTTCCGTCGCGCCGAGCATCTTCTTGCGCACCATCGAGACCGGCGTCGCGTCGGCATCGAGTTCATCGAGCTGGTGCTGGGCGAAATAGGCGATCTTCAGTTTTTGCGAGCGCCGGAGCGCGCCGCTCATCTTATCGAGCCGCCCGGAGATCAGCTTGACCAGCGTCGATTTGCCGTTGCCGTTGGCGCCGAGCAGGCCGATGCGGTCGTCATCGGCGATGTTCTGCGAGATGCGGCTCAGCACGGTGCGCTCGCCATAGCCGACCGAAACGCCTTCCATGGCGATCAGCGGCGGCGCCAGCGCCTTCTCGGGCGAGGGCAGGCGGATGGTCGCATCCTCCTCGTTGCCCTCGAGCACGATCGGCTCCATCTTCTCGAGCCGCTTGACGCGCGACTGCGCCTGGCGCGCCTTCGAGGCCTTGGCCTTGAAGCGGTCGACGAAGGCTTGCAGGCGCTTGCGCTCGTCGGCCTGCTTGTCGGCCGCCTTGGCGAGCAGCATGGCCTTCTCGCGGCGCTGGCGGTCGAAGCTGGTATAGCCGCCGCGATAGATCGTCAGCTTGCCATGCGACAGATGCAGGATGTGGTTGGTGACCTCGTCGAGGAAATCGCGGTCATGGCTGATCACCACCACGGTATGCGGATAGCGCGACAGGTAGTTCTGCAGCCAGAGCGCGCCTTCAAGGTCGAGATAGTTGGTTGGCTCGTCGAGCAGCAGCAGGTCGGGCGCCGAGAACAGCACCGCGGCGAGCGCCACGCGCATGCGCCAGCCGCCCGAGAAATCCGAACACGGCCGCGCCTGGGCCTCGGCGTCGAAGCCGAGCCCGTGCAGGATGGCGGCGGCGCGCGCCGGCGCGGAATGCGCGCCGATATCGGTGAGCCTCGTCTGGATATCGGCGATGCGCAGCGGATCGGTGGCGGTCTCGGCTTCCTCCAGAAGGGCGCTGCGCTCGGTATCGGCGGCGAGTACGAAATCGATCAGCGTGATGGCGCTGCCCGGCGCCTCCTGCTCGACGCGGCCGATGCGCACGCCGCGCGGCAGGCCGATGCTGCCGCCCTCGGTGCCGAGTTCGCCGCACACGATTTTGAACAGCGTCGTCTTGCCGGTGCCGTTGCGGCCGACCATGCCGACGCGCGCGCCGGTCGGGATCGATACCGTGGCATGATCGAGCAAAAGCCGCTCACCGAGACGGTAGGTCAGGTCGTTGATCTGTAGCATGGTGCGGGATTTGGCCCGGCGCGGCCAAAAGTGCAAGCACCGAATGGCGGGTGCTTGTCTGTATAGGAGGGCGCTGCTACAGAGCCGCACTCCTGACTTTCCAGACAACAACCAGTTTCACGAGGCGTCCATGACCGTCCAGCGTACTTTTTCGATCATCAAGCCGGATGCCACGGCGCGCAACCTGACCGGCGGCGTCAACGCGGTGATCGAGGCCGCCGGGCTGCGCATCGTGGCGCAGAAGCGCATCCGCATGACGCGCCAGCAGGCCGAGACTTTCTACGCCGTCCACAAGGAGCGGCCGTTCTTCGGCGAGCTGGTCGATTTCATGATTTCCGGCCCGGTCGTCGTGCAGGTGCTGGAAGGCGAGAACGCCATCCTGCGCTACCGTGAGGTGATGGGCGCGACCAACCCGGAAAACGCCGCCGAGGGCACGATCCGCAAGAAATTCGCCAAGTCGGTTGGTGAGAACTCAGTGCATGGCTCGGACGCGGTCGAAACCGCCGCGCTGGAAATCGCGCAGTTCTTTTCCGGCAACGAGATCGTCGGCTGAATTCAGATCGAGCTACCCAGTGTCATTCCCGACGCGCGTGAGCGCGATCGGGAATCCAGGGGCCGTTGCGCTAACGGCTCTAGATTCCCGCCTGCGCGGGAATGACAAGGTGGTCTCTTCCCGGCCATGCGCCGCGTTCAGCGTCGTTTCGGGGTGTCGCCGAGCTGATCGGCGACGATCGAACCGGTTGTGTCCAGCGTTGGCGGCGTCACGCCGCCTGTTGCCCCGATCACCGTCGGTTTCACGGCGCGGTGGGCGACGACTTCGACAAGGTCCTCGCGCGGCACCGCGACAAGCTGCTTGATCGTCGCCTTGGCGCGTTTCGAGAGCAGGCGCGTCTCGTTCAGCTTGACGAAATCCGTGATCCGGGCGGCGTGCCGGCCGCCCTCGTAAACGAGCGCGCCGTTGTCGCGCACGATGATGTCACCGCGCCGCAGCGTGACGTCACGCAGGAACCAGTCCTGGTCGCCGTCAATGTTCATCGGTGTCTGCAACACGGCGCGGGGCGGTTCGGCAGCCATGCCAATGCGCTTTGGCGTGCGCGCGGCCTTTCGCGGCTGCACCGTGACGCTGAGGCCGGGCTCCGTCACGGAGTAGGACGGCTGCACCGCCGGACGCCGGCCGAACAGCACGTCGAGCAAACCGGCCTCGGCACTGTTGGCCGACAGCGCGAGCGCCGCACCGACAGCCAGCGCCCTCAAGCCTTGCATCTCCAACGATCGGCAGTTCATCGAGCGCTCCATCCGAATACGGTACATTGGGCGAAGCCTTGCGTTGGCCAGCTTTTCTTTTCGCCCAGCCGGCAGACGCTGGCCACCGCAAACGGCCGCTAGGGTTAAGCCGGCGGCGGCGCGACGCGGTTAATCAAGCGTCAATGGTGCTGCGCTAAAGTCCGGCCATGGTCACGCGCATGCGATTCCGCCGCTTTCTCTTCCCGCTCGCGCTGTATTGCGCCACAGGAGCGGTGGTGAGCTATTTCTCCTATCACGCCTATCATGGCCAGCGCGGCATCGAGGCAAAACGCGAGTACAAGCAAAGGATCGCGTCGCTGCGCGGCGAGTTGGAGCAGGTCTCCAGCGAGAAAACCGCACTAGAGCGGCGTGTCTCCCTGCTGAGAACGCAGCATGTCGAGCGTGATTTGCTTGAAGAACGTGCCCGTGTCATCCTCAATAATGTGAACAAGAACGACGTTGTCGTGCTGTTCGGCGTAGATTGAATTCAGGTCTCGCCAAAGAACTCCGAAAATCCATCATATTGTGCAGCGCGATAGATTGATATCGCGCTTGCGAGATCGATGGCGCAACCTTGATCCATGCGTGGCGGGCATGGGTATGTTTCGCGCTGAGCTTGGCTGGGTGGCATTCTAGGGCTCGCCTTTCCTGAACGGGCGCATTAGCTTGCCGTTATGGAAGACATGAAATTCCTTGGGGAGTCCGCATGAGCGTTGCTGCAGTGAACGGGGCCAAGCCCGTATCAGTCGCGAAAGCCAAGTCGAGCAAAGCCGCGCCGACGAAATCGGGCAAGGCGCCGGCCGCCGCCGCTTTCGGCAAGGACGAGGAATTGTCCGCCTACAAGCAGATGCTGCTGATCCGCCGTTTCGAGGAAAAGGCCGGCCAGCTTTACGGCATGGGCCTGATCGGCGGTTTCTGCCATCTCTATATCGGGCAGGAGGCGGTCGTCATCGGCATGCAGATGGCGGCGCGGGAAGGCGATCAGGTCATCACCGGCTATCGCGACCACGGCCACATGCTGGCCACCGGCATGGAAGCGCGCGGCGTCATGGCCGAACTGACCGGCCGCAAGTCGGGCTATTCCGCCGGCAAGGGCGGCTCGATGCACATGTTCTCCAAGGAGAAGAATTTCTATGGCGGCCACGGCATCGTCGGCGGGCAGGTCTCGCTCGGCACCGGCCTCGCCTTCGCCAACAAGTATCGCGGCAATGGCGCGGTGTGCCTGACCTATTTCGGCGACGGCGCCGCCAACCAGGGCCAGGTCTACGAGAGCTTCAACATGGCCGAGCTGTGGAAGCTGCCGATCGTCTATGTCATCGAGAACAACCGCTACGCCATGGGCACCTCGGTGGTGCGCTCCTCGGCGCAGACCGATTTTTCGCGGCGCGGCGCCTCGTTCAACATTCCCGGCGAGCAGGTCGACGGCATGGATGTGCGTGCCGTCAAGGCGGCGGCCGAGCGCGCCATCGCCTTCACGCGCGCCGGCAAGGGGCCGTATATCCTCGAGATGCAGACCTACCGCTATCGCGGCCACTCGATGTCCGATCCGGCCAAGTACCGGGCCAAGGACGAGGTCGACAAGATGCGCACCGACCATGACCCGATCGAGCAGGTCCGCCAGCGCCTGATCGAGAAGAAATGGGCCAACGAAGACGAACTGAAGAAGATCGACGCCGGCATCCGCGCCGTCGTCAACGACTCGGCGGAATTCGCCACGCACGACCCGGAGCCCGATCCGTCGGAGCTTTACACCGATATTCTGCTCTGAGCGTTTCGCGGAGTCCAAGATGCCAGTCGATATTCTGATGCCGGCCCTTTCCCCCACCATGGAAAAGGGAAATCTCGCCAAGTGGTTGAAAAAAGAAGGTGATCCGGTCAAGTCCGGCGATGTCATCGCCGAGATCGAGACCGACAAGGCGACGATGGAAGTCGAAGCCATTGACGAGGGCATCCTCGCCAAGATCGTCGTGCCGGAAGGCACCGCCGACGTGCCGGTCAACGAGTTGATCGCCATCATCGCCAGCGAGGGCGAGGACCCGAAGGCTGCCGCCGCCGGCGCCTCGCACGCACCCGCTGCCGCGCCCGCCGCTGCCGCGCCTGCTCCGCAAGCGCCCGCCGCCGAGGCGCCTTCCGCCGCGCCGCAGAGCGTGCCTGCTTCGCCGCGAACCCACGCCGCCGGCTACGATGCCTCCGGCGAGGTGCCGGCCGGCACCGAATTCGTCAAGATGACGGTGCGCGAGGCGCTGCGCGACGCGATGGCCGAAGAGATGCGCCGCGACGAGAACGTCTTCGTCATGGGCGAGGAAGTCGCGGAATACCAGGGCGCCTACAAGATCACGCAAGGGCTGCTGCAGGAGTTCGGCGCGCGCCGCGTCGTCGATACGCCGATCACCGAACACGGTTTTGCCGGCGTCGGCGTCGGCGCGGCCATGACCGGCCTGAGGCCGATCGTCGAGTTCATGACCTTCAACTTCGCCATGCAGGCGATGGACCACCTGATCAACTCGGCCGCCAAGACGCTTTACATGTCGGGCGGCCAGCTTGGCGCGCCGATCGTGTTCCGTGGCCCGAACGGCGCCGCCGCCCGCGTCGCCGCCCAGCACAGCCAGTGCTACGCGGCGTGGTATTCGCAGGTGCCGGGGCTGAAAGTCGTGATGCCGTATTCGGCCGCCGACGCCAAGGGCCTGCTCAAGGCGGCGATCCGCGACCCGAACCCGGTGATCTTCCTCGAAAACGAGATCCTGTACGGCCACACGTTCGAGGTGCCGAAGCTCGACGATTTCGTGCTGCCGATCGGCAAGGCGCGCGTGGCGCGGCCGGGCAAGGATGTCACCATCGTCTCGTTCGGCATCGGCATGACCTATGCCGAGAAGGCGGCAGAGGAACTCTCCAAGGAAGGCATCGAGGCCGAGTTGATCGACCTGCGCACCATCCGGCCGATGGACATCGCCACCGTGGTGGAATCGATCAGGAAGACCAACCGCTGCGTCGCGGTCGAGGAGGGCTGGCCGCAATCCGGCGTCACCTCCGAGATCGGCATGCGCATCATGGAGGAGGCGTTCGACTATCTCGACGCCCCGGTGATCCGCGTCACCGGCAAGGACGTGCCGATGCCCTATGCCGCCAATCTCGAGAAGCTGGCCCTGCCGAATGTCGGCGAGGTGGTGCAGGCGGCCAAGGCCGTGCTGTATCGGTAGGCGGCATGGCTTCGCCCGCGTTCCACGCCCTCGAACTGCCGCCCGACGCGGTCGAGAAGGGCGGCCATGAAGTGCTGCGCGCCAGCGTCGTCGATGGCGGCCTGAGCGTGGCGCTCAGGCGCTCCTTCGACGACCCGTATACCTGGGGCGTGCTGCTCGTCGATCTCGCCCGCCACGCCGCGCGCATCTACGCGATGGAAACCGGCCTCAGCGAGCAGGAAGCGCTTGCCCAAATCCGCGAGGGGATGGAGGCCGAGATCAACCGGCCAACCGACCTCGGCGACACCAAACCGGCCCATTGAGACAGAGGCAACGATTACCATGCCAGTCAATATTCTGATGCCCGCGCTCTCGCCCACCATGGAAAAGGGCAATCTGGCCAAATGGTTGAAGAAGGAAGGTGACACGATCAAATCCGGCGACGTGCTCGCCGAGATCGAGACCGACAAGGCGACGATGGAGGTCGAGGCCATCGACGAGGGCATCCTGGCCAGGATCGTCGTGCCCGAGGGCACCTCGGACGTGCCGGTCAACGACCTGATCGCCATCATCGCCAGCGAGGGCGAGGACCCCAAGGCGATCAAGGCCGAGAGCGGCAAGGCCGCACCTGCGCGCAAGCAAGAGCCCGCGCCGGCGCCGGAAATGCCCAAGGCAGAGCCCAAGGCCGAGCCGAAGAGCGACGCGCAGCCAGCGCCGCCGGCTGTCGCCGCGCCAGCCGCTGCCGCTCCGGCGGCGCCCGCCGCCAGCCATGACGGCGACCGCGTGTTTGCCTCGCCTTTGGCGCGCCGCGTCGCGAGCCAGGCCGGCATCGACATTTCCCGCGTCACCGGCAGCGGCCCGCATGGCCGCATCGTGCTCGCCGATGTCGAAGCCGCCAAGAGCGGCGCGCCGCTCGCAGCACCTGCCGCGGCACCGGCAGCCGGCAAGCCCGCACCGATCGCGCCGCCATCCGACGACAAAATCAAGGCGCTGTTCGAGCCCGGCTCCTATGAGGAAGTGCCGCATGACAACATGCGCAAGGTCATCGCGCGCCGCCTGACGGAAGCGAAATCGACCATCCCGCATTTCTACCTGACGATGGATTGCGAGATCGACGCGCTGCTGAAACTGCGCGCCGAGATCAATGCCGCCGCACCGCACGACAAGGACGGCAAGCCGGCCTACAAGGTCTCGGTCAACGACATGGTGATCAAGGCGCTGGCGCTGGCGCTGGCGCGCGTGCCCGAGGCCAACGTCTCCTGGACCGAGAACGCCATGCTCAAGCACAAGCATGCTGATGTCGGCGTCGCGGTGTCGATCCCCGGCGGCCTGATCACGCCCGTGGTGCGCCAGGCGGAGACCAAGTCGCTCTCGGCGATCTCCAATGAAATGAAGGACTTCGCGGCGCGCGCTAAAGCGCGGAAACTCAAGCCGGAAGAGTATCAGGGCGGCTCGAGCGCCGTGTCCAATCTCGGCATGTTCGGCGTCAAGGACTTTGCCGCCGTGATCAACCCGCCGCATGCGACGATCCTCGCGGTCGGCGCCGGCGAGAGCCGTGCCGTGGTCAAGGGCGGCCAGGTCGTGGCCGCGACGGTGATGAGTTGCACGCTGTCGACCGATCATCGCGCCGTCGACGGCGCGCTCGGCGCCGAGCTGCTCGCGGCCTTCAAGCGGCTGATCGAGAAGCCGATGGCGATGCTGGTCTGAGCAGGATGGACGAAGGAACGTTTTATGGCTGAAGCTTATGACATCCTGATCATTGGCGGCGGGCCGGGCGGCTATGTCTGCGCCATCCGCGCGGCGCAGCTCGGCCTCAAGACGGCGGTGGTCGAGCGCGAGCATCTCGGCGGCATTTGCCTGAACTGGGGCTGCATCCCGACCAAGGCGCTGCTGCGCACGGCGGAAATCTTCCATTACGCCAACCGCGCCAAGGATTACGGCCTGACGCTCGAGGGCAAGATGAGCTTCGATCCGGCGGCGGTGGTCAAGCGCTCGCGCGGCGTCTCGGGCCAGCTCAATGCTGGCGTCGGCTTCCTGATGAAGAAGAACAAGATCGACGTGATCTGGGGCGAGGCCAGCGTCACCAAGCCGGGCGAGGTCAAGGTGTCCGCGCCGAACAAGCAGGCCGTGCTGCCGCAGCACCCGCAGCCGAAAGGCACGCTGGGCGAGGGCACCTACCAGGCGAAGAACATCATCGTCGCCACCGGCGCGCGCCCGCGCGTGCTGCCCGGCATCGAGCCGGACGGCAAGCTGATCTGGACCTATTTCGAGGCGATGAAGCCGGACACGTTCCCGAAATCGCTGATCGTGATGGGCTCGGGCGCCATCGGCATCGAATTCGCCTCGTTCTACCGCACCATGGGCGCCGAGGTGACGGTGGTCGAACTGCTGCCGCAGGTGCTGCCGGTCGAGGATGCCGAGATCGCAGGCCTCGCCCGCAAGCGCTTCGAGAAGCAGGGGATGAAAATCCTGACCGCGACCAAGGTCACCAAGGTCGAGAAAGGCGCCGACAGCGTCACGGCCACCGTCGAGGATGACAAGGGCAACAAGCAGACCCTGAAGGCCGACCGCATCATCTCGGCCGTCGGCGTCGTCGGCAATATCGAGAATCTTGGTCTCGAAAAGCTCGGCGTGAAGACCGATCGCGGCTGCGTCGTCATCGACGGGCTCGGCCGCACCAACGTGCCGGGCATCTATGCTATTGGCGACGTTGCCGGCCCGCCGATGCTGGCGCACAAGGCCGAGCATGAGGGCGTGATCTGCGTCGAGGCGATCAAGGGCCTCAAGCCGCACCCGATGGACAAGCTGAAAATCCCGGGCTGCACCTATTGCCACCCGCAGATCGCCAGCGTCGGGCTAACGGAGGCGAAGGCGAAGGAGGCCGGCTACACGGTCAAGGTCGGCCGTTTCCCGTTTGTCGGCAACGGCAAGGCGATCGCGCTTGGCGAGCCGGAAGGGCTGGTCAAGACGGTGTTCGACGCCAAGACCGGCCGCCTGCTCGGCGCCCATATGGTCGGCGCGGAAGTCACCGAACTGATCCAGGGCTATGTCGTGGCGATGAACCTCGAGACCACCGAGGAAGAGCTGATGCACACGGTGTTCCCGCATCCGACCCTGTCGGAAATGATGCATGAGAGCGTGCTCGACGCCTATGGGCGGGCGATCCACACCTGACGACCACGCGTAAGGAGAGACTTATGGATCAGCCGCTTGCCGTCATGGGAACGCCGGGGCTCGGCTTGTTCAGCCTGATCATCATTGGCGGCCTCGCCGGCTGGATCGCCGGCAAGATCGTTGGCTCGCGCCGTGGCATCTTCACCAATATCCTGGTCGGTATCGCCGGCTCCTATGTCGGTTCGGAACTGGCCGATGCCGGCAACATCGCCGTGCGCAACTCGCTCGGCCATTTCATCGCGGCGCTGGTCGGTTCGGTGATCATCCTGTGGATCTGGCAGAAGATTTCGGCCAGCCGGGCGGCGTGAAAGCGGCGTGTCATTCCCGCGCAGGCGGGAATCCAGAGGGCAGGCGCGCTAACGACTCCTAGATTCCCGATCGCGCTAACGCGCGTCGGGAATGACACTGGGAGAACCTGTTGGGCCCGGGCTTAAGGCCGGGGCAGACGTCGAGAGTTGGCGGGCGATTCATCACCAGCATGGCCGCCATGCATCGCCCCGCTTGGTATCGCGCGGGCCATCGCCTAGATTGGGGCAAGGCGCGCCAGCGGCCGCCTGTCGGAGTTTTGCATGAGCGTCGTCATCGATCTTCTCAACCGCCCGCGCCACCCGGAAAAGGTCCACCGGCCGGATAACGCCATCCAGCGCAAGCCGTCCTGGATTCGCGTCAAGGCGCCGGGCTCGCCGCAATGGCTGGAAACGCAGAAGATCGTCAAGGAAAACAAGCTCGTCACCGTGTGCGAGGAGGCCGGCTGCCCGAATATCGGCGAGTGCTGGGAGAAGAAGCACGCCACCTTCATGATCATGGGCGACACCTGCACGCGGGCCTGCGCCTTCTGCAACGTCAAGACCGGCATGCCGGGCGCGCTCGATCCGCATGAGCCGGAGCATGTCGCGCTCGCCGTCTCGAAGCTCGGCCTCGAACATGTCGTGATCACCTCGGTCGATCGCGACGATCTCGCCGATGGCGGCGCGCAGCATTTCGCCGAGGTTATTCATGCCATCAGGGCGCGGAGCCCTGGCACCACGATCGAAATCCTGACGCCGGATTTCCTGCGCAAGCCCGGCGCCATCGAGACCGTGGTCAAGGCGCGCCCCGACGTGTTCAACCACAACCTTGAAACCGTGCCGTCGAAATATCTCAAGGTGCGGCCCGGCGCGCGCTATTTCCACTCGATCCGGCTGCTGCAGCAGGTCAAGGAACTCGATCCGGGCATGTTCACCAAGTCCGGCATCATGGTCGGGCTCGGCGAGGAGCGCAATGAAGTGCTGCAACTGATGGACGACCTGCGCTCGGCCGAGGTCGACTTCCTGACCATCGGGCAATATCTCCAGCCGACCTCGAAGCACCACAAGATCGAGCGTTTCGTCACGCCCGAGGAGTTCAAGGGCTACGAGACGATCGCCTACGCCAAGGGCTTCCTGATGGTGTCTTCAACGCCGCTGACGCGCTCGTCGCATCACGCCGGCGAGGATTTCGCCAAGCTACGCGCGGCGCGGGCAGCGAAGCTCGGCATCTGACGCGAGGGGCGGGGCATGCCCGGGAGGCCGGCACGCCTTTCCGGTCGGGATGGGCCGGCTCGTCCGGCCGATCCCGCTTCGGAAAACCGCACGGTTAAAGTGTCATTCCCGGCGCGCGGTAGCGCAGCCTAGACCGCCACCCCGTGCAGGTCGTAGGCGTCGGCGCGCTCGATCTTCACGGTGACGATGTCGCCGACGCGCAACGGGCGGCGCGAGGCGACATAGACATTGCCGTCGATCTCCGGCGCGTCCCATTGCGAGCGCCCCTTGGCAACGCTCGGGCCGGCCTCGTCGATGATCACCTTCAGCCGCTTGCCGACGCGGCCCTTCAGGATGCGCGCCGAAATCGCCTGCTGCTTCTCCATGAAGCGCTTGTAGCGGCTTTGCTTGACCGCGTCCGGCACCTCGGGCAGGCCGAGCGCGTTGGCGGCAGCACCGCGCACCGGCTCGAACTTGAAGCAGCCGACGCGTTCGAGCTTTGCTTCCTCGAGCCATTGCAGCAGCAATTCGAAATCCTCGTCCGTCTCGCCGGGGAAGCCGACGATGAAGGTCGAGCGCACGCCGAGATCGGGGCAGATGCCGCGCCATTTGTTGATGCGTTCGAGCGTCTTTTCCTGATGCGCCGGGCGCCGCATCGCCTTCAGCACCTGGGGCGAGGCGTGCTGGAACGGGATGTCGAGATAGGGCAGCACCAACCCCTCCGCCATCAGGCCGATGACCTCGTCGACATGCGGGTAGGGGTAGACGTAATGCAGCCGCACCCAGGCGCCGAAGCTGCCCAGTTCCCGCGACAGGTCGAAGAAGCGGGCGCGCACGCTGCGGTCGCGCCACGGGCTTTCGGCGTATTTCAGGTCGACGCCGTAGGCGCTGGTATCCTGCGAGATCACCAGCAGTTCCTTGACGCCGGCCTTCACCAACCGCTCCGCCTCGCGCAGCACATCGCCGGCCGGGCGGGACACGAGATCGCCGCGCAGCTTCGGGATGATGCAGAACGTGCAGCGGTTGTTGCAGCCTTCGGAAATCTTCAGGTAGGCGTAGTGGCGCGGCGTCAGCTTGACGCCCTGTTCCGGCACCAGATCGAGGAACGGGTCATGCGCAGGCGGGGCGGCCTCATGCACCGCGCCCATCACGCTCTCATAGGCCTGCGGGCCGGTGATCGCCAGCACGCCCGGGAACGCCTCACGGATCTGCTCGGGCTCGGCGCCCATGCAGCCAGTGACGATGACCCGGCCGTTCTCGCCCATCGCCGTGCCGATGGCCTCGAGCGATTCGGCCTTGGCCGAATCGAGGAAACCGCAGGTGTTGACGATGACGAGATCGGCGCCGGCATGGCTCTTGCTGAGCTGGTAGCCCTCGGCGCGCAGCCGCGTGATGATGCGCTCGCTATCGACGAGCGCCTTGGGGCAGCCGAGCGAGACGAACGAGACTTTCGGCGCGGCCGAGGCGGAAGCGGTGGGTTCGGATGTCATTGGCGCTCTACTGACAGAGTGCGCGAATTTCCGCAATATCGGCGGTGCGCTAACCTTGGTAACGACTTGCCCGACTCACGAAATCGGCGGCAATTTGGTCGGTCCCACGCGCCGGCAACGTGCGCGGCGCCGCGGGAAAGCGGCGCGGCTGCGCCGGCATTCGCGAGGCAGCAAACATGGACACCGTCGAACAACGCACCATTTCGAAAGTCACCTGGCGGCTCGTGCCGTTCCTCGGCCTTTGCTATTTCATTGCCTATCTCGACCGCGTCAATGTCGGCTTCGCCGGCCTGACCATGCGCGGCGATCTCGGCCTGTCGTCGGAAGTGTTCGGCATGGCGGCCGGCATCTTCTTCATCGGCTATTTCCTGTTCGAGGTGCCGAGCAACATGGCGCTGAACAAGTTCGGCGCGCGGCGCTGGATCGCCCGCATCATGTTCACCTGGGGCATCATGTCGGGCGCGCAGGCTTTCGTCACCGGCGGCACCAGCTTCAATATCGTGCGCTTTTTCCTCGGCGTCGCCGAAGCCGGCTTCTTCCCCGGCGTGATCTTCTATCTGACGCTGTGGTTTCCCTCGGCCTATCGCGGCCGCATCATTGGCTGGTTCATGTTCGCGATCCCGCTCTCCTCGGCGCTCGGCTCGCTGATTTCGGCGCCGATCATGAACATGCAGGGCTTTCACGGCCTGCATGGCTGGCAGTGGCTGTTCATCATCGAGGCCATTCCCTCGATCATTCTCGCCTTCGTGGTGTGGTTCTACCTGACCGACCGGCCGGCGCAGGCGACATGGCTCGCGCCCGAGGAGCGCGACTGGCTGCAAGGCCGGCTCGATGCCGAGCGCGCCAACCGTGAATCGATCGTCAAGCTGTCATGGACGCAATCGCTGACCAGCCCGCGCGTCATCGCGCTCGGCTTCGTCTATATGGGCATCGTCGTGCCGCTCTACGGCCTGACCTTCTTCCTGCCGCAGATCCTCAAGGCGCTGCCGGGCATTTCCAACACCGAGGCGATCCTGGTGAACTTCTTCCCGTTCGCGGTCGGCGCCATCTGCATGGTGCTGTGGGGCCGCTTCTCGGACGCGACGGGCGAGCGCAAATGGAGCACGATCTTCCCGTGCGCCATGATCGCGCTCGGGCTGGTGCTGGCCTCCTATACCGACGACCTGACGCTCAAGGTCGTCGCGGTCAGCCTCGCTTCCTTCGGCATCTTCTCGGCGCTCGCCGTGTTCTGGACCTTGCCGACCGCGTATCTCAGCGGCGCGGCGGCGGCGGCCGGCATCGCCTGGATCAACTCGATCGGCAATCTCGGCGGCTATTTCGGGCCGACGATCTTCGGCGGCTTGCGCGACCATTTCGGCAGCGATTTCTACGGCATGCTGTTCCTGGCAGCGCTCGCCCTGCTCGCGGTGGTGCTGGTCCTGGTGCTTGGCCACGACCGGCGCATGGAGCAGGCCGGCAGCGAGGCGGCGGCGGAGTAGGGGGCTGTCTTGCCCCGGCCTCGAGCCGGAGCCCCAAGGGGCTCGACAATCTGGGTCCCGGCTCAAGGCCGGGACAAGACGTCGAGGAAACACGGGTCTTTTGCCAGGCTTGACCCGGCATCCATATCGCCCGGCTCTACCCCTCGATCTCCTCGCGCAGCATTTCGAGCGTCAGCCACTGTTCCTCGGCCTCGGCGAGCTTCGCCTGCGCGCCGGAAAGCGCCTCCGTCGTGCGTGCGAACAAGGCGGCATCGCGCGTGTAGAGGGCCGGGTCGGCGAGGATGCCTTGCAGCCGGTCGATCTCGGCATGCAGCTTGTCCATGGCGCCAGGCAGCGTCTCCAGTGCGTGCTGATCCTTGAAGCTCAGCTTGGCGCGCTGCTTCGGCGCCACGCCGGGCGCCTTGCGCGCGGCCGGCTGGGGCGCGACCGGGGCATTCGCCGCGCCCTTGGCGCTGACGCCCTTGCCGCGCTGGGCGACCATGTCGGTATAGCCGCCGGCATATTCGAGCCAGCGCCCGCCGCCCTCGAACGCGACAACCGAGGACACGGTGCGGTCGAGGAAGTCGCGGTCATGACTGACCAGCAGTACCGTGCCGGCATAGTCGGCGATCATTTCCTGCAACAGGTCGAGCGTCTCGAGGTCGAGATCGTTGGTCGGCTCGTCGAGCACCAGCATGTTGGAGGGCTGCGCCAGCGCGCGCGCCAGCGTCAACCGCCCGCGCTCGCCGCCGGACAGTGCCGTGACCGGCGTGCGCGCCTGCTCCGGCGCGAACAGGAAGTCCTTCATGTAGCCGATGACGTGCTTGGCCTGGCCGCCGACCGTCACGGTGTCGCCGCGCCCGCCGGTCAGCGCCTCGGCCAGCGTCCAGCTCGGATCGAGGCTTTCGCGATGCTGGTCGAGCATGGCGAATTGCAGGCCGGCGCCGAGCGTCACCGTGCCGCTATCGGGCGCGAGCTGCCCGGTCAGCAGGTTGAGCAGCGTCGATTTGCCGGCGCCGTTCGGCCCGACGAAGCCGACGCGGTCGCCGCGATGGATGCGGATCGAGAAATCCTTGACGATGGTTTCCGCACCGAACGCCTTGTTGATCGCCAGTGCCTCGACGACGCGCTTGCCGGAAATCTCGGCATCGCTGACGTTGAGCTTGACGTTGCCGGTGCTGCGCCGCTGCGTGCGCAAATCCTGGCGCAGGTCGGCAAGCTGCTGCACGCGGCGCTGGTTGCGCTTGCGTCGCGCCGTGACGCCATAGCGCAGCCAGTGCTCCTCCATGCCGATGCGCTGCGCGAGCTTCTGGCGATCGCGCTCCTCCTCCTCGAGCACCTGATCGCGAAAGCCCTCGAATTCCGAGAAGCCGCGCTCGATGCGCCGCGTCACGCCGCGATCGAGCCAGATCGTGGCGCGCGACAGGTTCTCGAGGAAGCGCCGGTCATGGCTGATCAGCACCAGCGCCGATTTGAGCCCGGCCAGTTCCTTTTCCAGCCATTCGATGGCCGGCAGGTCGAGATGGTTGGTCGGCTCGTCGAGCAGCAGGATGTCGGGCTCCGGCGCCAGGCTGCGGGCAAGTGCCGCCCGGCGCGCCTCGCCGCCCGATAGCCGGTCCGGGTTTTCCGCACCGGTGAGGCCGAGTTCGTTCAGCAGGTAGCTCGCGCGGTATGCGTCATCGCCCGGGCCGAGCCCGGCCTCGACATAGGCCAGCACCGTGGCGAAGCCGGTCAGGTCCGGCTCCTGCGGCAGGTAGCGCATCGTGGTGCCGGGTTGCAGGAAGCGCTCGCCGGAATCGGCATCGATCAGGCCGGCGGCGATTTTCAGCAGGGTCGATTTGCCGGAACCGTTACGGCCAACAAGGCAGACGCGTTCGCGCGCGGCCACGCCAAGGCCGGCCCCGGTCAGGAGCGGCGTGCCGCCAAAGGTCAGTGAAATATCTTGCAACAGCAGGAGAGGGGGGCTCATGCGCCCTGATTGTCATGTCGGCGCGGCAAGAACAAGCCGGAGTCGCGCGCGGGCCGCGGTGCAAAAGCCGGCGCTTACCCTTGACGGGGCCGCCACGAGCAGGCGCAATGACGCTTTCGAGAGGAAACGACCGTTTCAAGAGGACGTGATTCATGCAGGTTTCCCGCGTTTCGATGCTCATGTCGGCGATTTGTCTCGGCCTTGTGCTGGCCGGCTGCCAGGCGGTCACGCCCGATCCGCTGTTGCGCACGGCGAGCAAGGCGACGCTGAAGGAGCGCACGCGCATGACCTGCACCTACACCCAGGCGCGGCTGCAGAACGTCAAGCCGGCCAAGGTCGAGCGCCGCTGCGGCTGCTATGCCGCCAAGACCATGAAGGCGTTGACGCCGGCCGAGGTTCAGGCGTTCCGCGACACCTCGGTGTTCAACGCCAGCGCCCGCCTCAAGGCGCTGGCCGCCGTCGATGCCTGCGGGCTGAAGCGGCCTTAAGTTCAGGCTTCGAAGGCCGGCACGCTCTTCCGTTCCAGCCCCTTGCACAGCAGCGCGAGCAGCCATGCGGCAAACGCCGCCAGCACGGCGATGGCGATCGAGACATAGAGCGCCGCCGCCTCGCCGAACCGGGCGATGACGATGGCATAGACCAGCGGCGCCGCCGCCGAGACGATGAAGCTCGGCGCGATCAGCCGGCCGACGAAACTGCCATAGGTCCGGTGATCGAACAGCACCAGCGGCAGCGTGCCGCGCGTGATGGTCAGGAGCCCGTTCATCGCGCCATAGACGAAGGCAAACGTCATCGCCGCCGCGCTCGATGCGCCGCTGAACAGCCCGGCGACGAAGGCGAGCGGCATCAGCGCGCAGGCGAACAGGTTGAGCGCCACCGGCGGCACGCGCCGGCCGAACAGCACCTCGCACAGGCGCGCCAGCGATTGCCCGATGCCGCGCAGCGTCGCGATCCAGACCGAGGCCGACAGCGCCAGGCCGAGCCCGCTCAGGATGACGATCATTTGCGACGACATCGCCGCGTTGAGGAAATTGGCCAGCGTGGTGATCAGCGCGAACAGCCCGCCGGCCAGCGCGAGATCGCGCCGGCTGACGGCGAGCGGCGCAGGTTGCGGCGTGGCGTTGCGCGTGGGCGCATCCTCGAGCCGGTGGTTCGGCGTCGCCAGATGCAGCGGGATCGTCGCCAGGGCAATGCCGGCATAGACGAGCAGCGCGCCGCGCCAGCCGAAATGCCCGGCGAGCACGTGGCCGAGCGGCCAGAACACGCTCGAGGCCAGCCCGCCAAGCAGCGTGATCTGGGCAATCGGGCCGCGCGCCGCCGGGCCGGCGATGCGCACCAGCGCGGCGAAGGCGGCATCGTAAAGCGTCAGCCGCATTGCCAGGCCGAGACAGGCCGAAGCGGCGAAATAGCCGGGCAGGCCGCGACACAGGGCGAGACCGGCACAGCTTGCCGCGATCAGCAGCGAGCCGGCGATCATCACCTTGCGGCCGCCATGGCGGTCGATGAGCCGGCCGACCAGCGACGAGGTCGCCCCCATCACCAGCAGCGCCAGCGCGAAGCCGCCATAGACGACATCCCGGCCCCAGCCGAATTCGGCGGCGATGGCCTCGCCGAATACGCCGATCAGGTAATAGGAAATCCCCCAGCTGATCAGTTGCCCGAGGCCGAGGCAGAATACCGTGCGGGCCAGGATCACCGCGCCGGACCGCCCGGCAGCGCGCTGTCGCCTGGCCCAAGCGCCCGCTGCATCAGCACCGAATCGACCCAGCGCCCGAACTTGAAACCGACCGAGGTCAGCGTGCCCGTGACCTGGAACCCCATGCGCCGATGCAGCGCGATCGAGCCGGCATTGCCGCTATCGCCGATCACGGCCAGCATCTGGCGCCACGGGCCGGCCTCGCAGCGCGCGATCAGCTCCCGCAACAGCGCGCTGCCAATGCCGTGCCCGCCAAGGCCGTCGCCGACATAGACCGAATCCTCCAGCGTATGGCGATAGGCCGGGCGCGCGCGGTAGGAGGAGGCATAGCTGTAGCCGGCGATCTCGCCCGCGCGCTCGGCGACGAGATAAGGCAGGCCGAGACGCAGCACCGCGGCGCGCCGCGCCAGCAACTCGTCGACCGGCGGCGGCTCCTCCTCGAAGCTCGCCAACCCGTGCAGCACATGGTGGGCATAGATTGCCTGCACCGCCGCCATGTCGCGCTCCGTCGCGTCGCGGACGGTGAGCGTTGGCCCGGTGGACGCCGGGTCGGCTGCCATCGCACTTGATTCCATGAGCGTTTCTCCAAGGGCGAGCCGGCTGGCACCGGCCGTGATCGGCGCGATCCGGCCCGAGCGCGCCGCATAACGGGTGAGGCCGATATCCCGCAGCAAGCGCTCGTCCAACGCATGCAGGGCGGCCCGTTGCTGGAGGCGTGAACGGGATGATCCTGCGAAATAATGGCCGGACTCGCGCAGCAGCCCGACTATAGAAGAGCGCCAATGCATCACAACACCGTTCCGTCGTCCGGCCTTTTCGTGTCCGGCGACCGCCATAGAATGGCGCGGAGCTATCCATAAAAGAAGCTTTGATGGATTATGCCGAGTATGAGAATATCTTTGATGTGAAAAGCCTCAATCTCGATCAACTCGGCGCCTTCGTCACCGTCATCGCGCGCGGCAGCTTTTCAGGCGCCGCCGAGCATCTCGGCCTGACGCAACCGGCGGTCAGCCTGCAGGTCCGCCAGCTTGAAAAACGCCTCGGCACGGCATTGATCGAGCGCGTCGGCCGTCGCGCGCGGCCAACCGCCGCCGGCGCCGAACTGCTTGACCATGCCGCGCGGATCGATGCCACGGTTTCCGCCGCGCTGGAGGCGGTCGGCCGCCACGCCGCCGGCACCGTGGGGCGGGTGCGGCTCGGCACCGGCGCGACGGCGTGCATCTTCCTGCTGCCGCCGCTGCTCGGCCGCCTGCGCCGCGCGCATCCCAATCTCGAAATCACCGTCACCACCGGCAACACGCCCGAGATCGTCAAGGCGGTCGAGGAGAACCTGATCGATCTCGCGCTGGTCACGCTGCCGTGCGCTGGCCGCATGCTGGAGATCACGCCCGTGCTCGACGATGGCTTCGTCGCCATCGCGCCCAGGGACATGGTGTTGCCGGCGCGGCTGACGGCGGCGGCGCTGGCGCAATTGCCGGTGCTGCTGTTCGAGCCCGGCGGCAACACGCGCCGGCTGGTCGATGCCTGGTTCGCGCAGGGCGGCATCGCACTCAATCCGGTGATGTCGCTCGGCAGCGTCGAGGCGATCAAGGAAATGGTCGCGGCCGGGCTCGGCTGCGCCGTGCTGCCCGGCATGGCGCTGCGCAGGCAGGCCGAGCACGGCTTTCAGGTGCGCGCGCTGACGCCGCCGCTCAAGCGCCGGCTGGCGCTGGTGATGCGGCGCGACAAGCGCTTGCATCGCGGCCTCAAGGCGACACACGATGCGCTGATGGCGCTTTCCGACGATGCCATGAGGAAGGGCGATGCGCATGATGGTGCGTGATGAAACCGCCGGCGATATCCCGGCGATCGGCGCGCTGATCACGGCGGCATTCCGCAGCGCGCCGCATGCCAGCGGCACCGAGGCGGCGATCGTCGAGGCGTTGCGTGCGGCGGGCGCGCTCAGCCTGTCGCTCGTCGCCTGCGACGAGGCGGGCGACGTTCGGGGCCATGTCGCCTTCTCGCCCGTGCTGATCGATGGCCGGGATACCGGCTGGCTTGGCCTTGGCCCGCTTGCCGTGCATCCCGATCGCCAGCGGCAGGGCATTGGCCGGGACCTGTTGCGTGCCGGGCTCGCGCGCCTCGGCGCGGCGGGTGCGGCTGGCATCGTGGTGCTGGGCGATCCGGCCTATTATGGCCGTTTCGGCTTTGCGGCCCATAGCGGCCTGCGCCTGCCGGATGTGCCGGCCGAATATTTCCTGGCGCTTGGCCTCCGGCAATCCGTGCCGTCCGGGACGGTCGCCTATCACCCGGCTTTCAACGTGACGTGACCGGTTCGGCCGCGCGTTATGCGGGTTGCGCCGCGCCGGCGCGTGTGAGTTGCCAGCCGAAAGCATCGGCGGCCTCGACCAGCTCCTCAAGGAGCCATGTCGCGTAGGACGCGCCGACGATCAGGTCGAAGGCCGGCGTCTCGTCGACGAGCCGCATAGTGCAGGCAACATGCCCGACCAGCGTCGTGGCGCTCGCCCCGACCGCAAAGCTGCGCGGATGCAGGTCGAGCCGGCAGAGTTTCGCCAGCACAGCGCGCGCCTGCTGCCCTGAAAGCCGCAACACACAGCGGCCATGGCTCTGGTCGACCACCGCCGCGATGCCATCGAGCGCCGCCGCCAGCCGCCGCACCAGCGCATTGCCATCATTGGCCGGCGCCTGGATCAGCCAGCCGCCGGGCTGCAACCAGAGTGCGCTGCAATCGCCCGCAAGCGCCGAAGCGCCGGGCGCGGGCAGGGCGAGGGCAAGTTCCTTCAGGGTCGCGGCGGCGAGCGCATCCTGCCGGCCCTTGCGGGCGGTGACCTGGATCAGCGTCGCCGGGCATTCGGCGATCGTCACGGCGTCGCCCTGCGCCGCACCGCCGCGCGCCGGCAGGCTCGCCCCGCCGAAGCGGGAGCGGCGCTCAGGCGCGGACACGGGCATTCTCCGGGTCGATATGGTGCGGGCTGGTGACGATCACTTCGACGCTCTCCCCATGCAGCGGCGATACCGCGTGCAGCAACTGGCCTTGCCGGGCGGCGCCATCTTCCAGCATGGCGAGCCCGATCCATTGCGACAGCTCGATCGACTGCGTCACGCTGGAGACCCAGCCGAGGCTCTTGCCCGCGCCAGGTTCGCTCACGAGATGCGCGCCGCCGCGCAGGCGCTTGGCCGGATCGGTCGGGCGGATGCCGACCAGGCGCGGCCGGCTCGGGTTCGCGAGCGCCGGACGGGCGCCGAGCACACGGCCGACGACGTCGCCGGCCTTCTTGACCATGCGGCCCATGCCGAGATCGGCGGCGGTCGTCTGGCCGTTCAGTTCCGGCCCGGCCGCGTGGCCCTTCTCGATGCGCATCAGGCCCATCGCCTCAAGGCCGTAAGGCGCGATGCCGAATTCCTCGCCCGCCGCGATAATCGCCTCCCACACCGTCTCGCCGTCGCCGGAGGGGGCGGCGACCTCATAGGCCAGTTCGCCCGAGAAGCTGATGCGGAACACCCGCACCGGGATGCCGGCAATCGTCGCTTCGCCCACCGCCATGAACGGGAAAGCCTCGTTGGAGAGGTCGAGCCCCGCGACGACCTTTTGCAGCGTGAGGCGGCTGCGCGGTCCGGCCACCGCCATTTGCGCCCATTGATCGGTCACGGACGAGAACTGCACGTCGAGGTCCGGCCACACCGTCTGGGCGTAGAACTCCATGTGCTCGAGCACCGGCCCGGCATTGGCCGTGGTGCAGGTGAGCAGGAAATGCTCCGGCCCGAGCCGCGCGGTGGTGCCGTCATCGAACGCGATGCCGTCCTCGCGCAGCATCAGCCCGTAGCGCGCCTTGCCGATGGCGAGCGTCGAGAAGGCGTTGGCATAGAGCCGGTCGAGAAATGTAGCGGCATCAGGGCCTTGCAGGTCGATCTTGCCAAGGGTCGACACGTCGCAAATGCCGACGCTGCCGCGTACGGCGCGCGCCTCGCGAAAAATCGCATCCCAGATGTCCTCGCCGGGTTTGGGATAATAGAACGGCCTGAGCCATGCGCCGGAAGGCTGCATTGCCGCGCCGTGGCGCAGGTGCCAGTCATGCAGGCTCGTGCGCCGTACCGGCTGGAAATGCTCGCCAATAGCGCGGCCCGCGAGCGCGCCGATGGTGACCGGGCTGGTATAGGGCCGGAACGTCGGCAGGCCGACCTTTTCGAGCGGTTCGCCGCGCGCCTCAGCCAGCACGGCCGCGCCGACAAGCCCGCCGAGCTTGCCCTGGTCGGTCGCCATGTTGTGCGTCGTGTAGCGCTTGGCGTGCTCGATATGGCTGAAGCCCTCGCGATGGGCGAGGCGGATATCCTCGGTGGTGACGTCGTTCTGCAAATCGACGAAGGCCTTGCCCTGCGCGCGCACCTCCCATAGCGGTTCGAGCGGCGTTTCCGGCCGGTCGGCATCGGGCAGGGCGAAGGCGGCACCCGGCTTGAAGCCGGCGGCGATGGCGGCGGCCGCGCCGGCCTCGGCGCCATCGCGCGCCGCATTGCCGGGGCCAAACACGCCGCGCGCCGCGCCGGCCGAGCGTTCCGCCTGCACCGGCTCGCCCGGCACGAAACTGGCGATCTGCTCATGCCAGCGCAGCCGCGCGCCGGATTGGCTGGCGAGATGCACGTTCGGGTTCCAGCCGCCGGAGACGCAGAGCAGGTCGGCCGGAATGCGGTCGCTGGCGCCGTTACGCGCGCGCAGCGTGACGCGGTCGCCGCCATAATGGGCAACCTCGACGCCGAAGCGCACATCGATACCGCGCGCCTTCACATCGTCGGCGCAAGCGCTCGCCGCACGCGAATCCGCCAGCACGATGCGGTCGAACTGGGCATCGGCGAGCGCATGCGCGGTGGCATAGGCGCTGTCATTGTTGGTGAAGATCACGGCGCGCTCGCCCGGCGCCACGCCGAAACGGTGGATATAAGCCAGCGCCGCGCCCGCCATCATCACGCCCGGCTTGTCATTGCCGGGGAAGGCGATCAGCCGCTCGCTCGCGCCGGTCGCCAGCACGACCTCGGTGGCGCGGAAGGTGCGATAGCGCTGGCGTACCTGATGCGGCGCAGGCTCGGCAAGGTGGTCGCCCGCATGCTCGATGGCGCCGAGCAGGTTGTGATCGTAATAGCCGAACACGTTGGTACGCGGCAGGATCTCGACCTCCGGCATCGCCTCGAGCGCCGCGATGGTCTGGCGCCGCCAGGCATCATGCGCCGGATCGAGCAGCAGCCCGCCGCCGAGCAGGTCGTCACGCTCGCACAGGATGACGCGGGCGCCGCTTGCGCCGGCCGCGCGCGCCGCTGCGAGCCCGGCCGCGCCGCTGCCGACCACCAGCACGTCGCAATGGGCATGCAGCGCCTCGTAATGGTCGGGGTCGCGCCGGTCGACGGCGCGCCCGAGGCCGGCAGCGCGCCGGATCAGCGGCTCGTAGACCTTCTCCCAGAACGCCTTCGGCCACATGAAGGTCTTGTAGTAGAAGCCGGCGCCGATCAGCTTGCCGGCGAGACTGTTGACCGCCATCAGGTCGAGGCCGAGCGAGGGCCAGCGGTTCTGGCTGCGCGCGACGAGCCCCTCGTAAAGCGCCACCTCGGTCATCTTGCTGTTGGGTTCGGTGCGCGCGCCCTCGCGAAGCTCGACGAGCGCGCTCGGCTCGTCCGGCCCGGCGGTCATGATGCCGCGCGGGCGGTGATACTTGAAGCTGCGCCCGACGAGCCGCACGCCGTTGGCGATCAGCGCCGAGGCAAGCGTGTCGCCGGGGTGGCCGAAAAACCGGCGTCCGTCGAAACTGAACGACAGGTGGCGCTCGCGGTCGATATGCCCGCCGGCAGGCAAACGGCGGCCGCTCATACCTGCACCTCGGGGATATCCTCGGCCGGCCCGACGGCGGTGCGGATTTCGTGCGTCATGGTGTTGCGCTCGACCTTCACCCATTGCCGGCAGCCGGCATAGTGGTGCCACCATTCGACGTGCCAGCCGCGCGGATTGGCGCGCGTATAGACGAAATCGTAGAAGGCCTGCTCGCCGGCATCGGGCGCAGGCCGCTTCACGGTGGCGTCGCCCCGGTAGTGGAATTCATCTTCGGCGCGCGGCCCGCAGCAAGGGCAGGGGATCAGGTGCATGATGGTCCTACTGTGCCCACGGGTTCGGGCCGGCGCCGCGCTCGTCGATCAGGCGGCCTTCGCGAAAACGCTCGATGGTCAGATCGGCGTTGAAGGCGTGCGGTTCGTCCTTGGCGATGGTGTGCGCGAAGCACCAGCCGGAGCCCGGCGTCGCCTTGAAGCCGCCATAGCACCAGCCGCCATTGAAATAGAGCCCGTCGATTGGCGTCTTGCAGATGAAGGGCGAGGAATCCATCGTCATGTCCATCACGCCCGCCCATTGCCTGAGTACGCGCAGGCGCGAGAAGGCCGGGATCATCGACACGCCGGCCGCCATCAGATGCTCGACGAGCGGCAGGTTGCCGCGCTGCGAATAGGAGTTGTAGCCGTCGAGATCGCCGCCGAACACCAGCCCGCCCTTGTCGGACTGGCTGATGTAGAAATGCCCGACCCCGAAGGTCACGACGCAATCGATCAGCGGCTTGATCGCCTCGGTGACGAAAGCCTGCAACAGATGCGTCTCGACCGGCAGCCGCAGGCCCGCCATGTCGGCAAGGCGCGTGGTGTTGCCGGCGACCGCCACGCCGACCTTGCCGGCGCCGATGAAACCGCGCGTCGTCTCGACACCGGTGACGCGGCCGCCCTCGCGGCGGATGCCGGTCACCTCGCAATGCTCGATGATATCGACGCCGCGCCGGTCGGCCGCGCGGGCAAAACCCCAGATCACCGCATCGTGGCGCGCCGTGCCGCCGCGCGCCTGCAACAGCCCGCCATAAACCGGGAAAAGCGGGTTATCGAGCGCCAGGAACGGTGCGATTCTGGCGACGCCGTCGCGATCGAGCAATTCGGCATCGACGCCTTGCAGCCGCATCGAGTTGCCACGTCGGACGGCGACATCGCGCTGCGCGTCGGTGTGGAACAGGTTGACCACGCCGCGCTGGCTCATCATCACATTGTAGTTGAGGTCCTGCTCGAGCCCCTCCCACAGTTTCAGCGACCACTCGTAGAAGCGCGTATTGCTCGGCAGCCCGTAATTCGAGCGCACGATGGTGGTGTTGCGCCCGCCATTGCCGAGGCCGATCGGGCCTTTCTCGATCACGGCGACATTGGTGATGCCATGCACGCTGGCGAGGTAATGCGCGGTTGCGAGGCCATGGCCGCCACCGCCGACGATGATCACGTCGTAATGCGGTTTCGGCTCCGGCTTGCGCCAGGCGGGCTTCCAGCCCTTGTTGCCGCCAAGCCCCTCCTTGAGCAGGCGCCAGGCGGAATAGCGGTCCGCGATCGGCTCAGGCCGCGCCGGCATGATCAGTCTCCGTCTCAGGGGGCACCCAGCCCAGCACTTCCCGCCAGTTCGGCGCAAGGTTGCCAAAGCGCGACAGGCGGAAGCTTGAAAGGTCGGCGAAACCGCAGCGTCCGTCCAGCACGATTTGTGAAATCGCACGCCCGCTTGCCGGCGACAGGCCGAAGCCGACGCTCGACATGGTGGCGACGACCGCGTTGCCGGCGCTCGGCAGCCGGTCGATCACCGGGCGGCCATCCGGCGTGTTCTCGATAATGCCGGCCCAGCTGCGGATGACGCGGACATGGCGCGCCTTCGGGAACAGCTCGGCCAGGCGCTTGGCGATGTTGCGCGCCATCGGGCTCGACGGCCGCGTCGCCTCCGAACCGCGGCCGACCGGCAGCCATTCATGCGGGCCGCCGCCATAGGCGAGGTTGCCGCGCAGCGTCTGGCGGCCATAGAGGTAATTGCCGTCGACGCCGCCGATCGGCATTAGCGGCAGCGGCTCGGTGACGATCATTTCGGCACGCGCCGGCGTCACCGGCACCTCGGTGCCGAGCAGCGCGGACAGGATGCCGGTCTGCGGCCCGGCCACCACCACCAGTTGATCGCAGGCGAAGGCGCCCGCCGTGGTCTGCACCGCCGTGACCTTGTCGGCCAGACGGGTGAAGCCGAGCACCTCGGTATGCTGCAAGATGCGGCCGCCGAGATCCTGCAAGGCCCAGGCATAGGCCTGTACGGTGCGCTGCGGATTGGCATGGCCGCCGCAGGCGAAATACGCGCCGCCGACCGCGTTGTCGCCAGCAAGCGGCACCAGTTCGCGCACCTGCCTGGCGTCGAGCCATTCGACCGCAAAACCCTGGCCGCGCGTGTTGTTGACGCCGACCTGAAGCTCCTCCATCTGGCGCTCGTCAAGCGCCACGCGCACGCGTTTCGGCTGGTACTCGGTCGGGTAGCCGAGCAGTTCGTCCATTTGCGGCCACAGCCGCTGCTCCTCGGCGAAAAGCGGGCTCTGGTGATGCGTGGCGCCGCCGCCATTGCGGCCGGAGGCTTCCCAGCCGACAATGCCTTTCTCGATCACCAGCACATCGGCGCCAGCGCGCGCCAGCCACCACGCGGCGCTGAGCCCGGTAACGCCGCCGCCGACAACGATGACGGAAGCGCCTTTCGCGCGGGCAGGGGGAATGGCCGGAGGGTTCACGGCATGCCCTCCGCATCCTTCGATTCGGCAAGCTCCCAGAACGGCGTCCACTGGCCGTCGATGCCGAACCAGCCGAACCAGTTCTCGCTGAGCGCCGGGTCTTCGTCGGCAGCGGCGAACACCGACAGCGGCAGCGGCCGCACCGGCGCGCGGTAGCTCGGCAGCGGGATCGCGGCGAGCGCCGTGCCGGTCGCGCCGGCAAGCAGCGCGCCGATCTGCTCGCGGCAGCGCCGGCCCTGGCACGCGCCCATGCCGGCGCGCGTCAGGCGCTTGATCTGGTCCTGGTTGAGCGCGCCGTCACCGCCAAGCGTCGTCACATTGCGCGCGCGCATCGTCGGCTGGTCGCGGTTGAGGTAGCGCGGCGGCCTGACGCCAAGGAGGTCGGCCAGGCTGACCTCCTCGCATTGACAGACAGGCGTATCCGCCTCGGCGACCGCCATCGCCGCCGCCGCCCAGCGCAAGCGGTTTTCCAGCATGCCGGGATCGGCCCCCACCGTTGTCGGTTCAGCCAGGCTCGGCCAAGCCTCAGGATTCGCCGAGGCAGCGGCGATGGCGGCGCGCGCACCTTCGGCTGCCGCGGCCTCCGGATCCATGGTTTTCTCCGGCGTGATGCCGGCGCAATCGCCAGCGGCGAACAGCATCGGCACGCTGGTGCGCCCATGCGCATCGATGAGCGGAACATGACCGCCGCGCGCCGCATCGAACACGATTGCCGCGCCGGCGACATCGAGCAACTCGACCACCGGCACCGCGCCAGCCGCGAGCACGACCGTATCGCAGGCGAATTCGGCCGGCGCGGCCTCGCCGGAAAGCTTGACGCAGCGCACGCGCGCGACCCCGTCGACGCCGCCCTCGGCCCTCGCGACCATCGCGCCGGTCAGGACGGGGATGCCGCGCGCGCCAAGCGCCGCACAGCCCTCGGCGTCGAGGGGGGCGTCGGCCGCCTCGATCAGCGCCGCGACCCGGCATCCGGCGGCGAGGGTTGCCTGCGCGAAGCCGGTCGCCTCGATGCCGGAGCCGAGGATCACCAGATCGCGGCCTGAGAATGCATCGTAGCGCCTGAGCGCCGCATCGGCGGCCGTGACGCCCATCACGCCCGGCAAATCCCAGCCGGGAAAGGACAGGCCGAAATCGCGCCGCCCGGTGGCGATGATTGCGGCGTCGAAGCTCATGAACCAGGCATCCTGGCCATCGCTCAGGCCGGCCACGCGCTCCCGCACCCAGCGCTGCCCGTCACGCGGCGAGAACAGCCCCCAGGCCGCGACGCCGAGCCGGACGTCGACGCCGGCCTCGAACGCTTCCGCGAGGCGCGGATCGGCCTCGACCAGCCGCTCCATGGCGGAGGCGCTGCGCCCCGCCATGCGGCCGCCGAAATGAAACGGGATATCGAGGCCGATCAGGCCCTGTTCGACCGGGTGCTCGTCAATGAGGACCGTGTGCACGCCCTGCCGTGCCGCTTCGAGCGCCGCCCCAAGCCCGGCCGGGCCGGCGCCGATGATCAGCAGCGCAACATGTTCCCGGACCGGCAACCGCTTGCCGGCGGTCGACCTGACGTCAGGTGCCCGCGCCACGACGCTCTCCCCGGATAGAAGCCGGCTTTACCCCGCCGCTGCGTATGGCCGCAGCCGCGTCTTGAAAAGGGAAATCATGTTCGCATTCCGGCATCGATCGCCCCTGGACCCGGCACCGTACCCGTCGTCATCGGCAAGACCGAACCATATCATGCGCCGGTCACGGTGCATTCGAGATCGGACAGCAACCCGTCATGCAGGCCGTAGACCCATCCATGGATCGAGATGTCCTTGCCGGCCTTCCATGCCGCCTGCAGGATCGGCGTGCGGGCGAGGCGCTGCACCTGGGCCGCCACCGAAGCCTCGCACAGCCGGTCAAGATCGGTGTCGCTCCAGGTGCCGCAATCCTTGCACTCGAAACGCGTCTCGGCGACATCGCGGATCGGTTGCAGCCAATGATCGATCAGGCCGAAACGCTTGCCGCTGACCGCGGCCCGCACGCCGCCGCAACCATAATGCCCGCAAATGATGATGTGCTTCACCGGCAGCTGGTTGATCGCAAACTCGACGACGGAAAGCATGTTGAGGTCGGCAGGGTGGATCAGGTTGGAGACGTTGCGGTGCACGAACACCTCGCCCGGCTCCAACCCGGCGATCACGTTGGCCGGTACGCGGCTGTCGGAACAGCCGATCCAGAGATATTCCGGCTCCTGCAAATTCGACAGACGTTCGAAATAATCGGCCTGCTCGGCCCTGCGCTCCTTGGACCACGTCTTGTTGCGCGCCAGCAGTTCCTCGATCATCATTCAATCCCGGTAGCCATGTTCCGGTGCAGCTATCTTCCTCGAACCGATCCCTGTCAAATGCACGTTGGCGCGGCTCTTCTCGCGCTGCTTTCCCGGCCAGTGACTGTTGGAAACAATGGGCCGTCGCGCCGCAAACACCGGGCTGAACAGCGTATTCGGCTAATTTGCGAGGCAAATGGCGGGCCACGACCGATAGTGATGATCACTACGTTTTCGCCATAGCCCTCTAGA
>CALKHP010000021.1 GCA_937988775.1 uncultured Alphaproteobacteria bacterium
CGGTGGCGCGCACGTTGATGCGCTTGACGATGCCCTGATCGGCGCCGACGACGATCCAGTCGCCGACGCGGATCGGCCGTTCCCACAGCAGGATCAGGCCGGACACGAAATTGTTGACGATCGATTGCAGGCCGAAGCCGATGCCGAGCGACAGCGCGCCGGCCACCAGCGTCAGGCGCTCGAGCGAGAAGCCGAGCTGGGCGAGCGCCAGCACCGCCGCCAGCATCACGCCGACATAGCCGAAAATCGTCAGGATCGAGTTGCGCAACCCGAGATCGAGCCCGGTGATCGGCAGGTAGCGCGTCTCGAGCCAGCGCCGCATGGCGCGCGTGATGATCACCGTGGCGATGAACGTGCCGATGGCTGCCGCCACCACCGACAGCGAGATGGTGATGCCGCCGATGCTGAAGCCGAAGAATGCGGCCCTGAGCGCCGAGAAGGCGTCATTGCCGTCGACCCCCCACGGCGCCAGCACCAGGAAGATCGCCGCGATCCACACCACCACCCGCATCAGCCCGGTGAACAGCACCGCGGCCTGTTCCACCGAGCCGGCCTCGATGCCGATGGTCGATTGCACGAAGGAGCCGAAATGGCCGCGCGAGGACAGCGCCTGGCCGATGACCTCGTCGATCAGGATGACGCTGAGCGCCAGCAGCGTGCCGACGCACACCACCCAGACGACCTGATTGGAGAGATAGGCGGCGAGCGCGATATAGCCGAGCAGGTCGGCGGCGAGGATCGCGAAGGCGCCCGAGCCGAGCAGCAGCCGGAACGGCACGCGCGTCGGCACCGCCGGCGGCAGGTTGGCGCTCCTGTCCTCGACCTCGTCGAGCGCCGTGACCGGCGCTTCCTGCATGCGGCGCAGCGCCTGCACGATGAGTAGTGCCACGATCGCCGCGAACAGGCCCTTGGTCAGCACCGTCACCGTCAGCCTTGCGGCGATCGCCTGGTTGAGGACATCGAGCACGCGCCCGATCACCAGCGCGGACGGCACCGTGGTCGCCAGTTCCGACAGGTAGCGCACGCTGATCTCGTTATCGCCGAACAGCCGCCAGCCCGGCGCCTCGGGCGCCAGCACCGCCTTGGCGAGACCGCGAATGGCGAAGATCACCGCCAGGCCCCAGAACAGCGCCGTGATCACGTCGCGCAGGCCGCTCGGCAGGTCGAACAGTTCCAGCGCGCCGCTGCACATCACCACGAACAGCGCCGCCGCCGCCACGCGCATCAGCACGATGCGCAAGGCGGCGATGGCGCGGCGCCGCTTCGACGGGTCGAGCACCTCGGGATCGCGGCTGTCGAGCCGCCAGATCAGGCGGCGGAACGGCAACGCGGCCGCGATGATCAGCACCACGATGGCGAGCAGCACCAGAAGCTGCGTCCGGTCCGGCCCGGCGGCGAGCGAGGCCTGCGCATTGCGGAAGAACTGGGCGAGCGCATGGCCCTCGCGCGGCAGCGAGCCGATCGCCTCGCCCCATAGCAGCGGGCTGACGATGCTGGAACTGCGCCGGAACACCTCGCGCGCGAAACTGGTCAGGCGCCGTTCGGCGATCGACGCCTGGAGTTGGGTGCCCTGCACGCTCATCAGCCGGGCGAGCCGCAGGATGTCGTCGCTCTCGGCGCGCTGCTTCTCCTGATCGTCGCGCTCCTTGGCAACGTCAGCGCTTTCGGGCGGGCCCTTGCCGGCCTCCGGCTTCGGGCCGAGTTGGTCGAGCCTCGACTTTGCCGCGGCAAGGCGCGGCGTCTGGCGCGCGATGATGGCGCGCAACTCGTCCTGGATCGGATCGACGCGCGCGCGCAGCGCCTGCAGGGCGGCGTCCGAGGTATCGCGCTGTTGCGCGGCGGCCTCGATCTGGCCAAGCTCGGTCTTGATGCCGTCGAGCCTGGTGCGATCGTCCGATTGCGCGAAAGCCGGGCCGCCAAGCCCGTGCAACGCCAGGAGAGCCACGAAGGCGACCAGGCGGATTATCGTCGCGGACCACACCCAGGAACAGCGCATCGGGACACCAGGAGCTCGCATCCACGCCGATTCGGCTCATCCGGCTTATAGATGAATCGGCGCGGCATGGCGCGCCTGATGGCGCGATTGTGTGTCCGGATTATGCCCGCTCGCCCGGCGCATCCGGCTCGATCAGGAATTCGACCCGCTCGGCGACGAACAGCGCCACCACCAGATGCAGCGGCCGCCCGTCCGGCGTGCCGTCAAGGCCGCGGCTGACCATCAGCGCCGCGCCCGGCACCGTCTCGAGCAGCGCCGCCTCGGCCGCGCTCGCCGGGCGCGCCGTCAGCGCCGTGCGGAGCCGGACGTAATCGGCGACGCCCGAGGCCGCGAGCGCCCGCGTGATCGAGGCTTCGCCTGCCGCCAGATGCCGGTCGAAGGCCGGAAAGCGCGCCGCCTCCAGATAATGCGTCGCCGCCGACAGCGCCGTGCCGCCGGTGCGCCCGAGCGTCTCGATCAGCCAGAGCGGCGTGCCGACGCTGAGGTCGAGCGCCAGCGCCGGCACATCCTCGGCCGGCACGGTCGCCACCGAAAGCACCTCGCCTTGCGCGCGCGCACCGGCCGCGCCCGCATTGCTGCGAAAACTGACGCGGCGGCCGATGCGGTACGGCAGATGCGGCTGCGTCACGAAGCTGCCGCGCCCGCGCTCGACCGAAACCAGCCCCATCTGCTGCAAATGCAGCAGCGCCTGCCGCGCCGTATGGCGGTGCACGCCATGGCGCTCGGACAGGGCGAGCGCCGTCGGCAGCGCCTCGCCGGCCTTGTAACGGCCGGCCGCGATCGCCGCCGCCAGTTCGTCGGCGATGCGCCGCCACAACGGCGCGGCATCGCCCTGCGTGAGATCGTCCATCGTCATGGTCGCGTCATACCAAATGTATAGACCTTTACCAAGCAAGTGAATATGTCTAGACATATACACGGACACAGCGAGCAAGGCATTGTCAATGACGACCGGGGCCACCTCCACAACACCGCGCCAGCGCTGGATGGCAATCCTCGCCCGCGCCAGCGCCGCCGAACTCGATGACATGCTGCCGCGCGGAGCCCGCCCCGCCTTCACGACGCTGAAGCCGGCCGAGACCGGCACGGTGATGGTGCAGGCGCGCGCCGGCGGCACCGGCGACCGCTTCAACCTCGGCGAGGCGACGACGACGCGCTGCGTGGTGCGGCTCGAAAGCGGCACGATGGGCTTTTCCTACGCGCTCGGCACCGACAGGGCCAAGGCCGAGAGCGCCGCGATCATCGACGCGCTGATGCAGGACGCGCCCGACCAGCTGGCGCCGGCCATCGCCCGGCTCGGAAAAGCCCAGCAGGCGGCCCGCGACCTCGCCTCGCGCAAGGCGGCGGCCACCAAGGTCGATTTCTTCACCCTCGTGCGCGGAGAATGAGCATGGACCAGCCGCTCGCCGCCGGTTTCACCGATGCCGTGCTCGAATCGCAAGAAGCGTTCCGCCACCTGCTCGACGCGCTCAGCCACCCCGGCCGCATCGAACGGCTCGGCGGCGCGCTGACCCCGCCGCCGGGGCTCACGCCGGCCGGGGCCGCGCTGCTGCTGACGCTCGCCGACTACGAAACGCCGCTCTGGCTCGCGCCCGGCCTTGGCGCGCCGGTCGCCGACTGGCTGCGCTTCCACACCGCCGCGCCGCTGGCGCAGCAACCGGCCGAGGCGCGTTTCGCCGTGCTGACCGGCGCGCCCGGCGAACCGGAGCTTGCCGCCTTCCCCGCCGGCGACGATCTCTATCCCGACCGTTCGGCGACCGTCATCCTGCAATGCGCCGGCCTTGAGGGCGGCCGCCCCGTGACGCTCGCAGGCCCCGGCATTCCCGACACGCGCCAGATCGCGCCCGCCGGCCTGCCGGCCGGCTTCTGGCGCCAGCTTGCGCTGAACAACCGGCAATATCCGCGCGGCGTCGATGTCGTGCTGGCGGCAGGCAGCAGCATCATCGGCCTGCCGCGCTCGCTCCGCCTCGAAACAGCACAGGGGGCCCTCTGATGTATGTTGCCGTCAAGGGCGGCGAGGCCGCCATCCTCGCCAGCTACGACCTGCTCGCCGAAACCCGCCGTGGCAACCCTTCCGTGCCGGAACTCAGGCTGGCGCAAATCCGCGAGCAGATGGGCACGGCCGTGGCGCGGGTGATGAGCGAGGGCTCGCTCTACGATGCCGATCTCGCGGCGCTTGCCCTGAAACAGGCCCAGGGCGATGCCGTCGAGGCGATCTTCCTGCTGCGCGCCTTCCGCACCACGCTGGCCCGCTTCGGTTCGAGCGAACCGCTCGACACGAGCACGATGCGCGTGCGCCGCCGCGTCTCGGCGACCTACAAGGATCTGCCGGGCGGGCAGGTGCTGGGCCCGACCTACGACTACACCCATCGCCTGTTCGATTTTACGCTTGGCGAGGAGAGCGCCGCCACACCTGAAGCCCGCCCCGCCGATGCGCCGCTCGATGCGGTGATGGCGCGCGTGCCCGATATTCTCGGCCAGGAGGGCCTGCTTGAGGTCGAGCAGCCCGCCGCCGGCGACCCGGCCCCGACCGACATCACTCGCGATTCGCTCAGCTTCCCGGCCGGGCGCGACGTGCGCCTGCAGACCTTGGCGCGCGGCGACGAGGGTTTCCTGCTCGGCCTCGCGTATTCGGTGCAACGCGGCTTCGGCCACAACCATCCTTTTGTCGGCGAAATAAGGCTCGGCGAGGTCGCGGTCGAATTCACGCCGGAGGAACTCGGCTTCCCGGTCGATCTCGGCGACCTGACCCTGACCGAATGCCAGATGGTCAACCAATTCGCCGGCTCGAAGCATGTGCCGCCGCAATTCACGCGCGGCTACGGGCTCAGCTTCGGCCATGCCGAGCGCAAAGCGATGGCGATGTCGATCGTCGACCGCTCGCTCAAGGCGCGCGCGCTCGGCGAGGAGGTCGTCTACCCGGCGCAGCAGGAGGAATTCGTGCTTTACCACAGCGACAATGTCGAGGCGGCGGGCTTCGTCGAGCATCTCAAGCTGCCGCATTACGTCGATTTCCAGGCCGAACTGGAACTGATCCGCCGCATCCGTGCCGAGCGCGCCGCGCACGCGCAAGGCGCCACCATGCCGGAGGCCGCCGAATGACCGCGCCCGCGCAGCAGCACTATAATTACGCCTATCTCGACGAGCAGTCGAAACGCATGATCCGCCGCGCCATCCTGAAAGCGGTGGCGATCCCCGGCTATCAGGTGCCGTTCGCCAGCCGCGAAATGCCGCTGGCGCGCGGCTGGGGCACCGGCGGCATGCAGGTCACCGCCGCGCTGATCGGCCCGTCCGACACGCTCAAGGTCATCGACCAGGGCGCCGACGACACCACCAACGCCGTCTCGATCCGGCGCTTCTTCAGCCGCGTCGCCCATGTCGCGACCACCGAGAAGACGCGCGCCGCGAGCGTAATCCAGACCCGCCACCGCATTCCCGAAACGCCGCTAAGCGCCGGCCAGATCATCGTCTACCAGGTGCCGATGCCCGAACCCTTGCGAAAACTCGAGGCGAGCGAGCGCGAGACGCGCAAGATGCATGGCTATGGCGAATACGGCCTGATGCATGTCAAATTATACGAGGATATTGCGCGCTACGGCCATGTCGCGACCTCGTATGACTATCCGGTCGCGGTCGCGGAGCGCTATGTCACCGCGCCGTCGCCGATCCCGAAATTCGACAATCCGAAGATGAATATGTCGCCGGCTTTGCAACTGTTCGGCGCCGGCCGCGAAAAGCGCATCTACGCCATCCCGCCGCATACGCGCGTGCGCAGCCTCGATTTCGAGGACCACCCGTTCACCGTGCAGCGCTGGAGCACGCCATGCGCGCTGTGCGGCACGACCAAGACCTATCTCGACGAGGTCGTGATCGATGATCGCGGCGGCCGCATGTTCGTGTGTTCGGACAGCGAATATTGCGAGGAGCGCCGCGAAGCCGGCCATGCCGGCGCCATGCTGGCGAGCGCCGAGGCGATGAAGCTCGTCGATGCGCGCCAGCCGGAGGACGCGCCATGAGCGCCGCCGCCCAGCCGAGCCTCGCCGACGACGCGGCACCAGTCCTCTCGGTCGAGGGCCTGACCAAGCTCTACGGCGACCGCATCGGCTGCCGCGACATCTCCTTCTCGCTGTGGCCGGGCGAGGTGCTCGGCATCGTCGGCGAATCGGGCTCGGGCAAATCGACCCTGCTGCGCTGCCTCGCGGGTCTCGCACGCCCGAGCGCCGGCCGCATCGCCATCACGCTCGAGGGCGAGAGCTTCGACCTGTTCGCGCTCGATGAGCCGACGCGGCGCCGCCTGATGCGCACCGCCTGGGGCATCGTGCACCAGAGCCCGCGCGACGGGCTGCGCATGGGGATTTCCGCCGGCGGCAATGTCGGCGAGCGGCTGATCGATGCAGGCAGTCGCCATTACGGCGACATCCGCGCGGCGGCCGAGGACTGGCTCGGCCGCGTCGAGATCGATTCGAGCCGCATCGACGATCGGCCCGGACAATTCTCCGGCGGCATGCAGCAGCGCCTGCAGATCGCCCGCGTGCTGGTCTCGGGGCCGCGCATCGTGTTCATGGACGAGCCGACCGGCGGGCTCGACGTCTCGGTGCAGGCGCGCCTTCTCGACCTGCTGCGCGTGCTGGTGCGCGATCTCGGCATCGCGGCGGTCATCGTCACGCATGATCTCGCCGTTGCGCGCCTGCTCACCGACCGGCTCATCGTCATGAAGGACGGCCATGTCGTCGAGGAAGGCCTGACCGATCAGGTGCTCGACGATCCCCACCATGCCTATACCCAGTTGCTCACCTCGGCGGTGCTGACATGATGGATTTGATGGACGCGCGTCACACGCCTGTCATCGCGCATGGCCAAGAGGGCGCGGATGATCAGGCAATGGACCAGGCCCTGATGCTGCGCGTGCGCGATCTCGCCAAGGATTTCACGCTGCACAACCAGGGCGGCACGGTGATCCCGGTCGTGGCCGGCGTCTCGCTCGACCTCGCGCGCGGCGAGGCCGTCATCCTGACCGGCGTCTCGGGCGCCGGCAAATCCACCGTGCTGCGCATGCTCTACGGCAATTACCGGCCGACGCGCGGCACGGTCGAGGTCCGCCATGGCGGCCGCCTCATCGATCTCGTCAGCGCGCGCCCGCGCACCGTGCTCGCGCTGCGCCGCAGCACCCTCGGCTGGGTCAGCCAGTTCCTGCGCGTCATCCCGCGCGTGCCCACCATCGAGATCGTCAAGGACCCGCTGCTGGCGCGCGGTGTCGATGATGACGAGGCGACGCAACGCGCCAGCGCCATGCTGCGCCGGCTCAACCTGCCCGAGCGCCTGTGGCGGCTGGCGCCCGCGACGTTTTCGGGCGGCGAGCAGCAGCGCGTCAATATCGCGCGCAGCTTCGTCGATCCGGCGCCGATCCTGCTGCTTGACGAGCCGACCGCTTCCCTCGACGGTGACAACCGGCGCATCGTCGTCGACCTGATCAACGAAGCCCGTCATGACGGTGCCGCGATTGTCGGCATCTTCCATGACGAGGAGACGCGCGAGCGCGTCGCCACCCGCCATTTCGATCTCAGCCAATATCGCGCCGCGCCCTGACGGAAACAGCCATGCCGACAATCCTGACCAATGCCGAACTGATCCTCGAGACCGAGACGAGACGCGGCACGCTTGTCTTCGACGAGACCGGCATCCTGTCCGTCGAGAGCGGCGCGAGCAGCGCGCCCGGCGCCATCGATTGCGCGGGCGACTATGTCTCGCCCGGCCTGATCGAAATGCATACCGACAACATGGAAAAGCATTTCATGCCGCGCCCGAAAGTGTTCTGGCCGAACGGGCTCGCAGCCGCGCTCGCCCATGACGCGCAGATGGCGGCGGCCGGCGTCACCACGGTGTTCGACGCGCTCTGCGCCGGCGCCGTCTCCGGCGACAAGGACTACCGGCGCGATATTTTCGGCCAGGTCATCGAGGCGGTGGCGACCGGCATGGACGAGGGCCTGTTCCGCATCGAACACAAGATCCATATCCGCTGCGAGTTGACCGGCTCGAGCACGGTCGAGGATATCACGCCCTATCGCGACCATCCGCTGCTTGGCCTCGTCTCGCTGATGGATCACACGCCGGGCCAGCGCCAGTGGCGCAACATGGCTGATCTGAGGACCTACACCATCGGCGGCGGCGAGAAGACCGAGAGCGAATTCGATCGCGACGTGGCGCTGCGCCTCGAGCGCGGCCCGGCCAATGTCGCGGCCAACCGGCCGCGCGTCATCGCCATGTTCCGCGACCGCGGCCTGCCGCTCGCCACCCATGACGACACCACGCTCGCCGATGTCGAGGACGCCGCCGCCTGCGGCGCGGTGATCTCGGAATTCCCCACCACCGAGGAAGCCGCCGCCGCTGCCCATCGCCACAAGCTCAGCACCATCCTCGGCGGGCCGAACATCGTGCGCGGCGGCTCGCATTCGAGCGGCGTCTCGGCGGCGCTGATGGCGGAAAAAGGCCTGCTCGACGGCATTTCGTCCGATTACGTGCCGGCCAGCCTGCTGCAGGCGGTCGAGACCCTGACGCGGCGCCACGGCATCGCGCTGCCCGACGCCATGGCCAAGGTCACCTGGCGCATCGCCGACATGGTCGGGCTCGCCGATCGCGGCCGGCTCAAGCCGGGCCTGCGCGCCGACATCCTGCGCTTCCGCTTCGTTGGCCAGACGCCGGTGGTCACGGAATCGTTCTGCGCCGGCAGGCGGGCGTTCTGATGACGGGCGTTCTGATGGCGGCCGAACCGGCGCGTTACGCGCTGTATTTCGCCCCCGCCCCCGATAGCGCCCTGTGGCGTTTCGGCTCCGGCATCCTGGGTTACGACGCCGCGACCGGCGAGGACGTGGCGCTGATCTCCTTCGCCGGTTTCTCGGAAACCGGCCAGCGCGCCGTCACCGCCGAGCCCGCCCGCTACGGCTTCCACGCCACGCTGAAGGCGCCGTTCCATCTCGGCGAAGGCCGCGACGAGGGCGAGCTTCTCGCCATGGCGGCCAATTTCGCCACCCACCAGCCGGGCGTGGCCGCGCTGCCGCTCAAAGTGGCGCTGCTGAACCGCTTCATCGCGCTGGTGCCGGCCGAGGACGCCGCCGTTCCCGCGATCGCCGGCCTCGAACGCGCCACCGTCGAGGCATTCGAACCGTTCCGCGCGCCGCTCTCGGAAGCCGATATCGCGCGCCGCAATCCCGAGGCACTGACGCCCCGGCAGCGCGACATGCTGCGCGACTGGGGCTATCCTTACGCGCGCGACGAATACCGCTTCCACATGACGCTGACCGGGCCGCTCGATGCCGACCTGCGCCCGCTTTGCCACGATAGCCTGGTCGAGAGCTTCGCCGCCGAGGTGCCCGACCCCGCCATCGCCATCGATCGGCTGGTGCTGTTCCGGCAGGACGGGCGCGCCGCGCGCTTCACCATCGTCGGCAGTTTCCCGCTTGCCGGCGGCATGGCCGAGCCCGCCTGAGCGGCAAGCCCGGCCCCGGCTGCCGCATCGGCGCTCGCGCTCAGCTCTTGACCGCGCCGGCCGTCAGGCCGCCGACCATATAGCGCCGGAAGACGTAGTAGATCGCCGCCGGCGGCAGGGCGTAGATGAAGCCGGTCGCCATCAGCAGTTCCCACGGCGAATCATCGGCTGACAGGAAGTTGCCGAGCGCCACCGGCAGCGTGATGCTGGTGTCCTTGGACAGCAGCAGGAACGCGTACAGGTATTCGTTCCAGGCCAGCAGCAGCGCATAGATGCCGATCGCCACCAGCGAGGGCATCATCAGCGGCAGGTAGACGAGCCGGAACAGCTGGACCGGCGTGGCGCCGTCCATCACCGCCGCTTCGTCGAGTTCGTAGGGCAGCTTGTCGGAAGCCTGTTTCAGCACCCAGATCGCATAGGGCGAGGCGATCGTCACCATGGCGAGGATCAGCGACCACTGGCTGTTGAGCAGCCCGTAGAGCCCCATGGTGCGATACATCGGCACGGCGAGGAAGGCGGCCGGGATGAAATAGGTGAACAGCGCCAGGTTCATCACCCAGCGCCCGCCGCGCACCTTGAGGCGGCTGACGGCGAAGGCCGCCGCGGTCGCGATCAGCAGCGTCAGCACGCCGGTCATCACCGCGATGAACAGCGAGTTCCAGAACTGCAGCCAGAAATGGTTCAGGAAGTAATGCTGTTCCTTGAACACCGTCACGAAATTGCCGAACGTCGGATGAGACGGCCAGATATTGCCGGAAAACGCCGAATCCTTGCGCGAAATCGCGAACAGGAACATGTGGTAGATCGGCAGGATGGTCCAGATCGCGACGGGAATCGCGATCAGCAGGAGCTTCGCGTCGGTGGCGACGGTTTGGCGATCTGGCAGCTTCATTTCGAGAACCGCTTCATCATGATGTAGACCAGCGGCAGGATCAGCGGCATCGCGAAGATGATCGTCGCCATCGCCATGTCGACCCGGTCGAGGCGCAGATAACGGATGCCGAGCGTCGCCAGCACATGCGTCAGATCGGCCGGCCCGCCGCCGGTCAAGAGGTAGACGCTGTTGAAGTCGCCGATGGTCCAGATCATCGACAGGAAGGTGCAGGTCAGGAACAGCGCCTGCATCGAGGGCCAGGTGACATGCAGGAATTTCTGCCAGCGCGTGGCGCCGTCCATCGAGGCCGCCTCATAGAGGTCGCCGGCGATGGAGAGCCGGCCGGCGAGCAGGATCAGCGTCCAGAACGGCAGCGATTTCCAGATATGCATCGCCATGGCGAGCGCCAGGGCCAGCGTCGGATCGTTGAGCCAGTTCGGCCCGTCCTCGCCGGTCAACCGGAAAATCTGCGTGTTGATCATGCCCCATTCGGGGTTGAGCATGAAGCGCACCGACAGGATGGTCGGGATCGAGGGCACCGCCCACGGCAGGATGAACAGCACCGAGAGCCAGCGGATCCACGGCCGCGTCTGCATGAAGAAGCCCGACAGGCCGAGCGCCAGCGCCATCTTGATCAGGACGCCGACCACCACGAAGATCAGCGTGTTGATGACGGTGCGGAAGAAGATCGGATCGTCGATCAGGTCGATATAGCTGTGCGGATGGCGCGCGAGCCAGAAGCCGTAGATCACCGGGTACAGCACGAACAGGACGAACAGCGCCACATAGGGGACGATCAGCATCAGCCCCCAGAATTCCCAGGTTGTCAGGCGTCTTTTTTCGGCCGGTGCCTCCAGCAGCACTGCGGCGGACGGGGCATTGCTCGTCGCCATCGGGCGGATTCCTTTTTCTTGTTCCTGGCTCCGAAGAGGGGCGGCCGCGATCCGCGCCGCGGCCGCCCCACGGAAGTGGCTTAGCCGGCGACCTGCTTGATGCGGGCGATCAGCTCATCGACCGCCTTGTCGACCGGAACCTTCTCGTTGACAACCCGGTTCATCGCCTTGGCCCACACGTTCTCGTTGTTGAGGATCGTGAACTTGTAGTTCTTGGTGAACTCGAAGGGCACGACGCCCGAGGCGTACTGGTCACGCACCGAACGGCGATGCTTGTCGGCCGCCCAGAACGGGCTCTTCTGGCCTTCCTTGGTCACCGGGAACCAGCGTCCGAGCGAACCTTCGACATAGGGCCGCAGGTTCTCTTCCTTCAGCAGGAAGGCGACGAACTTCTTGGCGTTCTCGAGGTTCTTGGCGTCCTTGAACACCACGCCGGTTTTCACGGCGGTGCGGTAGACCGGCTTGGAGCCGTCCGGCTTGTTCGGGAAGCCGGTCGTGACGATGGCGTTCTCGTAATAATCCTTCGCCTTGGCCCGCTCCTCGGCCGACAGGCGCTCGTTGTTCATGTCGTCCATCCACTTGGCGGCGATCGAGATCGTCGCGTTATGGGTCATGACGATGGTGCGGTTGGCGAAGGCGACGTTGTTGTCCGGGTCCTTCCAGCTCGTCGAGGACGGCGGCGTGCAGCCCTTCTGATAGGGCGCGACATAGTCGGTCAGCGCGCTGATCAGGCCCTTGCGCACATTCGGGTCGTCGACGAGCAGCTTGCCGTCATCATCGACCAGCTTGACGTTATAGGCGTCCATGAAGGTCAGGAACGAGAAGAACGAGTCGCTGGAATCGACGCCCATCGGGAAGCCGACGGCGTAATCGCGCTTGCCGGTCGCCTTGCGCAGCGCCGGCTGCACCTTCGAGCACCAGATGTCCCAATAGCCCTTCCAGTCCTTGGGCAGGTCGGCGACCTTGAAGCCGGCCTTCTCGAGCAGGTCGGACCAGATCTCGATATGCATCGTCTGCTGCTTGAGCGGGAAGGCGTAATAGGCCTTCTTCTTGGCGGCGGCATCGAACAGGAAGGTCGTCGACAGCGCGGCCGGCTCGAAGCGGTCCTTGATCGGCGTGAGCACGTCGGTCAGGTCGGCGAGCTTGTCCTCGTAGGCCCATTTGCCGGTGACCTGGAAGTCGTAGACGTCGGCATAGGCGACATCGGGCGGCGTGCCGGCATCGAGCGCCGAGACGGTCTTCGGAATCATGTCCTGCACGGCGTATTGCGACAGGTCGACCTTGATCTTGGTCGCGTCCTCGAACTTCTTGATCGCGGCGTACAGCGCGTCATCCTCGGACTTGTAGAAGCCCTTGACCCACCAGACCGTGACCTTTTCCTGCGCAAAAGCCGGCGCCGCCATCATGATGGCCAGCGACGCGGCAGCACCGTAGATCACGGTGCTCTTTATCGGAGATTTCATCGTCATCTCGCTCCCAAACGTTATCAGAATCCCTTCCTCTCGCGGAAGGTTCCGCCCGGCCGATCCCCAGCCGCGTCCCGGCATGTTTTCAGTCGCCAACCTCCGCGTCAACAGCGCTGTCGCCGATTGTTACCGATACCTTTGTTCGATTGCATTTCTTGCCGCGCCGCGCAGCGCGGCGTGTCGCATATGCCCGCGGGGCCGCCCGTCCCGGCCGGAAGCCTCGCCCCGAGACGCGCGACCATCCGGAAAAGGCGTTGATCGCCGGCGGGCTTTTCTGCGATACCGCACTGAGTGAGGCGCGTGGGGCGCCTGCCGCCCCCTCGCGTGATCCCGATCCAGGAAGGTTCCAGCTAGAATGGCAAAGATGCAGCTTATCGCGGCGGAGACGCTCGACAGGGTCACGCGCGCGATCTTTCTGAAAGCCGGCTGGCCGGAGGCCGCCTGCGCCGAACTCGCCCGACATCTGGTCAAGGCCAATCTCTCCGGCCATGACAGCCACGGCGTCGGCATGATCCCGACCTATGTCGACGGCATCCGGCGCGGCGACCTGAAACCCTCCAACACGCCGCAGGACCTGATCGCCGACGGCAGTTTCCTCGTCGTCGACGCGCATGTCGCGCTTGGCCAGAAGGTCGCCTTCGATACGGTGAACCGCGCCTGCGATGTCGCGCGCCAGCACGGCGTCTGCGTGCTCAACCTCGTCAACGCGCATCATATCGGCCGCATCGGCCACTATGCCGAGCTTGCCGCCGAGCAGGGGCTGGTCGCGCTCTACTGGGTCAATGTCGCCCATGCGCGCGCCCCCGTGGCGCCGTTCGGCGGCCGCGAGGGCCGGCTCGGCACCAACCCGCACACCATCGGCATTCCGCGTGCCGGCGGCGAGCCGCTGATCCTCGATTTCGCCACCAGCCGCATCGCGCTCGGCAAGGTCCGCGTCGCGCTCAACAAGGGCGAGCAGGTCGGCCCCGACACGCTGCTCGACCGCGACGGCCACCCGACCACCGAGCCGGGCGTGATGTTCGAGAAGCCGATCGGCGCCCTGCTCGCCTTCGGCGAGCACAAGGGCTCGGGGCTCTCGATCATGGCCGAGATCCTGTCGGCGCTGATCGGGCGCGGCACCAGCGTCGATCAGGCGCTGACCGCCGACGTGGTGATCAACAACCTGTTCGGCATCATCATCGACCCGGCGCGGCTCGGCGCCGATCAAGCGACGCGCGAGGCGCGCCTGTCCGCCTATGTCGACTACCTGAAAAGCTCCGCGCCGCGCGATCCGGCCAAGCCCGTGATGATGCCCGGCGATCCCGAGCGCGCCGCCCGCGCCAAGCGCGGCGCCGAGGGCATCCCGGTCGACGAGGCGACCTGGCATCAGATCGTCGAGGCGGCGGCCTATGTCGGCGTCGATGCCGATGCGGTGCGCCGGCAAGGGTAATTCAAACCATCGCTGTCATTCCCCGACGACCAATGGCCGGTCGCGACGCGAAGACCGCTGCCCGCCAATGCCGCTGGGTCCCGGATCAAGTCCGGGGCAAGAGGTTGAGGAACCGCGCCGTCCTTTGCCGGGCTTGACCCGGCATCCACCCGAAAGTGCACGTCCAAGCGGGATCGGCGGGTCAAGCCCGCCGATGACGGCTGAAATGTTTGCGGGGCTGGGTCCCGGATCAAGTCCGGGACGAGACCGGCAGGCTCAGGTCTGGCGCGTCTTGTAGAAGTAGTTGGCCTTCTGGCCGAACACCAGGCCGCGCAGCATGCGCCGCATGCCTTCCGAGCGGCGCAGCGGCTCGATCACGGCGCGCGAGGCGCTATAGAGCGCGACCTTGGCCGCGTCCCAGGCCGGACGGCGGCCGGGCGCCGCCTGCGGCAGGCCGAGATTGCGCATCAGGCCGTTGGCGGCGAGCAGCTTGTTCATGCGGATCACGGGAGCGGATTTCCAGGTGATCGCCATCGAGATCGAATAGCTGTCGCCGGTGCGCACCCAGTGCGGCCACAGATGCGGCGTGAACATGCCGTCGCCCGCATCCATCTCATAGACCACGGCGCGCTCCTCGAACTCCTCCTTATAGGCGATGTTGCGGTGCCGGGCCGGGTTGATCTCGAGATCCTCGTCCGAGACCAGCGCGCGATCGTCATTGTCGAAGATGTGGAAGAACTTGTGGCCCTTGATCTGGACGAACAGGTTCTCTTCCGCATCGAAATGGAACGGCGTCGTCGATCTCGCCGACGAGATGAAGATATAGCCCTCAATATCGTCGAAACCGGCCTCGTGCAGGCTCTGGTAGCCGCGCTGGCGCGCCACGCCGCCGAGCACCTCGTCGAGCAGCGCCTTGTAGGCCGGGTCGCTCTCGACGCGCTTCAGCACCATCCAGGCGCCCGCCGTCTCGATGCGCTCGACGATCTCGGCCGGGGCGAGATCGACGACCGGCTGCTTCTCGGGCGCGACGCCGTGCTGAGCCTGGTTGCCGTTATATTCGATGCGGTCGCCCGGCATCGAGCGGGCAAGCTCGATCAGGCGGTCGAGTTGCAACAGCCGGTGTTCGCTGAGTGCGTGGCGCGTTGCGAAATGGCGCTGCGGGAATGCGTTGGTCCAGTCGGCCGGATCGCGGGCGACCAGAAGCGGTGTCTTGCGGCTCATGATACTGTCCTTCCCTGTAATTTGTAGAGTGTGGATTTGACGCGGGCGCGCAGGTCCCGCTTGGCGCCTTCGCGGGCTTTCGCGAGACTGAAACGCAGCGCCGACCGGGTCGAAAGCGGCACCATCACGTCGGCGACGGCGAGGCGGTCGCGCCAGACATGGTCGATCATCGGGTGATCGCTGATGGCGCAGGAATCGATGGCCTCGAGGAAGCCGAGCGCCTGCGCCCGTTCGGCGAGCGCGAGCGTCAGTTGCACGCCGGGCGAATAGGCGGCGTAGGCCTCGTCATAGGTGATCTTCCAGAAATAGCCCTGCCGCCCACTCCACGCGAGCAGGCCGCAGGCGATCGGCTTGCCGTCGAGCAGGATCGATTCCACGCTGATGCGCCCCGAGGCGGCGAGCGCGCGCGCCGCCGCGCGCAGGAAGGCGGCGCGGCCGGGGTCCTGCACGAAAGCCGTGCCGGCCTTGCCCTTCCAGCCGGCGGCCTCCAGCGCCATGAAATGCTCGATCGGGTCGCGGATCTGCAAGCCCGATGCGCTCTCGGTGGTGAGAATCCCGAGTTCGCCGAGCCGGCGATACTGGCGGCGCAGTTCTTTCTTCTTCTTGGCCGAGAGGCCGCGCGCCGGATCGCCGGTAAGACGCAGCATCGCCCGCGATCCGGCCCCGAACAGGGCGATCGGACGCGAGGCCGCTTGCAGCGTCTCATCGAGCAGCCGGCGGAACGGGCCCTCGAGCGGCAGGCGCGGAAACAGCACACCGACCGGGCTGCCGCCTTGCGCGCCGGCAAAGGCGAGGAAAGCGCCGAGCGCCTCTTGCGCGAAGGCACTGTCGACGAGCGGCGTGCCGTTGCTGATCTGCGGGTTGAGCCAGCCGCGCAGCAGGGCCGCGCCGATATCGGTCCGGCTCGCCGTCACCGGGAAGCAGCCGATCAGCCGTGCGCCGGCGCCGCCTTCGAGAGCGCCCCCGTCACGGTGCCAGACCATCACGAAACGGACATTGCGCGTGTCGCGCAGATGACGCGCGGCGGCGATGGCGAAATCCGGCTCGTAGCAGAAATTCGGCTCGAGCGCCGCGCCGGCGAGCTGGCGCCATTCGCGCTCGAGGCTCGCCGCCGCGTCGATATCGAGCAGCGCCGCGCTGCAAGCGGGAAAGCCAGGCACCGGCTGCTCGGCCAGCCTGGCGCGCGCGCGCAGATCGGCCAGCACCACGCGCCTGCTGCGCCGTATGCCTCCCACCGAAATAATATCAAAGAACGACATGCTGTTGCGTCCGCCCTGGCTGCATTGTTCCCGAACCGGACGATTGTTCTGAAACAGGACAACCGATCCGCGGCCCGAGAACCCATGGGCGTTACGGCATCAAGGACCGTGCCAAAGGGGCGTGTTCAGGCAGGCGCGAAGCTGGACCAGAGCCGGTTAACGAACTGGGCGTCCAATCCCTGAGTGATGCATACCAACCGGGTATCATGGTTAGCATCGGGCCAATGCGCCAGCCGAAACGGCGGCTGCATCACATGCTGCACGCCATGCACCACCACGGGCTGCTCCGGCATGTCGCGCATGGCGATGATGCCCTTGAGCCGCAGCAGTTGCGGCCCCGGCACGGTGCGCATCGCTGCCAGGAACCGCGTCAGCCCGGCCTGCGAAACCGGCGTGCCGGAGCGGAAATGGAACGCCCGGATATCCGCGTCATGACGGTTCACGTCATGATCATGCGCAGCCGCGCCGGCATGGTGATGACCATGATGGTGATGATCATGGTGATGCGCCTCCTCGCCGAGCCAGCGCGCGACATCGGGCAGTTTGGAGGCCGGATCGTACAGGCCGCAATCGATGAGCGCGCGCGCGTCGATCTCACCATCGGCATCGATAACCGGCGCCAGCGGATTGAGGGCCGCGAGCCGCGCCCGCAGCCGCGCCACGCGCTCCGGCCCGGCGAGCGCCGCCTTGCTCAGCACGATACGGTCGGCGACCGCGACCTGTTTCAGCGCTTCCCTGTGGGCCTCGATCGTGGCTGCCCCATTCACGGCATCGACCACCGTGACCACGCCCTCGAGCCGGTAGCGCAGGCCGAGATAAGGATGTTGCAGCGTCGTTTGCAGGATCGGCGCCGGGTCGGCGAGGCCGGTCGTCTCGACGATCACGCGCGAGAACGGCGCCATGCGGCCATTGTCGCGCCGGCGCAGCAGGTCCTCCAGCGTCGAGACAAGGTCCTGCCGGATGGTGCAGCACAGGCAGCCGGCCGCCATCAGCACGATGCCGTCACGCGCTGTCTCGATCAGCAGGTGGTCGAGCCCGATCTCGCCGAACTCATTGACGATCACCAGCGCATCGGCGAGCGCGGGGTCGCGCAACACACGGTTGAGCAGCGTCGTCTTGCCGGCGCCGAGGAAGCCGGTGACGACGGTCAGCGGGATCGGCGGCAGCGGCCCGGCCCGGCCGCTCATTGCGCCGCGGCGGCCTTGGCCTTGCCGGCATGCGCCTTGCCCATTTGCGCCTTACCCGCATGAGCCTTGCCCGCATGCGCCTTGCCGGCCTTGCTGTTATCGGCCTTGCGCTGGTCGGCTTTGGCCGCCGGCGGCGCCTTCTTCGTGGTCGCCGCCTTGTGGCCCTTGCGGGCGGCGGGTTTCGACCTGCGGGCGGATTTGGCGTTGCCGGCGGACTTGCTCGCCGAAAGCGACAGCGGCGCGCCGGGCTCGGTCAGCGCCATGGCGCTGGCCGGCAGCGCCGGCTGCGTGGTGATGGCGGATGCCGGCGGTTGCGCCGCGAGCACCGGCGCGCTCGATCCCGGCGCCGCGCCGAGATAGACCGGGATCGGCACGAAAGCGTCGCGCGGCACCAGCACGGCACGGCCAGACGCATTATGCGTGATCATGGACGTCTGCGGCGCGTTATGCCCGCTTTGCAGCAGGAAGGCGTAAGCCGGGTTGCCGCCATCCCGCTCGAAATTCTGCGCCGTGGGCAGGCCGGCCTCCGATTCCTCGCTGAGCGGCGCACCGCGATGGCGCACCGCCTCGCAGATGTTCGGCGCGCTCGCATAGCCCGATGCCGGCAGCATCTCGAGCGTGCCGAGATTCTCGCGCGAGGCGAAGCCCGCATCGAGCAGCCGCGCCGCCTTGACGGTGCGCTCCGCACCCGACATCGCGCCCAGCACCACCGCCACCAGCCGGCGCCCGCCGCGCGAGGCCGCCGCCACGACGTTGAAGCCGGAGGCGCACAGGAAGCCGGTCTTCATGCCCATGATGCCCGGATAACGCCCGATCAGCCCGTTGGTGTTCTTCATCACCTTGTTGCCGAGCGCCACGGCGCCGATGTCGAAATAACTCTCGAATTCCGGGAAATCGCGCAGCAGCGCGCGGGCGAGGATGGCGAGATCGCGCGCCGAGGACTGGTGCCCCGGCGCATCCCAGCCGTTCGGGTTGACGAAATGGCTGTTGACCATGCCGAGCTGGCGCGCCTGCGCATTCATCATGGCGGAAAAATTCTCGACCGAGCCGCCAATGCCCTCGGCGATGACATAGGCGAGGTCATTGGCCGATTTGACCAGCATGATCTTGAGCGCGTTGTCGAGCGTGATGATCTGGCCCGGCTTCAGGTACATCTTGACCGGGCGCTGCTTCGCCGCCAGCGCCGAGACCTGCAACGGCGAATCGAGCCGCGCCCGCCCCTCGTGGATCGCCTTCAGCGCCAGGTAGACCGTCATCATCTTGGTCGTCGAGGCCGGCAGCCACGGCCGCGTCGCATCCTCGGCCTCCAGCACCTGGCCGGTATCGACATCGACCACCACGGAAGGATTGGCGCGCGCGCCCGCCACCAAGGCGGCGAAGGCCAGCAGCGCCAGGGTTGCCAGTCTGAACGGCGATCTCATGCTGAGCGGTCCAACTCGGTGCGATGCCGACAGCGGCGCGGCCGCGCCAGCGTGGCAAGAATGCTCGATCAATTGTGCTTTCTTCCTACATGCCTTGCGCCGGCTTGAAAACCAAGCCATGGCGTGAATTGTCTTGATGCGAATGCGGCGGCGCGCCGCGACAAGGATCCCCAAGCATGTCCTCATCGGAATTCCCGGCATGATTATGGCGTATCTGTGGATTCCGGTGACCATCGTCGCCGCCGCCGCCCAGACGGTGCGCAACGCGACGCAGCGCGGCCTGACCGGCGCGCTCGGCACGGTCGGCGCGACGCAGGTCCGTTTCCTCTACGGCCTGCCCTTCGCGCTCGTCTTCCTCGCCATCGTCGTCACGGTCGGCGGCGTCGCCCCGCCGACGCCCGGCCTCAAGACGATGGGCTTCGCCGTCCTCGGCGCGCTGACCCAGATCGCCGCCACCGCGCTGATGCTGATGGCGATGAAGGAGCGCTCCTTCGGCGTCACCACGGCGCTGATCAAGACCGAGCCGGTGCTGACCGCCCTCGCCGGCATCTTCATCCTCGGCGACGTGCCGGCCCCGCTCGCGGCCGTGGGCATCGTCGTCGCCACCATCGGCGTGCTCGTGCTCTCGGTCCGCCCCGGCACCTTCTCCGGCTGGCTCGGCATCCGCCCGATCGCCTATGGCGTGGCGGCGGCCGGCTTCTTCTCGCTGTCGGCGATCAGCTTTCGCGGCGCCATTATCGGCCTGCCCGAGGCGCCGTTCGTGCTGCGCGCCTCGACCATCCTGGTGATCTCGCTCGCGCTCCAGACCGCCCTGCTCATCGTGTGGATGCTGGTCATGGACCGCCCGGCCATGACCGCCTCGTTCAGGGCGTGGCGGCAATCGCTGCTCGCCGGCTTCATGGGCGCGCTCGCCTCGCAATTCTGGTTCATCGGCTTCTCGCTGACCAGCGCCGCCAATGTGCGCACGCTCGCGCTGATCGAAATCCTGTTCGCGCAGGGCATCTCGTCGCGCTTCATGGCGCAGCATACCGGGCGGCGCGAACTGGCCGGCATGGTGCTGATTGTCATCGGCGTCGGCCTGCTGGTGATCGGCGTACGCTGACAGGCAACCGCCGCCGCGCAAAAATTCGTGGCGCGCGCCAAGGCGGCGCATTATGTTGATGTTACTGAACGGTACGTACGAAGCGCTAAGGAGACGAACATGACGGCTGCGATCGTGGGCTGGGCCCATCTTCCTTTCGGCAAACATCCGGACGAGACGGTCGAGAGCATGGTCGTCAAGGTGACGAACCAGGCGCTCGCCCATGCCGGCATCGGGCCGGACGACGTCGACGAGATCATCTTCGGGCATTACAATGCCGGCTTCTCCGATCAGGATTTCACCGCCTCGCTCGTACTGCAGGCCGATGACCGCCTGCGCTTCAAGCCGACGACGCGCGTCGAGAATGCCTGCGCCACCGGCTCGGCCGCCGTGCATCAGGGCCTCAAGACCATCGCGGCGCGCGCCGCCAGGGTCGTGCTCGTCGTCGGCGTCGAGCAGATGACGAAGACGCCCGGCCCCGAGATCGGCAAGTATCTGCTGAAAGCCTCCTACCTGCCGGAGGATGGCGAGGTGCAGGGTGGCTTCGCCGGCGTGTTCGGCCAGATCGCCAGCCGCTATTTCCAGAAATACGGCGACCAGTCCGACGCGCTCGCCATGATCGCCGCCAAGAACCACAAGAACGGCGTCGGCAACCCGCTTGCCCAGATGCGCAAGGATCTCGGCTACGAATTCTGCCGCCACGAGAGCGAGAAGAACCCGTTCGTCGCCGGCCCCCTCAAGCGCACCGACTGTTCGCTGGTCTCCGACGGCGCCGCGGCGGTCGTGCTCGCCGATGTCGACACCGCGCTCAGGATGAAGCGCGCCGTGGTGTTCCGCGGCGCCGGCCACGCCCAGGATTTCCTGCCGATGTCGAAGCGCGACATCCTCGCCTTCGAGGGCTGCACCCATGCGTGGCAGCAGGCGCTGGCCCAGGCCGGCGTGGCCCTGAGCGACCTGTCCTTCGTCGAGACGCATGACTGCTTCACCATCGCCGAACTGCTCGAATACGAGGCGATGGGGCTGACCAGGCCCGGCCAGGGCGCCACCGCCATCAAGGAGGGCTGGACCCAGAAGGACGGCCGCCTGCCCGTCAACCCGTCCGGCGGCCTCAAGGCCAAGGGCCACCCGATCGGCGCCACCGGCGTCTCGATGCATGTGCTCTCCGCCATGCAGCTTTGCGGCGAAGCCGGCGACATCCAGGTCAAGGACGCCAAGCTCGCCGGCATCTTCAACATGGGCGGCGCGGCGGTGGCGAACTACACCAGCGTGCTCGAGCGCCTGCGCTGAAATTGGCGAAAAACCCTTCTCCCGCATGCGGGAGAAGGTGGCACGAAGTGCCGGATGAGGGGTACCGCCCCCCTGCGATCAGCGCCGCAGATGGCTGGCATGACGAAATCTGTCTGTCATAACAGCGCGCGATGATCGTAGGCTGGCCCGCTTGTGAATTGCGGGTCGGCGGCGTGAAGATTTTCCTCGTTTTTCTGGCGGCTTATATCTTCAGCCAGTTCTACCGCGCCTTCCTCGCCGTGGTTGCGGTCGATCTTGGCCGCGATCTCGGCTTCGGCCCGGCCGAACTCGGCAACATCTCGGCGATCTGGTTCATCACCTTCGCCCTGGCGCAGTTCCCGGTCGGCTATGCGCTCGATCATGTCGGGCCGCGCCGCACGGTGGCCGGCTTCATGGTCGCCGCCGCCATTGGCGCGGCGCTGTTTGCCGGCGCGCACAGCTATGGCACGGCCATGCTGGCCATGGCCCTGATCGGCGTCGGCTGCTCGCCGATCCTGATGGGGGCGCTCTATGTCTTCGGCCGCACGACCGATGTCGCCCGCTTCACCATGCTCGCCTCCGCCCTGGTCGGGCTCGGCAATATCGGCAACCTCGCCTCGGCGACGCCGCTCGCCATCGCCGTCAGCCTGTATGGCTGGCGCGCCGCCATGGCCGGCATCGCCGTGCTGACCGCCTGCGCCGTCATGCTGACTTTCGTCGCGATCCGCGACCCCGCCCCCGTGCCGCGCCAGGCAAAGAGCACCAGGGCGAGCGCCTTCGCCGACCTCCTGCAGGTCGTGCGCCCGCCGATCCTGTGGCCGATTTTCGTGATGTCGGCGATCAGCTACGCCGTGCTCGCCTGCGAGCGCGGCCTGTGGATCGGCCCGTTCCTCAACGAGGTCTTCGGCTTCGATGCCGTGGCGCGCGGCAATGCCGCCTTTGCCATGGGGCTGGCGATGACCGTCGGCGCCATCGGCCTGGCGCCGCTCGCCAACATCATCGGCGGCGCGCGCCGCACCGTGCTGCTCTGCGGCGTGCTGACCGGCCTGTGCTTCCTGGCGCTCGGCCTGCTGCCGGGCCGCATGAGCCCTGAGATCGCCGCAGCGCTCGCCGTGCTGCTGCTGACCATGATCGGCGGCATCGGCATCTCCTACGCCCTGCTGATGGCGCATGGCCGCCGGTTCTATCCGCCGCATCTTCTGGGTCGCGGCGTCACCTTCCAGAACTTCCTGTTCATCGGCGGCGCCAGCCTGGTGCAGAGCCTGTCCGGCCGCTTCATCACCTGGTCGGAGCAGGCCGGCGTCGCGGCGCCGATGAGCTACGGCCGGCTGCATCTCGCCTTCGGGCTCGCCTTGCTGGCGGCGACTATCGTCTACGCCTTGTCGCGCGACGAGCCGCCGAAGCCGGCATGAGGCAACCGGCATGATCCTCTCACCCGGCGGCTTTCGCCTCGATCGCCAGCGCATGGACGCTGCCCGCCAGTTCGGCGGCGAGCACGGCATTGACGGCGCGGTGCATCGCCACGCGGCTCAAGCCGGCGAAGGCCGGGCTGGCGATAATGACCCGGAAATGCGTCTCGCCGCCGGCGCGCCAGCCGGCATGGCCATGGTGCAATTCGCTCTCGTCGCGCACCTCGAGATGCGTCGGGGAAAATGCCATGCGCAATTTTTGCGCGATCACGTCTTTCATCGCCATTTGAGATGCTCCACAATGCGGGCCGTTTCGCCGGCCGCCCGCCATGCCCGTCATTTTCCGGCACGGTGTCGCGGCCATCTTGTGCGAACCGTTCGCAACCCCATAATCAACCATGTGACAGCTGTGAATTCCTCCTTGTTCGATCGCGTCCGCATCCGCCCTTCGACCGCTGAAGCGGCCGCGGAGAGCGATGCCTTGGCGTGCGATCACCCCGGCTGCGGGCTTCTCGCCTCGTATCGCGCGCCCAAGGGGCGCCAACGCGAGGGCCAGTATTTCCATTTCTGCCTGACGCATGTGCAGGAGTATAACAAGGGCTACAATTATTTCGCCGGCATGAAGGACGACGAGGTTTCGGCCTACCAGAAGGACGCCATCACCGGCCATCGTCCGACCTGGACGCTCGGCGTCAATGCCCGTGGCGAGCCGTTGCGCGCCGAACCGGAACTCAACGATCCCTTCGGCGTGTTCGAGCGTTTGCGTGGCGCCCGCCCGCATGCCGCGAAGGCTGAGCCGCCCAAGCGCCATGTCGGCCGCCTCGCAGCGAAGGCGCTCGAGACGCTTGGCCTCGACGCGGCCGCCGACAAGGATGCCATCCGCGCCCGCTACAAGGCGCTGGTCAAACGGCTGCACCCGGATGCCAATGGCGGCGACAGATCGCGCGAAGACAAATTGCGTGAGATTATCAACGCCTATAATACCCTTAAATCGACCGGGCTCGCCTGATTGCTTTCATTCAGTATTTGAAACCACAGGCGAACGACGCCTGCCCGATTGTCCCGCGCCCGAAGGCGCTTCGGAGGTAAGATGAGCGCGAACACCGTAGCACTGGCCAAGCCGATCGATACTGGCCTGCCCGACACCACCGTTTCCGTGCGTGAGCTTTTCAAGATCGACAGTGCGCTCGAGGTGCCGGCCTTCTCCGTGGCGGGCGAGCACGTGCCCGACCTCGATCCCGATTACCTGTTCGACAAGGACACCACGCTGGCCATCCTCGCCGGGTTTGCCAAGAACCGCCGCGTCATGGTCACCGGCTATCACGGCACCGGCAAATCGACCCATATCGAGCAGGTCGCCGCCCGCCTCAACTGGCCCTGCGTGCGCATCAATCTCGACAGCCATGTCAGCCGCGTCGACCTGATCGGCAAGGACGCCATCGTCGTCAAGGACGGCATGCAGATCACCGAATTCCGCGACGGCATCCTGCCCTGGGCCTACCAGAACAATGTCGCGCTGGTGTTCGACGAATACGATGCCGGCCGCCCGGACGTGATGTTCGTCATCCAGCGCGTGCTGGAATCCTCCGGCCGCCTGACCCTGCTCGACCAGAGCCGCGTCATCCGCCCGCATCCCTCGTTCCGGCTGTTCGCCACCGCCAACACCATCGGCCTCGGCGACACTTCCGGGCTTTATCACGGCACGCAGCAGATCAACCAGGCCCAGATGGACCGCTGGTCGATCGTCTCGATCCTCAACTACCTGGCGCATGACCGCGAGGTCGATATCGTCATGGCCAAGGCCAAGCATTACAAGGGCAAGGAAGGCCGCGACACCGTCAGCAAGATGGTGCGCATCGCAGACCTCACCCGCAACGCCTTCATGAACGGCGATCTCTCGACGGTGATGAGCCCGCGCACCGTCATCACCTGGGCCGAGAATGCCGAGGTGTTCGGCGATCTCGCCTTCGCCTTCCGCCTGACCTTCCTCAACAAATGCGACGAGTTGGAGCGCGGCCTCGTGGCCGAGTTCTACCAGCGCTGCTTCGGGACGGAACTGAAGGAATCGACGCTCAACGTGGCGCTGACCTGAGGTTTGCCACAGGCACCCCTTCTCCCCTTGCGGGAGAAGGTGGCACGAAGTGACGGATGAGGGGTGCTGGCGCGCCCCCTCATCCCCCTGCCGGGACCTTCTCCCGCGAGGGGAGAAGGAAAAACCCCAGGATGCCGGCCTGTTTGATATGACAAAGAAGAGGTCATGAGCACACCGAGCCCCTCGAACCGCAAGCCCGGCGCCGCGACGCCGGCGCCGACCGAACCGATCAAGCGTTCCGTCGCCGCCTGCCTGCGCGCGCTCGCCCGCACGCCGGATATCGAGGTGTCCTATGCCTCGGAGCGGCCGGCGCTTGTCGGCTCGGGTCCGGGCGCGCGCGCGCGCCTGCCCGAGCCGCCGCGCAAGATCAGCGCGCGCGACGCCGCCATCCTGCGCGGCAACGCCGATTCGATGGCGCTGCGCCTTGCCTGCCACGACCCGGCCATCCACCGCCGCATGGCGCCGGATTCGCAGGCCGCCCGCGCCGTGTTCGATGCCGTCGAGCAGGCCCGCGTCGAATCGCTCGGCTCCAACCGCATGAGCGGCGTCGCCACCAACCTCGACGCCATGCTCGAGGACAAGTTCCACCGCTCGAAATTCGCCGAGGTCACCGACCGTGCCGATGCGCCGCTCGAGGAAGCCGTGGCGATGATCGTGCGCGAGCGCCTGACCGGGCGCGCGCCGCCGGCGGCGGCCGAAAAGCTCGTCGATCTATGGCGCGATTTCGTCGAGGAACGCGCCGGCGCCGATCTCGACAAGCTCGGCTCGGCGATCGAGGACCAGCGCGGCTTCGCCAAGGCGGTGCAGCACCTGCTCGCCTCGCTCGACATGGCGCAGGAATCGCAGTTCAACGAGGAAGACGACGACACCGACGACGACAGCGATTCCGACCAGGACGACCAGAGCCAGAAGAGCGATGCCGACGACAACCAGTCGAGCGAAGGCATCGAGATGCAGGAAAGCGACGACGCCGAGCACGACCAGCTCGAAGGCGCCGAGGAAGCCTCCGACGCTCCCGCCAGCGACATGCCCGACGAGGGCGAGATGGGCGATGCCGAGGAGCCGTCCGAGGCGATGCGCCCGCCGCCGCTTACCGGCCATGAGAAGGTGCTCAACGAATACCGCGCCTGGACCAACCGCTTCGACGAGACGGTGACGGCGGAGGATCTGTGCGATCCGGAAGAACTCGAGCGCCTGCGCGCCTATCTCGACAAGCAGCTCGCGCAGTTCCAGGGCGTCGTCGGCCGCCTCGCCAACCGCTTGCAGCGCCGGCTGCTGGCGCAGCAGAACCGCGCCTGGGAATTCGACCAGGAAGAAGGCATGCTCGATCCGGTGCGCCTGCCGCGCATCATCATCGACCCGTTCCAGCCGCTGTCCTTCAAGCGCGAGAAGGACACCAATTTCCGCGACACCGTGGTGACACTGCTCCTCGACAATTCCGGCTCGATGCGCGGCCGGCCGATCTCGGTCGCCGCCACCTGCGCCGACATCCTCGCCCGCACGCTCGAGCGTTGCGGCGTCAAGGTCGAATTGCTCGGCTTCACCACCCGCGCCTGGAAGGGCGGCCAGGCGCGCGAGGCCTGGCTCCAGGCCGGCAAGCCGCAGAATCCCGGCCGGCTCAACGACCTGCGCCACATCATCTACAAGGCCGCCGACGCGCCCTGGCGCCGTGCGCGCAAGAATCTCGGGCTGATGATGCGCGAGGGCCTGCTCAAGGAGAATATCGACGGCGAGGCGCTCGACTGGGCGCATAAGCGCCTGCTGGTGCGGCCCGAGCAGCGCCGCATCCTGATGATGATCTCGGATGGCGCGCCGGTCGACGATTCGACGCTGTCGGTCAATCCCGGCAACTATCTCGAGAAGCATCTGCGCGCCGTGATCGACACCATCGAGAACCACTCGCCGATCGAGTTGATCGCCATCGGCATCGGCCATGACGTGACGCGCTATTATCGCCGCGCCGTCACCATCGTCGATGCCGAGGAACTCGGCGGCGCCATGACCGAAAAGCTCGCCGAACTGTTCGAGGAAAGCGCCGGCCCCTCGGTCGCCGGCGCCGGCAGGGCGCTCAGGCGCGGGCGTGCCAGACACTGAAGCATGACCCCGAAAAGCGGCCGCCGATGCCGCTGACGCGACGAAAACTGCTCGGCGGGCTGAGCGCCGGCGGCCTCGCGCTCAGCCTTGGTGGCGCGAGCGCGCGAAGCCCGGCCCCCGAGGGCCGACGCGCCATCACCGTCAATGCGGCACCGCTCGGCGGCTTCGACCTGCGCGACGCCGCGCGCCGTGAGTTCGGGCCGCTGCGCTTCCTCGGCGGGCTGGTGCTCAGCGCCGGCGACCGCGGCTTCGGCGGCTTCTCGGGCCTGCGCATGCTGGCGGCCGATGGCCATTTCCTGGCGCTGTCCGACCGCGCGACCTGGCTCGAGGCGCGGCTCGTCAGCGAGAATGGCCGGCCGGCGCGGATCGCCGATGCCCATCTGGCCCCGGCGCTCGATGCGCGCGGCCGCCCGCTCGCGCGCACCAGGGCCTACGACACCGAGAGCATGACCTTCCATGACGGCATGCTCTATGCCGGCATCGAGCGCGCCCACCAGATCCTGCGCTTCGACTGGCATGCGCATGGGCTGCTGGCGCGCGGCACGGCCATCGCCCTGCCGGCCGAAGCACGGCGCCTGCCGAGCAATCGCGGGCTGGAGGCGCTTGGCAGCATGCCGGCCGGGTCGCGCTCCCCCGGCAGCCTGATCGCCATCTCGGAACGCTCCGCCGGCATCGACGACCCGACCGTCGGCTTCCTGATCGGCGGCGCCCATCCCGGCCGCTTCCATGTCGCCCGGCACGACCGCTTCGACATCACCGATCTCGATTTCCTGCCCTCCGGCGATCTGGTGCTGCTCGAGCGCCGCTTCATCTGGTGGCGCGGCATCGCCATGCGCCTGCGCCGCATCCCGCTCGCCGCCATAGCACCCGGCGCGACACTCGACGGCGACATCCTGTTCACCGCCGACATGGGCTATGCCATCGACAACATGGAAGGGCTGGCGATCGCGCGCGACACGCGCGGGCGCACCGTGCTGAGCCTGATCTCGGACGATAATTTCTCGATCCTGCAGCGCACGCTGCTGCTGCAATTCGAACTGCCCGGCGCCTGATCGCGCAATAAAAAAACCCGCCAAAGGCGGGTTTTCAGGTCGTCGGCAAGCTGCGCTGGCGTTCAGCCGGCGGCGAGCTTCTTGGCGATGTCGCGCTTGACCTTGAGCGCGTCGCGCGACAGCTCTTCGTCATGCGACTTGGCGAGGAAGCCGTCGAGGCCGCCGCGATGCTCGACCGTGCGCAGCGCGCTCGTCGAGACGCGCAGCTTGACCGTGCGCCCGAGCGCATCGGAGATCAGCGATACATTGGCGAGGTTGGGCAGGAACTTCCGCTTGGTCTTGCGGTTCGAGTGGCTCACCTTGTGGCCGCTCAGCACGTCCTTCCCGGTCAATTCACAACGGCGAGCCATGGTTTTAAGTCCCGGTTTTCGAATGGCGTTCCCCCCGCACGTCCCGCCGGCGCACGGCAAGAAAACCCGCACAGGCGAAATTCACTGCAGGGAAAGCAGGAAATGAGAGGCGGGCTATAGGCCGAAGCGTCGCGGCGGTCAAGGGCCGCGGCCGGCGAATCGCGTATACTGCGCCGCGAATCAGCCAATCTTCGCATGTTGATGCAGAATCCGTTTCGTGCCCGAACTCCAACGATGAGCGGTCAATATGTCTGCCCCCTGGTCTGCCCCTCCGCTTCCCCTTGAGCGCCTGCCTGGCCGTGCTCCCGCATCGATCCTTGCACCGGCATTTGCGCTCGCGCTGCTGCTGCCCGCGCCAGCCTCGGCCGGCGCCGTCGATCTGAACTATGCCGTCTCGCTCGCCGGCATCCCGATCGGCGTCGCCACGCTGGACGGCGACATCGGCGCCGAGCGCTACCGCATCAAGGTCGGCGCCAAACTGTCCGGCCTCGCCAGCATGGTTTCGGACGGCAAGGGCGCGGCGGAAGCCTCCGGCGCGATCGTCGACGGGCGCGTGCTTTCGGCCGGCTACGCCCTGATCGCCACCAATACCCAGATGAGCCGCACCATCCAGATCGGCATGAGCGCCGGCAACATCTACGGCGTCAAGGTCGAGCCGCCCTTCGACGTCAAGGCCGACCGCGTGCCGGTCACCGAGGCGCAGAAGCGCGGCGTGCTCGATCCGGTCAGCGCGCTGGTGATGCCGATGCGCGCCGAGAGCCCGCTCAACCCGGCCAATTGCGACCGTTCGCTGCCGATCTTCGACGGCTCGCAGCGCTTCAACGTCGTGCTGAGCTATTCCGGCACCAAGACGGTGAAGACCGCCGCCCATCACGGGCCGGTGCTGGTGTGCAAGGCGCGTTATATCCCGGTCTCCGGCCACCGCCCGGCGCGCAAGACTACGAAATACATGGCCGATAACCGCGACATGGAAACCTGGCTCGTGCCGGTTGCAGGATCCCGCGTGCTGATCCCCTACCGCATCGCCGTCAAGACGATGATCGGCACCACGATCATCGAGGCACAGCGCAGCTCGGGCCTTGCCGGCGCCAGCCGCTGACACCGTCCCGGATCGGCACAAACCACAGCGCGCGGCGCATGCCCTGCCGGCCCCGCCGCGCGGCAATGCGCCTTGTCGGCCGCGGCAAGACCGCCTCCGACAGCCCATGCGAATCACTCTGCGCTGATTCGTCGGTGGTTTGTTCCCGCAACGATCGCTTTCCTAACCGCGATACCGGGCGCGGCGCCCGCCCGGTTAACGTTTTGTCAAGATATCGCGCCCGGCAACGGATCGATGGCTGAGTCTTGTCGTTAACCATTGAGTCGCGTTTGCGGCGCGCCCTGTTTTGCCAGCGATCAGGCGAAAGCATACATCTTGCGATGATTCGCGTGCCCACCGCTAAACCTTGGTGGAGAACAAACGAAGACTCAGCGCGAGTCAGCGATTCGGGCGTGATTCGTTCCTCGCCTGTTCGTTTGTGCTAACATCAGTCGCGGCGGCGTGCCGTTTTGACATGCAAGGCGGTTTCGCCCGAAGCTGTTGCGGCAAACCCGCATCACTCGAAACCCGATCCACTTGCAACCCGATCCACTTGCAGGCCGCCGCCATTTCCGCCAAGCCGGCTCCGACACGCCAAGCCAGCTTCGCCATTCCAAGGTGTCGCAAGGACGCCCCGCCAAGGACTGCCCACCGATGCTCCCCGGCTCCCTTCCGGACAAGGCCCGCGATCGCGGCGTCACCGCGCTGCTCGGCCCGACCAATACCGGCAAGACCCATCTCGCCATCGAGCGCATGCTCGGGCATCCGAGCGGTATCATCGGCCTGCCGCTCCGGCTGCTGGCGCGCGAGGTCTACCAGCGCATCGTCGAGCGTGTCGGCGCCGATGCGGTGGCGCTTGTCACCGGCGAGGAGAAGATCAAGCCCGACAATGCGCGCTACTGGGTCGCGACCGCCGAGGCGATGCCGCGCGACCGCGACGTGTCTTTCCTCGCCATCGACGAAATCCAGCTCGCGGCGGATGCCGATCGCGGCCATATCTTCACCGATGCGCTGCTGAACCGGCGCGGCCGCGCCGAAACCCTGCTGATCGGCGCCGCCACCATGCGCCCGCTCGTCGAGCGGCTGCTGCCGGGCGCCAACATCGTCTCGCGGCCGCGCCTGTCGACGCTGAGCTTCGCCGGCGAGCGCAAGCTGACCCGATTGCCGCCGCGTTCGGCGATCATCGCCTTCTCGGCCGAGGAGGTCTATGCCATCGCCGAATTGCTGCGGCGCCAGCGCGGCGGCGCGGCGGTCGTGCTCGGCGCCTTGTCGCCGCGCACCCGCAACGCCCAGGTCGCGCTCTACCAGAATGGCGATGTCGATTGCATCGTCGCCACCGATGCCATCGGCATGGGACTCAATCTCGACATCGACCATGTCGCCTTCTCCGGCGACCGCAAATTCGACGGAAGGCGCCACCGCCGCCTGATCCCGGCCGAGTTCGGCCAGATCGCCGGCCGCGCCGGCCGCCACCTGCGCGATGGCAGCTTCGGCACCTCCGGCCGCTGCCCGCCTTTCGAGCCGGAACTGGTGGAAGCGCTGGAGGAGCATCGCTTCGCCCCGGTCGAGGTCATCAACTGGCGCAACCCGGCGCTCAGCTTCGCCTCGCTCGCGGCGCTGTCGGCGAGCCTCGGCGTGCTGCCCGACACGCCGGGCCTGGCGCGCGCCCCGACCGCCGAGGACGAGACCACCTTCGACATCGCCGCCGGCCGGCCGGATATCCGCGACCTCGCAAGCAGCCGCGACGGCGTCAGGCGGCTATGGGAAGCCTGCCAGCTTCCCGACTACCGCAAGGTCGCGCCGCATCATCACGCCGAGCTGGTTGCGACGCTTTACGGCTTCATGATGCGGGCGCGCCATATCCCGACCGACTGGTTTGCCCGCGAGATTGCCACCTGCGACCGCATGGAAGGCGGCATCGATACGCTGTCGGCGCGGCTCGCCCAGATCAGGACCTGGACATTTTGTTCCAACCAGAATGACTGGCTCGCTGATCCGGGGCATTGGCAGGGCCTCACGCGCGCGATAGAGGACAAGCTGTCGGATGCCCTGCACGAAAAATTGGCGCAGAGATTCGTCGATCGCCGCACCAGTGTCCTGATGCGACGCCTGAGAGAGAACGCGATGTTGGAAGCCTTGGTAATGTCGAACGGCGATGTGCTGGTGGAAGGCCAGCATATCGGTCACCTGCAAGGGTTCCGCTTTACCAGCGACCCACAGGCCACCGGCCCGGAGGCCAAGGCGCTGCAAGCCGCCGCCGCCAAGGCGCTGGCGACCGAGATCGAGGCGCGCGCGCTGCGCCTCCAGGCGGCCCCCGACGACGCGTTCGCGCTCGCGCTCGACGGCACGCTGCGCTGGGTCGGCGAGCCGGTCGGGCGCATCCAGGCCGGCGACAAGATCCTCGAGCCGCGCGTGCTGCTGCTTGCCGACGACCAGCTTGCCGCCGGCTCGCGCGAGGGCGTCGAGGCGCGGCTGGCGCTGTGGATCAAGGCCCATGTCGAGCGCCTGCTCGGCCTGCTGCTGCCGCTCGAGCGCGGCGACGGGCTCGAGGGCATCGTGCGCGGCATCGCCTTCCAGCTCGCCGAGCATCTCGGCATTCTCGATCGCGCCAGCGTGGCGCATGAGATCAAGAATCTCGACCAGACGGCGCGCGGCGAGATGCGCAAGCTCGGCGTGCGCTTCGGCGCCCACCACATCTACCTGCCCAACCTGATGAAGCCGGCGGCGCGCGCGCTCGCCGCCCAGCTCTGGATGCTGAAACAGGGCTCGATCGATCGCCAGGGGCTCGACGAGATCACGCATCTTGCCTCCTCCGGCCGCACCTCGATCCCGGTCGACGCCAAGCTCGACAAGGCGCTGTATCGCGCCGCCGGCTACCGCGTCAGCGGCGCGCGCGCCATCCGCGTCGACATTCTCGAGCGCCTCGCCGACATCATCCGCCCGGCGATCGCCTTCCGCCCCGGCATCACCCAGGGCGAACCGCCGCCCGGCGCCTATGCCGGCGATGGCTTCACCGCCACCGTCGCCATGACCTCGCTCGTCGGCTGCTCGGGCGAGGAATTCGGCTCGATCCTGAAATCGCTCGGTTACCGCATGGAAATGCGCCCGGCGCCCGAGAAGCCCGCGCCTGAAGCCCAAATTGCCGAAGCTCAAGTGGCCGAGGCAACGGAGGGCGGGGCCGCCGCTGCGCCGGGCACGGCGCCGGCCGCCGCCGAGCCGCCAGCCGAAGCCTCGTTGGAACAGGCCGAGGCCGCGCCGGCCACGGAGACGGCCGAGGGCGTCGAAGCATCGGATTCAGCGCAGCACGAAGCGCCCGCCATGCCCGAGGCGCTCGAAACCGACGCCGGCGAGACGGCCGCGCAAGGCGCCACGGACGCCGCATCCGAGGCCGCGCCGCAAGCAAGCGAAGCGGAACCGGCCGCCATCGCCGAGGAGGCCGCTTCGGAATCGGCCGAGCCGGTTGCACAAGACGCCGCTGCGGAAGCGGCCGATCCGGCCGGGCAAGCGGCTGCGGCACAAGACACCGCCGAGCAGGCGCCGGCCACGGAAGAGCCGGCCATGATCGAGGTCTGGCGCCCCGGCCGTTTCGAGCGGCCCGAGCGACGGCCGAACCGCACGGATGGCGCTGGCCCGCGCCGCAACGACCAGCACGGCGAGCGTCGCGGCCGGCGCCCGCAACAGGGCGGCGGTGCCGGCGCCCCGCGCGACGGCGGCGCGCCCCAGCAAGGGCAGCATAATGACGGCCAGCGCAACGAGGGCCAGCGCAACGAAGGGCGTCGCGATGACGGCCGGCGTGGCGGCCGGCAGCGCTTCCCCGACCGGCCCCGACGCGACGACGAGCGCCGCGGCGAGCGGCCGAACCAGCAACCGCGGCCGCCGCGCCAGGAGCGCCAGCCCGACCCGAACTCGCCCTTCGCCAAGCTGCTGGAACTGAAGCAGCGCATGGAGGCGGAGAAGAACAAGCCTTGAGCCCGGCGGACGCAGCCGGGAGCCAACGCATCGACAAATGGCTCTGGTGTGCCCGTTTCGTGAAAACCCGCGCGCTTGCCGCCGGCCTGGTCAGGGCCGGCCATGTCCGGCGCGACGGCAAGCGCCTTGCCGGCCCCGACAAGCCGGTCAGGCCCGGTGACATCCTGACCGTGGCGCTCGCCCGCACCGTGCTGGTGGTGCGCGTGCGTGCTGTGGCGGATCGTCGCGGACCGGCTTCAGAGGCGCAGCTGATGTACGAGCCCGTCGAACCGCCGGCACCGGACCAGGCGCCGCCCTGACGCAACGCGTCGCAGGCAGGCCCGGCCGCAGCGGCAAAGCTTGCATCGGCGAGCGATCTTTCCTAGATCACATGCGTGTCCGGCCGGGAGTGGCGTCCGGCACGGCCGGGAATAACGAGGGGTTTCGACGATGACCTATGTGGTCACGGAGAATTGCATCAAGTGCAAGTACATGGACTGCGTGGAGGTCTGCCCGGTCGATTGCTTCTATGAGGGCGAGAACATGCTCGTCATCCACCCGGACGAGTGTATCGACTGCGGCGTGTGCGAGCCGGAATGCCCGGCCGAGGCGATCAAGCCGGACACCGAGCCGGGGCTTGAATCCTGGCTGAAACTCAACGCCGATTACGCGCCGACCTGGCCGAATATCACCATCAAGCGCGATCCGCCCGCCGATGCCAAGGCGTTTGACGGCGTGCCCGGCAAGCTGGCGCAGTTCTCGCCCGAGCCCGGCGAGGGCGACTAGGGCCGAGCCCTGTAACGCGCGCAAAGGCATGGCCTGCGCGCCGCGCTGAAAGTGATGGCAAAGCGGCCGAATGCGCCCGGCTCCTGTTAACCCTCGAAGGGTGGCACAGGGCTTAGCCTTTGATTTTTGGCAAAAATTGTGGTAACCATGGCTTCAGTCGAGGTCGTCACAACAATTCCGAGCCCGTGAACGGGCGTTTCCACGTTGCATATCGTCGCGATAAAGCGCAGCAGCCGGCCTATTTCACTTAGGCTGGAGGAATGGAGTTTTCGTGGTTTGTTTTCGGCTGACCGAGGACCCGGAATCGTACAGACCTCCGGGCCCGTTGTTTGCTGTCCAGCACGACGGCAATCGTGAAATCGATGTCTCCCGTTGCGGGGACGATCGTCTACGAGGGGTGAGATGACCGCAAAAAAGGCTGCTACCCGGCAAGGTTTCAAAACAGGTGAATTCATCGTGTATCCCGCCCATGGCGTCGGGCAGATCACGGCAATCGAGGAGCAGGAGGTCGCGGGCTTCAAGCTTGAGCTGTTCGTCATCAGTTTCGCCAAGGACAAGATGACGCTGCGCGTGCCCACCACGAAGGTGGTGTCGGTCGGCATGCGCAAGCTGGCGGACGAGACCCTGCTCGCGCAGGCCCTGGAGGTTCTCACCGGCCGTGCGCGCATCAAGCGCACCATGTGGAGCCGCCGCGCCCAGGAATACGAGGCGAAGATCAACTCGGGCGACATCATCGCCATCGCCGAGGTGGTGCGCGACCTCTATCGCTCCGAGGCCCAGCCCGAGCAGTCCTACAGCGAGCGCCAGCTTTACGAATCCGCGCTTGATCGGCTTGTGCGCGAGATTTCCGCCGTCGACGACATTACCGACACCGAGTCGCTCAAGAAGATCGAGACCAATCTCGCCAAGAACCCGCGCCGGGCGAAAGCCGCGGTCGAGGATAGCGACGATGTCGCCGAGGACGAGCAGGAAGAAGAAGCCGCCTGAGGCAGCGCTTCCGAGACGGAACGACACCACGAACGCGAAAGCCCGGCCCTCCCGCCGGGCTTTTTGTTGTCCTCGTCCCGGCGCGGAACGAAATACGCCCCTGAAACGTTGTCCTGTCAGGCGGCGTTGCGGCATTTGCAGGCGCGCCCGACCGGTCCGGCCATGTGAGGCACAGCACATTGCCGCGACCCGCTTGGCGCTAGTTTCGGCTGGGAGCGTGAGATGACACAGCTTACCGGTTTACGGCGGCAATTCGTACGGGCGGCGATGAGCGCGCCTTTCCTGTCCCGCGACGAGGAACGATCCCTCGCCGTGAGTTGGCGCGAGCACCATGACCGCAAGGCGCTCGACCGCCTCACCGGCGCGCATATGCGCCTGGTGATCGCGCTTGCCGCGCGCTTCAGGAATTACGGGTTGTCGGCCGCCGACCTGATTCAGGAAGGCCATGTCGGCCTGCTCGAGGCCGCCGCCCGCTTCGAGCCCGAGCGCGAGGTGCGTTTCTCGACCTATGCGACATGGTGGATCCGTGCCTCGATGCAGGATTACGTGCTGCGCAACTGGTCGATCGTGCGCGGCGGCACCAGTTCGGGCCAGAAGGCGCTGTTCTTCAACCTGCGCCGCATTCGCGCCAAGCTGCTGCAGGATGGCGGCGAGATCGACCTGACCGGACGCATCGCCAGCGAGATCGGCGTGTCGCGCGGCGACGTGCAGGCGATGGAGGCCCGGCTCGCCGGCGCCGATATCTCCCTCAACGCGCCGCTCAGCGACGCCGATGGCTCCGGGCTCAGCGAAAGGCAGGATTTCCTGGTCGACAGCACGCCGCTGCCGGACGAACTCGTCGGGCGCAGCATCGATACCGAGCGCCGCCTGAAATGGCTCGACCAGGCCTTGCACAGCCTGAACGAACGCGAGCTGAGCATCCTGCGCGAACGCCGGCTGCGCGACGATGCCGCCACCCTCGAGGCGCTCGGCTCGCGCATGGGCATTTCCAAGGAGCGCGTGCGCCAGATCGAGAACCGCGCGCTCGAAAAGCTGAAACGCGTCCTGCTCGACCGCCACCACGACGGCGCGCAGGCCTTCGTGTAACAGGGCCTTCGTGTGACAGGCCGCCCGTAAGCAGGCCTTGCCTTCTTAGGCTGGTTTTTTGCGCGAAGCCCCGACAGGAGCAGAATTATCCCCTTCTCCCGCCTGCGGGAGAAGGTCCCGACAGGGGGATGAGGGGAACCCGCGCGCCATCACCCCTCATCCGTCTGCTGCGCAGACACCTTCTCCCGCAGGCGGGAGAAGGGTTTCCGGCCTGCACACCTTCCAAAGGCCGCCAGCCCCGGCGCTATTCGACCACGATCTTGTATTGCTGGCCCGGCACCGGATGGGCGTCGCTGTCGAGCCCGTTCAGCACCATGAAGCGCTCCAGCTTGTCGGTGCCGGGCATGCGGGCGGCAAGGCTGGTGAAATCGACATCGCCGCGCGCGGTGACGAGCGCGATGCGCGCGGGTCTGGCGGCGCGCGTCTCCTCGCCGCTCAGCCGCCGGAAGCTCTGCGCCGCCTTCTTGAAGCGCGCATCGAGTTCCGGGCTGAAATGCAGCGCCGCGAAGATGATGCGGTAGACCTGCGTGCCGAGCCTGACCGCGAACACGCGGTAGGTCCACTCGCCTTCCTTGGCGAGCGCTGTGGCGCCGGGCAGGCCGTTGACGGAGATCGCCTCGACATCGGTCATTTTCACGCCGTCGATAATACCGGTCTCGAGCAGCTTCTGCAGCGGCGCGGCCGGCGGCACGCTCACCGTGTCGAGCTTGAGCAGCTCGGTCGCGTTATTGGCGAAGCCGATCACCGCCTGCGGATTATTCTCGAGCGAGAAGCCCTCGGGCGCCGTGAAGCTGAAGCCGAGGCGCGGATGAATGAAGGTCCGCCCGCGCACGACGCCCTCGGCCGGGTCCTCGCCGAAGGTCACGCCGTCGATCACCGCGAGCCAGCGCGCGCGGTCCGGCCGCACCACGCCAGGCGCGCTGATTTGCCGCGCCGCCAGCACCGCCAGCTGGATGCGCTCGGGCGTCGAGGGATGGGTGGCGGTGATGTCGGGCGCTTGCGCTCCCGCCTGCTTGCCGAGCATCGCGGCGCGCACCGCGGCGCTGCGCCCGAGCGAGATCAGGAAGCGCGAGGCACCATAGGGGTCGTAGCCGGCCTTGGCGAGCGTGCGCACCGCGATCTGGTCGGCTTCGAGCTCCTGCTGGCGCGAGAAGCTCGCGATCGCCAGCTTGCCCTGCTCGCGCTTGGCCTCGCTGGCGATCGGGTTGTTCAGCACCTCGCCATCGACCCGGCTGAGCAGCGCCGAGCGCCGTTGCAGGTTCTCGCGCTCGCTGGCATGGCGCGCCGTGACATGGGCCATTTCATGCGCCAGCACGGCGGCGGCCTCGGAGGTGTCGTTGGCCAGCGTCAGCAGGCCGCGCGTCACGTAGATATTGCCGTTGGGCAGCGCAAAGGCGTTGACCGCCGGCGAATTCAGGATGGTGACGCGGTAATGCTCGCTCGGCTTGTCGGTCGCAGCGCCAAGCTTTCCGACCATCTCGGTCAGGAACTGCTGCAGGGCCGGCGCCTTGTACTCGCCGCCGAACGCCGCGACGAGCGTGCGGTGTTCCCGCGTCGCCGCCGTTTCCCCGCCCGAGACGCGCGGCACCGACGCCGGCAACGGCATCTGGTCCGGGCCGATCGCTGAACTGAGCGGCGCATCGGTGGCGCAGGCCGCCAGCAGCAAGGCGAAAGCCGCCGCGACCAGGCCGTGGCGCAAGCGGAGCTTCATCCGCGCCCCCCCGTCACTGTGCCTCGACGCTTCGCGTGTCGTAAGGATCCGAAATCTCGATATCATCCGGACTGTAAGCCTCGATCCTTGGCTGCCGCGCGCCAGAGACGACACCGCGCACGAGGAGGTGCCGCCCGATCAATGTTGCCGGTTTCTTAGCTGCCGCGTCAAAGCTCTTCAATCGCCGTCTTGGGATCACGACGCTAAAATCGCCATGGCGCCGCCGCCCGAAGTTGAGGAAAACCACGCTGCGCCCCTCGCCAAGGCCAAGCAGCCGACCCGCGACCACGGTCCGGCGCCCATGCCGCGCCAGCAACCTTGCCGTTTCCTCTGCCGGGATCACCGCCTCCTCGGCATCGCCCCAGATGCCGCGCGTCTCGCGCCGCGCCGCAGCCTCCGCCACCATCAGGCGGCGCCAGCACGGCGCGGTGAAACCGCCGGGCAGCGCGCGCGCCTCCCCCGCGCGCAGCACATCCTCCTGCAGCCAGGAAGCGCTGCTATCGGTGGCGGACGGCATGAAAAGCGAAGCGGCATGCCGCCCCCAGCGATCCTCGCCGCCGGTCGCCGCGAGCACGATGGTGCCGGACGACAGCCGCTGCCGGAGCGCCGCCACCAGGCGCGGCCGCACGGCGCCGCTGTTTTCAAGGCCGTGCACGCTCAGGCGCTGGCCGTCATCGAGCACGATCTCGCCGCCTTCCGTAACCGAGGCGACCGCCACCGGCTCGGCCTCGGCCGCCTCGCACGTCGCCGCCTGCGCCCGGCCGACGAGCAGGGACCCGAAAACAAGCCCGGCGCACAGCGAAACACGGAACCAGGCGGCGGCTGTTTTTTTCATGACGGCGCTATGCTACACGCATTCCGCGCGGTCCCGGTAGCTCAGCAGGATAGAGCAACGGTTTCCTAAACCGTAGGTCAGGGGTTCGAATCCCTTCCGGGACGCGTGCGCGACGGCGCGGAGCGCCTACCGCATCGCGCGCAGCGACAGGTCGGCGACGCCGAGCGCGAGGTTCACGCCGACCTGCGCGCTGACCGACAGGGGCTGCAGCGAGATCGAGCGATCGCCGCCGCCAACCAGGACGTTGGCGCCGCCGCCCGCGCCGATCGCGGCTTCGCCGGTGGCGCCGACATAGTTGCCGGCGAGCGCGCCGCGCCGAAGCCCGCGCGAGGGCGCGAACACCGCCCAGCCGATCACGCCGCGCTTGGTCGCGCCGATATCCAGCCCGAATTTCCGGATCGAACCGGAATAGCGCTCGATGCGGCCGCGCTGCGGCTGGAAGCGGCACACCATGCTCTTCTGCGAGGTGACGATCAGGCCGATGCCGCCCGAGACATTGCAGCGCAGCACGCCGATCTGGGTTTTGCCTTGCGCGGCGGCAGGCGTCGCGACGGCGAGGGGCGCGGCCAGCAGGCCGGCGAGAATGGCGCCCATGGCGCCGTATGGTTTCATCATGATCCGGGCTCTTTCAAAATTGACGCGGCCGGTGCGACCGCCGATCTCCGACGAACGCACGAGCCCCACCCGACGTTCCGCGCGCCGCCTTGCCGTCATCCGGGATGGCACAGCGCGGCGGCCGTGCTACACCGGCGCCGACCGCGCCGGAGAAAGGACCGCCAGCCTTTGCCGCAGCAAGCCAAGATCTGCTTTGTCGTGACAGAGGACTGGTTCTTCGTCTCGCATTTCCTGCCCATCGCCGGGGCCGCGCTCGCCGATGGTTTTGCCGTCTCGCTGGTGTGCAATGTCGGCGAGCACCAGGGCGCCATCGAGGCCTCCGGCATCCGCGTGCTGCCGCTCGGCGGCGAACGCCGCAGCCTGAACCCGCTGCGCCTGCTTGGCCAGGTCAACCGGCTGCGCGCCGCGCTCGCCGCCGAGCAACCCGATATCGTGCATCTCGTCGCCCTGAAGCCGATCGTGCTCGGCGGGCTCGCCGCGCGCTTCGCCGGCATAACCAGGCGCGTCGTGGCGCTGACCGGCACCGGCTTTCTCGGCCTGGCGCATGGCCCGGCAGCCCGGCTGGCCCGGCTGCTGTTGCGCCATGGCGTGCGTTTCATCCTCGCTGGCCCCGGCACGCGCTGGCTGTTCGAGAACCGCGACGACATCGCGCTGTTCGGGCTCTCGGAAGCGGCTGGCGACCGCATCACCGTGGTCGGCGGCGCCGGCATCGACGAGACCGAGATCGCGGTGTGTCCGCTGCCGCCGGGCGCGACGCTCAAGGTGGCGCTGGTGGCGCGCATGCTGTGGTCGAAGGGCATCGATCTCGCCGTCGCGGCCGTGCGGCTTGCCCGCGCCCGGGGCGCCGACGTGACGCTGTCGCTTTACGGCGCGCCCGACCCCGCCAACCCGCGCGCCTTTCCGGTCGCGCAGTTGCGGCAATGGGGCGCCGGGGACGGCATCGCCTGGCATGGCCATAGCGACGATATCGCCGGCGTGTGGGCGGCCCACCACCTGTGCCTGTTGCCCTCGCGCGGCGGCGAGGGCCTGCCGCGCAGCCTGCTCGAGGCCGCGGCGAGCGGCCGCGCCATTCTCACCACCGACGTGCCGGGCTGCCGCGATCTGGTGCGCGACGGGCAGGAGGGCCGCATCGTGCCGCCGGACGATGTGCCCGCGCTCGCTGATGCGCTATGCGCGCTAGCGCGGGACCGGGCCGAGGTCACCCGCATGGGACAAGCGGCGCGGGCAAGGCTCTGCGCTGGTTTCACGCAAAGCGCCGTCACCATGACGGTTGTCGACCTCTACCGCGATCTCGCCGGGCGCTGATCATGCTCAAGCCTTTGTGACCGCACGCGCGCTTTCGCGCGGCAGGCAGGCCGTGCCATGCTCCGGTCGGAACGAACAGGAGAAACGCCATGGATCTCGGTATCGAAAAGGCTGCCCGGCTCGACCCCGAGATGCGGCGCCGGAAATTCCTCGGCGGCGGCGTCGCCGCCGGTTTCGCGCTCGCGGTGCAGCCGGTCGCGGCCCAGACCGTGATCACCACCGATACCGCCGGCCTCAGCGCCGGCATGGTCGAGGTGCCGACCAAGGACGGCACGGTGCCGGCCTATCGCGCCCGTCCCGAGGCGAATGCGAGCGCGCCGGTCATCCTGGTCGTGCAGGAAATTTTCGGCGTGCACGAGCATATCAAGGATATCTGCCGGCGCCTCGCCAAGCTCGGCTATTACGCCATCGCGCCGGACCTGTATTTCCGGCAGGGCGATGCCACCAAGATCAGCGATATCGGCGCATTGGTGAAGGATATCGTCGCCAAGGTGCCAGACGCGCAGGTGATGGCCGATCTCGACAGCGCCGCCGGCTTCGCCAAATCCGAAGGCGCCGCCGCCGACCGGCTTGCCATCACCGGCTTCTGCTGGGGCGGGCGCATCGTCTGGCTGTATTGCGAGCACAGCCGGGCCGTGAAGGCCGGCGTCGCCTGGTACGGCAAGCTCGTCGGCGCCACCGACCCGCTGCACCCGAAGAACCCGATCGACCTCGTCGCCAGCCTGAACTGCCCGGTGCTCGGCCTCTATGGCGGCGCCGATACCGGCATCCCGCCGGCGACCACCGATGAGATGAAACAGGCCGCCGACGCCGCCGGCAAGAACACCGAATTCGTCGTCTATCCCGACACGCCGCACGCTTTCAACGCCGACTACCGGCCAAGCTATCGCGAAGGCCCGGCCAAGGATGGCTGGAGCCGCATGCAGAAATGGTTCAAGGAAAACGGCGTGTAAGAGGTCAGGCGGCCGGCCCCGATACCGCCGCGCCCGGCCGCAACACGCCGTCCGACAGCACGGAGGCGTAAATCCCCAGTTCGGAATGGCCGAAATGGTCCTTCAGTTCCAGCGGCACGCGAATATCGCGCTCCGCCGTATCCGGATCGACCTCGGTCGCAGGACAGCGCCTGATGCGGATCAGCCCCTTGAGGCCGATATCGCCAATGGCGAAGTCGCGCTCGAGCCAGTCGAATTCGGCCCAGGGCGGAATGCCGTCGATCAGGAAATTGGCGCGAAAGCGCCGGTAATCGACGCGCCGGCCGATGCGGGCCTCGAGATCGCGCACCGAGGCCAGGTTGATGATCGACACCGCCTCCATGAACACCGGCGAACGCACGCTCGAATCGGTGAAGCGATGCTCGCGCGCGCCGACCAGCCGCAGCGGCCCATCCAGCGTCTCGCCCATGAAACCGGTGACCGCCTCGGCGATACGCCGGCGCCCCTCCGCCTCCTCCAGCGAACCGGACACGAGCGGCGCGTCGTCGACGCCGATCTCGATCAGCCGGTCGGCCTCCCGGTAGCGCGTGCGCAACCGGGCGACCTTCTCATAGCGCGCCAGCACGGCGAACTTGGTTTTCGGCAGGGGCGCCGGATGGGCCTCGTCGAATACCGTATCGACCAGCGCCAGCGCGTATTTCCGGTCATGCGGGATGCCGATGCCGGCGCTCATGCGCACGGCATCGAGCCGGTCCTCCGTCAGGCCCTTGATCGGAAAGCGCGAAATGGAAACAAGCGTGCCGCTCATCGCCGGCTCCGATCCATCAGTTCAGCCGCGCCCGACATACGGCATCTTGGTCGCCATCACCGTCATGGTCAGCACATTGGCATCGAGCGGCAGGCTCGCCATATAGGCCACCGCATTGGCGACATTCTCGGCCGCCATCGTCGGCTCGGGCTTCATCGTGCCGTCGGCCTGCGGCACGCCGCCGGCCATGCGCGCCGTCATCGGCGTCGCGGCATTGCCGATATCGACCTGGCCGCAGGCAATGTCGAAATTACGCCCGTCGAGCGCCGTCGCCTTGGTCAGGCCGGTGATGGCATGCTTGGTCGCGGTATAGGGCGCCGAGAACGGCCGCGGCGTATGCGCCGAGATCGAGCCGTTATTGATGATGCGCCCGCCATGCGGCTTCTGCTTCTTCATGATGCGCATCGCCTGCTGCGTGCACAGGAACGGCCCGGTCAGGTTGACGGCGACGCAGGCGCTCCACTGCTCGTAGGTGAGTTCTTCCATCGGCACGGCAGGCGTGCCCATGCCGGCATTGTTGAACAGCACGTCGAGCCGGCCGTAATCCTTCTCGATGCCGGCAAACAGCGCCGCGACCGCCTTCGGGTCGCCGACATCGGCCGAGACGCCCTTGGCCTTGCCGCCGGCCGCCGCGATCTCGCGCGCGGCGTCCTGCAGCGGCTCGAGCCTGCGCCCGACGATCACCACCGTGTAGCCCGCCTTGGCGAGCGCCATCGCCGTCGCCTTGCCGACGCCGGTGCCGCCACCGGTCACAACTGCAATCTTTTCACCCGCCATCACGCTTCTCCGACAATCTTGTTATCGATAACGTAGCATCGCTGTTTTCGCCTTGTATAGGGCTCACGGCGCTGCTGGAAGCGAAATTGCCACCGTTAATCCGGCCGCCCCGGATAGGCATGCGCCACGCCACGCGCATCGATGACACGCTCCCCGCTCTCGTCGAGATAGGCCGGCCCGACCGGCACCTTGCCGTGCCCGCCCGGGATATCGAGCACATAGGTCGGTTGCGCCAGCCCCGACAGCCGGCCACGCAAGGCCCGCATCAGCGCCTGGCCCTCGGCGATGCCGGTGCGGAAATGCCCGGTGCCGGGCGCGAGATCGCCCTGATGCAGGTAATACGGCCGGATGCGGTGCTCGACGAACAACCGCATCAGCCGTTCGAGCGTTGCCACATCATCATTGATCCCCTTGAGCAGCACGCTCTGGCTCAGCAGCTGGATGCCGGCATCGGCAAGCCGCGCGATCGCTTCCGCCGCGGCGGGCGTGAATTCGCGCGGATGGTTGGCGTGGATGGCGACGAACACCACCTTGCCCGGCACCTTGAGCGCGCGCACGAAACCCGGCGTGACGCGGGCCGGATCGACGACCGGCACGCGGGTATGCCAGCGCACGATTCTGACATGCGGCACGGCGGCAAGTGCGCGCGACACCTCGCCCGCGCGTTTCGCCGACAGCATGAACGGATCGCCGCCGGTCAGGATCACCTCCCAGACGCTCGGGTGGCTGGCGATATAGTCAAGCGCCGCCGCCTGCTCGGTGCGCGGCAGCATGCCGGCGCCGGCCTGGCCGACGACCTCGCGCCGGAAGCAGAACCGGCAATAGACCGGGCAGACATGCAGCAGCTTCAGCAGGACCCGGTCGGGATAGCGGTGCACGATGCCCGGCAGCGGCGAGAAGGCATTGTCGCCGATCGGATCGGCGCGCTCCTCTTGCGTCTGGTGCAACTCGTCCGGCTGCGGAATGAACTGGCGCGCGATCGGATCGTCCGCATCGCGCGGATCGATCAGCGCCGCCATCTCCGGCGTCACCGCCACGGCGTAGCGTGCGGCGACGGGCGCAAGATCATCCTTCGCGCCAGGCTTGATCAGACCGGCCCGGTCGAGATCGGCCACGGAGCGCAGCGTCGCCCTGGCGCTCATCGCGCGCCGCCATGGCGCATCCGCGCTGCGAACCGGTCGAGCGCGAGCACGATCAGCCCGGCCGCCAGGCCCCAGAACGCCGCGCCGATGCCGAACAGCGACAGGCCGGACGCCGTCACGACGAAAGTCATCAGCGCCGCGAAACGGTCCTTGTCATGGGCGAGCGCGAAGCTCAGCGAGCCGGTGAGCGAACCGATCAGCGCCACGCCGGCAACGGTGGCGACGAGCGCTGCCGGCATGCTGGCGAACAGCGCCACGCTCGAGGCGCCGAGCAGGCCGATGGCGACCCACAGGCAACCATAGACCATGCCGGCCTTCCAGCGCTCGGCCTTGTCGGGATGGGTATCGGGGCCGGTGGTGATCGCGGCCGAGATGGCGGCGAGATTGCTGGTATGGGCGCAGGCCAGCGCGCTCGCCGCCGACAGCAAGCCGGTCAGGATGAAGATCGGGCGCGCGGGCGCGTCATAGCCATCCGCCTTGAGCACGGCGAGGCCCGGCAGGTTCTGCGAGGCCATGGTGACGAGATAAAGCGGCAGCCCGAGGCCGATCAGCACGGTCGGCTCGAAACGCGGCGCGACGAAAACCCATGGCGCGATGGCGAGCCCGTCCGGCCACGCCCCGTTCATGCCGAGCAGGCCGGACAGGATCAGGCCGGCGGCCAGCACCGACAGCACGGCCCAGATCGGGCTGATCAGGCGCACGATCAGGAACACCGCCAGCAACGGGAAGACCAGCGCCGGCACCGCCTGCGCCTGCTCGAAAATCGCCAGCACGAATTTCACCAGGATGCCGGCCAGCATCGCCGAGGCGACCGAGGTCGGAATCCGGGCGATCAGGTTGCCGATCGGCTTCACCGCGCCGGTCAGGACGATGAGCAGCCCGGTCAGCATGAAGGCCCCGACGGCCGCCTCCATCGTGATGCCGTGCGAGGCGGCGATCAGCGCCGCGCCCGGCGTCGACCAGGCGCAGATGATCGGCATGCGTAGCCGCCAGCTCAGCGTCAGGCTGGCGAGCGCCGTGGCGATGCACAGGCTCGCCACCCAGGACGAGGTCTGGGCAGGGCTGGCCCCCACGGCGTTCGCCGCCGCGATCACCAGCACCAGCGTGCCGGCAAAGCCGACAAGCGTCGCGACGGCCGGTGCGATGAAAACGGATGGGCGCATCAGGAGCGGGCTTCTTCAGACGAGGGAAACGGCGTCCATAGCACTTGTTCGATATGGCTTGCACCCACGGCCAGCATCACCAGCCGGTCGAAGCCGAGCGCCGCGCCGCTCGCCTGCGGCATGGTGGCGAGCGCCGCCAGGAAATCCTCGTCGAGCGGGTAAGTCTCGCCATAGATGCGGCTCTTTTCAGTCATGTCGGCCTCGAAGCGCCGGCGCTGCTCGCACGCATCTGTCAACTCGCCGAAGGCGTTGGCGAGTTCGACGCCGCAGGCATAAAGCTCGAAACGCTCGACAACGCGCGTATCGCCCGGCTTCGGCCGCGCCAGCGCCGCCTCGCTGACCGGATATTCGCACAGGATCGTCGCCCGGCCGATGCCGAGCCGCGGCTCGATCTTCTCCGACAGCACACGGCTGAAAATATCGCTCCAGGTGTCGTCGGCCGCGATGCGGATGCCGATGGCACGCGCGGCGGCGGCAAGGGCGTCGCGTTCGCCAAGTTGTGCGAGATCGAGCCCGGCATGGCGCTGGAACGCCTCGCGCAAGGTCAGCCGCTCCGGCTGAAGCGCCGGGTCGGCCTCGCGCCCGCGCCAGCGCAGCCGCGCGGTGCCGGCGGCGGCGCAGGCCAGTTGCAGGAACGCCGCGCAATCCGCCATCAGCGCCTCATAGGGCGCGGCTGCGCGATACCATTCGAGCATGGTGAATTCGGGCGCATGCAGCGCGCCCGTCTCGCGGTTGCGAAACACGCGCGCGAAATCGAAGATGCGGGTCTCGCCGGCGGCCAGCAGCTTCTTGCAGGCGAATTCCGGCGAGGTATGCAGGTAAAGCGCCCGCTCCGTGCCGTCGGGCAGGACCTGCCGCGTGGCGAAGGCGTGTAGATGCGTCTCGTTGCCGGGCGAGACCTGCAACTGGCCGCATTCGACCTCGGTGAAACCGGCAGCCAGCAGATGGCCCGCCAGCGCCTGTTTGATGCGGCCGCGCGCCGCGAGCCGGCCGCGCCGGTCGGCATGGCGGGCCGGCTGCCACCAGGGAGAAGGTGCGTCTTTCATCTTTTTATGGCCAGAGACGGCAAAATCGGTATGGTGCGCGCCGATAGCCTCATT
>CALKHP010000022.1 GCA_937988775.1 uncultured Alphaproteobacteria bacterium
CTTGCGGCTGATCTTGTCGATCTCGTCGATATAGACGATGCCGCGCTGCGCCCGCTCGACATTGTAGTCGGAGGCCTGCAGCAGCTTGAGGATGATGTTCTCGACATCCTCGCCGACATAGCCGGCTTCGGTCAGCGTCGTCGCATCCGCCATGGTGAACGGCACGTCGAGGATACGGGCGAGCGTCTGCGCGAGCAGCGTCTTGCCGGTACCGGTCGGGCCGATCAGCAGGATGTTCGACTTGGCCAGTTCCACGTCGGCATTCTTGGTCGCGTGGCTCAACCGCTTGTAGTGGTTGTGCACGGCGACCGAGAGCACGCGCTTGGCGTGGCCCTGCCCGATCACGTAATCGTCGAGGACCTTGGCGATTTCCTTCGGTGTCGGAATGCCTTCCTTGGACTTGACCAGCGAGGACTTCGACTCCTCGCGGATGATGTCCATGCAAAGCTCGACGCATTCATCGCAAATGAACACAGTAGGTCCGGCGATGAGCTTGCGCACCTCGTGCTGGCTCTTGCCGCAGAACGAGCAATACAGCGTGTTCTTGGAGTCGCCCCCGCTCGCCTTGCTCATCATACCTCCATTCCGGTTGCGCGCGCCAAAGGCCGCCTCACCGTTTTGTCATAAACTGCATCGACCAGTGTCCACCCTCGGCCCAAAAGCTTCGTTAACGGGCGCAATGGTCTGGAGATGCGGCAATCATCGATCGAAGCACGGCTTTACAATGCGGATCAAGCACTCGTATGGCGGCTTTGTCGACACGGGAACCTCACAATCATCGTATTGCGGCAATCCTGCCACGCTACTTCGTCTCCTCGACCTCGGGGCGCCGGCTTAGAACCTGATCGATCAGGCCGAAATCACGGGCCGCGTCGGCACTCATGAAATTGTCACGTTCGAGCGCCTTTTCAACCGTCTCCAGATCACGGCCGGTGTGTTTCACATAGATTTCATTCAGCCGGCGCTTCAAGCCGCGAATTTCCTCGGCATGAATCAGGATGTCGGTCGCCTGGCCCTGGAAGCCGCCGGAGGGCTGGTGCACCATGATTCGCGCATTGGGCAGCGCGAAACGTTGGCCCGCCTCACCCGCCGCCAGCAGCAGCGAGCCCATAGAGGCGGCCTGACCGACGCACAGCGTCGTCACCGGGCAGCGGATAAACTGCATCGTGTCGTAGATCGACAGGCCAGCGGTGACGACGCCGCCCGGCGAGTTGATATACATCGAGATTTCCTTCTTGGGGTTCTCGGCCTCCAGGAAGAGAAGCTGCGCCACCACCACCGAGGCCATCGTGTCCTCGACCGGCCCGTACAGGAAGACGATGCGCTCGCGCAGCAGCCGCGAGAAAATGTCCCAGGTCCGCTCGCCGCGGCTGGATTGCTCCGTCACCGAAGGGATGATGATGTCGGTGAAGGTCGAAACGGGATCGCGCATGGCTTAGGCGGCCTTTGGCTCGGAATGAATCGGTTCGGCAACCAACATAGTGGCTGCGTCCCTCGCGGAGAAGGGGTGCGCACCGGCACTCCCCAACGTGGTTGACGGCGGCAGGCAAGTTCGTCCGATGTAACCTTGCCCCCCTCTGAACTCGCCTGCCGGAAAATGGGAATGCCCGGCACGAGGCCGGGCATTCACGACATTCTGGCGCGCGGGGACTTTCGCCTGCGTCAGGCCTCCTCGGCCTTTGTGTCGTCTGCCTGCTTGTCCTCGGCCTTCTTCTTCGGCTTGGCCGCCTTCTTGGCCGGCTTGGCGGCCTTTTCGGCGCCCTCCTCCGGCTCGTCCGGCTTGAGCAACTCGTCGCGCGTCACCGGCTTGTCGGTCACGGAGGCTTCGCCGATCAGGTGATCGACGACCTTTTCCTCGAAGATCGGCGCGCGGATCTCGGCGAGCGCGGCCGGGTTCTTCTGGTAGAACTCCCACACGGCCTTTTCCTGGCCGGGGAACTGCCTGGCGCGCTCGACGAGCGCCTGGCTGACTTCCTCGTCGCTGACCTGGACCTTGGCCTTCTCGCCAACCTCGGCGAGCACCAGGCCGAGCCGGACGCGCCGCGAGGCGATACGCTGATACTCTTCCCGGGCCTCGTCCTCGGTGGTGTTCTCGTCGGCGAAGCTCTTCTTGTTACGATCCATGTCGTCGAGAACCTGCTTCCAGATGCCCTCGAACTCCTGGCTCAGCAGGGTCGGCGGCACCTCGAAGGTGTATTTCTCATCGAGCGCGTCAAGAAGCTGGCGCTTGACCTTGGCGCGCGCAACCTCGGTGAACTCGCGGCCGATCGAGCCACGCACGGCTTCCTTCAGCTTGCCAAGATCGTCCATGCCGAACTGCTTGGCGAAATCGTCGTCGATCTTCAGTTCGCCCGGCGCCTCGACGCCTTTCACGGTCACGTCGAAGGTCGCGGCCTTGCCGGCAAGTTCCGCTGCCTGGTAATCAGCGGGGAAGCTGACCGAAACCGTCTTGGCATCGCCGGCCTTGGCGCCGGTGAGCTGCTCCTCGAAACCCGGGATGAACTGGCCGGAGCCGATCACTAGCGGCACGTCGGTGCCGGCGCCGCCCTCGAAGGCAACGCCGTCGATCTTGCCGAGGAAGTCGATGGTCAAGCGGTCGCCATTGGCGGCCTTGCCATCCTTCGGGTTGAACGGGCGGTTGCCCGCCGCCATGCGCTCGAGCGCGGTATCGACCTCGGCATCCTCGACCGTCACGACCTCACGCGTCAGCGCAATGCCGGAATGGTCGGCGAGTTCGATCTTGGGCAGCAGTTCGAGCGCCACGGTGTATTCGAGGTCGCCGCTCGCTTCCATGACCTTCTCGACCTCGTCCTTGTCCTCGGACAAGGTGATCTGCGGCTCGCCGGCCAGCTTGAAGCTGTTATCCTCGACGATCTTGCGATTGGTCTCGTTGACCGTGTTCTGGAGAACGTCGGCCATCACGGAGCGGCCATAGACGCGGCGCAGATGCGCCGTCGGCACCTTACCCGGCCGGAAGCCGTTGATCTGGACGCGCCCCTTCAGCGTTTCCAGCTCGCCCGCCAGCTTGTCCGCGAGTTCCGCGGCCGGGACGAGGACCTTATATTGACGCTTCAGCCCCTCGGCGAGGGTTTCGGTAACCTGCATGTCAAAACCTTCAGTGGCGCGGTGCGAGACCGCCTCAATCTCGTTTCTCGTGACCGTCGCTCGTGGAATTCGGGCGGGTCTGGTGCGGGCGGAGGGACTTGAACCCCCACGACTTGCGTCGCTGGAACCTAAATCCAGTGCGTCTGCCAGTTCCGCCACGCCCGCCAGACCCATCGGCCAGCCGTGCGGTCGCGAGTGCGGCTCTATACCAACGGGAAACGCATTTTGCAGCAAAAAATTGCGTGTTTCGGCTTGTCTCTTTGCGAGCGGCGGATTCCAGTTCATATCGGCCACCACCCTCGCGGAGCCAGGATGCGCGCCAATCACCTGATCGACCGCCGCAAGGCGCTGGCCGGCATCGCCGCGAGCGTGTTCTGGGCCGATAGCGCCGGCGCGCAAACGCCCGCCGCGCCAAAGCCGGTCGAATCGCCGCAGCCCGACCTGATGCTGCGGCCGGGTGCCGTGTCGCGCCGGTTGGCCCCCGATCCGGCGACGGAAACCACCGGGCTCGGCTATAATGGCGCGGCGCAGCCTTTCGTGCTGCGCAAGAAAGCCGGCGAGAGCGTGTTCCTGCGCCTCGACAACACATTGAACGAGCCGACCACGCTGCATTGCTACGGCCTGCACGGCGTCAATGCCATGGATGGCGCTGGCGGGCTGACGCAAGTGCCGCTCGCGCCCGGCGCCAGCTTCGACTACCGCTTCACGCCAAACCACAGCGGCCTGCATTGGCTGCATCCGCTCGTACCGGGCTTCGCCGCCAGCCAGCGCGCACGCGGCCTCGCGGGCCTCCTCATCGTCGAGGAGAAGGACCCGCCGCCGGCCGACCGCGAGTTGCTGGTGCTGCTCGACGACTGGCGCCTGAACCAGGACGGCGCGCTGGCCGAGCCATACGACAGCCCACCCGAGGCGGCGCGCTCCGGCCGGCTCGGCAACCGGCTGACGGTGAACGGCCTGCACGACGCAGCAGAACTCACCCTGCCGCCGCGCTCGCGCGTGCGGCTGCGCCTGATCAACCTCGCCAATGCCCGCATCATGCCGATGCGGTTCCTCGGCGCCGGCAAGGCCGCCGTGATTGCCATCGATGGCCAGTGGGTCGAGCCGTTCGACCCGCTGCACAAACAGGTCGTGATGGCGCCGGGCTCGCGCTTCGAGATCATGGTCGATCTGCCGCCCGAAAGCGGCCAGGCGGTCGAAGTCGAGATTGCGCTCGGCAAAGGCCTGTCGGTTGTCAGGCTGACGGCCGACGGTGCAGCCGTCGCGCCACGGCCACCCGTGCAACAAATCCCGCTCAACGATCTGCCGGCCGCCATCCGCCTGCAGCACGCGACCCGCACCACGCTGGAGATCACCGGCGGTTTCGACGCGCCGAAACCGGGTGCCGCACCGATCCCGCCGGCCGAGATCGCCAAACGCTTTCCCGATCCCCGAAAAATCTGGACGCTGAATGGCGGCAAGGTCGGCGGCTTCGACGGCCCGCCGCTGTTCCGCGTCAAGCGCGGCGACCCTTGCGTGCTGGCGCTCGCCAACAAGACCGGCTGGGCGCAGGTGATCCACATCCACGGCCACCATTTCCGCTACCTGCACCCGTTCGACGACGGCTGGGAGCCGTACTGGCTCGACACGCTGGTCATCTCGCCCGGCCAGACCATCCGCATCGCCTTCGATGCCGAAGCGGCCGGCAAATGGGCGATCCGCTCCAGCATCATGGAGCATTTCGAAAGCGGCGTCGCAACCTGGTTCGAGGTCAGCTAGAGAGGCATCGATTTCGACATCATTTGATGCTATATCTTATGGCGAAGGAGATCTGCGATGCGGACCACGCTGGCTCTCGATGATGAATTGATCGCCAAGGCCAAGGCCCTGACAGGTGTGGCTGAGAAATCCGCGCTCGTACGCGAAGCGCTAAAGGCGCTGATCGAGCGCGAAAGCGCGCGCCGGCTTGCACACCTCGGCGGCAGCGAACCGCTTGCCACGCCCGTGCCGCGCCGCCGTCCGGCATGATCCTTGTCGATACATCGGTTTGGATCGATCATCTGCGAACCGGAGAACCCGCACTGTCTGCGCTCCTCGAGCAAGGACAGGTTGTGGGGCACGCCTTCGTGACCGGAGAACTCGCGCTCGGCTCGCTCGCTAACCGGGCTGTCATTTTGGGAGCACTGAACGATCTGCCGCAGACCGTCCTCCCGACCCATGCCGAAACGCTGGCCTTCATCGACCGCCATGCCTTGCATGGGCTCGGCATTGGCTATGTCGACGCGAACCTGCTCGCCTCGGCCCGCCTGACGCCCGACACGACCCTGTGGACGCGCGACAAACGCTTAGCGAGCGCCGCCGAACGGCTCGGCTTGGGAGCACGCGGGCTCATTTGAGCGGCATAACACCGCATGCAGCGCCTCCGGCAGGTCATCGGCGATCAGGCCCCTGCCCGCGATCGTGCCGGCCTCGCCATGCAGCCACACGGCAGCGCACGCCGCCTCGAAGCCAGTGAGCCCCTGCGCCAGCAGCCCGCCAATCATGCCGGCGAGTACGTCGCCGGAGCCGGCGGTCGCGAGCCAGGGCGGCGCGTTGCCATTGACCGCCGCGCGCCCGTCCGGTGCGGCAATGACCGTATCGGCACCCTTATAGACTACGACCGCGCCGAGAATAGCCGCCGCCGTCAAGGCCCGATCGATCTTCGATATGCTGCGCAAGCCTTGATTCAAACTGTCAGCGCCCTCATCCATTGCCTTGAAGAGATTCGCGAACTCGCCGCCATGCGGCGTCACCACCACATCGGAACCGCTGCTACGGATCAGGTCTCCGAGTTGCGCCGCGCATCCGGCAAAACTCGTCAGGGCATCGGCATCGAGCACCACCTCCCTGCCCGCGCCCAACACGGTCTCGACCGCAGCCCGCATCGCCGCGCCGACCCCGTATGCCGGACCGATCACCACGGCGTTGCGGCGCTTGTCGGCCAGCAGCCCAGCGAGCCCGGCCTCGCCATCGGCACGCCGCACCATCAAGGCATCCGGTTCGCGGCCGGCATGGGCGACAAGCGCGCTGCCCGGCACGCCGAGCGTCACCAGCCCGGCACCGGCGCGCAAGGCCGCGCGTGCTGCAAGTCTCGCCGCCCCGGTTCCTTCCAGCCCACCCGCCAGCACCAACGCGTGGCCGTGATTGTATTTATGCGCGCTCGCCTCCGCCGTCTCATTCAGAAAAGCCGGCCGTCCGTTGACGACGATGCGCGGCGACGCCGCGGCCTCGATGCCAATAGCCGCGACCACGATCTCGCCGCAGGCATCGCGCGCCGGCAGCAGCACATGCGCCGGCTTCATGGCATGGAACGTCACCGTGAGGTCGGCGGCGATGGCGGCGCCAGGCGCCTGGCCGTCATCGCCGGCAAAACCGGAAGGGATGTCGACCGCCACGATCCTTGCGCCGCCGGCGCGCAAGGCATTGGCCGTCGCGATCAGCCCCCGCATCTCGCCTTCGGGCGCGCGCGACAGACCGATGCCGAACAGCGCATCGACAATCAGGTCGGGCGCGAAACGCCGCAACGCCTGCGCCTGCGCCGGCTCTCGCGCACCGTGCCATTGCCGCGCCATACGCGCCGCGTCGCCCTCCGCGCGCCCGGATGGCGCGCCGGCGAACACCGTGACGGCATGGCCTCGCCCGGCAAGCGTGCGCGCCACGACATAGCCGTCGCCGCCATTATTGCCCGGCCCCGCCAGCACCGCGATGCGCAGCGCGCCAGGGAACCGTGTCGAAACTTCATCCGCGACGGCGCGCCCTGCCCGCTCCATCAGGCGCAGCGAGGGCGTGCCGGCGGCCATCGCCCGCTGTTCCGCCGCGCGCATCGCCTCGCATGATAGGATTTCCGGCAACGCCATATTCACTGCCTATATTTTAAGCGTATTGCCCATTTACAGGCCATCCGGCGCGCAGTTGCCGGGCGTGTCCGTGCCTTGCATAGGCAGCACTTGCCTCGAAATGGCCGGCAGCGAGCGTTGGAAATGCCGCTTGCGATCACTTGACCGGCTTTTCGATGCCGTACAGCTTGAGCCCCTCGCTTTTGGCATGCGGGCTGCTAGTGATAGCGCTTGAGCCCTGCCGATCAAGGTGCGGGAAAGCGCCGCGACCGTTGGAGTAGTCTTTTCCCATGAAGAAAATCGAAGCCATCATCAAACCGTTCAAGCTCGATGAAGTCAAAGAGGCCCTGCAGGAAATCGGCATCCAGGGCATCACGGTCATCGAGGCGCGCGGTTTCGGCCGGCAGAAGGGCCATACCGAGCTGTATCGCGGCGCGGAATACGTGGTGGATTTCCTGCCCAAGGTGAAGCTCGAACTGGTGCTCGACGATGCGCTCGTCGACAAGGCCGTCGCGGCCATTCGTGGTGCGGCCCAGACCGGCCGCATCGGAGATGGCAAGATTTTTGTTTCCTCGATCGAACAGGCGATCCGCATCCGCACCGGCGAAACCGGCTCGGACGCGATCTGACCCCCGCGCATCGGCCCCCGATGCCTGAAATTGGCAACTAGGTTACCTTCCCATTAGCAAAGGACTGGGACTTCAATGACAGCAGCGAAGGATGTGCTGAAAGCCATCAAGGATAACGACGTGAAATACGTCGACCTCCGCTTCACCGACCCGAAGGGCAAGTGGCAGCACGTCACGTTCGACATCAGCATGGTCGACGAGGATTTCTTCTCGGAAGGCCAGATGTTCGACGGTTCGTCGATCGCCGGCTGGAAGGCGATCAACGAGTCCGACATGCTGCTGATGCCCGATCCGGCCAGCGCCTGCATGGACCCGTTCTTCGCCGCCGCGACGATGTCGATCGTGTGCGACGTGCTCGATCCGATCACCGGCCAGTCCTATGAGCGCGACCCGCGCGGCATCGCCAAGCGCGCCGAGGCCTATGTCAAGGCGACCGGCGTCGGCGACACGGTGTATTTCGGCCCCGAGGCCGAGTTCTTCGTGTTCGACGACGTGAAATTCGCCGCCGATCCGTATAATACCGGCTTCAAGCTCGACGCCGCCGAACTGCCGACCAACGGCATGACGGATTACGAAGGCGGCAATATGGGCCATCGCATTCCCGTCAAGGGCGGCTATTTCCCGGTGCCGCCGCTCGACATGACGCAGGATATGCGCGGCGAGATGCTGGCCGCCATGGCCTCGATGGGCGCCGTGGTCGAGAAGCACCACCACGAGGTCGCCTCCGCCCAGCATGAGCTTGGCCTCAAGTTCGGCACGCTGACCACGATGGCCGATCACACGCAAATCTACAAATACTGCATCCACAACGTCGCCCAGAGCTACGGCAAGACCGCGACCTTCATGCCCAAGCCCGTCTATGGCGATAACGGCTCCGGCATGCATGTCCACCAGTCGATCTGGAAGAGCGGCAAGCCGGTGATGGCCGGCGACAAATACGCTGGCCTTTCAGACACTTGCCTGTATTACATCGGCGGCATCATCAAGCACGCCAAGGCGCTGAACGCCTTCACCAACCCGACCACCAACAGCTACAAACGGCTGGTGCCGGGCTATGAGGCCCCCGTGCTGCTCGCCTATTCGGCGCGCAACCGCTCAGCGTCCTGCCGTATTCCGTGGACCAACAACCCGAAGGCCAAGCGGCTCGAGGTGCGCTTCCCTGATCCGATGGCGAACCCCTATCTCGCCTTCGCGGCCATGCTGATGGCCGGGCTCGACGGCATCGCCAACAAGCTCCATCCGGGCGAGGCGATGGACAAGGATCTCTACGACCTGCCGCCGCGCGAGTTGAAGAAGATCCCGACCGTGTGCGGCTCCCTGCGCGAGGCGTTGTCCTGCCTCGACAAGGACCGCGCCTTCCTCAAGGCCGGCGGCGTGTTCTCCGACGACATGATCGACTCCTATATCGAGCTGAAGATGCAGGACGTCATCCGCTTCGACATGACGCCGCATCCGGTCGAATTCGCGATGTATTATTCGCTCTGATCCGACGATCGGACGGCAACAGCGGGGCGCCTCGGCGCCCCGTTTTTGTTTTCGATGGGATGGCGCAGCGCCTACCGCTGGATGCCGGGTCAAGCCCGGCAAAAGACCGTCGTGTTTCCTCCAGCCTCTTGTCCCGGCCTTGAGCCGGGACCCAGCCGTGACGGCTGACGGGCAACAACGAATCCAAATCACTTCCGTTCTAGCTTCACCTCATCCTGAGCCTGTCGAAGGATGGTCTAGCCTGACGTCGGACTCAGCATGAGGTGGAGTCGGGGCTGCCTGCCCGAGCCACGTCGACCGGAAATCAATCGCCTGCGCCTCTGGATTCCCGCCTGCGCGGGAATGACATGGGCGCGGTGTCACCGTCTCTCAGGTCACGTCGATCAGTTCGCCAGCAAAACTCGCCCGCTCCTGGATGAAGGCGAAGCGCAGTTCGGGCTTGTTGCCCATCAGCCGCTCGACGCAATCGGCGGTTTCTTCCCTGTCGTCCTGCACCACCCGAACCTGAAGCAGCGTGCGCTTCGTCGGGTCCATCGTGGTCTCCTTGAGCTGCGCCGGCATCATCTCGCCGAGGCCCTTGAAGCGCCCGATCTCGACCTTGCCGCGCCCGCCGAAGGTGGTGCGCAGCAACTCCTCGCGATGGGCATCGTCGCGCGCATAGGCCGATTTCGTGCCCTGCGTCAGCCGGTACAGCGGCGGAATGGCGAGGTAGAGATGGCCCTTGTCGATCAGCTTCGGCATCTGCCGGTAGAAGAAGGTGATCAGGAGCGAGGCGATATGCGCGCCGTCGACGTCGGCGTCGGTCATGATGATGATCTTCTCGTAGCGCAGATCGTCGCCACGGAAATGACTGCCCGTGCCGCAGCCGAGCGCCAGCGTCAGGTCGGTCAGCTGCTGGTTGGCGGCAAGCTTGTCGCGCCCGGCATTGGCGACGTTGAGGATTTTGCCGCGCAGCGGCAGCACGGCCTGCGTCTTTCGGTCGCGCGCCTGCTTGGCCGAGCCGCCGGCCGAATCGCCCTCGACGATGAACAGTTCCGAGCCTTGCGCCTGCGTGTTGGAGCAATCTGCGAGCTTGCCGGGTAGCCTGAGTTTTCGCGTCGGCGTCTTGCGCGACATCTCCTTTTCCGCGCGCCGGCGCAGGCGGTCCTCGGAGCGGTCGATGACGAAATCGAGCAGCTTCGCCGCCTGATGCGGCGCCGCCGCGAGCCAGTGGTCGAATGCGTCGCGGATCAGGTTCTCGACGATGCGGCTCGCCTCGACGGTCGCCAGCTTGTCCTTGGTCTGGCCGACGAATTCCGGCTCGCGGATGAACACCGACAGCATGGCGCCGGCCGCCAGCATGATGTCCTCGGTGGTGATGTCTTTGGCGCGTTTGGCGTGGCCGATGCGCTCGGCGTGATCCTTGAGTCCGCGCAGCAGCGCGACGCGCAGGCCGCTTTCATGCGTGCCGCCATCCGGCGTCGGGATGGTGTTGCAGTAGGAATGGACGAAGCCGTCATCTTCCTGGAACCAGGCGATCGCCCACTCACAGGCGCCATGGGAGCCGGTCTTCTCGGTCTTGCCGGCGAATACCTGCTCGGCGACCAGCACCTTGCCGTCGGCCTCGCGCGCCAGATAATCCTTCAGCCCGCCCGGAAACCGGAAGCTCGCCGATGGCGGCACGTTGTCATCCGGGCCGATCAGCGACGGGTGGCAGGTCCAGCGCACCTCGACGCCACCGAACAGATAAGCCTTCGAGCGCGTCATCTTGAACAGGCGCCGGGGCGAGAAGCGCATGGTTTCGCCAAAAATCTGCGCATCCGGGTGGAAGCGGATCTTCGTGCCGCGCCGGTTCTGCGTCTTGCCGAGATGCTCGATCGGCCCCTGCGGCACGCCGCGCGAAAAGCTCTGGCGGTAGAGCTGCTGGCCGCGCGCCACCTCGACCTCGAGCACGTCGGAGAGCGCATTGACCACCGAGACGCCGACGCCATGCAGGCCGCCTGAGGTCTCGTAGACCTTGGAATCGAATTTGCCGCCGGCATGCAGCGTGCACATGATCACTTCGACCGTCGACTTGGTCGGGAATTTCGGGTGCGGCTCGACCGGAATGCCGCGCCCGTTATCGGTGACGCTGACGAAGCCGCCCTCCTCCACCGCGACATCGATGAAGGTCGCGTGGCCGGCTACCGCCTCGTCCATGGCGTTGTCGATCACCTCGGCGAACAGGTGATGCAGCGCGCGCTCGTCGGTGCCGCCAATATACATGCCGGGCCGGCGCCTGACCGGCTCCAGCCCTTCGAGCACCTCGATCGCATCAGCGTTATAGGCCGCTTCCGCGCCGGAACTGGCCGCCTGCGGCAGCTTGGCAACGGCAGGCTTCACCGTCTTGACGGCGGCAGGCGGCGGCGCGGCGGACACCTTCTCGCCGACGATATCCCGCGCTGCCTTCTCGAGTGCCCCGAACAAATCCCTTGCTTGACCCGCCTTTGCCGGCATCCGCCCCTCAATTCCAAACTGATTCGCTAATCCTGCCTATTATGCCACAGCGCCCGCACCTTTCGAATGCGGCATCAGCGTGGCGTCGAAATCGCGGTGCAGAAATTGCGATACACCACGGCAAATCGATGGCGTGGCATGCGCGAGCCGGCTCTCAGCCATCCGGCGTCGCCCGTCCGAGCACGAGCAGGACGCCGCCGAGCGTCAGCGCCAGCGCCGCGATCTGGCGCAGGCCGAACGGCTCGCCGAGGATCGGCACCGCCGACAGCACGCCAACCAGCGGCACGATCAGCGTGCCGGTGGCGGCAACCGTCGGCGACAGGCCGCGCACGGCCGCGAACCAACTCAGGTAGCAGATACCCATCGGGACAAGACACATATAAAGCCACAGCGCCGCGCCCATGCCGGTTACCGCGCCGAGCGTGGTCTTTTCCCAGAAGGCGCTGAGCACCAGCATCGGCAGGCAACCGAGCCCGACCTGCCACGCCGTCATGGCGATCGGCGGCAGCGGCAGCGGCTTGCGCAGCGTCACGGTGCCGAGCGCGAACAGCACCGATGCGGCGAGCGCCAGCGCCACGCCAACCATTTCATTCGGGCCGAGGCTGAAATTCTCGCCGCCGAGCAGCAGCACCACGCCCGAAAAGCTCAATGCCAGCGCGAAGACCGAGCGCCCCCGTGGACGCTCGCCAAGCAACGGCCACGCCAGCAGCATCGCCCAGATCGGCATGGTGTAGATCAGCAGCGCACCTTGCGCGACCGGCAGCCGCGCCACGGCGAGCGTGGAGAAGCCCATCCAGGCGAAGACATTGGTGAAGCTCGCCCAGCCGAGCATGAGCCACAGTTTGCGCGGCACATGCAGGCTCTCGCCAGCCAGATGCGCATAGGCCGCGAGCAGAAAAGCCGCGGCGATGCCGGCCGTGCCGCGCAGGAACAGCGGCGGCAATTCGAGCAGCAGCAGCTTCACGACCGGCCAGTTCAGGCCCCAGCCCACTGTCGCGACCGCCAGGCTGAGAAAGCTGGCGGATTTCGAGAAACGGGGCGAGGTGACGGAAATCATTGCGCGCCTGCATGATCCGCCGGCCCCGCCCCGTCAAGCGACGGCGCTCGCGCGGGCTACGAAATGACTAGTATCGGCATGCGTCTTTCACATCGGGATGGGCCGGATAAACCGGCCCATGACGGCGAAGAAGAAGGTACACACATGTCAGCCGTCATCGGCCGGCTCGACCGGCCGATCCCGATCGGTGAAGTGCTTCGGCCGGCCATCAGATGCCGCCTCAACGCCGGGTCAAGGCGCACCCAGTGTCATTCTCGCGCAGGCGGGAAGCCACGAACCGAAGCTCAAAGCTCCAGGAACGGCTTGAACCCACCATAGATCATGCGCTTGCCATCGAACGGCATGCTCGCCATCTCGGCCTTCAGGCGCGGGTCGGCCATCACCTTGGCATTGACCGCATCGCGCGCTTCCCGCGATTCATAGGTGATCCACGAGAAGGCGACCGTCTCGTTCTCGTTCACCTGCACGGCGCGCGGGAAAGATGTCACCTCGCCATACGGCACATCATCGGCGAGGCATTCGACATAGCTCAGCGCGCCATGCTCCTTCCAGATTTCCCCGGCCTGGCGCGCCAGCGTGCGATAGGCCTCAACCTTGTCCTTGGGCACGGGAACGATGAATCCATCGACGTAAGGCATGTCACATTCCTCCGGTTGATGCGTTCTCGGTGCGCTCGCGCGGCACCATATGCAGGAACGGCCGCGCCTTCTCGAGCGCGCGAGCGTAGGACGGCCGCTGCTTCAGCCGTTCGAAATAGGCTCCAAGTGCCGGATAGCCCGTCTCGAAAGGCACCAGCATGCTGGCAAAGAAAAGCGGCGGCGCCGCGGCACAATCGGCCATGGTGAAATCTTCGCCCGCCATCCATGCCCGGTCTTTCAACCGCGCGTCGAGCATGCCGTAGGCGAGTCCGAGACGCGCCTTCGCCTCCTTCACCCCGAACGGGTCCCCCTCGCGCGGCGGACGTAGGCGATCGCCGACGATCTTCTGCATCGGCCCGTGAACGTAGAGATCAAGGAACCGGTCCTGCAGCCGAACCTGCAGCGCTTCGGCCGGATCGGCCGGGATCATCCTCGGTTGCGCACACAGCCCATCGAGATATTCGATGATGATGCTGGATTCCGGCACGGTGCGGCCATGCGCTTCATCGCGCAGCACCGGAAACTTGCCGACCGGCCACAGCGCCAGCAATGCGGCCCGCTCCGCCTCGTTGCCGAGATCGACCGCGCGCTTCTCGAAGGCCAAGTCCTTTTCGTAAAGCGCAATCAGCACCTTGTGGCAGTAGGATGAGAGCGGGTGGAAATACAGCGTCAACGCCATGGCCATCTCCTATCGTGCTGTGTAGCGGGCGATCACGACGCCGCTGGATAACGCCCTCGCCTCAAGCAGGCGGAGCCGCGTTCGCGCCGCGTGCCGGAACAGGCGCGTGCCCGCTCCAAGCAGGACCGGCGCGATGCCGAGACGGTATTCGTCGATCAGATCGTGGGGGGCGAGACTGCTGGCGAGATCAGCACTGCCGAACAGGAACAGGTCCTTGTCCGCCTCACGCTTCAGCCGGGAGACCGTGCCGGCAAGGTCGGCGCCATCATGCATCACGGTATTGTGCCACGGCGAGGCCGTCAGCCTCCGCGAGAACACATGCTTCGGCAACTCGTTCATGAAATCGGCGACAGGGCCGGTTTCTTGCGGCCAATAGCCGTGCATCAATTCGTAGGTCACCCGCCCGAACACAAGGGCGCCCGCCGCCCTGCCCTGCTCGATCGACAACGCCTCGAGTTCGTCGCCCCACACGTCGTTGTGCCAGGAAATGTCATGCTCCGGCCCTTCGAAGTAGCCATCGAGCGACATCAGGTTCCACATGATCAGTCTTGCCATGCGCGCCTCCATCCGATTGTATTTTGCAACTGGTTGCACGCTAGCAATAGAAATCTTACATTGCAACCGGTTTTTGTTTTCACAAGGACACATCATGGATGACGCTCACCGCTCCGGCTGCCCGATCAACCTCACGCTCGAGGTCGTCGGCGACAAATGGAGCCTGCTGGTCATTCGCGACATTATTTTCGGCAATCGGCGGCACTTTCGCGAATTGCTGACCCATTCGGAGGAGCGCATCTCCTCCAACATCCTCGCCGACCGCCTGAAAACCCTGCTCGATCAAGGCATCCTGACGCGGGCGGACGATCCGACCCACAAGCAGAAGGCGATCTACAGCCTGACCGAAAAAGGCATCGAGCTGCTGCCCGTGCTGGCGCAAATGGCGGTTTGGGGGCTGAAATACCTGCCCGTCAGCGAAGAACTCGGCATCCGCGCCCAATTGCTCGACAAGGGCGGGCCGGAGCTTTGGGCCGAGTTCATGGACGAGTTGCGGGCAAGCCATCTTGGCCAGCCGCGCCGCCTGCCGCCCCATCCGGATGGCTCGGTCGGCGAAAGGCTCCAGCGCGCCTATCGCGCGGTATTGGCAAGGCGCGCCGCACGCTGAAAGCGCAAATCGGCCCGCGAGGGAACCAAACATTAACCACGCGCGTCGTGCACTGTAGGTCCGTCCAGAAGCCGCAGCAGGAGCCCGACGATGATCCGCAAGACCACCATGCCGATCGAGATTTGCGCGGCCGCCGCCGGCGCGGCTTTCGGTCACGAGCACAATGAGGATGGCCGGCTCGGCAACGGCCTGCGTGCGGCCGGGCGCTTCGCCATGGCGGTCGCCGCTCTCGCCGCGATCTACGCCGGCTTCATGCTATTCTGAGCCGACATGGCAAAGGAAAACCGCCCGCGAACCATTCCGCGGGCGGCGTTTGATCAGGGCAAAGCCTGCCCGCCTGCCTTAAGGCTTGCTCGGCTGCGCGCTGTCGTCCTTCGGCGCCGCCGGTTGCTCGCTGCTGTTTGAGTTCTGTTCCGTGGCGCCGCCCTGATCGCCACCGGTACGGTGCCAGCGCCCTTGCGCATGACCGCGCATATGCCAGCCAGACGGCCCAAACACGGCGGCGGCGAGGCCGAGATCGCGCCGCATCATCACACGCTGCACGCGCTCCTTCTGCGCATCGTCGAGCGAGGCGTAGAACTTGTTGAGCGGCTCGACCGCCTTCTCGGCCGCATCTGCCATCTTGCGCAGTATCGTTGCCCGGCGTTGCAGCCTTTCGGGCGGCGTCGGCTTCGCGGTCGCGTCCAGATTATCGCAGCGCGCCTTCTTGACGTCGGCGATCGCCGGCATCACCGCATCCGCCAACTGGTCGAATGCTGCTTCCTGGTCCTTGTTCAGGCGCAGGTCGGCCTTGATATAGAGACGGATTGCCGGTTCGTAGCGCTCGTTGTCGCGCGAGCAATAGGCGCGCAGCCTCTCCATCCGGCTCATATGCTGGCGGCCCTGCCAATGCCGGTGGCCAAACCGTTCGCGCCGCTCGGCGCGCTCGCCCCGGTCGGCCGAATCTCCCCTGTCGAAACGCTCGCCCCGGTCCTCGCGCCCAAAGCGGCGCTCATACCTGTCGGATCGATCGTAGCGGTCGCCGTCACGGTCATAACGATCATGACGCATGTCATCGCGCATGCGGTGGCGCATATCCCGATGCATATCCTGGCGCATGTCGCTGCGGTCACGCGACCAATCCGCGTTGCTGTCATGCGTGTCGCCATATTCCGGCCCGTCATCATTGTAGCGCTGGGCCTGAACCGCGCCGGCGCCGACAACGGCAAGACCGAGCGCCCCGGCTGTCAGCCATCCAAGATGGAGCCTGCGCCGGTGGCGATCCTCGGCCGCGTCCTTCGGTTTCGTGTTTGCATCACGCAACATGGTCGTCCCTTTCCAGTCTCGCCCCGCCGCCAAGAGTCCGGGCATGCCAGCCGGAATTCAACTTAATGTTTCGTCATGTTGAATTCAGGTCGTCACAATATTGATGAACGATTGATTAACCAAGTTTTGTCAGAACTGAGGCACTACCGTTTACCGGAGCGTCGGGATGCTGAGTCGGTTCGTGGGTTTCATGGGAGAGCATCGCGCTGTGCGGGATTTCGCCTTTACCGGCGCGATGATCATCTTTGGCGGCGTGCTCGCCAGCCATCTTCTCGCGGCCGGCATCGCGGAAGCGCCCGGCCAGGTCGCCGCGCTGACCAACAGCTTGCAGGGTACATCGAAGCTTGGCCCCCACGAGGACATCCGCTCGGTACTCGACGACGATATCATGACGGGCTCGATCTCGCGTGGCCGCATCGTGCATCTCGACCCATGCACCGGCGCGGAAAAACCCCTGCGCCGCTGATGGCGGGTGGTGGCGCAGCGCACGCTGCACTGCAATAATATGCGAGAATTCCATTGATTTTTCTGGAAAAGCCCGCCATGTAAGGCGCATGCGGCAGCTTCCGGATTTGCTGACGCTTGTTCGATCGTACGGCGGGCCAAGCCGGTCCGCATTCAAAAGAGTGCTCCACACGGGAGCCTCGTGACGGACCGAAACGCAAACCCGCTTTACGGAGATCTATGAAATTCAACGAACTTGGCCTCAGCGAACGCGTTCTGCAGGCCGTGGAAAGCGCGGGCTATACCGCGCCGACCCCCATCCAGGAACAGGCCATCCCGCATGTGCTCGCCAAGCGCGACGTACTCGGCATCGCCCAGACCGGCACCGGCAAGACCGCCGCCTTCACGCTCCCGATGATCTCGATGCTGGAACAAGGCCGGGCGCGTGCCCGCATGCCGCGCACCTTGATCCTCGAGCCGACGCGTGAACTGGCGGCCCAGGTCGAGGAAAACTTCGTCAGGTATTCGCAGGGGCAGAAGCTGTCGATGGCGCTGCTGATCGGCGGCGTCTCCTTCAACGACCAGGATGCCAAGATCACGCGCGGCGTCGATGTGCTGATCGCCACGCCGGGCCGCATGCTCGACCATTTCGAGCGCGGCAAGCTGCTGCTGACCGGCATCGAGGTGCTGGTCATCGACGAAGCCGACCGCATGCTCGACATGGGTTTCATCCCCGACATCGAGCGCATCGCCAAACTGTGCCCCTTCACCCGGCAGACGCTGTTCTTCACCGCGACCATGCCGCCCGAGATCAAGCACATCACCGAGCAGTTCCTGTCGAGCCCGGTGGTCATCGAGGTCGCACGGCCTGCAACCGCCGCCGCGACCATCACGCAGCGCCTCGTCGCCACCGGCGGCCAGGACCACGAGAAGCGCGATACGTTACGCAAGCAGATCCACGCCGCGGCCGATCTGAAGAACGCCATCGTGTTCTGCAACCGCAAGCGCGACGTCGCAACCCTGACCAAATCCCTGGAAAAGCACGGATTTGGCGTCGCCTGCCTGCATGGCGACATGGACCAGCGCGCCCGCATGAACGCGCTCGACAATTTCCGCACCGGCAAGGTGCCGCTGCTCGTCGCCAGCGACGTGGCCGCGCGCGGGCTCGATATTCCCGACGTCAGCCATATCTTCAATTACGACGTGCCGATCCACGCCGACGACTACGTGCACCGCATCGGCCGCACCGGCCGCGCCGGCCGCCAGGGCACCTCGCTGACGCTGGTCTCCCGTGCCGACCGCAAGCATATCGACGCCATCGAAAAGCTGATCGGCAACAAGATCGAGTGGTTCGGTATCACGCTCGACGAACTCCCCGCCTCCGAGGCGGTGGAAACGCCGCGCCATCACCACCAGGAGCGCAAGCGGCCCGGCCGGCCGCCCCCCCGCACCGAAGAGCGGCATCGCCCGAGCGATTCGCCGCGCAGCGCCGAGCCGAGCACCCCGCGTCCCGCATCGCCGCGCCGTCAGCGCGACGAGGAGGATGACCGCCCGGTCAAAGGTCTCGGCGATCATGTGCCGAGTTTCTTGTTGCGCCCGGTGCGTATTACGAAGTCTTGAGGCTTTTGGAGCGCGAGTTCCTCTCCGCTCCAAATTACTTAATAAAAGAAGCGCGATGTCGAGCCTTGGCTCGACATTAATTGTCTCTCAACCTAGTCTGGTTACTTTGCGTAAGCAGCGGAGCGTGGGGACAGATGTCTGAGGGCTCAAACCAGTACGACAGAACCATCGCGCTTGGCGACAAGGCGTATGCCCATATCCGTAGCCATCGTTGCGCCGCCCATCCCCGCTCCTATGAACTCTGGTACGCGTATGTCTCGGACAAGGTCCCGGGCCTGGTGCGCGCCATCAATGAAATCCTCTCCGGCGCCGGCCGTATCACGCAAAACCAGATCGACGCGCTTTACGATCGCTTCCTCCACTCGACTCGCGCCCTCGTCGTCTCGCAACGCGCGACGACGAGGCTGATGAGCGAGATGCAGCAGATCGACGGTGCGCTGAACACGGCGCGCGATGGCCTTTCCGGCTACGCGCATTCGCTTGAGAGAGCGCATGGCGATCTCCTCGATGCCACCCTCAATCGCGAAGGGATGCAGCGCCTCGTCGACGATCTCAAGCGCCAGACCAGCGATGTCGAGCGCGTCAACACCCATCTCGCCGGGCGGCTCTCGGAAGCGCTTGGCGAACTCGCGTCGCTGCAGGAGATGCTCGAGGGCGTCCGTGCTGAATCGCAGCGCGACCCCGTCACGACGCTGATCAACCGGCAGACCTTCGATCACGAACTGGTCGAGGCACTCGGCACATGTGTGCGCACCCGCGCACCGATGTCGCTGCTCATGGTCGATATCGATTTCTTCAAGGTCATCAACGACAATTTCGGCCATCTGACCGGCGACCAGGTGCTGCGACTCGTGGCCCAGACCATCCGCCAGAACCTCAAGGGCCAGGATGTCGTCGCCCGGTTCGGCGGCGAGGAATTCGTGGTGATCCTGCCCGACACGCGCTGCGAGGATGCCGCCGTCGTGGCGGAACACCTGCGCGGCGCCGTGATGTCGCGCGAACTGGTCAAGCGCTCCAACGGCCAGAATCTCGGCCGGGTAACGGTCTCGATCGGCGTTGCCGGTTACGAGCCGGGCGACAGTTCCGGCAGTCTGATCGACCGTGCCGACAACCGCCTCTACGCCGCCAAGCGCATAGGCCGCAACAAGGTCGTCAGCGAGGATATCCTGCCCCTGCCGCCAACCGATCCGGCCGATAGCGGCAGCCATCCCTGCGTGGCCTGACGCCACTCACCCGCCATTCCCGCGAAGACGGCCCCGGACACGGGAAGCCGCAGGAGAGCCAACCGCGCCTTGCTTATCGGGATCGGCGGATCAAATCCGCCGATGGCGTGACATGTTTATTCCACGTTCTCCGCCGTCATGGGCCGGCTTGGCCGACCCATCCCGATAAGAAAAGCACGGCCGGTTCCTTTTGCAGGGAAGCCAAAGCGTGCGTGTCCGGCCGCAAGCGGCGGCTATTGCAGCGCGTCCGGATTGGCCGGCGTGATGGCGACGCTTTCGCCGCAGCCGCAGGCCGAGGTCTCGTTCGGGTTGCGGAACACGAAGGTCGAGGCGAATTTGTCGGTCTGGACGTCCATTTCGGCGCCGAGCAGGAACAGCACCGCCTTCGGATCGATCAGGATCGTCACGCCCTTGTCCTCGACGACCTCGTCATAGGTGTTGACGGCGTCGGCATATTCCATCGTGTACGACATGCCGGCGCAGCCGCCATTCTTCACGCCGACACGCAATCCGGCAATCGGCTTGGTCGCCCTGGACATCACGCCGCGAATTCGCTCGGCGGCCGCATCCGTCAGGGACATCACCTTCAGCTTGCGCAAGGGAGCGCCCATCGTTCTCTCCTCGTCCCAGCCGGTTCAAGGCCGGCGGTGCGATCATCCTGCCCCTAATGTAACAACGATCCGTTGCGCCTTGAAGGGGCAGGCTTTTACCACATGTCGAGAGCGACGCGCGCCTCGTCCGACATGCGGCTTTGATCCCACGGCGGATCAAACACCATCGAGACGGCGACGCCCTGCACGCCGGGAACGGTCGCGACCGCATTCTCGACCCAGCCCGGCATCTCGCCGGCGACCGGGCAGCCCGGCGCCGTCAGCGTCATGTCGATGGCGACCATGCGATCATCGCTAATCTCGATGCGGTAGATCAGGCCAAGCTCGTAGATATCGGCCGGGATCTCCGGGTCGTAAACGGTCTTCAGCGCCGCCACGATATCGTCGGTCAGGCGGTCGATCTCTTCCGGTGGCAGGCTTGAGGGCGCCGCCGCCGTCTGCAGGAGATTATGCTTGATGTCGTCCTTGGTCTCGGTCATCCGAAACAACCTTACGAAAACAATGTCTGCGCGCGCGTCAGCGCCTCGGCAAGCTTATCGACCTCTTCCATGGTGTTGTACATCCCGAATGAGGCGCGGCACGTCGCTGTGACGCCAAAACGGGCAAGAAGCGGCATGGTGCAATGCGTTCCGGCACGCACCGCCACGCCCTGGCGGTCGATCACCGTGGCGATGTCATGGGGGTGCGCATTCGGGAAGGCGAAGGAGACGATCGCCCCCTTGTCGCGCGCATGCCCGAGGATGCGGATGGAATTGACGCCGGCGAGCCGCTGATGCGCATAGGCAACCAGCGCATCCTCATGCGCACGGATTGCCTCGCGGCCAACCGTGTTGACGTAGTCGATCGCAGCGCCGAGGCCGATCGCCTGTACCAGCGGCGGCGTGCCGGCCTCGAAACGGTGCGGCGGCTCGTTATAGGTCACGCGGTCCTCGCTGACCTCCATGATCATCTCGCCACCGCCAAGGAACGGCGGCAGCGCGGCAAGCGCGTCCTTGCGGCCGTAGAGCACGCCGATGCCCGAAGGCCCGTAAACCTTGTGGCCGGTGAACACGTAGAAATCGCAGCCGATATCCTGCACGTCGGTCGGCAGGTGCACGGCGCCCTGGCTGCCATCGACCAGCACCGGGATGCCGCGCGCATGGGCGATGCGCACCACCTCCTTGACCGGCACGATGGTGCCGAGCGCGTTCGACATCTGCGTGATGGCGACGATCTTGGTGCGCGGCGATAAGAGCTTCTCGAATTCGTCGATCAGGAAATTGCCGTCATCGTCGACCGGCGCCCATTTGATCACCGCGCCCTTGCGCTCACGCAGGTAATGCCACGGCACCACGTTGGAATGGTGCTCCATGATCGACAGCACGATCTCGTCGCCCTCGCCGATATTAGCGAGGCCGAACGACGAGGCGACGAGGTTCAGCGATTCGGTAGCGTTCTTGGTGAAGACGATCTCGTCGCTCGAAGCGGCATTGAGGAAGGCGCGCACGGTTTCGCGCGCGCCCTCGTAAGCCTCTGTCGCCGCGTTGGCGAGATAATGCAGGCCGCGATGCACATTGGCGTACTCGGTCTCGTAAGCCTCGCGCATGCGCTCGAGCACCACGCGCGGCTTTTGCGCCGAGGCGGCATTGTCGAGATAGACCAGCGGCCGGCCATAGACCTCCATGGCGAGCGCCGGAAAATCCGCCCTGATGCGCGCGACATCATAGGGCTTCACGGCCAAGTTCATGAGGCGCGCTCCCACAGCCAGTGCCGGACGTGCTCCATCACCGCTTCGCGCGCGTTCTCGTTGGCGATGAACTCGGCCGCCTCGCCAACGAAGGATTCGATCAGCAGCGCCTCGGCCTGCGCGCGGGCAATGCCGCGCGACATGGCATAGAACAGCAGGTCCTGATCGAGTTCGCCGACGGTCGCGCCATGCGCGCATTGCACGTCGTCGGCGAAGATCTCCAGCTCTGGCTTGTTGTTCATGGCGGCATTATCGGCCAGCATGAGCGCGGCCGAATGCATGCGGCCATCGGTCTTCTGGGCAATCGCGTCGACGACGATCTTGCCCTGGAACACGCCCGTCGCCTCATCGTCGACGATGGTCTTGAACAATTCGCGGCTGGTGCCATGCGGCGCGGCGTGGATGGCGTGCAGCGTCACGTCGCCATGCTGCTGACGCCTGAGCAGCGTCGCGCCCTGCAGAACAAGGTTGATATATGCGCCGGGGCCGCCGGTGAAGATCTGATGGCGGGCCACCTGCGGTCCGCAGATCAGGTTGAAGCTCTCGAAGCGCGTCCGGTCGCCAAGCTTCGCCGCAAGCGTCGAGAGTGACAGCGCCGCGTCGCCGCCGCAGTCGAGACGGACGTGATCGACTTCCGCATCGGCGGCGAGCACGAATTCGACCACGGCGTTGCTCTGATAGGCAATGCCGGCGCTGCCGCGATGGCTCTCGAACAGCGTCAGCGCCGCGCCCTTGCCGAGCACGACCAGCACACGCGGGAAGGTCGCAAAAGCCTGCGCCCCGATCGCCGCGAAAGCCAGATGCAGCGGCGTCTCGACCTTGCGGCCCGCGGCGACCTCGATCACCAGCCCATCGCGGAGGAAGGCGAGGTTCAGCCCGCTCGCCACATCCGACCGTTCCTCGAAGGCGGCGCCGAGATGCTCGAGCACGGCATCCTTCTGCGCCGCCACCTCGGCCAGGGTCCGGATGGTGACGCCATCGATCGCGCGGCCGGTGCCCTGCGGCGTACCGTTGACGATGTCGATGGTCACGCAACCGTCGATGTCGAGGGCCGGCGGCAGCCGCCTCGCGGCAGCGTGTTCGGCTTCGCCGGGCACGCCGGCAGGCTCCGCCGCCTGCTTCATCAGCGCGCGCAGATCGGTGTACTTCCAGGCTTCGACGCGCCGGCTCGGCAAGCCGTTGCGCTCGAAGGCGAGAATGGCGGCCTCGCGCCGTTCGGCGATGCGCGCGCCGCTATCGAGTGCCGGCGCGGCGCGCAGGCGCTCGGCCAGCGCGCGCTCGGTCTCGGTGCGGATAGGAGTGACTTGCGCTGTCATGGCCGCCTCACGCCGCTTCGACGTAGTCACGGTAGCCGTTCGCCTCGAGTTCGAGCGCGAGTTCCTTGCCACCTGTCTTGACGATGCGGCCGCCGGACATCACGTGCACGGTGTCGGGCACGATATGCTCCAGCAGGCGCTGGTAATGGGTAATGACCAGGAAGGAGCGGTCCTTGGCCCGAAGCGCGTTGACGCCATCGGCGACGATGCGCAGCGCGTCGATATCGAGGCCGGAATCGGTCTCGTCGAGGATGCACATCGAGGGTTCGAGCAGCGCCATCTGCAGGATTTCCATGCGCTTCTTCTCGCCGCCCGAGAAGCCGACATTCATCGCGCGCTTCAGCATGTCGCGATTGATGCTCAGTCCGTCGGCAGCCGCATTGACGCGCTTGATGAATTGCGGCGTGGTCAGTTCGGCCTCGTCGCGCTTCTTGCGCTGCGCGTTCACCGCCGCCTTGAGGAAGGTCATCGTCGCGACGCCTGGAATCTCCAGCGGATACTGGAAGGCGAGGAACAGGCCGGCGGCGGCGCGCTCGTCGGCCTCCATCTCGAGGACGTTGACGCCGTTCAGCAGCACCTCGCCGTCGAGCACCTCATAATCGGCCTTGCCGGCCACGACATAGCTCAGCGTGGATTTGCCGGAGCCGTTCGGCCCCATGATCGCGGCGACTTCGCCATCGTGGACGGTCAGGTTCAGCCCGTGCAGGATGGTCTTGTCCTCATCGGCGATCTTGACGTGCAGGTTCTTGATCTCGAGCATTGTTGTTCTCTCAGTCTTAGGCGCCGCGCTTTTCGGCGGTGCTGATCTTCATGTTGAGGGCGGCGAGACGGCGGGTGAGCGTCTCGAGCTGGACCGAGCTTGGCGACGGCGCCTTGCGCCCCGGCGTCTTCGGTCCCTTGTCCGCCGCCTTGTTGGCGGCGATCTCGGCGACGACGCGGGCCTTTTCCGCCTTGAGCTGGTCGAGGTCGGTCATCTCGGTGAATTTGATCATTCTGTTATCCTTGAGGAAAGCGGTCGTCGCGTGGCGGAAAGGGCAACGTCAGCCGACCGAGCCTTCCAGGCTGATGGTGATCAGTTTCTGCGCCTCGACCGCGAATTCCATCGGCAGTTGCTGCAGCACTTCCTTGACGAAGCCGTTGACGATCAGCGCGATGGCATCCTCCTGCGAGAGCCCGCGCTGCATGCAGTAGAACAGTTGGTCGTCGGACACTTTCGAGGTCGTCGCCTCGTGCTCGAACTGCACGGCGGCGTTCTTGGCCTCGAGATAAGGAATGGTGTGCGCGCCGCACTGGTTGCCGATCAGCAGGCTGTCGCAATTGGTGAAGTTGCGCGCGCCCCTCGCCTTGCGATGCGCCGAGACAAGGCCGCGATAGGTCGAATCGGACTTGCCGGCCGCGATGCCCTTGGCGAGGATCTTCGACTTGGTGTTGCGGCCGAGATGCACCATCTTGGTGCCGCTATCGACCTGCTGGTAGCCGTTCGAGATCGCGATCGAGTAGAACTCGCCGCTGGAATCATCGCCACGCAGGATGCAGGACGGGTACTTCCAGGTGATGGCCGAGCCGGTCTCGACCTGCGTCCAGGAAATCTTCGAGCGGTCGCCACGGCAATCGCCGCGCTTGGTCACGAAATTGTAGATGCCGCCCTTGCCCTCGGAATCGCCGGGGAACCAGTTCTGCACGGTGGAATACTTGATCTCGGCATCCTCGAGCGCGATCAGTTCGACCACCGCCGCGTGAAGCTGGTTCTCGTCGCGCTTCGGCGCGGTGCAGCCTTCGAGATAGCTGACATAGGCGCCCTTGTCGGCGATGATCAGCGTGCGCTCGAACTGGCCGGTATTCTGCTCGTTGATGCGGAAATAGGTCGAAAGCTCCATCGGGCAGCGCACGCCCGGCGGCACGTAGACGAACGAGCCATCCGTGAACACGGCGCTGTTCAGTGTGGCGTAGTAGTTGTCGCTCACCGGCACCACCGTGCCGAGATACTTGCGCACCAGATCGGGATATTCGCGCACCGCTTCCGAGATCGGGCAGAAGATCACGCCGGCCTTGGCGAGTTCGGCGCGGAAGGTGGTGACGACCGACACGGAGTCGAACACCGCATCGACCGCGACGCGGTTCTCCGGTGCGACGCCGGCCAGAATCTCCTGCTCCTTCAGCGGGATGCCGAGCTTTGCGTAAGTCTTGAGCAATTCAGGATCGACCTCATCGAGCGACTTCGGCCCGGACATCGACTTCGGCGCCGCATAGTAATGCAGTTCCTGATAGTTGATCGGCGGATGCTGCACGCGTGACCAGGTCGGCTCGCGCATCGTCAGCCAGCGCCGATAGGCATCGAGGCGCCATTCGGTCATCCATTCCGGCTCGTTCTTCTTGGCCGCGATCAGCCGGACGATATCCTCCGACAGCCCCTTGGGCGCCAGATCCATCTCGATATCGGTGACGAATCCATACTTATACTGGTCGACATCGATCTCGCGAACCTGATCAACCGTTTCTTGTACCGCAGCCATATCATCCTCCAGTCGGGCGTCGCGCCCGGCCGACAATCAAACCGTTCAGGGCAGCTAGGCCGCCCGATTCTGCATCCGCTTACGCGCGATCCGCACCCGGTGCGAAAACACTCGCAAAGCTGTCTCGATATCGTCATCGCGCGTCTGCCAGCCGAGGCTGATGCGCAACGCGCCCGCCGCCAGCGCTTCCGGCACGCCCATCGCGCGCAGCACGCCGGACGGGCGCACCTTGCCCGACGAACAGGCCGACCCGGACGACAGCGCCACGCCGTCGAGATCGAACGCGATCAGCGCCGTCTCCGCCCGCAAGCCCGGCAGCGCCACGGCGCTAGTATTGGGCAGGCGCGCCACTCCAGCACCAAAGATGGCCGCTTCCGGTGCCATTTCAATGACGGCCGCCTCGAACCGGTCGCGCAGCGCACGCACGCGCTCCATCTCCGGCAGGCGGGCGCGTACGATCTCGGCCGCCACGCCAAAGCCGATAATGCCGGCGACATTCTCGGTGCCCGAGCGCTGGCCACGCTCCTGCCCGCCGCCATTGACCAGCGCCTCGCCGAGGCGGATCGCGGTCGAGGCGAAGGCAATGGCGCCAATGCCCTTCGGCGCGCCGATCTTGTGGCCGGACAGGAACAGCGCGTCGGCGCCGAGCAGCGGCAGCGACACCGCCAGCTTGCCAGCCGCCTGCACGCAATCGCACATCACCAGCCCGCCATGGGCATGCACCAGATCGCTCGCTTCCCGCACCGGTTGCAATACGCCGGTCTCGTTATTGGCAAGCTGCAGCGCCAGCAGCACGCGCTCGCCATTGCGATCGGCCGCCACCAGCACCTGCTCCAGCGCCGCAAGGTCCACGATGCCGTCAGCATCGACAGGCAGCGTAGCGACGGCATCCGGGCCGAAACGGTGGCCGGTCAGCACGCAAGGGTGCTCGATCTCGGCGACGGCCAGCCGAATCGGCGCGGCGTGCCCATCCGTGATGCCGCGCAACAGGGCATTGGCCGCCTCGCTGCCGCCGCTGGTGAAAACCACGCATTCCTGATCGGCCCCGACCAGTTCGGCGACCTGATGGCGCGCCCGCTCGACCGCCGCGCGCGCGGCGCGTCCCTCTGCATGCACGGAGGACGGATTGGCGAGCGCCAACGCGCGCGCAACCGCCTCGGCGACCTCGGGAAAGATCGGCGCGGAAGCGTTGTAATCGAGATAGACACGTTCCTGCGTGCCGAACATCAAGCCTTCCAATCGAATATGTCCTGAGCCATTGGCGCCGACCGGCGAATTTCCTTGGCATAGACCCAGCGGTTTATGCTAAGGAACCACTCTGTGCCGCGTGCGGCACCCGTCGTACAACCTTGACGTGCATCTTAGAACCATTCCAGACCCCAATATGGCACATTGAGACGCAACGTCAAGGCGTAGGCTGATCGTTCCTCATCGATCGCCCCCCAGGCCCCGACAAAGGGCCGCTCATTCATTCCGGTAGGTTGGCGCACGTATGCCCGAAGTGATTTTCAACGGTCCGGAAGGACGCCTCGAAGGCCGCTATCACCCGTCGGCGAAGCGCAGCGCGCCCCTGGCGATCATCCTGCATCCGCACCCGCAATTCGGCGGGACGATGAACAACCAGATCGTCTACAACCTGTATTACGAGTTCGCCGAGCGCGGCTTCTCGGTGCTGCGCTTCAATTTCCGCGGCGTCGGACGCTCGCAGGGCAGCTTCGACCACGGCTCGGGCGAACTCTCCGATGCCGCCTCGGCGCTCGATTGGGCGCAGGCGCTCAACCCGGATGCCCGCGCCTGCTGGATCGCCGGCGTGTCCTTCGGCGCCTGGATCGGCATGCAGTTGCTGATGCGCCGCCCCGAGATCGAAGGCTTCCTGTCGATCGCAGCGATGGCGAACCGCTACGACTTCTCGTTCCTGGCGCCCTGCCCGTCCTCCGGGCTGTTCGTGCATGGCGGCAACGACCGCGTTGCGCCGGTGGCCGACGTGATCCCGGTGATCGAGAAGGTCAAGACGCAGAAGGGCATCAAGCTCGAGCACGCGATCATCGAAGGTGCCAACCACTTCTTCGAGAACCGGCTCGATCAACTCAAGGAAGCCGTCGGCGTCTATCTCGACCGGCGGCTCGGCCCGGTCGACGCCCCGCTCGAGATCACGCGGGAATAAGGCTCGACCGCAGCACGCGCTCTATGGCCGGATCAAGCCCGGCGGCAGACGGTGGCACTCTTCGCATCGGGATGAGCCGGACGAACCGGCCCATGACGGCGAGGATTGAGCGCCAACATTTCAGCCGTCATCGGCCGGCTTGACCGGCCGATCCCGATCGGAAGAGCGCTAAGACCATCGGAACTGGATGCCTGGTCAAGACCGGCCCCCCCTCACCCGCGCGGCGCATCGAGCCGGGGGAAAGGCTGCGCGCTCTCGAAGGCGCGCGCCGCGCGCATGACCAGGTCATCCTCGCGCTGCCGCCCAATGATCTGCAACCCGACCGGAAGCCCGTTGGCGGCAAGGCCGCACGGCACGGTCGCCGCCGGCTGGGCCGTCAGGTTGAACGGATAGGTAAAGGGCGACCAGTTGACCCAGTCGCTGCCCCATATCCCGTCCGCCGGCGTGTCGCGCCCGGCCTCGACCGCGGTGATCGGCATGGTCGGCGTCAGCAGCAGATCGTAGCGCTCGTGGAAGCGCCGCATCGTCTCGCCCAGCGCCGCGCGCCGCGCAAGCGCCGTGATCAGATCGAGCGCGGAAAGCGCCAGCCCCTTCTTGCCCGAGGCGACGAAGCCCGGATCCATCTCGGAAAATTTTTCCGGCGGGATCGGCTTGAGGATCGAGCCGGCGCCGGACCACCACATGATATCGGCCGGCCAACGTGCATCCTCGAGCGCGAAACCCGGATCGGCCTCCTCGACATGCGCGCCCAGTTCGGCGAAGCGCTTTGCGGCCGCTTCGGTCAGCCGCGCCACCTCCGGATCGATGTTCTCGACGAAGCCGAGGTCCCTGGACCAGCCGACGCGTAAACCGGCAATGCCATCGTTCAGGCCGATGCGAAAATCGGGTGCCGGCGTGTTCATCGCCAGCATGTCGCGCGCATCCGGCCGGCTGAGCACGTTCAGCATGAAGGCGCCATCCTCGACCGTGCGCGCCATCGGGCCGAGATGCGCCAGCACGCCGAAAGGCGAGGCCGGATAGGCCGGCACCCGGCCAAAGCTCGGCTTCAGGCCGAACAGGCCGCAGAACGAGGCCGGCATGCGCACCGAACCGAGCCCATCCGTGCCGAGATGCAGCGGGCCGATGCCGAGTGCGCCGAGCGCCCCAGCCCCCGCCGATGAACCGCCAGTGGTGTGCCCGAGGCCCCAGGGATTGCGCGTGATGCCATGGAGTGGGCTGTCGCCAATGCCCTTCCAGCCGAATTCCGGCATGGTGGTCTGGCAGAAGCTGATCGCACCGGCCGATTCCAGCGCGACCACCGCCGGCGCATCGAAGCTCGCCGGCGTGTCCGGAAGCTGATACGAGCCGCGCCGGCCGGCCCAGCCCTTTTTGGCCACGTTGGACTTGATGCTGACCGGCACGCCGTCCAGCGCCCCCTTCGGCTCGCCTTTCAGCCAGCGTGCTTCGGAGCCGCGCGCCGCTGCCAGTGCCGCCGGGCGGTCCTCATAGCTGACCGCGTTGATCTTCGGGTTCGCCGCGTCGAGCCGGGCATAGGTGTCCTCGAGCACGGCAACGGGCGAGAGTTCGTGGCGCGCATAGGCGCGCAGCAGATCGGCAACGGCAAGATCGCGGATGGCGGACAAGGCGGGGCTCCAGGGGGCACGAGACAGGCGGGAGCCGCAGAGTAGCGGCGCGATCAGCCGTCACTCAAGACGCGGTGCACAAATTCGCACCGGAACTTTTGTCTGAACAACGCGCGCCGCCGTGACGGAATGTCCGTTCAAGGCCCCGTCCGAAGCACCTGAAAACCCGATCTCTAGCGAGAAAGGTGGCGACCCCTGCAGGATTCGAACCTGCGACCTCAAGCTTAGAAGGCTCGCGCTCTAATCCAACTGAGCTAAGGGGCCGGATCGCTTGGATTATCTCAATGCGTCCACTGGCCAATGCGGCTGGTCTTGAAATTATCCGAATAGATCACGACCTTGCGGTCCTCCGGTTTCGGCTCCTCGACACGGTAGGCAATACCGTAGCGAACCGCATAAGCGACCGCCTCGTCCTTCGTGTCGAAGAACAACCGAATCTGGCTCGGCATATCACCGGAAGAGGTATAGCCCATCAGCGGTTCCACGCTGCGCGGCTCGCCGGGCTCGAACTCGAGCAGCCAGCGCTGCGAATTGCCCTTGCCGGACTGCATGGCGTTCTTGGCCGGAACGTAGATGCGTGCCGTCATGTCGTCGCTTCCCCGATAAAGTCCGTCGTCCGCTTGGTCGGGGCAGCAGGATTCGAACCTGCGACCCTCTGCTCCCAAAGCAGATGCGCTACCAGGCTGCGCTATGCCCCGACCGGGCGAACACCTTGATTTGTATCTGTTTTCCTCCACGCACTGTCAAGGCTCGATTGCCAGGCACGGCGCGTGGTGGAAGCAGACGGCCCTCACTGGCCCCAAAGGTCCCGGATGAAGTCCGCGCGTGTTCCTAGTCGGTTGCGCCGAGAAAGGAAAGAGCGCACGCCGTCCGATGGAAAACCGCCCCGGAGGGCTGCTTGATCCAAGTGCTGCGTGATCAGGAACGCTCCGTCTCTAGCCGCCGAACTTGTAGTTCAAGCCAACCCGAACCAAGGCTCCCCGCGTTTCAAATCGCTGGTTGTGAGAATAGCCCTGTCCGTTGACCGGCGCGTATCCATAGCTCACGACTGACCCCAGATCGTAATAAAGCGCTTCGACCTTTCCGCTCAGGTGATGCGTAAAATAATGCTCGATACCGACACCAGCCGTCCAACCCGCCTTGGTGTTTGTCTTCGAGCCAGATTCATAGACTGCGCTAGTATTCGGCGTGGAAAACAGAGATCTGGTCTTTATGTTCGCGGCGATCAGGCCGCCAGTTGCATATAATAGCGTGTTGTCTGTGACGGTATAGCCAAGGCGGGCACGGAGCGTTCCGAATGTATTCATCGATAGGTGAGTGCTGACCACACCGGCGGGCACTGCAACGCCTGGGCCACCATAAAATCCGAATGGCCCGTTGATCGTCTTGGAGCCCTTGATCGACCCGATCTGGAGATCGCCTTCGATACCGGCAACAATTCTGCCGAACTGCGCATTGTAGCCGAGTTGCACGCCACCGAATACGCCATCGACTCTCGGCGATCCGTTTTCACCGGCCGGCAGCTTCTGGCAATTGGGCCCGTCCAAAACCCCGGCCGGGTCGACACAGAAATTCCTCCCAGCACGCGCATTCCACGCTCCGCCGGCATTCAAGCCAACGTAGAAACCGCTCCAGGTGAACGCAGGAGCCGCACTATAAGGCGCGGGCGGCGGGGCGCTGCGAATCGGCAGGTCGGCCGCGAAAGCGATGCCGGCCGAAGCGACAAGAACTGCAGCTGCAAGAGGAATCGTTTTCATAACCTGCCCCCATAACCGTATCGATAGCGAAGAATCGTACCAAATCGCTCAAACGGCAACTGCAGCGATGCAACACTGTAGCGATTTCACGCATTCGACCCAGCCAAGCCCGGTTACCCCATCGGAAACCCCTTGTTGCTCGACTGTACGCCGCTGGCGTGTTGAGGCGCGCGGCGCCAAAACGCAAAACCCCGCTGGCCAAGGCCAGCGGGGCAAAGTCTGACGCCACGCGAACGAATCAGAAGCGGTAGTTGATACCAGCCTTGACGGTATGGATATGGCTTTCGAAGTTGAGGCCGCCAGGGACGATGTCGGAGAAGTAGTTTTCCTTGCCGAAATCCATGTAAAGATATTCGACCTTGGCCGAGATGTTCTGCGTGAAGGCATACTCGACGCCAGCACCCAGAGCCCAGCCTGTGTGAAGCTTGTCCTGCGAAATGCCGCCGCGAAGGGTCGAGGCCTTGAGTTCGTTATTCGCCCAGGCAAAGCCGCCGGTCGCATAGATCAAGGCACGATCAAACGCCACACCCGCACGCACGCGCGCCGTGCCCATCCAATCGATGCTGCTCGACGCGCTGCTGCCAAAATTCACGTAGGTATTGCCGATGTCGCCGTAAGAGCCATCGACCTCAAGGCCGAGCACGAGCTGGCCAAACTGGTGGTTATAGCCAGCCTGAAGGCCGCCAAAACCGCCGTCGATATCGCCGGTGAGCGCCCCAGGAGCGGCAGGCGCCGAAAACCGGCCCTCGCCCCAGGCATAGCCGGCATGGGCACCGACGTAGAAGCCGGTCCAGGTGAAGGCCGGCGCCGCGACGTACGGGGCCGGCGGCGGCGATTTGCGGATCGGGAGGTCAGCAGCGAAGGCGATGCCAGCCGATGCAACAAGCGCGGTCGCCGAAAGAAGCAGCTTCTTCATGTCAATTCCCCAATGCCCAAGTAATCAATGCCCGTCCAATCGCACTAATCCATGCGGACGACAATTGCAGAGATGCAACACACTGACGCAATCGCGCCACAGTTGCCGCAATGGGCAGCGGAGTGTCCGCAAGGGAGCATCAACGGTGAGGGAAATAACGGAGACCGGCCTTACGCCTTCAGGCCGAACGCCTCGATCCAGCCGAGTCCTTCCTCCACCCCGGCGCGCGGCCGGTATTCCGCCCCGACATAGCCCGGCCAGCCGAGTTCGGAAATGGCGGCGAACACGAAGCGATAGTCGATTTCGCTCGCGTCCGGCTCCTGGCGCGCCGGCACGCCGGCAAACTGGATATGGCCGATCAGCGGGTAGAACCGCCTGAGCCGCCGCACGACATCGCCCGATTGGCGCGCGACGTGATAGCAGTCAAACATGATCTTCAGGTTCGGCGCGCCAACCGAAGCCACCAGGCTCGCGCCATCCTCGACCGTCGCCAGATGGTTGTTCGGCGCGTCATGCTCGTTCAGCGGCTCGACAAGGAGGGTAACGCCATATTTCGCCGCCTCGGCCGCCGCGCGGACGAGATTGGCGCGGCATACCACCCTCGCCGCCACGAACCCGGCCGGCGGCAGCGCGCCGCCCATGACATGGATCGCGCAGTTGCCGAGCACCCGCGCATAGCTGAGCGAGAGCGAGAAGGCCTCCCAGAACTCCGCCTCCCGACCAGGCTGCGCGGCGAGCCCGCTATCGCCCTTCGCGACGTCGCCGCGCGGCGTGTTGATGCCGACCACCGTCAGGCCATGGCGCTTGACGGCGGCGGCGAGTTCGGCCGCTGGCACGTCATAGGGCCAATGCATCTCAATGGCCTTGAAACCGGCCGCAGCCGCCCGTTCGATGCGCTCAAGATACGGCAGTTCGGCCCACAGGAAGCCGAGATTGGCGGAAAGGCGGATCGTCATGATGCTCTCGTTCGACCTTTACTTGGCCGTCAGTTTCACGCCGCTCTGCCCGGCGACGAAATCGGAAATCGTCGGCACGTAATCGTCGCCCTTGCCGGCCGCGACCGCCGCCGCGTAGAAATTCTTGACCGCGTTGCCGACCGGATTGGGCAAGGGCACGGCCTGCGCCATGTCCTCGAGATAGCGCACATCCTTATAGGCATTGCGCAGCGTGAACTGATGCGCGTTGCCGTCGCGCTCCAGCACATATCTGAAGAAGGTCTGGTAGAAGCCGCAATCCATGCGGCTGCCGCGGATCACGCTGTCGAAGGTCTGCGGGCTGATGCCGACATGCTTGCCGAGCGTCAGCGCCTCGGCATAGATCGCCGCATAGCCCATCGCCAGGAAGTTGTTGAGCAGCTTCACCTTGTGGCCGTCGCCGACCGGGCCGAGATGCACCACTTTCGTACCAGCCCACAAGGCGCACACCGGCTTGATGCGCTCGAACACCGCAGGATCGGCACCGATCATGGCGCTGAGCAGGCCCTCCTCGGCCTGCGCCGGCGTGCCGCCAAGCGGCGCATCGGCGTAGCCGACGCCAAGTTCGGCCATCTCGGCGGCAAGCGCGATGGTCGAGTTCGGGTCGGCCGTCGAGCAATCGACGATCACCATGCCGCGATGGGCGCCTTCCTTCAGGCCGTGCGGGCCCTTGACCAGTTTCTCCACCACGGCGGAATCGGTCACGCACAGGAACACGATGTCGGAGGCTTTCGCGACCTCGGCCGGGCTCTTGACCTCGCGCGCGCCGCGCTTCACCAGGTCATCGACCGGCTGCCGGTTGCGATTGCCGAGAATGGTCAGCGGGTGGCCCTTCTCGACAAGGTTCTTCGCCATGCCATGGCCCATCAGGCCCACGCCGATAAAGCCGATCCGTTCCTTGGCCATGAGATATTCCCTTCAGCAAATCCGTTATCGTATCGAATTGTTCGCTAGAGCAAGCTCGTCTGTTGCGAACTTGCTCCACTCGTAAATTAGCGAGCAAATTCATCGGATTATACCGAGTCGACTGGTTCGGTATAATCCGATTTTGCTCTAGCGCTCACGCGAGCCCGTTCAGGGCGCGATAGGCGCGGATCACCTGGCTGTCATCGGCCTTGCCATGGCCCGCACCGGAGGCGGCCAGGAACATTTGCAACGCGGCCGCAGCCAGCGGCAACCCCATGCGGGACGCCTTGCCCGCCTCGGCGACGATGCCAAGGTCCTTGACGAAGATATCGACCGCGCTGGTGGATTGCGGGTCGCTCTGCAGCATGCGCGGTCCGCGATTGTTGAGCATCCAGCTCGCCGCCGCCGAATTGCCGAGGATCTGCAACAGCAGCTTACCGTCGAGCCCGGCCTTCTCACCGAGCGTGAACGCCTCGGCCGCAGCCGCGATATGCACGCCGCACAGCAACTGGTTAATCGTCTTGACGGCAGCGCCCTGCCCCCAGCGCTCGCCGACATGGAACAGCTTGTCGCCAACCTGCTTCAGCAGCGGCTCGATCGCGGCGAAGGTCGACTTCGGCGCAGCCGCCATGATGGTCAGCGTGCCTGATTCCGCACCGACAACACCGCCGGAAACCGGCGAGTCGACGAAGCTGCGGCCGCTCGCGGCGACCTCCTCGCCAATCGCCAGCGCCTCGGCCGGCGCGCAGGTCGCCATCAGCACCACCGTCGCCTTTGGCGCCAGCGCGGCCAGGGCCTTGCCTTCGAACAGCACGGCGCGCGCCTGGGACGCGTTGACCACCATCAGCAGCAGCGTCCCGGCGCCCTCGGCCGCGGCCGCCGCGCTCTCGGAGGCCACACCGCCGGCCTGCTTCAGGCTGGCAAGCGCCTTCGGGTTGAGGTCGAAACCCCTCACCGTGTTGCCATTCGCCACCAGCCGCTTCGCCATCGGCAGGCCCATCGCGCCAAGGCCGACAAAGGCAATCGTTCCGCTCATGCTGTTTCTCCACCGTAATCGCGTTCGGGCTGCGAAGCCCGCATCCTGTCCGCAACGGCGCGCGCCTGCGGATCGTTCGCCTCACCGCGGGCGACGACGATCGCGGCATTGTCCGCGCCGGTCCTGTGATCTGGCTTGTCCTGGCCCGGAAACGGCACAAGCGCCGCGACAGGCGCGGCGCCATCTTCGGCAATTTTCGGGTGAACGAACATGGGCCTACTGATCGATCGGCCGGCCACGATCCCGGAAATGCGTCACGTGGCCGGCATGAAAGCTGCCGAACGCCTGCATCACTCCTTCACGGCGCCGGTCATCGCCGAGACGTAATATTCCACGAAGAAGGAATACAGGATCACCAGCGGCAGCGAGCCGAACAAGGCACCGGCCATCAGCGAGCCCCAGCGATAGATATCGCCATCGACGAACTCGTTGACGATCGCCACCGGCACGGTCTTGTTCGCCGTCGAGGACAGGAAGGTCAGCGCGTAGATGAATTCGTTCCAGCACAGCGTGAACGAGAAGATGAAGGCCGAGATCATGCCCGGCACCGCGAGCGGCAGCACGATCTTGAACAGGATCTGCGTTCGGCTCGCGCCGTCGATCAGGGCGCATTCCTCGAGCTCGTAGGGGATCGTCTTGAAATACCCCATCAGCAGCCAGGTCGAGAACGGGATCAGGAAGGTCGGATAGACCAAGATCAGCGCGATCGGGCTGTCAAACAGGCCGTAATTATAGATCACCGTCGCCAGCGGGATGAACAGGATCGAGGGCGGCACGAGATAGGCGAGGAAGATCAGCGCGCCGATCGCCTCGGCGCCCTTGAAGCGCAGCCGCACGATCGCATAGGCCGCCAGCACGCTGGCGAACAGCGAGATGAAGGTGGCGCAGGTCGCGATCAGCATCGTGTTCCACAGCCAGCGCGGATACGAGCTCTCGAACAACAGCTTGTAGAAGTGCTTGAAGGTCGGGTCCGTCGTCCAGAACGGGTTGAACGAGTTCATGTCGATGAGCTGTTCGTCAGGCTTCACCGAGGTGAGCGCCATCCAGTAGAACGGGAACAGCAGCACGAACACGATCAGGGCGAGCGGAATATAGGTCGTCACGATGCGCCGCGGCAGTGACTCGAGATAGCCCATGCCCTCGGAGTGATCGGCCTTGGCCTGTGGATCCTTGATCAGGGCTCCAGCGTCAATATCAGTCATTGCTGCCTCCCTGCTGCCATTTGCGCGTTTGCAAGCCGTACCAGGCGATACCGACCGCCGCGAGCAGGAACGGGATCATTGCGGTGGCGATGGCCGAGCCTTCGCCAAGCTGGCCGGCGATGATGGCGCGCTGGTAGGACAGCGTCGCCATGAGATGGGTTGCGTTGACCGGGCCGCCGCGGGTCAGGGCCCAGATGAGCTGGAAGTCGGTGAAGGTGAACAGCACCGAGAACGTCATCACCACGGCGATGATCGGCGTCAGCAACGGATAGGTGATGTGCCGGAAACGCTGCCACGATGTCGCGCCATCGAGCGTCGCCGCCTCGTGCAGCGCCGGCGATACCGTCTGCAGGCCGGCCAGCAGCGTGATGGCGACAAACGGCACGCCGCGCCAGATGTTCGCGAAGATCGTCGACCAGCGCGCGTTCCATGGGTCGCCGAGGAAGTTGATGTTGGCGGTGATCAGGCCGAGCTTCTCGAGCGTCCAGGAGATGATCGAGAACTGCGCGTCATAGAGCCACCAGAAGGCGATCGCCGACAGCACCGTCGGCACGATGAAGGGCACCAGCACGATGGCCCGGAACATCGCCTTGAACGGCAGGTGCTTGTTCAGCAACAGCGCCAGATACAGCCCGACCGCGAATTTGATGGTGCTCGCCACGATCGTATAGAGCAGCGTATTGAACACCGACAGCCAGAAGACATCGTCGCCCCACAGCCATTCGAAGTTTTCAAGGCCGATGAACGCGCCCGGCCGGCCGATCTTGGCGTCGGTGAACGACAGCCAGACGCCGAGGATCAGCGGATAGCCAAGAAACAGGATCAGGATGACCGCGGTCGGCATCATGTACCAGAATGACAGCCAGCCCCGGCCGCTCACAAGGCGTGACCATGCCGAGGGCTCCTTGCGGGGCGGCGCCTTCATGCGGCCTATCTCGATTGCCGTATCGGCCATGTCGCTCATTTCCATTGCGGGCACGGTGCTGGCGCGCCCAAACAGTCAGTGAAACAGGAACGGCGGCCGGCATGACCAGCCGCCGTTGGTTTGCTTGGTCAGCGATAGATGCGCTTGGCCTGGCGCTCGGCGCCGGCAATGGCATCCTTGACGCTGAGCCGCCCCGTCACGTGGTTGGCGAACATGTCGACCACGATGAAGTCGGCCACGGCCGAAGCCGCCTTCTCGCCGAGCGTGCCGAGACCGGCCGGGGTCCGCGTCCGCTTCGAGACGTCGCGATACGGCGTCGTCTTCGGATCGGCGGTCCAGATCGGGTTGGCATCGTACTCGCCGAGGAAGTGCGACAGGTAGCCCTGCGCCGCCTCGATCCATGGGTTGAAGTTCTTCGCCTCCAGCATGTAGGCGATGAACGCCTTGCAGGCATTCGGGTACTTGGTGAAGTTGAAGGTCAGGATCGGGAACGACAGGTGCAGTTCCGTCGGCTTGCCGATCGGCCCGATCGGCATGTAGGCGTGGTTCATGTCCTTGGCGATGTCGGGATTGGTCTTCTTCGCCGCGACATAGATCGAGATGCCGTTATTGGTGCAGTGCAGCTCGCCCGACAGGAACGCCTTGTTGTTCGACGAATCGTTCCACGACGCGGTGCCGGGAATGAAGGTGTCGTAAAGCTGTTTGCCGTATTCGAGCGCCTTCGCCGTCTCGGGCGAATTGATGATCACCTTGTCGTGCTCGTCGACGAGATTGCCGCCGAAGGTCCACAGCAGCCAGTGCAGCCAACCGTTGGCGTCGCCCGAGGCGTGCCCGAACGCCATGCCGGCCGGCGTATTGTTCTTCTGCAATGCCTTGCACAGCTCCAGGAAGCCCGCGGTATCCTTGGGGAATTCCTTGAAGCCCGCCTTCTCCATCGAGGAGATGCGATAGTTGACGAGCGCGCCGGTGGTGGCAATCGGGATCGCGATCCACTTGTCGCCCGACATGCCGTATTTCCTGGCCGACTCGAACCAGCCGCCATGCGCCTTGCCGAGATAATCGGCGACATCGGTCACATCGAGGCACTTGTTCGGGAACAGATGGGGCAGCGAGTACAGCCCCCACACCATGTCGAGCCCCTGGCCCGTATTGGCGACAACCGAGGCCTTGGGCTGGATATCGTCATAGGATTCGTTGGTGACGGTGATCTTGGCGCCGGTCGCCTGCTCGAAGGCCGCGACGATCTTCATGAACTGCACGTCTTCCGCCTCGACGAAGCGTTTCCAGCGCAGCAGGTTGATCTTGGCGTCCTTCTCCGCCTTGAAAGGCGATTCCTGCGCCCAGGCCCTGGCCCATTCCGTCAGCCCGGACGTGGTCAGCATGGCCGCGCCGCCGAGGCCGGCCGCACCCTGGAAGAGTGAACGGCGTGTCAGATTGGTCATGGATATTCCTCCCTCGAAAATAGCTGCAATGCCCGGCTTTTGTCGTATCCGGTTTTCTATTGCTCCAAAGACTGGCCGAAGGACCATCCTCCGGCCGGCGCGGCGACCGGCACCGGCCGGTCGCCATTGGTTGTGACAGGTCAGCGATAGATGCGCTTGGCCTGCCGCTCGGCGGCGGCGATGGCGTCCTTGACGCTGAGCCGTCCCGTCGCGTGGTTGGCGAACATGTCGACCACGATGAAATCCGCGATCGCGGAAGCCGCCTGCTCGCCAAGCGATCCGAGGCCGCCCGGCGTCAAGGTACGCTTTCCGACATCGCGGAACGGCGTCGTCTTGGGGTCGGCGGTCCACACCGGGTTGGCATCGTACTCGCCCAGGAAGTGCGACAGGTAGCCCTGCGCCGCCTCGATCCACGGATTGAAGTTCTTCGCTTCCAGCATGAAGGCGATGAACGCCTTGCAGGCATTCGGGTACTTGGTGAAGTTGAAGGTCAGGATCGGGAACGACAGGTGCAGTTCCGTCGGCTTGCCGATCGGCCCGATCGGCATGTAGGCGTGGTTCATGTCCTTGGCGATGTCGGGATTGGTCTTCTTCGCCGCGACATAGATCGAGATGCCGTTATTGGTGCAGTGCAGCTCGCCCGACAGGAACGCCTTGTTGTTCGACGAATCGTTCCACGACGCGGTGCCGGGAATGAAGGTGTCGTAAAGCTGTTTGCCGTATTCGAGCGCCTTCGCCGTCTCGGGCGAATTGATGATCACCTTGTCGTGCTCGTCGACGAGATTGCCGCCGAAGGTCCACAGCAGCCAGTGCAGCCAACCGTTGGCGTCGCCCGAGGCGTGCCCGAACGCCATGCCGGCCGGCGTATTGTTCTTCTGCAATGCCTTGCACAGCTCCAGGAAGCCCGCGGTATCCTTGGGGAATTCCTTGAAGCCCGCCTTCTCCATCGAGGAGATGCGGTAGTTCATCTGCACGCCATTCACGGCAATCGGGATCGCGATCCACTTGTCGCCCGACATGCCGTATTTCCTGGCCGAAGGGAACCAGCCGCCATGCGCCTTGCCGAGATAATCGGCGAGATCGGTGACATCCAGGCACTTCTGCGGGAACAGGTGGGGCAGCGAATAGAGCCCCCACACCATGTCGAGCCCCTGGCCCGTATTGGCGACGACCGAGGCCTTGGGCTGGATATCGTCATAGGATTCGTTGGTAATCGTAATCTTGGAGCCGGTCGCCTGCTCGAAGGCCGCGACCAGCTTCAGGAACTGCGCATCCTCGGCCTCGACGAAGCGCTTCCAGCGCAACAGGTTGAGCTTGGCGTCCTTCTCCGGCTTGAAAGGCGATTCCTGCGCCCACGCCCTGGCCCATTTCGTCAGCCCGGACGTGGTCAGCATGGCTGCGCCACCGAGACCGGCCGCGCCCTGGAAGAGCGAGCGGCGCGTCAAACTGGTCATGAAACTTCTCCTTTGAAATCGTCTTAAAATATACGGCGATCCCCGGTTCTCATGCCGGGCGTATGACGGCGGCTTACAGGCTTCAGTTGATCAGACGCTTGCCGTCCTTGGCGTCGAACAGGTGAACGAGTTGCGGATCGGCGGCGATCTTGATGGTTTCGCCGGGGCCGGCCGTGACGCGCTCGCGGAACACGCACACGATCTGCTGGCCGCCGGCATCGACGAACACCTGGGTCTCCGAGCCGGTCGGCTCCACCACCTTCACCGTCACCGGGATGCCGTTGGGATCAAGCGCGATATGCTCGGGCCGCAGGCCGTAGACAGCCGGCGCCCCGTCGGCAGCGCCCGGGCGCGCCGGCAGCGGCAGGTGAAGCCCGCTCGCCGTCTCGAAGCCGGAGCCCTTCACCTTGCCTTCGATGAAGTTCATCGAGGGGGAACCGATGAAGCCGGCAACGAACCGGTTGTTCGGCCGGTCGTAAAGTTCGAGCGGCGTGCCGATCTGCTCGACGATGCCGTCATGCATCACGACGATCTTGTCGGCCATGGTCATGGCCTCGATCTGGTCATGCGTGACATAGACCGTCGTGGTCTTGAGCCGCTGGTGCAGATCCTTGATCTCAGTGCGCATCGCCACGCGCAGCTTGGCGTCGAGGTTGGAGAGCGGCTCGTCGAACAGGAACACCTGCGGATCGCGCACGATGGCCCGACCCATGGCGACGCGCTGGCGCTGGCCGCCCGAAAGCTGGCGCGGGTAGCGGTCGAGCAGCTTGTCGAGCCCGAGGATTTCCGAGGCCCGGTTAACGCGGCTGTCGATCTCGCTCTTCGGCGCCTTGCGCAGCTTGAGCGAGAACGCCATGTTCTGCGCCACCGTCATATGCGGATAGAGCGCGTAGTTCTGGAACACCATGGCGATGTCGCGCTCTTTCGGCGGCACGTTGTTCACGACGCGCTCGCCGATGCGGATGTCGCCGCCGGTGATGTTCTCGAGCCCCGCGATCATGCGCAGCAGCGTCGACTTCCCGCAGCCCGACGGGCCGACGAGGATGACGAACTCGCCATCTTGAATGTCGATATCCACGCCATGAATGACCGGAGTCGTGCCGTACGCCTTGCGAACGTCGCGAATCTCTACGGATGCCATGCGCCTCTCCCCTTCGCGTTTCTCAACTCGCCCGCATTGTCATGCGGTTCGCCGCCTCGCGGCTATTGTGTTGCCAATGGTCTGATAACTCGATGCCGTCGGCAAGCGTCCATCCGCGCGAATTAGTATTATTATCAGCTACAGCCTTGTCAACCATACCAAGGTCGGTAGCGTAGCATATTGGCAGCGGGGATGAGCCACCTCCGGATGACCGCGCCGCGAAAGGACCAATGAAAGATCCGAACGCAGTTTCGACGCATCGACCGCCAGCCGTCAACGGCGTTCCGGGCGAAAGTCTATTTCGCCAGGTGACCGATCGAATCGCGCGCGGCATCGTCTCGGGCGCGTTGCCAACCGGCGAGTTGATCCCGAACGAGGACGACCTGGGCAGCGAGATTTCCGTGTCGCGCACGGCCTATCGCGAGGCAGTGCGCTTCCTGACCGCCAAGGGCCTGATCGAGGCGCGGCCGCGCAGCGGCACGCGCGTCACCCCGCGCGAAGCCTGGAACCTGCTTGATCCCGACGTGCTGCATTGGTTCTTCTCGACCGGCGTCGACGACAGATTCGTCCACGATCTCTATGAGTTGCGGCTGTTCATCGAGCCGAACACCGCCCGCCTCGCCGCCGAACGGCGCTCGCCGGAACAGTTGCAGGCCATCGAGGAGGCGCTGACCGGCATGGAGAACCACCCGCCGTTCAGCGAGGCCAATATTCTCGCCGACATCGCCTATCACCAGGCCGTGATCACGGCGGCCTGCAACCCGGCGGTCTATTGCCTGCGCAACGTCGTCAGCGAGACGGTGCGCTGGGCCGTCCGCCAACAGGTCGCGCACGGCCCGCGTCCCTATCTGACCGCCCTGGCCGATCACCGCCGCGTCTATGACGCCATCGCCGCGAGCGACGGCGAGCGCGCCGGCGCCATGATGCGGGTGATTGTCGTCGAGTCCCTGCACCATACGCTCAGCGCCGTGCGCCGCGCGCGCAACCATCGTATCGGCACAGAAAAGTAATATTATTTGCGGGGGACCTGTTGCGCTCTGCCCAATTTGTTATTCTGGCGCACGACCGGCCACACGATATCCCGCGATATCCCTACCGCGCCATGACGGAGTTAACCTGATGCTGCTTGGCTGCATTGCCGACGATTTCACCGGGGCCAGCGATCTGGCCAACACACTGGCCAAGGCCGGCATGGCGACGACGCAATATGTCGGCGTGCCCGAAGGTGCGCTCGAGGCCGAGGCCGGCGTGATCTCCCTGAAAACGCGCTCGATCCCGGCGGCCGAGGCGGTCAGGCAATCGCTCGCCGCGCTTCAGGCACTACAGCGCGCCGGCTGCAAGCAGATCCTGTTCAAATACTGCTCGACCTTCGATTCGACCAAGGAAGGCAATATCGGCCCGGTCGCCGACGCGCTGCTCAAGGCGCTCGACGCACCGACGGCGATCGTGTGCCCGGCTTTCCCGACCAATGCCCGCACCGTCTACAAGGGTCACCTGTTCGTCGGCGACAAGCCGCTGAACGAGAGCGGCATGGAAAACCACCCGCTGACGCCAATGACCGACGCCAACTTGGTACGCTGGCTTGGCTACCAGAGCAGCCACAAGGTCGGGCTGATCGCGGCCGAGACCGTCGCTAAGGGCCCGGCCGCCATCCGCGCGGCGTTCGACGCCGCAGCGGCGCGCGGCGAGCGTCTCGTGGTCTGCGACGCGATTTTCGATCATGATCTGATGGCGCTTGGCGCCGCCGCCAACGGCATGCATCTCATCACCGGCGGTTCCGGCATCGCCATGGGACTGCCTGAAAACTTCCGCAAGGCCGGCGCCATCGGCGCGGCGGCGACGGCTCCCGCCGCTCCCGGCGGCGGCAGCGTGGCGATTGCCGGCAGTTGCTCGATCGCGACCCGCAAGCAGGTCGCCTATCATGCGGCGCGCGAACCCCACCTCGCCATCGACCCCGAGCAGGTGCTCGCCGGCAAGCGCACGGTCGAGGACACCGCGCGCTGGGTGCTGGATCAGAAGGACAATGCGCTGCCCCTCGTCTCGTCCTCGGCCGACCCGGAGATCGTGCGCGCGCTGCAAGCCAAACACGGCACCGGGAAGATTGCCGAGGCGATCGAAGGGTTCTTCGCCGCGCTTGCCGCAGCGCTCGTCAAGGCGGGCCGGCACCGCCTGCTGATCGCCGGCGGCGAGACATCGAGCGCCGTCGTCTCGGCGCTTGGCGGCGCGCCGATGCGCATCGGGCCGGAAATCGATCCCGGCGTGCCGGTTCTGGTCACGCAAGGCGCGGCGCCGCTGGCGCTGGTGCTCAAATCGGGCAATTTCGGCGCCGAGGATTTCTTCCTCAAGGCGCGCGCCACCATCGACCGCATGGAGCCGGCCCATGCGTGACGAAGCAGCGCTGCGCGATCTGCTGTGCGTGATCGCCAAATCCTTCTTCGATCGCGGCATGGCGGTCGGCACGGCTGGCAATATCAGCGTCAGGCTGGATGACGGCTATCTCGTCACGCCGACCAATGGCTGCCTCGGGCGGCTGGAGCCGGCACGGCTGAGCCGTCTCGACGCCGATTGGCGGCATGTCTCGGGCGACAAGCCGACCAAGGAACTGTTCATGCACCGCGCGTTCTATGAGACGCGGGCGACAGTCGAAGCGGTGGTGCATCTCCATTCGACCTACGCGACCGCCGTCTCGATGCTGCCGGGTGCGCCGGCTCTCGATCCGATCCCGCCCGTCTCGCCCTATTACGTCATGCGCGTCGGCCATATGCCGCTCGTGCCCTATATCCGGCCCGGCGCCGAGGAGATCGGCCACGCCATCCGGGCGTTCGAAGGCCGTTATTCGTCGGTGCTGCTCGCCCATCACGGCCCGGTCGTCGCCGGCAAGTCGCTCGCCGATGCCGCCAGCGCGGCCGACGAACTGGAAGAGACCGCCAAGCTGCATATGCTGTTGCTGAACCAGGCGCCGCGCTCTCTCACGGAAGCCGAAATCGGCGATCTCGTCCGCACCTTCAAGCTCGATTGGTAATGCCATGACACGGCACATCGCCCTGATCGCCCATGACAAGACAAAGCCGGCGCTGGCCGATTGGGTCGCGGCGCACCAGGCAGCGCTCGGCCCGCACCGGCTCGTCGCCACCGGCACCACCGGCGCCGTGTTGATGGACCGTTGCCCCGGCCTGAGCATCGATCGCGTCAATAGCGGCCCGCTCGGCGGCGATCAGCAGATCGGCGCGCTCATCGCCGAAGGCAAGGTCGATGTCGTGGTGTTCTTCATCGATCCGCTCTCGCCCATGCCGCACGACGTCGACGTCAAGGCGCTGACGCGGCTTTGCGTCGTCTACGACGTGCCGCTCGCCATGAGCGCGGCGACGGCGGATGCCTTCGTCGCCGCCGGCTTGTTCGCACGAGGCTAAGCGGCAGGCTTTGCGCCTGCCGAGCCATGTTTCGGCAGGCTCAGCAGGAGGTGGCGCGATCGAACCAGGCCCTCGCCCTCTCCTGCCATGGAGAGGGCTCGCCCCCTGCCCGTTCCTTGTTACTTGCCCAGTGCGGACGCAACCGCGCGCTTGGCCATCACGCCGATCAGGTGGCCGCGATATTCCGGCGAGCCGTGAATATCGCCGTTGATGCCCTCCGGCCCGTGTTCGAGTCCGTCGAGCGACTTGACCGCGAAGCGCGCCTTGAGCGCCGCTTCGGCGGCGGCCCAGCGGAACACGCCGTCGGCGCCCGCCCCCGTCACCGTGACGCGGATATCGCTGCCGCGCTTGGCGACCGCGACGCCGACCAGCGCATAGCGCGAGGCCGGATGGCGGAACTTGGCGTAGCCGAACTTGCCCGGAATCGGGAACGACACTTTGGTGATGATCTCGCCATCTTCGAGCGCCGTGGTGAACAGGCCCTGGAAATACTCGTCGGCCGGAATCTTGCGCTTGTTGGTGATCACGGTCGCGCCCATCGCCAGCAGCGCCGCCGGATAATCGGCGGAGGGGTCGTTATTGGCGACCGAGCCGCCGATCGTGCCCTTGTGGCGCACGGCCGGATCGCCGATCAGCCCGGCAAGCGCGGCGAGGCCCGGAATGGCTTCGCCGACAATCGCCGAGGTCGTGACCTCGTAATGCGTCGACATGGCGCCGATCACCAGCGAGCGCCCCTTGACGGCGATGCCCTTCAGGTCGTCGACGCGGCTGAGATCGATCAGATGCGGCGGCGCCGCCAGACGCTGCTTCATGGTCGGCAGCAGCGTCTGTCCGCCAGCGAGCAGCTTGGCGTCCTCCTTCTTGGCGAGCAAGCCGGCCGCCTGCCGGACGGTCGCCGGCCGATGATAATCGAATGCGTACATGACGTGCTCCTCAGAGCATTTTCAGAAGAAGTGGATGCCGGTTCTTCGTAAGAAAATGCGGTAAAATGGAAAATTACAGCCTGTTTCCCGGGCCTATTCGGCCGCCAGCTTGTGAACGGTCTTCTGCGCGGCCTTCCACACCGCCTGCGGCGTGGCCGGCATGGCGATGTCCTCATGGCCGAGCGCATCGGTGATGGCGTTGATCAGCGCCGGCGGCGAGGCGATGGCGCCGGCCTCGCCGCAGCCCTTGATGCCGAGCGGGTTGGACGGGCACGGCGTCGAGGTCGTTGCGATCTGGTAGAGTGGGAAGTCCTCGGCGCGCGGCATGCGATAATCCATGTAGCTCGCCGTGACGAGCTGGCCGCTTTGATCGTAGACCGCGCCTTCCATCATCGCCTGGCCAATGCCCTGCGCGATGCCGCCATGCACCTGGCCCTCGACGATGAGCGGGTTGATCAGCACGCCGAAATCATCCACCGCCGTCCAGCGGTCGACGCGCGTGACGCCGGTTTCGGGGTCGATCTCGACCTCGGCGATATGCACGCCCGAGGGGAAGGTGAAGTTCTTCGGATCGTAGAACGCGCCCTCCTTCAGGCCGGGCTCCAGTTCCTGCCCGTCGAACTTATGCGCGACATAGGCCTGCAGCGCGACCTCGCCGAACGAGAGCCCCTTGTCGGTGCCCTTCACGGTGAAGCGGCCATCCTTGAACTCGATGTCGCTCTCGGAGGCTTCCAGGCAATAGGCCGCGACCTTCTTCGCCTTGGCCTCGACCTTGTCGAGCGCCTTGACGATCGCCGACATGCCAACCGCGCCGGAGCGCGAGCCGTAGGTGCCCATGCCCATCTGCACCTTGTCGGTATCGCCATGGATGATGCTGACCTGCTCCATCGGGATACCGAGCCGCGCCGAGACTAGCTGGGCGAAGGTCGTCTCGTGGCCCTGCCCGTGCGCATGTGAGCCGGTGAGGATTTCGACGGTGCCTACCGGATTGACGCGCACTTCCGCCGATTCCCACAAGCCGACGCCGGCGCCGAGCGAGCCGACCGCCGCCGAGGGCGCGATGCCGCATGCCTCGATATAGGCGGAGAATCCGAGCCCGCGCAGCAGGCCCTTGCGGGCGCTCTCGCGCTTGCGCCGGCCGAGCCCCTTATAGTCGGCGAGTTCGAGCGCCTTCTTCAGCGAGGCGTTATAGTCGCCAATGTCGTAGCACATGATCACCGGCGTCTGGTGCGGGAAGGAGCGCACGAAATTGCGCTGCCGGAACGCGGCCGGGTCCATGCCGATCTGGCGCGCCGTCACCTCCATCAGCCGCTCGACGACGAAGGTCGCCTCGGGCCGGCCGGCGCCGCGATAGGCATCGACCGGCGCGGTGTTGGTGTAGACGCCATCGACCTCGGCATAGATCGCCGGGATGTCGTATTGGCCCGACAGCAGCGGCGCGTAGAGATAGGTCGGCACCGAGGACGAGAAGGTCGACAGATACGCGCCGAGATTGGCCTTGGTGTGGACCCTCAAGCCGAGAATCTTGCCAGCGGCATCGGTCGCCAGTTCCGCCTTGGTGACATGATCGCGGCCATGCGCGCTGGCGAGGAACTCCTCCGTGCGCTCGGCGACCCATTTCACCGGCCGGCCAACTTTCTTGGCCGCCCAGACGCACACCGTCTCCTCGGCATAGATGAAGATCTTCGAGCCGAAGCCGCCGCCGACATCGGGCGCGATGACGCGCAGCTTGTTCTCCGGCGCGATGCCGATGAAGGCCGACAGCACGAGGCGCGCGACATGCGGGTTCTGGCTCGTGGTGTAGAGCGTAAAATTGTCGGTGCCCGAATCATAGTCGCCGACCGCGGCGCGCGGCTCCATCGCATTGGCGACGAGCCGGTTGTTGACAAGATCGATCGTCGTGACGTGGCTCGCCTTGGCGAAGGCGGCATCGGTCGCGGCCTTGTCGCCGAGATGCCAGTTGAACACGGTGTTGTTCGGCGCTTCGTCATGCACTTGCGCCGCGCCCTTGGCCTGCGTCTTGGCCGGATCGACGGCAGCCGGCAGCACCTCGTAATCGACGACGATCTTCTCGGCTGCGTCCTTGGCTTCAGCCAGCGTCTCGGCGATCACCACCGCGACATGGTCGCCGACATAGCGCACCTTGCCCTGCGCCAGCGCCGGATGCGGCCCGGCCTTCATTGGCGAACCGTCCTTGGAATGGATCATCCAGCCGCAGATCAGCCCGCCGATCTTGTCGGCGGCGAGATCGTCGCCGGTGAGCACGGCGACGACGCCCGGCGCATGCTGCGCCTCGTGCAGGTCGATGCGCCTGATCCTGGCATGGGCATGCGGCGAGCGTAGGAAGAAGGCATGCGCCTGGCCGGGCCGGCCAATATCGTCGACATAACGGCCCTTGCCGGTGACGAACCGCTGGTCTTCGGTGCGGCGGACGGATTGACCGATTTGCGCCACGCTCATGACTTTTCTCCTCCCCGAGAAACCGCAATCAACGACAATGCAATCAACCTTGGCACTCACCCCTGGCGCGTGCCCGGAACCGGCCGCTTATTCCGCGGCCTGGGCCGAAACCTGCCCCGCCATCGCTTCCGCCCCGGCGGCGATCGCCTTGACGATATTGTGATAGCCGGTGCAGCGGCAGATATTGCCGTCGAGTTCCTCGCGGATCGTGTGCTCCTCGAGGTGATTGCCCTTGCGCTGCACCAGATCGACCGCCGTCATGATCATGCCCGGCGTGCAGAAGCCGCATTGCAGGCCGTGATGCTCGCGAAACGCCTCCTGCATCGGGTGCAGTTCGCCATTATGCGCCAGCCCCTCGATGGTGGTGACGCTGGCGCCGTCGCAGCTTGCCGCGAGCGTCGTGCAGGCCTTGATCGCGTGGCCGTCGACATGCACGACGCAGGCGCCGCACTGGCTGGTATCGCAGCCGACATGCGTGCCGGTGAGCCGGAGGTTCTCGCGCAGGAACTGCACCAGCAAGGTGCGCGGGTCGATCTTGGCAGCCACCGGCTTGCCGTTGACCGTCAGGTTAACGGTTGTCATGCATCCCTCCCTTGCTGCGGGGCTCGCGCCAGCACGCAGCGTTGCGCAACTCTCGGCAAAAGCGGCCTCCGTTCCCGTCAGGGGACAGAACGCCAGTTTGGACCTAATTCAATGTGAACCTGGGAGTTTCAGGGGTCAAGCGAGCAAGGGAAATTTCGATGGTGGAAAAAATCGCCGTTTTGGCCGCGTTTTCCACTCGGGACTATATGACGACGGAGGTGGACGCCCCATCCATGCCGATATTGACGCCGGTGACGTAGCTGGCGCGGTCCGAGGCCAGGAACACCGTCATGTTGGCGAGGTCTTCGGGGCTGGCGAAGCGGCCCAGCGGGATACGCGAGGTGCCGAGCGCCTTGGCCTCCGCGACGGAGATGCCACGCGAACGCGCCGTCACTTCCAGCGCCTCCTGCACGCGCGTCGTCTCGGTCAGGCCCGGGTTGAGTCCGAGCACCCGCACGCCCTGCCTGGCATAGGCCTTGGCAAGGCCGACGGTTGCCAGCATCAGCGCCGCATTGGCCGACCCACCGGCGAGATGCTCGCTGGCCGCGACCTTGCCGCCATGGCCGATGATGTTGACGATCACGCCGGAGCCGCGTTTCGCCATCAGTTTGACGACCGGATCCATGACATTGATATAGCTGAAATACTTGGCGTCCATCGCCGCATGCCAGAACGCCGGCGTCAGGTCGTCCGGCGCTGCGCGCTTGGCCGCGCCCGCGCTGTTGACGAGAATGTCGATGGCGCCGAGTTCGCGCTCGACCTTTTCCACCATCGCCGCCGCCTGCCCCGCATCGATCAGGTCGGCCGCGGCGCCAATCGCCCCGGCAAGCTTCGCCAGCGCCGCGTCGATATTGGCTTGCGAGCGCGAGACGATCGCGACCTTGGCGCCTTCCTCGAGAAACAACCGAGCGCAGGCGAAGCCAATGCCCTTGGAGCCGCCGGTGACCAGCACGCGCTTGCCGGCAAGATCGAGATTCATGAATTGAACTCCAAATAATCGAATTTCAAATCTGCTGCGCAGCCACCTTGTGCGGTGGCCACTGAATCCCGCTAGCCCTCGGTGGTCGCCTTGGCGAAGCTGACGAAGAATTTATCGGCGAGGTTCTTGGCGACGCCGTTGACGAGTCGCCCGCCAAGCTGGGCCAGCTTGCCGCCGATCTGCGCCTCGACATCATAGGCGAGCCTTGTGCCGCCATCGTCGTTATCGCTGAGCCTGACATTGGCGCCGCCCTTGGCGAAGCCCGCGACTCCGCCCTCGCCTTCGCCGGAAATCCGGTAGCCGTTCGGCGGGTCGAGGTCGCTCAGGTTGACCTTGCCCTTGAATGACGCGCTGACCGGGCCGACCTTGACCTTGGCCACCGCCTCGAAGCTGGTGTCCGAGGTTTTCTCCAGGCTCTGGCAGCCCGGGATGCAGGCTTTCAGCACCTCCGGATCGTTCAGCTTCTGCCAGACCACCTCGCGGCTGGCCGGCAGGTCGACCTCGCCCTGCATCGTCATCGCCATGGGGTATCTCCGTGTTGTCGAGGGATTTGCACCTTGCGGTGAACTTATGTTCGCGTCGGCGGTTGCCGCGCGCGCGCCGCTGGCTAATCTAGCGGCCTCGCGCCGCTTCGCCAGCGCAATTTCTCGAAACGGTCGCAAATGGCCGCCAGCACGCCGTCAACAGGACATTCCGCGCATGCCGATCATGAAACTCGACCGAGGCCACTTCAACGTGGAACTCGCCGGCTCCGAAAGCGCCCCGCCCTTGATGCTGTCGAATTCGCTCGGCACGAATCTCGGCATGTGGGACGACCAGATGCCGGAACTGGCAAAGCGCTTCCACGTCGTGCGCTACGATTCTCGCGGCCACGGCAAGAGCATCGCCGAGCCGGGCCCCTATTCAATCGCCGACCTCGCCGCCGACGCGCTCGCCATTCTCGACCGGCTCGGGCTCGAGCGCGTCCATTGGCTTGGCCTGTCGAAGGGCGGCATGGTCGGCCAGTGGCTGCTGACCCACGCGCCGCAGCGCCTGCGTAAGACGATCCTCTCCAACACCGCCGCCTGCATGCCGCCTGCCAATAACTGGAACGGCCGCATCCGCACCGTGCATGCCAAGGGCATGCAAGCGATCACCCCGGCGGTGCTCGAGCGCTGGTTCACGCCGGAGTTCCGCCAGCGCGAGCCGGCCAAGGTGGCGCGCATCGCGGCCATGCTGCATGCGACGCCAGCGGAAGGCTATGCCGGCTGCTGCGCCGCCATCCGCGACATGGACCAGCGCGAGGCGCTTCACGCCGTCACGGCCAAGGATGTGCTCGTCATCACCGGCGCGCGCGATCCTTCCACGCCGCCGGCCGATGGCGACCTGATCCGGCACAGCATCAAGGGCGCGAAAGGCGCCAGCCTCGATGCCGCGCATCTGTCGAATATCGAACAACCGCAGGCTTTCACCCGCGCCGTTCTGGAGTTCCTGGCATGAGCGACCAACCCGACCGGCACGCCGCCGGCATGAAAACCCGCCGCGCCGTGCTCGGCGATGCCTATGTCGACGCGGCGGTGTCCCGCACCACCGACCTCAACCGCGATTTCCAGGACTACATCACCAAATCGGCCTGGAACGATGTCTGGAACCGGCCCGGCCTCGACCGGCGCACCCGTTCCGTCGTCGTGCTGTCGACCTGTATCGCCATGCATCACTGGGGCGAATTCCGCATCCACCTGCGCGGCGCCATCAACAATGGCCTCAGCAAGGACGAGATCAAGGAGATCATGATCCAGTCCGGCGTCTATGCCAGCGTGCCCTCCGCCAACCACGCCTTTCGCGAGGCGGCCGAGGTGTTCAAGGAAATGGGGATTTAGCATCATCCCGAACCAGACAGGGCGCGCCTCGTGAGCATCATCAAAAACGCCGGCAGGCTGCTTGCTCTCGCGGGCCTCTCCTGCGCTGTGCTCGCGCCCGCGGCCAGCGCGGCGGAGCGCCCCGACCGGATCGCTGCTGCCGTGGACGCGGCCTTCCGTCCGCTCCTGCAGGAATATGACGTGCCCGGCATCGCCGTGGCGCTGACGGTCGGTGGCAAACAGTATTTCTACAGCTACGGCATGGCCTCGAAACAGAGCAACACGCCGGTGACGAAGGATACGCTGTTCGAGATCGGCTCGATCAGCAAGACATTCACCGCGACGCTGGCCACTTACGCGCAGGCACTTGGTAAAATCTCACTCGACGATCATCCGGGCAAATATATGCGGCAGTTGCAGAGCTACGCCATCAACCGGGCGAGCCTGCTCAATCTCGGCACCTTTACCGCCGGCGGGCTGCCGCTTCAGTTCCCCGACGCCGTCACCGACGGCACGACGATGACCGCATATTTCCAGCACTGGAAACCGGCCGCCGCGGCGGGCGAGCAGCGGCGCTATTCCAACCCCAGTATCGGCCTGTTCGGGCACCTCGTCGAGCTGGCGATGAAGCGCGATTTTGCCGAATTGATCGAGACGGAAATTTTCCCCGGGCTCGGCCTTGAGCACAGCTACATTCGCGTGCCCGAGGCGGCCATGGCCGCCTATGCCTGGGGCTACAACAAGGCCGACAAGCCGGTACGGGTCAATCCGGGCGTGTTCGATGCGGAAGCCTATGGCGTCAAATCGACGGCCGCTGACATGATTCGCTTTGTCGAGGCCAATATCCGGCCGGAGCGTCTGGAGCCGCCGCTACGGCGCGCTGTCGAAGGCACCCATATCGGCTATTTCCAGATCGGCGACATGGTCCAGGGGCTCGGTTGGGAGCAATACGCCTATCCGATCACGCTTGACCGGCTCCTGGCCGGCAATTCCGGCAAAATGGCCATGGAGCCGCACGCGGCGACGCTGCTTACCCCGCCGAAGGTGCCCGCGCAGCCGACGCTGTTCAACAAGACCGGCTCCACCAACGGGTTCGGGGCCTATGTCGCTTTCGTGCCCGCGAAAAACATTGGCATCGTCATGCTGGCCAACAAGAATTTTCCGATTCCGGCGCGCATCACGGCGGCCAACACCGTGCTCGAACGCCTTGCCTCCGAAGCGCCGTGACCGGCAGAACGGCGTGATTCACGCACCGTCGAACGAGCGATAGCCGCGCCGGTGATAGAATAGCGGCGGATCGCCCGGGCCGAGCCGCACCGAGAGCACCCGCCCGATCATCACCTGGTGCGAGCCGATCTCCTGTAGGTCCTCGAGCCGGCAGTCGAGACTGGCGAGCGCGCCCACGAGCAGCGGCGCACCGCTGCCGCCTTCCTCCCACGCCGTCGCGGTAAAGCGCTCGGCGAGCGGCGTGCCGTCGAGCCCGGAGAAGCGGTCGGCCAGCGCCTGCAGCCGCTGCGGCAGCAGGTTGATGGCAAAAACGCGGTTTTCCCGGAACGCCGCCGCCGAGCGGCTCGTGCGGCTGAGGCAGGCGAGCACCGTCGGCGGGGCATCGGTGACCGAGGCGAAGGCGGGGCAGGTAAAGCCCGCCCGCCCCGCCGGCCCATCGGTGGTGACGATGGAGACCGGCGAGGCGACGCGGCTCATCGCCTCGCGGAACTCCACCGCCTCGATGGTCTGCGGCTGGGCACCGGCTGGCTTACGGGTAGCGGACACGCTTCGGGCTCCGTTGTCGATCTGGTTGTCGTTCGATCATAAATGGGGATGGCGCGCAAAGCCGCAAAGAACTTAGATCGGAACGGCATCTTTCCTGATATATCTGAGCGCAGCCGAGGAGATCCGATCATGAGTAATGACTGGGCAGGCGTCTTCCCCGCCGTCACCACGAAATTCACCGAGGACGACCGTCTCGACATCGCCGAGATGGAACGCTGCTTCAAGTTGCAACTCGACGCCGGCGTCGACGGGCTGATCGTGTGCGGCTCGCTCGGCGAGGCCTCGACCCTCGAGATCGACGAAAAGCTCGAGGTGCTCAGGACGGCCCGCCGCGTCGCCGGCAAGCGCCGGCAGGTGCTGCTGACCGTTGCCGAGGGCGCGACACGGCGCGCCTGCCAACTGGCCGAAGAGGGCGCCAGAGCCGGCGCTGACGGCTTCATGGTCCTGCCCGGCGTGCCCTACAAATCGCTGCCCGAGGAGACCCTCGCCCATTACCGCGCGGTCGCGCGTGCCGGCGGCCTGCCCTGCATGGTCTACAACAACCCCGTCGCCTATGGCGTCGATATCACACCGGACATGTTCGCCGAACTCGCCGACGAACCGCTCTTCGCCGCGATCAAGGAAAGCTCCGACGACGTGCGCCGCATCACCGGCATCATCAATGCCTGCGGCGACCGTTACCGGCTGTTCTGCGGCGTCGATAATCTGGCGCTCGAGGCCGCCGCCATGGGCTCCGTCGGCTGGGTGGCCGGGCTGGTATGCGCCTTCCCGGACGAAACGGTGGCGATCTGGCGCCTTTGGCAGCAGGGCAAGCGCAACGAGGCGCTGGCGATCTATCGCTGGTTCGCGCCGCTGCTCGCGCTCGACGTCTCGGCGCAGCTCGTGCAGAATATCAAGCTCGTCGAAGCTCTCGTCATCGGCAGCAATGACCGCTGCCGCGCCCCGCGCATCGCCCTGACCGGCGAACGCCGCAAGCATGTCGAGACCGTGGTCGCCAAGGCCATGCAGACGCGGCCGGCGGCTTATCGCATCGCCGCCGAGTAGCGTATTTTTCGAAGACGTGGACACCGGTTCTTCGACAGAAAATACGTCCTAACAATATGATGGCGTAAAATCCGATTCTCATTGAAGCGGATTTCGCCTTAATGGCCGCCGGCAACGGCGACTTTTTTTGGGGGGAAGCATGAGTGATGAGTTTCGCGGCCGTTCGGTGGTCGTCACCGGCGCCAGCCGCGGTATCGGCCGGGCGATAGCGCTCGGTTTCGCCAAGGCGGGCGCTTCGGTTTCGATCTGCGCGCGCAACCCGGAAACGCTGCGCCAGACGGCGGGCGAGATCGCCGCCCTCGGCGGCAAGGTGCATTTCGCGCCCTGCGATCTCGCCGATGGCGAGGCCATCGCGCGCTATGTGCCGGAGGCAGCCCAGGCCCTCGGCGGGCTCGATATCCTGGTCAACAATGCCAGCGGCTTCGGGCGCGGCGGCGATACCGACGAAGCCTGGCACCAGGTCACCGACATCGACCTGCTGGCGACGGTGCGCGCCAGCCGCGCCGCGCTCCCCTTCCTGAAGGCGTCCGAGGCCGGAGCGATCGTCAACATCTCGTCGATCTCCGGACTGGAACCAACCGTGCGCAACCCGGCCTATGGCGCGGCCAAGGCGGCGCTGATCCATTACACCGCCTCGCAGGCCGCGACGCTCGCCCGCGCCCGCATCCGCGTCAACGGCGTGGCGCCGGGTTCGACGCTGTTTCCCGGCGGGTCATGGGCAAAGCGTGAGACCGACAATCCGGAGCTTTACAACCGCACCCTCGCCTCGATCCCGTTCGACCGCTTCGGCCGGCCGGAGGAGATCGCCGAGGCGGTGATCTTCCTGGCCTCGCCACGCGCAAGCTGGATCACCGGCCAGACCATCACCGTCGATGGCGGCCAGTTGCTGGGCGCCTGACAGCGGGGAAAACCATGACGAGCCATACGTTCTTCTGCGTCGACGGCCACACCTGCGGCAACCCGGTGCGGCTGGTCGCCGGCGGCGGCCCGGCGCTGCACGGCGCCACGATGAGCGAGAAGCGCCTGCATTTCCTGCGCGACTACGACTGGATTCGCACCGCGCTGATGTACGAGCCGCGCGGTCACGACATGATGTCGGGCTCGATCCTCTATCCCCCGACCCGGCCCGATTGCGACGTGGCGATCCTGTTCATCGAAACCTCGGGCTGCCTGCCGATGTGCGGCCACGGCACCATCGGCAC
>CALKHP010000023.1 GCA_937988775.1 uncultured Alphaproteobacteria bacterium
CGATCTCGCCCTTGCCGTCGCGCAGTTCGACCAGCGTCTTGACCACGGCGAGGATGTCCTCGTTGCGCAGCACGCGCACGGTGTCCTCGGCGTCGAGTTCGAGGCGCATGTTCATCTTGACGCGGCCAACGGCCGACAGGTCGTAGCGCTCGCTGTCGAAGAACAGCGACTGGAACATCGCCTCGGCCGTCTCGACCGTCGGCGGCTCGCCCGGACGCATCACGCGGTAGATGTCGAACAGCGCTTCCTCGCGCGTCGAGTTCTTGTCGACGGCAAGCGTGTTGCGGATATACGGGCCGATATTGACGTGATCGATGTCGAGCAGCGGCAACTCGGTGATGCCAGCCTCCTCGAAGCCGGCCAGCAGCTTCTCGCTGATCTCGTCACCCGCCTCGGCGTAGATCTCGCCGGTCTGCATGTTGACCAGATCCTCGGCGATATACTGGCCGATCAGGTCCTCGTTGGTGATGCGCAACGCCTTCAGACCGCGCTCGGCGAGCTGGCGCGCCGAACGCACCACCAGCTTGCGGCCGGCCTCGACCACGACGGCGCCGGTATCGGCATCGATCATGTCGATCGACGCCTTGTAGCCCTTGAAGCGCTCGGCGTCATAGGGCATGCGCCAGCCGTTCTTGTCCTGCGTGACGGGAACGGTCTTGTAGAAGGTCTTGAGGATTTCCTCGCTGTCGAGCCCGAGCGCGAACAGCAGCGACGTCACCGGAATCTTGCGCTTGCGATCGATACGGGCGTGCACGATGTCCTTGGCGTCGAACTCGATGTCGAGCCAGGAACCGCGATACGGGATGATACGGGCAGCAAACAGCAGCTTGCCCGAGGAGTGCGTCTTGCCCTTGTCGTGATCGAAGAACACGCCCGGCGAACGGTGCATCTGCGAGACGATGACACGCTCGGTGCCGTTGACGATGAAGGTGCCGTTCATCGTCATGAGCGGCATGTCGCCCATGTAGACGTCCTGCTCCTTGATATCCTTGACCGACTTGGCGCCGGTATCGATATCCACATCGAACACGATCAGGCGCAGCGTCACCTTGAGCGGCGCGGCGAAGGTCATGCCGCGCTGACGGCACTCGTCCACATCGTATTTCGGCGGCTCGAACTCGTATTTGACGAATTCCAGCAGCGAGGTGCCGGCGAAATCGCCGATCGGGAACACCGACTTGAACACGGAGTTCAGGCCCTCGTCCGGGCGGCCGCCCTTCGGCTCCTCGACCATCAGGAACTGGTCGTAGGATGCCTTCTGCACCTCGATGAGGTTAGGCATCTCCGCAGCTTCCCGGATCTTGCCGAAAAACTTGCGAACCCGCTTCCGGCCCGTGAACGTCTGCGCCACATTGGTTTGATCCAATCCGGTCTGCGCCATGTCGTTCCTCACAAGGTTAGTCATCCAGCTTTCCGAAAGCCTCCTGATGGCGAGGCTTCGGGAAAGCCGCCGGGGGCAGCCCCCGTGAACGGCGAAGCGCAGGTGGCGGAAACGCCACCCGCGCCGGGTTTTCGAGGTCCCGTTTCAGGCCAGGGCCATCGGCGGGACGGTCGCGGCGGGCCGGAGCCCGCCCGCGCACTACTTGAGCTCGACCTTGGCGCCGGCCTTCTCGAGCTGCTCCTTGAGCTTGGCGGCCTCGTCCTTGCTGACGGCCTCCTTGACAGCCTTCGGGGCGCCCTCGACGAGGTCCTTGGCTTCCTTGAGGCCGAGGCCCGTGATGGCACGGACTTCCTTGATGACCTCGATCTTCTTGTCGCCGGCGGCGGTCAGCATGACCGTGAACTCGGTCTGCTCTTCGGCCGGAGCGGCAGCGGCACCGGCAGCCGGGCCAGCGGCCACGGCAACGGCGGCAGCGGCGGAGACGCCCCACTTCTCTTCGAGCAGCTTGGCGAGTTCGGCGGCCTCGAGGACCGTCAGCGACGACAGTTCGTCAACGATTTTGGCAAGATCGGCCATGTTTCAGTTCCTTGGATAATTCGGTTCGGTTGATGTCACGCAGCCTCAGGCCGCTTCTTTGTTGGCATATGCCCCGAAAACCCGTGCCAGCTTGGCGGCGGGTGCTGTCGAAAGCTGCGCGAGCTTCGTGGCCGGGGCCTGGATGAGGCCGACCAGTTTGGCACGCAGTTCGTCGAGCGACGGCATGGTGGCAAGTGCCTTGACACCATCCGCATTCAGAGCGGTCGCACCCATCGCGCCGCCAAGGATCACGAGCTTGTCGTTCTTCTTGGCGAAATCGACGGCGACCTTCGGAGCCGCGACCGGATCCTCGGCATAGGCCAGGATCGTGGGGCCTGTGAGATAGGCCCCGATGGACGCGACGTCCGTGCCCTCAAGAGCGATCTTGACGAGGCGGTTCTTGGCGACCTTCACGGTGGCGCCAGATTTCTTCATCTCGCGACGAAGAACCTGCAATTGCGCGACCGTCAGGCCAGAGTAATGCGCCACGACGATCGACCCGGTGTCCTTCAACGCCGAGTTGAGAGTCGCGACGAACTCTTTTTTGCCCGCTTTGTCCACGAGTGGCTCTCTCCGGTTGGTGCGGAACTTAAAAAAGCTTCGCACCGGTTGCACCAGCCAACCCGGCGATGCGTGCGCCTTGCGGTGACACGCCTCGGACGGATCAGCGTCGAAGGCAGGCACAAGTGCCCACCCGATGTGCCTGTCCGCCCGGAGATTCCGGCGAGCCGGAAACACAAGGCCATAAGGTTCGAACCGAACCGCCGCCCCTTGCCTAAAAGGGCCGGCAAAACTACGGTCTTCCCCGTCTGTGCAGGCTTTCCCGATTAAGCCGGCTTGGGTGTCACCCCAGCCCGACGCGCCTGCAGTCTCGGACAGGACAACGGCCGACGGACGCAACGGGTTTCCCCGCAGCCTCCCGGCCGCTCCTCACCCAGGTTACCCCGGGAGAAAACAAATTGTAGCGATTGGCGTAGCCATCACCTCAGCAGCGATGCCGATCATGGGTCTCACATAAACGCTGACGTGGCAAGACACAAGGCCCATTCTGGAATTTTCGTGACGGTTCCGTCATCTAGCCGGCCCATGTGCGCCACGGCACCTACGTTTGCGCGGCAAGGTCACCTTCATTCGTGCGGCCGGGACGGTGGCGGCTTCTTGCGCAGGTAGAGATTGGCGATCACCGCCGTGGCGATATGCTCGGCCATGCAACTGTTGGAATCGGCGAGCACGTCGGCCTGTTCGCCGCCCTGCACCTCCGCCTGCTGCGCCTTGGCGATCAACTGCATGGCGTTGAAGCGGCGGATATGCAGCACGTGCTCCTCCTTCGAGACGCGCGCCACCGCCTCGCGAATCGCGATATAGGCCGGATCGCGCGCCAGATGGCTGGAATATTGCAGGCCGACCAGCACGACATCGATCTGGTGCTCGCGCAGCCAGCGCACCGCGCCGCGCACGGTCTCCTCGAAATCCGCCGGGTCGACACGCGCAAGCGCATCGTTGGTGCCGACCTGCCACAGCACGAGATTCGGCCGTGTCATCGCCGCCAGCAACTGCATGCGCTCGGCCGCGCTCGCCGCCACCTCGCCCGAGACGCCGCGGTTGATGATCTCGACCTTGGTGCCGCCAAGCGCCTTCTGCAGGATGGAGATCAGCTTGAGCTGGTAACGCCCCTCGCCCGGCACGCGCTGGTCGCTGATCGCGGCCGAGCCGATCGCCAGGATGCGCAGCGGCTTGCCTTCCGCCAGCAGCGCGGAAACGTTCGGCAACGGTTCCGGCGCGGCGATTTCGCTCGCTGGCGCCTTGCAGGGCGAACTGAGGGCCGGAGGAGGAGACGCTTGGCCAATAGCCGGCACTCCCGCCCCGAGCAGCATCACTGCGCAGGCTGAGATACGGGCAATTGCCGCAATCTGTCGCGCCATTCCGATACCCATGCGGTCGCACCCAACACAACCAAGCCGATACATAACATAGCTGTATCGACCACGATATCGCCACCGAGCATGAAGCGGCCGATCTGCCCGGCGAGGCTGAGCAGCGAGCCGACGCAGAACACGTTCAGTCCGTTGCGCCCGAGCAGGCAGCAATAGCGGGTCGGCCACGAGAGATAGCGCCGGATGAGCATGAAACTGCCGGCGAACGTGATGACCAGCGCCACGAAATGGATCAGCCTCGGCGGCGACAGGTAGGTCTTGTCGAACACGAAGAACAGCCGTGGCGAGGGCACCTTGAACGGATCGATGCGAATGTCGAAGAATGTCAGGTAAGCCCCGATCAGCACGATCACGATCGCCACCGGCTTGATCCAGCGCAGGTGGCGCCGCACCATGGCGGCGATGCCGTTCGGATGGCCGGCCACGAAGCCGAGCACGAAGACCAGTTGCCAGGCGAACGGATCGAGGAACCAGTGTCCCTCGACCGGCCAGGTCGGCACGTTGTATTCCGAGATCAGCGTCGCGACATACAGCGCCAGCGACAACGGCAGCAGCAGCCTCGGCGCCAGCCGGTCGATCAGCGCGATGACCGGCGCGCTCAGCATCAGCACGACATAGAGCGGCAGGATATCGAAATAGCCGAGCTGGTGGCTCATCAGCACCAGGCCGATATGGGCCGGCACCGGATCCTCGAACACCGCCGCCGCATTGTGCCAGCCAAGCAGCGGCAGCGCGTTCAGGAAATAGGCCGCGCTGGCGATCATCGCCAGGGCCAGCATGCTGATCACGAGCTGCGCGCAATAGATCACGATGCCGCGCGCGCCGAGCCGCAGCACGATGCGCAGCGTCGTGTAGGGCGGCGCCATGCGCTCCACCACCGTATAGACTGCCCACCCGGCCAGGAACACGAACAGCTCGGCCGAATCGGATGGCGAGACATTCCGGTAGGTGAAGTGCTCGTAGACGATACCGGGAATGTGGTTGATGAAGATCGTCACCAACGCGAAGCCACGCCAGAAATCGACTTCGTTCGGTGGGCGCATGGGGAACCCGGTGGCGATAGGTGCGATCGGAGAATGGCGGCGCGGTCACCAGCGCGGCGCGGGTGACCGAGGCGTATCTCGGCGATGATCCCAGCGAATTTACGGCAGGTTGCGCCGGCCCGGAAACGAAAAAAGCCGCGACAGGCGCGGCTTTTCCGTATCGGTCGGGAAGCTTCGGTTCAGGCGATGATCGTCGCCGGATCGACCTTGACGCCCGGCCCCATCGACGAGGACAGCGCGATGCGCTGGATATAGGTACCCTTCGCGCCGGCCGGCTTGGCCTTGGCCACCGAATCGGCGAACGCCTTGATGTTCTCGGCCAGCTTGGCCGCATCGAACGACGCCTTGCCGACGCCGCCATGCACGATGCCGGCCTTCTCGACGCGGAACTCGACCGAGCCACCCTTGGCGCCGGCAACCGCGGCCTTGACGTCCGTGGTCACGGTGCCGACGCGCGGGTTCGGCATCAGGCCGCGCGGGCCCAGCACCTTGCCGAGGCGTCCGACCAGACCCATCATGTCGGGCGTGGCGATGCAGCGATCGAACTCGATCGTGCCGCCGCTCACCGTCTCGAACAGGTCCTCGGCGCCGACGATATCGGCACCAGCGGCCTTGGCCTCGTCAGCCTTGGCGCCGCGCGCGAACACCGCCACCCGCACCGTACGGCCGGAACCGTTCGGCAGGTTGCACACGCCGCGCACCATCTGGTCGGCATGGCGCGGATCGACGCCGAGATTCATCGCGATCTCGATCGTCTCGTCGAATTTGGCGCTGGCGCGCTCCTTGATCAGCTTCACGGCCTCGTCGAGGCCATACAGCTTGTTGCGGTCAAGCCCCTCGCGGGATTTGGCGACGCGCTTTGCAATTTTCGGCATCGGATTACCCCACCACCTCGAGGCCCATGGAGCGGGCGGAACCTTCGACCATTGCGGCAGCGGCATCGACCGTGTCGCAGTTGAGGTCGGGCAGCTTCTTCTCGGCGATCTCGCGAATCTGCGCCCGCGTGATCTTGCCGGCGACATTGCGCCCCGGCGCCTTCGACGCCGACTGCACGCCGGCCGCCTTCTTGAGCCAGTACGACATCGGCGGCAGCTTCATCTCGAAGGTGAAGGAGCGGTCCTGGAACGCCGTGATGACGACCGGGATCGGCATGCCCTTTTCCATCTGCGCGGTCTTCGCGTTGAAGGCCTTGCAGAATTCCATGATGTTCAGGCCGCGCTGACCGAGCGCGGGGCCGATCGGCGGCGACGGGTTCGCCGCGCCGGCCGGCACCTGAAGCTTCACGTAGCCCGTGATCTTCTTTGCCATGTTCACTCTCCACACCAGCCCCGCCGTTCAGGAACGGGCGAGGCGTTTCGTGAATCGTGGTGACGGGTTCGGTCCGCAAGGCCGGCAAAAGCCCCAGCGAAACTCCCTCCCACGCTTGCCGGCCCCGGCCTGAGGCCCGGGCCGTTCCGGCTCAGATCTTCTCGACCTGGCCGTATTCCAGTTCGACCGGCGTGGCGCGGCCGAAGATCGACACCGCGACCTTGAGGCGCGAGCGGCCCTCGTCGACTTCCTCGACGACGCCGTTGAACGAGGCGAACGGACCGTCCGCGACGCGCACGTTCTCGCCGACCTCGAAATGGATCGCCGATTTCGGCCGCTCGGCGGCATCGACCACCTGGGTGCGGATGCGATCGGCCTCGGCATCGGAAATCGGCATCGGCTTGTTGTCGGAGCCGAGGAAGCCGGTCACCTTCGGCGTGTTCTTGATGAGGTGGTAGATCTGGTCGTCGAGGTCCATGCGGACCAGCACGTAGCCCGGAAACAGCTTGCGCTCGGCCTCGACCTTGCGGCCGCGGCGCACCTCGATGACCTTCTCGGTCGGCACGAGGATTTCCTCGAACTTCTCGGCCCAGCCGCGCTGCGTCGCCTGTTCCTTGATGGAATCAGCGACCTTCTTCTCGAAATTCGAGAGCGCGTGAACGATATACCAGCGCTGTGCCATGTTCTCTTTCCGTAGGCGCGTCGTCAGTTGCCAATGCCGAGAATGAACCCGACCGACACGCGAATGATTTGATCGGAGATCACGAAGAATATCCCGATAAAGATACACATCAGCAGCACGAGGCCGGTCGTCACCATCACCTCGCGCCGCCCCGGCCAGGTGACTTTCGTGGTCTCGGTGCGGACATCCTGAAGGAAGCCGAAGAAACTCTTGCTGGCCATCGCTCTCGCTTCACACTCTTCTCCGCTCTCGCGAGCAGCACGGCCGCCATGGCCAGGATATTCCCAGCCGCCCGATGGCGGCCCTCGACATGTTGCGCTCCGGTTGGAACGCCCGCCTGTCGCAAAACGACGCGCCGCCCCGGCGCATCACCCGTTCGGACCCGCCGGCGCATCGGGCGCCTCGAGCGGATGGCAGGGGTTGAGGGACTCGAACTCTCGACCTGCGGTTTTGGAGACCGCCGCTCTAACCAACTGAGCTAAACCCCTAGCGCAAACGGCAAGGGCGGGCACAAGGCCCGCTAGGCGCTCTCATGCCAAAAGATCAGCGCCGATGCAAGATGCTTGTTGGATGCATGTCGATCGCAGCCAGCACACAGCTCAAAAAGAGAAGGCGGCCCGCTCGGGCCGCCTCTCATTCCTGCCAGCGGAAGCCTCCGCCGTATTACTCGGTGATGCTGGCGACGACGCCGGCGCCGACGGTGCGGCCACCTTCACGGATGGCGAAGCGCAGCTTCTCCTCCATGGCGATCGGCACGATCAGCACCA
>CALKHP010000024.1 GCA_937988775.1 uncultured Alphaproteobacteria bacterium
TGCGCCATTTCTTCAAGCTCGGGCTGAAGGAAGGCCTTCAGGCCAAGCATATTTCGAGCGGCGGCCTCGAACTGATGAAAAGCTACGCCTGGCCGGGCAATGTGCGCGAACTTGAAAACCTCGTTCGCCGGCTTGCCGCGCTCTATCCGCAGGACGAGATAACCGATGAAATCATCCATCAGGAACTGCGATCCTCCGACCGGCCCGCGGCCCAGGACAATATCGGCCTCGTTCCCGATGATCTATCGATCGGGCAGGCTGTCGAGCAGCACCTGCAACGCTATTTCCGATCGTTCGGCGACGGACTTCCGCCTGCCGGCCTGTACCAGCGCGTTCTCGAAGAGGTCGAGCATCCGCTGATTCTCGCAGCGATGACATCGACGCACGGCAATCAGATCAAGGCAGCCGAACTGCTCGGCCTGAACCGAAATACGCTGCGCAAGAAAATCCGCGAACTCGGCGTCAATGTCTACAAGGCGTCGAGGCAAGGCTAGCGGATCTAGGCAAGGCCGGGCCCTCCGACGCCGGCCGGCCTCTTGTTGAAACATTTCCGTCTCGGGCGAAAATGTTGCATAATCGCCACAATGTGCTGCATAGCTGCAACTTGATTTCTGACCTTACACGGAAACATGGCGATCCAGATACCGACCATGAACGTACTGCCTTTCAGCGCACTCAAGGCTCGTGAGGGCCGTCGGCTGCTTGCGTTGCCGGGTATCATCGCCATCGTCGGCGCGCTGATTGCCGCTGGCGTATCCTTTGCCATTCTCGTCGGCGTGACCCCCATTACGCCGAACGAAAAGACCACGTTGACGCTGATCGCGCTCAACGCGGCCTTCATCCTCATCCTCATCGCGCTTGTCACTCGCGAATTGCACCGCATCGCCACGGCGCGGCGCCATGGCAAGGCCGCTTCCCGGCTGCATGTGCGCATCGTTACGATGTTCGTGCTGGTTGCGGCGATCCCGGCGATCATGGTGGCCATTGTCGCCTCCGTCACGCTGAATGTAGGCCTCGACCGCTGGTTCGAGATCCGCACCAAGGCGATCATCAACTCCTCGCTGTCCATCGCCGATGCCTATGTCCAGGAGAATGCCCGCAACCTTCAAGGCACCACCTTGTCCATGGCCTACGACCTTGACAGCGCCCGCACCCTCTACGGGCTCGACCGGAGTGGTTTTCTCGATCTGTTGACCAAGGAGGCGGTCGGTCGCGGGCTTGCCCATGCCGCGTTGGTCAACCCGGACGGCTCTTTCGTGATGAGCGCCAAGACCGATGCGAATTTCGCCATGCCCGAGCCCCCGGAAGGCTCGATACGGGAAGCGGAGAACGGCAGGCCGCTGCTGATCGCACCCGAAACCCGCAACATCATGGGGGCGATCATCAAGCTCAAGGAACTCGACGGGATGTTCCTTTACACCATCAAGCTGGTTGATCCCGAAGTGATCAAGGCGCGGGCCATCGTGCGCGCCAATACCGACGAATATAAAGGCCTCGAAGCCAACCGCCGGACCTCGCAGGTGGCTTTCGCGCTGCCTTATCTTTCGCTGACGCTGATGATCATCCTGTCGGCCATCTGGA
>CALKHP010000025.1 GCA_937988775.1 uncultured Alphaproteobacteria bacterium
CGGCATGACGATCCGCCAGCGCCTTCGCTTCCGCCGTGTCCTCGATGCCGTCCGCGTGTCCGCCAAGGCTGGCGCTGACCGGGCGGATTTCGAGGCAATGGGCTTCGCCGCCACCGCGATAGAAGGTCTGCGCGGCGAGCGCATGGGTGACGGCGATCAACGCTATGTCCGGCTGCTCGCCAAGGGCGAGACGCAGGGCCATGGTCCGACGTGCGGTCAGATCGCGGATGAGCGAATCCGACAGCGGCTTGCCGTCTTCCTCCGCTTCCTCGTCCTCGCGCTCGAGAGCGGAAACATCGTCGCCGCTCTCGTCGCCATCTTCCACGACTTCGCCATCGCCGTTGACGCGAACGCCGTCGGTTTCGCCGTCCTCGGCTTCTTCCGGTTCGGGGGCCTCGTCCTCGGCCCGGATGAAACCGCGCTCGATGCGCATTTCTCCATCATGGGACAGCACCACGAACACGCCGCCGCGCGCGATCTCGTCAGGCTCGTAGGCGTGACGCTTGGCGTCGATCCGCTCGATCTCGGCTTCAAGCTCCCCAAAACGCTGATCCACCTCGTCGGGCAGGTCCACGTCCGCGTCCTCCCATTCCGCCGACAGGCGTTCAAGCTCGTCCTGCGCGGCGGCGTAGGCGGCAGCGTCTTCCTCGGAAAGCTCCACGGGATGCGGATAGGCACGGCGCATTCCGTGGGCGTGAGGAAAGTCGATGTGAACCGAAATCCACTTCCAGCCTTCCGCTGCCTGAATGTCGGCGGCGATCTTTTCGAGCTTGTCGATAACAAGTCGGTCCAGCAACGCCGCATCCTCGTAGAAACCGCCTCGGTCCTCGGTAAACAGATCGCGGATGATATTGCCGCCTGCTTCCGTGTAGGCTTGCGCGCCGATGAAGATTGCGCGCCTTTCCGTTGCCGCCACGTTGGCCTTTGTCAGATCGCGCCGGATGGTGGAGGCGTCACGGTTCCACGACAGGTTCGCATAAACCTGCTCCTGCCGCGTGTGATCCTCGGTGATGGCGAAGGCCATCAACTGGTCGAGGGTCAGTTCGCCGTCACGATAGACCTGCATCAGCTTCGGGCTGACAGCGCCGAGGCGAAGCCGCTGCTTCACCACATGCGCGGTTACGCCGAACCGGGCGGCGATTTCCTCCGCGCCCCATCCGCGATCCTCCGCAAGCTCGCGGAAACGCTCGAACTCGTCGGCAGGATGAAGGTTCTCGCGCGTCACATTCTCGTCAAGGCTGATCTCGGCGGCGTCGTTCGCGGTGTCGATGACACAGCGGATAGCTTCCGTCTTCTTGATCTCCTTGCGCTTCACACGCAGCATCTGCGCCAGCCTGCGACCTTCACCGATGCTGACCAGATAGCAGCCGGTCGGCTCGCCTTCACTGTCACGCTCCGGCTCCACGACAAGGTTTTGCAGAATGCCCTTGGCGGCGATGCTCGCCGCCTTCGCCTCGATAGACGCCTCGCTGTGCGGCGTCTTGCGGGCATTCTTCGGGTGCTTCTTGAGCTTGTTGAGCGGGATGAAAACCGTTTCGCCATTTTCGGGAACGATTTCGGTTTTTGCCTTGGTCGTCATGGTCTTTCTCCTATGGGCTTGGGTTGGAGCGCAGCGCTGCGCTGCAACCCTGCCCGTCGGCGAGACCGGGGGGTGCAAGGTGCCAAGGGCGGCCGGGACGGAGGGGGATCACCCGGCCTGCACAAGCGGATCGAAGCTATTGGCGAAAACGAGAAACACGCGACCGCGCGGAAGGTCGGGGATACCGTCCCGGCCGAGCGTCAGCGATCCCTTGCGCCGCGCCAGGGGGCAGCGCCCCCAAGCATCGGTCCGGCCAGAGCGAAGCGGCGGCCGGGCCAAGAACCGGATCAGGATGTGGGGAGCCGGAGAGCCTGAAACCCTGACATCCTGATCGCCGTATCGTCAGGGAGATGGTTAGGGACGCGGGCTCACCGTCCGCGCCCAGGCTGGCTTGCTTTCGGTGGCGTGACGATTGCGCCAGCGTGGGGGTGACGATCATTGGTGAGGGCTCCCTGCCGGGCACCATCACCTCGCATTCGCCCATCGAATAGGAATGGCCGTGTTTCATTCGCGCTGGCGACTGCCGGCGTGTGCGATTGTCCAGACTTAGTATTTTGCGCATTGGCCGCGGTCGCGGCCAATGCCAACACAAACGCAATTGCTAGTTTTGACATGACGGGCAACTCCGTTTGCGCGGGACCAACGCGCGGTGACGCGACCCTCCGGATCAGGGTCAGAGAGGAAACAGGCATCAGGATGGCGGCCGGATACCCTGGGAGGACACCAAACCCAGATTTCCGCAAAACGCAAAAGAAGGGCCTTACAGGTCAGCGCCCCCTTGCGCCGCGCGAGGGGCAGCGCCCAAGCTGTTCCACAGCGACCATTCGTATTGACATTGTAGATACAAACAACTATATTCCATGTCATGTCAAAAGCCAGTTCGTCATCGCAGGAGAGCCGAGACGCTGCGACCGTTACGGTCGCGGAACGCCCGGGTGCGGCTGACACAAAAGGCAGCATCAATCTGCGCATCGAGACCAACACGCGCCAGCTCATCGACGATGCGGCGACGATCCTTGGTAAGACGCGCACTGAATTCATGATCGATAGCGCTCGCCGGCAAGCGATCGACGTCCTGCTTGACCAGCGCTTATTCGTGCTCAATTCCGAACGCTACGACGCCTTCATGAACGCGCTCGACAATCCGCCGGCGCCGGGACCAAAACTTCGGTCGCTGCTGCGCCGGATGCCGGCATGGCAGAAATAAACGACAAGCCGCGCAGTTCTGAACCGAACCTGTCGGCCCCAGTCCCCCTCACCGCCGATCACGATGTTTCCGGTTTCGACTGCGGCGAACCCGCTTTGAACGACTGGCTGCGCCATCGCGCGTTGAAGAACGAAAGCCGGTTCTCTCGCACCTATGTCGTCCGTGAAGATGGCAAGGTCGTTGCCTATTTCTGCATCTCGGCCGGCGCCGTGGAACGGGCGGCCGCGCCGGGCAAGGTTCGGCGGAATGCACCGGACACGATTCCGGTTTCCGTTATCGGGAGGCTTGCTGTCAGCCGCAGTCATGCCGGCAAGGGTCTTGGCGCGGACCTTCTTGCGGATGCGTTGCGCCGGATTGCAGTCGCATCGCAGAGCATCGGGATCGGCGCCGTGCTGGTTCATGCCAAGGACGACGCGGCAAAGCGGTTCTATCTGCGATATGCCGAGTTCATCGAGTATCCGGAAGACAGCCGGACCCTATTTCTTCCGATCGAAACGGTAGTCGCGGCTTTCAGCTAAGAGACATCGGAATGGGCGAAGCAAAACGGAAAAACCAACAGCGGAAGCAAGCTGCATGGCCGGAAGGCGATCGTTTCCGAGGCATGATCGATCTCCATATGTTGGCGCCAGTCGCCGCGATTAATGGCGCACGCATTCGAGAACTGACGGGCGACGAACGAATATCCGCTGATGCGCAAATATCACTTCGGGCATTCCGGGCAGTTGTCGATGATCGGGCATTTCACGTCGGCTTTTGCCTTGGAAATGGAACTGAATTTAGCGCCATCGGTGTCGCAGTCATCGACCGCCTCGGGATGGAAGCACCAGGCGCTCCGCTTCACGTCGTCCCGGTCGTCCATCAGGACATCGCTTGGGACATTGTGCTGCGACATTTGCGCAGCTTCACCGGACAGGCCCTGCTCTTTGCCTTTCCGGACTCCGATACTTATGACGCCGGTATAGCGGAGACGGCCTATTCACCCGATGTCCGAGTCTTCAGGGAAAGCGGTGAACAACTTGAACGATTGACGGCCGCAAAGCGTCGCCAGATCCGAGAGAAAAAGGCTGCGATGCTGGACCGGCCCCCGCCTCCGCTATTCTATCCCATGCCCGGAGCAGCGCAGGAGGATGCTCCTTGGATTTTCCGGCTCGTCACCCCCGCCGGAAAAACTATTCGGACGGCCGTATGGAACGGGCGCCGCAATTATGCGCACGACTTTCCAGATGACATCGTGCGCTGGGTGGGCGGTGACACGATTGCCATTGTGCAAGTTGACAGCCCTGTCGGAATTAACCGGCGCTCATCGCTTGACCTGACGCATAAACTCTCAAACGACTTCGATGGCGTTATTCACTGGGCGCGCGATACCGAGACGTTTCAATCAATCCTCAAATCCTTCATTCGTCTCGACTTGGAATCTGTCAGCCCGCCGGACCTTCCTGAAAATTGGAAGCCGGATATCACCATTCTAACGGCCAACGGGCGTAGCGACTAAGACAACGGCGCGAACATCGTTCAAAACCGACCGTCCTTTTTCTACGCCATAGCATCCTAGTCACCGCACGAGCGATAGACGGGCCTTCCAATACCTATCGCCAACGGACAGGTTCGCATCATGGCTTTGGATTGATGCGAGGCGCAGATGGCTATTCCGAAACAGACGCTGGCCGACGGCATGGATAATCGGCAGGACACGGCTGACCAACCGCTAGTGCGATTTACTCCGCCTGAATCGTTGTCAAAGAGGGCCATCAGACGGCCGGAGCTGCACCGGATCGTCCCGTTGGCCGACACAACGATTTACGAGATGGAACAGCGTGGCGAGTTTCCGAAGCGCTTTTTCCTTACGCCGCGCTGTGTGGTGTGGGATCTCGCCGAGGTCGAGCAATGGCTTGAGGATCGACGCCTAGCGTCGATGGGAAGCACGACCGAGCGGACCTGCGGTCCCGATGTGCGGCTACGGAAGACGCGGCCCGTCAGGGCGAAATCTCGGCGGGCATAAATTGCAGTTCTGGCGGAAACAGCGTCGGGATACGCTTCTGGCCGCTCGCCCAGGCATCGACCATATCCGCCCACTCCTGAAGCATGTGCCGGCGCTGCGGCTCATATTCAGCCTTGTTGTAGACGCCACGCGAGGAGTGACTGTCTTCATGCGCCAGGGATTTTTCGATCCAGTCGCGATTGAAGCCTAGCTCATTCAAAAGTGTCGAGCCTGTGCGTCGTAGATCGTGGACAGTGAACGGTTCGAGCGCTAGCCCCTCTTTCTTGGCGCGCGTGACCACGGCCGTCGTTATGCGGTTGAATGTCGCCCGCGACATTGGCGCGTCCGCGTCGTAGCGGGACGGCAGCAGGTAGCGTGAATTTCCCGCGCAGGTTTTCAGGGCGATCATGATGTCGAGCGATTGCTGAGACAGGTAGACGTTATGTGCTTTGGATCGCTTCATGCGCTCTTTCGGAATGGTCCAAACAGCGCTCTCGAAATCAACCTCGTCCCACACCGCGTCTGTCAGTTCGCTCTTGCGCACCATCGTCAGCAGGATCAACCGAAGGCCAAGACGGATGGTCGGCAATGTGGGCACATGCTCAAGCTGCTGGAGCATGATCCGGATTTCGGAAGGTGACAGCGCCCGGTCCTTGGGTTGGAACGTCGCGATTGAGGCCGGTCCCACCTCGTCGGCGGGATTGGGCACCTTCTCGCCGTTGAGAATGGCAAAGCCGAAAATCTGTTTGACGATATCGCGGACGTGAACCGCCGTAGCGGGCGCTCCGCGCTCCTTCACCTTCGCGCAGAGCTGGCGCAAATCCTCGGCGGTAATTTCAGTCAGGAGCCGGTTCTTCCAGGCTGGGAGGATATCGCGGTCGAGGATGGATTTGCGCATCGACCGAGTGCTGTCGGCCATTCGGGCTTCTTCGAGCCAAACCTTGCCGACAGCCCCAAAGTTTCGAGTGAGCGCATTCCGGCGCTTTTCTCGCTTTTTCTCGTGAGCCGGTGAAATGCCGTCTGCGACGAGCTTGCGCGCTGCCATGCAGCGTTCGCGAGCCTCGGCGAGTGAAATGCCATCGTCACCATACCGCCCGATGGTCAAGGTCTCGCGCCGGCTATTGAGGCGGTAGTCGTATCGGAACGATATTTGCCCAGTTTCCGCGACAGAAACATACATACCGTCACGATCCGTGACCTTATATGATTTATCCTTTGATTTCAGCCTCTTGATTGCCATATCGGTCAGCATGAAACAACCTCGTTGACGATATAAACCGCAATTTCGAGGTCAATTTTACCGTCAAAATCAATACCGTCAAATCAACAAAATAATAAATATAATTCAATTATTTAAGTCGATTTTTGAGGGGCTGCTGAGGGATTTTTGACTGACGGTATCGTCGCAAACTTGCCCGAGCGGGAAAACGCATACCGTCAGAACTACCGTCAAAAGATGTCGCTTAAGGGCGATAGCGAGCGATAGCAAATGAGATAAATATATTTGACTTTCAATACCTTAGATAGTATTATCGATAATGACCGATAGCCCGTTGATGATGTATTTTCATTCCCACTCGATCGTGCCGGGCGGCTTCGAGGTGATGTCGTAGGTGACGCGGTTGATGCCTTTGACCTCGTTGATGATGCGAGTCGCGGTGCGGCCGAGGAAGCTCATCTCGAAGGGGTAGAAATCCGCCGTCATGCCGTCGACCGAGGTCACGGCGCGCAGCGCCAGCACGCGGTCATAGGTGCGCCCGTCGCCCATCACGCCGACGGTGCGCACATCGGTCAGCACCGCGAAGGCCTGCCAGATCTTGTCGTAGAGCCCGGCCTTGCGGATCTCGTCGAGATAGACGGCATCGGCCTCGCGCAGGATGGCGAGTTTTTCCGGCGTCACCTCGCCGGGGCAGCGAATGGCGAGGCCCGGCCCCGGGAACGGATGGCGGCCGACAAACACCTCCGGCAGGCCGAGTTCACGGCCAAGCGCCCTCACCTCATCCTTGAACAACTCGCGCAGCGGCTCGACGAGCTTCATGTTCATGCGCTCGGGCAGGCCGCCGACATTATGGTGACTCTTGATCGTCACCGAGGGACCGCCCGAGAACGACACGCTCTCGATCACGTCCGGATACAGCGTGCCCTGCGCCAGGAAGGCGGCGCCGCCGATCTTTTTCGCCTCGGCCTCGAACACCTCGATGAACAGCCGGCCGATGGTCTTGCGCTTCTTTTCCGGGTCCGAGACGCCAGCCAACTCGCTGAGGAAACGCTGCGAGGCACCAACATGCACGAGCGGGATATTGTAATGGTCGCGGAACAGACCGACGACCTCATCGGCCTCGCCCTTGCGCATCAGGCCATGGTCGACGAAGACGCAGGTGAGCTGGTCGCCGATCGCCTCGTGAATCAGCACCGCCGCGACCGCTGAATCGACGCCGCCCGACAGGCCGCAGATCACGCGCTCCTTGCCGACCTGGCGCTTGATCTTGTCGGTCATCTCGGTGCGATAGGCGGCCATGGTCCAGTCGCTGCGCAAGCCGCAAACGCGATGCACGAAATTCTGCAGCAGCTTGGCGCCATCGGGCGTGTGCACCACCTCGGGGTGGAACATCACGGTGAAATACTTGCGCTTTTCGTCGGTCGCGATGGCGAAGGGCGCGTTTTCCGAGGTCGCCTTGACGGAAAACCCCTCAGGCAGTTGCGTGACGCGGTCGCCATGGCTCATCCACACCGAGTAGCGCTGCCCGACCTGCCACACACCCTCGAACAGGGCGCTCGGCACCTTGATCTCGATATCGGCGCGGCCGAATTCCGCCGGATGGCCGCCCTCGACCGTGCCGCCGAGCTGGTGGGCCAACGTCTGCTGGCCGTAGCAGATGCCGAGGATCGGCACGCCGCTCGCAAATACCGCCTCGGGCGCGCGCGGGCTGCCGGTTTCCGGCACCGAGGCCGGTCCGCCGGACAAGATCACGCCGCGCGGGCGCAGCTTCTCGAAAGCCGCGGCTGCGTTCTGGAACGGGTGGATTTCGCAATAGACGCCGGTTTCGCGCAGGCGTCTGGCAATGAGCTGGGTCACTTGCGACCCGAAATCGATGATCAGGATGGAATCGTGCTGGCTCATGGCGAGCGGGTACGGGAAAAACCTGTATTTGGCAATGCAATGTTGCGCCCGGCCCTGCCGCGGCGGCCGTTTTGACCAGCGCCGGCGATTATGCACTGATGCGCCGTGCGGCGGCAGGGGCCGGCCCGCGTTTCTGCAAAAGGACAGGTAGTGAACAAATCCTTCGACCCGCTGACCACGCACGGTATCTACGCCATTCTCTATGCGCTGTTCGACAAGAACGAGACGCTCGACCGCGCGGCGATGCGCCAACAGACCGAGCTCTGCATCGGCGCCGGCGTGCATGGCATGGCAGCGCTTGGCCTTGCCACCGAGGTCGCCAAGTTGACCGAAGCCGAGCGCCGCACGGTGATGGACTGGGTGGCGGAAGATACCGCCGGCCGCGTGCCGCTCGCCTTCACGATCTATGGCAATTCGGTTGCCGAGCAGGCGGATCAGGTGCGCCATGCGGCCAGCGTCGGGGCCGATTGGGTCATCCTGCAACCGCCCATGGCCGGCAGCTTCAGCGCGGCGGAATATATCCGCTTCTTCGGCCGCGTCGCCGAGACGACGAGCCTGCCGGTGGCGATCCAGAACGCACCGGCCTTCCTCGGGCGCGGCCTGACGGCGGAGGATATCCGCACCATGACGCAGGCGCATCCGAACATCCGCCGGCTCAAGGGCGAAGCTTCGGCCGTGGAGATCGAACAGGTCATCGCGCTCACGGAAGGGCGCGTGCCGGTGTTCAACGGCCGCGCCGGGCTGGAACTGGTCGATGGCCTGCGCGCCGGCTGCGTCGGCTTCATCCTGGCGCCCGATTGCATCGACCACGCCGTGCGGATCTACGACGCCTATCGCGCCGGAGACGTCGCGAAAGCCGATGCGCTCTATGCCGAACTCCTGCCGGCGATCGTGCTGACGATGCAGGGCATCGAGCACCTGATCTGCTACGGCAAGCGGCTCTATGGCGCCCGTGCAGGCATTGACATACACGATCGCGCGCCAGCGATGCGGCCGACGCCGTTCGGCCTCGAGGTGATCAAGCGCCACGCGGCCGCGCTTGGCCCCCTGCGCATGAGCGCGATGGCGGAGTAAGGCTGGCTGTCGGAAGCTCAAGGCACGAGGATCAGGATTTTTTACCGGCATCCTCACTGCCATTCCCGACGCGCGTCAGCGCGATCGGGAATCCAGGAGCGTTGCACCTTTCGCCTCTGGATTCCCGCCTGCACGGGAATGACACGGTGCGTCTCGCCCCGGACTTGATCCGGGGCCCGATCGCCCCCGGTCAGGCCGCTTTGCGCATCAGGCTGACAAAGAACCCATCCGTACCGGTCTTCAGCGGCGTGAATTGCAGCCCGTGCCCGCCCGCGCTGACGAGATTTTCCATCTCGCTGAGCGCATCGGGCGCCATGGCGACGAGATCGGCCGGCGGCACGAGGCTGAATGCGGGGTTGGCGGCGAGAAACGTCGCGACCCGGTCGTCATTCTCGCACGGCAGCACGGAGCAGGTGATGTAGCACAGCCGGCCACCGGGCTTCACGAAGCCGCTGGCGCGCGCCAGCACCTCGTCCTGCTCGCGCATGCGCATCTCGAGCGCGCTGGGGCGCACGCGCCATTTGCTGTCCGGGTTGCGCCGCCATGTGCCGGTGCCGGTGCACGGCGCATCGACCAGCACGAGATCGGCCCGGGCCTCGTGGCCGCGCAGCGGCTCGTCGTCACGGCCGCGTGGCGTCAGCACCTGCACGTTGCGTGCATCGGCCCGTGCGAGCCGGTCGTGAATCGGCGCGAGGCGGCGGGCATCGTTATCGGTGGCATAGACCTGGCCGCGATTGTTCATCAGCGCGGACAGCGCCAGCGTCTTGCCGCCACCACCAGCGCACAGGTCGATGACTTGCTCGCCCTCGGCCGCGCCGGAGAGCAGCGCCACCAGTTGCGAGCCCTCCTCCTGGATCTCGAACTGGCCCTTGATGAATTGCGGCGTCGCCTGCAAGGCCGGGCCGCGACCGCCTTCGCCCGGATCGAAGCGCAGGCCGGTCGGCGAATAGGGCGTGGCAACCGGGTTGAGATGCGCCAGTTCGGTTTGCAGCTTGAGGCGCAGGGTTTTCAGCGTGTTGACGCGGATATCGATCGGCGCGCGCCCGGCGAGCCCCTGCATCTCGGCAACCAGCGCCGGCCCGAAGGCGCGCGCAAGCTCCGGCGCGAGCCATTCGGGGAAATCGCCGGCGACATGCGCCGGCAGCGTTTCGGGCGGCGCCGCCATGAAACGCTCGCGTTCCGCGGGCGTGAGCGGCTCGGGCGCGAAGCGGGTGCCGTTGAACAGCGCCTCGACCTCGCCGAGGCTGCGGCCGTGGCGCTTCAGCATGCCGAGCAGCAGCGCGCGGGCGGACGCCTCCTGCATGACGTCGGCGCTCGAGGCCCTGACGCGCAGCGTGTCATAGACCAGCCCGGCAATGGCGGCGCGGTCGCCGGAACCGGCGAAGCGATGCGCCAGGCCCCACGCCTTCAGCGCATCGACGGCGGGGCGGCGGAGAGTCTCGATATCGGTGACGATTTCGATGGCGGCGGAGATGCGGGCGGCGGCAATCATGCCACTGGCTTTAGGGGGCCGTGGCCGCATTGTCACGCGGTCAAAAACGCTCCCGGGATTTCTGGACAGCCGCCGGTTTCGGTCCTACGCGTTGCCGCGAGGCGGGTTCGCCGTCTCGCTATCAATGGACGTCCAATTATGAAATTCGTGTCCCTTTCCGCGCTCGTCGGGCTGTTCTGCCTTGGCCTTTCCGCCTGCGCCACGCAGAAGCCGCAGCCGGCCTATGGTGTCGGCAACCCGCCCCCGCCGCATTACGACGCCAAGACCGAGCTTGAGCAGGGCCAGTACATGAAGAAGCGCCACTAAGGCATGCAAAGCGCGGCCGCCGGCAGGCCCGGCGACCGCGAGAGGCCTGTCAGGGCAGCAGCACCGTCGAGCCGGTCGTGGCACGGCTTTCGAGCGCACGATGGGCATCCGCCGCCTTGGCGAGCGGGAATTCCTGCGTCACCGGGATCTTGACGATGCCCTTCGACACCACGTCCAGCAACTCCTCCGCCATCTGCTTCAGCACGGCCGGATCGGAGACGTGGGTGAACAGGGTCGGCCGGGTGACGTAAAGCGAGCCCTTCGCCGAGAGCAGGCCGAGATTCATGTTCTCGACCGGACCGGACGCATTGCCAAAGCTCACCAGCAGGCCGAACGGCTTCAGGCAATCGAGCACGGCCGGGAAGGTCGCCTTGCCGACGCCGTCATAGGCGACATCGCAGCCCTTGCCGCCAGTGATTTCCTTCACGCGCGCGGCGAAATCCTCCTCGCGATAATTGATGACGTGATGGCAGCCGTTTTCCCTGGCGAGCTTCACCTTCTCGGGCGAGCCGGCCGTGCCGATCACCGTGGCGCCGAGATGACGCGCCCATTGCACCAGAATGGTGCCGGTGCCGCCGGCGGCAGCCTGGATCAGCACCGTCTGGCCCTTCTCGACCCTGAAGGTGCGGCGCAGCAGGTAGTTCGCCGTCAGGCCCTTGAGCATCATGCCGGCGGCCTGTTTGTAGCTGATGCTGTCGGGCAGCTTGATCAGGGATGCCTCGGCGATGTTGCGCATCTCGGCATAGGCGCCCTGCCCGCTGCCATAGGCTACGCGATCGCCTTTCTTGAAGCGCGTTACCCCCGCACCGACCGCCACGACTTCGCCCGCGCCTTCGTTGCCAAGCACGAAAGGCAGTTTCGGCGCCGGATAAAGGCCGCTGCGGAAATAGGTATCGACGAAATTCAGGCCGATGGCGTGGTGGCGCAACTGAACCTCGCCGGCCGCCGGCGGCGGCAGCTCGATCTCATCGAGCGTCAGCACATCGGGGCCGCCGATCTTGTGCACGCGGATCGCCTTGGTCTTCGTCATCATCATCGTCCTTGGGTTGAAAATCGTCGTGACGGGTCGGGCGCCAGTGCAGCCCTTCGCCGCGCCGAGGTCAACCATCGATATGACGCATCTGAGGATGATCCGCTTCGATCCTCGATGCGGTCAAATAGGCCCGACGGTCACATGAAGCCCGGATTGCGCGGCAGATAGCAGTTCCAGTCTCCGAAATCGCGGGATGACATCAACATCATCGGAAAGGTTATGCGCATTCCATGCGCGACGGCCACGCCGAGAACCGCCTCACTGATGCCTGGAACAAACGCCGATATTTGCGAGGCCCCGCTTTCGGCGGCAAGTTTCAGCGCGGTCTGGAATGCCGCGCCCATAGCATCGGTCCGCGTAACGGCGAGCGGCCCGATTTGGCCGTCACGGCTGACGTAAGCGTATCCGACGAATTCATCTCCAGCGCGAAGCACAACGGCTTTCGTGGCACCATCGGCGAGCAGGTAGCGGTGATGCTTGTCACGCGAGGTTCCAAGCGCATGCGCATCGATGGCCGCAAGGCTTCGCAGATCGGCGATCTCAATCGGAGCGACCCGGAATTTCGATTCCTGCAACCGGGTCAGCAAAACGTCGCGTGGCACCTTGAGAAGGTAGAGCGGGAGCCGCGGAAACAATCCATGTCGGATATAGAGCCCCTGCGACACGGTATTGAAGGCAAAGGTGATCAGCACCTTGTTGGTGGCGTTGCTCTTCCTTGCGTGCTCCATCGTTCGCTTGAGCAGTTCATTACCGATGCCGCTGCCCTGTCGGGCCGGAGCTACGAACAATTCCGCGAGGAACCACATCTCGCCGCAGACCCAGCTGAAGGCAAAGCCCAGAACTTCCCCGTCATCCTCGGCGATCCACAGGCCGTCGGGGTCATCCTGCAGGGAAAACGACTGGAAATCTGGCGGACGCAATGATGCCATTGGCCCGAAGCCGTGGCGTTGGGTGAGGTCGTTGATGCTTGAAGCGACAAGCTCCTCGGCTCGTTCCAGTTCCTGTTGACGCGCAGGCCGGTACACGATTGGCATCGCTCGGCTCCATGGCAGAGGCAACGAGGCGCCAGTGCAGCCCTTCGCCGCGCCAGGGTCAACCATCGAATGGAGGACTTCGGAGACCGCCCGCTTTGGCAACCCGGTCATATGGGTATCGCCCCGGATTCGATCCGGGATCGGGATTACCCCGACCGGCAGCCTGCTTTCCCGCGCCCCGGCTCAAGGTCGAGGCAAAACATCGAGGCCCTACGGCGCCTCTTCAGCCTTGCGCCGCTCGGCCCGGCGCTTGTGCGCGGCGGCGTTGTTCTTGCTGACCAGCAGGTTCAGCGCCTCGACACCGGCCGCGAAGGCCATTGCCGCGTACAGGTAGCCGCGCGGGATGTGCAGGCCGAAAGCATCGGCGCACAAAGCCAGCCCCACCAGCAGCAGGAAGGCGAGCGCCAGCACCTTGGTCGTCGGATGGCGGGCGATGAAGCTGGAGAGCGGCCCGGCCGAGACATACATCACGGCCATGGCGATGATGACGGCGGTGACCATCACGCCGAGATCCTGCGCCATGCCGACGGCGGTGACGATCGAATCGATCGAGAATACCAGGTCGATCACGGCGATCTGCAGCATCGCGCCCACGAAGGCGCGAGGCGCCGGCCCGTGGCTCTCCTCGAAGCTCGGCCCTTCGACCGTGGCGTGGATTTCGTGCGTCGCCTTGACGATCAGGAACATGCCGCCGACGAACAGGATCACGTCGCGCCACGAGATCGGCTGGCCGAAATACACGCCGAACGGCTCCCTGAGCGCCAGGATCGCGGTCAGCGTGAACAGGAGCGCGACGCGCATGATCAGCGCCAGCGCCAGGCCGATGGCGCGCGCCTTCTTGGCCTGCTCGGCCGGAAGCTTCGCGACGAGCAGCGAAATGAAGATGACGTTGTCGATACCGAGAACGACTTCGATGGCCGAAAGCGTTGCCAGGGCGACCCAGCCCTCCGTGGTCGCCATCCATTCGAACATCATTCATCCCCGCTCGGTCGATTTGTCCCGTGGAATTAGGCAGTCCTTCAGGCTAGTTTCAAGGTCCGACAACGAGGAATCTGATGCGCAGGCAATTCGAAGCCATGGTAATCGGCGGTGGACCGGCCGGTCTCGCGGCTGCACTGGCGCTCAACGACAAGGGTCTGGCGGTCGCTCTGGTCAGCGGCGGGCGGCCTCCGCCGGGCGACGGACGCTGCATTGCGGTGATGCAGCGCGGCCTCGCTTACCTGTCGAGCCTGGTGCCTGGTTTCGGCGACGGCGGCGATATCGGTACGCCGCTCAACGCCATCCGGATCATCGATGCCACCGGTGCGCTGCTCAAGGCGCCGACCGTGACCTTCAAGGCGGCGGAAATCGACCTGCCCTGTTTCGGCCTCGCGGTTCCGGCCGACAAGCTCGCCGCCCGGCTGCGCGCCGAAGCGGAAAGCCGGGGCATTGAAGTCTTCGACAGCGCGCTGACACGGCTGATCGCCGGCGAGCGCGAGGCGCACCTGACCTGCGATGACGGTGCGGCGTTCGGCGCGGCGCTGGTCGTCGGCGCGGATGGTGCGCGCTCGCTGGTACGGACGCAGGCGCATATCCCCGCCCGCGACTGGTCCTATCCGCAGGTCGCGCTGACCTGCATCGTTCGGCACATCCGCGACCACGAGGACATCTCGACCGAGTTCCACACCCGCGAGGGGCCATTCACGCTGGTGCCGAACGGCGAACGCGAGAGCAGCATCGTGTGGATGGTCTCGCCCGGCCATGCGCGCCGCCTCGCCGCGCTCGACGACGCCGCCTTCGCGCTCGCCGCCGAGCGGCAATGCCAGTCCCTGCTCGGCGCTTTCACCGTCAAGGGGCGGCGCGGGCACTATCCGATGCGCGGCCTGCTCGCCGCCGACCCGACCGGGCGGCGCGTCGCATTGGTCGGCGAGGCGGCGCATGTGTTTCCGCCGATCGGCGCGCAGGGGCTCAATCTCGGCCTGCGCGACGTGGCAAGCCTCGCCAAGGCGATGCCGGCCAGCGGCGGCGGCCCCGGCGCGCCCGAGACCCTGGCGCGTTACCGTGCCGCCCGGCGCGGCGACCTTACGGTGCGCACCGTCGCGGTCGATGCGCTCAACCGCTCGCTGCTATCGTCTTTCCTGCCGGTCCAGGTCGCGCGCCACGCCGGCTTCTCGCTGCTCGGCGCGGTGGCGCCGCTGCGCCGGCTGGTGATGCGCGCCGGCATGGCATAACGCGCCTACGGCGCGAACAGGTTCGCCGGCAGCGCGCCGCTGGTGATCAGCACCAGCAACCCGGTGACGGTGGCAACCGACACCACCGTGCCGATCAGGATGCCGGCGGAAGCGCGCTCGACATAGACATTATATTGCTGGGCCATCACGAACACGTTCAGTGCCGGCGGCAGCGAGGCCATCAGGATAGCGGTATAGACCCAGACCGGATCGAAATCTCCGATCAGCGACAGCATGCACCACACGATGAGCGGGTGCAGCACCAGCTTGACCGTGAGCAGGAACGGTGCTTCGGGCGCGACCCGCTTCACCGGGCGCAGCGCCACCGTGACGCCGAGCACGAACAGCGCGCAAGGGGCGGCGGCATCCTTGAGGTAGGTGATCATCGTGTCGATCGCGGCAGGCGGCTGGTAACGAAAATACGCCGCGATCACACCGATGATGGTGGCGATGTTGAACGGATGGGTGAACACCCGCACCAGCACATAAAGCACCGTCTCGCCGAGCTTGAGCTTGCCGGACCCGCCCAGCGCCATCAGGAACGGCACGGCGGAGAACATCAGCGCGCAGTCGAACACGAAGATCAGCGCCGTCGGCACCGAGGCGCCCTGCCCGAGCGCCGCCAGCGTCAGGCCCGGGCCCATATAGCCGACATTGGCATAGCCGCCGAGCGCGCCCTGGATCGCCCCTTCGCGCAGGCCGCCGCGGCCGAGCCAGAGCCCACCGCCGAGCGCGATCAGGAACGCCGCGCCGGTGCTGAGCGTCGTGCCGATGATGAACGGCCAGTTCGAGAGCTGTTCGAAAGGCGTGGCGGCGATCAGCTTGTAGAACAGGCAGGGCAGCGAGACGTAGATGATGAAGAAGTTCAGCCATGCCAGGCCGTCATGCGGCAGCCTCGCCAGCTTTCCGCAGGAAAACCCCAGGAAGATCAAGCCGAAGAACGGCAGGGCGAGCGTGGTTACGCTGGACATCGGGCACCCGTGCGCAGCGGGGGCCTTGACGTGCTGTCCCGTTGCGGCGATTTGACTGGCGCGGACCGTCGATCACGCCACGATTCTCGCCCGCTCGCGGCAGCGCATAACAGCAACCGACCGATGCGTCCATCGGCACGCCACTCACGAGCCATGCAGGGTTTTCTCACCGACCTTCAATTCCGGATCGAATGGCTGGTGCTGCGGCTGGTGTTCGGCCTGATGCGGCTGTTGCCGCTCGACACCGCGATCCGGCTCAGCGGCGCGGTCTGGCACGCGGTCGCGCCACGCCTGCGCCGGCATGAGCGGGCGCTGCGCCATATCGAGGAGGCCATGCCCGAGTTGCCGGCGGCGGAGCGCGCGCGCATCGTCACCCGGATGTGGCGTCATCTCGGCATGACCTTTGCCGAATCCGTGCTGCTCGACAAGCTCGCCCGCGAACCCGACCGCATCGTCCTCGACCCGGCATCCCGGACCATGGTCAAGGCGCGGATCGGCCAGCCGCTGGTATTTGCCTCCCTCCATACCGGCAACTGGGAGGTGGCAAGCTGGGCCATGCTGCTGTGCGGGGTGCGCTTCGCCGGCGTCTACCAGCAACTGCGCAACCCCTATGTCGAGAAATATCTGCTGGCGATGCGCGAGCCGTTCTATCCGCGTGGGCTGGTCTCCAAGGGCAAGGAGGCCGTGCGCTATCTCGTGCGGGCGATGGAGGACAACGAGGGCGCCGCGATGATGGCGGACCTGCGCGAATTGCGCGGCGTCTCGGTGCCGTTCTTCGGCCGCATGGCGCCATCGACGCCATTCCCGGCAACGCTGGTGCGCTCGCATCACGGCTCGCTGCTCGCCGGCCGGGTCATCCGCACCGGTCCAGGCCGGTTCTTCGTCGAGGGTACCGAAATTCCGGTGCCGCACACCGACAATCGCCGCCACGACATCGAGGCCGCAACCGCCGCGCTCAATGCGCAGTTCGAGGTCTGGATCCGCGAAATTCCCGAACAGTGGATGTGGGCGCATCGCCGTTTCGAAAGGTAAGCGTCCATTGACGAAAGCGCGGCGCGGCCCGATATGCAGGGCAGAACGCGGTGGCACGAAACACGGTCACCGCCAGCCTTGACGATCAGACCGTCAAGCGCGAGCGATTACAACGATATGGCGTGGGTTCTTCGCCAACCGGATAGCGAGGTTGCCGGCATCCCGTTCCGAAAGAGAGTTCGCCCGTGAAGCACCGCACCGCGAAATTCGCGATCGGCCAAATCGTCCGGCACCGGATTTATCCGTTTCGCGGCGTGGTGTTCGATATCGATCCTGAATTCGACAACACCGAGGACTGGTGGCTGGCCATCCCCGCCGAGGTGCGGCCGCGCAAGGACCAGCCCTTCTATCATCTGCTCGCTGAGAACGAGGAGACGGAATACATCGCCTATGTCTCGGAGCAGAACCTCGTGCCGGATACCTCGGGCGAGCCGCTGCGGCACTCGCAGATCAGCGAGATTTTCGAGACCGGCCATGACGGCACGCTGGTGCCCCGCCCGCGCAGCATGCACTGAGGCGGCGCGGCTTCTCCAGAAACGAAAACGCGCCCGGGGCTAACCCGAGCGCGTCCTGATTTCGCCTTGCTGAAAAGCTGCCGGCCTACTTCTTCGGCTGGGCCGGAGCCGGCGCGGCCGGAGCCTGCTTCTGCTGCTCTTCCTGCTGCTTGCGCATGGCCTCGCCACGCTTCTGCAACTCTTCCTGCAGCTTCTTCTGCTGCTCCTCGAGCACCTTCGGATCGATCGGCGGGCCGTCGAAACCCTTGGCGAAGCCGGTCAGCGGCGCCTCGAACGTGACCTCCTGGCCGGCAGCGTTCTGCGCGCTGACCTTGAGCGTCGTGCCAGCGCGCATGCTCTTGACGAACTCGTCCTTGACGCGGGCTTCCGCGAAGCAGCCGTTCGGGAAGCAGATCGTGTAGCGGCCGGCCTCCTGTTGGCCGCCATCGACACCGAAGCGGATGCCGGGCTGCAGCAGCAGCGCGGGCGGCATCAGGTAGCGCAGGATCTTTTCCTTATCGTCCTGCGTGCTGTAGACGGCGACCGCCAGCAGCGGCTCGCCATTGTCGCTCGCCACGAAATAGCGCGTGGTGAAGCAGACTTCCTTCTTGGTGCCGGGGTCCTGCGCGCATTGCTTGATCCAGTCGGTCTGGGCTGGGTCAGGCTTCACCGCCACGGTGACGGGGCCGGTCGGCTGCTGCGGCTGGGCCGGCGCCTGTGCCGCGGGAGCCTGCGCCGGGGCCTTCTTGGGCTGGGCAAGGCCGGTGCTCACCATCGCCAGCACGCCGGCAGTCGCCAGCAGGGCGCGGGCAAATCCGCGGCCGGCACGAAATTCCTGAGAGAGTGGCGGCATATTCTTCCTCGTGCGGCTCATGCGGCGCGCTTGGCTGGAACGATACGGGTGACGGCAACTGGCCGGTCGGCACAATTAACGCATTCGCCGACGCTGATGCCCCTGCGAATGCGGCACCAGCATGACCGGGCTGTATTTAGCCGCAACACGGCACGCTTTCCAGCACAACTCGCGGCAGCAGGCAAGTTTATCGCGCGGCGCGCCGCGATCAGAACGCGCGTTGCAATTCGCCGCGACCGGGAATGCCGCCGCATGCTAATTTCACCCCGATGCGAATCGGCGCGATACAATGGCTTGCCGCCTGCTGGCTGGCCCTTCTGATGCTGTGGCCGGCCGCGCGGGCGGCACAGGCGGAGCCGCGTCACGCCATCGCCATGCATGGCGCGGCGGCCCTGCCCGAGGGTTTTTCGCATTTCCCCTATGCCAACCCGCACGCGCCGCGCGGCGGCCGCCTGACGCTCGCCGCGCAAGGCACGTTCGACGGGCTCAACCCCTATATCGTCAACGGCTCGATGGCGGCGCAGGGCATCTCGCCCTACATCGTGCAATCGCTGATGGCGCGTTCCTATGACGAACCGTTCACGCTTTATGGCCTGATCGCCAGCAGCATCGACACGCCGGACGACCGCAGCTCAGTGGCGTTCACCATCGACCCGCGCGCGCGCTTTTCGGACGGCACGCCAATCACCTCGGAAGACATCGCCTTTTCCTGGAAGCTGCTCAAGGATCACGGCCGCCCCAACCTGCGCGGCCAGTACGGCAAGGTCGCGCGCGTCGAGACGCCCGATCCGCACCACATACGCTTCATCTTCGCTGATCGCGGCGACTACGAACTGCCGCTGATCATCGGCCTGATGCCGGTGCTGGCCAAGCACGCCACCGACCCGGCGAAGTTCGAGCAAACCAGCTTCACCGCGCCGCTCGGCAGCGGGCCTTATGTCGTGACGGATGTCGATCCCGGCGCCAGCATCACCTACAAGCGCAACCCGCATTTCTGGGCCGCCGACCTGCCGAGCGTGCGCGGCCATTTCAACCCGGACGAGATCAGGATCGATTACTACCGCGATTCCAACGCCTTGTTCGAAGCATTCAAGGCAGGACTTTACGATTACAGGGTCGAGACCGACGCAAGGCGCTGGCAGACGGGCTATGATTTCCCGGCCATGCGCGAGGGCGCGGTGCGCAAAGAGGCGATCCGTACGCAAACGCCGAAAGGCATGTTCGGCTTCGTGTTCAATACGCGCCGGCCGGAGTTCCAGGATGTCAGGGTGCGCGAGGCGCTCGGCCTGCTGATCGACCTGCGCTGGATCAACCGCAACCTCTACGGTGGCGCGCTAACGCATAGTGCGAGCTATTTCGCCGATTCGGAGCTTTCGGCGCTTGGCCGTCCCGCAAGCCCGGCCGAGCGCGCCCTGCTGGCGCCATTCCCCGGCGCGGTACGGCCGGACGTGATGGACGGAAGCTGGCAACCGCCAACGGGCGACGGCAGCGGGCGTGACCGCACCGATGCGCGCCGCGCCCTGAACCTGCTCGCCGCCGCCGGCTATGTGCTGAAGGGCTCGACCTTGCGCAACGCCAGGACCGGTGCGCCGTTCGCCTTCGAGATCATCGTCGACACGCGCGAGGAGGAGCGGCTCGCACTCGTCTATGCCGACGGGCTGAAGCGCGCCGGCATCAAGGTGCGCGTGCGCCAGATCGATTCGGTGCAATACCAGAAGCGCCGCATCGACTTCGATTTCGACATGCTGCTCAACACTTGGCCTGTCTCGGCCTCGCCCGGCAATGAACAGCGCGGCCGCTGGTCGAGTGCCGCCGCCGATGCGCCGGGCTCGCTCAACTATGCCGGCGTGCATTCGCCGGCGGTCGACGCCACCATCGATGCGGTGCTGGCCGCGCGCGACGAGGAAGGCTTCGTCAGCGCCGTGCGCGCCCTCGACCGGCTGCTGATGTCCGGGTTCTACGTCGTGCCGCTATTCTATGCGCCCGCCCGATGGATCGCCTATCGCAGCCGTCTCGCCCATCCGGAGCGGCTGCCGCGCTATGAGGTCATCCCCGACGTGTGGTGGATCAAGCAGGGAGGCAAGGACTAGCCATGCCGCGCCATGCGACCATGCCAGCCGCCGCGCCGGAGCACCATTCCCGCACCCGGCCCGAGTTGACGCTTCAGGCGCTGCTGCGCCGTGCCATCGCGCTGCGCGGCGACGCCCCGGCCATGGCCGAGGCTCCCGACACCACCAACTGGTATCATCGCGGACCGCGCAACCTGAGCCTTGGCGCATGGGCCGAACGGGCGGAAAACCTTGGCGCGGCCATGCTCGAGCTTGGGCTTGCCGCTGGCGACCGGGTCATCGTGCAACTGCCGAACGTCGCCGATCTTGGCGCTGTCATTCTCGGCCTTGCCGGGGCCGGGCTGGTGCCCTGCCCGGTGCCGATGGGCTTTGCCGAGGACGCGCTGCATGAGGCGACCGAGGCGGCGAGCGCACGCGCCATCATCACCACGACGCGCTTTGGCCGGCAGCGGCCAGCCGAAGCGGCGGTCGGCGTCGCGGCGGCCCTGTTCGGCGTGCGCTTCGTATGCGGCTTCGGCGGAGACCTGCCCGACGGCGTCGCGCCGCTCGATGGCTGGCAGCCGGGCGCCATGCGTAACGGGCGTGACGCCGGAGCAGACGATACGGCACTCGTCACCTTCGAGCGTCGCGGTGGACGCCTCGTGCCCATGGCCCGCAGCCACCGCCAGATCGTGGCGGACGCGCTGGCCGTGGCGATCGCGGCCAGATGCGACACGCGCACGACGCTGGTCTCGACCCTGCCCGCCAGCAGCGCGCTCGGCGTGGCCGCCAACCTGCTGCTGCCGCTCCTGACCGGCACCCGCCTGCATCTGCACGGGCCGTTCTCCTCCCGCCTGCTCATCACCCAACTCGCGGCGGCGCCGGGCGCGCAGCTCCTGGTTCCAGCCGCCTTGGCCGGCACGCTCGCCGATCTCGCGGCGGAACTGCCGGGCCGCCTCGGCACGCCGCTGCTGGTGCATCGCTGGCCCGCCACCGGCGCGGCGCCCCCCACCCCGATCGCTGTCGTCGACCTGCACGGTTTCGGCGAAACCGCGCTGGTCGTGGCCACGCGCAACGCCGGGCGCGATCCTGCCCCCCTGCCGCCCCATGCGCTGCACCCGGCCGCCGAGGTGCTGGGGCTCGACAGGCCATCGCTGGAAACGGCTCTCGACGAGGCCGGCCATGTGCTGCTGCGCGGCGAGAGCGTCGCGAGCGAACTCGACACCGTGCCCGATCCCACGCGCTGGCACGATACCGGCGTGGCCGGACGCCACCTGCCAGAAGGCTCGATTGCCCTCGGCTGAGCCCGCGCCGACCAGCAAATTATGTCCCTTCTCCCGCTGGCGGGAGAAGGTCCCGGCAGGGGGATGAGGGGGAGCCCGTGCGCGCCCCCTCATCCGGCACTTCGTGCCACCTTCTCCCGCGTGCGGGAGAAGGGTTGAACCGCCCCGCCCTATTCCGCCGGCACCGCTCCGGCCGGGCGGCGGCTCATCAGCAGCCAGGTCACCACCGCCGCCGCGAAGATCGCGGCGCCGAACGCCGCCGTCACCAGCAGCACGGCGTGGAAGCCGCCGCGCGCATGCAGTGCCGCGATCATCGGCACCGCAAAACCGCTGACCGTGAAGCCGAGGAAATAGCGGATCGAATAGACCCGGTTGCGCATCTCGGCGGCGACATAGCGCGCGATCATCGCATCGAGGATCACCACCTGCCCGTAAATCGCCGAGGTCGTCATCACCATGCCGAGCACCAGCGGCGCGCCCTGCGTGCCGGCGGCGAGCGCCAGGCCGATCGGCTGCATGATCGACATCCAGAAGAAGATCGCCGGCAGGGCATAGCGGTCGATCAGCCGCCCGGCGGTGATCTGGGTCAGCGCACCGCATACGAAGATCGCCGTGGTAATCCAGCCGGTCTCAGCCAGCGACACCGCGACGCCGAGGCGCTCGTCGATGACCTTCGGCAGCGCAATAGTGGTGACGTTGAAGGTGATGCCGCCGGCGACGATCGCCACGATCAGGGCCGCGACCAGCGTCACCAGCCCGCGCCGGCCGAGGCTGACGGCATGGGTCGCGCCGCGTGCGCCGCTACCCTCGCTCTCGTCCTTGACCAGCGTGAGGAAGGCGATGCCGGCCGCGATCAGCACGAGGCCGGGCATGGCGAAGGCCGCGCGCCAGCCGAAGGCGACGGCGATCGCCGCCGTGACGCCCGAGGCCGAGGCCGCGCCGAGGTTGCCCCACACGCCGTTGCGGCCGAACTCGCGGCCAAGCTGTTTGGCATTGACCACGATCATCGCGCTGCCGATCGGATGATACACGGCGCTGAACACGCCGAGTACGAGCAGCGCGACCGACAGCGCGAGCGAGCCGAACGCGGCCGCCACCAGCAGGCAGGACGCGCCATAGCCGAAGAAGAACGTCGCCAGCATGGTGCGCCGGCCGAAACGGTCGGCGAGCCAGCCGACCGGCAGCGAGCACAGCCCGAAGGCGACGAAAGCGCCCGTGGTGAGCCAGATCAACTCATTGTAGCTGCGCCCCATATCGGCGGCGATGGCGATCACCGCCGTCGGGAAGATCAGCAGCACGAAATGATCGAGCGCGTGGGCGATATTGACGAAACGGATCGTGGCGCGCGCCCGGTCGGGCAGCACGCGCGGCTGGAAAACGGACATGGGCCGGCCTTGCCGATTGATTGCGTTCGACGCGCATCATAGGCTGGCCCGAAAGCGATGTTAGGCCATCATTCGTCGAGGACAGGCCAGATGTCCCGCAGCATTAACCGCGACGATTTCCAGCATATCGACCGCGCCATCGGCGCGATGGCGAAGGATTTTCCCGACCGGAGCCACACGGGCGAGCATTCGCATCCGCGCGGCCAGCTCCTGCACGCGGTCGAGGGCGTGATGCTGGCCCGCACCAGCACCGGCGCCTGGCTCGTGCCGCCGGGCTTCGCGCTGTGGATCCCGCCCGGGCGGCCGCATAATGTCGAGATGCGCGGCAAGGTCTCGATGCGCACCATCTATCTGCGTCAGGACGAGGCCCGGCGCATGGCGCCGCGCTGCCGGGTGATTCGCGTCGCGCCGCTGCTGCGCGAGGCAATCCTGGCGCTGGTCGAGGAGCCGCTGCTCTATGACGAGGCCGGGCGCGGCGGGCACCTGGCGGCGCTCGTCATCGACGAGATCGACCGCGCGCCGACCGAGATGCTCGAACTGCCGCTGCCATCCGATGCGAAACTGCTCCGGGTGTGCGAGGCGCTGATCGCCGATCCGGGCAGCGCGCGCGATCTCGACGGCTGGGCGGAATTCGCCAGTCTCAGCCGCCGCAGCCTGTCGCGCGGGTTTCGCGACGAAACCGGGCTGTCGCTCGGCGCGTGGCGCCGCAAACTGCGCACCCTCAACGCGCTTGGCCGGCTGGAGGGCGGCGCGAGCGTCGCCGAGACGGCGCATCGGCTGGGCTATCGCAGCGCCAGCGCCCTCACGGCGATGATCCGGCGCGAACGCCCGGCGCCACAAACCTGAGACCGCCTGCGCGCGCTTTGTCATTTCCACACAATCATGCTGGAATAGGCTCGTCGAGAGCGTGGCGCGCGGGTGCGCCGCGCAACCGGTGCAACCAAAGCCGATCCTCGGCGTTAGTTTTGGCCCACGAGGGGCCAGCAGGAGAAACTCATGAGCATTTTCGGTTCGATCATGTCGAAAATTTTCGGCAGCACACCCGCACAGGCCGCGGAAGCCGCCCCTGCCGCAGGTGGCAGCGCCGCCGCGCCGGCAGCAACGGCGGCCGCCGCCGGTGGGGCCGCCGCAGCCTCGGTCGATGTCGAGGCCATCCTGACCGGGCTTGCCGCCAAGGCCGGCCAGACGCTCGACTGGCGCAAGTCGATCGTCGACCTGATGAAGCTGCTCAACCTCGACAGCAGCCTGAGCGCGCGCAAGGAGCTCGCCAAGGAGCTCAATTATAGCGGCGACACCAATGATTCCGCCTCGATGAACATCTGGCTGCACAAGCAGGTGATGCAGAAGCTGGCCGAGAATGGCGGCAAGGTGCCGGACAGCCTGAAGAACTGAGGCAGATCGAAAACCAGCGCCGGAGACCCGGTAGCGCTTTTCCGAAGCGGGATCGGCCGGTCAAGCCGGCCGATGGCGGCTGGACTGGTTTGCAGCCATCTCCGCCACCGTCTTCCCCGGACTTGATCCGGGGCCGAGGGATACGGGGCGTTGACGCAGTCATGGGTCCCGGCTCAAGGCCGGGACAAGAGCAAGACCTGTTAGGAAACGTCAGATCGGTGCGCGGTCGGCGTGCAATTGCGCAACCATGTGGCGGATCGCTTCAACCGCCGCCGCGAGCAGCGCGGCATCCTTGCTGCGCGCCACGATCTGGTTGCTGAAGCCCGCGCCCGTGAAGGACGGGTACGAGCCGACCGAAACGCCCGGATGCGCCGCCGCGAGTTCGGCGAGCCCGCCGGCGTAAATGCCCTCCGGCAGGCCGGCGGCATCGACCGTCTCGGACAGCATGCGCACGCCGGTCGCCAGCGTCGGCGCGATCTCGTCGAGCATGGCCTGCATGACGGAGGGCACGCCGGCCATGACGATGACATTGCCGATGCGAAAGCCCGGAGCCTTGGAAATCGGGTTGGCGATCAGGGCGGCGCCGGCCGGGATGCGCGCCATGCGCAGCCGCGCGGCGTTCAGCTCGCCCGGCTTGTAGCGCTCGCTCATCATGGCGACGGCGCGCGGATCGACATCGATCGCCGCACCAAACGCCTTGGCGACGCTGTCGGCGGTGATGTCGTCATGCGTCGGCCCGATGCCGCCGGTGGTGAAGACATAAGTGTAGCGAGCCCGGAGCGCGTCGAGCCCGGCGACGATCTCGGCCTCGACATCGGGCACCACGCGCACCTCGCGCAGGTCGATGGCGATATTGGTCAGATACTCGGCGATATAGCCGATATTCTTGTCCTTGGTCCGTCCGGACAGGATTTCATCGCCAATCACCAGGATGGCGGCGGTAACGGAGGCTTGCTGCACGGTATCCATGCCCACCGTTATAGACCCGCCGCGCCGGCGGGCAAGCGGCTTACAAGCACCAGGACGCGGGGGCTCAGCCGCGCCTGAACACGATGTTGTTGCGCGTCGTCGCGTCCACCCGGTAGCCCTTCTCGGACAGCAGGCCGGGCAGGTCGACATGCCAGCGCGGCGCGCCATGCTCGATGATCATCAGCCGGGGCCACAGGCTTTCCGGCGCCTGGCGCAGGAACGGCTCCAGCACGAGATCCTCGGCGCCCTCGACATCGACCTTGATCGCATCGACCTTGGTGAAGCGCTCGTCCTGCAACAGGCCGAGCAGCGTGCGCGAGGGCACGCGGATCGAATTGCCGCCATTCTCGCCGCGCACGATCTTGACGCTCGAGCCGCCCTGGTTGTCGCTGTCGACGAACAGCGTCAACTCGCCATCGACATCCGAGACAGCGCAGGCGACGGCCTTGATCGTCGCGAATTCATTGAGCCGGATGTTGCCGACGAGCTTCTCGAACACCTTGGGCTGCGGTTCGATAGCGAGGATGCGCGCGCCAGGCCCGGCCGTTGCCGCGACGAACAGCGAATAGCCGCCAATATTCGCGCCGACATCGACGAAGGTGAAGCCCTCGGTGATGGCGCCGGCAATGACGTTGAGCTCGTCCGTGTCAAAGAACTGCGGCGTGAACAGGATGCGCTTTTCGCACACGTTATTGTACGGATAGAGCCGCATCCGGGCGCCAAGCGAATCGATATCCACCGGCGCGCCGTGCAGCTTGCTGATGGCCACCCGCCGCAAAAAGAAGCTGACGCGCCGCCCGATCCAGTTTTCCGGCTGGCTGCGCGTGACCTTGAGAATTTTTGCCACGGCACCCCGTGGCCGATAATGCCCATAGGGCGCATCGACGATCGTATCGGCTTGCATGCGTTTTTGTCCTTAGGCGCGCTACATAGCCTTGCGCCGGAAAAGATGCCACCCCGCGCGCGACGAATGTGCCGCAAGGCAAGTTGCGCAAGGCGAGGCGTGCCAGACCTTGCGCTGGCTTCGGCAAAGCCTAGATTAGACGTTTGCCCCTGAACGATTTGGACGACGATGACCCTCGGTGATGTTTCGCAACTGCCACGCCGCCAGCCCGGCCAGATTCGCATCCATGGCGAGGCGGATTTCGCAGGCATGCGCAAAGCCGGGCGACTGACGGCGCAAGCGCTGGACATGCTGGCGCCCCATGTCCGCCCCGGCGTCACCACGGAATTCCTCGACGACCTGGTGTTCCAGTTCGCCATGGATCACGGCGCCTATCCGGCCTCGCTCTACTATCGCGGCTTCCCGAAGGCGATCTGCACCTCGCTCAACCATGTCGTGTGCCACGGCATCCCCGAGCCGAAGCCGATGCGCGAGGGCGACATCGTCAACATCGACGTCACGCTGATCGTCGATGGCTGGCACGGCGATTCCAGCCGCATGTATCTCGTCGGCGAGGTGCCGCGCCGGGCCGCGCGCCTGGTCGAGGTCACCTATGAAAGCCTGATGCGCGGCCTCGCCGTCATCAAGCCCGGCGCCACCACCGGCGATATCGGCCACGCCATCCAGAGCTATGCGGAGGGCGAACGCTGCTCGGTGGTGCGGGATTTCTGCGGCCATGGGCTTGGGCGCCTGTTCCATGACGAGCCCAACATCCTGCATTACGGCCGCCCCGGCGAGGGGCCGACACTGGCATCCGGCATGTTCTTCACCGTCGAGCCGATGATCAATCTCGGCCGGCCCAACGTGAAGGTGCTGTCGGATGGCTGGACCGCCGTGACGCGCGACCGTTCGCTCTCGGCCCAGTTCGAGCACACGATCGGCGTGACCGCGACCGGTTGCGAGATTTTCACGCTCTCGCCCGCCGGCCACACCCAGCCGCCCTATGACGGCAGCCGCCCCTGATGCCAGCCGAGGCGGAAGGCAGCGATCCGCATTATCTCGGCCATCGTGAACGGCTGCGCAGCCGGTTTCGCGAAGGCGGGGCCGATGCCCTGCCCGATTACGAGTTGCTTGAGCTGCTGCTGTTTCGTGCCATGCCGCGGCGCGACGTCAAGCCTTACGCCAAGGCCCTGCTGCAACGCTTCGGCTCCTTCGCGCAGGTGATCGCCGCGCCGCAATCGCGCCTGCTCGAACTGCCGGGCATCGGTGAGGCCGTGGTCACCGAGCTGAAGATCGTCGAGGCCGCCGCCAAGCGTTTTGCCAAGGGCGCGCTCACCGACAAGGCGGTGCTCTCGTCGTGGAGCGCGGTGCTCGACTATTGCCGCACGGCGATGGCCTTCGCCGAGCGCGAGGAATTCCGTCTGCTGTTTCTCGACAAGCGCAACATGCTGATCGCCGACGAGGTGCAGCAGCACGGCACCGTCGACCATACGCCGGTCTATGTGCGCGAGGTCGTCAAGCGGGCGCTCGAACTCTCGGCCACGGCGATCATCATGGTGCACAACCACCCTTCCGGCGACCCGACGCCATCCTCCGCCGACATCGCCATGACGCTGGAGATCGTCAAGGCGGCCAAGCCTCTCGGCGTCCTGGTCCATGACCATATCATCGTCGGCAGGCACGGCCATGTCAGCTTTAAGGCGCTAAAACTCATTTGAACGTCCGATCGCAAGACATTTTCAATGTTCGACCGGCAAGGATGGTGCTTGCGTTCCGTCTGGCCTCCCGTTGCGCGCAGGGGGAATGAGCGAGCGCGATCGTGACTCGCGTGCAGTGCGGATTTGATGGCGGCAACAATCAACCATGACAGGTCAGCTGATCTGGCCGCCAGATCGGTTATTCCCGCCGTCACCATCATTTTCACCGTGTTGATCATGATCGCGGTGGCGATCATCTGGTCGGCCCGTCGCACGGACAAGAACGGCCTGGCGCTGGAGCGTCGCATCGCGCTCTCGGTCGGGGACATCGCGCTCGACCATTTCGACGCCAGCTTCCGGCGCGCGCGCTGGAGCGGCAAGCCGTTGCGCGAGGCGCTGCCGACGCTGGTCAGGAATATCGACACCCAACACGCCTTCGATGTCGTCGGCCTGCTCGAGGCTGGCGAAACCGAACCGGAGATCATCGCGACTCGCGACACCGGCTACCCGCAAATCCACGCCATCGCGCGCCAGGCCATCGCCTCGGGGCTGCGCCGGCAGGCTGCTACCGCTGCCTCGGCGCGCCTGCCGGGCAGAGCCTATCTGCTAGCCGGGCGCCATGTCGTGCTGATGATCGCCACTCCCGCCGCCGGCGGCACCACCGCCTTCGCCTTCCGCGTGCTTGACGCCGGCATGCTGACGGCGCTCGGCGCGGCTGCCGGCTTGCGCCATCTCCACCTGACGGTCGATCCTGAAAATTACGATTCCGACAATCTCGCAACGCTGCCGAACGGGCCTGAAGCCGTGGCTGCCGCGTTGAGCTGGGAGCCGCGCCGGTCCGGCCAGGCCATGTTGCATGACGTGCTGCCGGTGGTGATCTTCGGCGCCTGCCTGCTGCTGCTGTTCAGCATCCTGATCTTCATGCGCATCCGCAAGGTGATCGTCGAAATGCTGGTGGCCGAGCAGCATGCCAAGCACCTCGCCGGGCATGATTCACTGACCGGCCTCGCCAACCGCGCCTCATTCATGGAGCAGTTGCGGCGTGAACTGGTGCGCCTGCGCCGCGACAACGGCAGCCTGGCCGTGATGTTCATCGACCTCGACAAGTTCAAGGACGTCAACGATACGCTCGGCCATGGCGCCGGCGACCGGCTGCTCGTCAACGTCGCCCAGCGCCTGAGCGCGCAGCTTCGCGGCGCCGACACGCTGGCGCGTCTCGGCGGCGACGAATTCGCCGTCGTGCAGACGCAGGTGCGCAACATCAGCGATACGGAGGCCCTCGCCCGCCGCCTGCTCGCCGCGTTGCAGGCGCCCTTCGACCTCGACGGCCGGGAGGCCTATGTCGGTGTGTCGATCGGCATTGTGATGTCGCCGGCCAATGGCGGCATCGCCGAGGAACTGATCCGGCACGCCGATGTCGCGCTGTATCGCTCGAAAAGCGAAGGCCGCAACCGCTTCAGCTTCTTCGAGACCCGCATGGATGCCTCCGCCCGCATGCGCAACCTGGTCGAGAACGACCTGCGCCGCGCCATCGAGAATGACGAACTGACCCTGCATTACCAGCCGCAGGTTGCCGCCGACGCCTCCCGCATCGTGGCCATGGAGGCGCTGGTGCGCTGGGACCATCCCGCGCATGGCCAGATCGCGCCGGGCGAGTTCATTTCGCTCGCCGAGGAGCGCGGGCTGATCGTGCCGCTTGGCGAATGGGTGCTGCGCCGCGCGCTCAGCGACGCCCGCGCTTGGCCGGGCATGACGATCTCGATCAACGTCTCCGCCGTGCAGTTCAAGCAGCGCGATTTCGTGGCGACGGTGGCGCGCATCATCGAGGAGACCGGCTTCGACCCGTCGCTGCTCGAAATCGAGCTGACGGAAAGCGTCGTGGTCCAGGATGCCGATGGCGCCGAGGATGCCATCGTCGAGTTGCGCGCCATGGGCGTCCGGCTGGCGCTCGACGATTTCGGCACCGGCTATTCCTCGCTGATCTACCTGCGCCGTTTCGCCTTCGACAAGATCAAGATCGACAAGTCGTTCCTCGAATCGATGGAAGCCACCGGCGAATCCGCCATTCTGGTGCATTCGGTGGTGCATCTCGGCCGCGCGCTCGGCCTGACCGTGATCGCGGAAGGCGTCGAGACCGAGGAGCAGCGCCGCTTCCTGCAAGCCGTCGGCTGCCATCAGTTGCAGGGCTTCCTGTTCTCGAAGCCGGTGCCGGCGGCGGATGTCGCCCGCCTGCTGGAAATCGGCCACCTGCGGCCCAAGGCTGCGTAGGATTGACAGCATAGGGTTGGGCTGAGAGTCATCTTCCCCTCTCCCTCCTCCTCATGCTGAGCTTGTCGAAGCATGCTCCAGAGAGCACGCGAGCATCCTTCGACAGGCTCGAGGCATGAGGTCGCGTTTTGCGAGAGACGGAATTCCAGGCCCACCGCCTCAGAACATCGCGGCAATCCCACGCACCAGCGCGACCACGAAGCCGACATTGAGCGCGATGCCGATCAGTCCGATCAGCACGCCGCACAGCACGACCAGCCCGTCGCGTTCGACGAGGCCGAGCCCGACCAGGCAGATCGCCACGCCCATCGGGATCTGTCCGACGAACGGGGCCGCCAGCAGCAGGCCGCTCGACAGGATCAGCAGCATCACGCCGACGGCCCTTGAAGCGAGCGCACCGTCGAAGAAGGCCAGGCGCGGCCGCGAAATCCGCTCGAGCCAGCGCACGACCGGTAGCGAACGCGCCACTGCGCGGCTGATATCGGCGCGGGCGATCGACTGGCGGGCAATACGCTGCGGTATCCACGGCGCTTGCAGGCCGAACACCATCTGCAGCGAGACGAACAGCAGCAGGAAGCCGCAGATCAGCGGGATCGGCGGCGGCATCGGCAGGCAATTCGGCAACCCGAGCACCACGACGAGCAGGGCGAAAGCCCGCGTCCTGAGCGCCAGCAGGATTTCGCGCACGGAGAGGCGCTCTTGCGGAGCATCTCCCAGCGCGGCCAGAATATCCGAAGTACGGAGTGGTTTATCCAACAAATGGCACGCGGCTAAGCTGGAGGTGATCCCGGGAGCGATCGCGAGGCCACTCAATAAAGCAGGATCGGCAAAAGTGGAAGCCGCTATTTCGCCGCAACCGGCCAGCTTTAATGCAGCGTCAACATCACTTTGGCGAGCGCGATCTCGGCCGGCTTGATCAGCCCGGAATGCGCCACGCGGATGGAATGCACCGGCCCATCAAGCTCCCGGCGCCAGAAATCCAGAAAGCGGTGCAGCACCGGGAAGCGCGGCGCTAGATCGTAATCCTGCCAGACATAGCTTTGCAGGATGCTGCCATGGTCGGGCATGCGATAAAGGATTTCGGCCGTGGTCAGCCCGTAGCCCTCGAGCTGCCGAAGAAAATCGTTCGACACCATCGCTTGAACTCCTTGTGAGAGTTCGGCCCAGCTTGCCGGGCCGGAACCTCGAAATTGGGCGCTCGATTGGTTAAGATTGTCTCTATCCTCGCTTGCCGGGTCACTGTGGGACAACGCACCAGGCGACAATTTGCTCCCTGCCCTGCCTCCAGTGTTCCACGGTAGATTTCAGTGTCATTCCCGACGCGCGTCAGCGTGATCGGGAATCCAGGAGTGGTTGGCGCCTTCGGCTCTGGATTCCCGCCTTCGCGGGAATGACATTCGCAAACGTCTTGCCCTGGACTTGATCCGGAGCCCAGAAAAACAAGGCATTGGCGGGAATGGCTAGGCCCCGGATCAAGTCCGGGGCAAGACCGTCGAGCAACCACCACCGTCTTGTGCCGGGCTTGATCCGGCACCCAGGCCCCCGCAACTCAATCCGCCCCACGCAGGGCGGCCAGCGCCTCGGGCGTGTCGATATCGCGCAACACCGCCGCATCCGCGACCGGCAACGTCAGAACGCCCTCGCCGTCGAGCAGGCGGCGCGCGCCGGCATCGCCGTCGAGCCGCATCGCCGCCTCGAACAGATGGCGGCCGAGCAGCACCGGATTGCCGCGCTGGCCCTGATGCATCGGCACGACGGCGTTGGCGGCAGGGTTGGCCGCGAACGCCGCGATCAGCGCATCGATCACCGGCGCGCCAACCTCCGGCATGTCGCCGAGCAGAACCACCGCGCCGGCCGCTGTCTCCGGCAAGGCGAGCAGCCCCGCCTTCAGCGAGGTCGACAGCCCTTGCGCGAAATGCGGATTGGCGACCAGCGTCACGGCGCGGCCGGCAAGCGACGCCGCGACCTTGTCCGGCTCGTGGCCCGTGACGACGAGCACCGGCGCCGCGCGCGAAGCCAGCGCGGCATCGACGACATGTTGCAGCATCGGCCGGCCGCGCAGCGGCGCGGCGAGCTTGTTGCTGCCCATGCGCGTCGAGCGCCCGGCCGCCAGCACGAGCGCCGCCACGCAGGGCGGCGCTGGCCGACCCGATGTCATGCAGCCGCCTTCGCCGCCTTGGCCGCAACCCGCTCGGCCCGCAAGGTGGCGATGATCTGGCTCAGGATCGAGACCGCGATCTCGGCCGGGCTGATCGCGCCGATATTCAGGCCGATCGGCGCGTGAATGCGGCCGATCTGCTCCTCGGTGTAGCCGGCGGCGCGCATGCGCTCGGCCCGCTTCTTGTGCGTCCTGCTGCTGCCGAGCGCACCGATATAGAAGCAGTTGCGCTCCAGCGCATGGCTGATGCCGGGATCGTCGATCTTGGGATCATGGGTCAGCACGATGAAGGCGGTATAGGCATCGATGCCAAGGGTCGGCAGCGCGATATCCGGCCATTCCGCGAGAACCCGCACATCCGGGAAGCGCTCGGGCGAGGCGAAGGCGGTGCGCGGGTCGACGACGATCATCTCGAAACCGACCTGCGCCGCCATCGGCGCCAGCGCTTGCGAGATATGCACCGCGCCGATCACCACCAGCTTCACCGGCGGCACCTGCACCGCGAGGAACAGCTGCTTGCCGTCGATCTCGACCATGGCGCTGCGGCCGGACCGCAGGCCCTCGCCGATCGCCTCGCTGAGCGCGGTGCCGGCGAGCGGCGCCTTGGCAAGCTCATCCGGTTGCACCAGCCGGCTCGATCCGTCGGCCAGTTCCGTGACGACAACGCAAGGCTGGCGCGCGGCACGCGCCGCATTCAGCCCTGCGAGAAGCTGCACATCCATAATCCTCGTCCCTTCTCCTTGGCCCTTTTTCCTATTTATGCGCCGTGGTCGGCGCGGCTTCGATCATCTGCACATAGACGCTGATGCGCCCGCCGCACGAGAGCCCGACCTTCCAGGCCGCCTCGTCGGCGACGCCGAATTCCAGCAGGCGCGGCTTGCCGTTCTCGATCACGTCGAGCGCTTCGGTGACAACGGCGCTCTCGACGCAGCCGCCGGATACCGAGCCGAGGAAATTGCCATCCTCGTCAATCACCAGGTGGGAGCCGACCGGGCGTGGCGCCGAACCCCAGGTCTCGACCACCGTAGCGATGGCGACGCCCTTGCCCGCCTTCTTCCAGCGCTCCGCCTCGTTGAGGATATCGTTGTCGGTCGCAAGCGTAGACATATGCTGTTCTCCTCGAACCATACGGGAGCACTGCCGGACTGGCCTCGCGGCGGCATGAGGCCGCCCAAACTTCCCCCTTGCCCCGCTTAAGACCGGGAAGCTCCCGTCCCCGCCCCGTCGAGGTGCGCCAGTCTAGCGCAATGCGCAGCGCGATTCGACACATGCGACATAATTTATCACAGGGAGCGAATCACCGATCTCACGCCACCTGCAACCATTTCGCCGGATCGGAGCCGCGGCCGTTCTCACCGAGCGCGCGGCAAAGATCGGCAATGGAATCAAGGTTGTGCAGCGTCCTGAAGTCATCGACATAGGGCAGCAGCGTCCTGATGCCCTCGGCCTTGGCCGCGAACCCGTCGAAACGCAGCAGCGGGTTGAGCCAGATCAGGCGCCGGCTCGAGCGATGCAGCCGGTCCATCTCGCGCGCGAGGTCAGGCCCGACCTGCCGCTCCAGCCCATCGGAAATGAACAGCACGATGGCGCCCTGCCCGAGCACACGGCGCGCCCATTGCTTGTTGAAGCGCTCCAGCGTCGCGCCGATGCGCGTGCCGCCATCCCAGTCGCGCACCGCCTTGCCGCAGGCATCGAGGGCGAGGTCGGGATCGCGATGCGCCTGCAACATGCGCGAGACATTGGTCAGTTCGGTCGCGAATACGAAGGAATGCACCTTGCGGCCGGTCTTGGAGAGCGCGTGCAGGAAATGCAGGAAGATGCGGCTGTACTGGCTCATCGAGCCGGAAATGTCGCAGATCGCCACCAGCGGTGGCCGTTTCTCGGCGGGAGCGCGAAACCGCAACTCGATGCTGTGGCCGCCGGTGCGCAGCGAGGCGCGCAACGAACGGCGCGGATCGACGAAGCTGCCATGCGGGTCCGGCGTGAAGCGCCGCGTCCTCACCGCGTCGAGCGGTAGCACGAGCCGCTCGATCTCGCGCTTGGCGGCGGCGATTTCATCGGCCGACATCTGCTCGAAATCACGCTGGCGCAGCACCTCGCGATCCGAGACGGTCAGGCGCGCGTCGAGTTCCATGCGCGGCGGTTCGTCCGGCGGCGGCGGTGGCGGCGGCAGGTCGCCGGCAAAGGCATCCGCCACGCGCTTGAGCGCTTCCTTGCGCGCCTCGGGGCCGGGCGCGACCGGCATCATCTCGGCCATCATGCGCTCGATCAGCGCGCGCCGGCGCCAGAAGATGCGAAACGCCTGGTCGAACACGATCGACTGCTCGCGCTTCTTCACGAACACCGCATGCAAGGTCCAGTACAGGTCTTCCCGCCCGCCAATCCCGGCCGCTTCGACCGCCTGCACCGCTTCGAGCACCGATTTCGGCCCGATCGGCAGGCCGGCGACGCGTAGCGCGCGGGCAAAATAGGCGACGTTCTCGGCGAGATGGCCGCCATGCTCGGGAAGGAGATCGAGATCGTCAGGCATCGGCGTGCCTCACGCCGCCTTGACCTGATCCAGCAGTTCCTTGGCGCGGGAGCCCTGGATGCGGGCGATATCGTCCTGGTATTTCAGCAGCACGCCGAGCGTATCGGACACGATGGCCGGGTCGAGCGCCACGGCGTCAAGTTCGACGAGCGCGCTCGCCCAGTCGAGCGTCTCGGCGACGCCTGGCAGCTTGAACAGGTCTTCCTTGCGGATCGCCTGCACGAAGGCCACGACCTGCTTGGTGAGCCGAGCCGGCGCATCGGGCAGCCGCGCCTTGAGGATCGCGAGTTCGCGCTGGCTGTCGGGATAATCGACCCAATGGTACAGACAGCGCCGCTTGAGCGCGTCATGGATCTCGCGCGTACGGTTCGAGGTGATGATGACGATCGGCGGCGCTGCCGCCTTGACCGTGCCAAGCTCGGGGATCGTCACCTGGAAATCCGATAGCACCTCAAGCAGGAAGGCTTCGAAAGCTTCATCCGTGCGGTCGAGTTCGTCGATCAGCAGGATCGGCGCGCCGGCGACATCGGGTTCGAGCGCCTGCAACAGCGGCCGCTTGACGAGATGGCGCTCCGAGAACACGTCCTCGCTCAGGCGCGCGCGGTCGGTTTCGCCGGCGGCCTCGGCAAGGCGGATCGCCATCATCTGCCCGGCATAGTTCCACTCGTAAACGGCCGAGGACACGTCGAGCCCCTCGTAGCATTGCAGCCGGATCAGGCGGCGATCGAGCACGCGCGACAGCACCTTGGCGATCTCGGTCTTGCCGACGCCGGCCTCGCCCTCGAGGAACAGCGGCCGCCCCATGCGCAGCGCCAGGAACAGCACCGTGGCAAGCGAGCGGTCCGAAACATAGTCGCCCGCTTTCAGCAGCGCGACGGTGTCATCGATGGTGGCAGGGAGGGAAGCAGGCTTGGTCATGCTGCTCTGTTTAAGCGCAAACGGCCGGCTTGTCGCGGGTGGTTATGCACGTGCCGGACAACGATTTCGGGGCGGGCACCAAGCTGGTCCATGCTTCGACAAGCTCTGCATGAGGTAGTAAAATACAATCATCACAGCCTCATCCTGAGCCTGTCGAAGGATGGTCCAGAGGAATGACCGGGTGTTGGCTGTATATCCTCGAATGCCGTGACGGTTCCTACTACACCGGTACGACGCGCCACGCCGAACCGGAAACGAGGCTCGCCGAGCACCAAGCCGGCAATGACCCGAAAGCCTACACATTCTTCCGACGGCCGGTTCGGCTTGTCTTTGCCGAGCATTTTCCAACAATCACCGATGCGATCGCTGCGGAGCGGCAGGTCAAGGGGTGGTCGCGCGCGAAGAAGCAAGCGTTGATCGGCCGACAATTCGGCCTCCTGCCGGAATTGGCGCGGTGCAGAAGCGATCTGGATCATCCTTCGACAAGCTCAGGATGAGGTTGTGTTTCACATTGTTCCCCTCATGCTGAAGGTGTCGAAGCACGCTCGCGTCAGCATCCTTCGAAAAGTTCGGGATAAGGGTGTTGGCGGGGCGGTCGCTTCATCCTCGGCCGTTGGAGGCCGCAGCTCAGCTTGACCGCCCCGCACACACTCGATCGCCGATCCGGCCGCCGCAGGGGCACGGCCGAAGGTCTTATTTACCAGCGGCCGAAGAAGCGGAGTTCTGTTTCCTCGTCGCGATGATTGCCCCCGACCGTCGCCGCGCCCCAGGCCGCCGCGCCGCTGACCAGCAGCCCCGCCGCCGTCAGGAAGGCAATCAGGATGCCGTATTTGCGGGCCTTCTCGGCCGCCATGCGCGCCTCGTCGGCGGCCGCCTTGACCTGCGTCACGGTGTCGTCGATGCGCTTTTCGGCATCGGCCTGCGAGATGCCGGTGCGGCTGGCGATGATGCTGGCGACATAGCTCTTGTCCTCGGGCGCAATCGTGCCGCTGGCGGCCGAACGGGCGAGGATGCGGCCGAGTTCGGCGCGCGGGTCTTCCGCCTGCGCCGGATTGGCCGCCGTGGTGCCGCGCAGCAGCCGGTCGGTCGCCATGGCCAGCGGATCGGCCGCCTTGTCCGCCAGCGTGGCGAGCGCGCCGCCGGCGGTATTGCTCGCCGCCTCGACGGCCGTTTTGGTGACGCCGGCCGCGGTGGACGCGAGCATCAGCGCCAGCAGGACGGTGCCGAGCGCCCAGACGATGGCGCCATGCGCGCCGTCGCGGACGTCGCTTTCATGCTCGCTCGCATCATGCGTGCGCCGGCGCAGCCGCCCGGCGAGATAACCGCCGGCGGCGAAACTCGAGACGCCGACCCAGAGCACCCAAAGCCCGGTGGTGACCGCCATCACCGTGATCGATACGCCCTTGCCGGGCAGCGGCGAGGTCAGCGACAGCCCGATCGCCGCGCCGAACGACGTCATGATGGTGGAAAGCGCCGCAGCGACGAAGGCACCGCCGAGAATCGCGCCCCAATCGACATAGGAGCGGTTGTCGGCCTCAACGACCTCGGCTGTGCGTGAAGCGATGATCTCTGTCATGTCGTGCCTCTCGTGTCGTGTCCCTTGGGGAAAGTGACGGGTTTGACGTTCGCTGCTCAGCGCAGCCCGAGAAAAGACAGGACCGCCATAATCACGACGACCAGCCCGACAAGATAGATAATGCCGTTCATGTGCCCCTCCTTCGCAGGTTGCCGCGCCGGATCGGCGCTGGCCTATCAACCTGCGGTCGGAGCGATGGTTCCCGTGAGGAATGGCGGTGGCACGCCGAACTAACGCATTGAAAATGCTCAGGCGCCGCCGAGCAGCCCCTCGACGGCCTGCGCGACGGCCATCAGCCGCCGGTCCTCGCCATGGCGGCCGACGAGCATCAGCCCGACCGGAAGCGCCGCACCCGGAATCGGCAGCGACATGGCGCAGCCATCGAAGAAATTGATCGGGTTGGTGTTGCGCAGCGCCAGCGTATTGGCGCGCACGAAAGCATCCTTGCTCTCGATATCGGCGAGTTTCGGGGCCACGATCGGCGTCGTCGGCCACACCAGTGCGTCGTAGGGGGCGATCGCCTCGTCCATGCGCCGGATCAGCCCGGGCCGCGCACGCTGCATCTCGACATAGGCGCTGCCAGCCACCTTGCTCCCGGCGGTGATGCGATAGCGCACGATCTCATCGACATCGGCCTTGGGGTCGCCGAGCCAGCCGGCATGGATCGCCGCCGCCTCGACCGCCGAGAAGCCGCCCTTGGCATTCACCGCCCGCATGTCGGCGATAATCGCTTCCAGGTCGACATCGTTCAGGCGCACGCCTGCCTTGGAGAGCCGTCGCAACGCGCCTTCGTAGGCCGGGCCGACAATGGCGTCGACATCCTCAAGCGCGAAGCCGCCGACGACGCCGAGCCGCAGCCCGGCAACCGAAAGCGCCGTCAACGGCATCGGCTCCTCGTCCGCCATCACCGCGTCGGCCAGCGCGCAATCGGCCACCGATTTCGCCATCGGGCCGATCGAATCGAGCGTGAAGGACAATGGGTAGCCGCCCGTGGTCGGCACGCGCTTCTGCGTCGGCTTCAACCCGACGATGCCGCAGAAGGCGGCCGGTATCCGGGTCGAGCCGCCGGTATCGGTGCCGATGCCGATGCGGCCGATGCCGTCGGCGACCGCGACCGCCGCGCCCGAGGACGAGCCGCCCGGCGCGCGCGCCCGGTCGGCCGGGTTGCCCGGCGTGCCGTAATGCGGGTTGCGCCCGATGCCGGTGAAGGCGAACTCGCTCATGTTGGTCTTGGCGACGATCACTGCGCCCGCCTGCCTGAGCCGCGTGACGACGGGGGCGTCCTGCCTGGCCGGCGGCTGCGAGGCCAACACCTTGGAGCCGGCGCGCGTCGTCTCGCCGGCCACGTCGAACAGGTCCTTGATGGTGATGATCATGCCGTCGAGGGGCCCGAGCGACACGCCGTCGCGTGCGCGGGCATCGGCGGCATCGGCCGCCGCCCGCGCCGGTTCCGCATAGACGCTCAGGCAGATGCGCGCGCCCTCGCCCGCCGGATCGGCGATGGCGTCCAGAGTTGCTTCGAGAGCATCGCGAATGGCTGGCATGGTCGGTCCTGTGCAGAGAAAGGCGGATGAGCGCGTGGCGGGAAATCATTCAACCCTAGGCCATCCCGGGCCGCTCTGTCACCTTGGCCGATATGCGATGTCCCGGAACGGCATATTGTCCGCTTTTGGCCTTTCGGGGCGGCAGCGTCTGACCTAGTCTCCCCCATCCCGCAGCGGGCCATGGTGGGGGCGCAGCTTGTCCAGCCAGATGATATCCAGCATCGATACGCCCTTACTGAGCGTCGAGGACCTGTGCGTCACCCTTGGCGGACAGCAGATCGTCGATCGCCTGAGCCTGTCGGTCGCGCCGGGCAAGACGCTGGCCATCGTCGGCGAATCCGGTTGCGGCAAGAGCGTCACCGCGCTCGCCCTGATGGGGCTGCTGCCCGAGGGCAAGCACAACAAGGTCGAGGGCAGCATCCGCTTCGAGGGTCGCGACCTGCTCGCGCTCAAGGGCCAGGCGATGGCCGACCTGCGCGGCAACCGGCTGGCGATGATCTTCCAGGAGCCGATGACCGCGCTCAATCCGGTGTTCCGCGTCGGCCGGCAACTGACCGAGGCCATCGTGCGCCATCGCGGCGCGAGCGAGGCGGAGGCCCGCGCCCGCGCCATCGAATTGCTCGGCCGCGTGCGCGTGCCGGAGCCCGAGGCGCGCCTGAAGGCGTTTCCGCACGAACTCTCCGGCGGCATGCGCCAGCGCGTGATGATCGCCATGGCGCTCGCCAACGATCCCGCCCTGATCATCGCCGACGAGCCGACCACAGCGCTCGATGTCACCATCCAGGCGCAAATCCTCGCCCTGATCGCCGAATTGCAGCGCGAGACCGGCACGGCGATGATCCTGATCACGCATGATCTCGGCGTCGTGGCGGAAGCCGCCGACGAGGTCGCGGTGATGTATGCCGGCCGCATTATCGAGCACGCGCCGATCGGCGAATTGTTCGACGATCCGCAGCATCCCTATACGCTCGGGCTGATGGGTTCGGCGCCCTCGCTCGGCCGCCGTCACGGCCCGCTCGCCACCATTCCCGGCACGGTGCCGCCGCCCCGACTGTTCGTGGAAAGCTGCCGTTTCGCGCCGCGCTGCCCGTTCGCCGTCGATCCGTGCCGGCAGGAGCGGCCGCCGCTGCGAAGGCTCGTCGGCCGGCACGAGGTCGCCTGCCTGCGCGCGCCGCTGGAGACGCATATCGGGTTGCCGGAAAGCTTGCGCGTATGAGCGCGCTGCTCGAGGCGCGCGGGCTGCGCCGCTATTTCCGCTCGAAACCGCACCCGTTCGCGGCCGAGCGCGTGGTGCATGCCGTCGATGGCGTCGACCTCGCGGTGGCGCAGGGCGAGACGCTGGCCATCGTCGGCGAATCCGGCTGCGGCAAGTCCACGCTCGGCCGGCTGCTGCTGCGCCTGATCGAGCCTGATTCCGGCACCGTCACCTTCGACGGCCAGCCGGTGACCGGCATCGCCGAAACCGCGTTGCGCCCGCTGCGCGCCGGGATGCAGATGATCTTCCAGGACCCGTTCGCCTCGCTCAACCCGCGCTACCGCGTCAGCGAGATCATCGGCGAGCCGATCATCGTGCACCGCCTCGCCGGGCCACGCGAGCGCAATGCGCGCATCGCCGAACTGCTCAAGGTGGTGGGGCTGAGCCCCGAGCATGCCGGGCGCTATCCGCATGAATTCTCCGGTGGCCAGCGCCAGCGCATCGGCATCGCCCGCGCGCTCGCCTCGAACCCGCGCCTGATCATTGGCGACGAGCCGGTCTCGGCGCTCGACGTCTCGATCCAGGCCCAGGTCGTCAACCTGCTCGAGGAATTGAAGGCGCGCTTCCGCCTGACCCTGATCTTCATTTCGCACGATCTCAGCGTGGTGCGCCATGTCAGCGACCGGGTCGCGGTGATGTATCTTGGCGAGATCGTCGAATCCGGCCCGACGGATGCGCTCTACGAGACGCCGCTGCACCCATATACGCAGGCGCTGCTGCGCGCGATCCCGGTGCGCGATCCGGCGCTCAGGCGGCCGCACGCGCTGCTCGGCGGCGACGTGCCGAGCGCGTCGCGCCCGCCGCCCGGCTGCCGCTTCCACACGCGCTGCCCGCATGCCCGCGCCCGCTGCCGCGAGGAGGCGCCCAGGCTGGAAGCCATCGGCGAAAATCGGCTCGTCGCCTGCCATTTCGCCCGCGAGATCGCCAATGCCGGCGCGAGCGCCGCGCCACCGCAACGCGAGGCGCCGAAACGCGCCGGCCGGCTCGCGCTTTATCGCGCCGCCGCAGCCCGCATCGCCGATTCGGGTTGAAAGCAAGACCGCTGGAAAAAGGCTATGATGCCGCAAAAATTTGGATGGGGAGAGGGACGATGATCGACAAAATCAACCGCTGGAAGCTGTTGGCAAGCGCCGCGCTGCTCATCGCCGGCACAGGCCTTGCCCAGGCGCAGACGCTGCGCATCGGCCTCCAGGACGATCCCGATGCGCTCGATCCGGCCAAGGCGCGCACCTTCGTCGGCCGCATCGTGTTCACCGCGATGTGCGACAAGCTGGTCGATATCGACGACAAGCTCAATTTCGTGCCGCAGCTCGCCACGTCATGGACCTATAGCGAGGACGGCAAGACGCTGAGCATGAAACTGCGCTCCGGCGTCAAGTTCCAGGACGGCACGCCGTTCGACGCCAACGCGGTCAAGTTCAACATCGAGCGCAGCCAGACCCTGAACGGCAGCATGCGCAAATCCGAGCTTGCCTCGGTCGAAAGCGTCTCCGTCGATGGCCCGCTCGCGGTGAGTTTCCACCTCAAGAGCCCGGATTCGACGCTGCTCGCCCAGTTCACCGACCGTTCCGGCATGATGGTGTCGCCGAAGGCCGCGACCGAACTCGGCGACAATTTCGCCCAGAAGCCGGTGTGCTCCGGGCCGTACAAGTTCGTCGAGCGCGTGGCGCAGGATCGCATCGTGCTCGAGAAGTTCGAGGATTACTGGAACAAGGACGCCTATAAAATTCAAAAGGTTGTCTATTTACCGATTCCCGACACTACCGTGCGCCTCGCCAACCTACGCTCCGGCGACTTGCAGCTCATCGAGCGCCTCGCCGCTCCCGACGTGAAGACCGTCAAGGCGGACCCGACGCTGCAATACGCCACCGATCCGGGCATCGGCTATCAGGCGCTCTACATCAACGTCGCCAATGGCGACCGCGCCAAGACGCCGCTCGGCCAGGACAAGCGCGTGCGCCAGGCGCTGGAACTGGCGCTCGACCGCGATGCCATCAACCAGGTGGTGTTCGAGGGCGTCAACCCGCCGGCCAACCAGCCTTTCGGCGTCACCAGCCCGTGGTACGACAAGGACTTCCCGTTGAAGCCGCGCAACGTCGCCAAGGCCAAGGAACTGCTGAAGGCCGCCGGCGTCACCGGACGGCTCAAGGTCGAGATCATGGTCGCGACCTCGACGCTCGAGCAGCAGGTGACGCAGCTCATCCAGGCGATGTGGGCCGAGATCGGCGTCGACGTCTCGATCCGCGCCACGGAATTCGCCACCCTGCTCAAGGAAGCCAGCACCGGCAATTTCGAGATCGCCCAGTTCGGCTGGTCGGGCCGGCCCGATCCGGACGGCAACATCCACACTTTCGTGACCTGCAAGGGCGGGCTCAACTATCCGAAATATTGCAATGCCGAGGTCGATAAGCAGCTGTTCGGCGCGCGTGCCGTGGTCGACCCCGCCAAGCGCAAGGTGATGTACGATGCCGCGCAGAAAATCCTGCTCGACGACATGCCGGTGATCTACACCTACCAGCAGTCTTGGAACTGGGCCTATGCCAAGACATTGAAAGGCTTCAAGCCCTACCCGGACGGCATGATCCGCCTGGCGGGCGTCACGCTCCAGTAAGGAGGCAGCCATGACCTGGTCCATCGTCGCGCATGATGCCGCGACCGGCGCTTTCGGCGTCGCCGTCACCACCTGTGCCTTCGCGGTCGGGGCGCGCTGCCCCTTCGTGCGGGCGGGCGTGGGCGCGGTCGCGACGCAGGCCAGCGTCAACACCATGCTCGGCCCGATGGTGCTCGACCTGTTGGAGCAGGGTCGGGCGCCGGCCGAGGCGATCAGCGAGGCCATGCGTGCCGATCACAACAGCGCCATCCGCCAGGTGCATGCGGTCGATCGGCACGGCCGCGCCGCCGCCTGGACCGGCGGCATGTGCGTGACGTGGTGCGGGCACGAGACGCATGACGGCTTCTCCGTCGCCGGCAATATGCTCACTGACGCCGCCGTGGTGGCGAGCACGGCGGCAACCTACGGCGCGCAGGCCAGCCTGCCTCTGGCCGAGCGGCTGCTGGCTGCACTCGAGCGCGGCCAGGACGCCGGCGGCGACAAGCGCGGCCGGCAGTCGGCGGCGCTCATCGTCGCCAGCACGGAGAGTTTCCCCGATATCGACCTGCGCGCCGACGATCATGCCACGCCGCTCGATGAAATCCGGCGGCTGCTCGCGATCTACCAGCGCGATCTTGCCCCGACCCAGCACCTGTTCCCACGCAAGGCGAACTTCTCCGGCGCCGACCCGGACACGATCGAGGCGATGTGGAAGCAGCGCGGCCTGCCGCTGCGGTTCACGCGATGAGGGACGTAGCAATCTTTCCTTCTCCAGCAAGCGGGAGAAGGTGCCGGCAGGGGGATGAGGGGCGGCTTCCCTCACCCGGCGCTGCGCGCCACCCTCTCCCGCATGCGGGAGAGGGAAAGAGCGCCTCGCCATGCTGAACCTGATCACCAAGCGTCTCGCGGTGATGGTGCCGACGCTGCTGCTGGTGGCGGTGTTCGTGTTCACGCTGCAGCACCTACTGCCGGGCGACCCGGTGCTGGCGCTTGCCGGCGAGGATCGCGACCCGGCGACACTCGATGCGCTGCGCGTGCAGCTTGGCCTCGACAAGCCGGTGCCGGTGCAGTTCGTGTACTGGTTCGGCAACATCCTGCACGGCGATTTCGGCACGTCATACAAGACCGGCGAGCCGGTGCTGGCGCTGATCCTGCAAAAGCTGCCGGTGACGCTCGAACTGGCGACGCTGGCGTTGATCATCGCCCTGCTGATCGGCCTGCCGGCCGGCATCATCTCGGCCTATCGCAAGGGCACGGCGGTCGATTACGCCGCCAATGTCGTGGCGCTGTCGGGCCTGTCGATCCCGAATTTCTGGCTCGGCATCATCCTGATCCTGATCTTCGCCGTGAAGCTGAAATGGCTGCCGGCCTCGGGTTACGTCTCGCCGTTCGAGGACCTGTCGCGCAACCTGCAAACCATGATCCTGCCGGCCTTCGTGCTCGGCAACGCGCTCGCCGCCTCGATCATGCGCCACACGCGCTCGGCGATGCTCTCGGTGCTGAGCCAGGATTACGTGCGCACGGCGCGCGCCAAGGGCCTGTATGAGCCGGCGGTGGTGCTGCGCCACGCCTTCCGCAACGCGCTGATCCCGGTCGTCACCGTCGTCTCGCTGCTGTTCGGCGAGTTGATGGCCGGCGCCGTGCTGACCGAGCAGATCTTCACCATTCCGGGCTTCGGCAAGCTGATCGTCGATGCGGTGTTCAACCGCGATTACGCCGTGGTGCAGGGCGTGGTGCTATGCACGGCGATCGGCTTCATGATCATGAACCTTTTCGCCGACATCGCCTATGGCGCGCTCAACCCGAGGATCCGCGCGTGACGATGGACGCCGCCCTCCCCGCCGCCGAGGCGCTGCCGCCGGTCGAACGGCGCACGCTGAAGAAGTTCGTGCGCAACCGCGCGGCGGTGGTCGGCGCGACCATCGTCATCGTGTTCCTGGCCATGGCGATCTTCGCGCCGCTGATCTCGCCGTTCGATCCGGCGCAGACCAATTTCCGCCTGGTGCGCAAGGCGCCCGACGCGCTGCACTGGTTCGGCACCGACGAGATCGGCCGCGACGTCCTCGCCCGCGTCATCTTCGGCGCCCGTGCCTCGCTGCTCGCCGGCTGCATCTCGGTGCTGGTGGCGCTCGCCGTCGGCGTGCCGCTCGGGTTGGTGGCGGGCTATCTCGGCGGCTGGTACGACATGGTGATCAGCCGCTGCACCGATGCTCTCCTGTCGATCCCGTTCCTGATCCTCGCCATCGCGCTCGCGGCGTTTCTCGGGCCGTCGCTCACCAATGCCATGCTCGCCATCGGCATTGCCGCGACGCCGTTCATCATCCGCCTGACGCGCGGCCAGACGCTGGCCGTCAGGACGGAGGATTACGTCGAGGGGGCACGCGCCGTCGGCGTGCCGCGCCTGCGCATCGCTTTGCGCTATATCCTGCCCAATATCGCCGCGCCCATTCTGGTGCAGGCGACGCTGATCGTGGCGCAGGCGATCATCGCCGAAGCCTCGCTGTCCTTCCTCGGCCTCGGCCAGCAGCCGCCGGCCCCGTCCTGGGGTTCGATGCTGAACACCGCCAAGAACTACATGGAGCAGGCGCCGTGGATGGCGATCTGGCCCGGCGTCGCCATCTTCCTCGCCGTGCTCGGCTTCAACCTGATGGGCGACGGTTTGCGCGATGCGCTCGACCCAAGGGATGTTTAGAACAACGTTTGATATTGGAGACCGTCATGTTCACCACCCGTCCGGAAATTCGCGGCACGTTCGGTGTCGTTGCCTCGACGCATTGGATCGCCTCCGCCGTCGGCATGGCGATCCTGGAGCGCGGCGGCAACGCCTTCGATGCGGCCGTCGCGATGGGGTTCACGCTGCAGATCGTCGAGCCGCATCTGTGCGGCCCGGGCGGCGACCTGCCGGCGATCTTCTATTCGGCGCGCACGAAGAAGGTCGAGGTGCTGTGCGCGCAGGGGCCGACGCCGGCCAAGGCGACCATCGCCCATTACAAGGCCGAGGGGCTGAACCTGGTGCCGGGCTCCGGCCTGCTCGCGACTGTCGTGCCCGGCGCCTTTGACGGCTGGATGAAGCTGCTCAAGGATCACGGCACCATGACGCCGCGCGACGTGCTGGAGCCGGCGATCCATTATGCCCGCACCGGCCATCCCGTGCTGCCGCGCGTCTCAGGCGAAATCGCCCGCCTCGCCGATTTCTTCAAGGCCGAGTGGCCGACCTCAGCCGCGACCTGGCTGGTGAACGGCGCCGCGCCCGAACCGCTGAGCCTGTTCCGCAACGACGCGCTGGCTCGGACCTACGCCCGCATCGTGCGCGAATCGGAGGCCAAGCCGACGCGCGCCCAGAAGATCGGCGCCGCCCGGCGCGCCTTCTCCAAGGGCTTCGTGGCGGAAGCCATCGACAAATACCTGCGCCGCGCCAATGTCATGGATGCCAGCGGCGAACGCCACAAGGGCGTGCTCACCGGCGACGACATGGCGAAATGGTCGGCTTCCTACGACACGCCGGCCAGCGTCGACCATCACGGCTGGACCTTGTGCAAGACCGGCTTCTGGGGTCAGGGGCCGGTGCTGCTACAGACGCTGAAACTGGTCGAGAAAGCCGACCTCGGCAAAATGGCGCCGGACGGCCCGGATTTCGTCCACACCGTCACCGAGGCGCTCAAGCTCGCCTTCGCCGATCGCGAGGCCTATTACGGCGACCCGAATTTCGTGAAGGTGCCGGGCGATATCCTGCTTTCGGAGAAATACGCCGTCGAGCGCCGCAAGCTGATCGGCGACAAGGCCTCGCATGAATTGCGCCCCGGCGTCATTCCCGGCTTCGAGCGCCAGGTGGCGCATGCCGTGCCCGACGCCGCCGGCAAGGGCGCAGCCGGCGGGCTCGGCGTCGGCGAGCCGACCATGGGCCATCTCGCCGGGCGCAAGCTCGCGGCCAGTGGTGCAGCCAAGACGGCGCGCGCCGCCGATACCGTGCATCTCGACGTCATCGACCGCTGGGGCAACATGGTTTCCTGCACGCCCTCGGGCGGGTGGCTGCAATCGTCGCCGATCGTGCCCGGCCTCGGCTTCGCGCTCAACTCACGCGCGCAGATGTTCTGGCTGGAAGAGGGCCTGCCCTGCTCGCTCGCGCCCGGCAAGCGGCCGCGCACCACGCTGTCGCCGTCGCTGGCGCTGCGCGACGGCGAGCCGGCCATGGTGTTCGGCACGCCGGGCGGCGATCAGCAGGACCAGTGGCAGGCGTCGCTGTTCCTGCGCCATGTCCATCACGGCCTGAACCTGCAGGAATCGATCGACATGCCGCTGTTCCACACGGCGCATTTCCCGGCCTCGTTCTATCCGCGCGGCTCGAAACCCGGCCATCTGCTGGTCGAGGAATCCTTCGACGATGAGACAATCGAGGAATTGCGCCGGCGCGGCCATAATCTCGAGGTCGCACCCGCCTGGTCGGCCGGGCGCCTCACGGCGGCGGAAAAGGGCGAGGACGGCGTGCTGCGCGCCGCCGCAACGCCGCGCCTGATGCAGGCCTACGCGATCGGGCGGTGATGCGGCGCTGGGTGCCGGGTCAGGCCCGGCACAAGATAGCGCGAGCGGTTTTGCCCCGGACTTGATCCGGGGCCCAGAGACGATTGCGCCTTTCGCATCGGGATGGGTCGGTGAGGCGCAACCACAGCGGCATGCCCGCCCCGACGGACCGGGTGCCGGGTCACGCCCGGCACAAGACAGCGCGAGCGTTTTGCCCCGGACTTGATCGGGGGCCCCGTCTCTACTCGTCGAGATCGGTATCGAGGATCGCCATCTGGAAATTATACGACAGGTCGCCGTCTTCCTTGTCCTCGAACAGCACGCCGATGAACTCGTCGCCGATATAGACTTCCGCCGAATCCTTCTTCTTCGGGCGGGCAACCACACGGATCGAGGTGTTGGCGAAGGTCCGGCGCATATAGCCTTCGACCTTCTGGATTTCGGCCTTTTCCATGCGGTTCACTCCAGATTTGCGGAAATTGTCGACGGAAGAGCCAGGTCAGGCCCCAAGGTCGATTCAGACAATCGTGAGCGGGAGGGGTGCCACGCCGCCGCGCGGCGTTCAAGCCTTGAAGCGCGGCTCAGCTCAATTTCTCTGCGAGAAGCTGGTCCATGCTGCGGGCAGGTTCCGCGCAGCCGGCCGTGCCGACGATCTTCGCCGGCACGCCGGCGACGGTGGTCTTGGCCGGCACCGCATGCAGCACCACCGAGCCGGCAGCGACGCGGGCGCATTGGCCGACCTCGATATTGCCGAGGATCTTGGCGCCGGCGCCGACCAGCACGCCGCGCCGGATCTTGGGATGCCGGTCGCCCTGCTCCTTGCCGGTGCCGCCAAGCGTCACGTCCTGCAACAGCGAGACGTCGTCCTCGATCACCGCCGTCGCCCCGACGACCAGCCCGGTGGCGTGGTCGAGGAAAATGCCCTTGCCGATCTTCGCCGCCGGATTGATGTCGGTCTGGAACACCGCCGAGGAGCGGCTTTGCAGGTAGAGCGCGAAATCCTTGCGCCCGCGCAGCCACAGCCAATGCGCCAGCCGATAGGTCTGGATCGCCTGGAAACCCTTGAAATACAGCAGCGGCTCGCAGAAGCGCGCGCAGGCCGGGTCGCGGTCGATCACCGCCATCAGGTCGGCGCGGAACGCCTCGCCGAAACCGGCATCCTCGGCGACCGCGTCCTCGAAAACCTGCCGGATCAGCTCCGACGGCATATCGGCGTGATGCAGGCGCGCGGCGATGCGATGGATGACCGCATGCTCGAGACGCGGCTGGTTGAGGATCGTGGTGATCAGGAAACCGGCAAGCTCGGGCTCGCGCGCCACCGCCTCCTCGGCCTCGGCCCGCATCCGTGACCAGATCGGATCGACCAGTTCGAGACGGCTGCGGGGGTCACCCTGGCTGATGGCCATCTATCGCTCCAAAAACGTTCGCGGTGAGAGGTTATCCCCGCCAGAATAACACCATCCACCAGAGGCACAGCGAGAAATCACACGAAGCGCGCCGTGCGGCAGGCCTTTGAGATCAGGCGCCGTCACGGCCGCGAATCCAGGAAATCGAGCACGGCCTGCTTGTAGCTCTTGTCGCCGACCGCGAGATTGTGGTCGCGTCCCGGAATGTCGAAGGCGCGCGCCCCCGGAATCAGCGCCGCAAGCTGGTGCGGATCGCCGGCAATCGGATCCTTGGTGCCGACGCAGATCAGCATCGGCGTGGTAATGGTGGCAAGCGCCGCCGGCTTCAGCGTCTGCCGCGTGCCCCGGATGCAGGCGGCGAGCGCCTTGAGGTCGCTTTTCGTCTGCTCGGCAAAGGCGCGGAACATGCGGTCCATCGGGTCGGTGAGGTCGGCGAGGCTTGGTGCTTCCATCGCCGCCGCGACACCGGCCGGCAGGCCGACGCCCTCGACAAGGCGGCTGCCGAGGCCGCCGAGCGTCGCCGAGCGCACGCGCTCAGGGTTCAGCAGCGTCAGAAAGGCGGTGATGCGCGCACCCATCGAATAGCCCATCACGTCGACCTTTTCGAGGCCGAGATGGTCGAGCAGCGCACGCGCATCGCTGGCCATGATTTGCGTGGCATAGGCCGCCGGATCATGCGGCTTGCCGGAACGGCCATGGCCGCGATTGTCGAGCGCGATCACCCGCCGCCCGGCGGCAAGCAGCGTCTTGAGCCAGAGCGTGCCGATCCAGTTGACGCTGTGATTCGAGGCGAAGCCATGAATGAGCAGGATCGGCTCGTCGCTGTCGTGCTCGGGCCGCTCATCGATATAGGCGATTTCGACGCCGTCATGATCAAAGGTATGCATGGGAGGCGCTTAGCGCGATTTCGCGCCTGCGTCATCCCGAACGACGCACAGCCCCGATTTCTACTTGGCATCGGCGTCCGAAACAGTATGGTCCGCCCGACATCAACCGCCACGCGAAGAGTGACATCATGGCCGAGCATGGCATGCCGCATTTCCAGAACGATGCCGGCGACCCCGTCATCCGGGTCGGGGCGCGCGAATTCATGTGCGTCGGTGCCACGCCGCCCTTTGATCACCCGCATATCTACATCGATATGGGCGGCGATACCGAGGCGGTGTGCTCGTATTGCTCGACGCTTTACCGTTACGACGCCACGCTTGGCCCGCGCGAAGCGGTGCCTGCTTCCGCCGTCTACGCAGCCTAGGCCGGTCCTATGCCGGGCCGGGTCGCCATTGCCGGCGGCGGCATCGGCGGGCTGAGCGCCGCGCTTTGCCTGGCGCGGGCCGGGCTTCAGGTCACGGTGTTCGAGCGGCGCGCCCGGGTGGAAGAGGCCGGCGCCGGCATCCAGCTTTCCCCCAATGCCAGCCGTATCCTGCTCGAACTCGGCCTTGGCCCGGCGCTGGAGCGGCTCGCCGATCAGCCGGCGCGGCTCAATGTCCGGCGCCTGAGCGACGGGGCTGAACTCGCGACGATGTCCTTTGCCGATCTGGCCACCCGTCACGGTGCGCCGTACTGGGCGCTGCGGCGGGCCGACCTGCATGGCGTCTTGCTGACCGCAGCGGAATCAGCGCCGGGAATCACGCTGCGCAATGGCGAGACCGTGCGCGATGCCGGCATGGTCGAGGACATCTTTACCGTCACGACCGAGGGCGATGACGGCAAGCGCATCAGCGAAGCTTTCGACCTGCTGGTCGGCGCGGATGGGCTGTGGTCGGTCACGCGCCGCATCCTGCACCCGCGCGTGCTGCCGGACCCGCGCTTCACCGGTTACGAAGCATGGCGCGCCATGCTGCCGCTGGCCGAGGCGAGCGGTCTGCCGCAAGCGTCCGATGTCGGGCTCTGGCTCGGATCGGGCGCCCATGTCGTGCATTATCCGGTCGCGGCCGGCACGCAGTTGAACATCGTGCTGGTCCGGCGCGGCAGGAACGATACGCCGGGCTGGTCGCGGCCCGGATCGGCCTCGGTTCTGGCGCCCGACATCGCCGCAGCCGCCCGCCCCTTGCGCCTTCTTCTGGGCAAGGTCTCGGATTGGCAGGTGTGGTCGCTGTTCGATGCCCAGGGCGTCGCCATGGCCGGCCGCCGCATCGCGCTGGCCGGCGATGCCGCCCACCCGGTGCTGCCCTTCCTGGCGCAGGGCGCGTGCCTTGCGATCGAGGACGCCGCCTGCCTTGGCGCGGCGCTGGCGCGGGCCGATTTCGCCAGCGCCGCCAGCCTCGCCGCCGCCCTCGCCCGCTACGACACGATGCGCCGCGCGAGAAGCGCCAGCGTGCAGCGCGCCGCGCGCGCCAACGGCCGCACCTATCATCTTAGCCGACCGTTCTCCCATGCGCGAGACGCAGTGCTGCGCACCATCGGGCCGAATGGGATGGCCCGGCGCTATGATTGGCTCTATGGCTGGAAGCCTCCGCTTATTTGATTGCCCAAGTCTTCTGGATTTTCGTCAATGTCCCCGCCCGGCACCCGGCCCGCCTTTGGCGCCGGTCCACAAGATACGCTGCGCGGCATCATGCTCATGTGCAGCGCGCTGCTGTGCTTTTCGATGCTCGATGCCACCGGCAAGTGGCTGTCACCGCAAATCGGGGCGCTGGAGGTCACCTGGGTCCGCTACACGCTGAGCGTGGTGTTCGTCAGCCTCGTCCTCAATCCGTGGACGGTGCCGGGGCTGCTGCGCACCAAAAAGCCGTTGCTGCAGATGATTCGCTCGCTGCTGCTGTTCGGCTCGACGCTGCTGAACTTCATGGCGCTACGCTACCTGCCGCTGATGGAAGTGCTCTCGATGCTGTTCCTGACGCCGCTTTTCGTGGCGCTGGTGTCGGGGCCGCTGCTCGGGGAATGGGTCGGCCCACGCCGGGCGCTCGCCATCCTGGTCGGCTTCTCCGGCGTGCTGGTGGTGACGCGGCCAGGCTTTGCCGCGTTCCATCCGGCAATCCTGTATTCGCTGCTCGGCGCTTTCACCAATGCACTCTATGCCATCATGACGCGTGTGATGGCATCCCATGACCCGCCCGCGACGACGATGTTCTATTCGGGCGTTGCGGGCACGGTATTGCTGACGCCGTTCCTGCCGCTGTTCTGGGTTCCGCCACCGACATGGCTGAGCGTGGTGGCGATGGTCGCGACCGGCTTCTTCGGCGCGCTCGGGCACTGGCTGATGATCCTCGCGCACCGGCAGGCGCCAGCCTCGACGCTGTCGCCCTTCATCTACACGCAGATCGTCTATGTGACGGTGCTCGGCTACGTCGTATTCGGCGACCTGCCGGACCGCTGGACGCTGCTCGGCAGCTTCATCGTCGTCAGTTCAGGGCTTTACCTGCTGCACCGAGAACGAGTTCAGGGCCTGCGCCGGTAGCGTTCGATCAGCCGGGCGCGCGCTTCTCAGCGTTACGCTTGCGGGTTTCGGCCGCCTTCCTGGCCGAGGCGGAGCGCTCCGCCGCCGACCGGCCTGCCGCAGCCTTGCCGCCGATCTCGCCGCCGCGATGGGCGGCCGGATGGCCGGTTTTCGCGCCACGGCCGGAGCCGGACAGCTTGCCGCCGCCATCATCCTTGTTGACGGTCGCCCAGGCCCGACGCTCGGCCTCGTCTTCCGGGACGCCACGCTTCTCGTAGCTGTCCTCGATATGCTCGGCCTTGCGCTTCTGCTTGTCGGTATAGCTTGATTTGTCGCCGCGTGGCATGGCGCATCCTCCTGTGTTCCCTGAAGCAACGACAGGCAGGAGCACAGTGTTCCCTTGCAGCGGCGCGAGTGCGTCGCTAACGCTAAGCCCCGTGCGGGCGTGGCGAAACCGGTAGACGCAAGGGACTTAAAATCCCTCGGCCGCAAGGCTGTGCGGGTTCGACCCCCGCCGCCCGCACCAAGTGAAATTCACCAAAGCCGCCGCCGCAGGCGCAAGAGGCGCCCCAAGGAGACCAGCATGCCAGCATCCAGACCCATCCTCGTCGTCACCGGCGGCAGCCGTGGCATCGGTGCCGCCGTGTGCCGGCGCGCCGCGACCGAGGGCTATGACGTCGCCGTCAACTACCAGAGCGATGCCAACGCCGCCGCGCAGGTCGTGCAGGATTGCCAGGGCGCCGGCGTCCGCGCCATCGCCGTGCAGGGCGACATGGCCTCCGAGGCTGATGTCATCCAGCTTTTCCGGGCGGTCGATGGCGATCTCGGCCCGGTGACGCATCTGGTCAACAATGCCGGCATCACCGGCCCGGTCGGAAAACTCGTCGACGCCGACCCGGCGGTGATCCGCACCTGCATCGATCTCAACGTCACCGGGGCGATCCTGGTGGCGCAGGAAGCCATCAAGCGCATGGCGAAGCGCCATGGCGGCAAGGGCGGCGCCATCGTCAACGTCTCGTCCGCCGCCGTGACGCTCGGCGCGCCCAACCTGTTCGTCTGGTACGCCGCCTCGAAAGGCGCCATCGATTCGCTGACCGCGGGCCTCGCGATCGAGCTTGCGCCGGACGGCATCCGCGTCAACGGCGTGCAGCCGGGCATGATCGACACGGAAATTCACGCCAAGAGTTCGCACGATGCCGGCCGCCTCGCCCGCACGCTGCCCGCGATCCCGATGCAGCGCGCCGGCACGCCCGACGAGGTCGCCCGCACGATCCTGTTCCTGCTCTCGGACGCCTCGGCCTACACCACCGGCGCCATCGTGAGGGTCGGCGGCGGGCGCTGACGCCAGTTCCTCAGAGCCTGACGAGAAGATCGACTGAGGATTGTTTTTCTCTTCAACCCTCATCCTGAGCTTGTCGAAGGATGTTTCAGAGAGCACTGGAACATCCTTCGACAAGCTCAGGATGAGGTTGAGTATAAAGGGAACGGAATTTCCGGTCAGGCTCTCACGCCACTTTCTTGCGCTCGGCGATGCCGGCAATGTCGCGCAGCAACTGGCGCGTGCCCTCGAGGCGCGCCGCCGTTTGCTCGAAATCGCCAATGAACACCACGCGCATGTCGGGGCGCACCTTGGCGGCCACGCCCTGGCGCGCCACGTATTGCACCAGCCCGTTCGGGTTGGCGAATTCGTTGTCACGGAACGAGACGATGATGCCCTTCGGCCCGGCCTCGACCTTCTCGATATTGGCGCGCCGGCACAGGGCCTTGATGGTGACGACCTTGAGCAACTGCTCGACCTCGGGCGGGATCGACCCGAAACGATCGGTCAGTTCGGCACCGAACGCGTCGATCTCGCCGTCGGTCTCGAGTTGCGCCAGGCGCCGGTACAAGCCCATGCGCAGGTCGAGATCGGCGATATAGCTTTCCGGGATGGTCACCGGCGTGCCGATGGCGATGGTCGGCGACCACGCGTCACGCTCATCCTCCTCGATGCCGGCCTTGAGGTTGGCCACCGCCTCTTCCAGCATCTGCTGATAGAGTTCGTAGCCGACTTCCTTGATATGGCCGGACTGCTCGTCGCCAAGCAGGTTGCCGGCGCCGCGAATGTCGAGATCGTGGCTGGCAAGCTGGAAGCCGGCGCCGAGCGTATCGAGCGATTGCAGCACCTTGAGCCGGCGTTCGGCCTGCACGGTGAGCTTGCGGCTGACCGGCGTGGTGAACAGCGCATAGGCGCGCGTCTTCGAGCGGCCGACGCGACCGCGCAACTGGTAGAGCTGCGACAGGCCAAACATGTCGGCCCGATGCACGATCAGCGTGTTCGCGCGCGGAATGTCGAGCCCGCTTTCAACGATGGTGGTCGAGAGCAGCACGTCGAACTGGCCGTCGTAGAACTTGACCATGATGTCTTCGAGTTCGCCCGCCGCCATCTGGCCGTGGCCGATGCCGACCTTCACCTCCGGCACGTCATGGTCGAGGAACGCCTTGACCTCGGCGAGGTCGTCAATGCGCGGGCAGACATAGAACGACTGGCCGCCGCGATAGCGTTCGCGCAGCAGCGCCTCGCGGATGGTGAGCGCATCGAACGGCGTGATGAAGGTGCGCACGGCCAGCCGATCGACCGGCGGCGTGGCGATCAACGACAGTTCGCGCACCCCCGTCAGCGCCAGTTGCAGCGTGCGCGGGATCGGCGTGGCGGACAGCGTCAGCACATGCACCTCGGCGCGCAACTCCTTGAGGCGCTCCTTGTGGCCGACGCCGAAATGCTGCTCCTCATCGACGATCAGCAGGCCGAGATCCTTGAAATGGATGCTTTTCCCGAGCAGCGCATGCGTGCCGACGCAGATATCGACCGAGCCGTCGGCGAGCCCCGCCTTGGCGAGCTTGAGATCGGCGGATGACACCATGCGCGAAGCCTGCGCCACCTTGAGCGGCAGGCCCTTGAAGCGCTCGGCGAAGGTTGCGTAATGCTGGCGCGCCAGCAGCGTCGTCGGCACCACCACCGCGACCTGCTTGCCGGCCATGGCGGCGACAAATGCCGCGCGCAACGCCACTTCCGTCTTGCCGAAGCCGACATCGCCGCACACGAGCCGGTCCATCGGCCGGCCCGAGCCGAGATCGTCGAGCACCGAATCGATGGTGCCCTGCTGGTCTTCGGTCTCGTCATAGGGGAAGCGCGCCGCGAACTCGTCATAGAGCCCGTCCGGCACGTCGAGGCGCGGCGCCTCGCGCATCAGCCGGGCAGCGGCGATCTTGATCAGGCCGCGCGCCATCTCGCGGATGCGCTTCTTCAGGCGGGCCTTGCGCGCCTGCCAGCCGCCGCCGCCGAGCTTGTCGAGGGCGGCTTCGGCATCCTCGGAGCCGTAGCGCGTGAGCAGTTCGATGTTCTCGACAGGCAGGAACAGCCGGTCGCCGCCGGCATAATGCAGTTCCAGGCAGTCATGCGGCGCGCCAGCAGCCTCGATGGTCTTGAGGCCAACGAAACGGGCAATGCCGTGCTCGACATGCACCACGAGATCGCCGGCCGACAGGCTCGAGACCTCGGTGAGGAAATCCTTGCCGCGCTTCTGGGCGCGCTTCGGCCGCGACAGGCGCTCGCCGAGGATATCCTGCTCGGAAATCACCGTGAGATCGTCAAGATCGAAGCCGCTTTCGAGCCCGAACACCGCCAGCCCGACCTCATTGCCGGCAAGTGCCGCCACCTCGCGGCGCGCCCGGATCGGCTTGGCCTGCGTCAGGCCGTGATCGGCGAGCACGCCGGCAAGCCGTTCGCGCGAGCCGGCCGTCCAGCTTGCCAGCACGACCTTGCGGCCGGCCTTTTGCTGCGCGCGCACATGGGCGACCACCGCCTCGAACACGCTCGCGCCCTCGACCGCGCGCTCGGCGGCGAAGCTGTGCCCCTTGCGGCCCTCGACATGGATGACGGTGCGGCCCGAAACCTCCGGCGCGATGAAGCCGCTGAGATGTACGCTGCCCGCGGCCCCATTCGCGGCCTGCCATTCGGCCGGCGACAGATACAGCTCCTTGCATGGCAGCGGCTTGTACGGCACGCCGGCCGCCTTGTTCTCCAGCGCGGCCTTGCGGGCGTCGTAATAATCCGCGATTTGCGTCAGGCGCTCCTCGGCCGCCTGCCCGGCCAGCGGATCGAGCACGATGCGCGCACCCGGCGTGAAATCGAGCAGCGAATCGAGGCCGCCGTGGAACAGCGGCAGCCAGTGTTCCATGCCGGGAAAGCGCCGGCCCTCGCTGATCGCCTCGAACAGCGCGTCGTCGCGGCCGGGCGCGCCGAAAGTCGCGGTGTAGCCGGTGCGGAAGCGCTTGATCGCCTCGGTGGTCATCTGGAACTCGGCCATCGGCAGCAGTTCGAGCGCGTGCAACTGGCCAATGGTGCGCTGCGTCTCGGGGTTGAAGCTGCGCAGCGATTCCAGCGTGTCACCGAAGAAATCGAGCCGGATCGGGTTGTCCATGCCGGGCGGGAACAGATCGAGGATACCGCCGCGCACGGCATATTCTCCGGCATCGCGCACTGTACCGGTGCGCTGGAAGCCGTTAATGTCGAGCCAGCGCGCGATCTCGTTCATGTCGAGCGCGTTGCCGGGCGCGAAGGACAGGCTCTCGCGCTTGATCCAGGCGACCGGCGGCACGCGTTGCAGGATGGCGTTGACCGTGGTGACGACGACGCGCGGCCGCTCGCCACCGCGCGAGCGCACCAGCCGCGACAGCGTCGCCATGCGGCGCGCGATCACCACGGCATTGGGCGAGGTGCGGTCGTAGGGCTGGCAATCCCAGGCCGGCAGGCTGAGGACCTCGATCTCGGGCGCGGCGAAATCGAGCGCCTGCTCGATCAGTTGCTGGCGCTGCCCGTCGCGCGCGACATAGACGGCGAGCGCCGGCAGGTCGGCGCCGGCGGCAAAGGCCGCGCCGGCGATATCGGCCAGCACGAAGGCTTCGGCGCCGTCGGGCACGCCACCAATGGTCACCGGCGTCGCCGCGTCCAGAACCTTGCGAAATTCGGTCATGAATGGATCGGCGTCTCGTGGGTGTGGAAGGCTTTCACGGCCCGGAAAACGCCGGTGTCGTAATTGGCGGGCACCGGCACCGCGCCGGTGATCCACGAGAACACGTCATGGTCCGGCGCTTCAATCAGATGCTCGAACTGGTCGAGTTCCGCATCGCTCATGTCGGCGATATGCGCCTCGGCGAAGCGGCCGGCGATCAGGTCCATCTCGCGGATGCCACGATGCCAGGCCTGATACAGCAGGCGCTTGCGGCGGGGATCGAGATCGGCGCTGGTACGTGACAGACCGGACATGGCGGCTTTGGCCCCGTGCGTGTTGGTGAAAGGCCGCGTATATAGCCTCAAGGCCCATGCTGTCACGTTGAGGAATGGAATTGCAGAAGACAAACACGTCCTTCTCCCGCACGCGGGAGAAGGTGCCGGCAGGCGGATGAGGGTCCGACGCGTTGCGCCCTTCGCTGCTTGATCCGCTTTTCGCGCCCGTCACCAGGCTGCCCGGCGTCGGGCCGCGGCTGGCGGTGCTGTTCGACCGCCTGCTCGGCGAGCCGGAGCGGCCGGCACGGCTGGTCGATCTGCTGTTTCACCTGCCCAATGGCGGCATCGACCGGCGACTGCGCGCCAAGCTCGCCGACGCGCTTATCGGCGAGACGGTGACGGTCGAGATCGTCGTCGAATCCTACCGCAAGCCGCCGGCGGGCCGGCGCGTGCCGTTCAGGGTGCTGACCGGCGACGACACCGGTGACCTGACGCTGGTATTCTTCAATCCGCGCCCCGGCCAGGTGGAAAAGCTGCTGCCGCTCGGCGAGCGGCGCTGGGTCTCCGGCGAGATCGCGCTGTTCGACGGCCAGCGCCAGATGGTGCACCCGGCCCGCATCCTCGACGAGCGCCAGCTTGAAACGCTCCCCGCCGTCGAGCCGATCTACGGCCTGACCGAAGGCCTGTCACCGCGCCTGCTGCACAAGGCGGCGCTCGCAGCCCTCGAGCGGCTACCGGCAATGCCGGAATGGCTTGACCCAACCCTGCTGGCACAGCAGCACTGGCCGGGCTTCGCCGAGGCGTTGCATCTCCTGCACGCGCCCGACAGCCCGGAAGCGCTCGCGCCCGAAAACCCGGCGCTGGCGCGGCTCGCCTATGACGAGTTGCTGGCGAGCCAGCTTTCGCTGGTGATGATCCGGGCGCAGGCGCGCGCCGCGCGCGGCCGGTCGACCAAAGGCGACGGCCGGCTCAGGGAGCGCATCGTCGCCGCCCTGCCCTTCAGCCTCACCGGCGGCCAGCGCCAGGCGCTGGATGAAATCCTCGCCGACATGGCGGGCGAAGATCGCATGCTGCGCCTGCTGCAAGGCGATGTCGGCTCCGGCAAGACCATTGTCGGCCTGCTCGCCATGGCGACGGCAATCGAAGCCGGCAGGCAGGCGGCGCTGATGGCGCCGACCGAGATCCTCGCGCGCCAGCATTTCGAGCGCATCGCGCCGCTGGCCGAGGCCGCCGGCATCACCGTGGCGCTCCTGACCGGGCGTGACCGCGCCAGCCAGCGCGCAGCGTCGCTCGCCGGCCTGGCCGACGGCACCATTCAACTGGTCGTCGGCACGCATGCCCTGTTCCAGGATGCGGTGCAGTTCCACGATCTCGCGCTTGCCGTGGTCGACGAGCAGCACCGTTTCGGCGTGCACCAGCGCCTGGCGCTGAGCAGCAAGGGTGCGGCCGTCGACCTGCTGGTGATGACGGCGACGCCGATCCCACGCACGCTGGTACTGACCTTCTTCGGCGACATGGATGCGTCCTCGCTGCGCGAGAAGCCGGCCGGCCGCCAGCCGATCGATACCCGGCTCGTGGCGCTCGACCGGCTCGACGAGACGGTCGAAGCGATCGGCCGCGCCATCGCGGCGGGCGCCAAGGTCTATTGGGTGTGTCCCCTGGTGGCAGAATCCGACCAGAGCGACCTCGCCGCCGCCACCGAGCGTTTCGAGGTTCTGCGCGCGCGCTTTCCCGGCCGGGTCGGGCTCGTGCATGGCCAGATGACGGGGCCGGACAAGGATGCGGCGGTGGCCGATTTCGTGTCCGGCGCGACGCGTATCCTGGTCGCGACCACCGTCATCGAGGTCGGCGTCGATGTGCCGGATGCCACCGTGATGGTGATCGAACATGCCGAGCGTTTCGGCCTCGCCCAGCTCCACCAGTTGCGCGGCCGCGTCGGGCGCGGCAGCGCGCGCTCCTCGTGCATCCTGCTCTACAAGGCACCGCCCGGCCAGATCGCCGAGGCACGGCTGAAGATCATGCGCGAGACGGAAGACGGTTTTCGCATCGCCGAGGAAGACCTGAAACTGCGCGGCGAAGGCGAAGTGCTCGGCACGCGCCAGTCCGGCATGCCGGGCTTCCGCATCGCCCGGCTCGACATCCATGCCGCCCTGCTCCAGACCGCGCGCGCCGATGCCGAACTGATCCTGCGCCAGGATGCCGAGCTTGCCACGGAGCGCGGCCAGGCCCTGCGCGTGCTGCTCTACCTGTTCGAGCGCGATGCCGCCGTGCGGTTATTGCGGGCGGGGTGAGGCCTCAGGCGGTGCTGGGTGCCGGGTCAAGCCCGGCACAAGACGGTGCGGGTCTCGCGCGCCCTTGTCCCGGCCTTGAGCCGGGACCCACCCTTCACGCGGCGTCGCGCTTGTCCTTGTCGCCGTCCAGGCGCAGTTTCTGCAATTGCTCGGGCTGGATCAGGCCGGCGGACATGACCAGCTTGGCGCCGTCATCGACCGAGATCGCCAGTTCGATCACGTCCTTGCGCGGCACGTAGAAATAGAAGCCGGTCGTCGGGTTCGGCGTACATGGCAGGAAGACGCTGATGTAATCGTCCTTTTCCGGCAGCGCGGCCGCGATCTCGCCGAGCGGCGGCGCGGAGATGAACACGATCGACCACTGGCCCTGCGAGGGAAACTGCACCAGCCCGACCTTGCGGAACGCCGTGCCGGATTGCGAGAAGATCGTCTCGAAAATCTGCTTCACGCCACGATAGATGCTGCGCACCACCGGCATGCGCGACAGGATGCTCTCGCCGAGATCGAGCAGCGAGCGGCCAACGAGATTGGCGGTGAGGAAGCCGAGCAGCGTCAGGCCGAAAAACGCGATGATCAGGCCGAAGCCCGGTAGCTGGAACGGCAGGTAGTTATCCGGCCAGTACACCGCGGGCACCCATGGCTTGACCCAGCCATCGACCAGCGTGATGAACCACCAGGTCAGCCAGCCCGTGATGGCGAGCGGGCCGGCGACGACGAGGCCGGTCAGGAAATAGTTGCGCAACCGCGTCCGCGCCGGCTTGGGATGCGACGGCGGAATGGTCAGGGGCGGCAAACTTGGTTCGATCATCCTCGGTCCGGTCACGAGCGCGCCAAAAGCGGCGCGCAACCATCATAACCGATGCGCGCCCCAGGCCGAACCCGAATTGCGGCCCTACTCGACCGTGACCGATTTGGCGAGGTTGCGCGGCTGGTCGACATCCTTACCCATGCTCAATGCCGTGTGATAGGCGATGAGCTGCACCGGCACCGCATAGGCGATCGGCGCGAAGGTTTCGGGCATGGCCGGCATGGCGACCTCGGCCAGCGCCTCGACGCCGGCCCGCCCGGCCGCGCCCTCCGGCCCGATGAGCACGATGCGCCCGCCGCGCGCCGCAACCTCCTGCACGTTGGACACCGTCTTTTCGAACCAGGCATCGGCCGGCGCCAGCACGATCACCGGCATTTCCTCGTCGATCAGCGCGATCGGGCCGTGCTTGAGCTCGCCCGCGGCGTAGCCCTCGGCGTGGATATAGGAGATTTCCTTGAGTTTGAGCGCGCCTTCGAGCGCCATCGGATAGCTGGTGCCGCGCCCAAGATAAAGCACGTCGCTCGCCTTGCGCAACTCATACGCGAGGCTCTCGATTCCCGGTTCCAGCTTGAGCGATTCGGCGACGAGGCCGGGCATCGATACCAGCTCGCGCACCAATTCCTTCTCGCGCGCCTCGTCGATATGGCCGCGGGCGCGGGCCGCCGCGATCGCCAGCACCGCCAGCACGGCGAGCTGGCAGGTGAACGCCTTGGTCGAGGCGACGCCGATCTCCGGACCGGCCAGCGTCGGCGTCACGACATCGCTTTCGCGCGCAATCGTGGAACTCTGCACGTTGACGACCGAAAGCACGTGCTGCCCCATCTGGCGCGTGTAGCGCAACGATGCCAGCGTGTCGGCCGTCTCGCCCGATTGCGACACGAAGATCGCCAGCTGCCCCTTCGGCAGCGGCGCCTCGCGATAGCGGAATTCGGAGGCGACATCGACTTCGACCAATACGCGCGCCAGCCGCTCGAACCAGTATTTCGCGATGATCCCGGCGAGATAGGCGGTGCCGCAGGCGCAAATCGAGATGCGGTCGATCTTCGTCCAGTCGAACGGCATGTCGACGGGCAGGCGCACGGTGCCGTTCGCCATGTCGAGATAATGCGACAGCGTCCGGCCGATCACCTCCGGCTGCTCGTGGATTTCCTTGGCCATGAAATGGCGGTGATTGCCCTTGTCGACCAGGAACGCGCCGGCCTGCGTCTTGTGCGCCTCGCGCGCGACGATCGCGCCGTCCTTGTCGTGGAATTCGGCGCCGCCACGCGACAGCACCACCCAGTCGCCCTCCTCGAGATAGGCGATGGTGTCGGTGAAGGGCGCGAGCGCGAGCGCATCGGAGCCGAGATACATCTCGCCCTCGCCATAGCCGACCGCCAGCGGCGCTCCACGGCGCGCGCCGATGATCAGGTCATCATGGCCCTCGAACAGGAAAGCGAGCGCGAAGGCGCCATGCAGGCGCGGCAATGCGGCGGCCACCGCCGTCACCGGATCGTTGCTGCGGCGCATTTCGCGCGTCACCAGATGGGCGACGACCTCGGTGTCGGTCTCCGAGTCGAAATGCGCGCCATCGGCAACGAGTTCTTCGCGCAACTCGCGAAAATTCTCGATGATGCCGTTATGGACCACCGCCAGCCGGTCGGTGGCATGGGGATGCGCGTTGCCTTCGGTCGGCTTGCCATGCGTCGCCCAGCGCGTGTGGCCAATGCCGCTGAGGCCCTTCAGCGGTGCCTCGCTCAGCCGCGCCTCGAGGTTGCGCAACTTGCCTTCGGCGCGGCGCCGCGTCAGGCAGCCCTCCTCCAGCGTGGCGATGCCGGCGGAGTCGTAGCCGCGATATTCGAGGCGCTTCAGCGCATCGATCACAAGCGGCGCGACGGGCGTGGCGCCGAGAATTCCAACGATTCCACACATTTGCGAGCAGCTCCTGTTGCAGGCGTCATTGTGCCGGATATGACGTCACCACATGCGCCTTCTAGCTGTCATCGGCCGAACGGCCCAAATGACATTGTATGACGACCTTGTAACGAAGGTTCGTGCCGCTTCGCCACTGCATTCCCGCGAGATGGTGTATGGCGGGGCCGCGGCTTACTCCCGCTTGGCCTTGGCCCGGTTAGCCTTGGCAAGATTCTCGGGCCGCGCCCGAAAGCCGATCGCCCATTCCGGCTTGACCACCTGGCGGCCACGCGCCACCGCCAGCGCATCGGCGGGCACGTCCCCGGTCACCACCGATCCGGAGCCGACGAAAGCGCCCGCCCCGATCGTCACCGGTGCCACCAGCGCCGAGTTCGAGCCGATGAAGGCATGCGCGCCGATCTCGGTATGGAACTTGCGGAAGCCATCGTAATTGCAGGTGATCGTGCCGGCGCCGATATTCGCCTCCGCGCCGACATGGGCATCGCCGATATAGGACAGGTGGCTGATCTTGGCGCCGGCATCGACCGCAGCGTTCTTGATCTCGACGAAATTGCCGACCTTGGCCTTTTCGGCGAGGCGCGCACCCGGCCTGAGCCGGGCAAACGGGCCGACCGTGCAACCCGCGCCGATCTCGCAACCTTCCAGATGGCTGAAGGCGCGAATGGTGGCGCCGGCCGCGACCGAGACACCCGTCGCCATGAAGACATGCGGCTCGATCAGCACATCCGGCCCAAGGCGGGTGTCGTGCGAGAGATGCACGCTGTCGGGATCGAGCATGGTGACGCCCGCGACCATGGCACGCTGGCGCAGGTGGCGCTGCATGATGGCTTCGGCGGCAGCGAGTTGCGCGCGATCGTTGACGCCGCGCACCTCCGCCTCATCCGTCACCGAGACGCGCGCCGGCAGGCCCATGCCACGCGCCACCGCGACGGCATCCGGCAAATAGAATTCCTTTTGGGAGTTATCGTCGCCGATGCGATCCAGGATCGTCAGCGCAGCATTACCGGCCAACGCCATCAGCCCGGCGTTGCACAGTGTGACAGCACGTTCGGCGCCGGACGCATCCTTGTGTTCGCGAATTGCCACGAGTTCGCCGTCGTCAACGAGCAGCCGGCCATAGCCGGTCGGGTCGGCGGCTTCGAAGCCGAGCACGGCGACGCCCTCGCCCGCCGTTTCGACCAGCTTTCGCACCGTCTCGGCCCGCACGAGCGGCGTATCGCCGAACAGCACCAGCAGCACGCCCGTGCCGCGCGCGATCGCGGCGCGCGCCTGCAACACGGCATGGGCGGTGCCACGGCGCTCGCGCTGCACGAACAGTTCCGCCGCGGGTGCAAGCGTGCCGACCGCGCTTTCGACATCGCTCCTGTCTGGGCCGACCACGACGCCGATGCGGCCGATGCCCGCCTCGTCGAGCGTCGCCAGGACATGGCCGAGCATCGGCAATCCCGCGATCTCGTGCAGCACTTTCGGCTGCGCCGATTTCATGCGCGTGCCCTCGCCGGCCGCGAGCACGATGGCGAGAACGTCGCCGGCAATGGTGGCTGATGTCATGACCAGAATCCGTATCGCCCGCAACGGCGCGGGCGCGCGCCGAGACATAGCAGGCCGATCGTAAAGGTTAAACTCACGCGGATTTTACGATGAGGACGGAGGAACAGCCTCCAGTGTCATTCCCGACGGCCGTCAGGCCGGTCGGGAATCCAGGGATCGTGAGCGCCTCGGCCACTTGATTCCCGCCCGCGCGAGAACGGCACCGTGCAGGCCTCCCCCCACCCCGCAACCTCCTTCCTGATTGACGTCCGCGCCATCGCGCTTCATTGATGCGCACCATGCGTGTCACGCTCATCGACAATTACGACTCCTTCACCTGGAACCTCGTCCACCTGATCGGCGGCTGCGGCGCCAGGGTCGAGGTCGTGCGTAACGACCAGACCACCGTCGAGGCGTTGTTGGCCCGCCCGCCCGATGCGTTCGTGCTCTCGCCCGGCCCGTGCACGCCGACCGAGGCCGGCATTTGCTGCGACCTGATTGCCCGCGCCGGCCACCGGCACCCGATCCTCGGCGTCTGCCTCGGCCACCAGGCGATCGGCCAGGTCTATGGCGGCCATATCGTGCGCAACCACCCGATGCACGGCAAGCTGTCGCGCATCCGCCATAGCGGCGAGACTCTGTTTCGCGGCATCAACGGCGATTTCGAGGCAACGCGCTACCACTCGCTGGTCATCGACCCGGCGAGCTGCCCGGCCGCATTGCACGTCACCGCCAGCACGGATGAGGGCACGATCATGGCGGTGTCGCATCGCGACCAGCCGGTGCATGGCGTGCAGTTCCACCCCGAGAGCATCCTCTCGGAGCATGGCAGCGCCATCATTCGCAATTTTCTGGAACTGGCGCGGGACTGGAACGCGCGCCAAGGTATCGCCGCCTGATCGGCGGTCGCCGGGGGAGTTTCTGCACCTCATGAGTATCGCCTTCAAACCGTTGCTGGCCAAGGTCGCGACTGGCGCCAGCCTGTCGGAAACCGAGGCTGAAAGCGCCTTCGCCACCATTCTTTCGGGCGAATCGACCCCGGCCCAGACCGGCGCCTTCCTGATGGCGCTGCGCGTGCGCGGCGAATCGGTCGCCGAGATGACCGGCGCGGTCAAGGCGATGCGCGAGCGCATGCTGCGCGTGCAGGCCCCCGCCGGCGCCATCGACATTGTCGGCACTGGCGGCGATCAGGCCGGCACCTGGAATGTCTCGACGCTTGCCGCCATCATCGCAGCGGCCTGCGGCGTGCCGATCGCCAAGCACGGCAATCGCGCCGCCTCCTCGCAATCGGGCGCGGCCGACGTGCTGACCAGCCTCGGCGTCAAGATCGGCCTCGATGCCAGCGCGACCGAAGCCTGCCTCGGCGAAGCCGGTCTCGCCTTCATGTTCGCGCAGACGCACCACGCCTCGATGCGCCATGTCGCGGCCGTGCGCATCGAGATGGGCACGCGCACCATCTTCAACCTGCTCGGGCCGCAGGCCAACCCGGCCAGCGTCAAGCGGCAGGTGCTCGGCGTGTTCGCCGAAGGCTGGCTGCTGCCGATCGCCGAAACCCTGCGCAATCTCGGTTCGGACCGCGTCTGGGTCATCCATGGCAGCGATGGGCTCGACGAATTGACCACCACCGGCCCGAGCAAGGTCGTGGCCCTCGATGGCGGCAAGATCAGCCAGTTCACGGTGACGCCGGAACAGGCCGGCCTGCCGCTGGCTGCGCCGGAATCGCTGAAGGGCGGCGACCCCGCCACCAACGCCAACGCCTTGCGCGCTGTGCTTGACGGCGCCAGAACCGCCTATCGCGACATTGCCGTCCTCAACGCCGCCGCCGGGCTCGTCGTCGCCGGCAAGACGTCCGATCTGAGAGAGGGCGCGGAACGCGCTGCCAAGGCAGTTGATTCCGGCGCCGCGCGCGCCAAGCTCGAGCAGCTTGTCGCCGTCTCAAATAGGTTCTGACTTGACCGACATTCTCGCCCGTATCGAAGCCTATAAGCGCCAGGAGATCGCGAGCGCGAAGGCGCGCCTGCCGCTCGCCACGATCGAGCGCGAGGCGGCCCGCGCCACGCCGCCGCGTGATTTCGCCGGTGCCTTGCGCGCCAAACAGGATGCCGGGCGTTTCGGCCTGATCGCCGAAATCAAGAAAGCCAGCCCCTCGAAGGGCCTGATCCGCGCCGATTTCGATCCGCCGGCCCTCGCCCGCGCCTATGAGCAGGGCGGCGCCGCCTGCCTGTCGGTGCTGACCGACGCGCCCTCCTTCCAGGGCGCGCCCGAATTCCTCACCGCCGCGCGCGACGCCACCGCCCTGCCCGCCTTGCGCAAGGACTTCCTGTTCGATCCGTATCAGGTCGTCGAGGCACGCGCCTGGGGCGCCGATTGCGTGCTGGTGATTCTCGCCAGCGTCGATGACGGGCTGGCGCGCGAATTGATCGAGACCGCGCACGGCCTCGCCATGGTGGCGCTGGTCGAGGTGCATGACAGGCCCGAGATGGAACGGGCGCTGAACCTGCCCTCGCCGCTGATCGGCATCAACAACCGCAACCTGCGCACCTTCGAAACCTCGCTCGCCGTGACGCGCTCACTCGCCCCCATGGTGCCGGATACGCATCTGGTGATCGGCGAAAGCGGCATCTTCAGCCATGCCGATTGCCAGTCGCTGGCCGAAAGCGGCGTGAAAAGCTTCCTCGTCGGCGAATCGCTGATGCGGCAAGCCGATGTCGCTAGCGCGACGCGCACGCTGCTGGAAGGCTAGGCGGCGATGGTCGGCCTCAGTCATCTCGATGCCGAGGGCACCGCCCGCATGGTCGATGTCGGGCAGAAACCCGTCACCGAACGCTCCGCGACCGCCGAAGGCGCCGTGCGCATGAACCCCGAAACGCTGGCCCTGATCCGCGCCGGCGCTGCCAAGAAGGGCGACGTCATCGGCGTCGCGCGCATTGCCGGCATTATGGCGGCCAAGCGCACGCATGAGCTGATCCCGCTGTGCCATCCGCTGCAACTCAGCCAGGTCACGGTCGAGATCGCCTTCGACGACGCAATGCCCGGCCTGCGCGTCACCGCCACGGCCAGGCTCGCCGGCCGCACCGGCGTCGAGATGGAGGCGCTCACCGCCGTCAGCGTCGCCTGCCTGACCATCTACGACATGGCCAAGGCGGCCGACCGCGCCATGGTCATCGAAGGCGTCCGCCTCCTCGAAAAGACCGGCGGCAAGTCCGGCGCCTACCATGCCGAGGCGCGGCCATGAGCCTGCTGCCGGTCGCTGATGCCCTCCAGCGCATCCTCACCGCCGCGCCGACGCCGACCGACGCCGAGACCGTGCCGCTCGAAGATGCGCTGCACCGCACGCTGGCCGGCGATCTAACGGCGCTGCGCTCCCAGCCGCCATTCGACGCTTCCGCCATGGATGGCTATGCGGTGCGCGCCGCCGATCTCGATCCCGCGCCCGCCACCTTGCGCGTCATCGGCGAGAGCGCCGCCGGCCACCGCTTTTCGGGCAGCGTCGGCGCCGGCGAGGCCGTGCGCATCTTCACCGGCGCGCCGCTCCCAGATGGCGCCGACACCATCCTGATCCAGGAGAATGCCGATCGCGACGGCGTTCATGTCATTGCCCGCCAGAGCGAGCCGCGCGGCCGTTTCGTGCGCGAGGCCGGCTATGATTTCCGCCATGGCGATGCCTTGCTGAAAGCGGGCCTGCGCCTCGGGCCGCGCCACCTCGCGCTTGCCGCGGCGATGAACCATCCCGAACTCGCCGTACGCCGCCGCCCGCGCGTGGCGCTGCTCGCCACCGGCGACGAGCTTGCCTGGCCGGGCGATGCGCTCGGCCCGGACCAGATCGTCACCTCGAATAATTTCGCCATTGCCGGCATCGCCACGGAAGCCGGCGCCGCGCCGATCGACCTCGGTATCGCGGGTGACACGCCCGCCGCGCTCGAACAGGGCCTGGCGCGGGCGCGTGCCGCGCAGGCGGACATTTTCGTCACGCTCGGCGGCGCTTCGGTCGGCGATCACGATCTCGTGCAGCGCGTGCTGCAGCCGCAGGGCCTGGCGCTCGATTTCTGGAAAATCGCCATGCGGCCGGGCAAGCCGCTGATGTTCGGCCGCCTCGACCGGTTGCTGTTCCTTGGCCTGCCGGGCAATCCGGTCTCGGCCATCGTCTGCGCCCATCTCTTCCTGCGCCCGCTCATCCGCAAGCTGCTTGGCGACCCGCGCGCCGGTGAGGAAGCGCCGGAAACCGCAAGGCTCGGTCGCGATCTGCCCGAGAATGACGAGCGCCAGGATTACCTGCGCGCCACGCTTGCCTCCGAAGGCGACGCCCTGATCGCCACGCCGTTTTCACGCCAGGATAGCGGCATGGTCGCCACGCTGGCGCGTGCCGATGCGCTGGTGGTGCGCGAGCCCCACGCGCCACCTGCGCGCGCCGGGGATGCCTGCCGCATCATCCGGTTGTAAACGACCCCCTGCCTCCGCCTCATCCTGAGCTTGTCGAAGGATGCTGGGTCCGGCGCCATCTGGAACATCCTTCGACAAGCTCAGGATGAGGCGGAACAAAAAGGCTAGCCAGCGAGCAAACTCCCCGCCCCGAACACAACAAGAACTTGCCAAGATGTTCCTGTTTTGTTTATAGTCGTGCGGCGACTCGGATTGGGGCGGAGACGGAATTGCTCACACGCAAGCAAAGCGAACTGTTGCGGTTCATCAACGAGCGGCTGAAAGAGGCCGGCGTACCGCCGTCCTTCGACGAGATGAAGGATGCGCTCGACCTCAAATCGAAATCCGGCATCCACCGCCTGATCCTGGCGCTGGAGGAGCGCGGCTTCATTCGCCGCCTGCCCAATCGTGCCCGCGCCCTCGAGGTGATCCGCATGCCGGAATCGGCCAGCGTCGATGCCAAGCCCGGCCGCCAGCGCTTCGCGCCGAGTGTGATCGAGGGCAGCCTCGGCAAGGTGCGCCCGCCCGCCGATGGCGAGGACGAGGTCATCCGCTCGATCGCCATCCCCGTCATGGGGCGGATCGCGGCCGGCACGCCGATCTCCGCCATCCAGAGCCGCAGCCACACCATCAGCGTCTCACCGGAATTTCTCTCCCATGGCGAGCATTTCGCGCTGGAAGTGCGCGGCGATTCGATGATTGAGGCCGGCATTTTCGACGGCGACACCATCCTCGTGCGCAAGCAGGAGACAGCCGACACCGGCGACATCGTCGTGGCGCTGATCGACGATGAGGAAGCCACCCTCAAGCGCCTGCGCCGGCGCGGCGCTTCTGTGGCGCTGGAGGCCGCGAACCCGGCCTATGAAACCCGCATCTTCGGCCCGGATCGCGTGCGCATCCAGGGCAAGCTTGTCAGCCTGATCCGGCGTTATTGAACGGTGCGCCCGGCCTTTTCCGGGCTGCGCGGCCGGAACGACTTGAAGGCTGGCCACCACGGGCGGTTCGTGCCCTCGTCCCGGCTCGTCTGGAACGAAAGCTTGCCGCCCTCCAGCGTCGCCAGCGTGGCGCCGTGTTGGGCAAGATAGCGATAATCGATCAAGGCGAGCGCCGGCCGGCACCAGGAAGGCGCGACCAATGGCGTGACGATGACGGCGGCGCGGCGGCAATCCTCCTCGAAGGCCGGCGGCTCGCGCACCAGCGAGAGCCAGCGCCCATCGGCCATTTGCGCCGTACAGCCCTGCCCGTCGCAGCGCGCCGCGCCGCGCAGTGTCGGATCGCTCGCAGCGCGCTCGTCGCCGGCGGCCGGCAGCCAGTTCGACAGCATGAAGGCCGAAACGCCCGGCCCGAACACCTGCAACTGCCCGTCCGTGCCCTTGACCGCCACGGCATCGCCGCGCCGGTCGATCCACAGGTCCGGCACCTGCGGCCGGGCGGCGATCGCCGCAGCCGCGACAAGCAGCGGCAGGCCGAGATAGCGCAGGCGGCCGGCGAGCAGCACGAGAACCATGAAACCGCCCGCGAACAGCAACATCGCCGGCATGTCGAGCCCCGGCACGGACAGCCGGGCGCCTGGAATCTCGGCAATCCAGCGCGCGACCGCCAGCACCCCCGCCGCGCCCTTGCCGGTCAGCCACCAGATCGGCGCGTCGAGCCCGAACGGCACCAGCGCCACGCCGAGGATCGAGGCCGGCATCACCAGGATTTCCATCACGGGAATGGCGACAGCGTTGCCAATGATGCCATAGGGGCTGAACTGGTGAAAATGGAAGGCGGCGAAGGGCGAGGTCGCGGCCGTCGCCAGCAGCGTTGTGCCGACGGAAGCCGCCATCCAGAACACGAGACCGCGCAGCACCCGGCCGGCAATGCCGCGATGGCGTCCGTCACCCGCGCCAAGCCGCAGCAGATTCGAGCCGGCGATCAGCGCCGCGACCGCCGCGAAGGACATCTGGAAGCTCGGGCCGAGCAGTTCCTCGGGCTCGATCGCCAGCACGAGCAGCGCCGAGATGGCAAGGTTGCGCATCGACAAGGCCGGCCGGTCGAACAGCACGGCGCCCAGAATGCACAAGGTCATGATCAGCGAGCGCACGGTCGCGACCTCGCTGCCGGAGAAGATGCAATAGGCCGTCGCGCCGAGCATGGCGATGCCGGCGGCGAGTTTCTTGGTCGGCCAGCGCGCCGTCAGCGGCCCCGAAAGCGCGAAGGCCATGCGCACGACCCACAGGAAGATGCCGGCCGCCAGCACCATGTGCAGGCCGGAAATCGACACGATATGGTAGATGCCGGCCGCCCGCATGTCGGCATTGCGCATCTCCTCGATCAGGCCGCGCTTGCCGGTGATCATCGCGGCGGTCAGCGCGCCCTCCTGCCCGCCAATCAGCATGGCGATGCGCGTGGTGAGATCGTTGCGGGCGCAATCGATCGCAGCCGATATGCCGAACCACAGCGGCAGTTCGGCGGGCGATGCCGTCACCGTGACCTTGCCGGCGACGGAGCCGACCGCGCCGATCCGCTTGAAGAACGCGTCGCGGGCGAAATCATAGCCGCCCGGCAGCACCGGATGCGGCGGCGGCAGCAGGCGCGCGGTCAGCGCAACGGCATCGCCGGCCTGCACGTTCAACGGCCCGCGCTGGCTGACCCGCACCTTGACCGGCAGCGCCTCAGCGCTGAGTCGCTCGGCGCTCAGCGGCCGCAGCACCAGGCGGTTGCGCGTCACGCCCTCCTCGGCGCTTTCGACGAGCGCCGTCATCCGCGTCACCACCGTGCGCTCGATCAGCGGCGCGCGCACCGCCTCGGTGCGCAGCGCCGCGCACACGAAGCCGGTCAAGGCGGTCGCGATCGCCAGGGAGAGCTGGAACCATACGTTGACGCGGCGCAGGCACACGGTCAGGACGCAGGCCGCGCACCAGACGCCCAGGACCACCGGCAGCATCGGCTCGCGGTCGGCGGCGAAGAAGCCGAGCACGCCGAGCCCCATCGCCACCGGCAGCCAGTTGAACAGGCTGCGCGCCTCCAACTCGCGCGTGAACAGCTGGCCGAGCAACGCTCCCGCCCCGACCGCAGGCGTCGGCCGGGCGAAGCCAAGCCATCCGGGCCACGCCAGCGCGCGGCTGCCCGTCCTGCCGCCAGTCCTGCCCCCCTTGCCCCCCGGCGCGCTCATGGCGGACTATCCCGTCATGGCCGGTTCTGCCGCAGCC
>CALKHP010000026.1 GCA_937988775.1 uncultured Alphaproteobacteria bacterium
GGAGCCGACGCGCGACACCGACAGGCCGACGTTCACCGCCGGGCGGATGCCCTGGAAGAACAGGTTGGTTTCGAGGAAGATCTGGCCGTCGGTGATCGAGATCACGTTGGTCGGGATATAGGCCGAAACGTCGTTGGCCTGCGTCTCGATGATCGGCAGCGCCGTCAGCGAACCGTTGCCGGCGGCATCGCCCATCTTGGCGGCGCGCTCGAGCAGGCGGGAATGCAGGTAGAACACGTCGCCGGGATAGGCTTCGCGGCCCGGCGGGCGGCGCAGCAGCAGCGACATCTGGCGATAGGCGACGGCCTGCTTCGACAGATCGTCATAGATGATCACGGCATGCATGCCGTTATCGCGGAAATACTCGCCCATCGTGCAGCCGGCGAACGGCGCCAGGAACTGCATCGGGGCGGCGTCCGAGGCGGTCGCCGCGACGATGATCGAATATTCGAGCGCGCCCTGCTCTTCCAGGACCTTGACGAACTGGGCGACGGTCGAGCGCTTCTGGCCGACCGCGACATAGACGCAGTACAGCTTCTGGCTCTCGTCGGAACCCTGATGGGCCGGCTTCTGGTTGAGGATGGTGTCGAGCGTCAGCGCGGTCTTGCCGGTCTGACGGTCGCCGATGACGAGTTCGCGCTGGCCGCGGCCGATCGGGATCAGCGCGTCGACGGCCTTGAGGCCGGTCGCCATCGGCTCGTGCACCGACTTGCGCGGGATGATGCCGGGCGCCTTGACGTCGACGCGGGCACGCTGCGTCGCCTTGATCGGGCCCTTGCCGTCGATCGGGTTGCCGAGCGCGTCGACGACGCGGCCGAGCATTTCCTTGCCGACCGGCACGTCGACGATGGCGCCGGTGCGCTTGACCGTCTGGCCTTCCTTGATCTCACGGTCCGAACCGAAGATCACCACGCCGACATTGTCGGATTCGAGGTTCAGGGCCATGCCGCGCACGCCGTTCTCGAATTCAACCATCTCGCCGGCCTGGACGTTGTCCAGCCCGTAGACGCGGGCGATGCCGTCACCGACCGACAGCACCTGGCCGACTTCGGTCACCTCGGCGGAGGAGCCGAAATTCTTGATCTGCTCCTTGAGGATTGCGGAGATTTCTGCGGCGCGGATATCCATCAGCCGACCTCTTTCATCGCGACTTTGAGTGAGTTGAGTTTGGTGCGGACGCTGGCGTCCACCATGCGGGAACCGAGCTTGACGACGATGCCGCCGATAATGGCGGGATCGACCTTCTCGGAGAATTCGACATCCTTGCCGACCGTGCCGCGCAAGGCCGCGATCAGCGCGTCGCGGTTCTTGTCCGACAGCGTCTCGGCGACGGTGACCTCGGCGCGCACGACGCCGTTGCGGGCGTCCGTCAGGCTGGCGAAGGCGCGGATGCAGTCGCGCACCACGAACAGGCGGCGCTTGGCCGCGAGCAGCTTGATGAAATTCGCGGCCAAGCCGCCAATGCCGGCCTTGTCGAGGATCGCCGTGATGCCGGCAAGCTGCTCGCCCGCCGTGAACACGGGGTTGCGCACCAGCCGCTCGAGATCGGCGCTCTCGGTGATCATCTGGTCGAGCCGCCTGAGATCGGCGCCCACGGCATCGACCGCACCGGCTTCGACGGCGAGATCGAACAGGGCGGACGCATAGCGCCCGGCGATTCCGGAAACGATCGGGCCTTCTTCCTGAGCCAAAGTGACGCCCCTCGCATCTCTTTAGATATGACGCACAGCGGCTGCCCCACCTGAATGACGGGCGCGGCGCCGTTGCGCTGGATAATGCCGGATCACGGCTGCAACGGGACATAACCCGGCCGCCACGAAAAGCGAGGGTGAACTAGCATCGAGTCCGCGGGAGAGCAAGCCCCAGACTGCGGCCGCGACCGCGTCATCGGCGCCACGCCGCGAGGGAGCGTCATATTTCAATAGAAACTGACCGGATCGATGTCGATCTGCACCCGGACGGCGCCGCGCGGCTTGGGCGCGCTCGCCAGCATGGCGCGCAGGAAACCTTGCAGGTCGGTGGCGCGCGGCGCCTTGGCGAGCAGCCGGATGCGGTGGCGGCCGCGCAGCATGGCGAGCGGCGCCTCGGCCGGCCCGAGCAGGGTCACCGCGCCATAGGCGGGCTCGCCCCTGCACAGCTCGAACCCGGCCCGCGCCAGCGCCCGCGCCTGGGTTTCCGCCGCCTGCTTGTCCGGCCCGGTGACGAGGATACCGGCGAGGCGGCCGAAGGGCGGCAGTTCGGCGGCGCGGCGCGATGCGATCTCCTGCGCATAGAATGCTTCCGTATCGCCCGAGACCAGTGCCCGCATCACCGGATGCTCCGGCTGCCAGGTCTGCAACAGGCCGCGCCCCGGCCGCGCGCCGCGCCCGGCCCGGCCCGTGACCTGTTGCAGCACCTGGAACGAGCGCTCGGCGGCGCGCGGGTCGCCGTTCATCAGGCCGATATCGGCATCGATCACGGCCGCCAGCGTCAGCAGCGGGAAATTATGGCCCTTGGCGACGAGCTGCGTGCCGACGACGATGTGGAACTCGCCCTGCTCGACCGCCTCGAACTCGCGCCTGAGCCGTTCCGTACCGCCGGGAAAATCGCTCGACAGCACGATGGCGCGCGCGCCGGCGAAGGTTTCGGCGACCTCTTCCGCCAGCCGCTCGACACCCGGCCCGATCGCGGCCAGCGTGTCCTCGGCGCCGCAGGCGATGCAACGCGTCGGCGTGCGCTCGACGTGGCCGCAATGATGGCACACCAGCGCGCGCCGGAAACGATGCTCGACCAGCGAGGTCGCGCAATTCGGGCATTGCCAGCGATGGCCGCAGGCGCGGCACAGCGTCAGCGGCGCATAGCCGCGCCGGTTGAGGAACAACAGCACCTGCTCGCCGCGCTCCAGCGTCTGGCGCGCCGCCTCGACCAATGGCGGCGACAGCCAGCGCCCACGCGCCGCCCCGTCGCGGCGCAGGTCGATGGCGCGGATATCCGGCAGCGCCCGGCCGCCGAAACGCGCCGGCAGCACGATGTGCCGGTAGCGCCCGCTCGCCGCATTGACCCGGCTCTCGATCGAGGGCGTGGCGGAAGCCAGCACCACGGCGGCCTGCTCGAGCCGGCCGCGCACCACGCCCATGTCGCGCGCATGGTAATGCACGCCGTCCTCCTGCTTGTAGGCCGCCTCGTGCTCCTCATCGACGACGATCAGGCCGAGATCGGCGAAAGGCAGGAACAGCGCCGAGCGCGCGCCGACCACCACGCGCGCTTCGCCCGCCGCAACCGCGCGCCAAAGCCGGTTGCGGCGCTGGCTGGCGATGCCGGAATGCCATTCCTGCGGAAAGGTGCCGAAACGCGCCTCGAAACGCGCGAGAAACTGCGTCGTCAGCGCGATTTCCGGCATCAGGATCAGCGCCTGCCGGCCCTGGCGCAGCGCTTGCGCCACCGCCTCGAAATACACCTCGGTCTTGCCCGAGCCGGTGACGCCATCGAGCAAGCTGACCGAAAAGCTCCGCGCCGCCGTTGCCCGTACCAGCGCATCCGCCGCGTCCTGCTGCGCCGGCGACAAGGCAGGAATGATGAAATCCGGCACCGGCTGCTCGTGCCCTTCCGGCGGCAGCGCCACGATCTCGAGCGCACCCTCGTCGACAAGCCCGTCGATCACCCCGGCCGAAACGCCGGCGGCGGCGGCAAGCGCGCTCTTGCGCTGCGCCAGCCCGCCCTCGGCCGCCGCCAGCACCCGGAGCCTGGCCGGTGTCGGCCGGCGCGGCGCAACCCCGGTCAGGCGCACGGCGAAACGCGGCTTTTCCGGCGCGGAACCTTCCGGATCGCGCAAGGCCATGCGCGCCACCATGCCGCGCGGCGCCAGCGTATAGCGCGCCACCCAATCGACCAGCTTGCGCAGGTTTTCGGCCAGCGGCGGCGCATCCAGCCGCGCCGTGACGGCTTTCAGGTTGTCGCCGCGCCCGTGCACCGCATCGGGCTCGGGGTCCCAGACGATGCCGACCGTCTCGCGGGCGCCGAGCGGCACCTGCACCATATCGCCGGGCTTGAGCGCGAGATGCGCCGGCACGCGATAGGAATAGGCGTGATCGAGCGCCACGGGCAGCAGCACGTCGACAACCTGGGTCCGGCCGGCAGAATCGGTCATGACCTGGGAGATAACATCGATCCGGCCGAATGCGACACCGGCAGCTTGCCGGCCTTGTCGCGTGGCGGAACAGAAGATATATTTCATTTATATCTTTTATCCGACCCGCGCGTCATGCGTACGAAAACCAGGACCTCAACGCCATGACCGAGCAACCGGACGCCAAATCCGCGACGACGACGCCCGAAACCGGCGACATCACCGTCGATGCCGTGCTGCTTGGCGACCTGCTCGCTGTCGCGCCGGCTGAGATCCCGGCGCTGCTGCGTGCCGGCGCCATCACCAGCCTGTGCGAGCGCGGCACCGGCGCGGATGAGGGCCGCTTCCGGTTGAGTTTCTTCTACCGCAATCGCCGCGCCCGCCTGCATCTTGACGCGGCGGGTTGCATCCTGCGGCGCGGGGTGATCGACTTCGGGGAAAAGCGCTTGCCGGCCCAACTGCGTCGCGCCGGTGATCCGGCCCCGCCAAGATACCTGCCAGGATACCTGCCAAAGGCCCCGTCAAGACGAGGGTAGAGCCTCGAGGGAGAGCATGATGAGCACGGAGCGATCCACGGTCCATGAGTTGCCGGGAAGCGGGTTCGAGACCGCGAGGATGCCGGGGCACTGGCTGCTGGCGCGGCTCGGCAAGCGCGTGCTGCGCCCGGGCGGGCTCGGCCTGACGCGCGAGTTGCTCGGCGGGCTGGCGATTCGCCCCGATGACGAGGTGATCGAGTTCGCGCCCGGCCTCGGCGCCACCGCCAAGCTGATCCTCGCGCGCAAGCCCTCGCGCTATATCGGCGTCGAGCGCGACGCCGAGGCGATGGCCTGGGCGCGCGACAACCTGCCGCAACGGGCCGATGTCTCGATCGCCGTCGGCACGGCGGACGCGACCGGCCTGCCCGCGGCATCGGCCTCGGTCGTGCTCGGCGAATCGCTGCTGAGCATGAACGATCAGGCGCAGAAACAGGCCATCGTCGCGGAGGCGTGCCGTCTGCTGCGCCCCGGCGGCCGCTACGGCATCCATGAACTGTGCCTCGTCCCCGAAAGCCTGCCGCCCGAGCGCCGGCAGGCGATCCACAGCGAGCTTTCCGAGGCCGCTCATGTCGGCGCCCATCCCCTGCCGGCCTGGGACTGGACGGCGCTGCTCGAGAGCGCCGGCCTGCATGTCATCCAGATCGGCTACGCGCCGATGCATCTGCTGCGCCCGCGCCGCATGATCGCCGACGAAGGCCTTCGCGGCGCCCTGCGCGTCGCCGGCAACATCCTGCGCGATAGGACCGCCCGCCGTCGCGTTCTGGCCATGCACCGCGTGTTCGAGCGCCATCGCGACAATCTGCGCGGCATCTACCTCGTGGCGGAGAAGCCGGCGGTTTGAACCGCCTCAGGCGGCGGGACGGATGCCGAAATCCTCCGGATTGAGCAGCAGGTCGGCGAGCGTATAGCGGTCGAGCGTCGTCACGAAGGCATTGAGCGCCTCGCCGAACACGCCGCGCAGCCGGCAGCAGCGCGAGATCACGCAGCGATTGCCGGGCATGAAACATTCGACCAGCGCGAAATCGGGCTCGGTCGCCCGCACCACGTCGCCGATGCGGATGTTTTCCGGCCGCATCGCCAAGGCCAGCCCGCCCGAGCGCCCGCGCACCGCTTTCAGGAAGCCGCTGCGCGTCAGCTGGTTCGCCACCTTCATCAGGTGCGCGCGCGATATGCCATAGACCATCGCCGTCTCCTCGATGGTGATCAGCCGGTCGCCCTGGGTGGCGGCGTACATCAGCACGCGCATGGCGTAATCGGAAAAATTGGTCAGTCGCATGACGGTTCCGCGCTGGCAGCCGGCCAGGCTGCGATCGGCTCAAGCAGTTGAGCGTGATTAAACATGCACGCGCAGGATATGTTTATCAAGCCCGCCCGCTCATGCATGAATCGGGAGAAAGCGGAAACAACCGCTTAACCCGGCATCATGGAGTCGTTCCAAACTTGGGCCTTTGTAACTTAGACCTTATCTAAACTATTGTATTTGCAAGACTATTGCCGCGCTGCTAAGCGAGGGTCAACGCGGGCGGATCGTGCCTGCGGCAATCTGGCCGCCCGGCTGGCTCGGCCATGAAGGATTGATCGGGAAACGATGTGATGCGTGCGTATGGTCATCTGCTGCCGAAGCGGGCGCTCCTGCCGGCCGGAGCGCTGCTGCTGGCCTGCGCGCCAGCTTGCGCGCAGGAGGCGGGACAGCAGGGTTTGGCGGCACAGGCTTTGGCCCAGCAGGGCCTGCCGGCCCGCCCGGCGGCGCTCGCCTTGCTGCCGCACGACCTGTCGCCGTGGTCGATGTTCATGAATGCCGACATCGTCGTGAAGGCGGTGATGGTCGGGCTCGCCTTCGCCTCGCTGATCACCTGGACGATCTGGCTCGCCAAGAGCCTCGAACTGCTGGGCGCGAAGCGGCGCGCGGCGCAGGCGACGCGGAAACTGGCGCAGGCCGACAGCCTGGCGCAGGCGGCACGGCACGTCGCCGAGGGCTGGACCGGACACGGCCCGGTCGCGCAGCTGATCGAGACCACGCGCGCGGAGGAGAGCCGCTCGCACGGTCTCTCCGCCGACGGCGTCAAGGAGCGCGCGGCGATCGCGCTGTCGCGCATCGAGGCGCGCGCCGGACGGGCGATGGCGCGCGGCACCGGCGTGCTGGCGACGATCGGCGCGACTGCTCCCTTCGTCGGCCTGTTCGGCACCGTCTGGGGCATCATGAACGCCTTCATCGGCATTTCGCAGGCCAAGACCACCAATCTCGCCGTGGTGGCGCCCGGCATCGCCGAGGCGCTGCTCGCCACCGGCATTGGGCTGGTGGCGGCGATCCCGGCCGTGATCATCTACAACGTGTTCTCCCGCAGCATCGCCAGCTATCGCGCCCTGCTTTCGGATGCCTCGGGCGAGGTATTGCGCCATCTCTCGCGCGATCTGGAGCGCGCGCGCTCCGGCCTGCCAGCCGCACCGCGCGCGCAGGCGGCGGAATAGCGCTTATGGCAATCTCGCTGAAACAGCCGCAGGATGGCGATCAGGCGGAAATCTCCGACATCAACGTCACGCCGTTCATCGACGTGATCCTGGTGTTGCTGATCATCTTCATGGTGGCGGCGCCGCTCTCGACGGTCGATGTCTCGGTCGACCTGCCGGTTTCGAACGCCCAGGTCCAGCCGCGCCCGGACAAGCCGATCTTCCTGACGGTGAAGGACGATCTCACGCTGGCGCTCGGCAATGACGCCCTGCCGCGCCAGGCGCTGCAGGCGACGCTTGACGGCGAAACCGGCAATGACCGCGAAACCCGCATCTTCCTGCGCGCCGACCAGGCGGTGAGCTACGGTGCGCTGATGCAGGTCATGAACCTGCTGCGCGAGGCAGGTTATCTCAAGATCGCGCTGGTCGGCCTCGAGGATACCGGCCAGGCCGGCGCACCCGCCACCCCGGCGCCGGGCGCCACGCCGTGATCGGCTTCAGGGCACCGGCGCGCCGGCTCGGCGCCAGCCTCGCGACGCTTGCCATGCTGCGCTGGGCCGCCGCCGCCGTGGTCATGCTCGGCGCCCATGGCGGCATCGCCTGGCTGGCGCTGCGTGATGCGCCGGCGCGCGCGATGCAGAGCGATGCGCCGCCCGCCGTGATGATCGAACTGGCGAGCGTCGCGCTCGCCCCCGAAGCGCCGCCGCGGGATGTCGCGCCAGGCCCGCAAGCGGCGGAAACGCAACCGGAACCGGCGCCGGAGCCGGAAGCGCAACCCGAGCCTGACCCCGTGCCGGAACCGCAGCCCGTGGCACAGCCGGAGCCGGAACCGGTCTTGCAGCCCGAGCCGCCACCGCCGGAGGCCAAGCCGGCCGAGATCAAGCCGCCTGAACTGCCGAAGCAGGAAAAGGCCGAGGCGGTGCTCGCCCCGCCCCCACCGCCCGCCAAGCCGAAGCCGCACAAGAAGAAAAAGCCGAAGCAGCATGCCGAGCGCAAGAAGCCGATCGATCCCGACCGGCAGCCCCAGCGCCACAACTCGGCGCCGCCGGCTAGCAAGGCCAAGCAGGCCGACAGGCTGGCGGCGCCTTCGGCCGGCGCATCGCATGCGCCCTCCGTCTCGCCGGCGACCTGGAAGGGCGCGCTGAGCGCGCATCTCAACCGCTACAAGCGCTTCCCCTCCGATGCGGCCCGCTCCGGAACGGCCGGCGTCGCCTTCACCATCGCCCGTTCGGGCCAGGTGCTTTCCGCCCGCCTCGTGCGCTCCTCCGGCGATGCCGCGCTCGACCGCGAGGCGGTGGCGCTGCCGCGCCGCGCCAGCCCGGTGCCGGCACCGCCGGCCGGTTTCGGCGGCACGACCATCACGCTCTCGGTGCCGATCCGCTTCAACAGCTGAACGCGGGAACACCAACCGGACGCCACCCCCGGCCGGGAGATCGACACGGCCCCGGCGCAGGCCAACACGCCTCTCGACGCGGCGCGCGCGCCGTGCTTCCTAATCCCATGCACGTTGCCTTCCGCGCCGCCGCCGCACGCCCTCGCCTGATGCTCGCAACGGCAGTCGTCGCGGTGCTACCATTCCCCTTGCCGGCGGGTTGGCCGCTGGTCACGCGGCTGCTGGCCGGCTGGGATGTCGGCATCCTGACCTATCTCGTGCTGGCCTTCGGCGAGATGACCGGCGCCGATGCGCGGCGGATGCGCGAGCGTGCCAGCCTGCTCGACGACGGCGCCGCCGCGACGCTCGTGCTGACCGTTCTCGCGGCGATTGCGAGCCTGGCGGCGATCGCCGCGGAACTCGCCGGCCTCCGATCCGTGCCGGCGGGCGACAAGGCGCTGCATGTCGGCCTCGCCGGCTTCACGCTGCTCGCCTCGTGGGTCTTCGTCCACACCGTGTTCGCGCAGCATTACGCCTACCAGTTCTATGCCGAGGATGGCGCGGACAAGCCGGCCTTCGATTTTCCCGGCGGCACGCGCGCGCCGGCCTTCTCGGATTTTCTCTATGTCGCCTTCACCATCGGCGCCTCCTCCGCCACATCCGATGTCAACGTGACCGCGAATGCGGTGCGTAAAGTGATGACGGCGCATTGCGTGCTGAGCTTCTTCTTCAACACCTCGGTCCTCGGTTTCGGGATCAATGTCGGCGCGGGGTTGCTGTCATGAGCTTGTCCGATCATGAATTTTCCGCCGTGGCCGGCGCGCGCGCCGCGATCGACCGGCTGGTGCTCCTGCACGAGCGCGCGGTCGCGGCACTCCGGGCGGCGCTCGAACGTTTCCTCGATGGCGGGCCGCCGCCAACCGCGCACGAGCGCCTGAGCTTCCGCTACGCGGCGATCCGCGTCACCTATCGGCCCGATGGCGTGCCGCCGGTCAATCGCCGCGCCTATGCCAAGTTCCAGCGCTCCGGCGTCTACGAAACCACGGTGACGCAGCCGGAGGCCTTCCGCACCTACCTGATGGAACAGCTCACGCCGCTGGTCGAGGAATACGGCGCCACGCTGGCGGTCGGCGTCGGCGAGCAGGAAATTCCCTATCCTTACGTGTTCGAGCGCGGCGACGAACTCGGCCGTGGCGCGGTGACGGCATCGGAACTGGCGCGCTTCTTCCCCGTGCCGCTGCTCTCGGCCGTCGGCGACGAGATCGCCGACGGGCTGATCGATGCCGATGCGCGCGGCGCATTGCCCCTGGCGCTGTTCGATGGCGCGCGCACGGATTATTCGCTCAGGCGGCTGGTGCATTATACCGGCACCGACTGGCGCGACGTGCAGCCGTGGATCCTGCTGACCAACTACCACCGCTATGTCGACCAGTTCGTGCGCTGGGGCCTCGAGCAGGTCAGGGCCGGCGGTCGCTTCGACCGCCTGGTGCTGCCGGGCGGCGTCGCCATCGATGCGGACAAGGCCACCGCCATCACCGACGATGTGTTCGGCGCCTCGACCTGGGCCAATTCGCAAATGCCAGCCTATCACGTCACCACGCCCGGCCGACAGGGCATCACGCTGGTCAATATCGGCGTCGGCCCCTCGAACGCCAAGAACATCACCGATCATCTCGCAGTGCTCAGGCCGCATTGCTTCCTGATGGTCGGCCATTGCGGCGGCCTGCGCCAGAGCCAGCAGATCGGCGATTACGTGCTCGCCCATGCCTATCTGCGCCAGGACCGTATCCTCGATACGCTGCTGCCGCCGGATATCCCGATCCCGGCGCTGGCCGAGGTGCAGATCGCGCTCCAGGAAGCCGCCTCGCTGGTCACCGGCGAGCGCGGCGAGGCGCTGAAGGCCCGGCTGCGCACCGGCACCGTCGTCACCAATATCGACCGCAACTGGGAGCTGCGCTTCACGCAGGAGCGCCACCGCATCAACCTGTCGCGCGCCATCGCCGTCGATATGGAAAGCGGCACCATCGCAGCGCAGGGCTACCGGCTGCGCGTACCCTACGGCACGCTTCTGTGCGTGTCGGACAAGCCGCTGCATGGCGAGATCAAGCTGCCGGGCGCCGCCAACGCCTTCTACGAGCGCGCCATCGGCCAGCATCTCGCCATCGGCATCAAGGCGGTCGACCTGCTGCGCGACCAGATCGGCTCATTGCACTCGCGCAAGCTCAGGAGCTTCGACGAGCCGCCATTCCGCTGAAATGGACCGGCCACGCCCGGCTCAGGCCGCGGCGGCCTTTCCGGCATAGGCGGCCGTGTCGTAATTGAGGACCGGCGCCAGCCAGCGCTCGACGAGCGCGATCTCCATGCCCTTGCGCGCCGCGTAATCCTCGACCTGGTCGCGCTCGACCTTGGCGACGCCGAAATAATACGCATCCGGATGGCCGATATAGATGCCCGACACCGACGAGCCCGGCCACATAGCGTAGCTCTCGGTCAGTTCAAGGCCGATCTGCTTGTCGGCGCGCAGCAGGCGCCACAGCGTCGCCTTCTCGGTATGGTCGGGCTGGGCCGGATAACCCGGCGCCGGCCGGATGCCGCGATAGTTCTCCAGGATCAGCTCCTGCGGCGTATCGGTTTCATCGGCGGCATAGCCCCAGAACTCGCGCCTGACGCGCGCGTGCATGCGCTCGGCCAGCGCCTCGGCGAGCCGGTCGGCGAGCGCCTTGGCGAGGATCGAGTTGTAATCGTCATTGTTGCGCTCGAAACGCTCGGCGACGCGCTCCTCGCCGATGCCGGCGGTGACGGCGAAACCGCCGACATAATCGGCGATACCGGTCTCGGCTGGCGCCACGAAATCGGCGAGCGCCAGATTCGGCATGCCATCGCGCCGCGTCAGTTGCTGGCGCAGCGTATAGAAGGTTTCAAGCTCCTCGCGGCGGCTTTCGCCGGTGTAGAGCCTGATATCGTCGCCGACGCTGTTGGCCGGCCACAGGCCGATCACCGCGCGTGCCTCGTACCAGCGCTCGTCGATGATGCGCTGCAGCATGCGCTGCGCGTCATCATAGAGCTGGCGCGCCGCCTTGCCCTGTTTCGCGTCATCCAGAATGGCCGGGAAGCGGCCGCGCAGCTCCCAGACCTGAAAGAACGGCGTCCAGTCGATATAGGGCGCAAGCTCCGCCAGATCGATTTGCTTGAAGACGCGCGTGCCGGTGAATTGCGGCCTGGTCGGCTTGTAGAGCGACCAGTCCGGCTTGAAGCGGTTGAGGCGCGCGGCCGCGATCGGCAGGCGCTTCTTGTCGGCCTCGGCGCGCGCATGCGATGCCGCGACCTTGCGGTACTCGGCACGCACGGTCTCCATATAAGCGTCGCGCGTGTCCGGATTGAGCAGCGACGAGACGACACCGACCGCCCGGCTCGCATCGTTGACATAGACGGTCTGGCCGCGCTCGTAGCCGGGCGCGATCTTGACCGCGGTATGCACGCGGCTGGTGGTGGCGCCGCCGATCAGCAGCGGCAGGTCGAGCCCCTCGCGCTCCAGTTCGGTGGCGACATGCGCCATTTCTTCCAGCGACGGCGTGATCAGCCCCGACAGGCCAATGATATCGACCTTGTGCTTGCGCGCTTCCTCCAGGATGCGCTGCGCCGGCACCATCACGCCGAGGTCGATGACCTCGTAGTTGTTGCATTGCAACACGACGCCGACGATGTTCTTGCCGATATCGTGCACGTCGCCCTTGACCGTCGCCATCAGGATCTTGCCGGCCGGCGGCTTGTCGACGAGACCGGTCTCCTCGCGCTCCTTGTCCATGAACGGCTCGAGATAGGCCACGGCCTGCTTCATGACACGGGCGGATTTGACGACCTGCGGCAGAAACATCTTGCCGGCGCCGAACAGGTCGCCGACCACATTCATGCCGGCCATCAGCGGCCCTTCGATGACATGCAGCGGGCGCTCGGCCGCTTGCCGTGCTTCCTCGGTATCCTCGATGATGAACTCGGCGATGCCGTTGACGAGCGCATGCTCGATGCGCTTGGTCACCTCGAGACCGCGCCATTCGGCATTGTCGTTGCGGGCATTCTGGCTGCCCTTGCCAGCAAAGCGCGGCGCAGCGTCGAGCAGGCGCTCGGTCCCGTCGGCGCGCCGGTTGAGCACCACGTCCTCGCATAGCTCGCGCAACTCGGGATCGAGGCTTTCATAGACCGCGAGCTGGCCGGCATTGACGATGCCCATATCCATGCCGAGCGTGATGGCGTGATACAGGAACACCGAATGCATCGCCTCGCGCACCGGCTCGTTGCCCCGGAACGAGAAGGACAGGTTGGAGACGCCGCCGGAAATATGGACATGCGGCAGTTGCTCGCGGATCGCCTTGGTCGCCTCCAGGAAATCGACGCCGTAATTATTGTGCTCCTCGATGCCGGTGGCGATGGCGAACACGTTCGGATCGAAGATGATGTCCTCGGGCGGGAAGCCGACCTCATCGACCAGGATCTTGTAGGCGCGGGTGCAGATCTCGATCTTGCGCTTGTAAGTGTCGGCCTGGCCCTGCTCGTCGAAGGCCATTACCACCACGGCAGCGCCATAGGCGCGCACGGTGCGCGCCGCCTTCTTGAACGGTTCGACGCCTTCCTTCATCGAGATCGAATTGACGATCGGCTTGCCCTGCACGCATTTCAGGCCGGCCTCGATCACCTCGAATTTCGAGGAATCGATCATGATCGGCACGCGCGCGATATCGGGCTCGGAGGCGATCAGGTTGAGGAAGGTCGTCATCGCGGCCTTCGAATCGAGCAGGCCTTCGTCCATGTTGACGTCGATGATCTGGGCGCCGTTGGCGACCTGGTCGCGCGCCACGTCGAGCGCCTCGGAGAACTTGTCGTCCTTGATCAGCTTCTTGAAACGGGCCGAGCCGGTGACATTGGTGCGCTCGCCGACATTCACGAAGGCGATGTTCTCGGTCAGCGTGAACGGCTCGAGGCCGGACAGCTTCAGCTCCGGCTTGAAGCGCGGCAGCTTGCGCGGCGCCTTGCCCTTCACGGCCGCTGCGATGGCGCGGATATGCTCCGGCGTGGTGCCGCAGCAGCCGCCGACGATGTTGACGAGGCCAGCCTCGGCGAACTCGCCGAGCATGCTCGCCGTTGCTTCCGGGCTCTCGTCGTAAAGGCCGAATTCGTTGGGCAGGCCGGCATTCGGATAGGCGCAGACCAGCGTGTCGGCGGCGCGCGACAACTCGTCGATATGGGCGCGCATTTCCTTGGCGCCGAGCGCGCAGTTCAGGCCGATCGACAGCGGGCTGGCATGGCGCAGCGAGTACCAGAACGCCGTCGGCGTCTGGCCCGACAGGGTGCGGCCGGACAGGTCGGTGATCGTGCCGGAGATCATCACCGGCAGGCGGATGTTGCGCTCGGCGAACAGGCGCTCGATGGCGAACAGCGCCGCCTTGGCGTTGAGCGTATCGAAGATCGTCTCGATCAACAGGATTTCGGCGCCGCCATCGATCAGCCCGCGCACCTGCTCGGCGTAAGCCTCCGCGACCTGATCGAAGGTCACGGCGCGAAAGCCCGGATCGTTGACATTGGGCGACAGCGACAGCGTACGGTTGGTCGGCCCGATGGCGCCGGCGACGAAGCGGCGGAGGCCGTCCTCGCTCTCGGCAAGGGCTGCCGCCTCGCGCGCCAGGCGCGCGCCCTCGCGGTTCAGTTCGTAGACCAGCTCCTCCATGCCGTAATCAGCCTGGGCGATCGAGGTCGAGGAAAAGGTGTTGGTCTCGCAGATATCGGCGCCGGCGCGGAAATAGGCGAGGTGGATATCGCGGATTTCATCCGGCCTGGTCAGGATCAGCAGGTCGTTATTGCCCCGGACCGGCTGGCCCCAATCCTTGAAGCGCGCGCCGCGAAACGCCTCCTCATCCAGCTTCAGGTCCTGGATCTGCGTCCCCATGGCGCCGTCGAGCACCAGGATGCGCTCGGCGGCGGCCTTACGCAGGGCCGAGAAAAGCTCGGCGCCATCGGCTTTATGGGAAACGCTCATATTATCGGACCTTTATCGAATACGCTCAATTACCTAGGCGGGGTGCCAATTTCCTTCTCCGCTTGCGGGAGAAGGAAAACGGCGGCATCCGCTCATTCGTCATTCCGCTCACGCCGCCGCCTGCTGCATCGCCGGGCGCAGGCCGAGCAGGTGGCAGATCGCGTAAACGAGATCGGCCTTGTTCATGGTGTAGAAGTGGAAATCGACGACGCCGCGATCGACCAGATCGAGCACCTGCTCGGCGGCGACAGCGGCAGCGACGAGCTTGCGGGTCGCCGGATCATCGTCGAGCCCGTCGAAGCGGCCGGCGAGCCAGGCCGGCACGCTCGCGCCGGTGCGCTTGGCGAAGCCCGCCGTCTGCCTGAAATTCTGCACCGGCACGATGCCGGGCACGATCGGGATATCGATGCCGGCGGCGCGCACATGATCGAGATAGCGCAGGTAATGCTCGTTATCGAAGAAGAACTGCGTGATGGCGCGCGTGGCACCCGCTTCGACCTTGCGCTTCAGCGTGTCGATATCGGCGGCGAGCGACGGGCTTTCGGGGTGGCGCTCGGGATAGGCCGAGACGGAAATCTCGAAATCGCCGATGGCGCGGATATCCGCGACCAGCTCGGCGGTGTCGCCATAGCCGCCGGGCGTCGGGGCATAGGCCGCGCCGAGCCCGCCGGCCGGATCGCCGCGCAGCGCCACGATATGGCGCACGCCGGCGGCCCAGTAATCGCGAACCACCTCGCGCACCTCGTCGCGCGTCGCCGAGACGCAGGTCAGGTGCGCAGCCGGTTTCAGCGTGGTTTCGTTGACGATGCGGGCGACGGTGGCATGCGTGCGCTCGCGCGTCGAGCCGCCGGCGCCATAGGTCACCGAGACGAAATCCGGCGAGAGCGGCTCGAGCCGCTTGATCGAGCCCCAGAGGGCCTCTTCCATCTCGTCGCTCTTGGGCGGGAAGAATTCGAACGAGACGCGGAGCGCCGGGGTCTCGCCGGTGCGGCTGCGGCGCAGCGAAGCGACACTCATCACGCCACCTCGCGCACGGAATGGCCGGCGCCGCGCAGCCGGTCGTCGAGCACGCGCGGATCGTCGGCGAGCCAGAGCGACACCGTCAGCTGGCCCCGGCCGGTCGGTGGCAACTCGCGGTGGTCATGCGGGCTGAGGCCTGCCTCCTCCAGCATCGTGTCGATCTCGTCGCGGGCAAAGCCGAGGCGGCGGTGGGCGTGGCTCTCGCGCAGGGATTCATAGGTATGGGGCGCGAAATCGACGACGATCATGCGCCCGCCCGGCCGCAACCCGCGCGCCGCCTCACGGATGGCGCGGGCCGGATCGTCGAGATAATGCAGCACCTGATGGATGACGATCAGGTCATAGGCGTTGCGCTCGACGGGCAGTGCATAGATGTCGGCCTGGCGCAGCTGCACGTTCTTGAGGCCGCTCGCCTCGAGCTTGGCGCGCGCCACCGCCAGCATGGCGTGGCTCGAATCGATGCCGACGGCACGCGTGGTGCGCGGCGCCAGCAGCGCCAGCATGCGGCCGGTACCGGTGCCGAGATCAAGCACCGCCTTGAACGGCCCCTTGCCGGCAGCAGCGAGCACGGCGGCCTCGACATCCTTCTCCGCGACATGCATGGCGCGCAGCTGGTCCCAATCGTCGGCATGACGGGCGAAATAGGTTTCCGCCGCACGCGCACGTTCGGCGCGGACCTCGGCGAGGCGGGCGCGGTCGCCGGCCAGCACCGCGTCATTGGCATCGAGCCCGCCCAGCACCTGCCCGGCGCTCGCCAGCGCCAGCGGCGTCTCCGACAGGCGGAAAAACGCCCAGGCGCCCTCGCGGTGCCGGTCGACGAGGCCGGCATCGACGAGCAGCTTGAGATGGCGCGAGACGCGCGGCTGCGACTGGCCGAGAATCGTGGTCAGCTCGGTGACGGTCAGCTCGGCATCGGCGATCAGCGCCAGGATGCGCAGCCGCGTCGGCTCGGCCACCGCCTCGAGCGAGGAGATCATGTCGCGAAAGGGCACCTGCATCGGCGTTTCCATCCTGCGGCTATCTGCACAGAAGCGCATATAAAGATATCTTTATGCGAAAATCAAGGCCAAACGAGAGTCGGCGCCAGAATCTGGCCTGGCCGCGCCGATTCGAGGTCAACCGGAGGCAGGGCGGGGCGGGCCGTCTTGAGAATCTGCTGCAACGCATGGGCTCATGCTGAGCCTGTCGAAGGATGGTCCGGTCCGGCGCGCGATCCTCCATGTTTCGACAAGCTCAGCATGAGGTCCCGGGACGGGTATCCCGGCGAGCCGTCAGGCTTCGCCGCCCTTGGCCAGCAAGTCCCCGATCAGGCGCTGCGAGGCGAGCGCCTCCTCGCCGGATACCATCGGGTCACGGTCTTGCGCGATCGCATCGAGGAAATCCGCGATCACGGCGCGATGCGCATCATGGGGGAAATCCATGATGTTGGCGCCGCTGCCGGTATCGCCCTCCGCCGCCACGACTTCCTCGCGCCCGTCGAGCCAGGCGATTTTCAGCGAGCCGCCGATCAGCGCCGCCGATGCTTTCGTGCCGATGATCTCGATGCGCTCGGGGTGGCCGGGATTGAAGGCGGTCGTCGCCAGCACCGTGCCGGGCGCGCCATTGCCGAGCCGGACCAGCGCCGCGACGTAATCCTCGGTCTCCATGCGGTGCAGCGCCGTGGTGGCGACATCGGCCGCTCTCACCGCCGACACGCCGACCAGCGAGCGAAACAGGTCGAGGGAATGGATCGCCTGCGTCAGCAGCACGCCGCCGCCGTCGCGCGCCATCGTGCCGCGGCCGGGCTCGTCGTAATAGGCTTGCGGCCGCCACCACGGCACAGTGAGGAAACCGGCGGCGATCATGCCGAGTTCGCTCGCCGCCAGCGCCGCCTTCAGCCTCAGGCTCGCCGGCCGGAAGCGGTGCTGCAGCACCACGCCGAGCCGCCTGTCGGCCTTGCGCGCCACTGCAACCAGCTTCTCGCCGGCAGCGACCGTCAGTTCCAGCGGCTTTTCTACCAGCACATGCTTGCCGGCGGCGAAGCATTTCTCCGCCACGGCAAGATGCGCGCTCGGCGGCGTCAGCACGATCACAGCTCTGACGCCATCATCGGCGAGCGCCGCGTCGATATCGTTGCTGACCGGGAACGGGAACTGCGCGGCGAAGGCTTCCGTCCGCTCCTTGCTGCGGCTGACCGCGTGGCGCACCTCCGCCCGCTCGGAGAGGTCGAGCAGGCTCTTGGCGTGCGGCAGGGCGGCGGGGCCGAGCCCGATAATGGCGATACCGGTCTTGCTCATGATGGTTTCCTATATTTCAGTTCCGCCGGCCCCGGGGGCGAGGTCGCGGCCGATCGATCGGGTTATCGCAATCGCCGCGCCGTCGCCTGCGCCTCGAGCGCCAGCCGCGTCACGGTGAAAACGTGCGCCTGCGTCATTGCCGTCTCGCTCCGGTCGCGCACATCGGCGAGGAAGGCGCGGAAATAGGTCAGCGGCTCGCGGCTCGCATCGATATGGCGCGTGCCCTTGCCATCGACGAGGAACAGGTGATCGGTGCCGGGCCTGCCGGCAATGTCGACATATTTGCGCAATTCGATGGTGCCTTCGGTGCCAAGGATGGTCAGGCGGCCATCGCCCCAGATCGGCAAGCCGTCGGCGGTGAACCAGTCGCAGCGGATGAAGCCGCTGGCGCCGCCACCACGCAGCAGGATGTCGCCGTAATCCTCGAAGCGCGGCAGGTCGGGATGGCCGAGATTGCCGGCGCTGCTGGCGACGATCTCGGCGCCGGTCGCGCCGGTGAAATACAGGAACTGGTCGATCTGGTGCGAGGCGATATCGGCGAGGATACCGCCGAAATTCGCCACGTCGAAGAACCAGCCCGGCCGGATGGCGCGGTTGAGCCGGTGCGGCCCGAGCCCGACCGTCTGGATGACGCGGCCGATGGCGCCGTCGGCGATCAGTTTGCCGGCAACGATCGTCGCCGGCACCACGAAGCGCTCGGAAAAGCAGATCGAGAACATGCGGCCGGTTTCGCGCACCACCTGCTGCACCGCCTCGAGATCGGCAATGGTGGTGATGCCCGGCTTGTCGACCATCACATCCTTGCCGGCGCGCATCGCCGCGATGGCGAGCCCTGCCCGGTCCTTCGGCACGGCCGCGATGCAGATGATGGCGATCGACGGGTCGTCGAGCAGGCGCTCGCGCGCCACCATGGCGAGATCAGGAAAGCGCTCACGCAAGCCGTCAAGCACGCGCGGGTCGCTGGTCTGCGGATCGCAGCCGGCGCAGATCGCGCCCGCCGCGAGCAACTCGCCGACCATATGGTAGACGTGGCGGTGGTCGGCACCGACCACCGCGAAACGGAGCGGATCAGCCACTGGCGTCACTTGGTGGCGGCGCCGATCTCCTGGTCCCAGCGCCGGAACGCCACGACGAGCTGCTTCGGCGTCAGCGGCACTTCGACCGGCAGGGTCTTGATCAGCGTGTCGTAGAGCGGCCGGCCGAATTCCTTGATGACATGCTGGCTCTCCTCCGGCGCCATGGCGAGCGTCACGTCCTTCACGGCCGGGCCGGGGTAGAAATAGCCCTTGTCATAGGTGCGCGCCTGCTGCTCGGGCTTGAGCATGAACGACATCAGCGCCAGCACCACGGCGAGCTTGTCGTTGGGAATGCCCTTCGGCACGCACATGAACTGCGTATCGGGCACCCAATGCGTGCCCTCGAGCGCGAACACTTCGGCCTCCTTCGGCACGATGCCGAGCGCGCGCGGGTTGATGTCCCAGCCGCAGGTCGAGACGATCACGTCGCGCGTGCCGTCGCCGAGTTCCTTCATCGTCGCGGTCGTGCCGCTCGGATAATAGTCGATCGCGGTGCCGAGTTCCTTGAGATAGGCCCAGGTCTTGGCCCAGCCATTGGCCGGATCCTTCGGGTCCTTGTCGCCGAGAATGTAGGGCAGCGCCATCAGATAGGTCCAGCCGGGGCCGGAATTATACGGCCGCGCATAGGTGAAGCGGCGCGGGTTCTGCTTGGCCCAATCGAGGAATTCGGCCGCCGTCTTCGGCACGGTTTTCAGCCGCGACGGCATGTATTCGAACAGCGGGCCGGAGGGCGAATAGACCACCGCCACGCCCTGGTCGCCGCCGAAATTCTTCTGCATCATCAAGGCGGCGTCATGATAAATTTCCGCCGGTTTCGGCAGCAGGTCGGCATGGGATTTCAGCACGTCGATCCACAGGCCCTGCTCGATGCCGTCGGAGAGCGCGCCGGGGCCGGTCAGCACCAGGTCGATATCGACGCGGTTCGCCGCCTGCTGCGCCTTGAGCTTGGCCGGCAGTTCGGGCGATGGCGCGCGCGAATAGATGATGCGCGAGACGAGCTTGGGGTTCTGCTTGGCGAACAGGTCGATGCTCGCCTGCGTCAATTGCAGGTTGCCGGCGACATCGATGATGTTGAGCGCCACCGGGGCCGAAGGCAGCGCAACGCTTTGCGCCAGGGCGCCGGCCACCGGGTAGGCCGCGAGGCCCGACAAGCTGCCGAGGACACCGCGTCGCGTGAACGTGATAGGCATGGAACTCTCTCCCGTGGCGCCGGTGCGAGCGTCGCGCCGCCCGGCCAATCGCACGCTAGCGGATGTCATGTTGTCAGACAACGCGCCTAGATCATTTCTCGTTTTGATGGGATCATCAAAACGAGATAAAAATGATCTAAATCATATAATTAGAGCATTTCTCCCGCAGAAAACCGGTAGCCACTTTTCTGCGAAATGCTCGAAGGGATGAGAGACGTCGCGGCGTCGTTTGCACGGCCTTAACCGGCGGCGTAGACTCTGCCGCTCATGACCATCGACAATGCCATCGCCGCCTGGCTGACGCATCTGGAAAGCGAGCGCCGCGTCGCGCCCAAGACTGGCGAGGCCTATGCCCGCGACCTGCACCAGTTCCTCGCCTTCCTGGCGCCGCATCTCGGGCGCCGGCCGGATCTGGCGGCGCTCTCGGGGCTGCGCCCGGCCGACATCCGCGCCTTCCTCGCCGCGCGCCGCAAGGACGGCATCGGCAGCCGCACCCTGATGCGCCAGCTTGCCGGCTGCCGGTCCTTCATGCGCTTCGCCGAGCGCCAAGGCTGGGCGAGCGCCTCGGCCTTCGCCGCCATCCGCGCGCCGCGTATCGGCAAGAGCCTGCCGAAACCGATTGGCCCGGCCAATGCCCGCGCGCTCGCCGATGTCACGACACGGGCCGGCGAGGATCGCCCGCAATGGGTGCTGGCGCGCGATGCCGCCGTGCTCGGCCTGCTCTATGGCTGCGGCCTGCGCATCGCCGAAGCGCTCGCCATCCGCGCCAGGGACGCGCCGATCCGGCCGATGAGCGCGCTCCAGGTCACCGGCAAGGGCGGCAAGGCGCGCCAGGTGCCGGTGCTGCCGCAAGTCGCCGGGCTGGTGAAGGATTATCTCGACCAGTGCCCATGGCGGATCGCTCCCGACGAGCCGCTGTTTCGCGGCGCCAAGGGCGGGCCGCTCTCGCCGCGCATCATCCAGCTTGCCATGGCGCGGCTGCGCGGCGCGCTCGGCCTCGCGGAGACGGCGACGCCGCATGCGCTGCGCCATTCCTTCGCGACCCACCTGCTGGCGCGCGGCGGTGACCTGCGCACCATCCAGGAACTGCTCGGCCACGCCTCGCTCTCGACGACGCAGATCTATACCGAGGTCGATACCACCCGGTTGATGGCGGCTTACAAGGCAGCCCACCCGCGCGCCTGAAGCATTTACGGGCCGCCCGCCTCGCGGCGCCGCAACCGGGCGACCAGCAACGCCAGCCGGCCGCGGCCGAACAGGCGCTGCCTGAGCCGCCGCGCCAGCGCGCTCAGCCGCTCCCGGTACGGCGCGACCAGCGCGAACGCCCAATCATGCGCCGCCATGAACCAGCCATAGAGCACGCGGAACCAGCCGATCGACATCAGCTTGTCGCGCGAGATGCCGAACACGAACGAGACCAGCGCCAGCCGCAGCAGTTCGATCGACACGTAAAGCGCCACGCCGGCGAGCCATTGCCGCTTGGCGAGGAGCCAGTAGGAGAAGAATTTCAGCGGTTCGGTCGCCAGCAGCGGCACCAGGAACAGCAGCAGCGTCGGATAGGCCGGCAGCCATTCGAGGAAACGCCTGAGCGCCTGTTTCAGCCAGGCCAGCGGCAACGCATCGACGAGCCAGGCGATCGCCGCCCGCAAGCGCAGCCAGATCTCCTCGGCGAGCAGAAACGCCAACGCCGCCGCCAGCACGAGATATTTCTTCAACACACGCATCGTCGTCACGCCGCGAACGACAGGCCAACAAACGGTAAGCCTAACACGGCCTGCATGGCGGGATTCAGGCAGGCTGTCGCCGGGCCGCCGAACGCAGCGCGCTCGCCGTGATCACCCCGAGCAGGCCGATCGCCAGCGCCGACAGGAACAGCGGCAAGCGGATGCCGAAGGCGGTCAGCCCATAGCCGAACACCACCGGGCCGATGCCCTGGCCGACGAAGAAGAAGAACGCGTGCATCGCCATCGCCGAGCCGCGCGCCGTGACTGAGAGCTCGCTCGCCTGCGTCTGCAGCGAGTTATGCACCATGTAGAAGCCGATCCCCATCACGCAGAAGGCGAGGAACCCGACCGGCAGCGCCAGCTCGAATCCGGCCGCGGCAAGCCCGGCCGCCGCCACGAAGCCGCCGGTCCCCATCACGCCATACATGCCGAGCCGGCGCAGCAGCATCGGCACGATCAGGGCATAGACGACGCCGCCAAGCCCCATGCCGCTGATCACCATGCCGGCCTCGCGCGCCGAGCCCTTGCCGAGCTGTTCGAGGATATGCGCGATATGCGGCAGCATGCCGTAGACGGCGATGCCTTCGATGAACACGGCGCTGAAGCACATCTTGGCGCGCGGGTTGGCGAAGATGCTCGCATAGCGCGTGAAGGCCTCGCCGAGATCGAAACGCCCGCGCTGCGCGCCCGGCCGGGCGCCGAGCCAGCGCAACAGCGCCGCCAGCGCCGCCAGCGAGATCAGCCCCGCGCCGACGAACACATAGCGCCAGCCGAACAGCTCGACCAGGAAGCCGGCGAGCGCCGCGCCCGCCGCCTGTCCGGTCAGCGTCATCACCATGAAGCGCGAGATCGCGATCTGCCGCCGCTCCATGGCGAAACGATCGCCGAGCATCGCCATGCCGAGCGGAATCACCCCGCCGCCGGCCAGCCCTGCGATCAGCCGCAACCCGAACAGGCCGGAGAAATTCGGCATCACCGCCGAGGCCAGCAGCGCCAGCGACATGATGGCCATGCAGATCTTGATGATGAAGGCCTTGCCGAACGCATCGCCAAGCGGCCCGAGGATCGGCTGGCCGAAGGCGTAGGGCAAGGTGAAGGCCGAGGAGAGAAGCGCCGCCGTGGTGACCTCGACCATCAGGTCGCGGCCGATCTCCGGCACCATCGGATCGACGACCCGCGTGGCGAGCGCGCCGCAAAACCCGGCCAGCCCGAGGATGAAGACCAGCAGCCCCTCGGAAAGCGGCTTGCGCATGGCGGCGCGCGGCTGCTTGGCGCTGGGTTCCATGGCGGGTCAAGTCCTTCGGCGTCGGTGGCTGGCGCCCGCGCAGGCGGCGCGAGGCGCGGTGTCGCCTCAGATGTGGATCGCGCGCTTCTCGACCGCCATCGCCGCTTCCTTGACCGCTTCCGACATCGTCGGATGGGCGTGGCAGGTGCGGGCAAGGTCTTCCGACGAGCCGCCGAATTCCATCAGCACCGCCGCCTCGTGGATCATCTCGCCGGCACCGGCGCCGACGATATGCACGCCGAGCACGCGGTCGGTCGCGGCATCGGCGAGCACCTTGACGAAACCCTCCGTGGTCAGGTTGGCGCGCGCCCTTCCATTGGCCATGAACGGGAACTGGCCCGCCTTGTAGGCGATGCCGGCCTGTTTCAGCTCCTCCTCCGTGCGGCCGACGCTGGCGACCTCGGGATAGGTATAGACCACGCTCGGAATGACGCCGTAATTGACGTGGCCATGCTGGCCAGCGAGGATTTCGGCGAGCGCCACGCCCTCGTCTTCCGCCTTATGGGCGAGCATCGGCCCGCGCACCACGTCGCCGATCGCATAGATGCCCGGCACATTGCTGGCGAAATTATCGTCGATCACCACGCGGCCGCGCTCCGTGGCGACGCCGGCCGCCTCAAGCCCGAGCCCGTCCGTATAGGGGCGCCGGCCGGTCGAGACGAGCACGATGTCGGCATCGAGCGTCTGGCTCTCGCCGCCCGCCACCGGCTCGAAGGCGATTTTCGCGCCCTTGGCGTTCGTCGTGACGCCGGTCACCTTGCTGGCGAGCTTGAAGGTGATGCCCTGCTTCTCCTGCAGGCGCTGGAACTGTTTGGCGGCGCCGCCATCCATGCCAGGCAGGATGCGGTCGAGGAATTCGATCACCGTCACCTCGGCGCCAAGCCGGCGCCAGACAGAACCGAGCTCGAGCCCGATCACGCCGGCGCCGATCACCACCAGCTTGCCCGGCACCTTGCCGAGTTCGAGCGCGCCGGTCGAGGACACGACGATCTTTTCGTCGATCGTCACGCCGGGCAGCGTCGCGACATCGGAACCGGTGGCGATGACGATGGATTTCGCCTCGAGATCGCTGGTCTTGCCGTCCGCGCCGGTGACCTGCACCCGGCCGGCGCCAAGGATGGTGCCGGTGCCGGTAAAGGCATCGATCTTGTTCTTCTTGAACAGGAAGGCGACGCCGTTGACATTGGCATCCACGGTTTCCTGCTTGTGACCCATCATCGCCTTGAGATCGAGCTTCGGCGCGACCTTGACGCCGAGCTTGGCGAAGCTGTGGCCGGCCTCGTCGAACATCTCGGAGGCATGCAGCAGCGCCTTCGAGGGGATGCAGCCGATATTCAGGCAGGTGCCGCCATGGGTCGCACGTTTTTCGACGACGGCGACCTTGAGCCCGAGCTGTGCCGCGCGGATCGCGCAGACATAACCGCCGGGGCCGGTGCCGATGACGATGAGATCGTAAGCCACGATGAAGTCCTCGAAAGTTTGAAGCGCCGTGTCAGGCAAAAAGACGTGTGAGCATCATCATCAGCCCGACGATCGAGACGGCCCAGGCCAGGGTGCGCAGGCCGGGAATGCCGAGCGCGTAGATGACGACATAGACGATACGGGCTCCGAGCCAGAGCCAGGCGCCGGTTTCGGCAGCCCCGCCTGCCTTGCCGGCCACCACCAGCGCCAAGGCAAGCGCGACGAAGGCCGGATAGGTCTCGAGCAGGTTGGCGAGCGCGCGCTGGAGCCGGGCCGCCACGACGCCTTTCGGCGCAAGCTGCGCGTCGCGCGCGGTGAGCGCGTAAGGCAGGCCGAGTTCCAGCGCGGCGGAGCCGACCTGCAAGACGACCTGGACCAGCAGGAGCACGACGCTCCAGGCCAGGATGGTGAGTTCGACCGGTGCGCCAGCAATAAACATGGTCATGTCTCCCCTGTGTTCACTCCCGCCGGCGCAACCCGGCCGAGCTCGGCCTCAAAGGTCCAGAACGAGGCGCGCCGGGTCCTCGAGCGCTTCCTTGATCCGAACCAGGAACGTCACGGCCTCCTTGCCGTCGACGACGCGGTGATCATAGGACAGCGCCAGATACATCATCGGCCGGATTTCGATCTTGCCGGCGACAACCATCGCCCGCTCCTGGATCTTGTGCATGCCGAGAATGCCCGATTGCGGCGCGTTCAGGATCGGCGTCGACATCAGCGAGCCGTAAATGCCGCCATTGGAGATGGTGAAGGTGCCCCCCATCATCTCGTCGATCTTGAGCTGGCCGTCACGCGCACGCCGCCCGAAATCGCCGATCGTCTTCTCGATGCCGGCCAGCGACAGCATATCGGCATCGCGCACCACCGGCACGACGAGGCCCTTGTCGGTGCCGACCGCCACGCCGACGTGATAATAATTCTTGTAGATCAGGTCGGCGCCGTCGATCTCGGCATTGACGCCGGGCACGTCCTTGAGCGCCTGCACGCAGGCCTTGACGAAGAAGCCCATGAAACCGAGCTTCACGCCGTGCTTCTTCTCGAACAGGTCCTTGTATTTGGCGCGCATCGCCATGACTTCGCTCATGTCGACCTCGTTGAAGGTCGTCAGCATGGCGGCGGCGTTCTGGGCATCCTTGAGGCGGCGCGCGATGGTCTGGCGCAGCTTGGTCATACGCACACGCTCTTCGCGGCTGGCATCGTCGAGCGCGACCGGGGCGCGGGCGGCGGCAGGGGCCGGCGCCGCGGCGGGCGCGGCAGCGGGTCCGCGCGCGATCGCGGCCAGCACATCCTCCTTCAGCACCTGGCCGCGACGGCCTGAGCCCTCCGCGACGCTGGTGCCGCTATCGGCCATCAGCTTGGCGGCGGACGGTGCCGGCGGCGGCGCATAGGCCGGCGCGGCCGGGGCGGCGGGCTGGGGCGCGGGAGCAGCAGGGGCGGCAGCAGGCGCCGCCGCCTTCGGGGCTTCCTTGGCGGGGGCAGGAGCCGGCGCGGCGGCTGCCGTCGCGCCCTCGCTGATCTGGCCGAGCAGCGCGCCGACGCCAACCGTCTCGCCATCCTTGACGACGATCTCCGAGAGCACGCCAGAAGCCGGCGCATTGACCTCGAGCGTCACCTTGTCAGTCTCGAGTTCGAGCAGCGGCTCGTCGACCTTGACCGCTTCGCCAACGGCCTTGAACCACTTGCCGACCGTCGCCTCGGAAACACTTTCGCCAAGCGTCGGAACATGAATTTCGGTCATCGTCTGTTATCCTTTGGCCGGATACGGGAGCCGGCTGTTACGAGGTCTATCGTTCAGGCCGCGAAGGCCTCGTCGAGGAAGGCGTTCAACTGTTCCAGATGCTTCGACATCTGGCCAACGGCGGTCGAGGCGGCGGCCGGGCGGCCGACGAAGCGCGCGCGCTTGCTGGCGGAACCGGCATGGGCCAGCACCCATTCGAGATACGGCTCGACGAAGCTCCAGGCGCCCATGTTCTTGGGTTCCTCCTGGCACCAGATCACGTCCGCCTTCTTGAAGCGCGCCAGTTCCGTCACCAGCGTCTTGAGCGGGAACGGGTAGAGCTGCTCGACGCGCAGCAGGTAGACGTCGTCGAGGCCGCGCTTCTCGCGCTCTTCCAGCAGGTCGTAATAGACCTTACCCGAGCACAGCACGACGCGGCGGATCTTGGCGTCCTTGACGAGCTTGACCGCGCCGCCCTTCTTCGTCTCCGCATCATCCTTGAGGATACGGTGGAACGAGGTCTCGGCGGCGAGATCGGCGAGCGCCGATTTGGCGTGGTGGTGACGCAGCAGGGATTTCGGCGTCATCAGGATCAGCGGCTTGCGGAAGTCGCGCTTCAGCTGCCGGCGCAGGATGTGGAAGTAATTCGCCGGCGTGGTGCAGTTGGCGACCTGCCAGTTATCCTCGGCGCTGCTTTGCAGGAAGCGCTCGAGGCGAGCGGAGGAATGCTCCGGCCCCTGGCCCTCGTAGCCATGCGGCAGCAGGCATACCAGCCCGGACATGCGCAGCCACTTGCGTTCGCCCGACGAGATGAACTGGTCGAACACCACCTGCGCGCCATTGGCGAAATCGCCGAACTGCGCTTCCCACATCACCAAGGCGTTCGGCTCCGACAGCGTGTAGCCGTATTCGAAGCCGAGCACCGCCTCCTCCGAGAGCATCGAGTTGATGACCTCGAACTTGGCCTGGCCCTCGCGGATGTTGTTGAGCGGCGTGTAGCGACTCTCGTTCTCCTGGTCGATCAGCACCGAGTGGCGCTGGCTGAACGTGCCGCGCTCGCTATCCTGGCCCGAGAGCCGCACGCGGTGGTTCTCGTCGACCAGCGACCCGAAGGCGAGCGCCTCGGCGGTCGCCCAGTCGAGCCCCTCGCCGGTCTCGATCATCTTGCGGCGATTGTCGAGGAAGCGCTGGATGGTGCGGTGGATATGGAACCCCTCGCGCACCTTGGTGATCTGCGTGCCGATCATCTTCAGCCTGGCGAGGTCGACCCCGGTCTGGCCGCGCCTAGCATCGTCGACATTGTCCTTCGACGCCTTCAACCCGGACCAGCGCCCATCGAGCCAGTCGGCCTTGTTCGGCTTGTAGGTCTGGCCGGCCTCGTATTCGGCCTCGAGATGCGCGACCCAGTCGGCCTTGGCCTTCTCGACCTCGCCTTCGGTGACCACGCCTTCCGCCATCAGCTTGGCGCTGTACAGCCCGAGCGTCGTCTGGTGGGCGCGGATGTTCTTGTACATCAGCGGCTGCGTGAAAGCCGGCTCGTCGCCCTCGTTATGGCCGAAGCGGCGGTAGCAGAACATGTCGATCACCACCGGCTTGTGGAACTGCTGCCGGAATTCGATGGCGATCTTGGCGGCGAACACCACCGCTTCCGGGTCGTCGCCGTTGACGTGGAAGATCGGCGCCTCGATCATCTTCGCCAGATCGGACGGATAGGGCGAGGTGCGCGAATAGCGCGGATAGGTCGTGAAGCCGATCTGGTTGTTGACGATGAAATGCACCGAGCCGCCGGTGCGGTGGCCCTTCAGCCCCGACAGGCCGAGGCACTCCGCCACCACGCCCTGCCCGGCGAAGGCGGCATCGCCATGCATCAGCAGCGGCAGCACCTTCGAGCGCTCGATGACGTCGTTATGCTGGTCCTGCTTGGCGCGAACCTTGCCGAGCACCACCGGATCGACGATCTCAAGATGCGACGGGTTCGGCGTCAGCGACAGATGCACATTGTTGCCGTCGAACTCACGATCGGACGACGCGCCGAGATGATACTTGACGTCGCCCGAGCCCTCGACATCGTCCGGCTTCGACGAGCCGCCCTTGAACTCGTTGAAGATCGCGCGCTGCGGCTTGGCCATGACCTGGGCCAGCACGTTGAGGCGGCCGCGATGCGGCATGCCGATGATGATTTCTTTCAGGCCGAGCGCGCCGCCACGCTTGATGATCTGCTCAAGCGCCGGGATCAGCGCCTCGCCGCCATCGAGCCCGAAACGCTTGGTGCCGGTGAACTTCTTGTCGAGATATTTCTCGAAGCCTTCCGCCTCGACCAGCTTGTTGAGGATCGCCCGCTTGCCCTCGCGGGTGAAGGTGATTTCCTTCTCCGGCCCCTCGACGCGCTCCTGGATCCAGGCCTTCTCGGCCGGATCGGAAATATGCATGAACTCGTAGCCGATCGTCGCGCAATAGGTGCGCTTCAGGATCGCCAGCATCTCGCGGATGGTGGCGAATTCCACCCCCAGCACGTTGTCGATGAAGATCTTGCGGTCCCAGTCGGCCTCGGTGAAACCGTAGTTCGACGGGTGCAGTTCCTCGTGGTCGCGCTGCGGTTCGAGGCCGAGCGGATCGAGATTGGCGTGCAGATGGCCGCGCATGCGGTAGGCGCGGATCATCATCAGCGCATGCACGGCATCGCGCGTCGCCAGATGCACGTCGGCTTCGCTCAGGCCGGCGCCGGCCGCTGCCTTGTCCTTGATCTTGTCGCCGACGAGCTTCTCGATCCGGCCCCAGTTGCCATCAAGCGCCGAGATCAGCTCGCCATTGGCGACCACCGGCCAGTTCGGGCGCTTCCACGACGCGCCTTGCGCCGATTTGATCACCGAAGCGGCGTCGTCCTTCAGCGCGCCGAAGAAGGCCTGCCATTCCTCGTCGACCGCGGACGGGTCGCTCTGATAGCGGGCATAGAGGTCCTCGATATAGCTGGCATTGCCGCCATACAGGAAGGAAGTCTGCTCGAAAATATCGTTGGCGCTGTCGCGGTCCATGAAACTCGTCCTCAACGGTGCTGCCGGCGGACCCCCAGGCCGCGGGCGTGGTGCCTTCCCCCACGCACGTGGCGGGGAGAAGGCGGGGCTTCAGTTACCTTTCAACACGTCCACCAGCGTCTTGCCGAGCCGGGCCGGGCTCGGGCTGACGCGGATGCCCGCCGCTTCCATCGCGGCGGTCTTGCTGCCGGCATCGCCCTTGCCGCCGGAAATGATGGCGCCGGCATGGCCCATGCGGCGGCCGGGCGGTGCGGTGCGTCCGGCAATGAAGCCGACCATCGGCTTCTTGCGGCCGCGCCGGGCCTCGTCCTTGATGAACTGCGCGGCATCCTCTTCCGCCGAGCCGCCGATCTCGCCGATCATCACGATGGATTTGGTGGCCTCGTCGGCCAGGAACATCTCCAGGATGTCGATAAATTCCGTGCCCTTGACCGGGTCGCCGCCAATGCCGGCCGCCGTGGTCTGGCCGAGCCCTTCGGCCGTGGTCTGGAACACCGCCTCATAGGTCAGCGTGCCCGAGCGCGACACGATGCCGACATTGCCGCGCTTGAAGATGTTGCCGGGCATGATGCCGATCTTGCACTCGCCCGCCGTCATCACGCCGGGGCAGTTCGGCCCGATCAGCCGCGACTTCGAGCCCGACAGCGCGCGCTTGACGCGGATCATGTCCTCGACCGGAATGCCTTCCGTGATGCAGATGATCAGCCCGATCTCGGCCTGGATCGCCTCGGCGATCGCGTCCGCTGCGCCCGCCGGCGGCACATAGATCACCGATGCATCGGCGCCGGTCTTCTCGCGCGCCTCGGCGACGGTGTCGAACACCGGCAGGCCGAGATGCACCGAGCCGCCCTTGCCGGGCGAGGTGCCACCGACCATGCGCGTGCCATAGGCGATCGCCTGTTCGGAATGGAAGGTGCCGTTCTTGCCGGTGAAGCCCTGGCAGATGACCTTGGTGTTGCTGTCGATGAGAATGGACATTAATTGGCTTCCTTCACCGCCTTGACGATCTTCTGGGCGGCGTCGTCGAGATCGTCGGCCGGGATCACATTGAGCTTCGAATCGCGGATGATCTGCTTGCCGAGTTCCACGTTGGTGCCCTCGAGGCGCACCACGAGCGGCACCTGCAGGCCGACTTCCTTCACGGCCGCGACCACGCCCTCGGCGATGATGTCGCATTTCATGATGCCGCCGAAGATGTTGACCAGGATGCCCTTCACGTTCGGGTCGGCGGTGATGATCTTGAACGCGGCCGCGACTTTCTCCTTGGAGGCGCCGCCGCCGACATCGAGGAAGTTCGCCGGCTCCTCGCCGTAGAGCTTGATGATGTCCATCGTCGCCATGGCGAGGCCGGCGCCGTTGACCATGCAGCCGATCGTGCCCTCGAGCGTGACATAGGACAGGTCGTATTTCGACGCCTCGATCTCCTTGGCGTCCTCTTCCGTCAGGTCGCGCAGCTCGACGATCTCGGGATGGCGGTAGAGCGCGTTCGAATCGAAGCTCACCTTGGCGTCGAGGCATTTCAGCATGCCGCCCTTGGTGATGATCAGCGGGTTGATCTCCAGCATCGCCATGTCCTTGGCGACGAAGGCCTTGTAGAGCTGCTGGGCGAGCTTTTCGGCCTGCTTGGCGAGATCGCCGGTCAGGCCGAGCGCGCGCGCCACGGTGCGGCCGTGATGCGGCATGGCGCCGGTCGCCGGATCGACCGAGAAGGTGACGATCTTCTCAGGCGTGTCATGCGCGACCTGCTCGATCTCCATGCCGCCTGCCGTCGAGACGACGAAGGCGACGCGCGAGGTCTCGCGATCGACCAGCATCGACAGGTAGAACTCCTTCTCGATATCGGAGCCATCCTCGATATAGAGCCGGTTGACCTGCTTGCCGGCAGGCCCCGTCTGCACCGTCACCAGGGTATTGCCCAGCATTTCCTTGGCGTGGGCGCCGACTTCCTCGACCGATTTCGCCAGCCGCACGCCGCCCTTGGCATCGGCCCCGAGTTCCTTGAACTTGCCCTTGCCGCGGCCACCGGCGTGGATCTGCGACTTGACCACGAAGAGAGGGCCGGGCAGCTGCTTGGCTGCGGCGATCGCCTCCTCGACCGTGAAGGCCGGCAGACCGGCCGACACCGGCGCGCCGAATTCCTTCAACACCGCCTTGCCCTGATACTCGTGAATATTCATCCGGTGGCTCCTGCGTAAACTGGACGTGCCTGGACGCGCGCACCGCCGCGCGCCTTTGCGCCCGGGGTGATCGCGGAAAAGTGTCGTGCTATCGTGCGCTTGCGGGCCCGCGGCAACGACGGCGCCGATTGTCCGCTCCCCGGCACGGGTGCTAAGGAAGCCGCCGGGGCCTTGCTCAGGCCAAGGAGAGTCTGATGACGGAAACCTATAGCTGCCTCAATCTTGCGTCGGTTCGGGCGGCCAGAACCGCACATGAACCTTACAATTATATGATCGCCGACGAGGTCATCCAACCCGGCGCGGTCGCGAGCCTGCGCGCCGAATTCCCCGACATCAGGGAAACCGGCTTCTTTCCCGAGGGCGATATCGCCGCGACCGGCACCTTCGCCACGCTGCTGAGCGAGATGAAGAGCCGCGCCGTATCCGAGATCGTGTCGGAGAAGCTCGACATCGACCTCGTCGAGAAGCCGCGCATGATCACCATCCGCAAGCTTTCGGCCGCCAAGGACGGGCGCATCCATACCGACAGCGAATCGAAGATCGCTACGCTGCTCGTCTATCTCAACGACGCCTGGAACGCCTCCGCCGAGGGGCGGCTGCGCGTGCTGCGCAGCGGCACCGACTTCGAGGACATGACCGAGGAGATCAGCCCGGTCACCGGCTCGCTGTTCGCGTTCCGCCGGGCCGACAATTCCTGGCACGGCCACAAGCCCTTCGTCGGCGAGCGCCGCGTCGTGCAGATGACCTGGCTCAGGAGCCAAGCCGACATCGAACGCAAGCAGCAGCGCGGCAGCCTTTCGCACTTCTTCAAGAAGGCGCTGAAATTCGGCTGACGGCACGCGCCGCCGAATTCCGGCCACGAAAGGGCGCCTGGCTCGCATCGCTCAGTTGGCCAGCACCGGGTTGATGCCCTTGCACGCCTCGACCAGCCCGGTCACGGAGGCGATGGACTTTTCCATCATCGCCTTCTCGGCCGCGTTGAGGCGCACCCGCACCACGCGCTCGACGCCCTTGGCCCCGATCACCACCGGCACGCCGAGGAACATGTCCTTGGTGCCGTAGGCGTTCGAGAGATAGGCGGCGGCCGGCAGCACGCGCTTCTGGTCCTTGAGGTAGCTCTCGGCCATCGAGATTGCCGAGGCGGCCGGCGCGTAGAAGGCCGAGCCGGTCTTGAGCAGGTTGACGATCTCGCCGCCGCCCTTGCGCGTGCGCTCGACGATGGCGTCGAGCCGCTCCTGCGTCGTCCACTTCATGCGCACCAGATCGGGCAGCGGAATGCCGGCAACCGTCGAATAGCGCACCAGCGGCACCATGTCGTCGCCATGGCCGCCGAGCACGAAGGCGGTGACGTCCTTGACCGAGACCTGGAATTCCTCGGCGAGGAAATAGCGGAAGCGCGCAGAATCGAGCACGCCGGCCATGCCGACGATCTTGCCCGGCTTCAGCCCGGAGAATTTCTGCAGCGCCCAGACCATGGCGTCGAGCGGGTTGGTGATGCAGATCACGAACGCCTTCGGCGCATATTGCCTGATGCCGTTGCCGACCGATTCCATGACCTTCAGGTTGATGCCGAGCAGGTCGTCGCGGCTCATGCCGGGCTTGCGCGGCACGCCGGCGGTGACGATGATCACGTCGGCGCCTTCGATGTCCTTGTAGTCGTTGGTGCCGCGGTAGCTGGCATCGACGCCGCCGACCGGCGTCGATTCGGCGATATCCAGCGCCTTACCCTGCGGAACGCCTTCCGCGATATCGAACATGACGACGTCGCCCAGTTCCTTGAGACCGATGAGATGGGCGAGAGTGCCGCCGATCTGACCGGCTCCGATGAGGGCGATTTTCTTGCGTGCCATGGATGGCTCCTTGCGCGTGGCGAGACGAGGGGAAAGCCGCAGCGGGACCCCGCCCGGCGCGAACTCACCCACGGCTCATGACTCAGCCCGCCGCCACAATCAAGGCCGCAAATCTGGTCAGGCGCGGCCACCCGCGAAGCGCTTGCGAAATTCCCCCGCGAAAACAAGCCTTTCGCCGACAGCCGTGCGTCGAGACAAGCCGCCAGGCTTCCGAAAAACCTGAGACAAGTAACAGATTATGTTATCTGTAACAGCCCTATCGCGCGCGCAACGCGATCAGCAGCGCCCGCACCACACGCTCGAGCCGCGCCTGCAATTCGGCGCGCGGCACGAGATGATCGAAGCGCACGGCGCTCGGATGAATAAAACGGAAGGCAAGATCGAACACCAGGCTGGTGGCGCGGTTGCGGTCCTTGCCGATCAGCCCCGCCGCCAGCCCCTCCTCGATCACGCGGTCGACAAGGCCGCGCAGCCGCGCGCGATGACGCCGCGACAGCGGGCCGTCGCGGTCATAGGCCTCGGCGAAAATCTCGAACAGGCGCGGGTCGCGCTCGACCTTGTCGCGATAGCGGCGCGCGATCTCCAGGATCATGCGCTCGAGCTTGTCGTCGGCAGGGTCCGGCGCATCGGCGGTCGCGGTCAGCGCCGCGTCGAGTTCGCGCAGCCAGGCGGCGCTGACCGCCTCGAGCAGCGCCTCCTTGGAGGCGAAATAGCGATAGATATTGGCATGCGTCATGCCGAGATCGGCGGCGACGCCGACCACCGTCATGCGCGTCGGCCCGAGCCGGCGCAAATGTTCGGTCGCCACCGCCAGGATGCGCGAGGCGGGCGTTCCGGCCGCATCAGCCATGGGTGGCACCTGCCCGCCGGCCGGGCGCGCTCATGCGGCGCCGCCATCGGGATCGGCGGCGGTCGGCTTCGCCTTGCCGGCCTTCTCCTTGCCCGCCTTGGCCTTGACGATCTTCTTCGGCCGCCGCGCCCGCGTCGTGGCGATATCCTGCAACTGCTCGAGCTGGATCGACTGGATCTCGGTCAGCCGCTCCCATTGCCGGTTGAGCAGATGGTCGACCTTCTCGTGCAGATGCCTGATCTCGAGTTCGGCCTTCAGGTTGACGGCGTAGTCATTCTGCGAGCGGGCGCGGTCCTTCGCCTCCTGGCGCTTCTGGCTCATCATGATGATCGGCGCCTGGATCGCCGCCAGGCATGACAGCACCAGGTTGAGCAGGATGAACGGATAGGCATCGAAGGCCGAGCGGTCGCCCATGGCGAGGTTGATCGCCATCCACACCGCCAGGAAAAGGAAGAACGACGAGATGAACAGCCAGCTGCCGCCGAAACTCGCCACGCCGTCGGCCATGCGCTCGCCGAGGGTGCGGTGCTCCTCGAATTCGCGGTCGGTATCCTCGGCCAGCGTCTCGTGCCGTTCGAGGCTTTCGATCACCTCGCGCTCCAGCGAGGAAATCTCGCCGCGCTCGTTGCGCAGCAACTGCTCGACATATTCGCCGCGCAGGCGGTTCAGCTCCTTGCGCGAAATCTTGGCGTTGTCCGGCAGGTCGGGATAGTCGCGCCGCAGCGTCTCGATCAGCGACGGCCTGAGCGTCGCGACCGGCACGAGGTCCTTGCGCGACAGCGTCTGGCCGGAGACGAAGCAGACATCGCGCTTTTTCGAGCCGCGCTCGGGCAGACTGCCGGCCGCCTCCGTCTCGGACGGTTCCGGCAGCATCAGCTTGGCGGCAGCGGCGATCGGGTCCGTGGCGGTCATGCGGGCCTCGGCTGTGTCCATAAAGCGGGTGAAATCTTGGCCCCGCACCCCGTAATGACTGAAAACAACCGTATTGTGAACCGGCGATCGCTCCAGGCTCAGGTCTCGACGAGATCGGCGGTATCGCCGGCATCGCGCGGCCCGCTCGCGCCATGGGCGGCAGCCAGATACTCGTCCGATTGCATCTCGATCAGGCGCGAGCCGGTGCGCTCGAATTCGAAAGCCTCGCGGCCGATCGTGCCGCGATACAGCGCGGTCGGGCCGGCCGCGGCCGAGAGCAGCAGCTTGACATGCTGCTCGTAGAGCACGTCGATCAGGATGATGAAGCGCTTGGCCGGGTTGCGCTGGCCCTCGTCCATCACGGGCACATCGTCGATGACGAGCGTATGGAAATGGCGCGCCACCGCGATGTAGTCGGCCGCCGCCAACGGCGCTTCACACAGGTCGGCGAAGGAGAAGCGCGCCACGCCCGCCGCCGCCAACGGCACGACGATCTCGCGGCCATGCACGGCGAGCGTCACCGGACCGGCCGGCATGTTGCCGGTCAGGCGCGCGAACAGCGCATCGAGCGCCGCCCGCGCCTGGCCGTCGGCCGGCGTGTAATAGACCGGGCTGCCCGCCAGCTTCTCAAGCCGGAAATCGGCGCGCGCATCGAGGCGCACGATCGCCATGCGCTCTTCCAGCATGGCGATGAACGGCAGGAACAGCGCCCGGTTGAGCCCGTCGCGATAAAGATCCTTCGGCTCGACATTCGAGGTCGCCACCACGACGACGCCTTGCGCGAACAGCGCCTGGAACAGCCGGCCGAGGATCATCGCATCGGCGATATCGTTGACGCTGAACTCGTCGAAGCACAGCACGCGCGCCTCTCGCGCCAGCGCCTCAGCCACGACCGCGATCGGGTCCTCGCCCTTGGCTGTGCCGGCCTTGGCCTGCTGGCGCCAGGCATGGATGCGCTCATGCACGTCGCCCATGAAGGCATGGAAATGCGCGCGCCGCTTCGCCGTCACCGGCAGGTCGGCGAAGAACATGTCCATCAGCATGGTCTTGCCGCGCCCGACCGCACCCCACAGATACAGGCCCTTGACGACAGGCTCCGGCTCGCGCCGCCCGAACACCCAGCCGAACGGCTTCGGCCGGCTCTTGGCGCGACCGGCCTTCAGCCGCTGCGCCAGCCCGTCGAGCAGGGCGACGACCTGCTCCTGGGCGGGGTCGCGGTCGATCCTCCCGGACGAGACCAGCAGATCATAGTGGCGGGCGAGCGTGGGAACCATGGCTTTCGGGAATCTGGCCGAAAGATCGGCCGAGGAACGGTAAAGGGATCGGCAGGCGGTTTGCCGGGCTATACAGGCTCGGCCACA
>CALKHP010000027.1 GCA_937988775.1 uncultured Alphaproteobacteria bacterium
CCTTGCCGGCGCCGACCAGCGTGTGCATCTCGTCGATGAACAGGATGATGCCGCCCTCGGCCGCGGTCACCTCGTTGAGCACGCTCTTCAGGCGCTCCTCGAACTCGCCGCGATATTTCGCGCCGGCGATCAGCGCGCCCATGTCGAGGGCGAGCAACTGCTTGTCCTTGAGGCTCTCGGGCACGTCGCCATTGACGATGCGCAGCGCCAGCCCCTCGACGATCGCCGTCTTGCCGACGCCGGGCTCGCCGATCAGCACAGGATTGTTCTTGGTGCGCCGCGACAGCACCTGCACCGAGCGGCGGATTTCCTCGTCGCGGCCGATGACCGGATCGAGCTTGCCCTCGCGCGCCGCCGCGGTCAGGTCGCGGGTATATTTCTTCAGCGCGTCATAGGCGTTCTCGGCCGTGGCGCTGTCGGCGGTGCGGCCCTTGCGCAGCGCGTTGATGGCGCTGTTCAGCGCCTGCGGCGTCACGCTCGCCGCGGCCAGCGCCTTGCCCGCCTCGGTGTCCTTCTCGATGGCGAGCGCCAGCAGCAGCCGCTCGACGGTGACGAAATTGTCCTTGGCCTTTTCGGCCGCCTTGTCGGCGGCGGCGAACACGCGCGCCAGGCCCGGCGCGATATAGACCTGCCCCGCGCCGCTGCCCGAAACTTTCGGCAGCTTGGCAAGCGCCGCCTCGGTGGCGGCGAGCGCATCGCGCGAGCGGCCGCCGGCGCGGTCGATCAGGCCGCTGGCGAGGCCCTCGGCATCGTCCAGCAGAACCTTGAGCAGATGTTCGGGTGCGAATTGCTGGTGCTGCTCACGCATGGCGAGCGATTGCGCGCTCTGCACGAAACCGCGAGCACGCTCGGTATAATTCTCGAAATTCATCCGTCCCTCCAATGCAACGGAAGCGCGCCCCATGATGGCAGCGCAATGCAAGGATGGCACGAAACTTCACCCGTCAGGACAAAGCCCGCACCGGCCGGCCCCGCTCGGCGGCGACCTGCCTGTCTTTCATGTAGGGAGCCCGCCCGCGCGGCGGAAGGGGAGCGAACCGGCAAAAAGAAAACGCCCGGCACGGGTGCCGGGCGTCGGGATCATCGTCTGGTCGGCGGCGGCCTTACTCGGCCGCCGGCGTCACGTCGCTCTCGTCATTGGCGGGCGAGGCCTCCTCGACCTCCTTGACCTTGCGCCGGCGACGTGGACGCGGCGCGGGCTCCTCGGCGGCCATGGCGGGCTCGGGCTCGAAGCTCGGCGTCACGATCCTCGGCTCCACAACCCTCGGCTCCACAACCCTCGGCTCATCGAGCCTTGCCTCCTCCGCCGGCTGTTCGGCGACGGGAGCCGCGCGGCCACCGGTGATGAAGGCCGGCAGGCCGGCAGGCGCCGCGTCCGGCGCGGGCGCCGGCTGCGGGGCCGTGGCCGCGCGCTGCTGGCGCTGCTCGAAGGCGCGCTGCTCGCTATAGGGCTGGCGCTCGCGATCCCTGTTGTCACGATCCCTGTTGTCGCGATCGCGGAAACGCGGGCCGCGCTCGGAGCGCGGGCCGCGATTGTCGAAACGCTCGCCGCGCGGCTGGTCGCCCTGCCCCTCATAGCGTGGCTGCTCCTGGCGCGACTGATCCTGACGCGACCGATCCTGGCGCTGTCGATCCTGACGCGGCTGGTCCTGGCGCGGTTGATCCTGGCGCGACGCATCGAAACGCGGCTGGGCGTCGCCGCCCTCGCCTTCGCCTTCGCCGTTGCCGTAATAGGATTGGCCGTTGCCGTTATTCGGCTGCTGTGCCTGCTGCGGCGCGCGGAAGGTGAAGCGATCCATCACGCCACCATCGAAATCGTCGTCGAATTCCTCGGAATCCTCGTTCTCGACCTCGGGGCGCGGCTGGAAGTTGCCGTTCTGCGGATAGGGTTGCTGTTGCGGCTGCGCCTGCTGCGCCGCCATCAGCAGCCGGAAATAATGCTCGGCATGCTGGAGGTAGCTTTCCGCCGAAACCGGGTCGCCGGAGGAATGGGCATCGCGCGCCAGTTGCACGTATTTCTCCGCGACATGAGCGGCGGTGCCGCGAACCTTCACGTCGGGCCCGTTCGATTCATAGCTGCGCGAGAGTGGATTCGGCCCCTTACGGTTCCGCCCGCGTATGCGCTTATTCTGTCCTGGTCTCATAGACACGTCTTTCGGAGGTCTGGGAGCTGACGCGCAGCTCTGGAAAACCGGCAGCCACCGACCTTCTCTGTCAGGCGCCAAGGCGCGAGACATGGCTGTCCGGAAATGCAATGCGGTGCTCGTATCAGATCACGGCGTTCATTGTGCCGCCCCAAGGCGAAGCCCCATATCGCCAAATTGTCGAAATGCCGGAAGTTCCGAACCGTCCGGGCCAGATCGCCAGCCGCGATTCGCGATATCGGCGTTCTTCATCGGCCAATCCTGTACAGAAGCACATCACGATTAGCAAGCATTCGCCGTGCTGCAACGCACGATTTGCTGATCTCACTGTCGATCATGCCGCAAGATCATCGCTCGATCGATGCCGGCGCCGTCCTTGTCGAGAGTTTCGACCCGCCAGCCAAGCAGCGTCGCGATCCCCGCCACCTCCGGCGCCTGGCCGGCGCCGAGCTCGAACGCCAGAAAACCATCCGGCGCCAGCACCGTTGCGGCCGTTCGCAGCAGGTTTCGGTAGCAATCGAGCCCGTCGGCGCCGCCATCCAATGCCAGATGCGGATCGTGATCGCGCACCTCGCGGTCGAGCATGGCGATATCCCTAGCAGCAATATATGGCGGATTGGCGACGACCGCATCGAACCGGCCGGCAACCGCATCGAGCCAGTCGCCGACCATGAAGGCGGCACGCCCGGCCACGCCGTTAGCGCGCGCATTGGCCCGCGCCACGCCGGCGGCGCCCTGCGACAGATCGACGCCGACCCCCCAGGCCTGCGGCAGATGGGCGAGCAACGCCACCAGAATGGCGCCGGAGCCGGTGCCGAGATCGGCAAGCCGCCACGGGCGCTGCGCCGGCTGGAGCTGCTGCAGCGCCGCCGCGACCACGATCTCGGTATCCGGGCGTGGCACCAGCGTCGCCGGCCCGAGCCGGAACGGCAGCCCGAAGAACTCACGCATCCCCAGAATGCGCGCCACCGGCTCGCCGGCGGCGCGGCGCGCGGCAAAGGCCAGCGCCGCCTCCACAGCAGCCGCATCGGCCTCGGCTTCCGGCGCCCGCAACAGCGCGGCAGCGTCGATGCCAAGCGCATGCTGGACGAGGAGGCGCGCATCGAGCGCCGGCGTTTCGATATCGGCCGCCGCCAGCACCGCGCGCAGGCGCGCCAGCAATCCGGCGCGTGTCACGCGCCCGCTTCGGCGAGCAGAGCCGCCTGATGCTCGGTGGTCAGGGCATCGACGACCTCGTCGAGCGCTAGGCCCTCCATCATCTGGTCGAGCTTGTACAGCGTCAGGTTGATGCGGTGATCGGTGACGCGGCCTTGCGGGAAATTATAGGTGCGGATGCGCTCCGA
>CALKHP010000028.1 GCA_937988775.1 uncultured Alphaproteobacteria bacterium
TCCATGGCGCCGCCCATGCCCTTGACCATCTTGCCGGGGATCATCCAGTTGGCGAGGTCGCCGTTCTGGGCGACCTGCATGGCGCCGAGGATCGACAGGTCGATATGGCCGCCCCGGATCATGCCGAAACTGTCGGCGCTCGAGAAGAAGCTCGTCGTCGGCAGCGCCGTGACGGTCTGCTTGCCGGCATTGATCAGGTCCGGGTCCTCGTCGCCCTCATAGGGGAACGGGCCCATGCCGAGCATGCCGTTCTCGCTCTGCAACTGCACGCTGACGCCGGCCGGGATGAAGTTCGAGACCAGCGTCGGGATGCCGATGCCGAGATTGACGTAGAACCCGTCGCGCAGTTCCTTGGCGGCGCGCGCCGCCATCTGTTCGCGTGTCCAGGGCATGGGTGTCTCCTTAGCAGTCGAAATGCGAGCGGGCGGCGGCTTCAGGGGCGCGGCCGGGTGGTGCGGTTTTCGATCCGCTTCTCGTGGTTGGGAACGTGCACGATGCGCTGCACGAAGATGCCGGGCGTCGCCACCGTGTCGGGATCGATCTCGCCCGGCTCGACGAGATGCTCGACCTGCGCCAGCGTCGTGCGCCCGGCGGTCGCCATCATCGGGTTGAAGTTGCGCGCCGTCTTCCGGTAGACGAGGTTGCCTTCGGTGTCGCCCTTATAGGCATGCACCAGGGCGATATCCGCCACCAGGCCGCGCTCCAGGATATAGGTGTGGCCGTCGAATTCCTTGTGCTCCTTGCCCTCCGCGATCAGCGTGCCGACGCCGGTCTTGGTGTAGAAGCCGGGAATGCCGGCGCCGCCGGCGCGGATGCGCTCGGACATCGTGCCCTGCGGCGTGAATTCGAGTTCCAGTTCGCCGGCAAGATATTGCTGGGCGAAGATCTTGTTCTCGCCGACATAGGACGAGATCATTTTCTTGATCTGCTTGGTTTCGAGCAGCAGGCCGAGGCCGATGCCATCGACGCCGGCATTGTTGGACACCACCGTCAGGTTGCGCACGCCGGATTCGCGCAGCGCCATGATCAACGTCTCGGGGATGCCGCACAGGCCGAAGCCGCCGCACATCACCATCATGCCGTCCTTGACCAGGCCGGCGAGCGCCTCGGTCGCGCTGGAATAAACCTTCGATGCCATCCTCACCTCGCTCGCGCAGCAGCGCTGCCGTCCTCATCCGTCCCGTGCTTTTCTCATCAACTGTCCGTTTCGCGCCGCGTAGTCAAGGAAGATGACGGATCGCGGGTTGTCATTCCCGCGCAGGCGGGAATCCAGAGGCCGGGGCGCTAACGGCCCCTGGATTCCCGATCGCGCTGACGCGCGTCGGGAATGACATGGCAGAAGCGCCATCCCATCCCCGAATGGCCCACCGCCAGCTTGCCAAGCACGGCGGCGCGCAGGACGATGCGCCGGGCAAGGGCGGAATTTTTCGTGATTCGGCGTCCGGAAGGCTCACCATGTCGGAAACATCGCCGCCGCACCCCAGCGCCCTCCAGCTCTTCCTGATCTTCTCGCGCATCGGCCTGACCAGTTTCGGCGGCGGGCTGAGCGGCTGGCTGCTGCGCGAATTCGTCGAGGACCGGCACTGGATGAGCGAGGAGGAATTCCTCAACGGCCTGGCGATCTCGCAGGCGCTGCCCGGCGTCAACGTCAAGAACATGGCGATCTGGATCGGCTATCGCCTGTGCGGCCGCTGGGGCGCGATTGCCGGCTTCACCGGCATCATCGTGCCGCCGGCCATCCTGATCATCCTGATCGCGGTCGGCTTCACCACGCTCGAGCGCTTCGACATCACGCATCTGGCGCTCGACGGGGCGGCGGCCGCCGCCATCGGCCTGTCGCTGTCGATGGGCCTGACGGCGGCGCGCCGCGTGCCGCGCCGACTGGTGCCGCTGCTGGTGATGGTCGCGACCTTCGTCGCCGTCGGCGTGCTCAGGCTGCCGCTGGTCTGGGTGGTGCTCGGCCTCGGCGCGTTCAGCGTCGCGCTCGCCTATGCCCGCTTGTAAGGGGAGCCGATGCCCAACGCCCTGCTCGCATTGATGGCGGTGTTCGTGCCGCTCTCGCTCGTCACCATCGGTGGCGGGCAAAGCGCCATCGCCGACATGCAGCGCCAGGTCGTCGAGGTGCAGCACTGGATGACGCAGGCGCAGTTCGTCGACGCTTTCGCGATCTCGCGCATGGCGCCGGGGCCGGGCTCGCTGCTCGTCACGCTGATCGGCTGGCATGTCGCCGGCTTCTGGGGCGCGGTGGTGGCGACGCTGGCGATCTTCGGTCCGACCGCCTTCATGATCTACGGCGTCGCCCATTTGTGGTCGCGCTACGAGGGCGCCCGCTGGCAGCGCGCGCTCGAACTCGGCCTGCGCCCGGTCGCGGCCGGGCTGATCCTCGCGGCGGTCTACGTGCTGATGCTGACGCTCGATGGCGGCTGGCTCGCGCGCCTGATCGCGCTCGCCTCGACGGGCGCGCTGATGCTGACCAGGATCAACCCGCTCGCGCTGATCGCCATCGGCGCGGCGATCTATATCGGCCTGCACGCCGCACTGCCGGCGTGAAGGTTGTAGCACTGGCGATGGCGAACCTTTCAGCCGTCATGGGCCGGCTAGACCGGCCCATCCCGATCCGACAGGCGATATGGCTTGGGTCCCGGATCAAGTCCGGGACAAGACACCTGAGTTTCCTCGACATTTTGTCCCGGGCTTGACCCGGGACCCATTTCAATTTCGGGCAATTGACAGTGGACGGTCCAGCGCGCGCTCAGATCGCCTTGATCTCGTCGTAGATGCTGCGGTCGACCCGGACGCCAGCTTGCTCGCTGCGCTTGCGCGAGCGGTAGCGTCGGCCGCTCGGCAGGCGGGCGGGGGCATGATCGTCCTCGAGGCTGGCGAGCCAGCGATCGCCGGCCGCGACGTTTTCCGCGCCATTGCCGAAAAAGGCCGGGTCGATGGCGATCATGATGTAGCCGCCGCGCATCGGGCCGCCATCGCCGGTATCGGCGGCAAAGGAATCCTTGCCGAGCATGTCGCCGACGAGCGGGCCGGCGAGCAACTCGACCATCAGGCCGATCGCCGCGCCCTTATGGCCGCCGAACGGCAGGATGGCGCCCTCGAGCACGGCGGCGGCGTCGCGCGTCGGCTTGCCGGCCTTGTCGATGCCCCAGCCCTCGGGCAGCGGCTTGCCGGCGCGGCGATACAGCTCGATCTCGCCGCGCGCCACGATGCTCGACGAGATGTCGAACACGAACGGATGGCGCGAGGGGCCGCGCGGAAAGGCGAAGGCGAACGGGTTGGTGCCGATCGCCCGTTTCACGCCGCCGGCCAGCGCCACGAAATGGCCGCCAATCGTGCAGGACATGGCGACAAGCCCTTGTTCCGCCACCGGTTCGATATCGCCCCATAGCGCCGAGAAATGATAGCAATGGTTGATGGCGAGCACGGCGACGCCGCACTGTTTCGCCTTGGCGATCAGCCGCTCGCGGCCAAGCTCGACCGCGTGGTTGGCGAAGCCGAGATGGGCATCGACGCGGATCACGGCGCCGTTTTCCGAGACGACCGTCGGCACCGCCTTGGGGTCGATCTTGCCGGAGCGCACCGCATTGACGCAGCCCATGACGCGATAGAGCCCGTGCGAGCGCGATTCGTCGCCTTCCGCCTTGGCGATGACATCGGTCATGGCCCTGGCCTGCTCCGGCGAGAGGCCGGCGCGCAGGAAGGCCTGCAGCGCGAGGTCATGCACCTCGGCCAGCGTCAGGGTGATGTACTCGGTCTCGTTCGCCATTCGTGGTGTCCGTTCATGGTGTTTGCCGGCCGCGATGCTCGCCCGGCTTCGGTGCTGCCGTAAGCAGCTTTCCGGCCCCGGTTCGGCATGGTTCGGCATGGTCTGGGAAAGGTCGTCGCGCGATCGTGGAAGAGATATGATGTCCTGTCAAGCGCCGGCCGGCGCCGGCCGCACGCCGGATTTTCGCGCCACCGGTGGAAAGATTCGCATAAATAATGGCTTGAGCCGCCATGTCGCACGCCTTACGCCACCTTGTTGAGGGATGCCGCCAGGACGTGGTATGATCACATCGGGCATTCCGCCGTGACAAGAGGACAAGCCGTGCCGGACAGGAAACCGCACTCGCTCACGCTGCGCACCGAGGCGGCGCTCAGGAAGCGCATTGCCGAGGGGCCGCTCCGGGTCGGCGAGAAGCTGCCGGCCGAGAAGGCGCTCGCGCTCGAGTTCGGCGTCAGCCGCACCGTGATCCGCGAGGCGATCGCGGCGTTGCGCGCCGACGGCCTGCTCGAGGCCAAGCACGGCGTCGGCGTGTTCGTGTCGCAGAAGCAGGACGGCCTTGAAACGCCGGCGCCCGGTGTCGGGATGCCGCGTTTTTCGGCCGCGATGCTCGATATGCTCGAACTGCGCATGGCGGTCGAGGTGCATGCGGCGGGCCTCGCGGCGCTGCGCCGGTCCTGGGCGCAGGACGAGCGCATCTGGGCGGCGGCGCAAGGCTTCGCCGACGCGGTCGCGGCGGACGAGCCGAGCGAGATGGCGGACTGGACCCTGCACAGGGCGATCGCCGAGGCGACCAACAACGCGGCGTTCCAGGAGTTCCTGGATGCGCTCGGCCTGTCGATCCTGCCGCGCCGCGCGCTCGAGGGCGGCAAGCGCAGCGTGCTGATCACCAGACCATATCTGGAAAAATCGGTGGCCGAGCACCGCGCCATTTGCGAGGCGATTTCCGCTGGCGATGCCGAGGGCGCGCGCGCCGCGATGACCACCCATCTCGGCCGCAGCCAGCAGCGTTATCGCGGTTTGATGCTGGCAGGGCGCGGCGCCGGCGCCGAAAACGATATTGACGAAAGCGGCGAAGGAGATACGATCACCTTCGGGTGATAATACCTCAATTCAGGTGGTCAGGCATCATGGGCAACGCGCTTCAGCAACTCAAGGTTCAGATCGGTTCGGGTCTGCTTTCATTCCCGGTGACGCCATTCTCGGCCGATGGCTCGAAGCTCGAACTGAAAGCCTTCTCGAACCATGTCGGCTGGCTGTCGTCGCACCCGGCCGCAGCCCTGTTCGTCGCCGGCGGCACCGGCGAGTTCTTCTCGCTGACGCCGGACGAGATCGGCGAATTGGTCAAGGCGGCCAAGGCGGTTGCCGGCAAGACGCCGATCATCGCCGGCTGCGGCTACGGCACGGCGATCGCCACCGACATTGCACGCCGCGCCGAGAAAGCCGGCGCGGACGCGCTGCTGCTGCTGCCGCAATACCTGATCGGCGCCGAGCAGGAGGGCCTGTTCCGCCATGTCAAGCAGGTGTGCGACTCGGTTTCCATCGGCGTCATCGTCTATGCGCGCGACAATTGCATCCTGCGCCCCGAGACGGTGCAGCGCCTCGCCGATGCCTGTCCGAACCTGATCGGCTTCAAGGACGGCTACGGCGATATCGAGTTGCTGACGCGCATCTGCGTCACGCTCGGCGACCGGCTGACCTTTATTGGCGGCATGCCGACGGCGGAAGTCTATGCCAAGGCCTATCGCGGCGCCGGCGTCACGACCTATTCCTCGGCGGTGTATAATTTCGTGCCGGAACTGGCGCTGTCCTTCCATCGCGCGCTGATCGGCGGCGACGAGGCGCGCGTCGACCAGTTGCTGCGCGATTTCTATTATCCGCTGATCGATTTGAGGAACCGCAAGAAGGGCTACGCCGTATCGATCGTCAAGGCGGGCCTGCGCGTCATCGGCCGCGATACCGGCCCGGTGCGCGCGCCGCTGATCGACCTGACGGCGGCCGAGGAGGCCGAGCTGAAGCGCATCGTCGACAACGCCACCGGCACGCGGGCCGCGGCTTGAGCGCTTCGGTCAAGCGCTCCGCCGAAGTCGTCGTCGTCGGCCTTGGCGCTCACGGCGCGGCGACGCTCTATCAACTCGCCAAACGCGGCGTCGACGTCATCGGCCTCGACCGTTTCGTGCCGCCGCATGATCGCGGCTCGAGCCATGGCGGCTCGCGCCTGACGCGCGAGGCGGTCGGGGAGGGAGCTGCCTATGTGCCGCTGGTGCGGCGCGCCAATCAGATCATCGCCGAACTCGAAGCGGAAAGCGGCGAGACGCTGCTGGTCAAATCCGGCATGCTGATCGTCGGCTCGCCGATGACCAACGCCGCCGCGTTACACGGCGCCAAGGACTTCCTCGCCACCACGCTCGAAGTGGCCGCGCGATTCCAAATCCCGCACGAGATGTTGGACGCCGTTGCGCTGCGGCGGCGCTTTCCGCAATTCCTGACCTTCAAGGATAGCGATCGCGGCTATTTTGAGCCGCAATCGGGCTATATCCGCCCGGAAGCGCTGATCGCCACGCAACTGGCCGCCGCGCGCAAGGCCGGCGCCACGGTGCGCGACAACGTGATCGTCACCGGCATCGAGCAGACCGCCGGTGGTGTGACCGTACATAGCAGCGCGGGCGATTTCACCGCCAAGCGCGTGGTGGTGGCGGCCGGCGCCTGGGCGCGCGGGCTGCTCGGCAGCCCGTTTGACAAGTTGCTCACCGTGACGCGCCAGACGCTGCACTGGTACGAAGCGGAGAGCTACGAGCCCTTCACGCCGGAGAAACTGCCGGCCTTCATCTGGTTCGTCACCGATCGGCTCGAGGATTACTTCACCGCCTTTGCCGTCACCGATCCGAGCGAGGGCATCAAGATGGTGGCGAGCCGCGATGCGCCGGATATCGATCCGGAGACCGCCGCCCCTGCCACGCGCGAGGAAGCGGAAGCGTTCTACGATCACAATGTCGGGCCGAACATGGCCCATGTCACGCGCAAGGTGATCAAGTCGGGCATCTGCTTTTATACCAACACGCCAGATGGCGGCTTCATCATCGACAACCACCCCGCCATGGACAAGGTGCTGGTGGTGTCGGCCTGCTCGGGGCACGGTTTCAAGCATTCGGCCGCGGTCGGCGAAGCGGTTGCCGAGACGCTCCATGACGGGGCAAGCCGCATCGACCTGTCGACTTTCTCGCTGGCGCGGTTCGCTTGAGGCATGGGGCCGATTGCGCTGCTGATCGGGGCTCCGGATCAAGTCCGGGGCAAGACCGTACCGCCGTCTTGTGCCGGGCTTGATCCGGCACCCAGCCTTCATATTGATCCGGACCCCGGCATAACTTTTGCGGAGTGGAAACCATGTATGACAACGTTCTCCTGACCGGCGCCGCCGGCAAGCTCGGCAGCGTGCTGCGCAGGCATCTGGCGCCAAGGGTCAAGCGGCTGCGCTCCACCGACATCGCGGCGATGGCCGCGCCCGCCGCCAACGAGGAACTGGTGACGGCCGATCTCGGCGATACCAGCCTCGCCGCCGGGCTCGTCAAGGGCATGGACGCCATCGTGCATTTCGGCGGCATCTCGAGCGAGGCCGATTTCGACACGGTGTGCCGCGTCAACATCATCGGTTTCCGCGCGCTGTACGAGGCAGCGCGGCTCGCCGGCGTCAAGCGCGTGGTCTATTCGAGTTCGGTGCACGCGATCGGCTTCTACGAGCAGACGACGGTGATCGACAGCCGCGATCCGACCCGGCCGGACGGCAATTACGGCGTCTCGAAAGTGTTCGGCGAATCGATCGCCCAGCTCTACTGGGACAAATACGGCATCGAGACGGTGTCGATCCGCATCGGCTCCAGCGAGGCCGAGCCGTCGAACCGCCGCCACCTGCTGACCTGGCTGTCCTTCGACGACATGTGCCAGATCGTCGAGCGCGGGCTGAGCGTGCCGCGCGTCGGCCACACCATCATTTTCGGCGCCTCGCGCAACGACGCCACCTTCTGGGACAACCGCTACGCCCGCCATCTCGGCTACCAGCCCAAGGATTCGGCCGATGCCTATCGCAACGCGATCGTCGCCGCCGACCCCAAGCCGGACCGCGACGACGTCGTGATGCGCTACCAGGGCGGCATCTTCGTGAAGTGACGGCAGAAAGCCTCAGCGCCACCCGAGGCCTGGCGCGACCTGCGTCAGGATCGTCTCGATGACATGGGCGTTATAGGCGACGCCGAGCTGGTTGGGCACGGTGAGCAGCAGCGTGTCCGCCTCGGCGATGGCCTCGTCGGCCCGCAGTTGCTCGATGAGCACGTCCGGCTCGGCGGCGTAGCTGCGGCCGAACACGGCGCGGGTATCGGCCTCGATGAAGCCGAAATGATCCTCGCTCTCGTCGCCGCCGAAATACGCCCGGTCGTGGTCGTTCACCAGCGCGAAGATGCTGCGGCTGATCGATACGCGCGGCGCGCGCTCATGGCCTGCCTGCTTCCAGGCGGCGCGATACGCCCGGATCTGCTCGGCCTGCTGAATGTGGAACGGCTTGCCGCCCTCGTCGAATTTGAGCGTGGAGCTTTGCAGGTTCATGCCCAGTTTCGCCGCCCATTCGGCGGTGGCGTTGGTGGCAGCCCCCCACCAGATGCGCTCGCGCAGGCCCTCCGAATGCGGCTCGAGGCGCAGCAGGCCGGGCGGGTTGGCGAACATCGGCCGCGGATTGGGTTGGGCAAAGCCCTGGCCGCGCAGCACGTCGAGCAGCACCTCGGCGTGATGGCGGGCCATGTCGGCGTCGCTTTCGCCGTCCTGCGGGGCATGGCCGAAATAGCGCCAGCCATCGATCACCTGTTCGGGCGAGCCTCGGCTGATGCCGAGCTGCAGGCGCCCGCCGGCGATCAGATCGGCGGCGCCGGCATCCTCGGCCATATAGAGCGGGTTCTCGTAGCGCATGTCGATCACCGCCGTGCCGATCTCGATGCGGCTCGTCCTGGCGCCGATCGCCGCCAGCAGCGGAAACGGCGAGCCGAGCTGGCGGGCGAAATGATGCACCCGGAAATACGCGCCGTCCGCGCCCAGTTCCTCGGCCGCCACGGCAAGGTCGATGGACTGCAACAGCGCATCGGACGCCGATCGCGTCTGCGAATGGGGCGAGGGCGACCAATGGCCGAACGACAGAAAACCGATGTTTTTCATGGGAGCGCCGCATCAAGGTGAGAGGTATTCAGGCTACATAGTCATCCAGCAGCCACGATACCATCGGCCAGTGGGTTTCGTTGCGGGAACCGCGTAACACTGCGGGCCGATGGCCGGGGGGTGGACCGTTTGACCGCTCCGGGCTTTATCCGGCCGCGGCCGCGGCCCGCTGGCGATAACCCCAACCTGTTCCAGCCCGGGGCAACCACGGCCAAGCCGACGCCGCCAGACTTCGAAGGATGGACATGAGCAGCGCTCTCCCGCGTCACCGCATCAGGTGTTTGGCGAGCGCCTCGTAGGCTGGCAGCGAGGTCGGGTCATTGGCGGCATTGCCCGCCTGCGGATGGGAGGAGAAGCGTGCGATCACCATATGCGCGGCCGGGTCGACATAGATCGCCTGCCCATGTACGCCGCGCGCCATGAAGGCGCCATCCTCGTTGTGGGTGATCCACCACATGCCGCTATAGCTCCACCCCGGCAACAGCTTGTAACCAGCCTTCGCGAAGGCGGCCTTGGCGCCGCCAGCGCGGATATGCGCAATCGCCGCCGCCGAAACCAGGCGCTGGCCGTTGGCCATGCCGCCATCGAGCAGCAACTGGCCAATCCGGGCCATGTCGCGCAGGCCGGCATTGAGACCGCCGCCGGCGAAGGGCGTGCCGATGGAATCAACCGTATAATAGGCGTCCTGCTCGGCGCCCATCTTGCTCCAGATCCGCTCCGAGAGCAGCGCTGCGACCGATTTTCCCGTCACGCGGGCGATGACCCAGCCGAGCGCATCGGTGTTGATGGTCTTGTAGCCGAAGGCGACGCCGTGCTCGCCCTGCTTGCGCACCGTCTGGAGATACTCGAAATAGCTGCGCGGGCCGGAATAGCCAGCCGGCTTCGGCAGCGGATTGCCGGCCGCCGAATAGACCCAGACATCGGCCTTGGGATCGGCATAATCCTCGCTGTAGCGCAGCGCGGTCGTCATATCGAGCATCTGGCGAACGGTGGCATCGCCGAACGCGCTGGCGGCGAGTTCGGGCACCAGGGTGCCGATTGTCGCGGTCTCGTCGAGCGTGCCCTCCGCCACCAGCATCTCGCCCAGCAAGCCGGTGAGCGATTTGGTCACCGACATGGCGCCATGTTGGCCGGCCTCGTCCAGGCAGCCGGAATAGTGCTCGTAGACGATGGCGCCGTTATGAAGGACGACAATGCCATCGGTATAGTTGGCGGCAAGCGACTGCGCCCAGCTCATCGGGGTGCTGGCGCCTAGCGGCGTGAACGTCAGCGCATCGATCGCCTCGTCGATCTTGCGGGCAAGCGGCACCGGGGCGCCAAGGCCACGGCTGACATTGACCGTCGGCATGAGCTGGCGGAAATGGCAAACCGTCCAGCGCAGCTTGGGGAAGCTGAAATAATCGCCGTCGGCGCGGATGATCTTGTTCTCCGGAGGCGGCGAACCGACCATCCAGCCGAGCTTGCCCGGGTCGGATTGCGCGGCCGTGAGCAGGGCCGTTTCCGCGGCATGCGGGGCGGCTGGAAAGATACTTGCACCCAGAGCGGCAGCGAGGATCGCGGCGGCGAGGCGACGCCTGAACTCAATAACTGACAACGACATTGACGAAACCTCCCGTCCACGGTGTCTTGCTCTTGGTGATCGCGGTGATGCCGGGGCCGGGAAAAGACACGCTATACCCGGCGGTGAGATAGGCGTTCGGGTTGAGCTTGCGGGTGTATTCGACGAAAATGTCATCGGCGAGATGCCGATGGGTGACCCCCGCGACCAGTCCGGGCGCGTTGCCGACGAAGTCTATGCGCGTCGCCTGCCCGAACTGGATCGGGCTGAGCAGTTCATTGGCGTCGATATAGGAGTAACGCAGCGTGAGCGTGTCGCGCTCCGTCGGTGTGACGCGGAGCGCGAGCTGATGGGCGTTGACGTTCGAATTGATGAACACCATCGAGGATTTCGAGCCCGTCGACCAGGCGCTCGGCGAGCCCTCGAAATACAGCGGATCGAACCGTTCGAGCCGTGACGTTGCGGGGTTGTCGCCCGAGAACGTCTGGTAGGAATAGGTCAGCACCGGCGCCCATGGCAGGCTCGCGAAGCTATAGCCGACCTGGACGCGGCCTCCCCACGCCCGAAGATCGATGCTGCGATTCCATTCATAGGCGCCATCGAAGGTAACGAACAGGTTTTCCAGCACATTGGGAAGCGGCTTGGCGCGCCAGTACAGATTGGCGAAGTTCAGGCCACCCCGAGCGCCGGGGATGACGCTTGGCGGGCCAATTCCGCCCAAGGCCGCCTTCGGGTAGGGCGCCTTTGATTCCAGCACATGGCCGTAAGTCAGCCCGACATAGTTTCCTGAAGTGCCGTCATAGCGGAGATCCATGCCGGCGAGCCGGGTGAAACCGTTGCTGCTCGGTAATTCGTTGGGGTCGAGAAAAAACGCTGTCCCCGAGAATCCGTCGTAGCGCGCCCGCCCAAGTGCGGCGAACTCCCAGGCCTTGCGCGGCCCGAGTTTGAGCGCTCCGCGTTCGAAGCCGCTTGTCCCGCCATTGGCGATCAGCATACCGGTGCCGGCCTTGAACTCGCGCGGGCCAAGCGACAGGTCGAAGGTCGGGCCGGTCGTGCTGCTGGACCGCAGCCCCAGATAGGCTTCTTCCAGCGTCACCCGGCCGATATCGCCGGTGTTGAACGCATCGGTTCCAAGCGTACCGGAGGCGACGCCCGAAATTTTGCCGTAGACGGTCAGGTTTCTACCGAGAGTCCTGGTGAAGCTGAGGCCGGGCTTCAGATAAGCCTCGAGCCATTGCTTGTTGGGATTGAAGCTCGCCGCCGGTGCGGCGATGCTGGCAAGCCCCCAGAACAACCTCCGTTCGAGCACCGTATTCAGGCCGGCCTCGATGTGAGCCCGTAGCGTGAAACCGCCGTTGTCGTAGAGCAACGTCCGATCGCCGGCCCTGGCCAGATCGGGGGTGATGAGCGCCGCCGCGAGCCAGGCCACCCTCGCTCCCGACCGGCCGGGGCGGGTCGTTGTCGCCCACCTCGCCGTCATGTGGTGCAGCCCCTCAGTCATTCGCGACATGCGTTATCCGTGTGAGCTTTGCTCCGTCGTCTGTCTGTCGCTCGTGTGGCTGCAAAGGTTTTGCCTAGCCTCAAGCTACCGCAATAATGGCTGATCGTCATCCAAGGGAATGGCCGGAGCCCGATCGGGAAGACGCACGTCAGGCCGACCTGATCAGAAGGGCCTGGAAGGAGAGCGGCAGGGTCTATGGCCACCGCAAGCTGCTCGACGATCTTCTCGATCAGGGAGAGACCCGTTGCGCCAATCGCATCGCTCGTCGAGCTTCGCCATCGGGCGGGTCAATCGAGTCGGGGAAAGACAGTCGAGCGCTTGACGTTGCCATAGGCGAAACTGGTGTCGATCGAGGCAATGCCGGGGATCGGATGAATGCGGTCGCGGATGAAGCGCTCATAGTCCTTGAGGCTTTCGACCACGACGCGCAGCAGATAGTCGGCGCTGCCCGTCATCACGTAGCAGTCGAGTATGGAATCGATGGCCTGGATCGCTTTCTCGAAGGCCGTCGTGGTCTTGTCGCTATGTATCTGGAGCTTGATACGCACGAAGGCCATCACCGGCAGGCCATAGGCCTCCTCGTCAACGATGGCCGTATAGCCGCGAATGACCTGTGTCTCCTCCAGCAGGCGAAGCCGCCTCAGGCAAGGCGATGGCGACAGGTTGACCGCCTCCGACAGTTCCTGGTTGCTGATGCGCCCGTTCTTCTGAAGGGCGGCGATGATCTGCCTGTCTTTCGCGTCCATTCCTATGCTCCATTGGCAGCATCTGCTACGTTTCTCGAGTAACACGCCATTCTTTGGCAGGAAATGCCTCCTGTTCCGCTCGATGATGCCGATAAATCGAACCTAGAGTTATCGGCATGACATCGGCGGCAATTTCCCCTTCACCAGCGAGACCATCCTTTGCAGGCGAGGGCACGACCGGCTGGATCGCGCTTGTCGCCACCGTACTGATCTGGGCGTCGTTCGCGCTATCGATCCGAGCGGTGGGCGCGACCTCGCTGACGCCCGGCGACGCGGCCCTGATCCGCTTCCTCGTTCCCGCTCTGGCGATGCTGCCGTTCATGCCTTCGCGTCTCGCTGCACTGCGCGCGATGCGCGCGTCACACGCCTTGATGATCGCGGTGGGCGGGGGACTTCCCTTTTTTCTGCTGGCGATGGCGGGCGGCAGGCTGACAACGGCCGCCCATGTCAGCGCGTTGATCGCCGGAACGGTGCCACTGTCGGTCGCGATCCTCGGCTTCGCGCTCTATCGCGAGCGGCTGGCTGCCTGGCGCGCGATGGCGCTTGGCATCATCATCGGCGGCATCCTGCTGCTGGTCGCGGGGCTCGGCGCATTCCGCCTCGACATGGTGGGCGGTGCGGCGCTGCTGCTGTCGGCGAGCCTGTTGTGGGGCCTTTACACGCTGGGGCTGCGCCACGCTAGGATCGACCCCATCGCCTGCGTCATGCTGGTCACCTATCCTTCGCTGGCGGGCGTGGCCCTGCTTATGGCGACCGGCGCGCTCGACAGCAATCTGGCTCACGCCAGCCTGCGCGACGTGGCGATATTCGCCGCCATACAGGGCGTGTGCGTCGGCTTCGTCTCCGTGCTGGCTTATTCGGTGGCTGTGCGGCGTCTCGGCGCCCTGCGCTGCGCCACTGTCGGCGCGCTTGCGCCGGTTCTTGCCGCCTTGCTGGCCGTTCCGCTGCTGGGCGAGATACCAAGCATGCTGTCGCTCGCCGGCGTGGCGGTCGTGACCGCCGGCGTGCTTCTGTCCAGCCGTCCCGCCAGGGAGACGCGCTGATGCTCCCTTCTTTTCCGAAGCACCGCGCGATCCGCTCTGGGCGCTGACGGCGGCGTTCAATGCCGATACGCGGCCGTTCAAGCTCGATTTCGGCCTCGGCGTCCATCGCGATGAGAACGGTGCGACGCCGGTGCTCGACGCGGTGCGGGTGGTCGAGGAACCTGCCCTGGATACCGAGGCGCCATCAGTTCTGCCGATGGTCAGGCAAGCGCGGATCGTCCAGCCGAAATCCTTCGCCAACGCGCGCCAAGCGCCGGTTGAAGCCTTTTCCTGCAATCGCGCAATTGGCAGAATCTTTCATCAGGAAGCCTATAATGACGGTTTTCATGTGACATTCCTCCTATTCGCGGCATCTTTCGACAGAACCTGCCTCTAAGGACATGCGATTCTGCCCGCAACCTGGAGGAACGTTTCATGGATAATGCAAAACCTGCCGGCTTTGCCACGCGCGCCATTCATCTGGGCTATGACCCGATGCAGCACGAGGGTGCACTAACGCCGCCGTTGCACCTGACCTCGACCTTTGCTTTTGAGGATGCCGAGGCGGGAGCCGCGATCTTCGCCGGCGAGAAGCCGGGCTACTTCTATTCGCGCATATCCAATCCAACGCTGGACCTGCTGGAGCGCCGCTGCGCCGACCTCGAAGGCGCGGAGGCGGGCGTCGCTTTCGCCTCGGGCATGGGCTCGATCTGCTCCGTGTTGTGGACCTTCCTGTCGCCGGGCGACGAGATCGTCACCGACAAGACGCTCTACGGCTGCACCTTCGCCTTCATGCGGCATGGGCTCGCCAAGTTCGGCATCACCATCACCCATGCTGACATGACCGATCCGGACTCCGTCCGCGCCGCCCTGTCGGACAAGACGCGGATCGTCTATTTCGAGACACCAGCCAATCCGAACATGCGCCTCGTTGACATAGAGGCCATATCGTTGATTGCACGCCAGCGTGGCTGCAAGGTGGTGGTGGACAATACCTATGCCACGCCGGTGTTGACGAGGCCGATCGAGCTTGGCGCCGACATCGTAGTGCATTCCGCCACCAAATATATGGGCGGCCACGGCGATCTCGTCGGCGGCATCGCGGTCGGGTCGGCCGAGGACATGCAGCAGGTGCGCATCTTCGGCATGAAGGACATGACCGGCGCGGTGATGGCGCCCTTCAACGCCATGCTTGTGCTGCGCGGCCTCAAGACACTGAAGCTGCGCGTCGAGAAGCATTGTCACAACGCCATGACGGTGGCGCGCGCGCTGGAGGCGCATCCGGCGGTGGCGAAGGTCAACTATCCCGGCCTTGAAAGCTTCGCCCAGCACATGCTCGCCGCGCGGCAAATGCCGGGCTTCGGTGCCATGATCGCCTTCGAACTCAAGGGCGGGCTCGAAGCGGGACGCGCCATGATGAACAGGCTGCAACTCGTGCGCCGGGCGGTTTCGCTCGGCGACACCGAGACGCTGATCCAGCATCCTGCCTCCATGACGCATTCAACCTACACACCGGAGGAACGCGCCGCCCACGGCATAGCCGAGGGCCTGATCCGCCTTTCGGTCGGCATAGAGGAGGTCGAGGACATCGTCGCCGATCTGCTCAGCGCGCTAGACGATCCCGCATCAACGTCAATCGCCGCCTAGAGGCAACGCAATGTCAGGGGCGTCAATCCATGTTGCGTTTCATGTTGCGTGGATTCGCCGCAAACAGGCGACCCCCATTGAAATTCAATGGAAATCAGTCGCGACACGACGCGACATGAAAAGTAGCTGATATAGCGCTAAGTGATTGAAAAAGGCTTGGCTGGGGGACCTGGATTCGAACCAAGACTAGCGGAGTCAGAGTCCGCTGTTCTACCATTAAACTATCCCCCACCGGGCCTTGTTGAAAACGCGCGTCTTTTCGACGGCGTCTTGCAGCTTGCCGAGCGGTTTTACAGTCCGGCGGTCGTGGGCCGTTCCGTCCGGCGCTTCTAGACTGTCACGCCCGCGCTTGGCAAGCCCATTCTGGAAATCTCGCCGGTCGCGCCGCACCGTTGCTTTCGGGTGTTTTGCGGCGCGCATGGCGGTCGCGCCGGTGAGGGCGCGGCATGGAGCCTGGACTGAGAAAGCCTTTGCGTCCACCTTGAAAAGGGCGTCTTTTCCGCCTGTCGGAACCGCGAGGGGGCAAGGGTGCCGGAACAGCTTCATCATCAGGATTACCAGCCCGAGGCGGCCACGCCCCTGGCCGGCATCAGGGTCGTCGATCTGTCCCGGCTGGTCGCCGGCAACATGGTGACGCATGTGCTGGCCGATTTCGGCGCCGAGGTCATCAAGGTCGAGGACCCGGTGCGCGGCGACGACCTGCGCCACTGGAAGGTCGAGGGCGTGGCGACCTACTGGAAGGTCTATGCCCGCAACAAGAAGAGCCTGACGCTCGATTATCGCAGTCCCGAGGGCCGCGAGGTCTTCGCCGCGCTGTTGAAGAGCGCCCATGTCGTGGTCGAGAATTTCGTGCCCGGCCGGCTGGAGAAATACGGCCTCGGGCCGGACTGGCTGCACGCGGTCAACGACAAGCTGATCATCGTGCGCGTATCGGGCTGGGGCCAGTCCGGGCCTTACAAGCACAAGCCGGGCTTCGGCAGCCTAGTCGAGGCGATGAGCGGCTTTGCCGCGATGAACGGCTTCGCCGACCGCCCGCCGGTGCTGCCGCCATTGGCGCTCGCCGATATGGTCGCGGGGCTGTACGGGGCGACTGCGACGATGATCGCGCTGCGCGCCATCGAGCAGAATGGCGGCGCGGGCCAGGTCATCGACCTGTCGCTGTTCGAGCCGATCATGGCGATCCTCGGGCCGCAGGCGGCGAATTTCGCGCTGAACGGCATCGTGCCGGCCCGCACCGGCAGCCGGTCGAACACCGCATCGCCGCGCAACGTCTACGAGACGCGCGACGGCGCGTTCGTGGCGTTGTCGGCCTCGATGCAGTCGATGGCCGAGCGCCTGTTCCGGACAATGGGCCGGCCCGAGCTGATCGACGATCCGCGTTTCGCGACCAACACCGACCGCATTCGCCACGGCGCGGAGATCGACGCGATCGTCGCCGATTTCATGCGCGCGCATGACCAGGCCGAACTGCTCGAGATTTTCGACAAGGCGGGCGTGACGGTCGGGCCGGTTCTCGATGCTTCCGGCCTCGGCAGCGACCCGTATATTTGCGGCCGCGAGGCGCTGATCGCGCTGCCCGACGACGAGATGGGGCAGTTGCCGATGCACAACGTCACGCCGCGCCTGTCGGGCACGCCGGGGGCGATCCGCACGCCCGCGCCGCAGCTTGGCGAGCACACGGCGGAAATCCTGGCGCAACTCGGCATCACGCCCGAGGCGCAAACCGCGTTGAAGGCCGGCGGCATCGTCTGAACAGCTTGGCGCCACGCCGGCAGGGAGAAGTCACATGATCAGGTCGTTCCTTTTTACCCCCGCGAACCATGCCAGGCGGGTTGCCAAGGCGGTCGAGGGGCCGGCCGATGCCGTGATTCTCGACCTCGAGGATGCCGTCGCCGTCGAGGAAAAGCCGGCGGCGCGCGCCGCCGTGATCGAGATCCTGAAGCAGCCGCGCCGCAAGCCGCTCTATGTCCGCGTCAACGCGCTCAGCACGCCGTTCAGCTTCGACGATCTGCATGCCGTCGCCCCGGCCGCGCCCGATGGCATCATCCTGCCCAAGGTCGAGGCGGCCAGCGACCTGCTCACCGCCGACTGGCTGCTCGGCGAGATCGAGAGCCGGAGCGGCCAGTCGTGCGGCGCCATCGACCTCGTGCCGATCATCGAGACCGCCAGGGGCGTCGCCGCCGTCGGCACGATCGCCGGCGCGGTGGCCAGGGTGAAACGGCTGGCCTTCGGCGCCGTCGATCTCGCGCTCGACATGGATCTCGACCTTGCCGATGAGGTCGGCGCCATGAACCACCCGCGCTTCGCGATCGCGCTCGCCTCGCGCGCGGCCGGGCTCGAGGGGCCGCTCGATACCGCCTTCATCGCCATCCAGGACCTGGACGGGCTGCGCGTGTCGTCCGGCAACGCCCGCAAGATGGGCTATACCGGCAAATGCTGCATCCACCCCGCGCAGGTCGAGGTCGTGAACGCGGTTTTTTCGCCGAGCGAGCAGGATATCGCACGCGCCCGCCGCATCGTCGAAGCCTTCGCGGAGGCTGAAAGCGCCGGGTCCGCCGCCTTCAAGCTCGACGGCGTGATGATCGATTATCCGGTCGTGGACAAGGCGCGCCGCCTGCTGGCCGGGCTCGCGCGCGGCGGCACGAACGGGCAGGCGACCTGAGGCCACACCTGTATCGCGGCCTTCGGCCCGCATCTGAATGCCATGGAATCTGCACTGGGGCGGGGCAGTAGATTTCAAATATAGCCGGCTTGACCGGCCCCCGTCTGGAGGAGATCGGATTTCTGCCCGTCGTTTCGGTTTAGGGTTAAAGTAGATGATGAATCACATGCTTGGACGTGTAGCCGGTAAATCACATCTTGCGGTTTTCCGTTGAATTTCACTTGCGAGTGTAGTTGCGATGGAACGATTTGCCGTGTATGTCGCAAGGGTTGCAATGTGAAGGGGCATAAGGATGAAGCTTCGTTTTCTCGTCGCGGTTGCGGCCATGACGCTCGCAGCACCGCTGCTTGCCGGTTGCCAGAGCACCCAGGAATCGGCCACCAGCGCGCAGATGACCTGCGATGCCCAGGGGCTTCGTCCTGGCACCGAGCGTTATCGCCGTTGCGTCGCGGCGACCTACCAGACCAACCGTCAGCAGTCGGCTGAAGCCGGCAACGCCGTCGCCGTCGGTGCGGCCGCCGGCCTGATCGGTGGCGCCATCATCGGTGCGAACAGCCGTCCTTACGGCTACTATCGCTGCCGCGGCTGGGGCTGCTACTAAAGCATATAATTAGAGCATTTCTCTCGCGGAAAACCGGTAGCCACTTTTCTGCGAAATGCTCTAGGCACCACTTTCTGGAGGGGACTTCGGCCCCCTCCAGAGCCTGCCCGCGGAGGCTATCTGCGCCGGCGATGCGGCATCTGCTTCCGCACCGGGCCGGGAATGAGCCTGAGCGGCGCGGCCTGCACCGGCGCGACCAGGTTCATGATGAACTTCCACTGCGCGAGTGCCGAGAACGCGGTTTCGAGACCGCCGGCCGTGAAGCGCATGCCGCGCCAGAGTTGCCGGGCAACGGGCGGGCGCGTCGCGAGATAAGCCAGCGCTCCGACTGCGATAATCAATTCGACCGGCTTCGTTCCGTTTTTCATCCGTCGCTCCTGTGCTTCAGCGATGAACCGCGCAGCAGCGGAATCGTTCCGGGGCTTGCTTTCGGGCCGGCCTTGTCGCGGGCGCTATAGCCGCAGCGCGAGCCGGACGATGTAGAACACGATGCCCAGGACAAACGCCGCGCCGAGCCATGCCACGGCGATCCGGCGCAGGGTGCGCCGGTGCGCGGGCCTGCGTACTGGCGGCGGGATGGGAGCTTCCGGGTCCATCGAGCGATCCGTCGCAATCCTGACTCATCAAGAGAATACCCGAGAACCCGACGCTGTATAGGCCATGCGGGCCGGCGCGGCCCGGCACATGATCCGGCCCGCATCGCCAGCCCCGGCCGGAGGTGGAGAATCCGGTGCGCCGGGCATTGCGTCACGTTGCATCTGGTGCACCCTTGTGGTCGCATGGCGCCCCTCCAACAGATCGGGCCTCGTTTCGTGGACACAGAAATGCTGACGGTATCCGGCGGAAACCCGCCATCGGGCGAGGCGGTGGAGCTTCTCAAGCGCGAGATTCTCCGCAAACTGACCTATTCGCTCGGCAAGGACCCGACCGTCGCACAGGACCATGACTGGCTGACCGCCTGCATGCTGGCGGCACGCGATCATGTCATCGATGTCTGGCACCGCTCGACGCATGACAGCTACCGGACGGGGCGCAAGCGCGTGTATTACATGTCGCTCGAGTTCCTGATCGGCCGTTCGCTGGCCGATACGCTCAGCAACCTGCGCATCAACGAGGCGATGCAACTGGCAGCCGCCGAGCTTGGCGTCAATCTCGGCGAGATCGAATCGGTCGAGCCCGACGCGGCACTCGGCAATGGCGGCCTCGGCCGGCTCGCGGCGTGCTACATGGAGAGCATGGCGAGCACCGGCGTGCCCGCGATCGGCTACGGCATCCGCTACGATCACGGCCTGTTCAAGCAGCGCATCGTCAACGGCAAGCAGGTCGAGATCCCCGAGGACTGGCTGTCATTCCGCAATCCGTGGGAGTTCGAGCGCCGGGAAAGCGCCTATCGCATCTCGTTCGGCGGTTCGATCACGCTGGCAAGCGATTCCGAGCATGCCGCGCTGTGGACGCCGGACGAGACCGTGTTCGCCATGGCCTATGACACGCCGGTGATCGGCTGGCGCGGCCACGATGCCTCGACGCTCCGGCTGTGGCGGGCGCAGGCGCTGCATCCGCTGCATCTCGACGCCTTCAACCAGGGCGACCATATCGGCGCGCTCGCCGAGCGCAACCGGGCCGAGGCGATCTCCAACGTGCTCTACCCGGCCGACAGCAACCCGGCCGGGCAGGAATTGCGGCTCCGGCAGGAATATTTCTTCACCTCGGCCTCGTTGCAGGACCTCGTGCGCCGCCATATCAGGCAGTTCCGCGACGTCAGGCTGCTGCCCGAGAAGGCGGCGATCCAGCTCAACGACACCCATCCCTCGCTCGCCGTGCCCGAACTGATGCGGCTGCTGATCGACGAGCACAAGCTCGGCTGGGACGAAGCCTGGGACATCACCACCCAGACCTTCTCCTACACCAACCACACGCTGTTGCCGGAGGCGCTCGAAACCTGGCCGGTCTCGCTGCTCGAGCGCATGCTGCCGCGCCACATGCAGATCATCTTCGGCATCAACTCGCGCTTTCTGGAAAGCGTGAAGTCCGGCCCGCTCGGCGGCAAGGTCGATCTCGGCCAGCTGTCGCTGATCGACGAGCAGAATGGCCGCCGCGTGCGCATGGCGCATCTCGCCTTCATCGGCTCGCATGCCGTCAACGGCGTCTCGGCGCTGCATTCGGCCTTGATGCAGGAGACGGTGTTCGCGCCGCTCAACCAGGCGTTTCCCGGCCGCATCCTCAATGTCACCAACGGCATCACGCCCCGGCGCTGGCTGATGGGCGCCAACCCGCGGCTTGCCGGCCTGCTCGGCGCGGCGCTCGGCACCGAGGTCGCCGACGATATCGACAAGCTCGCCCAGTTGCGGCCGCTGGCGGACGATGCGGCTTTCCGCGAGAAATTCGCCGCGACGCGCGCCGCCAACAAGCATGACCTGGCGCGCTATATCCGGCGCGAACTCGGCATTACCGTCGATCCGGCGGCGATGTTCGACATTCAGGTCAAACGCATCCACGAATACAAGCGCCAGTTGCTGAACATCCTCGAGACGGTGGCGCTTTACGATGCCATCCGCTCGCAGCCCTATCGCAACTGGGTGCCGCGCGTGAAGATTTTCGCCGGCAAGGCGGCCTCGAGCTACGCCACCGCCAAGACGATCATCAACCTGATCAACGATGTCGCCAACGTCATCAACAACGACCTCGCCACCCGCAACGTGCTCAAGGTGGTGTTCCTGCCGAACTACAATGTCAGCCTCGCCGAGGTCATCGTGCCGGCGGCCGACCTGTCGGAGCAGATTTCGACCGCCGGCATGGAAGCGTCCGGCACCGGCAACATGAAATTCGCCCTCAACGGCGCGCTGACCATTGGCACGCTCGACGGCGCCAATGTCGAGATCCGCGACAATGTCGGCGAGGACAACATCTTCATCTTCGGCATGAATGCCGGGCAGGTCGTCGAGGCGCGCCAGAACGCGCACGACACGCAAGCCGTCATCGATGCCTCGCAGGACCTCGGCGACGTGCTGGCGGCGGTCGCGGGCGGCGCGTTCTCGCCCGGAGACCGCCACCGCTATGCCGACCTGATCGGCGCGCTGCGCGGCAATGACTGGTTCATGACGCTGCATGATTTCGCCGATTATGCCGCGACCCAGCGCCGAGTGGATGAGTTGTGGCAGTCCCCGGAGGCGTGGTGGCGCATGAGCGTCATCAATACCGCCGGCAGCGGCTGGCTCAGCGCCGACCGTGCCATCCGGCAATATGCCGAGACGATCTGGGACGTGCCGGTGCCGAACCGTCTGGCTTGAGGCGCGGGCATGGAGATCGTCGCCGATTCCCTGCCGCCCGCCCTCGGCGTCCGGCCGCGAGAGGGCGGGCTCGCGGTCGCGGTGTTCTCCCGCCATGCCGAGCGTATCGAACTGTGCCTGTTCGCCGGCGATGGCGCGCGTGAGACGCAGCGCCTGGCGCTGCCGTGCCGCGACGGCGACATCCATCACGGATTTCTGCCCGGCGCCGGCGCGGGCCTGCGCTATGGCTTGCGGGCGCACGGGCCGTTTTCGCCGGGCGAGAGCCACCGTTTCGATGCCGCCAAGCTGCTGGTCGACCCTTATGCCAGCCTGATCGACCGGCCGTTCCAGTGGCGGGCGGAGCTTGCCGCGCCGCCAGCGGCGGCAATCGACACCGCGCCCTTCGTGCCGCGCTGCATCGTGGCGGCGCCGGAGGGACCGGAACCGACCGCGCCCGCCGGCTGGCCCGGCCTGATCTACGAACTCGGCGTCAAGTCGTTCACCATGCGCGCGCCCGGCGTGCCGGATGCCATCCGGGGCACGTTGGCCGCCCTGTGTGAGCCGGCGCTTGTCGCGCATATCGCCGGGCTCGGCGTCAGCCATGTCGAACTGATGCCGACCGCCGCCTGGATGGACGAGCGCCACCTGCCGGCGCTCGGCCTCGCCAATGCCTGGGGCTACAATCCGGTCAATTTCTTCGCGCTCGATCCGCGCCTGGCGCCGGGTGGGCTGGCGGACCTGCGCCGGCTCTGCGCGCGCTACGCGCAAGCCGGCATCGGCGTGCTGCTCGACATCGTCTTCAACCACACTGCCGAGAGCGACGAGTTGGGCGCGACCATCTGCCTGCGCGGCCTCGACAATGCGAGCTACTACCGGCCGCTGCCCGGCGATCCGTCGCGCTTCGCCAACGATACCGGCTGCGGCAACACGCTGGCCTGCGAAAACCCGTTCGTGGTGCGCATGATGCTCGATGCGCTCCGGCAATGGCGCGCTTGCGGCGTCGCCGGCTTCCGCTTCGATCTCGGCGCCACGCTCGGGCGCGATGCCGCCGGCTTTTCGCCGGACGCCGCCTTCTTCAGCGCGTTGCGGCAGGACCCTGCGCTGGCTGGTTGCGTGCTGATCATGGAGCCGTGGGATATCGGGGCTGACGGCTATCAACAGGGCAATTTCCCGGCGCCGCTCGCCGAGTGGAACGGCAGGTTCCGCGACGATGTCCGCCGCTTCTGGCGCGGCGATGCCGGGCTCGCCGGCGCGCTGGCGACACGGCTCGCCGGTTCGGCCGACCTGTTTGCCGAACGTCACCGCAAGCCGTGCGCCAGCATCAACTTCCTCACCTCGCATGACGGTTTCACGCTCGCCGATCTCGTCAGCTACGCCAGCAAGCACAACGAGGCCAATGGCGAGGGCAATCGCGACGGCGACAGCGACAACCATTCCTGGAATAACGGCATCGAGGGCGCGAGCGCCGATACGGGCGTGATTGCGGCGCGCCACGCCGATATCCGCGCGCTGCTGGCGACGCTGTTCTTTGCGCGCGGCACGCCGATGCTGAGCGCCGGCGACGAGTTCGGCCGCACGCAGGGCGGCAACAATAACGGCTATTCCCAGGATAATGCCGGCTTCTGGCTCGACTGGCCGAGGCGCGACCGGGAGCTTGCGGCCTTTGTGGCGGCGCTGAGCGCTCTGCGGCAACACATGGCCGCCCTGACGAAGAACGCCTTCTTTTCCGGCCAGCCGCGTGCGGACGCCGCGCCCGATGTGACATGGCGCGATGCCAGTGACGCACCGGTTGCCAATGCCGCGTGGCAGGGCCTCGATACGCTGCTGATGCTGCTCGGCGAGGAGGCCGGGCAGGGGCGCATGCTGCTCGCCTTCAACCGGCGTCGCGACCCGGTCGCCGTGACGCTGCCGGCGCCAAAGGCCGGGCACGGCTGGTCGCTCGCTCTATGCTCGCGGGACTTCCCGCAAAGTGGCGATCCGCTCACGCTGCCGCCGCGCAGCGTCCGCGTGTATCGGGATGGGCCGGTCAAGCCGGCCCATGACGGCTGAGAGCGAGGCGCGAACATCTCAGCCGTCATCGGCGGACTTGATCCGCCGATCCCGCTTCGGAAAACCTCGCCGTCACCAGTGTCATTCCCGACGCGCGCAAGCGCGATCGGGAATCCAGGAGTCGTCCGCGCCTCGGCCTCTGGATTCCCGCCTGCGCGGGAATGACATCAACTTCCCCCCTCAGGGGAAGCGGATGATCGTGTTGGTCTGGAAGTCGTAGAGTTGGCCGCTATCCTGCGAGGCCGGCGCGAGGAAGCGCAGCACGTTCGGCGCGAATTCCTCCGGCGTCTTCAAGGTTTCCGGGTCTTCGCCCGGCATGGCGATATGGCGCATGGCGGTGCGCAGCGGGCCGGGATTGACCAGCATCACGCGCACCGGGCTGATATTGCGCGTCTCGGCGGCATAGGTGCGCGCCATGGCCTCGAGGGCCGCTTTCGAGGTCGCGTAAGGTCCCCAATAGGCGGTGCATTTGCGCGCCGCCGCCGAGGTGACGAACACCGCCCGGCCGGCCTCGGACAGGCGCAGCAGCGGGTCGAGCGAGCGGATCAGGCGCCAGTTCGCGGTCACGTTGACGGCGAGCACTTGCGCGAAGTCCTTCGGATCGACATGGCCGAGCGGCGACAGCGGCCCGAGAATGCCAGCATTGCCGACGAGCATGTCGAGCTTGCCCCAGCGCTCGTTGATGGCGCCGCCGAGCCGGTCGATGCCGTCGTAATCCGTCAGGTCGAGCGGCACCAATGTCGCCTGGCCGCCAACCGCGTTGATGTCGTCGTCGAGTTCCTCGAGCGCGCCGACGGTGCGCGCCACGGCCACGACATGCGCGCCCTTTGTGGCCAGCGCCAGGGCGATCGCCCGGCCGATGCCGCGCGAGGCGCCCGTCACCACGGCAAGCTTGCCCTTGAACGGATCGTTGGATTGGTCGTCGGTCATGAAATGGAACCTGTTGTCTCAAGCATGGCGAAGAGTGATCAAGGTCCGCATCAGATCATAACACGCTTCGGCAGGCTCGGGCATGGGGGCGCGAGCTTGTCGAAGCACGGTCGTGTTCTATGGCGGGCGAAGGCGGGCTTAGCTGGCCTCGGCGAGCAGGGAGAGTTGCTGGCGCGGGCTCTCGCCGACCTGGTCGGTCAGGGGCGTCGGATAATCGCCCGTGAAGCAATGGTCGGTGAATTGCGGGCGCACCGGGTTGCGGCTCTCGTAGCCGGTGGCGCGATAGACGCCATCCACGGACAGGAAGGCGAGGCTGTCGGCGCCGACATAGGCGCGCATCTCTTCCAGCGTGTGGTTGGCGGCGAGCAGCTTCTCCTTCTCCGGCGTGTCGATGCCGTAATAGTCGGGGAAGCGGATCGGCGGGCAGGCGATGCGGAAATGCACCTCCTTGGCGCCGGCCTCGCGCATCATGCGCACGATCTTCAGCGAGGTCGTGCCGCGCACGATCGAATCGTCGATCAGCACCACGCGCTTGCCGGCGATCACGGCGCGGTTGGCGCTGTGCTTCAGGCGCACGCCGAGCTCGCGCACCGATTGCGTCGGCTGGATGAAGGTGCGCCCGACATAGTGGTTGCGGATGATGCCGAGTTCGTAGGGCAGGCCGGAGGCCTGCGCGAAGCCGAGCGCCGCCGGCACGCCGGAATCGGGCACCGGCACCACGACATCGGCCTCGACCGGCGCTTCGGCCGCCAGTTCCGCGCCCATGCGCTTGCGCACCGTATAGACGTTGCGGCCGTTCACCGTGGAATCGGGGCGGGCGAAATAGATGTATTCGAAGATGCACGGCCGCGCCGCGATCGGCGGGAACGGCTTGACCGATTCGATGCCGTCATCGGTGATGATGACGATCTCGCCATTCTCGATATCGCGCACGAAACGCGCGCCGATAATGTCGAGCGCGCAGGTTTCCGAGGCGAGGATGTAGTGGCCCTGCAACTCGCCGAGCACCAGCGGGCGGATGCCGAGCGGATCGCGCGCGCCGATCAGCTTCTTGTTGGTCAGGCCGACAAAGGCATAGGCGCCCTCGATCTGCATCAGCGAATCGATGAAGCGGTCGATGAAACGGTTGCGCCGGCTGCGCGCCACCAGATGCAGCACGACCTCGGTATCGCTGGTCGACTGGCAGATCGCGCCTTCGCGGATCAGGTTGCGCCTGAGCGTCAACCCGTTGGTGAGGTTGCCGTTATGGGCGATGGCGAAGCCGCCGCCATCGAGTTCGGAGAATAGCGGCTGCACGTTGCGCAGGATGGTGCCGCCTGTGGTGGCATAGCGCGTATGGCCGATGGCGACGCTGCCGGGAAGCTGGGCGATGGTTTCGGCGCGCGAGAAATGGTCGCCGACGAGGCCGAGCCGCTTCTCGGAATGGAAGCGCGTGCCGTCGAAGGTGACGATGCCCGCCGCCTCCTGGCCGCGATGTTGCAGGGCGTGCAGGCCGAGCGCCGTCAGCGTCGCGGCGTCGGGATGGCCGTAAATGCCGAACACGCCGCATTTCTCGCGCAGGACATCGCCGTCGTCGGCAAGATCCTGTTCGCTCAGAACGTTGTCTCCGGGCTGTCGCATGGCTGGCCTCGCTCTACTACTGCTGCTGCGTTGCTGGCTGCGTCTGGATCAGGCGCCGGATATCCTTGCGATCGGCGCTACCATACGGCGAGGTCGCGGCGGAATTCTGTGCGGTTTGAGACTTTTGCGCCGGGGTCAGCTCGGTCTTGCGGTCGGGCGCCGGCGCGGTCTCGGCCGGCGGATTGGTGCCCGGCTGCGGCGCATTGAACTGTTGCAGGATGCCTTCCGGGTCACTCGGCAGCAGCGACATCACCCATTCGCCGGAGGATTGCAGCATCGAGCGCGTCTTGGCCTCCTTGGCCCATGTCGGCATCTTCTCGCCGACCAGCCACTGGAAGAACATGAACAGGATCACCGCGATCAGGAAGCCGCGCAGCGCCCCGAACAGGAAGCCGAGCGTGCGGTCGAGCGCGCCGATCTTCGAATCGAGAATCACATCCGACAGTTTGGCGGTGATGAAATAGGCGATGATCAGCGTGATCAGGAACACGGAACCCGCCGCGACGCCGAGCGCCGCCGTCTTGTTCGAGACGTATTGCTGCGCGTAGGGCAGCACGAGCGGGTGGAACGCATAGGCCGCGATCGCCGCGATCGCCCATGAGGCAATGGCAAGCACCTCGCGCGTAAAACCGCGCAGCATGGCCAGAAGCGCCGATATGATGACAATGCCAATGACGAAAAGATCGAGATAAGTGACCGGCATCTTCACTCCAGGGTCGCGGGCAGGCCTTGCAGGTCGTTGAAATCAGTCCAGCGCGCGGCGCGACGCTGAGCCTCTCTATAGAGCAGTGTTTTCAATCCGTCACGTCGCTCCGGTCACTCTGTGTCTTGGACACGGAGCGGCCGGCGATATCGGCGACAAGATCGCCGATCCGGGCGATGCGTGCCGTCAAAAGCGCATCATTCTCGACGGTTGCCGCCGGAACCACCGCGCCGCCGAAGCCGAGCTTGGCGGCTTCCTTCAGGCGGCTGGCCGATTGCACGACCGGGCGCACCGCGCCCGACAGGCTGATCTCGCCGAAATAGATGCTGTCATGCGGCAGCCGCCCGCCGCTGAGCGAGGAGACCAGCGCCGCCGCGACCGCGAGATCGGCGGCCGGCTCGACGATGCGCAGGCCGCCGGCAATGTTGAGATAGACGTCGTGCTGGCCGAAGCGCAGGCCGCCATGGGCTTCCAGCACGGCGAGCACCATCGACAGCCGGCTCTGGTCCCAGCCGACGACCGAGCGCCGCGGCGTGCCGAGCGCCGTCGGCGTGACCAGCGCCTGCACCTCGATCAGCAGCGGGCGCGTGCCCTCCATGCCGGCGAACACCGCCGTGCCGGCGGCGCCGACATCGCGGCCCTCCAGGAACAGGGCGGACGGGTTGGCGACCTCGGCGAGCCCGCCGCCGGTCATCTCGAACACGCCGATCTCGTCGGTCGGCCCGAAGCGGTTCTTCAGGCCGCGCAGGATGCGGAAATGATGGCCGCCTTCGCCTTCGAACGAGATCACGGCATCGACCATGTGCTCGACGACGCGGGGACCTGCGATCTGGCCGTCCTTGGTGACATGGCCGACCAGGATGATGCAGGCGCCGCTCGCCTTGGCGTAGCGGATCAGGGCCTGCGCCGAGGCGCGCACCTGCGTCACGGTGCCGGGCGCCGATTCGACCGCCTCGGTCCACATCGTCTGGATCGAATCGATGATGACGAGGCGCGGCGTCGACCCTTGCGCCAGCGTCGCCAGGATATCCTCGATGCTGGTTTCGGCGGCAAGCTCCACCGGCGCATCGGCAAGGCCAAGCCGGCCGGCGCGCAGCCGCACCTGCGCCGTCGCTTCCTCGCCGGAAATATACACCACGCGGTGCTTGTGGCGGGCGAGGGCGGCGGCAGCCTGAATCAGCAGCGTCGATTTGCCGATGCCGGGTTCGCCGCCGAGCAGCAGTACCGAGCCGCGCACGAAGCCGCCGCCGGTGACGCGGTCGAGTTCGGCGATGCCGACCGGCAGGCGCGGCGCATCGTTGGTCTCGCCGGTCAGCGCTTCCAGCGCGAACGGCCGGCCCTTCCTGGCACGGCCACCGCCGGGCAGGGGCGCCGCGGCGGCTTCGCTTTCCTCGACAATCGAGTTCCACTCGCCGCAGGCGTCGCACTTGCCCTGCCAGCGTTGCGAGACCGCGCCGCAGTTCTGGCAAACGAAGATTGTCCTGGGGCGCGCCATGTCAGCCGCCGATATAGTGACGCGCGAAGCGTCGCCCAAGGTCGGTCAGGATTTCATAGCCGTTCGTGTTGGCGCGCCGGCCGACATCGTCGACCGTGATGCCGTCGCCGAGCAGCACCGCCATGTCGCCGCGCTTGACCGCGCCCTCGGCAAGGTCGGTCACGTCCACGGTGATCAGGTCCATCGAGACGCGCCCGGCGAACGGGCACGGCTGGCCATCGAGCAGCGTCACGCCGCCGGCATGGTCGTCGCTCGCCGATTGCGAGCGCAGCCAGCCATCGGCATAGCCAATCGACAATGTGGCGATCCGCGTCACCCGCCGCGCCGTCCATTGCGCGTTGTAGCCGATGGTGTCGCCGGGCTCGACCTCGCGCACCTGCATCACCATGGCTTCGAGCCGCACCACCGGCTGCATCGGGCTCGGGCGGCCGGGCGTCGGGTTGCCGCCATAAAGCGCATAGCCCGGCCGCACCAGATCATGCAGCGGCGGCTCGGGCAGGAACAGGCTGGAACAGTTGCACAGGCTCGCCGGCACGTTGGCGAGCGCCTGGCGGAAGGCGGCGAAGGCCGCGATCTGGCGGGGGTTGATTGGCGAATCGGCTTCCTCAGCGCTGACGAAATGCGACATCAGCAGCGAGGGCGTGAAGCCGTCGAAAGCGCCGCCGGCGAGCGCGCGCGCGAATTCATCCGATGACAGGCCGAGCCGGTTCATGCCGGTGTCGAGATGCAGCGCCGCCGGGCCGCCAACCGTGCGCCATTCGGCAATCTCATCCAGCGAACCCAGCACCGGGCGCGCGTCGATGGCGTGATAGGCCGGCCCCGCGCCCGGCGGAAAACCGTTCAGGACGTAGACCACCGCCTCGGGCGCCGCCGCGCGCACCATTCTCGCTTCCGAGAGATGCGCGACGAAGAAACAGCGGCAGCCGGCCCGCCACAGCGCCGGCACGGCCTGCGCGATGCCGATGCCATAAGCATCCGCCTTGACCACGGCAGCGCATTCGGCGCTGCCGGCGCGCTGCTTGAGCAGGCGCCAGTTCGCGGCGAGCGCGGCAAGATCGATGGTCAGCAGCGCGCCATGCTCGCCGCGCGGAGGAGAGAGAGTTGTCATGCGATCGCCTGTGTGCTGCGCTGCCCGGCTTCGGCCCAGGCGCGTTGCGCGTCGGTTTCGACCGCGCCGGGGCGCAACGCGCGCAAACGCTCGAGCGCCGCGCCGGAGGTTTCGCCGCGCTCGATCATCAAGCGCAGCGCGATCATGCCGGAGCGGCCCTTGCCGCCCCAGCAATGCAGCAGGATGCGGCCACCCTCGTCGAGCACCTGGTGCAGCGCGCCGGCAAGGGCGGGCCAGGCGGCGCCGCGCGGCACGCCGTAATCCTCGATCGGGAAATGCCGCCAGCCGATGCCGTGCCTGTCGAGCAGTCCCGGCAACTCGCGGATCGTGTCCGGGGCTTCCGTGGCCTCGATCAGCGAAACCACCATCGCGACGCCTTGGGCCGCGACAATATCGCTATCGAGTGCCAGCGGCGCGTCCCGCCCGGGGCAAGCGCTTAACCCGATGGCGCCGCGATCGAGCATGAGGAACACCGGGCGCAGCATCGCCGTCACATCCGCTCGGGCAGGTGGTCGGAGGCGGCGAGGTTGGAGAAGCGCGTCACCTCGGCGTCGAATTGCAGCGGCACCATGCCGGTCGGGCCGTGGCGCTGCTTGCCGATGATGACCTCGGCCTTGCCGTGCACCTTTTCCATCTCCGCGACCCAGATGTTGAATTCCTCGCTGCCTTCCTTCGGCTGCTTGTTCTTGAGGTAGTATTCCTCGCGATAGATGAACATCACCACGTCGGCATCCTGCTCGATCGAGCCGGATTCGCGCAGGTCCGAGAGTTGCGGCCGCTTGTCGTCGCGATTCTCGACCTGGCGCGAGAGCTGCGACAGCGCCACGATCGGCACGTCGAGTTCCTTGGCGAGCGCCTTGAGGCCGGTGGTGATCTCGGTCAGTTCCTGCACGCGGTTGTCGCCCTTTTTCGAGGCGCCGGTCAGCAATTGCAGGTAATCGACCATCAGCAGGTCGAGGCCGCGCTGGCGTTTGAGGCGCCGCGCGCGCGCGGTCAGCTGCGCGATCGAGATGCCGCCGGTCTGGTCGATATAGAGCGGCACGCTCTGCATCTCGCGCACGGCCTCGGTCAGCTTGACGAAATCCTGCTCGGTGATGTCGCCGCGCCTGATCTTGTAGGAGGGCACGCCGGACTGCTCGGCGACGATGCGGGTGGCGAGCTGCTCGGCCGACATTTCCAGCGAGAAGAAGCCGACGATGCCGCCGTCGAGCGCCTCGCGCGTGCCGTCCTCCTTGGTGTCGCCGCGATAGGCGCGCGCGATGTTGAAGGCGATGTTGGTGGCAAGCGACGTCTTGCCCATGGCCGGGCGCGCGGCGAGGATGACGAGGTCCGAGCGTTGCAGACCGCCGAGCATGCGGTCGAGGTCGCTGAGCCCGGTCGAGACGCCCGACAGCCCGCCCTGACGCTGGTAGGCCTTGGCCGCGACATCGATGGCGATGGTCAGCGCATCGGAAAACCGCGTGAAGCCGCCCTCGAAGCGGCCGGTCTCGGCGAGCGCATAGAGCTTGCGCTCGGCCTCCTCGATCTGCTGGCGCGGCGTATCGTCGGGCGGGGCGTCATAGGCGCGCGCCGCGACCTCCTCGCCGACGACGATCAACTCGCGCCTCAGCGCCATTTCGTAGATGGCGCGGCCATATTGGCCGGCATTGACGATGGTGGTGGCCTCCGCCGCCAGCCTGGCGAGGTATTGGCTCGTGGTGATGCCGCCGAGATCGACCTCGCCGAGGAACGGCTTCAGCGTCAGCGGCGTCGCGGCCTTGCCGGCGCGCATGAGCTGGCGAATCAGCTCGTAGATGCGCCCGTGCAGTTCCTCGAAGAAATGCGCCGGCTCGAGGAAGTCCGACACGCGGTCGAACGCTTCCGGATGCACCAGCACCGCGCCGAGCAACGCCTGTTCCGCCTCGATATTATGCGGCGCGGTCTTGAACTCGGGCGTGGCCTGCGTGTCGTTCGGGCGGAATGCGGTCACCGGCGCCAGCGCCATCTCAGTCTCCTCGTGCTCGGGCATAATGTCCTAGCAGGAGTCGCATCGCCCCGGTGTGGAATCAGGTCAAGCCACACCCTGAATTTATCTGCTGTGGACAGGATTGGGGAAAACTGGCCCGACCCAGCGTCATTCCCGCGCAGGCGGGAATCCAGGGGCCGTTCGCGCCTTCGGCCCCTGGATTCCCGATCGCGCTCACGCGCGTCGGGAATGACACTGGGCATGCCGTTGCGCTCGTCCAATCGGGATCGGCCGGTCAAGCCGTCCGATGACGATGGTGGGTTTGGCAACAAGCCAGTCCTCTTCCCCAACCGTCATGGGCCGGTTCATCCGGCCCATCCCGACGCGAAAGGCGCCATGGCAGGCCCCGGGCAAGCCCGGGACCCAGCCGGACCAGCTCTTACATCTCGGCGTGCGGGCCGGCTTCGGCGAGGGCCTTGCCGACCTCGAGGCCGAGATCGTCGAGGTTCATTTCCTCGCGGGCGAGCACGTTCTCGCCACGGGCCTGACGCTCGGCCTCCTCGGCGCTGCGCGCGACGTTGACCTGCACGTTGACCTCGACTTCCGGATGCAGCGACACCGGCACGGTGTGCAGGCCGAGCGCCTTGATCGGCGCGTTGATCGAGATCTGCTGCTTGGAGAGCGTGGTGCCGGCGGCGCTCAGCGCCTCGGAAATGTCCCTGGCCGAGACCGAACCGTACAGTGCGCCGGTTTCGCCGGCCTGGCGCAGGATCACCACGACGGTGCCCTCGAGCGAGGCGGCGACCTTGTCGGCTTCCTTGCGCTGCTCCAGGTTGCGGGCCTCGAGCTGGGCCTTCTGGCCCTCGAAACGCGCCTTGTTGGCGGCGGTGGCGCGCAGCGCCTTGTGGCGCGGCAGCAGGTAGTTGCGCGCGTAACCGTCCTTGACGCTGACGGTTTCGCCCATCTGGCCGAGCTTGGCCACGCGCTCCAGAAGAATGACGTCCATTGTTGCTCTCCTTAAGTCCTGTGTCTTGGTGTTTGAAGGGTCAGGTTTTTCCGTCCGGGCGTGGAAAACGCCGGCGCAGATCGAAGAAATGATCGAACAGCCCGAAGCCGGCGATCAGCAGCACCGGCAGGCCGATCAGCATCACCGACAGCCAGATCGCCAGCAGCAGCGGCCCGCGAAACGTCAGGCCGCGGCTGAGCGCATGGATGGTCGAGAAGCCCTGGAGGGCGAAGGCGATCAGGAGCAGCGTCGTCAGCACCGAGCCGGTGAGGCCGGCATAGCCATCCATCTGCGTCAGGCCGAGGCCGAGCGCGAGCAGCACGATGCTGCCGGTGGGAAGCCGGGTCTGGTCGAGACGCGGCCAGGGCCGGGCGAGCTTTCCCGAGACGCGCGCGATCAGCCCGCCGAGCCAGAGCGATACGATCAGCGTCAGCGTGATCGTCGCCGCGCCGAAGGAAGGCGCGAGCAGCGCATAAAGATGCGGCAATTCGCTGAGGTCCTGGCCACCATTGGGCATGCGCAGCGGCGCGTCGGCGGCGAGACCGAATTGCAGGCGCAGCAGCATTTCCGTGCTGCGCGCCAGCCGCTCCTGCAGGCTGGCGAGGTTGGGATCGATCAGCATCGCGCCGACGAGCACCGCCACCGTCGCATATAGGCAGATCGAGAGCAGGAGGCCGCCGGGGCGCATGAAACCGTCATCGGGCGGGCTGCCCGCAGGGGCATTGTCGTTGAGCATCGCGCCGGCGGGTGCGATGCGGCGCAGCGCCAGCCCGCTCAGCAGCGTCGAGGGAATGCCGATCATCGCCATATAGGCGAGCGCGACCTTGGGACTGAGCGCCTCGCTGAGCGCGATGCCGGCGCTCAGCGCCGCGAGCGCCGCCACGAGCCAGTGCCAGCCAAGACCTGCGAGAATGATCGGAAGGGGCGCGAGCCAGAACAGCAGCAGGCCGACCATGGTGCCGGCGGCGATGGTTCCAAGCAGGAGCGCCGAAACGAGGCCGGCGCCGATCCCCAATGCAACAATGAAAAGCATGGTGCCCTGAGCTGTCCCGCCTGTCGCGGTTAGGGCCGTGGCGGCCCAACTATCCCGCCAGCGGCTTGAGCCGTCAGCGGGCGGTGAGGCGAACGGGCCGGCGAGCGGCCCGTTCGCGAGTCTGGCCTCTTACGCGATCACGTAGGGCAGCAGGCCGAGGAAGCGGGCGCGCTTGATGGCCTGGGCCAGTTCGCGCTGCTTCTTGGCCGAGACGGCGGTGATGCGCGAGGGGACGATCTTGCCGCGCTCGGAAATGTAGCGCGAGAGCAGCTTGACGTCCTTGTAGTCGATCTTCGGCGCGTTGGCGCCCGAGAACGGGCAGGTCTTGCGGCGGCGGAAGAACGGGCGGCGTGCGGCTGTGGACATCGGTTATTCCCCCGCTTCGTTGGTCTGGCGGCTGTCGCCGTCATCGTCGCGGCGCGGCGGGCGCGGGCGATCGTCGCGATCACCGCGGCGCTCCTCGCGGTCGCGGCGCTGCATCATGGCGGACGGCTCGATCTCGTGCTCTTCGACGCGCACGGTCATGAAACGAAGAATATCCTCGTTGATGCCCATCTGGCGCTCCATCTCGGCCACGGCCGGCGCGGGAGCGGTGATGTTCATCAGCGCGTAATGCGCCTTGCGGTTCTTCTTGATGCGGTAGGCGAGGGACTTGACGCCCCAGTACTCGACCTTCGCGATCGTGCCGCCACCGGCCTCGATCACTGCCTTGTACTGCTCGGTCATGGCCTCGACCTGCTGCGCGGTCACGTCCTGGCGCGCCAGGAAGACGTGTTCATATAGCGACATTGGGTCTTTTGCCTTTCTCAAACCTCGTTCCCGGCGCGGAGCCCTTCGAGCCCGGAAAGGCTCGACACGGTTCTTTCGAAGGCGGAGACACGGGAGAACGGGCCAATTGACCCTGCCACGACTGTGGTTCTCCGTTCAGCCTCCGGCCGGAACGAGCGCGCTCCATACCGCAACTGGCGGAAAACGCAAGGGCTGGCGCCGCCCCATATGAACCGAAACGCCCGCGGCGGCGACCCACCCACACGGAAGAGCATGGCGCCCTTCCGGTGTGCGGGAGGGTCGGCGGATGCGCAAGTCAGGTTTCATCGCGGCGGGTTTCCTGGCGCTGGCCTGCCTGTTCACCCTGGCGATGCATGCCGATTTCGCGCATGCCGCGCCGGACGCGCGCACCCGCCACAAGCTCACCCGCCCGGCCACGCTCAGGACGGCGCTGCTGCCGGTTCGGCTACTGGTCGGTTCTCGCATCGAGCGCGCCGTTCGGCCGCCAGGCCGCCCTGGCGATCGAAGTCTCGCCCGGCAACGCCGCGCGGCTCGCGTTGAACGCCGGATTGAACGGCAACCGGTATCGCTGCATGAACGCAGCCATCGGCGGCCGAACCGGCGGTTTCGTGCGTGTCGCGGGACGACGACACGAGGCGTTCTCGACTTATGCGGTCAAGGATGACGATCCTGGAGCGGTGAGACGCGTTTCGCTCGACGGTCTTCTTAAGGACGACCTCGATGCACAAGCACCGATGGTCATCAAACTGGATGTCGAAGGCGTCGAGATTGAAGCCATCGAAGGCGCCAAGGCCTGTTTGTCCGGCAATTCGCTTTTGATCTGTGAGGATCACGGATCGGATCCGACCCACGGTGTCTCTCGTCATTTGATGAAAGACGCGGCGTTGAGCCTCTACATCTTCGACCCCGCCGCTTGGCGTTTCGTTCGGATCGACGGCCCCGCGGTATTGGATCGGGTGAAGCGATATCGTTGGGTCGGCTACAACGTTTTCGGCACGCGAAGCCCGATCTGGGAAGACCGATTGCAGTCCGCGCGATGGATTTGCCGATGATTGAGGGCGACATCCGGCGCGAACTGAATGCAGGTTCGTTCAACGAAGGCGCCGTCGAAGGTTGCGGGGCAGGGGACGTTTCCAGTTTCGTGGTCCGGAAGGCGCAAGCGGCCGATAGCGAAGCACTTGCCATCCTGGCGGATATCGCCGGAGGAGAGACGCTGGCGTTCATTGCGAGGGGGATCGATCCAACGGCGGATGCCCGGGCGATCTATCGCAAGATGATCGCAACCGCGACCGGTTTCTTTTCATACCAAAACTGTTTCGCGGCCGAATCCAATGGCAAACTAGTTGGCCTTGCGAATGCATTTCCGGCGCGTGCCATTGAGAATGAACAGCGCCACACCAAACCGACGGTGCGCGAGGAATATTTGGAAGCGCGAACCCGATTGAACGATCCGCGAAGCTATTTGCTCAACAATATCGCTGTGGATCCGGCCTGGCGCCGGAAAGGCGTCGGCATTCGTCTGGTCGAAGCCGTCATCGCGGAGGCGAAGCTACAAGGTTTTCGGTCGATCACGCTTCACGTCTGGGCCGACAACGCGCGCGCCATCGCCTTCTACCGCGCGCTCGGCTTCCGAAGCGTCCGCAGGGCAAAGATACCGTGGCATCCGGAACTTCCTCATGTCGGCGGAAGTCTCCTTTTCAGATTGAATTTGTGAGGAGCCTTGAGACGGCATCGTTCGGTTCGTTCGCTCCGCCGGAGCGGAGCCGAAACAGAATGAAATCGCGGCAGGTCCTAAGAGCCACGATTGAGCCTTCCCATGCCGGATGATCGTTCAATGCAAATCCACCCGCCCGTGCTGACGGTAACGGAGAGAGCGATGGCAAAGGAAACATCACCCGCCAGGCGCGACCTCCGGCTGGATTTTTTCCGCGGCCTGGCGAACTGGGCGATCTTCCTGGACCACATCCCGAACAATGCGGTCGCCTGGGTGACCACGCGAAACTACGGATTCAGCGATGCCGCGGACGTTTTCGTGTTTATTTCCGGTTACACCGCCGCGTTCATCTACGCACGCAAGATGGTCGCACAGGGATATCTCGCGGGGACGGCCCTGCTGATCCGCCGGGTCTGGCAACTTTATGTGGCGCATATTCTGTTGTTCGTGTTCTACGCCGTAGCCATCGGGTACGTGGCGCAAAACTACGGACATTCTCATCTCCTGGACGAGTTCAACGTTGCCGGACTGATCGAACAACCGGTGGCAACGCTCGCGCAAGGGCTCCTTCTCAAGTTCAAGCCGCTCAATCTGGATGTCCTGCCCTTGTACATCGTGCTGATGGCGGGTTTTGCCCCGTTGCTGATCCTGATGATGAGAGCTCCGGATGCGGCGCTGGCCGCGTCGATCATGGTCTACGTGCTGGCGCGTCATTTTGGCTCGAATTTTCCTGCACATCCGTCCGGCGGGTGGTATTTCAATCCGCTGGCATGGCAGCTTCTGTTCACGATGGGGGCATGGGCGGCGTTGGGAGGCGCCGCCCGAGCACAGGCGTTGGCCCGGTCCCGAACGGTCCTGATTGCGAGCGTGGCATTCGTGGTTTTCGCATTCGTCGTAACGATCGGTGCTCGCTTTGGTCTATCGACCGCATTGTCGCCCGTGTTCGATGTTCTCAGTGAGAAAACCAATCTTGCACCCTACAGGATCGTTCATTTTCTGGCGCTTGCTGTGATCGTTGTTCACCTCGTTCCGCGAGACTGGAAAGGTCTCGATTCAAAACTGGCTCGTCCGGTCATCGTTTGCGGTCAGCGATCGCTGGAGGTGTTCTGCGTAGGGATTTTCCTGTCGTTCGTTGGGCATTTCATTTTGGAGATGTATTCAGACCGCCTGATCACCCAGATCGGGGTGAGCGTTGGCGGCGTGGTGCTGATGACGGCCGTCGCGCTCTATCGGACATGGTCCCGCACGCTTGATGCCCGCGCCCCCAAGGCATCGGTCACGCCCGTCGCAATCGGGTCGAAAGGGGAGAATGAATGACGAACCGACGGACTATCGCGTTTTTCGGCGTCGGCGCCGTTGTCGGGAAGAACGATGCGACGTCTCAGTCGTTTAAAGGGCAACCGGTAATAAGCCTGCGATCGATGCGGATTAGTATGCACGGCGACCGGGCTTGAACGAGGTCTTCACGATTGCCCTTCCTTATGACTACTTCCTGATCGTCTGGTTCGTGCTCGCGACTGCCTCCACGGCTTACGTTGCGTTCGACCAGTTCAACGGCAATCCCGAACCAACAGTGATGAAATGGGGATTCATCCTCGTCACGCTCTACATGGGGCCGTTCGGTCTGCTGCTCTACGTGCTGGCGGACAAGGAGCCGCGTCCCGGTGAGCACGAGCAATTCACGTCGCCGCTGTGGAAGCAGGGGATCGGAAGTACCATCCATTGCGTCGCCGGCGACGCCACGGGGATCATCCTCGCGGCGGCGGTGACGGCGCTCATGGGCCTTCCGATGTGGATCGACCTGATCGTGGAGTATGTTGCCGGATTCTCGTTCGGCCTCTTCATCTTCCAGTCCCTGTTCATGAAGAAGATGATGGGCG
>CALKHP010000029.1 GCA_937988775.1 uncultured Alphaproteobacteria bacterium
CATCGATCCAGGCCAGCCTCAAGAACAATATCCTGCCGTCGCCCGACGTGATGGCGAATTATGCGCAGTTGGCACAGAACAACCCGAAGCTGGCAGGGCAGGCGCAACAAATCCAAGCCACCACCGAGGGCATGGTGCGCGGTAATCAGGCGCTCAACCTCCCGCCCGGCCAGGGCCAAGCCTACATCGGCGCGATCAAGGAGAAGGCGCAAGGCGGCTCGATCTATCAGAGCCTGGTGGCGCAGCATGCCAAGGAATTCTACGAGAGCGGCCTGAAGGAACTGAAGAACGATCCGATTGGCGCCGCCGTCTCGCGCGGATGGGCGCCGCGCGGCGCGCCGATGCCGCTTGACTTCAACGATCCGCAGGGCCTCGCTACCGGCTTGCATCAGCGCGCGGAGATTATGGGCTCCATCGCGGCGCGCACCGGCGACCAGACGAACTCTGCCATCCCGCCGACGGAGATCGATCAGGCCAAGAGCGTGCTGACCAATGGCTCCGTGCAGCAGCGTGTCAACCTGATGGCCGCCGTCTCGTCTCTGCCGGAAGCGCAGCGCCGCGCGACCCTGACGCAGCTTGGCCAGTCGGGCGATGCCGGTCGCGTCTTCGCGGTGGCCGGCTCCGTACAGGCGGTGGCGCCGCAGGTTGCGCAGGATATCCTTCTTGGCTACGCTGCCTTGCAGGCCGAGCCGAAGCTGGGGCCGAAAGGCTCTGACCTCGTTGCCGAGCTTGGCAAGGCGCTGCCGCCGGCGCTCTACACCACCGAAACTCGGCAGGCGATGCAGTCAGGCGTCGAAGCCTATTATGCCTTCCTGTCGCGCGACGCGAACGACCTCACGGGTGTGCTGAACAGCAGGCGTCTCGACACCGCTGTGCAGGCCGTCACCGGCGGCGTCGTCAACATGCGCGGCAACAAGGTGATCGGCCCGTGGTACGGCGCTACGCAGGACAATATGGACGCCAGCATTCGCGCCTTGACCGATGCCGACATGGCGAATTCTGTCACGGCCGGCGGCGCGCCGCTGCCAGCCGCCGCGCTGAAGCCCTCGCTGTCCGGCTTCTTCACCTCGGGCAACTTTCGGCTCGAGAATGCCGATGCCGGCCGCTACCGCATCTACTCCGGCGCGGACACGGCCAAGGTCTATGTCAAGGGCAAGAGCGGTCAACCGTTCCTGCTCGACCTTGGGGTCAAGCGTCAGGCGGCGGAGAGTGAAGCGACCCGGATGCGCGCACGGTCGAACGCGCCGACGCTGTTTGAACTCGGTGCGACGTTTGCCAATCCCAGCCCGACGGCCGAAGCAAAGGCGCGCTGATGTCGCCTCTATCTTCCTCGCATTGCCACCCTTCTGAGCAGCCTACCCGTCGTGCCGCGGCGCCGGCGCCCAAAGCGCGCAGCAAGCCACGCGGCGGGCCGGCCGCGCTCACCAAGCGGATGCTCACCATGATCCACCTGATGGTGCACGGCCATCCGAACGACAGCACCCACACGCTGTATGGACTTTACGATGCGGCAAAGGCGGTCGGCTACCGGCGAAAGGCCGCCCGGCATCTGGCGGGCTCCGAACTGTTTGCCGAGGCTTATTGGGCGGCTCGCGCCGGCGAGGATATTTCCTGCCGTGCCCCGACTTTCGAAGAGGTTCGCAGGGCGGCGCTTCGCCAGGATGCGGCCCGCCAACGGCGTGAGGGGCAGTCGAGCGCTGGCTACATCATCCGATTGAAGTCGCAGGCTGAGGTCGCGAAATGACCGTGCACCAACCTCGAGTATTCGGCGCGGCCACCAGCTACGCGAACCTGCGCAAGCTTATCGCGGCTCGGCGACAGGAACTCGGCCTGTCGCAGCTTGCGGTTGACGAGATTGCCGGCGTGCAGACGGGCTATACCGGCAAGATCGAATGTGGTGCCCGGCACTTCGGCGACATGTCGTTCGGCGCCATTCTCGGGGCGCTGGGCATCCGATTGGACGTAGTAGTTGTCGCCGGCAAGCTGTCAGAAAGCATCGACGCTTCAAACGCTTCAGTGCAAGCGAGAGCGCAGGTGAGAAAAAATCTGTCAGCGAAAGGCGGTCGAGCGCGCGCCGAGAAGCTTTCGCCTGAAAAGCGGCGCGCCATTGCGCGATTGGGCGGGAAATCGCGCTGGCGAGATTGGCGCGCCAGGCAAGCCGAGATGCGGCGCAAGGCAAGAAAAGCCGATGCGGCCAACGCCGTCTAGCTTATGGCGCCGCGATTAACTGGCGCCGCTCTGCCCTTTAGCGGTCGACAGAAGTCCGAGGCCGACAAGCCAGCTTTTGAGGCCGTTGCGAATTGCCTCGGGTCGCGAGGGCTTCGGCTCGGGCTGCTCTGCAATCCATGCATCGATGGCGCCAAGCATGGGCTCATGCAGTCGCACGCCGACTAACTCGCCCTTGCCCGTCGGTTGGGGGCCTCGCCTCTTTTTCTGTGTTATCACAGTTTGACTGGTCATATTTACTCTGTTATCACGGTATCTGCGGTCCAGCAAGGGCGGCGGCTGACGAGGTTTGATTATGGCTAAGATTGTGGAAGCGGAAGACACCCTGAACATTGCGCGCGACATGGTGGAACTCATGTTCATGGCGGTAGGGGGCCTGCCAGCCGAGAACCAAGACCAGATGCGAACCGGCCTGATGCTGGTTTCGGAACGGCTGTACGACGCCATGAAACTGCTCGAGGCCGAGCGCTTGGAGGGGACCGAAGAGCACCAACTGGCCGCCTAAAACTCACCCTTATATTGCGCCCCGCCGAAACCCACCGGCGGGGCCTGTCTTTTGAAGGACATGCGTAGATGCCCGCTCCCGTTACACCCGACCTCGAAGCGATAATGCGCCAGGCTCGCCTGTTCGCCGGCACCACGACCGCACTGTTCGAACTCATAAAGCTTCTGGTGGTGAAGGGCATTCTCGACCCGCAGGAAATCCTCGACGCCTACGAGGAAGCCTCCAACGATATCCTGAAGCGGGAAAACGGCGCCGAGGGCGTCGCGGCCATGGAGGCGATCAGAGCGCAGATTGTCCGAGTGCCGGCGGCGGGCATTAAGCCGACACGGCGGGCGCAGTAAACTTCCGGTCGCGGCTGGCGGACTATGATGGATATGTGAGCGGAGTGAACCCGCTCAAGGGGAAGCGGTGGAAAGAGCGAGGGGCGGCGCATATGAACAAGCCCCGCAACCTTTCGGCAGCGGGGCATGTGTCACTAATTGGTCATGCTGCGACCAACTTCGGATCTCGCCATTTCCCGTTATAAGACAGGAAAATAGCGTCAGAGGTTTCATCTGACTCAGACAGCTTTTCAAGACGTTCCAAGAGACTGTCCATCAGCTTCTCCCTCTGCTTAGCAGGGACAAGCGATAGCAGATAGATGAAACGCAAGCCCAAAACAGCGGCACCGTTCGCTTCGCTTTGCCCCTTTTCCCAGCGGGCAACGCTTTGGTCTGACACGCCTAGGGTCCGCGCCAGATCGGCTTGTGACATAGACAACTCGTTTCTCAGGAAGCGCATTTCCTTTCCAGACGGCGCTTTGCGGGCCAGAACTATGTGGAGCCCGATCGCGCGGTGAAGACCATCAATATCAGAAACGGTAAGATACCGGTCTTCTTCGTCATTCTCCCATGAGAACCCATTTTTGAGGTAGATGTTGTCCAGCCCGCAGTCCGTGTAATGGAGAGGCTCCTTGCAGAGCTCTTCTCCATGCCGGACAAAGTGGTGGATTGTCATTTCACATCTTCCCATTCTACAGTTTTCACAATGATATAGCTGTCTCTTACAGCTATTGCTACGACGCCGACTTCTCGACGCCCTTTAACAGTCAAGACAACCTTTGCCTTCCATTCCCCCGACACTTTGCCGGGAATTATTGGCCCCGAGACAACTCCAGATCGCAAGACATGCAAGGCAACACGGATCGAAATATCGCGTTCTCGCATTCGATCTCGCGCATGCTGCGACCACTTGATGTTTCGGCTATCATCGGCCAGCCGGTGAAGCCGTTTCTCAAAATCACGTGGGCGCGGCATGAAGGCCACGACCTGACAGTCAGGAGGGTCATCGCTCATTCACCTATCATAATGATAGGACGATCGACCTGTCAATATGATAGGTACGGTTAACGACAGTTTGAAGTAGCCTCGCCATACTTTCCTAATTTCCACCTGCCCTTGGGAGACTTGGCTGTTCGGTAATGCCGCCATCATCCAAGCCCTGGTCTGACAAGGAGTCCTGGGTTTCCCCGAGGCTCTTTGGCTGTCTGCCCCCAGCGTTTCGCACGTTCGGCGTGTCAGAAAAATTCTGACATCAAAAAAATCTGGCAGGAAAATCGTGCGCGGGATTGTGGAGGGGGAGGCGCGGAAGCCCATTTCTAACCCCCCGCCCCCTGCCGGCGGCCTGCCAGAAGCCGAGGGGGAGGGGTGCCGGTCGGTCTTCGAGCCCGCGGGAGCGGCGCGTTCCAGCCTCGCCAGCGGACCGAGGCGGCCGCTTCTTACGCGATGCTAAGCTTCTGTGTTCGCCATGACGCGCGGCGAGCCGCTGCTAGCCGCCCCGAATGTTGGGACTAATGTTGGGACTGCGTCGCCGGCATCGACAATATACGAGTGATATCAGATAGACGGAAGGATTGTTGGCGGAGAGGGAGGGATTTGAACCCCCGATACGGTTGCCCGTATGCCGCATTTCGAGTGCGGTGCATTCAACCACTCTGCCACCTCTCCTTTGAAACCAAGCGGCGTGGTTCGCGGGGGCCGAGATACACGGGGGGCGGGGCGATGTAACGTCTGCCTTTCTGGGTGCTGAAGACCTTTGGCCACTGCGGCGCTAACGTGCCCCTCCTCGGGTCACAAGTTCGAATCGTGTCGGGTGCGCGCACGGGGCGGGGCGTCTTGGCTGCGCGGTCTCCCCACCTCTCGTTGTTACCGCGCGGGACGCCCCTACTCACCTTTGAGAAAGTCGTCGAGAAACTCGGAGACCGGATCGACGCCGGTGACAAGCAAATGATCGCGAGCGCGCGTGCACGCCACATAGAGGAGGTGCCGCTCGGTATCGTAGACGTCTTCCAGATCGGCATCGTCGGAGACGGCTTCCATGCGCACCTGCAAGGGGATCACTTCGTCGTCGCACGCCATGACAGCGACAGATCGAAACTCCAGCCCCTTGGCGAAGTGCATCGTGCTGATCGCCGCAGCCCCGTCTTCAACTTCGACCTTGTCGCTCAGTTCGACGAAACGGCATCCGCCAATCTTCAGGGCTACCCTTGCCCGTTTCAACTCCGCCTCTGAGCGGACGAAGATACCAATCTCATGCGGCTGACAGCCGGTCCGCAATCTCTCGGCGATCCATCCGCCAACGACGTCGGCCTCACCCTCGGTGCTGTGACAAACCGTGACCTGCGGCGCTGGTCCGTCGAACAGCGACACAGTTCCCTTACGTCCCTCGATATTGCCATCGATGTCGGAGACCGACGTCGGAAGAAGGCGATCCGCGTGCAGGCGTATCTGGTGCGAAGTGCGGTAATTGATCCGCAGCGTGAAGGAACGACCGCGCACGTCGAGACCGAGCGCCTTCCATGAAAACGGCTGCTGAAAGATACGCTGGCCGAGATCGCCTGCGAAGAACAGTCCGTTAGGCTTTTCGCCCGCTAAAGCGCCGAGGAACCGCGCTTCAGCGACACCGAGATCCTGACATTCATCGATAACGGCGTGATCGAATGGTCGCTGCGTCTTGTCGGCCAACCCTTTCGTAAGTTGCCCAAAAACCTCGGCCCAAGTCACGGAGTTACGTTCGGCGAGCCTTTTGCGCACACCGCTGAAGATTTCCCACAGAATTTCGCGCTGTTTGCCGCCGATGCGGGTCTTTCGGCCGAGCCGGGAGACATCGCGATAGGCCTCCCATGATTTCAGCTGCCAAGCGTCGGCGATTTCGGTCCATTCGTCATAAAGAAAGTGGGAAGAGAATTTATGCCCTTCAACTTCTGCCGCCGCCTTTGCGATCAAAGTCTTGATCAGGGTATGCGCAGCGATCTGAGGTTGGCCGAAACGCCCGGCGTAGAGATCGTAGCCGACGGCTGTGATTGCCTTCACAGTAATACGTGAGGCTGTCCCCGGCTCGGACGCGATGAGGCTGGCGAGCTTCCTTCGCAGCGCGTTGGCGAGCGGTTTCGAGAATGTCGTCAGCAGCACGCGCGCCTGTGGTCTTGAGCGAGCGAGATGAACAGCGCGATGCAAGGCCACGATCGTCTTGCCCGTTCCGGCCGAGCCGGAGACGCGGGCCGGGCCAGAAAAATCCCGCTGGACCAGCGCGCGCTGGGCCGGATGCAGGAAGACGGCCCATTTATCCCAGGGGTAGTCGAGCGCGAGTTGCAACTCTTCGACATTGGTCAGCACGCGGAAACGGCGCTGAGCATCGGGGTGTGCGAAGGGATCGGCATCAACGGGTGCAGGCTGTGGCGGTTCCGGCTTTTCTCCAACAGCCAGTTTCAGCAGTGCTTCCTGGGCTTCCTGGGGAAGGTGCTCCAAGACTTCAAACAGTGTGTCCTCAGTCGCACGCCGAACGTCATCCACCCACTCCTCGGGCACGCCGAAGGCCATCAACTCGTATTTCCGCAGATTGTCGAACAGGCTGACTGATGGCTTGCCGGGTTGAGTGGCTTCTATTGAAGCCAGCCCCCCTTTCGGCTCGAAGGTTTCGATCTCTTCGATGCGCTCGCGCACCTCGACAAGCTGCATTGCCCCTGTTGTCGGATGGCGCTCGATCTTGCGGCGCTCGGCCCATTTGTAGGCGGCGTCGTGGTGGCCGACATACGCCAGTAACAGGCTTGTGGCTGTGCGATGCACGATCAAGCGGATATCAGCATTCACGCGCACAGACCAGAAATTCGCGTCCTTAGCGCGGTCGAGTTTGTGGAAGGAAAGGCCGGACGCGGAGATGTCCATCTGCAGGTCGAAGGCTGTCATCTTGACCGCCTTCTGTTCCTGCGATGTGAGGCGAGCTAAGCTGTCAGTGAACGTATCGGCGATGCGAAACTCGGTCATTTGGTCTGCCTTACAACTCTGCCTAAACGCGAGAGCCGTTCTGCCATTTCTTCGTATGACATTGGTCCAGATTTCATCTTAGGCTTTGATGTCCTGGCGTCGAGATCGGCAGTCTTTTTGACGGGATTTTTGACGGGAATCGTCACATCCGCGAAACCCTGTTCAGGGCGTTGCTCTCGGGATTCGTCGAATAGGAGCTTAAGCAGAAAATAGGTGAGCCGCATGGACCAAGGAGCGTTTGCGTTAGTGCGAAAGCCTTCACGGTTCAAGCGCGCAGAAACGTCACGAGGCTTCCTGCATCCCTCGCGCGCGTATTGTCGTATTACAATATGAAGCTCCTTGATCAGAGGATTGAATTTCCCGGGGTCGGTTCCAAAATGGACCAACTCCTCGACGGTCAGGTCGTGGGTCGATACAATGACCGATCTCATTGGAGGTATGAGAACTGCAGCTCGAGGGCGAGTCGATTTGCTTTCGCGCCTCTGCGATGAAGAGACATCATCAATGAGATCGCTCGACACGATGTCGACCCGGCCATTAGCCTTAAAGTAAATTTGCGTTAGCGAATGGAGCTCAATGAATGAGAACTCTTCATCGCCACGGACACTAATAAAAGCCTCGACAGTGAAAATTTCTTGCGCGGAAAAACACTGAACGCTGATCATCTCTGATTTTGACGAATCTAAATACTCGGCACGAATTGTGTTCAGATCGCCAATACGCTGGACATCCACGATGACCGCCAGATGCCAATCCGTTTTGGACCGAGATCCGAAGTTCTTTCCATTCAGCCAACCTGCAATTGTAGCTGAAGCGATGAGCTCCTGCGCCAACCCCTGTGTGCGTCGGATAAGACGCCCCGCATCACCTAATGGCGCCGGCGCATTTCTTATGTCCGTGCAAGGGTGCTTCGTCCAAGGATATCCGAGCTCATCAAAATAGACCCTGCTCCCATGAGAATTGGCGTAGAAAAAGACAGCAGAGCCACACACCGGACATTTCGCGTTTGGCTGAATGAAGCACCCAGATAACCGGCGCGCTCCGTTTCGTTCTAAGAAGGACTGTGCGTCGGCGACCTTGAGCGATTGAGAAAATTCATGTCCACCCCAATTCTCGCGATCCCAGCTATCGCGGCTAACGTCGTGAGGACGCACCCATGCGACAGTTCCGGAAGCATGCCTTCGATAGTGTCCGGCTCGATAAAATTTCGACACGATCTCACTCCACCGAAAACACCTTCATCACTTCATCGCCGAGATGATTGATTACCTTCACCGCGATCCGGCCTGTGCTTGGCTTCGGGAATGGTCGCGAGACGTCGCTGTTCAGGCTATCCCAGGCTTCCTGATCGATTTCAGCCCTCAGTGTCGCCTTCAGTGCCTTGTAAGGGTCGTTGGCGCCGAGGAAATAGGCGTGGCGAACGAAGAAGCTTTCTTCGTTGTAGTCGGTGTCGAGCATCCAGAGCGCGATGCCGTCGGTGCCCTCGGAGATCACCTCGCCGGTCTGCGGCTTGAACACATCGACACCGAAGACTTTCACGCGGATCAGGCCGTCGCTGGCATCCTCGATCTTGATGTCAGGTTCGCCGAAGATCACGAAAAGGTTGCCAGCGCCGTTTGCCTTCAGGGCATCGGCCATATGCAGATCAGGGTTCATGCGGGCTTTCAGCACGGGCACGCGGCCGAGCTTGTCGAACTCGGCGGAATGGGCGTCGTAGTTGAAGGCGCAGGCGATCAGCAGGTCGAAGCCGGCGTCACCTGCCTCGCGCGCGGCAGCGACGAGATCGGGGCGCGAGACGGTGCCGAATTCTGGGCCGATGAAGATGCCCGCCCGCCTTTGCTTCTCGCCTTCCATGAAGACGCCCTCGGCGCAGATGTAGCTGCCGGGCCAGCCGGCGAGGCTGGTGAAGCCGATGCGATCTTCTTTGTGCGCCTGCTGGACGCCGGCGGCTTTCAGGTTTTCGAGGATCATATGCGCGAAGTCGGTGACGGCGTCTCCGCGCTCAGCGGCCTTGCGCTTGCCCTCGGCGGCTTCGAGGATGTCTATCAACTCGTCGTTCCAGTCGACCGCGAGCGTGCGATGGGGCGATAGGCTTTCCACCGTAAAGGGCCCGGCGACGCGGATGCGGGCATTGTCCGCATAGGGCTTGTCGTAGAGAAACTCGGACTCGGCCTTGGCCGCGATCGAAGCGTCAATCTCCCTCTGACGTGCAAGCCGTGCCTCCCACCATTTGGCGTGAATAGCCTGGGCGTCAGATGACCAACCGGGCGCTGGCTCGCGAGGGATTTCCCATTCCTCCCAAGCTTTACCGAGCGTAGCATTAAGCTTAGTCCGCAAGGGCTCCAGCGTCTCTTGCCAAGTCTCCCAAATTGTATCGATCTCTTTGTTGTTGGCGATAGCTCCGGACGTTCCCGAGCGCGCTCGGTCGTAGACAAACCCATGGCGGATATTGCCATGCGTTTGCGCACTTCTAGGCGGCGTGCGCGTAATCTCTCCTTCCTTGTGCTGGCCTTCAGGGCTGTCGGCCAGAATATAGTAAGGATACCGAGCGCCCATTAGGCGTGACCGGGCAAGCGCGATGGCGACGCGGCTTGTATCGATCGTAATCCAGCGCCGCCCCCACTGCTCGGCAACAAAAGCCGAGGTGCCGGAACCGCACGTAGGGTCAAGTATAAGATCTCCTGGATCGGTCGTCATCAAAATGCATCGTTTTACCAATTCGATATTTGTTTGAACAACGTAAACTTGGTTGGGGGCGCCGCCAAGACCATCCCACCAGTTTGACATCTGCTTTATCGATGGAACTGGGGAATATCTAACAAATCTAACATCTCTGTTCAGCGGAAAAAGACGATCAGCGTAGGTTAAGCGAGTCATACCCGGTGTTTCACCGTCGTCCGAAATCACCGTGTGTTTCCAGCATTGCCCATCGCCGATCGGGAAAACGCGGCCATGCAGGCGGAAATCTCTGGACTGATTCCGCCGGAAGCCACCGCTTTTGAGCGGATTTAGACCAAAGAGCCGCACGTCCGGATACTTGGCCTTGAACTGGCGGAAGTTGGATTTATATTCCACCCCGTCGCGAATTCCTAGCTCGCTTACTCTAAGTCGTTCTCCGCTTGGCAGTTCAACAAACGGAAAATCTTCGAAGATCTCTTCATCTTCTCGAACAAGCCATAGCCTGCGAAATTTCAGACTGGGAATTTGCTTAGCATACATGAGAATGAAGTCATTGACCGGCTCTAAGGCCCCGCTAGTCTGACTTCCCTTCTTCTTTACTACTATCTCCGATACATAATTTTCATCTCCAAATACCTCATCCATCACCGCTCGCACGCGGTGCACGTTTTCATCGCCTATCTGCACGAAGATCGAGCCACTTTCGTGCAGCAGATCCCGCGCTACCGTCAGCCTGTCTCGCAAATAGGTGAGGTAGGAGTGAATGCCGTCGCGCCACGTATCGCGGAAGGCGCGAACCTGCTCGGGTTCGCGCGTGATCTGATCCTTCGCGCCGTCCTTCACGTCGCGCGAGGTCGTGCTCCACTGGAAATTCGAATTGAATGTGATGCCGTAGGGCGGGTCGAAATAGATGCACTGCACTTGGCCCCGCAGGCCCTCGCGCTCGGCAAGGCTCGTCATCACTGAGAGGCTGTCGCCCGAGATCATCCGGTTCGACCAGTGCTGGTCGTGCTGGTAGAACTCAGTCGCGGCTTCACGGTCCTTCAGCCCGTTGAAATCGGCGAAGAGATCGGGCGCACGTGGCGAAGCCTCCTCCGCCCGCTGTTTCGTTTCGCGCTTCAGGTCATCGACGATGGCCTTCGGGTGCACCTTCTCCTGAATGTAGAGCGGGGATGCCGCGACGATGAGATCGGACCAGTCCTGCTCGTCCTTGCCACGCCAGACTAACTGCGGATCGAGATCGCGGTTGCGGCGCTCATAGGCGAGCTGAACCGGCGTCTTATCCTCTTCCCGCATGACGCTTTCGTATTCCGCCGTTGGGATATTCTTCCGCGTCGCGGCGTCATGCTTCAGGGCTTCGACGGAGATTGGTTTCTTGCTCATTTTCCACTCCGCCGCTTTCGCGCAATGGCAGGGAGAAATTCGTCGCCCAATTCATCCTGAGCATCAGTTGCGAGTTCAAAAAGGCTTTTGCGGGCAGTGTCCGGCATCGCTTGAAGATAAGCTTTTGTGTCACTCATCTCAGCCGCGCCGCCAAAGCTGCCGCGCCGCATCAAATAGAAGTCGATGACCTTGGTCGCGGGCAGCGACGGCCATTCGCTATTGGTAATAACAGTGGTGAGGCGTGCAACTGCGCCGGAAAAGCCGTTCGATTCAAGGGCCGCGTAGAACTGCTCGGCCGACGACACCCCCATCCCTTTTGCCGCATAGCTGTCGAACATAGTCCAACACTGAGGTCTAAGGAACCACATCACCTTGGTCGCCGCAGAAATCTGAAGGTTGCGTGTAGCGCTAATGGCATGCCATTCCTTCGCCAATCGTTCACAAAAGAAATATCGCTCCTGAAGATTATCAGGCCAACAGAGTGCGCGGCTATTTACTATCTCTATGGCCTTACTGAACTCAATCGATGCCCGATTTTCAAATCCGCGAGCTACATTGTAGTTGGTCATTATATTTGATGCCGTTTCGATCTCAAGGCGGCCTTCATTCTGGGCGATACGATCAAGAAAAGGCGCGTCGGTGGAGAGCCACCAGCGGGAATATCCGATAATGGCCCAAAACAGACTGTTCGCTTCGTCTGGCAAATTACTGGACTGCATCCCGCGCTCCCAGCCTTTCCATCAGCTTTTCGAACTCCGCCTCGATCTCGTAGACGGCGGTGAATTCCGCGAAGGCCCAGCGGCCGAACTTGCCCAGGTTGTTCACACCCGGCACCCAATAGGAGCACATGGTGTTCGCCTTCTCCTTGGCATTCTCACCGCGAAAACCCTTGATCTCGACGATCAGGTTCAGCGGCTCGGTGTTCCCGTCATTTACCTGCACAACGAAATCCGGGAGATATTTGCGGGGCGTTGAACCCATCAGATATGGCACTTCGAGGCCGAGGTTCTGGTTCTTCACGTAAGCACGAACCCTTGGGTGCGCTTCAGCCACTCGGCAGAACTCAGCCTCCCAGTCGCTGTCGCAGACTACCCAGTTGACGTGAGACTTAGGCGGCGGCCCGTTCGTCTGCCAACGCGTTTCCTTCGACGTGGTGAAGTTGACGTAAGCGGTCGAGCCAGTCGGATTATAGGCGTCGAGGATGGCCTTGACCGGGCGTTCACCTGCGAGCGTCTCGGTGATTGCCGCCTTGATGCGCTCGGCGGCCATGTCGGCGATTTCCTTGTATTTCAGCATGCCGGGATAAGTGCCGCCCGAGCAGCGCAGATAGCCGCCATCTAGCCATTGGCGCGTGATCCGCCGGAGCTGGCCGAAAAGATTCATCTTCGGCTCGCCGCCAGGATCACGATACTTGAACATCAGCAGGTGCGAGGCCAACTCGTAGACGAGTGACGAGGGGCGCATGTCCTTAAGATGCTCGATCGTCAGATCGACGCCTTCGCCAATGATGCCCTGGTTCTTCGTCACTGACGGCCCAACTAGCGCTGGCGTCAGGTGCAGCACGTGATCCGGTCCGAAGATGGCGTCGAGGCGCGTGTCAGGAAGCTCCACGCGATAGCCCTCGACGCGCGGAAAGACGATTTCCAGCGCGTCACGATCGGGCTTGACCGCGTGGACGCGCACCGTTTCGCGTGGTTTGGCCGGCGGCGCAATGACGGGCGACGCCGCGAAATCGAACGGGATGCCAAGCACGTCGGCATATTCGACGTTGAACAACCCCTCTTCATTCAGGACGTAGGATTGACGGCGAAGGCCACGGCCGACGACTTGCTCGCAAAGCAACTGAGTGCCGAAGGCGCGCACGCCCAGGATATGCGTGACTGTGTTCGCATCCCAGCCCTCGGTTAGCATCGACACAGACACGACGCAGCGTATCTGTTCGCCCAGCCGCCCCTTCTTGCCAACCGTGTTCATCACCTCGCGGAGTAGCGTCGCCTCGTCGATTTCGCCCCCGGTCAGGATATCGTTCGCGTCTCGGCCACCGCGTTCGATGATGTCACGCTTGAACCGCTCGATCTCGTCGGCGGCCATTTCGCGAAAGTCCTTGTCGAGCGCTTCACCCGATTCGAGTTGCGCGCTGTCGATCAGGATTGTGTTCGGACGAGGCAGGCGGTTGCCGAAATCGTCATAGTTGCGGAACAGATCAAGGCGACCGTTCTCAAGGGTGCTCGACTCCCCGCCGTCGTTCTCGCGGTGGAAGCCCGAGACGTATTTGTAGATCAGCTCTGATGTCGAAGTGTTGTTGCAGACGACGATGAAGACAGGCGGAGTGCTGATGTCCTTGGCCTGCCAAAGCTCGAACGTTTTCTTATAGTGGCCGTAGAGAGCTTCGAGCGCCGTCAGCAGTTCGGCGGGGAGGCTCAGGGGATCAAGCGGCTTGCTGGATGCGCCGCGCCCCTTCTTCGGAAGCTTCTTACCGATATGCTCCCAGAGGTTCCGGAACTTCGGTGTGTCGCCGCCGGGCACGTTGTCGGCGACCGGAACACGAGGCAGTTTGACGATCCCGCATTCAATGGCGTCCATCAGCGAGAAATCGCTCATCGTCCAGGGAAACAGCGTTCCCTCGATATAGCCTGACCCACGCAGAAAGAACGGTGTCGCCGACAGATCGTAGACGAGAGCCAGACCGAGCTTGCGTTTGACGGCCTCAAGGCCAGAAATCCACATTCGCGCGGCCTCGTTATTCTCCTTGGCCTCCTCCTTCTCTTCGCCCTTCAGATCGTCTTCGGTTTCGCCCGATGCATCCTTGACGCGCTCACGGTAGCAATGGTGCGCCTCGTCGTTCAGCGCGACGATGTTCTTCATTCCCATCAGTTCGGGCATGACGCGCTGAAGCATCTGGCCCTCGGTCTCGAGGGTTTGCAGCTTTTCGCCACGCCAGCCTTCGAGCGCGGTCCGCGTTCCCTTGGCGACGTCCAGACGCTCGCGAAGCTTGAACGCGTGATAGTTCGTGATGATGATTTTGGCGCGGTCGATATCCGCGAGCATGTCCGGCGGCACGATCTCGCGATGCCGGTAGTAGCTCTCCGGATCGTTCGGGAGCAGCACGCGTAGGCGGTCGCGGATCGTAATCCCAGGGGCGACTATGAGAAAACCACGCGAGAAGTGCTTACTGTTGGGATGGCGCACGGCATTGACCGTCTGCCATGCAATGATCATCGCCATCACGGTTGTCTTGCCGGCGCCCGTCGCCAGCTTCAGCGCCAACCTCATCAGTTCCGGATTGGCCTGCTCGTTACCGCCCTTGATGTGCGCCCAGAACTTGGCGGTCTGCGCACCCATCTTCGGCGCGACCTCGGTGAGCCATATCGCGGTCTCGACCGCTTCGATCTGACAGAAGAACGGTTTGAGGCTCTGAAAAGAATGGTGCCGCCAGTGCTTTAGCAGCCGAGCTGTTTCAGGAGTGACCAGCCACTGATCAGGGTTCGGCAAATTGCGCCATGTTTCAACGTAGGTTCGCACCTCATTGATGATGGGGGTTGGATTATACTCTTGAGTCTCGGTCGAGAGTTCATTCCCTGAGCCGAGGACAAACGCGCCCTGCTTCTGGTTCTGACGTCGCCTCTTTGGCTTCGGGACAGGGCTGATAAGCGCGGAGCGTCGCCTTGTGGCGATTATCTGATTCGTCGGCTGACCGTCGGCGTCAAGTTCCCAATGGCGAGCCGGAAAATCATAAGGCGAATTTAAAATTGGCTTTTCGAAAAACTGCTGACTCATGCGCGCACCGCCCCCAACGATTCGAGCAATGAAAAATCAATATGCCGGAGGATCATCCGGGACGCTCGCGTGCGTCAACCGGTTTGCAGAACGATTTGGGCTCGACCGCATCAGCTATCCCTTTGATCTGCCCCAAGTCCTTCGCTAACCCGTTTGCGCCGGTCGAGGATCGTCATGCCCAAGTCCCCTACGGATAGAATCCCTCTACTCCAAACAAAAGCCTGCCATTGTGAGCGGCGGGCTTCTGGTCGGAGGTGCACGAGACCGAGCGGCGGATTAAAAAGTGCCGTAGCCCGGACTTGCCGCCGCTGTTTCCTCCATTAGTGCTTTATGAAATGCGTGGGCGCCTGCCAGTTTGCAAAGTTCATAGAATTCCGGGAAGTTCGCCAATTTCTTCGCCAGCGCGACGGCCTTTTTTGCTGCCTCTTTCGGAGTGTCCTTCGTCGGCTCCGGTGCCTTCACGGTCTCTGACGACTTGGTTGCAGCTGCGCTTGTTGATTTTGCTGCGGCGCGAGCACCGGCTTTGGCCTTAGCCTCTTTAACCCGAGCCACAATTTCTTTCGTCTTCGGAGAGGTGCCCGCTTTCACCTCTGCGGCTATCTCATTAACGATTTCGGGCGGCGTGCCCTTGGATCCAAGGGCATAAAGCGACTTATCGGGAAGAGCCGCCAGCATCTCGTTTTTTGCAACTGCAGATGCCGCGTTCATCCAGTTCTGCGCCGTCTTCTCAGAAAATCTGAATTCGGCCGCGAGCCACCTCAGGAATTCCCCGTGTCCGAGTTTAGCCTTAACCGCGTTCAACTCTTTGCCGATCTTGAACGCGCCCGCCTTCATGCTGTCGAAGAGTTTGTGGATCCGAGCGGTCGCATCGATGGTGTCTTTGTCATAGGCCACCGGGGTGTGCGGCAGCGGGGTGGTCTCTGCCAACGCATTAACGGTGTTTCCGCTGAGATCGAAGTTGCGAAGCTCTTCATTTGCCATCTGAAGTTCGGCCATGTCAAAAATCCCCTGTTACGGTGTAGCGTGGGAACGTCCAGCGCTCCTTCTTCTCCAGGTGGCTGCGAATCCGGGTCAGGCGCGCCATTTCGGCAAGAGCCTGCTTCTTCGCTGCCGGACTGGTCAGGTCTTTATTCTCGAGGGTCGAAACCGCGCGCTCGATCTCCTGGCATTTGTATCGATTGATGGCGGTCGCGAGTTCCGTTGCAGCATCGAGGAAAGCTCCAACCATGCGCTCGGCGCGACCGACGGAGCCGCGATTAGGGATGTCCCATTCTGGCGACCAGTGGTCATCGGTGTCGGTGTCGAAGGTCGGTGCTTCGATGCCGACGCAGGCGAGGGATTCTTCCGCGACATAATGTGCGATGCAATCGGGATATTCGTCGGCGACGAAATCACTGAAAGGCCGTGTCGCAATATGATCGGTCGGGTCGCCGGCCTGTTTCGCCAGTTCGGCTTTTCGCTCTCTGTATGCTCTCTGATATTCGGCGGGTGATTTTACCATGTCGGCCTCGCTTTGACTGCCTTAACATATAACATCAGATGTTAAGTGTCAAGATCAAGGCATGGAAACACGGGGAGCGCCCATGCTGGTTTCAAAAACGAACCTGGTTCGCTTTTAGGAGGCCACTTTCTCACGCACGCTATCAGGCCAGATACTACCGACTTCGCCGAGTGCCGTGATAATCTGTGTGCGAAGAGCGACAGGGTAGCCTGGACCGAAGTTCCGGGTGATCTGCTCTAGCTGGTCAATAGTGGCGCGCCACCTGTCGGTGGAAATGTGGGGGGAGGCGTGCATAGGTGGTATCGGCGAGCCAGATGAGGATTGGAGCACCCGGCGGGTGGAGCGTGCCAGCGAGTTCCTGGATCGGGTTGCCCTAACCGCTGGGGAAGTAATTGCCGATGAAGCTGCTCTCAAAGAGACAAACGCAACCTACCGTTGTCTCACATACTCCTGGATAACGGCATCGGATAGCTCTTTGGCATCTTCCTCGAAATTCTTGAGCGCGGTCGCGTGCGCATTGCGAAGCGTATCATCACAATTGCTGCCGGTCCGATTGACCTCATCTTCCGCCAACTGATCAAGTCGAAGCCGGGCTTGCTGATAATCTCCTCCAGCCACGATGATCGGGTGGATGATATTGCGCAGTGCGTTCTTCGGCATCTCGATGTTGCAGGCTTTCGAGATCGCATACAGCCGCGGATAGCTGAAGCCGATACCTTTGAGAGCATCCTGAGTTTTTGACCCGGCAAAGGCGGCTGTCGCTGTTAGCGCAGCAAATGCGACAAGCAGGGTTCGTAATAGAGCCTTTCGTCGAGGTGCATCACTGCCCCTGCTACGAGTTGACCAAAGAGCTTGAAGGGAATTCATCGCCGCTCCGTGCGCTGCCACCGAGATAGCCGCACGAAAGGGAACCCTTCCGTCATAAGCTGATGGTCGGGAGCTGCATTTCTTAAGCGTTTGATTTCCTTCGAGCGGTTTTGGCGGTCAACACATATTCTTCTTCGCACAAAAGGGTTCCTTTTCGTCAAGGGCCGGTCGGGTATCATCATCTTGAAAACGCACCGGAATCTGGATTTTATCGGTGCAATATGGTGCCCATGCGAAGGATTGGATACGCTCGCGTCTCAACCAGCGAGCAGAACCTGGATTTGCAGCGATCCGCACTCTTAGCGGCTGGCTGCGTGGAGATTCATGCCGACCACGGGATATCCGGCGCAGATTTCGAGCGTCCGGGTCTCTTGAACGTTCTCGGCTCTCTGGAGCCAGGCGACATGCTGGTCGTGTGGCGACTCGATCGGCTCGGCCGATCACTCGTGGATCTCATCAAACTCGTGACCGATCTCGGTGCTCGGCGTGTCGAGTTCCATTCTCTCACAGAAGCGATTGATACGAGTTCGTCCGGTGGCCGTTTGCTATTCCACCTGCTCGCTGCCATGGCCGAGTTCGAGCGCTCTCTGATCAGCGAACGGACGCGCGCCGGGATGGATGCTGCTCGTGCGCGAGGTAGCAGGATAGGACGTAGGCCGGCGACGACAGTCGCTCAGAGGGAGGCGGCTCGAGTCGCAATCGAGCAGGATCAGGTGCCGGTCGAGGACGTTGCCGCGGAATATGGAATCCATCCGCGCACTCTCCTGCGCGTCCTCAGAAGCGATCGGTGAGGGAATGCAGCCAGGTGACTCTGAGAAGCTCACTGGCTGGCTTCGACGGCCCCAACGAGGAATTGAGCGTTCAGCAACCGGACATCGCCAGCGAGCGCCCCCGCAAAACCGACGGCGGTGATGCAGGTCGGAACGCCGAGCGGTGGTGGAGTAGGCTGGTCAGCACGATACCTGACCAATGCTCGAGGATGCTCCTGCGGCCGGGAGCGGAGCGACCGTCCGGAGAGCTCTTTCCATGTTTGATGTGGGGTGCCTGCTTTGCCGCGCCGGAAGCTATCTCATAGAGCCGGGACGAGAAATTCCTTCCCCGGATAGGGAACTCCCGGACGAGCGCGTTAGCGCTCGGTGGAGGCGGCGTAAGCCGCTGGAGCGTGGCGGAGCATCTCTCAAGCTGTAACGCTGCGCCTAATATCTTATACACCTCATTATATGTATATAATAAGCTGTAGGCGCAGCGTTACAGGTGGTTCCTGCAGATCTATGCTGATGTCCCGGAAAGGGTCGAGGACAAGGCTGTCTTCTTTGCCCGATGCTTCCGGACCCTCGCGAGGGTCTTCTGTCTCGTGTTCATTAAACGGCGATCCGCTACCGGAGATGCAGCGCCATGCTGTTTTATCAGCTCTCCATTGACACCAGCACAAATACGCTCGCATCTTTCCGCAAAGGGGCAGCCTGAGCACTCGGGGGATGTTGCCTCTCTTGCGGGAGGTAATCCCAGGCAACCGGGGGCGAACGCGATACCCGGCAAGGTTTCCTTCGGGGCGATGCTCAACATGCCGAGGCGCATATCGTGCCGGATATCGTCAACCACGCTGTGTCGAATGTGGCGAGGAACCAGACGCATCAGGTCCCACACAGGCAAATAACGCTTCTCGACGCACTCGCGACGGATTTTGGACGACCAATCTCCGATCATGGAGGTTGAGTAATCTAGAATAAACGAACGGAACGCGATCTGTGCCGGCAGCGCCTTGAAATGCTCGACCCGATACTGAGGCAGGCCGGCGCTGCGCTCGATGGCAAGCGGAAGGTGCCCCTCTCGATATTTTTCAAACTGGCTCTGCCAGGCGACCTCGGTTTTCGGGTTGGCGAAGAGCTGAATTGGTCGAGGCGGGCAGTTTCGCTTTCTGCGACTGGCGAACTCGAACGCGAACCGGATGACAATCTCATAGGGCACGCTGAGTTCGTCGGCCTTTTGACGAGCCAGCCACAACTGCGTAAACGTCGTGCTGGGCTCGTTCGGCACGCGAATAGAAACGCCGCGCACGTTCTTTGCCAGTCCAAGATCGGTAATGGTCCGGACATGATCCTGTAGGCCGCTTCGATAGAGCCGGGCAAAATGCATGGTGGCCGCAAGCGGCGTCATGAAGCGATAGTCAAACCACTTCCGAGTGGTGAGCTCGCGCTCTTTCGTCAGGACATCGGGCATAATCAGTCTTGCCGTTGCCAGGGTGTCATCGCGCCATTTCTCAGATGCGCTTGCCGCAATAGTCATAAGCTCTCCTTCAGGCGCACGGCGCCTGTTCGATCGAAGACATTTTCGTGAGCGGGGTGCTCTAATCGAGTTATAGCGAGCCGCCGGTTTGGACCGCTGACGATCGCGCGCGAGCAGCGTCAGGCATCGCTCTGGGCGACGCTGCGGTCGCTGCTGGTGCGTTCCGATGGCGCCGTCGCTGAGATTGTGCAGTCGTGTGGGAAGCCCGCCAGTGAGCGGCTGAGACGATCTGCGCGGCAGAGGAGGATAGAGCCGCCGGTGCTCGCTGAAATCCAATCACCGTGATGGAGGGCCGAGACCGGCTAAGACATCGCTTGCACGCCGGCATCCAGCGCAACAGCGTCAAAGAGGTGACTGAATCTGTCCTGCGCTACTGGCGAGACGTAGCGAGCATCAATATGCTGGCCCCATGACCCCGCCAACTGCACACGTTGACCAAATTGCGCGCATCAAAATCGATCTCGACCATTTCGAGCCGAGCATCTGGCGCCGTGTCGAGGTTCCTTTGACCACGAGCCTCAAGGGTATGCACGACGTCATCCAGGCGGTCATGCCATTCGAAAACCGCCACCTGTTTGACTTCAGGTTCGATCTGGACGGCAAGCCCCGGCGTTATGGTATTCCCGATCCGGAAGGTTGGATTCAGATCAGCGACGCCAAGAGCGCTAAACTCGGCGCTTTGATTGAGCGTGGCTTGAAGCGCTTTGTCTACACCTACGACTTCGGCGACGATTGGCGGCACATGCTCACCATCGAGGCGACCGGATCCGCCGATCCCGGCCTCGACTACCCACGCTTCGTCGATGGTGCTCGCCGCGCTCCGCCTGAAGACGTGGGTGGGATACCCGGCTTTGAAGAGTTTCTCGAGGCAATAGCAACGCTCAAACACCCAGAGCGCAAACGTCTTATCGAATGGTATGGCGGCGCATTTGATCCAGACGACATCAATGTGCCAGCCATTCAGGCGAACATCGCAAAGCTTGCGCGCCGCCGCGCCCTCGGCAAAGCTGCATTCGCCAAGAGCCGTGGCCTCACGAGTTGAGTGCGGCGACACTGTGTTTGAAACAGGCGCCTCCGGGAGCCAACCACTGAGCGGCTGAGACGTTTCTTGCGGCAGAGGAGGATAGCCCCCGAAACTCTGCGGGGACAAAAGGCGTCCCCATCGTTGATGTCGGGGTTTTCTAGGACATCGCTTGTGCTCAATTGGATGACAATCGTCGCAGCTGAGCGGAGGCTGCCCGGCGACCGAGTGGACGAGCGCAAACGGACGGCGCGCGTCGCAACCTCCTTCCGCAACGTCCACCACGATTGCGATCGGCTGGATGTCTCAGATCTCGTCAGGCGTCCCACCACGATCGGCATGTCGGTATGACGTCAGCACCAGACATTTCTGGATGAGAGCGAGGCGCGTCCGAACATGTATTTCGTCCAGGATACCAGCGTTTTATGCGCGAATCATAGATGCATCTACATGTCGCGACATGATGCGGATATAGATTCTTGTCGCAAATTGATCTTGGTCTTTCCGGTCGTATGCATCCACTGCAAGTGGCGTTGATTGCGCTAACGTCTCTGAAAAAATCTAAAAACATCGATTTTTGTCAATGTTATGTAAACAACGTGTTATGTCCGTCTGTATCCATATGATATCGCGTCATTTTTTTTGAGTATTAATAGCTGAAAATGTTACAGTCCCGGCATCTCAAAGTGCGCTAAGTTCACATTTGTTCGTTTAACGCACCCGGAATGTAACATTCTAGGTGCGCGCAAAGCGAGAATGTTACACTTCAGAACCCGAATGTTACACTCTCGCTAGCTCAGTCTTGCAACGAGATCATCGGCGGACAGGTGCGCGTAGCGGCGCAGCATCCGCAATTCCTTGTGCCCGCTGATTGTCGCAACCTCGATGACATTCAAACCGCGTTCGAACAGGCGGCTTACGCCCTCGTGGCGGAGATCGTGAAAGCGCAGCGACTGGATGCCAGCTCTGACGAGTAGACGCCGCCACACCTGCTCCAACGATCCGGTCCTCATAGGAAAGATGCGCGGGTCATCGGAAGCAGCATCGTTCCTCCAGGCTATCAGCGCGTCGAATGCGCGCGGAGATAACGGCACCTCGCGCCCCTCGCCGTTCTTGGTCATGCCCAAGGTGATTACCCGACGATTATGCGAGAGATCGTCCCAGGTGAGCCCCAGAAGCTCTCCCCGGCGCATGCTGCTCTCGATGGCGACGAGGAGCAGTGTTTTGAGATAAGGGATTTTGCCGCCGCTGCATGCATTCAGGAGGCGCTGCTCCTCGTCGCCCTCGAGACGACGCTTCCGTTCATTTCTGACGCTCGGCCGTCGCACCAGCTTCGCCACGTTCCGGCCCAGAGGGTATCCCCAATCGCGGATCGCGACTTCAAGCACATGCGATAGGATCGCCATTTCGCGGAGGGTTGTGGCGGGACTGACCGAGGCGAGGCGCTCATCGCGAAATGCCGACACATCAGACGGTGATAGGCCCACCAGCGTTCGATGAGCGATCTCGTGTCGCGCCAGGACACCAAGGCGCTGAATCTCCTGCGGAGCCCCACGCTTTGTCGGAGAGACCTCAGCGCGATAGCGCCGGAGAAGATCGCCGAACGTTGTGGTCTCGAGGATCTTGGTGTCCGGCGCGAGGCCATGTCGATCGACCTCGGCTTCAAGAGCGCGAGCCCAGGCTTCGGCGTCAGTCTTTGCGTCGAAGCTCTTGGCACGAGGTTTCGTCCCACGCCTGCGAACCTGCGCCTGCCACCGTCCTCTGAGTTTTCTGATCGTCGCCACGCCTTGCTCCTTATAAGAGCACATTGCGTAGGACGCCCCCAGAGAGGGGCCAAGGATTACCCCGGCACACTTTAAGTCTATGGCTTCTGCAGGGGTTCGGTCCTCAAAACCGTGGCCGAGCAAGCAATGGCAGGTGATAGCGTGCTACGAGCTTGCCCCGGTCTGAACTTCGTTGGTGATCTCCCTGGCAACGTCGGTGAAGGCATTCCACAGCGCGTCGTTGAGCATGTCTGCCATCGAGACGGACGGCCACCCGGTTAGGCTGTCGCTCGTCCTTAACGTCGATGCCGGTCATGCTCGGATTGTGTGGAGGAGCGTCTGACGGGTGTCATCGGCAGCATAACCGGGAGTCGTGCTCAAATTGGCGAGAGACGTTTCCATCCGCCCGGATGTCCTACGCAGGAAGAAGACATAGGTGCGCTTGCCGTCTGGTCGCGAAAGCCCAGCTGCCAACGAATCCTGACTATTAGTAACGACGATATGATAACCATTTTCTCGAAGCCAGCCCACAGTTCGCTCTGTGCCAGCACGGGCCTGCGCTCCATGCAGGCTCTCGAGGTTTTCCAGCCATTCATGTTCCGAGAGACGCTCGGCCGGCTCAGTCACAGCCTTGGCTGTTTGAGCCCGTTCCGTCTGTCCAATCAGTCTCGGAACCAGCGTGCGGATCCCGGTGGGGCTGGTGAACTGTTCAACTTCGATTGCTAGCACCTCAGCTGGGCGCATCTGCTCGTTGAGGAATTCAACGATACGCGCCAGCTCCTTCGGAATGCGGTCAGCGACGAAAAGCATACGGATGCGACCTGACCTCAGGTTGGCTTCTACAGCCCTCCAGAATGATTCTGCGTCCGAATTCTCCAAAAACTCGGAGAGGTGCGAGTCTGGCTCCTGGCCTGCCTTGGCAGAGGTTTCGTGGTAGGCCTGCACGATCTTGTCGATGGGCCAATACGCCACCCCATTGGCCGCGTAGTCCAGCATTTGAGCCACGACCTCTCGGCGCGCCCGGGTGTCAGACGCGCGTTTAACTTCGACCAGCACCGGCACGCCTTGGCGATCAAGGAAAAGGTGGTCGAGCGACCATCGGTCCGAGCCATTGAGTGCGTCAGGGACGGCCTGCTCGCGCCGAACGAGTAACAGCCTGCCTTCTGGGTCGCCTGCCAATCGCAAAATGGCGGGATATTCCTCCAACAAGCGCTGAAACAGGTCTTCAGAATCGTAGGCTGCCTGATCGAGCTCTGTTAGCTGGTTATCTGACCCAATGACAAAGATGCTACTCATAATGCCCGCCCCGGCCGAAGCACATACGCGGCAAAGTTTGAGGCGCCGTTTTGAATCGCTTCGTGGAGGGGAGGCGGGAGGCTGCCAGCGTCGTCATGATGTGCAGCTATCGATATAGGCGGCGGTCGCTGCCGGATATCACTTATGGTTCAACGACGTGTCGGGACTATCCAAGGCTCATTCCGGAGGTGCGGGAGGAGTTCTGGTTAGCCTCCAGTGCCCTGCAAGACGGCATCGGCGCTGAAGCGAAGCGACTCTGTCTTATCCTTGTCGAGTGGGTAGCAGATCGACACCGACATCATGCCATCGTCGATGCTGTCGGGTCGTTCGGCACGTATGATTGATCCCATGTGCAGACCGCGCCAGCGCCAGGCGCTCCTGCATTGGGCTTATGACAGCCGCGTTATTTGAACGAAAATGCTAAGTAGCCCGTCGGCTGGCTCCGACGATCTAGGTGTTTGATCCCGGCCTTTGATGGTGCAGTCTTTTTGCAGAGTTGAAAGGATGCGGTATGGGGCAGGTTCACTGCGGGAGCACCATGACGACAGAGGCGGTCCGTCGGGCGAAGCGAACTCGAAGAGTCACCTCCTGATGCATTCGAAGATTCCTGACCGCGCGGCGGCGGTCTCTGCGGCTCCGATGGACCCGCGTTCGCTACGCCGCTTCGAGGATGAGCGCTTCCTGATGGGGCAAGGGCGCTACCTCGACGATGAGGCCGTGCCAGAAGCCCTGCACGCCACGGTGCTACGCTCGCCCCATGCCCACGCCACGATCATGTCCATTGACGCCCAAGCCGCCCGAAATCTGCCGGGCGTCAAGGCCGTTTATACGGCAGCGGACATTGCTGATCTCGGCTCACTGCCCTGCTCGCTGGCGGTGTCCAACCAGGCACCGCTGATCGTGCCGCCGCGACCGGCGCTAGCCGAGGGTCGTGTTCGCCATGTCGGCGATCTTGTTGCCTTTATCGTAGCCGAAACTGCCGAATTGGCCAGGGAAGCCTGTGACCTGATCGTTGTCGACTACGACATACTGCCCTCGGTCACTGAGCTCGCCACCGCGAACGAGCCCGAGGCGCCCGAAATCTGGCCGCAGGCGCCGGCCAATCTGGCGCTGCGCTATCGTCTTGGCGACGAGGCTGCCGTCGCCGCCGCTATCGAACGGGCCGCCCATGTGGTGAACTGCCGCCTCATCAACAACCGGATCGTGGCAGCAGCTCTCGAGCCACGCGTTGCAATCGGGTCCTTCGACGAGGCCATCAGCCGTTATCGGCTGCTCCTCAGCGGCGCCTCGGTCCACGACATTCGTCGCGAACTTGCCACCGCCTTGCGCGTCGCGCCCGAACGGATCGATGTGGCCTGCCCGGATGTTGGCGGCGGCTTCGGCATGAAGAACGTTACCTATCCGGAATATGCGCTGGTGCTGGTCGCGGCCAAGCGGCTTGGCCGGCCGGTGCGCTGGCTTGCCGAACGCATCGAAGATTTTTCGAGTGGCGCCCATGCCCGCGACAATCTGACGAAGGGCCGCCTCGCCCTCGGCGCCAAGGGGCGGTTTCTGGCGCTCCAGGTCGAAACTATCGCCAACCTCGGCGCCTATGTCTCCTCGCTCGGCCCCGGCAGCGCGACGACTGCGCCCACGCCGGCGATGGGCGGGCTTTACGACATCCCCGCGATGACGATGGATGTTCGCTGCGTCTTTACCAACACTGCTCCGATCGACGCCTATCGCGGCGCCGGCAAGCCGGAAGCCAATTACCTGATCGAGCGGCTGATCGACGAAGCGGCCCACCAGTTGCGGATCGACCCGGCAGTCCTGCGCAAGCGTAACTTCATCCGCAAATTCCCTTACCGGAAGCCATTCGGTGCGGTCGTCGATTGCGGCAGCTTCGCCGCCAATCTCGACCGGGTCCTGGTGGCGGCAGATCGCCCCGGATTCCGGCACAGGCGGGCGCAGTCACGACAGCGTGGCTTGCTGCGCGGCTTCGGTATCGGCTGCTTCATCGAGACAGCGCGCGGTAATCCGAACGAGGATGCCTGGCTGACTTTACGTCGCGATGGCAGTGTCGACATGGCGATCGGCACCCAATCGAACGGTCAGGGTCACGAAACCAGTTTCGCCCAAGTCCTGGCGGTCCAGCTCGGATTGCCGGTCGAGAGCTTCCGCCTGGTGCAGGGCGACACGGGCCGCGTGCCCAGCGGCGGCGGCCATGGCGGCGCCCGTTCGCTGCATATGGGCGGAGGTGCGCTGGTCTTGGCCGCCCGAGCCTTGATCGAAGCGGGCAGGCTGACTGCGGCCCAGTTGCTGCAAGCTACCCCAGAGGCCGTCCTCTTCCGTGACGGTCGTTACGAGGCACCGGGTTCGGGCGAGGTGGACCTCGCTATGGTTGCCCGGCATCACGCCGAGACGACCGGCCAACCGCTCCTTAGCCACGGCTCCCACCACAACGCGCCGATCACCTTTCCGAACGGGGCGCAGGTTGCCGAAGTAGAGGTCGACCCCGAAACGGGCGCGGTGGCGCTGCTGCGCTACGTCGCAGTCGACGACTACGGCACGCTAGTCAATCCGATGTTGGCCGCTGGGCAGATCCATGGCGGGCTCGCGCAAGGCATCGGACAGGCGCTGATGGAGGAGGCCCGCTACGATCCCGACGGTGGCCAGCTCCTCAGCGCGACCTTCATGGACTACGCCATGCCGCGCGCCATTGACCTACCTGATTTCGAGCTGTCGCTGATGGAGTTGCCGACGAAGGAGAACCCACTTGGTGTCAAGGGCGCTGGACAGGCTGGCTGCATCGGCGCGCCCCAGACCGTGGTCCACGCTATCCTCGACGCGCTGCGTCCGCTTGGTGTCACACATATCGACATGCCGGCAACTCCTGCCCGAATCTGGCATGCGATCCGCAACGCGCGAGGAAGCAGCGCCGCCGGCCGACCGAGGTGATCGATCCCCGCTCAACGCCGGAGGGGCTCCGGCGACCGGGAGCGGAGCGACTGGTTCAGGAGTTCTTTCCATGCTTGATGTGGGATGCCTGTTCTCCAGCACCGGAAGCCATTTCATGGACCCAGACGAGAGATCTTTTCTCAGGATCGGGAACTCCCGGACGAGCGCGTTAGCGCTCGGCGGCACACACGCGGCGCATCCTGTTTATCTCGGCAAAGTCTCGGTCAGAGCCGGAAATCTCACGCCAAGTGCCGAGGATGTGGCTTTTGCATATGCCGCAGCGCCATGAAAGCATCGGCGGTCACTTGGCGCCTCAGGCTTGCGATTAATATTAAGCAACATCAATAAGTTGGATGGTGGAAAGAAAGGGATTTGAGCCCCCGATACCGTCGCCTGTATCCCCTCGTGTGGGGCGGAGGTCCGAATGTCGAAACAAAAATGCCTGGTAGAGCAATCCCGGAGTCCGTTCGGATCAGGGGCCGATCGCTGCCGGTGGTTCTGTTTAGGAAAAAAGCCCGCGCGAGCCGCGATTACCTTTTACTAACCTTAAGCAGGATGTAGCCTTAATGAAGGCGTGCGCTGATGGAGTGATCGTTTTGTTCCATAGCAGGGGAGCACCGCCTAAAAGATTGAGGGGCGCTCGGTGAGGATGCTTATTTGGCGCGGTTCGCTGCGTATATTGCTATTTTGGGGTATCGTGACGGTAACGGTGGCGGTCGTCGACGCGTTCACCAGTCTCGATGTCGGGCTGATCGTTGGACGGATAAGTTCAGCCCTTGCACCTGCACTGAGAGGTGCTCAGGTTTCGGGTGCCGCACTTACAAACTTGAGCAAGCCCGATTTTGCATTTTCCTTAGCGGGCCTGCTATCTGCTATTGGCCTCGGGCTATTTTTTGCCTTCGCAATCCTGCACGCGTTCGCGATACGCTATTCACTCTGGCGTGTAGGTCGGGCGTTCCGCTCCTATAGTGATCGCCGCTCCTTTGCAAAGTCTTATGAGAGCGATATCTATCCACTTCTTGTTAAGCATCCCTTCCTTGGTCATGCGTGGCGTGAGTTTGATGAAACACTCTTGAAGAGCGAGGCAGAGAGCGGCGGCATTATCGGAAATACCGTGCGCCCTCAAAGTTTCATCAACTACAATCTCGTCCGCGAACGTCTAACTGGCCTTAAAATGATCGCGGGCATTCCGGGGTATTTCGTCGGTGTCGGGCTGTTGCTGACATTTACAGGAATCGTCTTAGCTCTGTCGAAAGCGGGCGATGCGACAACCGCATCTCTAGTTAATAATGACACGCCTGCAATGATGAAGGCAATGTCGGATCTGCTGGAAGTGGCGTCATTCAAGTTTGTCACATCGATTGCAGGCCTTGGTATGTCAATTCTTCTTGCTCTTCTCTTCAAGATATTGGTCGGAGGTATGGAAGCGAGCTTTGCTCGTTTTTGCGATAACGTAGAGGCGCAGTTGCGATATACCGCGCCGCAGTCGATCGCCGTCGAGATGAACGAAACGGCTAAAGAGCAAAGTGCGCAACTCAAGGAAATCAACAGCGACCGCTTCTTCTCTCGCATGGGTGAGCAACTGTCGCCGCAGATTAGCACCGCCTTCGCCGGAGCAATCGGGCCGATGACGCAGAGCATTAGCGATGCAATGCAAACTATGGCGAACCGAAGCGAGAGCGGCGTTGGCGAGTTGCTGGATCGATTCTCGACTTCCGTTCAAGGCAGCGCTGGCACGGAACTCAAGCAATTGGGTGAGACGCTTGCCCGCATGCACACGACGCTTGAAACCACCCAGAGGGGTTTGCACGGCACGGGCGAAGAGTTCGCGGCGCGTATGACAGAGGCGGCCAATGCTCTGCGAGAGACATTTGAGCGGGCCAACAGCAAGCTGGATACCGACCTCGGTTCAGCGGCATCTGGCGCTTCGGCTAAGGTCGAGGATGCGATGGGCCGTGTCATGGAGCGCTTGGAAGGCCAAGTTGGCACGCTTATGACGGGTCTTGCCGCTTTCGGCGAGGCGAATACAGCGAATCTGGAAGAGACTCGGAGCAAGGTTGCTGACGCGCAGAGCGCGGCCATTGCCGGTATCTCGGCAGCGTCAACAGAAGCCGCCAAGGCCTTGGAGATTGGCGTTTCGGAAGCCCTCGCAAGGGTGGCTGCAGAGGTTGAGCGATTTGCGAGTGCAATGCGCTCCGGCGAGGCAGCGTTGTCCGGCCAGGCACAAGCGATAAGCGATGCAACCGAGCAAACTCGTCAGGTTGCAAGCTCCTTTAATCAAGCTGCGACTGAGATTCGTGCTGCTAGTGGGCCACTGCATCAATCCACCGACCGCATCTCTCGCGTGTCAGAACAGATGGGCGTATCCATCGACCGTGCGACCACCAGTCTTGAAGCTGGCAGCGCAGCGACGGCTGCCTTGGCGTCGTCCCTTACCGGCCAACAGGGAGAACTGCGGGGTATTTGGGAAGGCTATCGATCCCATTTCGACCGAGTCGACGAAGCGCTCGGACGAGCGGTAGGAGAACTCGGCAGCGCGACGGATGCACAAGCAGCTACCTTAGGAAAGTATGCAAGCGACATGAATGCCGACTTGGCCAAGGTGCTGAACAGCCTCCAGCCCCTTCTCGAAGATCTCGAACAAAATACCGATGCCATCGCTGATAGCGTTAAAGAGTTCGCCAAATCCATGGCTCGGGCCGTGGCGGAGTAGATGTGATGGCGTTCGTTGATGATAGTTTAGGGCCTGATCACCATAGTGAAGAAGACGAAAATTATTTCGTGTCGATGACCGACATGATGGTGGGCGTCCTTTTTATCTTCATCATTATGCTCATGGTTTTCGCATTGAACTTCAAGCAGCAGACCGACGTCTCAGTCGACCAGATCGAACGCCTTGAGCAGGCGCGCCGCCAAGCCGAAATCGTCGCGGATCGCCTCGATTCTCTTAAGGAGCAAGTGCGTGTGGAGTTGCGACAGATCGATAAATCGAGCCAGGTCCGCTCGGCTATGTTGCAACAGATCCGTGCACGTCTGGCTGCACAGGGCCTCGACGTGCAGATTGATCTGGCGAACGGCGTCTTGCGATTGACGGAGGAGGCGGTTCGCTTCCCTGCGAGCAGCGCTGTCCTTAGTGGCCCGGCATCAGCAAATGTGCGCAAGATTGCTGTAGTGCTCCGTGAGGTGTTGCCCGCCTACGCAAAATGCGTTGCGATCCAAAGCAGCTCTTGCGGGGCGAATCCAGATGCTGCTTCGGTCGAGACGGTGTTTATCGAGGGCCATACCGACGTGACCGGTGCGGATGACATAAATTGGCAGCTTTCTACGGAAAGAGCTGTCAATACCTATCGCCTAATCACATCCGCTGAACCTGCGTTACGAAAATTAAGTAATCGAGCCGGACGAGAGATCATCTCTGTATCGGGGTATTCTTCGACGCGCCCCGTGATTGATGAGGCTAACACGGCTGCGTATGCCAGCAATCGTCGCATCGATCTGCGTTTCGTCATGGAGGTCGAGAGCGGACAGCGCTTGAAGGAGGTGTTGGCGCTGACCGATGAAATGGAAGGGCAGCTGCTAAATCTGCGCTCTGCTATTGATGCCGCCGATGTCAAATAGCTTTCACGATGCTTGCGCTGGCATCGTCCAGCGCTTCGCCAATTCGCGAAGCCCGGTCTCCGGTATCACGCCACTATCGAAACTTGCCAGTCGGTTGGTGCAGAGTGGTGGCGATACGGAGCGACGCCCCTCAAAAGATTACAACGAAATAGCTCTTGAACTTCAGGACGACATTGTTGCGGCTGTGCCTCTTAACAATCGAAGGTTAAAAGATGCGGCTTGGTGCCTGTGGTCGACCACTCCGGCGCTGGCAACTCAGCCAGACCAATTAGATGCTCTGCTTGGTCAATTCATTGTCGCCGATAATGCCCGACCGTTTCGGACGCTCGCGTCCTCCTTCATGTTGTCGTATTCCAGCAACATGCCAGGTCGGACAGAGACGGCTGCCGTTCTAGCGAATTTATCGCGCAAATGGGGCGGCCCTTGGGGAGTCCTGCATCAAAGATTCGAGCTTTTCGATCTTGATGTCGGACCAGCACGCTTGGCGGAAGCAGTGATTGACCAAGACAAGTCCGCGCCCGATGTTCTCAAGAATGCCGGCCTTGGTGCGATGAGCGCGCAATCGGGCTATGCCAAAGAGGTCACCAAAGCCCTACTTGATCGGTTGGCCGTTTCGGATGATGTCGATCATCCATTGCGGCTTGCACGCATTCAACGTTACGCGATGACTCCGGATGGAAGAGCGCTCTATGATGACTTAAGGCTGAATCTAATTGAAGCGCTGCTGCGCCCATTCCAGCAGGGCAATGTCGATAAAGCCATACGCGATGCGTTCCTTAAGGTCGTCCTGATGTTGCTGGGCGACCCGCGCCTTAAACCCGGGAACTGGGGATTCGTGCCCCATGCATTGCGTGAAATCGTGCAGCGTTGGCTGACGGAACAATCGCTGCGCCAGTTCCTGGATATTGTTGATCGCACTGCCGACGACAATATGTGGCCCTATAGACGAGCTTTCTGGGAAGGCGTTTACGACAAGGGCCTGATCGACGAGGCTTGGGTCGCCCTCGGCCCTCATGGAAAACAGTTGGCGCGCCGTGTCTTTGGCTCAAGTGCAGAGTTTGCCACGTTGGAGGCTGGGCGTCATCAGATTCAATCCGGACATGCGGTCCTTCTTCTGCGAATTGGGAATGGCATTGTTGCGGACTGGAGCCACAACGGGAAGTGCAACATCTGGTCCGACACGTCGCATCGGACTGCACCCAAGCTTTTCAATCGAACTTACGATTCCGATGAAATCAGAATCCATAAGGGGCCTGGCAATTACGAAACGGACGAGTTGCTGAGCCTTATGCACATGGGCTCACAAACATATAGCTGGCAACGCAAGGTTGCCGAGCGGCTTCATGCCATGACCGGCATTCGCGTCAACCAATCAGACTACAGGCATCGCTGATGAAGCAAACGTTCGTTACGCGCGCCACGCCATCAGGTGCCACAATCAGTCTCTTTGCGCGATCGCTATTTGGAAGCAGACCGCTGCCCTTTGTCGCGTGGGCGCCGGCCGATGGAAAGCCCGCTGCAGCCGTTCGTTATCTGAAGCGGCTCGTTGACGAGGGACGGGCGCAAGCTGTGGACGATGGGCTGGCGATCGATGCTGTGAGTGTGGTGACGTTTCCTGCCTCTCTAGCAGACTGCCTTGCCATTCCGCCGCTCGCTTCTCTGACTCTAACCCTTAACATCGAGGGACGAGTAGAAAGTCCAGATGGGCTCATCCGATTTCGCTGGCAAGACCGCAACATGCGTCGGACAGATCCGGACATCATCGGACCGTTCGCGAAAGTCGGCAACGAAACCGGGCGCCTAGGGGCGCCAATCTTCGCACTGCTTGGGGCAATCCAGCACTACAATGCGTCGCGTGGCGAGCCAGGAGAGGCGAGGATCGGCCCTTGGCTTGGAGTCCAACATGCTCTTGAATCTGTTACCGGCCAGTCGGTAACGATCGATAAGACGCTGCAGAGTCTCCGCATCTACCAAGCCGGCGCCTTTGCGCTCGACGTGCGGGAGGCGACTGGCGGTCCGCAGATCACACCGGTGCTGATGGCGCGGACGATGCGGCAATCGCTCGCCAACGACATTGATTCACCCGAGTCCGCCCATGGCGAGTTATCTGAGGCGATAGGTGTGACGCCCCTGCGAGATAACGAGACAGATGCATTGCTCGTGCCCGATGTGCAGCGCGCTTTCGTGGCCGAGTTCAATCGCCAAGGAGGCAAGACACGGCCGGCGCTCGCTTTGGGTCGCAATACGTATGTCATGCTCGAGCCGGAGTTGCAGATTGCCCTTGATGTCGTGAAGGCGGCACAGAATGCTCCATTGGCCGAGCGCCGCAGTTTCATCGCCAATCCACGAGCATTCCTGGATCGGGAGTTGGACGAGGCGGGGGACCAGACGGGTTCGATCTTTGTCGAAACCCAACAGTATTCCTCCCGTGTGATTGGCTTGGGGCGGTGGCAAAAGCCGAGCCTCGACTGGTTGACAAAGCAAACCACAAGCTGGCTGCCAGAGCGTTTCCTGCTCACCATCGGCGCTCATCAGGTCGATCTGTCACAGGATGACGTGGAGGCGCTCAAGACCAGCGTCCAGCGGGCGACTGATAATTTCGCGGAAACCATCGAATTTAAGGAACAGTCTTTCGGCGTGTTGGAGACAATCGATGCACTCGAACGCCTCCAAGGGTTCAGCGAGCAGCACCAATCTGCGCTCGACGATATCCCCGATGAGGCGGAATCAGAGAACCCCGATGTGGCCAAGGCGCAGGACACGGATGTTCTGATAATCGACGATCATATTGAAGGCGCCGGCTTCACTGCCAAAATCACTCCGCGCAAAGCCCCCCTGTTCCAGGAATTTCCTACCGACCTTCTACGCTCCAACCAGCCCAAACCGCATCAAGAACAAGGCTTTTCGTGGTTGGTGGCTTCATGGCTTTCGGGGATGCCTGGCGTGCTTCTGGCCGACGATATGGGACTCGGCAAGACGTTTCAGGCGCTCAGCTTTCTTGCTTGGTTCAGATCCAATCAGAAGGCTGCGGGCCGACGCGGCCGACCATTTGAGGGACCGATCATTGTCGCTGCCCCTACGGCGTTGTTGCTGAATTGGGAGGCGGAAGCAAACCTGCATCTAATTGATGATTGTCTCGGACAGTGTTTGAGAGCCTTCGGCCCGAGCATTTCCCGTCTGAAGACAAAAAAGGGCGCCGACTGGACCCCCGAGGACGCATTGGACATTACGGCGTTGCGAGGCGCCGACTGGATACTGACAACTTACGAAACATTGGCGACCTATCACCGCGTCTTCGCTCGGGTGCCCTACTCGGTCGGGGTCTTTGACGAGATGCAAAAAGTAAAGTCGCCAGATACACTCAATACCACTGCGATAAAGACGCTCAACGTCGATTTCGTTGTCGGCATGACGGGCACTCCGATAGAAAACCGCCTTGAAGATCTCTGGTGTATCTTGGATCGTGTTGGCCCAGGTTATCTTGGAAGCCTACGCGCGTTCTCCAAGATGTATGGCACTGACGCTTCGGATTTGAAGGCATTGAAAGCCAAGCTGGACCAACAGGTGAAAGCCAAGCAGGGCCAGCCGGCCTCGGGTCATCCTCCCGTCATGCTCCGACGGATGAAGCAAGATATCCTCGAGGGCTTACCGTCCAAAACGTTCAAAACCTATCCTGTTCCAATGCCTCCTGAGCAATCCGCTGCCTATGAAAGGGCAGTTGCCGCTGCCAAACACGGTGACCGCTCAATGGGCGCGATGCTCAAGGCGATACACGCGCTCCGTGGTATCTCCCTCCACCCGAATGGGCATGACGGCATCGACGTGTATGACAGCCGGGCTCGAACTAAATGGATTGCCCAGTCCGCTCGGGTGAGCACCACGCTCACGATTCTTGCAGACATTCAACGTGCCGGCGACAAAGCACTTGTCTTCATTGAGGACCGTGCCGTTCAATCCGCCTTTGCATCGGCCGTAGCTGCCGAATTCGGTCTTGAGCGGGATCCCGACATTATTAATGGAGCGCTGGCGGGTGAGAAGCGTCAGGCCGTTGTCGACCGATTCCAATCTCTGCCCGAGGGATTTGCCGTTCTGGTTCTATCGCCTAAAGCAGCAGGCATTGGCCTGACCATTACAGCCGCCAACCATGTCGTCCATCTGAGCAGATGGTGGAATCCTGCGGTCGAGGATCAGTGCAACGATCGCGTATATCGGATTGGACAGGTCAAACCCGTCACCATTCATGTGCCGATCGCTGTGCATCCCGCTTTGGGAGATGCCTCTTTTGATGTCAAACTCGACTCGCTTCTCGACCGCAAGCGGACGCTATCTCGTGACATGCTCGCGCCTCCTGTTGCAGACGGCGATGTCGCTGAGCTGTTTGCCGGGGCGATCGATTGAGCGCACGGGTTGCCGGCAGGTGTAGGACGTTGAAGGTAGAAAAAAGAGATCCTGGACCCGTGCTGCGGAGCCGATCCATTCCGGCAAGGTCTCTGTCAGGGCCGGAAAACACACGCCGACGTGCCGAGAATGTGGCCCTTGCATGGCCTGCTGGAACCATTGAGCCGCCGGACTGTCGGTCGGCGCCTCGGGCTTGTGATTTAATTTTTCATTATCAACAGGTTGGGTGGCGGAGAGGGAGGGATTTGAACCCCCGATACGGTTGCCCGTATGCCGCATTTCGAGTGCGGTGCATTCAACCACTCTGCCACCTCTCCTTTGCAACCAAGCGGCGTGGTTCGCGGGGGCCGAGATACACGGGGGGCGGGGCGATGGCAAGTCGGCTGCGCGGGTTTCGTGTGCTGATCCGGCGCTCTTGGTTGACAGGGGCGGGCTTTGCTGTTTAGGAGAACGCCTCGCGCGGGGAAGTCCCGCGCGTTCTCGTTTCCGGCAACGGACTGACAAAAAGCCATCACGCGGGGCGCTCATCGGCCCGTGAGGATGAATGAACACGGAGAGATACGATGTTCGCAGTCATCAAGACCGGCGGCAAGCAGTATAAAGTCGCCGCCAATGACGTATTGAAGATCGAGAAGCTCGAGGCGGAGGCCGGCGATGTCGTCTCCTTCGACCAGGTTCTCATGCTCGGCGGCGAGAAGCCCGTCGTCGGCGCACCGCTGGTCAACGGCGCCAGCGTCTCGGCCCTGGTGGTCGAGCAGACGCGCGGCGACAAGGTGATCAATTTCAAGAAGCGCCGCCGCCAGAATTCCAAGCGCAAGAAGGGCCATCGCCAGCACCTGACCATCGTGCGCATCCAGGACATCCTGACCGACGGCAAGAAGGCGGCCAAGGCAAGCCCGGCCAAGCCGGCCAAGGCCGAAGGCAAGGCGCCCGCCGGCAAGGCCGAGGGCGGTCTCGACGAGAGCAACCTGTCGCTGATCTCGGGCGTCGGCCCGACGATCGAGAAGAAGCTGATCGCCGCCGGCATCACCACCTGGTCGCAGATCGCGGCCTGGGGCGAGGCCGATATCGCCAAGTGGGACGAGGAGCTGCAGCTGCAGGGCCGCGCCACCCGCGAGGAATGGGTCGCGCAGGCCAAGGAGCTTCTCGCCGGCAAGCCGCCGCGCGCCAAGGTCGACCAGGCCGAGCAGAAGGCCGAGGCCGACAAGGCGTAAGCGGCAGGCTCTTCGCAAATCCGCCACAGGTGCGGTGGATTCGATCCGACGGAATCGAATTCGCTGCCGCGGCCTCTGGCGAATCCGTGATTTTCGGGTATAAGCACCCATAACAGGTTCAGGAGCGCATCATGGCTCACAAAAAAGCAGGCGGCTCATCGCGCAACGGCCGCGATTCGGCCGGCCGCCGCCTCGGCGTCAAGAAGTTCGGCAGCGAATCCGTGCGCGCCGGCAATATTATCGTGCGTCAGCGCGGCACCAAGTGGCATCCGGGCGCCAATGTCGGCCTCGGCAAGGATCATACGCTTTTTGCCCTCATCGACGGCAAAGTCGCATTCCGAACCAAGGCCAACGGTCGCGCCTATGTGGCCGTAGTACCGGCCCTAGAGGCTGCAGAGTAAACGGCGGGATCGAGACGAAGGGACCCCGCCGGTATCCAACCAAACCGGCGGCGGACTTTTTCAAGGCTTCGGGTGAGGGCGCAAGGCCCTCGGGAACCCGGCCAGTCCAGGCGAGGGGAGGTGGGATGCCACCTCCCCTTCGTCATTTCAGGCTTCCTCGCGGGGGCCGCCGGGACTGGAGAGGGTCATGTTCCCCGATTTGACGTGCGATGACGTTTTTCGCATCGAGACGAAGCGCCTGTGGCTGCGCTGGCCGACCGTGGCCGACGCTGCTGCCATCGCGCGCTTTGCCGGGGACAAACGCGTCGCCACGATGACGGCGCGCATCCCGCATCCCTATCCGAGCGGCGAAGCGCTAGACTATATCGCGCGCATCCGGGCCGAGAATGCCGGCGGGCAAAGCCTGTCGCTCGCCGTGACGCCGAAGGACGATCCGGCCGGGCTGATCGGCATGATCGGCCTCGGGCCGCAGCGCGATATCCGGCTGTCGCTCGGCTACTGGATCGGCGTGCCGTTCTGGGGCAACGGCTATGCCACGGAAGCGGCGCAGGCGCTGATCGACCTGACCTTCACGCTGACGCCGGCCGGCGAGGTGGTCGCTGCGGCCCATAGCATCAATCCGGCCTCGCGCGGCGTGCTGGAAAAATGCGGCTTCCAGTTCGAGGGGCAGGGCATGAGCGATACCGCGGCGTGCGGCGTGGTGGCGGTCGACAGCTTCCGGCTGACGCGGCGCACCTTCGCCAGCCTCAAGCTGTGGCGGGCGCCCTCCGTGCCGCGGCTGGCGATCGACCTGCGTTCGCTGCCGATGAAACAGGATGGCGCGGCGATGCCGGTGGCCTGACAAGCTGTCAGAGTTGTGGGCGACAGTTGCGGTGGAGACTTGCCAGGGAAGACCTTGCAAGGGCGGTAAAAACCGGGCTTTGTGCGCGGCGGCGGCGTTAGATCATTTAATTGGAGCATTTCTTCAGCAGAAAACCGGTAGCCACTTTGTCTCGCGAAATGCTCTAACCATCCACCACCCGTGCTGGCGGGCGACGCTCCGCCTGCCAGCTCGGCCTTGAACCGCCGAGCGTCTCGAAACATTGAACAGATGAAGTTTCTCGATTCCGCCAAGGTCTATATTCGTTCCGGCGCCGGCGGCGCGGGCGCCGTGTCGTTCCGGCGCGAGAAATATATCGAGTTCGGCGGCCCCGATGGCGGCGATGGCGGGCGCGGCGGCGATGTCTTCGCCGAATGCGTCGACGGGCTCAACACGCTGATCGACTACCGCTACCAGCAGCATTTCAGGGCCGGCACCGGCGTGCATGGCATGGGCCGCGCGCGCGCCGGCGGCAAGGGCGCCGATGCGGTGCTGAAAGTGCCGGTCGGCACGCAGATTTTCGACGAGGACGAGGAGACGCTGCTCGCCGACCTGACCGAGGTCGGCCAGCGGGTGCGGCTCGCCAGGGGCGGCAATGGCGGCTTCGGCAACCTGCATTTCACCACCTCGACCAACCGGGCGCCGCGCCGCGCCAATCCCGGCCAGCCGGCGATCGAGCGCACGATCTGGCTGAGATTGAAGCTGATCGCCGATGCCGGGCTCGTCGGCCTGCCCAATGCCGGCAAATCGACGTTTCTTGCCGCGACCAGCGCCGCCAAGCCGAAGATCGCCGATTATCCGTTCACGACGCTGCATCCCGGCCTCGGCGTGGTGCGCATCGACGGGCGCGAATTCGTGCTCGCCGATATTCCCGGCCTGATCGAGGGCGCGCATGAGGGCGTCGGCCTCGGCGCGCGCTTCCTCGGCCATGTCGAGCGCTGCCGCGTGCTGCTGCACCTGGTCGATGCGACCGGCGAGCATGCCGGCCGCGCCTACAAGACGATACGCGGCGAGCTCGAGGCCTATGGCAACGGCCTTGCCGACAAGCCGGAGATCGTGGCGCTGTCGAAGGCCGATGCCGTCGATGCCGAGACGCTGAAAAGCCAGCGCGACCGGTTGAAACGCGCCGCGAAACAGGCGCCGCTGGTGCTGTCCGCCGTCGCCGGCCAGGGCACGCCCGAGGTGCTGCGCGCCCTGCTCGGCGTGATCGATGCCGGCCGGGCCGAGGAGGCGCCGCCGGTCGAGACCGAAAGCTGGCAGCCATGAGCGCGCCGCGCCTGGCCTCCTTCCACCGCATCGTCATCAAGGTCGGCTCGTCGCTGCTCGTCGATGGCAGGAGCGGCTTGCGCGCCGCCTGGCTCGATGCGCTCGCCGAGGATATTGCCGGCCTGCACGCCAAGGGCGCCGACATCCTGATCGTGTCGTCGGGCGCGATCGCGCTCGGCCGCGCCGTGCTCGGCCTGCGCAGCGGCGCGCTCAAGCTCGAGGAGGCGCAGGCCGCCGCCGCGGTCGGCCAGATCGCGCTGTCGGGCAACTGGGCCGCGGCGTTGCAGCGGCGCGGTATCCAGGCCGGCCAGGTGCTGTTGACCTATGGCGACACCGAGGAACGCCGGCGCTATCTCAATGCGCGCGAGACGCTCGGCAAGCTGCTCGAGATGCGCGCCGTGCCGGTGATCAACGAGAACGATACCGTGGCGACCTCCGAGATCCGCTATGGCGACAATGACCGGCTCGCGGCGCGCGTCGCCTCGATGGCGAGCGCCGATTGCCTGGTGCTGCTGTCGGATATCGATGGGCTCTACACCGCGCCGCCGCAAAGCGATCCGAGCGCGACGATGATCCCGATCGTGGCGCGCATCACGCCCGAGATCGAGGCGATGGCGGGCGGCGCGGCGTCCGAATTGTCGCGCGGCGGCATGCGCACCAAGATCGAGGCGGCGAAGATCGCGGTTGCCGCCGGCGCGCATCTGGCGATCGCCAACGGCAAGCCGGCCCATGCCATCCGCGCGCTCGGCGAGGGCGGCCGGGCGACGTGGTTCACCACGCCGTCCAACCCGCGCAAGGCGCGCAAGCGCTGGATTTCCGGCACGCTCGAGCCGCATGGCATCGTTACCGTCGATGCCGGCGCCGCGCGGGCGCTCGTCGCCGGCAAGAGCCTGCTGCCGGCCGGCGTGACCCAGGTCGAGGGTCATTTCGCGCGCGGCGATTGCGTGCTGGTGCGCAGCGCGGCCGGCGCCGAGGTGGCGCGCGGGCTGATCGCCTATGACGCGGCCGACGCGCAGCAGTTGCTCGGCCGCAACACGCGCGATATTGCCATCGTGCTCGGCCATGCCGGCCGCGCCGCGATGATCCATCGCGACGATCTGGTCCTGACCGCGAGCGGATTCGACGCATGAACCAGTCTTCGCATATCTCCGTGGATGCCCTGATGGCGCGCATCGGCACCGAGGCGCGTGCCGCCGCCCGCGCGCTGGCGCTGGCGCCGGCCGCCGCGAAACAGGCCGCGCTGCAACAGGCGGCGCGCTGCCTGCGCGAGCAGGCCGATGCGATTCTTGCCGCCAACGCCGCCGACATGGAAGCCGCGCGCGCCGCCGGCGTCACCGGCTCGTTCCTCGACCGGCTGCTGCTCGATGCCGGGCGCGTCGCTGCGATGGCCGAGGGCGTCGAGACGGTCGCGGCGCTGCCCGATCCGGTCGGCGCGGTGCGCGCGCGCTGGCAGCGGCCGAACGGGCTGGTGATCGAGCGCGTCGCGACGCCGCTCGGCGTGATCGGCGTGATTTTCGAGAGCCGGCCGAACGTCACCGCCGATGCCGCGAGCCTGTGCCTCAAGGCCGGCAATGCGGTGATCCTGCGCAGCGGCTCGGATGCGTTCCGCTCGGCTGAGGCGATCGCGGCCTGCATGGCCAGCGGGCTGGAAGCGGCCGGCTTGCCGGCAACGGCGGCGCAGCTCGTGCCGACGCGCGACCGCGCCGCGGTCGGCGCCATGCTCGCCGGGCTCGGCGGCAATCTCGACGTGATCGTGCCGCGCGGCGGCAAGAGCCTGGTAGCGCGCGTGCAGGACGAGGCGCGCGTGCCGGTGTTCGCGCATCTGGAAGGCGTCAATCACGTCTATCTCCATGCCAGCGCCGCGCCGGCAATGGCGGAGGCAATCGTGCTCAACGCCAAGATGCGGCGCACCGGCGTGTGCGGCGCGGCCGAGACGATCCTGATCGACGCCGGCACGCCCGACGGGCTGCTGGCGACCATCGTGAATGCCTTGCAGCAGGCCGGTTGCGAGGTGCGCGGCGACGCGAGGGTGCAGGCGGTGAACGCCGCCGTGGTGCCGGCGACCGAGACCGATTGGATGACCGAGTATCTCGCGCCGGTCGTCGCCATCAGGGTGGTCGACGGGCTCGATGCGGCGATCGCGCATGTCGAACGCTACGGCTCGCGCCATACCGATGCGATCATCGCCGAGGACCAGGCGGCGGCGGAGCGTTTTCTGGCCGAGGTCGACAGCGCCATCGTGCTGCACAACGCCTCGACTCAGTTCGCCGATGGCGGCGAGTTCGGTTTCGGCGCCGAGATCGGCATCGCCACCGGCCGCATGCATGCGCGCGGGCCGGTCGGCGTCGAGCAACTGACCTCGTTCAACTACCGGGTGCGTGGCACGGGACAGACGCGGCCGTGACATCGGGCCCGCTTGCGCTGACATCGCGCCGCTCGGTGGCCGCGCGGCTGCCAAGGCATGCACCTGGCATGAAGATCGGCCTGTTCGGCGGCTCGTTCAACCCGCCCCATGCCGGCCATGTGCTGGTCTCGGCCACGGCGCTGCGCCGGCTCGGGCTCGACGCCGTGTGGTGGCTGGTGACGCCCGGCAATCCGCTGAAGGAGAATGCCGGCCTGCCGCCGCTCGCGCAGCGCATGGCGGCGGCGCGCGCCATGATCGACGATCCGCGCATCGTGGTCAGCGATATCGAGGCGCATATCGGCACGCGCTTCACCTATGATACCATCGCCTATCTGGCGCGGCGCTGTCCGGGCGTGCGCTTCGTCTGGCTGATGGGCGCGGATAATCTCGCCAGCTTCCATCGCTGGCAGCACTGGCTCGAGATCGCCAGCCTGGTGCCGTTCGCGGTGATCGACCGGCCGGGCTCGACGCTGAAGGCGATCGCCAGTCCGGCCGCGCAACGGCTCAAGCCCTACCGGCTCAGGCCGCAGGCGGCGCGGCTCCTGCCATTGGCGCGCGCGCCGGCGTGGACGTTCCTGCACGGGCGGCGTTCGACGCTGTCCTCGACGGCACTGCGTGAAAATGGCCACGCCATGGCGCCGCATGCAGGCAAGGCCGCACAAGGCGATTGAAATTCCCGGCCCTTCACCCTTACATTAGAGGGTGTGAGTCAGGTGTATCTTTTCAAAAGGGGACACAGACACTGATCACTTCCATGGAAGCTGCGGGAACCTCCCCGCTTCAACCGGTCGCCATCCCGCACGGGCTGGAAGCCGATAAACCGCTCCGGATCGCGCTCAGCGCGCTTGAAGATGCCAAGGCCGAGCAGTTGCTCGCCATCGACCTCAGGGGCAAAACCTCCATCGCCGACAGTATGGTGATCGCCTCCGGGCGCTCGGACCGGCATGTCGCGGCCATTGCCGACCGGGTCGTGCGGGCTCTCAAGGAGGCCGGCCATGGCGAGATCCGGGTCGAGGGGCTGCCGCATGCCGACTGGGTGCTGATCGATTGCGGCGACCTGCTGGTGCATGTCTTCAGGCCGGAAGTGCGCGGCTTCTACAACCTGGAGAAGATCTGGGGTACGGACCGCCCGAGCGAGCCGGAGGAGCCCGGCGCCGAGCGGACAGCCGGAGCGCGCCGGCGCGCCAGCTGAATGCAGGTTGTGCTGCTGGCGGTCGGCCGGCTCAAGAACGGCCCCGAACGCGAGCTGTGCGCGCGCTATGCCGAGCGTTTCACGCGCAGCGGGCGCGGCGTCGCGCTCGATCTCGTGATGCGCGAGATCGACGAGAGCGGCGCCAAGCGCGCCGCTGACCGGCAGCACGACGAGGCGCGGCTGATTGCCGCCGCCTGCCCGGCGGATGCGGCGCTGATCGCCTGGGACGAGCGCGGCAAGGCGCTGACGAGCGCGGGCTTCGCGGCCGAGCTCGGCAGCCGGCGCGATCAGGGCCAGCGCAGCATCGCCATGGCGATCGGCGGCGCCGACGGGCTCAGCCCGGCGCTGCGCGACAAGGCGGCGCTGGTCTTGTCCTTCGGCCAACTCACCCTGCCGCATCAACTGGCGCGCGTCCTTTTGCTGGAACAGCTCTATCGCGCGGCATCGATCCTCGCCGGCCATCCCTATCACCGGGAGTGAGCCGGGCGCGTGGCGATTTCGGCGGTGATGCGACGGTTACGGCTTTGCCTCCGGCGCGGCGCAATGCGAAAAGCGAAACGTGACAGCTAAGCGATTCTCCTGCCCAGCCGGTTTGCGGCTCTGCCTGGCGTGGCCGCTTTTCGCCGCAGCCTGCCTGCCGTTCGGCGCGGCGGGATTTTTCACGCCGGCGGTGGCGCAGGAGACGGCAAAGGAGGCGCAGGCGCCGCCGGCCGAGGCGCCCGCCGACCCGAAGGCGGCGCGCGAGCAGGAGCTGCGCCATACCGAGCAATCCTTGCAGGAGAACGAGGTCTCCAAGCTGCAGTTGCAGAAGGAGATCGACCAGCTGCGCGGCGACCGGGCCAAGCTCAACGCGGCGCTGATCGACACCTCGCGCAGGGTGCGCGAGGCAGACGAGAACATCGCCGAGGCCGAAGCACGGCTCGATGCGGCGCAGGCGAGCGAGCGGGCGCTGCGCCGCTCGCTCGCCTCGCGGCGTGGCGTGCTGGTCGAGGTGCTGGCGGCGCTGCAGCGCATCGGCCGCCGGCCGCCGCCGGCGATCGTGGTGCGCCCGGAAGACATGCTGACGGCGATCCGCACCTCGATCCTGATGGGCACCATGCTGCCCGAGCTGAAAGCCGAGGCGGAAGCGCTCGCCGGCGATCTCGCGGCCATCGTGCGGCTCAGCGCCACTGCCGCCGCGGAACGCGATACGCTGCGGCGCGAGCGCGAGGCGGCGCTCGCCGACCGCCAGCGCCTCGAGCGGCTGGTCTTCGTGCGCCAGGCCGACCTCTCGAGCGCCGAGAAGTCCCTCGACGAGCAGCGCGACAAGGCGGCGGCGCTCGCCAGGCAGGCCGCCACTCTCAAAGATTTGATCGCGCGCATGGAGCGCGACAGCGCGAGCGCCAAGAAGGCGGCGGAGGAGGCGGCCAAGAGCCCGAAACAGGCGCAATCGCCGGCCCAGGTGGCGGCGCTCGCCGGCAGCGCCTTCCGCGATCCGGCGCGGCTTGCCCCGAAAATCGCCTTCGCCGATGCGCGCGGCGTCTTGAATCTGCCGGCTTCCGGCGCCATCACCAGCGCTTATGGCGCGCCCGACGGTTTCGGCGGCGACGAGAAAGGCATCACGATTTCCACCGCGCCGGGGGCGCTGGTGACGGCACCGGTCGATGGCTGGGTGTCGTTCTCGGGACCGTTCCGTTCGTATCGGAATGTCTTGATCATCAACGTCGGCGGCGGGTATCATATGATCCTGATCGGGATGGACCGGATCAGCGTCGAAGTCGGCCAGTTCGTCCTGGCGGGAGAGCCACTGGGAATGATGACATCGGCTGGATCCGGCGTGGGGGAATCCGGTCGAAGCTCCATCAAGCCGGCACTATACGTCGAACTCCGGAAAGACGGCGTTCCGATTGACCCCGGCCCATGGTGGGCCAAATCTGACTCTGAAAAGGCCCGCGGTTGATGCGCAAGTTGACATTCCTGTTTCTCGGTGCGGCGCTCGGCGCCGGCGTGGCGACGTTTGGCGTCCAGACAAGCCTGTTCGACAACGGCCAGGCGCATGCCGCTTCGGCCGACACCTACCGGAAGCTGAGCCTGTTCGGCGACGTGTTCGAGAAAATCCGCACGGATTACGTCGAGCCGCCGGACGAGACCAAGCTGATCGATGCCGCGATCAACGGCATGCTCGCCTCGCTCGATCCGCATTCGAGCTTCATGGATCCCAAGGCGCATCGCGAGATGCAGCAGCAGACGCGCGGCGAATTCGGCGGGCTCGGCATCGAGGTCACCATGGAGGACGGCCTGATCAAGGTCGTGTCGCCGATCGACGATACGCCGGCCTCGAAGGCGGGCATCCTGTCCAACGACATCATCACCAAGATCGACGGCGAGCAGGTGCAGGGCCAGTCGCTCAACCAGGCGGTCGACAAGATGCGCGGCCCGGTCAACACCTCGGTCAAGCTGACGATCCAGCGCGGCAAGGACGTCAAGGAAGTCACGATCACGCGCGACATCATCAAGGTGCAGTCGGTGCGCTCGCGCGAGGAAGGCAATGATGTCGGCTATATCCGCATCACCTCGTTCAGCGAGCAGACCACGGACGGGCTGAAGAAGGCGGTCGACAGCCTGACCCAGAAGATCGGCGCCGACAAGGTCAAGGGCTTCATCATCGACCTGCGCAACAATCCCGGCGGCCTGCTCGATCAGGCGGTGTCGGTGTCCGACGCCTTCCTCGACCGTGGCGAGATTGTCTCGACGCGCGGCCGCAATCCGGAGGAAACCCAGCGCTTCAACGCGCGGCCGGGCGATTGGGCCAAGGGCAAGCCGCTGGTCGTGCTGATCAATGGCGGCTCGGCCTCGGCCTCCGAGATCGTCGCCGGCGCGCTGCAGGACCATAAGCGCGCCACGCTGATCGGCACGCGCTCGTTCGGCAAGGGCTCCGTGCAGACCATCATCCCGCTGCGCGATAACGGCGCGCTCAGGCTGACCACGGCGCGCTACTACACGCCGTCGGGCCGCTCGATCCAGGCGCAGGGCATCGCGCCCGACACGCAGGTGTTCGAGGATGTGCCGCCCGACCTGAAGGGCAAGGACGAGACCAAGGGCGAGGCCGGCCTGAAGGGCCATCTCAAGAATACCGGCGACGAGAAGTCCGGCTCCTCGGCCTATGTGCCGCCCGATCCGGCCAAGGATCGCCAGCTCATCTATGCGTTGAGCGTGCTGCGCGGCGAGAAGCCGCCCTTCGATCCGACGATCAACCCGGCCGATGCCGCCTCGCCCGACAAGAAGGCCAATGACGGCGCGGCCAAGACCGACACCAAGCCCGCCGACAAGCCGAAGGCGGATTGAGGTTTCGTTAACCTCGTTTGTTCACAGTCTCAGGCCTCCGGCGCTTCCGCCGGGGGCCTTTTGATTCGCAAACCTTAGAGGCCGGGGCAGCCGTGAACGCGAGCCGAGACCAGCCGGCGGCAATGGGTTCGGACCTCACCAGACCGCTCGGGCTGGAGAGCGCGCCGCGCCGCTTGCGCGTGACGGCGCGCGGCCTGGTGCTCGGGTTTGCCGGCCTCGCTGTTGCCGCCCTTGCCGGCTATCTCGGGCTGGCGCGCGACCCGCATGGCGGCGAACCGGTCGCGGTGGCGGCGATCGAGACGGTGGCGCCCGAAGCGGCCGCGTCCAAGCTTGCCGCCAATGCCGCGTCCGCGCCCGACAAGGCGCCCGATAACCGCATCAGCGCCGCCGAAATCGAACGCGAGAGCGGCGTTGTGGTGGTGCGTCGCGGCGGTGCCGCCGTGCCGGGCTCGGTGGTGCTGCGCGTGCCCGACGACCCGAGCGCGGTGCGGCTGCAGCCTGCGCCCGACCCGCGCCTCGTCGAGCACGGCCGCCATGGACCGCTGCCGAAGATCGGCGCCGATGGCGCACGGCCCTCCGAGGTTTATGCGCGGCGCGCGCCGAGCAATCGCCAGGGCCAGCCGCGCATCGCGATTTTCGTCGGCGGGCTCGGAATCGGCCGCCAGGCGACGGCTGCGGCGATCGCCAAGCTGCCCGGGCCGGTGACGCTGGCCTTCGCGCCCTATGGCGCCGATCTCGCGCGCCAGGTGGCTGACGCGCGCGAGGCCGGCCACGAGGTGATGCTGCAACTGCCGATGGAGCCGTTCGATTATCCCGATAACGATCCCGGCCCCCAGACCCTGATCGCCGGCGCCAAACCTGACAAGAATCTCGACCGGCTGCAATGGCTGCTCAGCCGCTTCCCCGGCTATGTCGGGGTCAGCAATTTCATGGGCGGCAAATTCACCGCCAGCGCCGAGGCGCTCACGCCGGTGATGCATGCGCTCGCCGCGCGCGGCCTGATCTTCGTCGACGATGCTTCCTCGATGCGCAGTATCGCCGGCGAGGTCGCGGCGTCGCAAGGGCTTGCCGCCGCCAAGGCCGATGTCGTCATCGACGCCGAGCCCACGGCAGCGGCGATCGACGCGGCGCTCGGCCGGCTCGAGCAGATCGCGCGCGCCAAGGGCACGGCGCTCGGCGTCGCCTCGGCGCTGCCGGCGAGCACGGCCCGGATCGCCGCCTGGGCGCAAGCGCTCGCGGCGCGCGGCATCACGCTGGTGCCGGTGTCCTCGCTGGTGCCGCCGCCCCGGCGCACGGGTTGACGGAACCCCGCCCGCGATGGCTAAACATGGCGGGTATCCCTGGCCGCGACTGGACCCCTGAGTGATGGCGAAACTTCCCTACCGGCCCTGCGCGGGCGTGACGCTGTTCAATCGCCACGGCCTGGTGTTCATCGGCCGGCGCTCGCGCCAGGCCGGCCCCGAGCATGTCCAGGGCGATTACGTCTGGCAGATGCCGCAGGGCGGCATCGATGCAGGCGAGGAGCCGCTCGCGGCGGCGCGCCGGGAACTGTTCGAGGAAACCAATATCCGGTCAGCGACGCTGCTGCTGGAAGCGCCCGACTGGTACAGCTACGACCTGCCCGAGGCGATCCTGGCCGAGACCTGGAAGGGGCGCTATGGCGGCCAGACGCAGAAATGGTTCGCCTTCCGCTTCGAGGGCGATGACAGCGAGATCGACGTGCTGCATCCCGGCGGCGGCGCCCACAAGCCGGAATTCGTCGCCTGGCGCTGGGAGCGGCTCGAGGCGCTGCCGGCGCTGATCATCCCGTTCAAGCGCGGCGTCTACGAGCATGTCGTGGCGGGGTTCCGCCATCTCGCGGCCGCCTGAGCCGGCCGGTGAGCCTCGTCGATCGGAGGGATGGATTTTGAGCCAGGCGCCAATCGTCGACATCAATGCATTCGTTCATGTGCGCATGATCATCGGCATCATCGTCGCCCTCAGCATCGGCCGCCTGCTGAGCGGTCTGGCGGTCTTCGTTCAGCATCCCGGCCGCAACAATTTCGATGCCGTGCATTTTTTCTGGACGCTGTTTGCCTTCCTGTCCGTCATGCAGTTGTGGTGGTGGGAGTTCAATCTCTCGAACGTCGCGTGGACATTCCCGATATTCTGCTTCATCGTGCTCTATGTCAGCACGATGTATTTTCTTTGTACGCTTCTGTTCCCGGACACGCTGTACGAATATGACGGGTTCTATAATTATTTCATGTCCCGCAGGCGCTGGTTCTTCGGAATATTGATCCTGTTCGAGATTCTGGATATCGTCGATACCGCGATCAAGGGCGCTGCCTACCTGGCCTCGTTCAGCATCGAATATTGGCTGCACGCCGTGTTGTTCGTCGCGATCTGCCTTGCCGCGATGCGCATCGAGAGCCGCCGCTTCCACCTGATCTTTGCCGTGGCGGCGATCGTCTACGAGATGTCGTGGGTCGTGCGCCGCTACGACGTCCTGGCGTAGCGCCCGGCGACGGTTCGAAAAGTCAGCCCTCCATAGCCCTCATGTCGGGGAGGCGCGCCAGCGCCGTCCCGAAACATGTCGCAAGCGCCCTCTGGAACCGCCTTCGAGGCGCCATGCCTGACGGCATGGCGCCTCGGGATCGGGGCTGGGGTCGTTTTCAAACAGACTCTTGCCCGTATCGGCCTTGCCTTGCCGGCCGCGCTTGACTCGGGGCCGGACTGTATTGAAGATCGTGCACGATCCATGATGTGCAAAATAACATGTCAGAAAGAACCGGAAAGATCGCGCGCGTCGTTCTGCTGGACCAGGTTCACGAAACCCTGAAGGAGCGCATTCTGGACCGCACCTACGAGCCCGGAGCGAAGCTGAACATCGATGCGCTGCGGCGCGAGCTGGACGTGAGTTCCACGCCGCTGCGCGAGGCGCTTGCCCGCCTGTCGGCGGAAGGGCTGGTCAAGGCGGAGCCCTTCGTCGGGTTCACCGTCGCGCCGATGCCCGCGCCGGATTACTACCGCGATCTCTATGCGTTCCGGCTGGTGATCGAGCCGTGGGCCGCGTCTGAAACGGCGCGCCTGCGCCCCGAGGCGACGCTCGCCGTGCTCGATGCGGCGATCGCGGACATGAGCCGGCATTCGCTGTCGCGGCGCTACAGCCGCTATCGCGACTTCACCGAGGCGGATGAAGCGTTCCACCGCGCCATCATCGCCGGCACCGGCAACGAACCGGCGTGCCAGGCGTTCGAGGGCTTGCGCATCCATCTGCACACGGCGCGCCTCTACATCAACCGCGAGCAGGACACCGCATCGACGCATGCGCAGCATCGCGCGATCCTCGCGGCGATCCGCGCCGGCGACGAGGCCGGCGCCGCCGCCTGCATGCGCGAGCACCTGATCCATTCGAGGAAGAAACTGCTGGAGTGAGGCGGAGCCGGCGGGGGCACCGCCGCGAGACCGCGATCACAAGACCTTAACGATCCAAAAATCGACGATCCGAAAATCGGCGATCCATTGCAAAAAGGGGGAGACTTATGATGTTCCGATTGTTCACCGCCGCTGCGGCGTTTGCCGGTGCCGTCGCGCTGTCGGGCGTGGCGCAGGCCCAGACCCTGCGCTTCGGCCATGCCAATGCGCCGGGCGAGGTCGCCTACGACATGTTCAACGAACTTGCCGCCAATGTCGCCAAGCGCACCGACGGCAAGGTGACGATCAAGATCTTCCCCTCGGAGCAGCTTGGCAAGGAAGCCGATCTCGTCCAGCAGGTGAAATCGGGCGCGCTCGACATGTCGGCGCCGAGCATGCCGGTGATGTCGGCGCTGGTGCCGGCGATGGAAATGGCGAGCGGCCCGTTCCTGTGGAAGGACTGGAACGAGGCCGAGACCGTGCTCAGGGGCGCGGCCTTCGAGCCGCTCTGGGACGAGCTGCGCGACAAGCACAATATCGTGCCGCTGGCCAAGATCATCTACTGGGGCTGGCGCGATTTCACCTTCACCGAGCGTGAGGTGCACAAGCCCGAGGATATGGCCGGCCTCAAGATCAGGGTGCCGGAAAGCCCGATCTGGGTCGAGATGATCCGCGCCTTCGGTGCCGCGCCGACGCCGATCCCGTTCGGCGAGGTCTATACCGCCTTGCAGCAGAAGACGGTCGACGGCCAGGAGAACCCGATCCCGACGATCTTCTCGCGCAAGTTCTACGAGGTGCAGGGCGTGCTCACGCTGTCGCATCACATGCTGCAGAACAACACCATCGTCATCAACAAGAACTCCTTCGCCAGGCTCTCGCCGGAGAACCAGAAGATCCTGCTCGAGGAAGCCGCCAAGGTTTCGGCCAAGAACACCGAACTGCAACAGGCACGCGAGAAGAGCATGCTCGAGGATATCCGCAAGTCCGGCCGCACCAAGATCATCGACAATCCGGACCGGGCGGCGTTCCAGGCCAAGGTCGAGCCGGCCTATGCCAATCTCGAGAAGCGCTGGGGTGTGGACAACCTGAAGCGCCTCAGGGCCGAGATCGCCCGCGTGCGCGGCAACTAGGGCACCGATCATGGCAATCGACGCCTTTCGGCGCGTCGATGACCTGTTGGGGCGCGGCGAGGACATCTTCCTCGCCGCAAGCCACGGCGTCGTCGCAACGCTCATCATCGCGGCGGTGTTCTTCCGCTATGTCCTGAACGATCCGCTGGTGTGGACGGAAGAATTCGTGGTGATCACTTTCACCTGGATGCTGTTCATCGGGCTGGCGAGCGGCTTTCGCTACCGCATGCACATCCGCATCGATGCGCTGCTGATCGCCCTGCCGCACAAGGGGCGCGCGATGGTCGGCGCCGTCGCCGTCGCCGCCACGCTGTTCATCCTGATCCTGCTCGCCTGGTTCGGCACCACGGAAACGCTGGTGATGCTGGAGACCGAGACGCCGATGATGCGGATTTCGGCCGCCTGGGCGGTCAGCGCCGTGCCGGTCGGCGCCGTGCTGTCCTGCATCCATCTGCTGCGCCATGCGCTGTGCGACGGGCTCGCCGAAACGCTCTGGCCGAATGATCTCGTCGCCTCGGCGGAAGGGGAAGCCTTATGACCCTCCTGCTGTCGGCTTTCGCCGTTCTCCTGGTCGTCGGCACGCCGATCGCCATCGCGATGATCGGTTCCGCCGGGCTGGTGATCTGGCTCGAGGGCATCCCGCTCACCATCGTGGCGCAGCGCGTGTTCGCGGGGCTGCAATCCTTCCCGCTGCTGGCGGTGCCGCTGTTCATCCTCGCCGGTTCCTTGATGAACGAATCCGGCATCAGCGAGCGACTGTTCGGCTTCACGCGGGCCATGGTCGGCCATATCCGCGGCGGCCTCGCCCAGACGGCGATCGTCGGCAACATCTTCCTCGCCGGTATTTCCGGCTCCTCGATCGCCGATACCGCCGCGACGACGCGCGTGCTGGTGCCGCAGCTCGAGAAGCATGGCTACAAGCGCGCCTTCGGCGCGGCGCTTTCCGCCTGTGGCGGCACGCTCGGGCCGATCATCCCGCCATCGATCCTGATGGTGCTCTATGCCTGGCAGGCCAATATCTCGCTGGGCGCGCTGTTCGTCGCCGGTATCCTGCCGGGCCTGCTGATGGCCGGCTGCATGGTGTTCGTCATCGCCATCCTGGCGCGGCTGCGCGGCTATCCGACCTCGGGCGTGTTCTCGCTCAGTGAATTGTGGCTGCAGTTCCGCCGCGCGATCTGGGCGCTGCTGATGCCGGTGATCATCATCGTCGGCTTCCGGCTCGGCGCCGTCACCGCCACCGAGATCGCCGCGATCGCTGCGCTGTATTCGGCACTGGTCGGCCTGTTCATCTACCGCTCGCTGTCATGGCGCAGGCTGCCGCATATCCTGACGGTGACGGCGCGCGAGACCGGGGTGATCCTGATCATCGCCGGCGCCGCCTCGCCGTTCAGCTGGATTCTCGGCATCGAGCAGGCGCCGCAACTGGTGGTGGCGGGCGTGACCGCGATCACCAGCAGCGCCTGGGGCGTGCTGCTCATCCTGAACATTGCCCTGCTTGTCGCGGGCATGTTCATGGAGACGATCGCCATCATGATCATCCTGGTGCCGATCCTGATGCCGCTGCTGCAATCGATGGGCATCGACCTGGTGCATTTCGGCATCATCCTGCTGGTCAACCTGGTGCTCGGCCAGCTCACGCCGCCGGTCGGCGTGCTGCTGTTCGTGGTGATGACGATCGCCAAAGTGTCGATGGTCGATCTGCTCAAGGAGATCTGGCCGTTCCTGATCGGGCTCGTGGTCGCGCTCGCCATCATCACCTACGTGCCGGCCCTCAGCCTGTGGCTGCCGCCGCTGCTTGGCTTCTGACATGGCTGGGCGGCTTCGCCGCCCGGCGTTTCGCAACCCTGGAAGGACTACCCCCTTGAGCAAGATCCGTTCGATCGAGATCGTCGATTTCGAGTTCGATTCCGCCAATAAGGAGCGCACCGGCGTCGGCCAGATGATCACCTTCAAGCGCGGCTCGTCGATCCGCGCGCTGAAGAACGCCATCGCCATCGAGACCGATGACGGGTTGCGCGGCGAATACGTCACCAACTGGGTCGGCAGCCCGGCGACGCGCGGCGAGATGGCGATGCTGGCGCCGTTCATGATCGGGCGCGACGCCATGGAGCGCGAGGGTCTGTATGACGACCTCAAGCGCGAGATCCGGCAATGGTCCGGCATGGGGCACGGCCCGCTCGACATCGCGCTGTGGGACCTTGCCGGCAAGAAATACGGCGCCTCGGTGTCCGAGCTGATCGGCGGCTACCGCAAGCGCCTGCCGGTCTATGCCTCGACCTATCTCGGCGACGAGCAGGGCGGGCTCGACAGCAAGGAGGCCTATGCCGATTTCGCGCGCGAGTGCTACGAGCGCGGCTTCCGCGCCTACAAGATCCATGGCTGGAACGATGGCGACGCGCGCCGCGAGGCCGAGAACGTGCTGCATGTCGCAGAGGCCGTTGGCGATCGCATGACGCTGATGCTCGATCCGGCCAACCAGCTGCGCAAATTCTCCGATGCGCTCTATGTCGGCAGGGCTTGCGACGAGGGCAATTATTTCTGGTACGAGGACCCGTTCCGCGACAATGGCAAGTCGGCCTTCGCGCATAAGAAGCTGCGCGAGATGATCAAGACGCCGCTGCTCATCACCGAATATGTGCGCGGCATCGAGCCGAAGGCGGATTTCATCGTCGCCGGCGGCACGGATTACGTGCGCGTCGATCCCGAATACGATCACGGCATCACCGGGGGCCTGCGCATCGCCCATCTCGGCGAGGCATTCGGCCTCGATGTCGAGGTCCATGCCTGCGGCCCGGCGCATCGCCACCTGATGTCGGCGATGCGCAACAGCAATTTCTACGAACTCGCGCTCGTCGGCCCGGATTGCCCGAACATGGTCGCGCCCGTCTATACCTGCGGCTATAGCGACCAGCTCGATTGCGTCGGCGCCGATGGCTGCGTCGCGGTGCCGTCCGGGCCGGGGCTCGGCGTCAGCTACGATTGGGACTTCATCCGCAGGAACGCCGTCGCGACGCAGGTCTATCGATAGACCTGCGTCGCGTCCGCAAGCGCACCAGACTTCCATCTGGACCATCGCAGCACATGCATCCGCGATCGATGAAAATCAACGGCAGGGCGGGGGTACACCGATCCGCCAGGCCGAATATGCAGGTTTGCGGGCGGATCAGTACAAATAGAACAGTGCGCCCAGCATCAGGAGCGACAACAGCATCAGGCCGAACATCAAGGCAATTCCGAACCGTTCGGCCGCCGTTTCAGGCACGCCGTCCAGATCATCGTCGGCTTCCGGCCGAAGTTCAAAGGCAGGCATGACCTCCTCCCGACCATGGGGCGCTGACGCCGTATCCGAATTCGGGTTCCACCCCATTCTGTCGCCCGCCGGTGATGTGCCCGGCGGGCTTCTCATTGCGGCTCAGTTAGCAAGCCACCTCGATCGGGTCGCCATATTCGTCATAGGCGCGGCAATATCCGCCGTATCGGCGCTCGGGCGTGGTGGCCGCGCCGACGATGGCACCGCCCGCGCCACCAATCGCAGCACCAGCCAGCGCGCCCGAGGGCCGGCCCGTGGCCGCGCCGCCGATGATTGCGCCGGCGCCGGCGCCGAGCAGGCCGCCTGCAACGGCGCGGTCGCTTGGGGAGTCACTCACGCAAGCCCCGAGGCTGAGTGTCAGCGCGCATATGAGCAGGGTCGATTTCATGGATGGAGCCTTTCATAAAAAAAGGCGGCCGGGTGTTGATCGCCCGATAGGTCCGGCGAGCCATCAACGACCTGCGCCGCCAACTGGTTCCGCATTGTTCGGTTGGACTGTCTCGCAACGTCAGTCGCGCCAGCCACGGTGGTGGCCGCGATCCCGGCCGCGGTCGTGGTCGCGCTCCCAGCCGCGGTGTCGGCCGCGCTCCCAGCCGTAGTGTCGACCGCGATCCCATCCGCCATCACGGTACATGCGCGGGGGCGGCCCACGACGATAGCTGGGCACGCAGCGACCCCAGGGGTTCGGATGCCAACCCGGCCCGCAGCCGCCGGCAACGGTCGTGATCGCGGACGGGGCCTCGGTAGGCGCCAACGGCATGGCCTGAGCGGCGGAAGCCAGCCCGAGGATGCCAGCAGCCGCGACGAAGGTAGCAAGAAGTTTCATCGGATCATCTCCTGCGTTGCCTCCCCATCTCATGCGTCCCGCTGTGAACGAGACATGAAGCGTCCCTTTCACCGTTGTTCAGATTCAATCCCACCGCGAGGTATGCGCCGTCCGGATCGCGGCTGATCTGGTCGCGCAAGGTGTCGCCCCGATGCTGAGGGTGGCGTCTGCTGCGTCCGCGCATGCACGAAATCTCCTCGCATCAGACACGCAAGGGCCTTTGAGCGGGAGGATCATCCTCCAGGCTGGCGGGCGACAAACGCGAGGGCCTGCTCATGTACAAGCTGATTATCGCGGCCGGGTTCGGGCTAATCGCCGCGATGCCCGCTGCCGCGCAGAGCCAGCAATGCCTTGGCGAATGCGCCGAAGGTTATCAATGGGCTCAGGAAAACGACGTGGCCAACATCCGCGCATGCCCGGACAGATCCCGCGAGTTCGCGCGCGGATGCGAGCTCTACATCGACGCCCCGGCAGGCGGCGACAGCGGCGACGATAACGATTGACCGCCGGGGCCGGGGCTGTCGCCGTCATGGGCGACAAGCCGCAGACCAGGACGTAGCGTGGGAAATATCCCGTGGAGCCACGCGGCTGTCGCGCAGGACGCAGGACGGATTCAGTGGGTGGCCTGAAGAAGAAAGATTCTCGCAACATATTGATATTGCGAATGTCTTTATGGCGTCTGGTGCCCCTGGCCGGAATCGAACCAGCACTCCTTGCGGAACTCGATTTTGAGTCGAGCGCGTCTACCAATTCCGCCACAGGGGCAACGCGCAAACCGTCTACAGCGTGTCGGGCAGGGCGGTCAATGCGTTCGGCATGCGCATCGCTAGAAGAACTGCTGTCCGCGCCCGAAAAATGCTCTAAGGAGAGCCATGCTGCGACGCTTCTATAACTGGACCATTGCCTTGTCGGCCAGCCCGTGGGCCCTGTGGGCGCTGGCCGTGGTGGCTTTCGCCGAAAGCTCGTTCTTTCCGCTGCCGCCCGACCTACTGCTGCTGCCGATGGCGCTCGCCCGGCCGCGGCGCGCCTGGCTCTATGCGCTGGTGTGCACGGCGTCCTCCGTGCTCGGCGGCATCCTCGGCTATGCGATCGGCGCGCTGCTCTACGACACGGTCGGGCACTGGCTGATCGGCGCCTACGGCTATGGCGACAGCCTGCACGAATTCCGCCGGCTCTACCAGGAATGGGGCCAGTGGATCATCCTGATCAAGGGGCTGACGCCGATCCCCTACAAGCTGGTGACCATCGCCAGCGGCGTCGCTGGCTACAACCTGTTCTGGTTCATCGTGCTGTCGATCATCACGCGCGGCATCCGCTTCTTCCTGATCGCCGCGCTGATCCACCGATTCGGCGCGCCGATCCGCGATTTCATCGAGCATCGTCTCGGCCTTGTGATGGGCCTATTCGCGGTCGTGGTTGTCGGCGGCTTCGCGCTGGTTAAATTCGTCGTCTGAACGAGGATATCCCGAACATGACGCAGACGCCCCAGCCGCACAGCCCCTCGGCCGCCGGCCTCTGGCCGCTCTGGCTGCTGGTCGTGCTGGCCGTGGCGACGATCAGCGCCGCCTGGTATTACGAACTCGTGCTCGGCTATGTGCCGTGCAAGCTGTGCCTCGAGGAGCGCATTCCGTATTATGCCGGCATTCCGGTGGCGGTGCTGGCGCTGGCAGCGCCCGCCGTGACGGGCGATGCCAGGCTCGCGCGCGCGCTCGCCCTGCTCGCCGGCGTGATCTTCCTGGTCGGCGCCGGGCTCGGCGGTTACCATGCCGGCGTCGAGTGGCATTTCTGGCCGGGGCCGGCCGATTGCAGCGGCCGCATGCCGGGGGCCGGCGGCAGCGCCGGCGACCTGCTCGCGCAGATGAAGGCGACGCGCGTCGTTGCTTGCGACGAGGCGCATTGGTGGTTGTTCGGCCTGTCCTTCGCCGGCTGGAACGCGGTGATCTCGCTGGTGCTGGCGGGCCTGGGCTTCTCGGCTTTCCTGCGCCTGAAGCGCTGAGGCACGCCCTGCTTCTTCGGAAAATGCGCTACGGCTCGAGCTCGGAATCCCAATACAGGTAGTCGAGCCAGCTCTGGTGCAGGAAGTTCGGCGGGAACAGCCGGCCGTTGCGGTGCAGGTCGGTGATGGAAGGCTGGAACGGCTTCTGGCGCGGCCACATATGCACATCGGCCGGCATGCGATCGCTCTTGCGCAGGTTGCAGGGCGAGCAGGCGGTGACGACGTTCTCCCAGGTGGTCAGGCCGCCCTTGGAACGCGGAATCAGGTGGTCGAAGGTCAGGTCGTCGCGCGCGGCGCAATATTGGCAACTGAAGCGGTCGCGCAGGAAGACGTTGAAGCGCGTGAAGGCGGGGGTGCGCGCCGGCTTGATGTAGGTTTTCAGCGAGACGACCGAGGGCAGCCTGATCTCGCAGCTCGGGCTATGCACCATGGTGTCGTATTCGGACACGATGTTGACGCGGTCCATGAACACCGCCTTGATGGTGTCCTGCCAGCTCCACAAGGACAGCGGGTAATAACTCAGCGGCCGATAGTCGGCGTTGAGTACAAGAGCCGGGCATCCTTCCGGCGACATCTCTGGCCTGACATGGATGGTCACACAACCATCTCCAGTCCCGAATCGTGAATCTACTCCGTGCCCATTTAATCTAGCGCTTGTGTGACGCGCTTGTGAAGCGGGTGATTCGCGGGATGTGCGGCCTCGCGCCCGGCTTGGCGCTCAGCGCGTCGGCACCGGCTTCTCGCCGCGATAATCGTAGAAGCCGCGCCGGGTCTTGCGGCCGAGCCAGCCGGCCTCGACATATTTCACCAGCAGCGGGCAGGGCCGGTACTTGGAATCGGCGAGCCCGTCATAGAGCACCTGCATGATCGACAGGCAGGTATCGAGCCCGATGAAATCGGCGAGTGCCAGCGGCCCCATCGGGTGGTTGGCGCCGAGTTTCATCGCGGTATCGATGGCCTCGACCGAGCCGACGCCCTCGTAAAGCGTGTAGATCGCCTCGTTGATCATCGGCAGCAGGATGCGGTTGACGATGAAGGCCGGGAAATCCTCCGCCATCGTCACCGTCTTGCCGAGCGCCTCGCAGAAGGTCTTGGCGACCTGGAAGGTTTCCTCATCGGTGGCGATGCCGCGAATGATCTCGACGAGCTGCATCAGCGGCACCGGATTCATGAAATGAATGCCGATGAATTTCTCCGGGCGGTCGGTGGCAGCCGCGAGCCGGGTGATCGAGATCGACGAGGTGTTGGTGCCGACGATCGTCTGCGGCGACAGGGCCGGCATCAGCGCGTCGTAAATCTTGCGCTTGACGGTTTCATCCTCGGTCGCCGCCTCGATGACGAGCTGGCACGGCGCCAGCGCCTCGATGGCGGCGTGGGTATCCTTGACGCGCGCCAGGGCGCCCTGGCGCTCCTGTTCGGTGATGGCGCCGCGCTGGATCTGGCGTGCGAGATTGCCGTTGATCGTGGCAAGACCGGACTGGATGCGTTCGCTCGAGACGTCGTGCAGCAGCACGTCATAGCCGGCGAGCGCCGCGACATGGGCGATGCCGCTCCCCATCTGCCCGGCTCCGATCACGCCGACTGTCTTGACCTCGATCACGCCCGGTTCCCCCTTGTCGCGGTTTTGCGCGCCCTGCAGCCCCAGCCCGATAATACGCTTCGCCGCAGATCGGCGAAGCGCTTTGTGCCGTTAACGGCCGGCTTTCGCCAGTTCCTGTTCGAGTTCGGGCAGGATGGTGAACAGGTCGCCGACGAGGCCGTAATCGGCGACCTGGAAGATCGGCGCCTCCTCGTCCTTGTTGATGGCGACGATGACCTTCGAGTCCTTCATGCCGGCGAGGTGCTGGATGGCGCCCGAGATGCCGGCGGCGATGTACAGGTCCGGCGCCACGACCTTGCCGGTCTGGCCGACCTGCCAGTCGTTGGGCGCGTAGCCGGCATCGACGGCGGCGCGCGAGGCGCCGATCGCCGCGCCGAGCTTGTCGGCAACCGGCTCGATCACCTTCTTGAAGTTTTCCGCGGAACCCAGCGCGCGCCCGCCCGAGATGATGATGCGGGCAGCCCCCAGTTCCGGCCGGTCGGATTTCGACAGTTCCTCGCCGACGAAGCGTGACTTGGCCTCGCCTGCCTCGACCGCGACGGCCTCGACCGTGGCGGAACCGCCCTGGCCCGCCGCCTGGAACGAGGCGGTGCGCACCGTCAGCACCTTCTTGGCATCCTTCGACTGCACGGTCTGGATGGCGTTGCCGGCATAGATCGGGCGCTCGAACGTGTCGGGCGACACCACCTTGATGATGTCGGAGACCTGCTGCACGTCGAGCAGGGCGGCGACGCGCGGCAGGATGTTCTTGCCGTTGGCGCTCGAGGGCGCGACGATCGCGTCGTAGCCGGCGGCCAGCTTGACGATCAGCGTCGCCGTCGGCTCGGGCAGCATATGGGCGAGGCTGGCATCATCGGCGAGCAGCACCTTCGATACACCGTCGAGCTTGGCGGCGGCGTCGGCAGCGGCCTTGCAGCCGGCGCCGGCGACCAGCACATCGACAGTGCCGCCGAGCGCTTTCGCGGCGCTCAGCGCCTTGGCGGTGGCATCCTTGATGGTGGTGTTGTCGTGTTCTGCCACGAGCAGCGTCTTCATCACAGCACTCCTGCTTCGTTCTTCAGCTTTTCGACCAGTTCGGCGACGGAGCCGACCTTGACGCCGGCCTTGCGGCCCGGCGGCTCGGTGGTCTTCAGCACGGTGAGGCGCGCCGTCACGTCGACGCCGTAATCGGCCGGCGCCTTTTCCTCGATCGGCTTCTTCTTCGCCTTCATGATGTTGGGCAGCGAGGCGTAGCGCGGCTCGTTGAGGCGCAGATCCGTGGTGACGATCGCCGGCAGGCTCAGGGCCACCGTCTGCAGGCCGCCATCGACCTCGCGCGTCACCTGGAGGTTGTCGCCATCGACCGTGACCTTCGAGGCGAAGGTCGCCTGGCCCCAGCCGAGCAGGGCGGCCAGCATCTGGCCGGTGGCGTTCATGTCGTCATCGATCGCCTGCTTGCCGAGGATCACCAGGCCCGGCTGCTCGGCCTCGACGATGCCCTTGAGCAGCTTGGCGACGGCGAGCGGCTCGACCAGCCCGTCGACCTTGACATGGATGCCGCGGTCGGCGCCCATGGCGAGGCCGGTGCGGATCGTCTCGGCGGCGCCCTGCGGCCCGACCGAAACCAGCACGATCTCGGTTGCCTTGCCGGCGTCGCGCAGACGGATCGCCTCCTCGACGGCGATCTCGTCGAACGGGTTCATCGACATCTTCACGTTGGCAAGGTCAACGCCCGAGCCATCCGGCTTGACCCGGATCTTGACATTGTAGTCGACGACCCGCTTCACGGGCACGAGAATCTTCATCGGTCGCTCTCCATCCGGGGCCGTGCGGCCCCTCTCGTCCTGTCCGGCATCTGCCTTGCCCGGTTGCGCCGGACCCTAATCACCGGGCGGCGGGCCGTCAACGAAGCTTGGCCGGCATTTGTTGCATTGCACGCTTCGGTTTCGACCATATTGTCAATTTTCATCCTGGCGCCCGAATAGCGGCACCTCGCGCGCCTTGAACACCACGACAAGCGCCGCGCCGACGGCGACGCCGCCGAGATGGGCGACCCAGGCGGTCGAGCGATCGGCATCGAGCACGGCATGGCCGAACTGGTACAGAATCCAGGCGCCGATCGCCCATTGCGCCCTGAGCGTCAGCGGGATGATGTTGAAGATCAGCCCGAAAATATGCACGCGCGGATGCAGCACGAGATAGGCGCCGATCACCGCCGAGACCGCGCCGGAGGCTTCGATCAGCGGCGATTCCGACAAAGGCGTCGACAGGGCATAGGCGAGACCCGAGAGTGCGCCGCACAGGAGGTAGAACACCAGGAAACGGGCATGGCCCATGGCGTCCTCGACATTGTCGCCGAAAATCCACATGAACAGCATGTTGGCGCCGAGATGCAGCCAGCCGCCATGCAGGAACAGCGAGGTGAATGGCGTCAGCGCGGTCGCGACATGCGGGATGCCGTCAAGATAGCCGTCGCCGACCAGCACGCGCGGGATCAGGCCGAAGCCCATGACGAAGCCCGGCCCGAGATCGAGCACGAGCCCGCTTTGCAGCAGCACATAGACGGCGACGTTGAGGGCGACGATCAGGCGCGTGACATAGGGCGCCTTCATGCGGCGCAGCGGTACGGTGTCGTGCAGGGGCAGGAACATCGGCCGCGCGCGCCCCTAGCGCGTCGCGCCGGGTTGCCACAGCACGTCGCGCGCGCCCTTGTCGTTGACCCAGCGCGCGGCGACGAACAGGAAGTCCGACAGCCGGTTGACATATTGCAGCGCCGGCGCGCCGACCGTCTCGCCGGGCTCGGCCTCGAGCGCCACCATGGCGCGTTCGGCCCGGCGCGTCACGGTGCGCGCCAGATGCAGCGCGGCGGAGGCCGGTGAGCCGCCCGGCAGCACGAAGGATTTCAGCGGCGCCAGATCGGCGTTGAGCCGGTCGATCTCGGCTTCGAGGCGGGCGACCTGCGCCGGCACGATGCGCAGCGCCTCATAGGGCAAGGGCTTGTCGGTCGGCGGCGTGCACAGGTCGGCGCCGAGATCGAACAGGTCGTGCTGGATGCGCGCCAGCATGGCGTCGAGCTCGGGGTGGTCGTGAAGCTGCTCGCGCGCCAGCCCGACGCAGGCATTGGCCTCATCGACCGTGCCGTATGACGCGACGCGCAGGTCGTCCTTGCGGCGGCGCTCGCCGGTGCCGAGGCCGGTGGTGCCCTTATCGCCGGTGCGGGTATAGATCTTGTTGAGCTTGACCATGCCGCGCGCCTTGCACCGCGGCGTTCAGAACCGGTAGCCGATGCGGGCGCCGACATTGGTCAGGCCGCGATTCTGCTTGCACAGGCCGGCATTGGACATGTGCTCGATCGTCGCCATGACGCTCCAGTTCTCGGTCAGGCGGTAGCCGAGCGTGGCCGATTCGCGGAACAGCGGCGAGCAGCCGAGCGAGTTTTCATGGTAACGCGGCACATCGCCGGTATAGCCGTTATGGAAGGCGCCGCCGAAGCTCGCCTCGGCGAAGATGGCGCGGGTGATGTCGTAGGTCCAGGTAAAGCCGGCATAGACGTGGCTGGTGCGCCCGGCGGTGTTCAGCATGCCGCCGACATGGACGCGCGGCATCAGGAAGGACCACGCCCCGGACGGCGCCGCGAAGGGCAGCTTGGCGAGGAATTCGGCGTTGATGTCGGCCGAGCCCTTTTCCGGGCTGAACGGATCATGGGCGAAGACGCCGCCCCGGATCTCGTACTGGAAGGCCTGGCTCGGCAGCAGGCCTTGCGAGAGCGTGTAGTCTGCGGCGTGGGCCGGCCTGCTCGGGAGCACGAAAGCGAACAGGCCAAGGGCGGATACCAGACCAAAAAACCGCAAGTCGCGCATGAAATATTCCAAAGTCCAGATAATTGAACGTGTCCGTTCTACAGGCGCGTTTGCTTGAAAGCGAGTGACCCGTTCACCACACCGGCAATAATAATTCAGCCGCCCTTCAGCCAGATGGCGAGCACGATGATGACGATGGCGAAAAACTGCAGCGCGACGCGCCAGCGCATCAGCTTCTGCGAGGTTTCGCTGCTGCCGGCGCGGGCAAGGTTGAGGATGCCGAGCAGCAGCACCACCGCGACGGCGCCGACGGCGAGCGGGGTCAGGGCATAGAGAAAATCGGCCATTGACGTTCGCGATCCTCTTCGTCGTTCCGCGATGCCCGGACAGTGCGCCGTGCGACGGGGCCGGGGCGGAGCGGAAGGGTTGTTCTCAAGGGGGAGGGCTCCCCGCCACGGTCATTGCTGCCGTTTCAGCAGGCGGTCAAGGTAATCGAGTTCCATGGCCGGGCGCTCGCTCTGGCCGAGGCGGCGGCGAAGCTCTTCCAGGATGCGGTTGGCGCGGGCGCTCGAATCGAGGCCGAGCTTGTCGTCGAAGCGGCTGTCGGGGTTGAGCTGGCCGCGCCGCGCCCGGCCGAGCGGGTCGCGATCGAGGTCGCGACCCTCGCCGTAGCGGCGGTCGCCGGGCCGGCCGCGGAACGGCTGGTTGCCGCCGGGGCCTTCCTGGCCCTGCTGGCCGTCCTGGCCTTCGCGGTTCATCTGCTCGGCGAGCTTCTGGCCGTTCTTGCGCAGGCTGTCGAGGGCGCGGCCCTGCGCGTCGACGGCGTCGCCGTTCTCGCCCTGGCCAAGCGCGCCTTCGGCCTCGCGCATCGCCTCCTCGGCGTCGTCGAGGTCGCGCTGCTGGCCGAGCCCGCCCTGGCGCATGCGCTCGCGCATGCGGCCGAGTTGTTCGCGCAAGGCCTGCTGGCGGTCCTGGAGGGTCTGGTTCTCGTCCTCGCCCTCACCCTGACCCTGCTGGCCCTGACCTTGCTGGCCTTGTCCTTGTTGACCTTGCCCGCGCTGCCCACGCTGGCCCTGACGCTGGCCGCGCCGGTTCTCGCCGGGGCGCTGGCCGGGGCGGGCCTGCTGACGGTTCTGCGGATCGTTGCGGAAGGTGCGGTCGCGCAATTCCTGCTGCTCGCGCGTCATCTGGTCGAGTTCGTCGAGCGCCTCGCCCATCTGGCGCTGGCGCGGATCGACGTTCTGGCGGTCGCGGGCGACGCGCATGTTCTCCATCATCTTCTTGAGCTGTTCGAGCAGGCGCTGGGCCTCGGCCTGCTTGCCCTCGCGCGCCAGTTTCTCGATCTCATCCATCAGCTTGCGCAGGTCCTGCTGCGTGATGACGCGCTCCTCGCCATCCTGGCGCTCGGCCTGGCGGTTGGGATCGCGCTCGGCCTTTTCGGCCATCTCGCGCATATACTGGTTCATGGCGCGGCGCAGTTCCTCGGTCAGCCGGCTGATCTCGTCGGCCGAGGCGTTGCGGTCGATGGCCTCGCGCAGCCGCTCCTGGGCCTGGCGCAGCGCCTGCTCGGCGGCGGAAAGCCCGCCATCCTCGAGTTCGAGCGCGATCTTCCACAGCCAGTCGGCGACCTCGAGCAGTTGCGGATCGGTACGCGCGCCGCGTAATTGCTGCGAGGCGGTGCGCAACGCCAGGAACGTGCCGTAGGCCGGCGTGAACAGCTCCGGCGCGGTGAGCAGCGCGTCGAGCGCGATCTGCACCGGCTCGTGGTGATCGGGGTCGAGGATCAGGTCGCGGCGCTGCTCGACGAGCGCCTTGGCGAGCGGATCGGTGAAGACGCGCTGCGGAATGACGACATTGACGGTTTCGCTGCGGCCTTCCTGGCCGGCATCATCCTTGGCAACGAGCGTCATGCGCACATTGGCGCCGGCCCAGGGATGCTCGCCGAGGTCGAGCGTGGCTTCGGTATCGGGCGCATCGGCGCCGCGCGAGGGAATGGTCAGGGGCGGCGCCGGCGGCGGCACCAGCGTGCGCAGCGGCGGCGCGCCCGGCTTCGGAATAGCCGCAAACTGCGCTTCGAGGCTGGCGATGCCGTAATCATCCTCGCCCTTGTAGCGCAGGCGCAAGCTATCGCGCTCGCCGCGCGCCGGTTGCGCCGTCAGGCTGATGGTCGGCGGCTTGTCGGGGATCGAGGTGACGGGAAAGCGCGCCAGCACGCTGCCGTGCTGGCGCACGATGGCCGCGCCGGCGCCGGCGATCGCGTAGCGGCGCTCGAGCGCATCGGGACCTTTCGCATCGGCGCCAGCCGCATCGGCGCCGGGCTTGGCCGCGATCTCCTTCGGGAACAGCGCGCCCTCGGCCGTGATCTCGATGCCGGCCGGCGGCGAGGCGCGCAGCACCATGACGCTGTTGGCGGGCACGGCGAGCGGCCTGGTGGCGCCATTGCCGTCGCTGCCGCCGGTATCGCGCGTCAGGAAGATCGGCGGGCGCCCGGTATAAGGCGGCGTATCGATCCAGGCGTCGAGCCGGGTCGGCACCGGGGGCGGCGCCGGCTCGAGCACGGCGAAGGCGGCGAGCAGGCGGGCCGGGCGCTCGGGGCCGGCGATCCAGGCGGCGGCGAACAGCGCGAACACGATGCCGGCGCGCAGCGCCCACGGGTCGCGCCGGCGCAATTGCGGATCGGGCAACGCCACCTTGACGTGGCGCAGCGCGGCGCGCGCCTGCTGCTGGTGGCGCTGCCACAGCGCTTCGGCGAACGGGTCGTCGCGGCCGCCGGCGAGGCTGTCGGTGCTGGCGGTCACCGGGCGGTGCGGATGGCCGGCATCGCGGTCGAGCCTGGCGGTGACGGCGGCGTCGGATGGCGCGCGCCAGCGCAAGGCGCCGCGAAGGCTCCACACGAGCAGTGCACCGAACACGAGCAGCCCGGCGAGCCGCCCGAGGCGGGGCAGGGCGAGCCACAGGCCGAACCACGATACCGCGAGGAACAGGGCGGTCACGGTGAGCGGCGCGGCCAAGGCCGGCCAGAGCTGCTCCCAGCCGAGCGCGAGGCGCGCCTGCCGCAGCTTCAGGCGCAGCACATCGCCAAGCGCAGCTTCTGGCTGGTGCTCAGGGCCGTTTGCCGCCGTGTTGTCGTCAGCCATCCACGCTTCCCATTACGCCTGCGTCAGGCCGGCCTGCCGGTGGTTCGCGCCGGGCCGGGGCCTGATCGCCCACCAGGATATAGCAGGAACTCAGGCCGACCAGACCGGCAAACGATCCTGGCCGATCAAATCGTCGTAAGTTTGGCGGGGACGGGTGACGAAAAATTCGCCGCCGCGCACCAGCACCTCCGGCACGAGCGGGCGCTGGTTGTAGCTCGAGGACATGCTGGCGCCATAGGCGCCGGCGCTCATGAAGGCGAGGAGATCGCCGGGAGCGACCCTGGCCATGCTGCGGCCGGTGGCGAAGGTGTCGCCGGTCTCGCAGATCGGCCCGACAACATCGTAGCGCTGGCGTTCCGCGTCGGCGGCCGGCTCGCGCAGCGGCCAGATCTCGTGATAGGCGTCATACATGGCCGGGCGCACGAGGTCGTTCATCGCCGCATCGACGACGAGGAAAGTGCGGGCCGGGCGCGGATTGAGATAAAGCGCTTGCGTCACCAGGATGCCGGCATTGCCGACGATGAGCCGGCCGGGCTCGAAACCGCGCTCGACCTCGAGCCCGCCAAGCACGCGCTCGATCAGGCCGGCATAGGCCTCGATCAGGGCCGGCCCCTGCGAGAACGGATACGGCACGTCATAGGGGATGCCGAGCCCGCCGCCGAAATCGAGCCGCTCGACGCCATGGCCCTCGCCACGCAACGTTTCGACAAGGGCGCGCAGGCGCCGGAAGGCCGGCTCGAAGGCGGCGACGTCGGTGATCTGGCTGCCGATATGGGTCGCGACGCCGGCAATCCGGATGCCCGGCAGATTGGCCGCGCGGGCATAAAGCCGCCCGGCCTCCTCGAAACTGATGCCGAACTTGTTGTCCGACGAGCCGGTGGTGATCTTGGCGTGGCCGCCGGCGCCGACATCGGGGTTGATGCGGAACACCGCCGCCTGGCGCTTGCCGCGTTCGACCGCGATGCGGTTGAGCAGGTCGAGTTCGCCCTCGGTCTCGATATTGACCTGATAGATGCCCTGTTCGACGGCGAAGGCCAGTTCGTGCGCCATCTTGCCGACGCCGGAGAACACGATGCGCTCGGCCGGGATGCCGGCGGCGAGCGCCTTGCGGATCTCGCCCTCCGAAACGGTGTCGGCGCCGGCGCCCAGCGCGGCCAGGGTCTGCAAGACGCCGAGATTGGCATTGGCCTTGACGGCATAGAACACGCGGTTGCGCGGCGCGCCGACCGCCTTGGCGAACAGGTCGTAATGGCGCGTGATCGTCGCGCTGGCATAGACATAGACCGGCGAGCCGACGGCGGCGACGATGTCGCGGAGGTCGACCTCCTCGGCGAAGAGCGCGCCATCGCGATACTGGAAATGGTGCATGGGAAAAGCGTGCTTATTCGAGAAGCGGGTCGAGAATAAAGGATTTGTTCGGCCGCGGGATCGGCGGCGGCTTGCGGCCGGTGCCCTTGGGCGAGAAGGCGCCGCCGCTATCGGTCTTGGCGTCGATCGGGGCGGTCGGCGCCGAGACGAGATTGGTGCCGGTGGCGAACGGCATCTGCGTCTCGCCGACGCCGGTGAGCGGGTCGTAGCGCTGGCGCTCGGGCGTCGCGTCATCCTGGAGCGCCTGCGACTGCTGCTCGATCTGCTTGACGTTGTCAGCCTCGGCCTGTTCGGCCGGCGTCGCCGGCTGGGCCTCGCTCGTCACCAGCCCGCGCTTGGCGTTCTGGCTGGCGCGCTGCTTGGCAAGCTGCTGGCCCTGCGCCGTATAGGGCGGCGGCTCAAGCGGCCCGCGCCGGCCGCAGCCGGCAAGCAGCACGGCGAGCGCCGCGATCGCAACAAGTCCGAGAAGGGGTTTCGTCCGCAAAAAGCTCAACTCCAGCCTGCACGCGCGCCTCGAGGCGCACCATAATCGAACCGCGCCGGCTTGCCAGCCGAAATCACACGGATGTCCGCGCAAGTTGCCTGAGCCAGCGTTTGGCCTGGCGGCGCACATTGTCGGGCGCGGTGCCGCCATAGCTGGTGCGGCTGCGCACCGATTTCGCCACGCCGAGCACGGCGAAGATGCTGTCGTCGATGCGCGGCTCGACCGCTTGCATCTCCTCCAGCGTCAATCTCTCAAGCCCGACGCGTTTGGCGGAAGCAAGGCCGACGATGCGCCCGGTGACGTGATGGGCATCGCGGAACGGCATTTTCAGCGTGCGCACCAGCCAGTCGGCGAGGTCGGTGGCGGTGGCGTAGCCCGAGCCCGCCGCCGCCTTCATCTGTTTGGCGTCGACGGTGAGATCGCCGATCATGCCGGCCATGGCGGCCAGGCACAGCGACAGGTTGGGCAGCGCGTCGAAGGCCGGCTCCTTGTCCTCCTGCATGTCCTTGGCGTAGCTCAGCGGCAGGCCCTTCATCAGCACCAGCACGGCGTTCAGCGCGCCGATGATGCGGCCGGCCTTGCCGCGCACCAGTTCGGCCGCGTCCGGATTGCGCTTCTGCGGCATGATCGAGGAGCCGGTCGAGAACGCATCCGACAGGCGGACGAAGCCGAATTGCGGCGTGCACCACAGCACGATCTCCTCCGCCAGCCGCGACAGGTGCACGGCGATGATCGCGGCCGCCGCCAGCGTCTCCATGGCGAAATCGCGGTCGGAGACGCTGTCGAGCGAGTTGGCGGTCGGGCGGTCGAAGCCGAGCGCGGCGGCCGTCATGTGGCGGTCGATCGGGAACGAGGTGCCGCACAGGGCGGCAGCACCGAGCGGGCATTCGTTCATGCGTTTGCGCGCATCGGCAAGGCGGCCGCGATCGCGCGCCAGCATCTCGACATAGGCGAGCAGGTGGTGGCCGAAGGTCGTCGGCTGCGCCGATTGCAGATGGGTGAAGCCCGGCATCACGGTGGCGGCATGCTCGAGCGCGCGCGCGGCAAGCACCTTCTGCAATGCGACGATCTGGCCGTCGAGCTCATCGACGGTGTCGCGGACCCAGAGCCTGAAATCGGTGGCGATCTGGTCGTTGCGCGAGCGCGCCGTGTGCAGCCGGCCGGCCGCCTCGCCGACAATCTCACGCAGGCGCGATTCGACGTTCATATGGATGTCTTCGAGCGCCCGCGAGAATGTGAAGCTGCCGGCCTCGATTTCGCCGGCAACCTGGTCTAGACCCTTGGCGATCGCGGCGGCATCGGCCTCGGTGACGATGCCTTGCCTGGCGAGCATCGTGACATGGGCTTTCGAGCCGTCGATATCCTGTCGCCAAAGCCTGCGGTCGAAGCCGATCGAGGCGTTGATTTCCTCCATGATCGCGGCCGGTCCCGTTTCGAACCGCCCGCCCCACATCTTGTTGCTCATGACATCCTCGCCAGAAAAGCCGGTCACCCAGTTGCGCCCCAAGGGGGTCTTCATCGCGCTCGCCATCGCCGCCTGCGGCGCCGCTGCTGCGCTATACGGGATCGGCCGGGGGGGAGGCAATGCCGGCAGCGCCAGTTGCGCGGCGGCGGCGCCGCTTCTGGCCACGATGGCGCCGCTCGCCAGGGGCGATGTCGCGGCGGTCAGCGTGCCGAAAAGCGCCGACATGCTCGGCCAGGTCAATTTCACCGGCGCCGACGGCAAGGCGCTGACGCTGGCCGATTTCAAGGGCCGCACCGTGCTGCTCAACCTGTGGGCGACGTGGTGCGTGCCGTGCCGCGAGGAAATGCCGGCGCTGAACGCCTTGCAGCAGAAACTCGGCGGCGAGGATTTCCAGGTCGTGGCGGTGAATATCGATACCAACGATCCCGGCAAGCCGAAGCAATGGCTGAAGCAGCACGGCATCGACCATCTGACCTATTACGCCGATCCGAGCGCGAAAATCTTCCAGCAGCTCAAGGCGATGGGGCGCGGCTTCGGCCTGCCGACCTCGCTGATCGTCGGCAAGCAAGGCTGCGAACTCGGCTACCTGCCCGGCCCGGCGCAATGGGACAGCGACGATGCGGCGGCGCTGATCAAGGCGGCGCTGGGCAAGAGCTGAGGCGCAGGACGAAGGGCCTGGATACGGTCTTGCCCCGGCCTTGAGCCGGGGCCCAGGAAAACGGGACGCCTGTCGGAATGCGCTAGGTCCCGGCTCAAGGCCGGGACAAGAGCCGTTATATTTCGAGGCGGCCCAGCCGCTCCTTATGCGCCGGCCTTGGCCAGCGCGATGCCCTTGTCGATGAAGAACTGCTGCAACTCGCCCGACTGGAACATCTCGCGCGTGATGTCGCAGCCGCCGACGAACTCGCCCTTGACGTAGAGCTGCGGGATGGTCGGCCAGTTCGAGTAATCCTTGATGCCCTGGCGGATCTCGGCGTTCTCCAGCACGTTCACGCCCTTGTAGGGCACGCCGATATAGTCGAGAATCTGCACCACCTGGCCGGAGAAGCCGCACATCGGAACCTGCGGCGTGCCCTTCATGAAGAGGACGACGTCGCTGGATTTGACCTCGGCGTCGATGATGTCATTCGTGCTCATGATGTGCCTTTCCGCGCGGAACCGTGAGCCGCGCCAACCCTCGTGATTATTTGGGCGCGCCCGTCGTCAGCGCAAGTGCGTGCAACGCGTCGCCCATGTTACCTTTGAGCGCAGCATAGACCATCTGGTGCTGCTGCACACGCGTTTTGCCGGCAAAGGCCTGTGAGATCACGGTTGCCGCGTAGTGATCGCCGTCGCCGGCGAGATCCCTGATCTCGATCTCGGCATCGGGGATCGCCTGCTTGATGAGCGTCTCGATATCGGCGGGAGCCATCGGCATCGGTCGGGATTCCTGTTCAAGAGATCATTGGTCAAGATGCCATGTAGCGCGGCAGCCAGCCCTCATGCGCGCCATGCAGGCGCTCCAGAGAGATCGGCATTTCTCCCGGCAGCGTCAAGCTCTTGCCGCCGGTGCGGCCGATGATCGCGGCCGGTACGCCCTTGCCGCCAAGCGCGGCGACGAGCGCTGCGGCTTGCGCTTCCGGCGCGCTCACCAGATAGCGCGCCTGATCCTCGCCGAACAGGAAGGCGGTCGCGGGCAGGGCGCTTGTGGCACCCGACGCGTCGATGCCGATATTGCCGGCCATCGCCATCTCGGCGAGCGCGATCGCCAAGCCGCCATCGGACAGGTCGTGGCAGGCCGAGACGCGGCCGGCGAGGATCAATTCACGCACCGCATCGCCGTTGCGGCGCTCGATGGCGAGATCGACCGGCGGCGGCGCGCCGTCCTCGCGGTCAAGGATCGTGGCGAGATAGCTCGAGGCGCCGAGCCAGCCGGCGCTGTCGCCGACCAGGATCACGGCTTCGCCGTCACGGGCGGCAAGGCCGACGCTTTTCGTGACATCGGCCATCAGGCCGATGCCGCCAATGGTCGGCGTCGGCAAGATGCCCTCGCCATTGGTTTCGTTGTAGAGCGAGACGTTGCCGGAGACGACGGGGAAGTCGAGCGCGCGCGCCGCCTCGCCGATGCCGCGCACGGCAAGCACGAACTGGCCCATGATCTCGGGCCGCTCGGGATTGCCGAAATTCAGGTTGTCGGTCAGGGCGATCGGCGTCGCGCCGACGGCGGTCAGGTTGCGCCAGGCTTCGGCGACGGCCTGCTTACCGCCCTCGAACGGGTCGGCCTCGACATAGCGCGGCGTGACGTCGCTGGTCATGGCGAGGCCCTTCGGCCCGTCGCCGACGCGGATCACGCCCGAATCACCGCCCGGCCGCTGCACCGAATTGCCCTGGATGATGGTGTCGTATTGCTCGTAGACCCAGCGCTTCGAGCTGAGATCCGGCGAGCCAAGCAGCGCCAGCAGCGCGTCGGCCGCGCCGATCGGCGGCGCGATGCTGGCGGGCGCGATCACCGGGCGCTTGGCTGGCGCGACCCACGGCCGGTCATATTCGGGCGCCTGGTCGCCGAGTTCCTTGATCGGCAGGTCGGCCTTGACCTTGCCCTCGTGCTTCACGACGAAGCGCAGCGTGTCGGTGGTCTTGCCGACGACGGCGAAGTCGAGCCCCCATTTGGTGAAGACGGCGCGGGCCTCGGCCTCCTTCTCGGGCTTGAGCACCATGAGCATGCGCTCCTGGCTCTCGGACAGCATCATCTCATAGGCGCTCATATGCGCCTCGCGGCACGGCACCTGGTCGAGATCGAGCTCGATGCCGAGATTGCCGCTGGCGCCCATCTCGACCGCCGAACAGGTCAGGCCGGCGGCGCCCATGTCCTGGATCGCCACGACGCAGCCCTTGTCCATGATCTCGAGGCAGGCCTCGAGCAGCAGCTTTTCCGCGAAGGGATCGCCGACCTGCACGGTCGGGCGCTTCTCCTCGATGGTCTCGTCGAATTCGGCCGAGGCCATGGTGGCGCCGCCGACGCCGTCGCGCCCGGTCTTGGAGCCGAGATAGACGATCGGCAGGCCGACGCCGGAGGCCTGCGAGGTGAAGATGCCGTCGCGTTTGGCGAGGCCGACCGCCATGGCGTTGACGAGGCAGTTGCCATTGTAGCGCGCGTGGAAGCGCACCGAGCCGCCGAGTGTCGGCACGCCGAACGAGTTGCCATAGCCGCCGATGCCGGCGACGACGCCGGAGACGAGATGCTGGGTCTTGGGGTGCGCGGGCTCGCCGAAGCTGAGCGCATTGAGGCTGGCGACCGGGCGCGCGCCCATGGTGAACACGTCGCGCAGGATGCCGCCGACGCCGGTGGCCGCGCCCTGATACGGCTCGATATAGGAGGGGTGGTTGTGGCTCTCCATCTTGAAGACCACGACCTCGCCATCGCCGATATCGACGACGCCGGCATTCTCGCCCGGTCCGTAGACGACGCGCTCGCCCTTGGTCGGCAAGGTCTTGAGGTGGATCTTCGAGGATTTGTACGAGCAATGCTCGTTCCACATCGCCGAGACGATGCCGAGTTCGGTGAAACTGTGGTCGCGGCCGGCGAGCTGCACGAAGCGCTCATATTCGTCGGGCTTGAGGCCATGGGCCTTGACGAGGTCGGGCGTGATCTTCGGTTCGGTGTCAGTCATGCCGGCTTCCAGGTTGTCGCATCGCCCACGCTATAAAGACGCGCGCCGGGAATCGCCACGGGCATTTCGCCTCGCCCGCCGGCGCGCGGCCGGCCTGAAACTGCCGCTGTTTGGGACAGCCATGGTTGACGAACGGTAAATCCGGGCGCTGCTGCGCATCGCTATCCTGAATTCGTCAATGGAATCAATGCGAATTTGCGCGGGCTGACGCAACGGCATTCCTAGCATGGCTCTTGCGGCGCTGGCGGCACGGAGGTGCTGTCATGTCCATTTTGAAACCGGGAATTGCCAGGCGTTTCTGCCGCGACGAACGCGGCAACGTCGTCATGATGTTCGCGCTCGCCCTGTTGCCGATGCTCGGCTTCGTCGGTTCGGCGGTCGATTATTCGCGCGCGACGATGATCAAGGGCCGCTTGCAGGCGGCGGTCGACGCCACGGCGCTGAAGCTGACGCGCGACGGCGAGAGCCTGTCCGACAAGGACCGCCAGGCGATGGCGACGCGCTATTTCAACGCGGTGTTCGACAAGCAGGATACGCAAGGCGTGGCGAAACTCGCCCTGACGACCACCGATCAGACGGTGACGCTGAGCGCCAATACCAGCCTCGACGCGGTGTTCATGCCGCTGCTCGGTATCGACAAGATGGATGTCGGCGCGCGCGCCGTCAGCACCTTCGACAAGACGAAGATCGAACTGGCGCTGGTGCTCGACAATACCGGCTCGATGGCGTGGTCGGGCAAGATGACCGCGCTCAAGAACGCGCTGGTCACGACCGATCCGGTAACGGCCAAGAAGACCGGCATCCTGCCGCAGATCGCCGGCATGAACGCGGCGAAGCCGCGCATCAAGGTGGCGATCGTGCCGTTCGATACGCAGGTCAATGTCGGCACCAGCTATGCGGGTGCGAATTTCGTCTGGAAGACGGGCGGCAAATACAAACATGCCGACTGGCTCGGCTTCAAGGGCGACGGCCCGGACTTCAACTTCAGCGGCGCGGCGACACTGAACGACAAATGGACCGGTTGCATCACCGACCGCCAGAACCCCAAGGACACCAGCGCCGTCAATCCGGTGTCGTCGCAACCCGAGACGCTGTACCCTGCGGCTGATTGCCCGAAGGGAAGCAAGCTCGGCACGCTGCAGCCGTTGACCGACGATCAGACGCTGCTGACGAATGCCGTGAACGCCATGCAGCCCGCCGGCAAGACCAACGTGGCGATCGGCTTCCACTGGGGCTTGCGCGTGCTGCAAAACGGCGCGACGCCGTTCGGGCTCGGTTCGCCGAGCGGCACGATGGGGGTGAAGAAATATCTCGTGCTGCTGACCGATGGCGACAACACCCAGAACCGCTTCGACGATCCGGCCTATAAGATCGACGACCGCACCAAGGCGATGTGCGGCGTGGTCAAGGCAGCGAGCGACAACATCACGGTCTATACGGTGCGCGTCATCGAAGGAAACAAGGACCTGCTGCAAGGCTGCGCCAGCTCGACGAAGAACTATTACGAGGTCAACAGCAGCAACGACATCGCCAAGGCGTTCCAGGCGATCCTGGACGATATTACCGGCATCCGCCTGGCAAGCTGAGTCCAATCGGAAAGCGCGCCACCCTCGGTGTCATTCCCGACGGCCGTTAGGCCGGTCGGGAATCCAGGAGTCGCTGGCGCCAGCGGTTCTGGATTCCCGCCTGCGCGGGAATGACACCTGAGCGGCCTGCGGCGGCTTCGCCGATCCGAAAGCCTCATCGATCCTTCCGTGGATCGTCCTTCCGTGGATCGTCCTGCCGATGTCAGGCGTGGCGCGCGAGGCGCTCTGTCTCGTCCCAGAGGCGGGCGGCGAGGGCGTCGTTGCGGGCCTCGCGCGAGGCGAGGGCGGGTGCGCATTTGTCGAAATACTCGCCGCTGATATGGGCGACATCGGGGTGGCTTGCCAGATAGACCAGCGTTTCGGCGCCCTGTTCCGGCGTGATCGCCAGCAGCGCCTTGGCCGCCTTGACGATATGCTGGATGGCCCCGCCGCTCTCCTCGCCGAAGCCGGTGGCGACGAAGCCCGGATGCAGGCAGTTGGCGGTGACGCCGCTTGCGGCAAGGCGTCGCGCCTGCTCGCGGGTGAACAGGATGTTGCACAGTTTCGAGCGGCTATAGGCGGTGAAGCCGCGAAAACCGTGGCGCGATTGCAGGTCGTCGAGATCGAGGCTGACGCGGCGATGCGCGGCCGACGCGGTGTTGACGATGCGCGCGGGCGCCGAGCGCGCGAGCGTGTCGCGTAAGGCCTCGCTCAACAGGAAATAGCTCATGTGATTGGTGGCGAAGGTCAGTTCCAGCCCTTCGTCGGTCTCGGCGCGGCGCCCGAACAGCGCGCCGGCATTGTTGATCAGCACGTCGATGCGCGGCTCGTGGCGCGCGATCTCGGCGGCGACGCGCCTGGTGTCGCGCATCAGCGACAGGTCGGCGAGATGCAGGCGATGATCCTGCCCGGCGCTGGTGTCGAGTTCGGCGAGGAGCGTTTCGCCGCGTGTCCGGTCGCGGGCGATGGCGACGATGCGCGCGCCGCCTTCCGCCAGCTGGCGCGCCGCGACGCGGCCGATGCCGGAGGTGGCTCCGGTAATGACGATGGTTCGGCCGTGCAGAGCGGGTTTCAGGCCTGCTCCAGCAGGCTCTCGGCCGCTGCCAGGCTCTGGAACAGGCCGAGCCCGTCCGTGCCGCCGGTCAGCGGCTCGACGAGGTTTTCCGGGTGCGGCATCAGGCCGAGCACGCGGCGGTTCGGCGAATAGATGCCGGCAATGGCGTTGACCGAGCCGTTCGGGCTGTCGACGAGGGCGCCGCCGGCGTCGCAATAGCGCAGCGCGACGAGCCCGTCGCCCTCGACGCGGGCGAGCGTCTCGCCATCGGCGACCCAGTTGCCCTCGCCATGGGCGACGCAGACCTCGATCACCTCGCCCTGGCGGTAGGCGCTGGTATAGGGGGTATCGTTGCGCTCGACCCTGAGATGCTGCAGGTGGCAGATGAAGCGCATTTGCGCGTTGCGCATCAGCACGCCGGGCAGGAGGCCCGCCTCGCAGGCGATCTGGAAACCGTTGCAGATGCCGAGCACCATGCCGCCGCGCGCGGCGTGGCGGCGCGTCGCCGCCATGATGTTGGCGCGGGACGCAATGGCGCCGCAGCGCAGATAATCGCCATAGCTGAAGCCGCCGGGCAGCACGACGAGGTCGGTGCCGTCGGGCAACTCGTGATCGGCATGCCAGCCCATCGTCACCCTGGCGCCGGCGCGGCGCAGCGCGCGGGCGACATCCTGTTCGCGGTTGGAGCCGGGAAAGGTGATGACGGTGGCGTGCATGTCAGCCTCCAATCTCGATGCGGTAATTCTCGACCACGGTGTTGGCGAGCAGCTTCTCGGCCGCGTCTTTCAGGGCGGCTTCGGCTTCCGCCTTGCCGAGGCCGTCGGCGATCTCGATGTCGAAGACCTTGCCCTGGCGCACGGAAGCGAGGCCGGCGACGCCGAGCGAGCCGAGCGCTCCCTCGATGGCCTTGCCCTGCGGGTCGAGGACGCCGGTCTTCAAGGTGACGGTGACGCGGGCTTTCATGGGTGCCAAGCCTTCCTCAAAGCAGAACGGGAGCCGTGAGGCTCCCGCTTAATCGCAATTTGCCGGGCGGGCAACGTCACTGCACCAGCTTCGGCCCGTTATGGGTGATGTTCTCGCTCTCGGTCAGGATGCCGAGGCGGCGGGCGACCTCCGAATAGGCCTCGATCAGGCCGCCAAGGTCGCGCCGGAAGCGGTCCTTGTCCATCTTGTCGTTCGACTTGATGTCCCACAGGCGGCAGCAGTCGGGGCTGATCTCGTCGGCGACGACGATGCGCATCATGTCGCCCTCGAACAGGCGGCCGGTCTCCATCTTGAAGTCGACGAGGCGGATGCCGACGCCGAGGAACAGGCCGGACAGGAAGTCGTTGACGCGGATGGCGAGCGCCATGATGTCGTCGATTTCCTGGGGCGTGGCCCAGCCGAAGGCGGTGATGTGCTCTTCCGAGACCATCGGATCG
>CALKHP010000030.1 GCA_937988775.1 uncultured Alphaproteobacteria bacterium
CAACGACCCGACCTCGCATGCGGAAATGAACGCCATCCGCGCGGCCAGCCACAAGTTCGGCTCGCCGGATCTCAGCGGCAGTGCCGTCTATGCCAGCGGACACCCGTGTCCGATGTGCATGGCGGCAATGCGGTTGGCCGGCGTCGAAAAGGTCTTCTACGCTTATTCCAACGACGACGGCACTCCGTTCGAGCTTTCTACGGCGGCGATCTACGAAGACCTCGCCAAACCGTTTGCCGAACAATCCATGGCGATCCGCCATGTGCCGGTCCGGCCGGAAGGCAAGACCGATCTCTATGCCGAGTGGGCCGAAGCGCAGACCAGGCAGGGCCAAGGCAAACAGGCCTAGACACATGGTGTCCGAACAGCCCTCCCGTGCGTCGCAGGTTCTGCTGCTGGCAGCCGTCGCTCTCGTCGGCCTCAATCTCAGGCCGTTCATCACCGGCATCGGGCCGCTGGCGGCCGATATCGGCGCCGAGACGGACCTCGACCTCAAGGGCATCTCGCTGCTGACGCTGGTGCCGATGTTCCTGATGGGCGTGTTCGCCTTCGCCGGGCCTTTCCTGTAATCGCGGATCGGCGCGCGGCGCTCGACCATCGCTTCTCTCGCCGTACTCGTTCTAGGCTCCGCCCTGCGGCTATTTTCCAACAACGGCTGGCAGATGGTGGGAACGGCGGCCCTGCTCGGGCTCGGCGTGGCGATTATCCAGGCGGTGTTCCCCGGCATCGTCAAGAAGCAGTTCCCGGGCCATGTCGGCGTCGTCATGGGGCTTTATTCGGCAACCCTGATGGGCGGCGGCGCGCTGGGCGCACAGGTCGCGCCGCTGATCGCGGCCGCTTCGGATTGGCATCTCGGCCTTGCCTGGATGGCGATCCCGGCGGCGCTGGCCTTGGTGCTGGCGCTCTACAACCTGCCGCGCGACGCCGCCGCCCGGCAAAGCAGCGCAGGCACAATGGCCCTGCTCGGCCGGCCGCGCGTCTGGCTCTTGATGGCCTATTTCGGCCTCGTCAATGGCGGCTATTCGACCGCCGTAGCGTGGCTGGCGCCCTTCTACAGCGAGCATGGCTGGGGTGCCGCCGCCAGCGGCAGCCTGTTGGCGATCATGGCGATTAGCCAGGCGCTGGCGGCACTCGTCCTGCCGATGCTCGTCCGCGGCAGGGATCTTCGGCCGGGGCTGTGGCTAACGCTTGCCTTGCAGGCCACCGGCTTCGCCGCGCTGGCACTCTCGCCAGAAGCGGTGCCCGTCTTGTGGGCGGTCGTGCTCGGCGCGGGGTTGGGCGGCTGTTTCTCATTATCGATGATCGTGGCGCTCGACCACCTGCCCGACCCGACCGAGGCCGGCGCGCTCTCGGCGCTCATGCAGGGCGGCGGCTTCCTGATCACGGCGCTGCCACCATGGATCGTCGCGGTGTTGCACGAGACGACAGGCAGCTTCGTGGCAAGCTGGCTGTTGCATCTGGCCTGTGCGGTCGTGGTCGCAGTGCTCTACCGGCGCGTCACTCCGGCAAGCTATGCGATGGCGATGAGACCATCGACCCTGCTTCTCCATGACAAAGCTATCGCCAGGGAATAGGAATGGGCTTTGTCGCAAGCGCCACACTTTGGCAAATCAGCTGAGCAAGCATGGTATTCAGGCCGCAAGGATTTCGAACTGCGTGACGCTTGCAAGCAGGGATTACTTGCAGCCAGGGATATTGCGGGCAGTGATTATAGGTATACCTCCCTGTCGTTTGCGCATCATGTTAACTATTTCGAACCCAGACAGGATCGTTGCAGCGCTGGCGGTTGATTTGAAGCCGAGCATAGATTGGATCCGCCGCTTGACGCGCGGTCATCGTGCTCGATGCGGTGACCGTCCCTTCGCTCAGCGCAGTGACATCTCGCCGCGCTACGTCCGCAAGCTCTTCCAGGACGAACCGACGACGTCTTCCGATTTTGTGCTCTCACTGCGGCTGGAGCGGTCGCAACAATTGCTGCGCAGTCCGGCGCGGGCTATCCGACCATCGCATCAATCGCGCACGCCTGCGGCTTCAACGACCTGTCTTATTTCAACCGGACGTTCCGGTGCAGATGCGGCATCATACCGTGGGGTTTTCACAATGGGGGTTAACCAACTGGTAGATGTTATCGTGATTCCGATGATACGCTCGGCACGACAATGACGGTTTCGTTGTCATTCTACCTGACTTCACCGAAGCGATATCCAGCACGGCGATTTCCTGATCGAGCCAAGCGATATGGCGGGCGATGGCCTCAGTGAGATTCGGATCGCCATCACTGAGGCGTACGGCTTCCTGGGCGGCCAGCATGCGCGCATCGATCGGATCGGTCTTGGCCCGCCGTCCGAGCGCCCGGGCGAAATCCCGGGCCCGCTCGGGATTGACACGGGCGAAGGCGATTGCGTCCTTCTCCAGTCTCCGTCTGAGGAGCGTGTCGTAGTGACTGGTCGCCTCCAGGACGACGAAGCGGCCAGGCGGCAGCGTCGCAGCCCATGCGGTCAGTGCCGGGGTGGTATTGGCGATACGGCGCGGGCCGCGTTCGGGATCGTATATGTCGAGATGCGCTTTGGAGACATCGATTCCGGCGTAAACAGGAGGTATACTCACAGAGCATGTTCCTGTGTTTGCGAGATCTGCCACCAACAGCCTCGTGCAATTGTTCAGCTGGATGACAAAGGCGGACGGAGGCCAAGCCCGCTCACAGTGTCACGACACCGCGAATCCAACGGTCTCCTGTCCGCCGCCCGCTATGCACAAACATCACACACGAATCCAGAGGCCACTGGCTCCCTTGGCTCTGGATTCCCGCCTGCGCAAGACCGCTGCGAAACCGCGGAATTGCTCATTGATTGATCGGGCGCTGCGTTTTTTGGTTGGCTGTCTGGAGCGTGCTTTCGGCCAGCTTGGCCGGGGTTTGCCACGGCCTGTGACCGGCTGCCATCAGGCGATGGCGGCTGCGGTTCTCGGATTGTAGGCGATGGCGACGGCCCGGTTCGACTGATCCAGCACCTCCGCGAACAGCGCATCGCCGAGGCCGCTCTTGCGCAATCCGTTGCGGAAGCGGCACAGCGTCGTCTCGTCCGGCGGCGCAGCATCCAGAGCAAAGCCGCAGAAGCGCCGGAACGACGCCCGGTCGAGCAAAGCCTCCTCGAGGCCCGGATCGGACAGGCCGTACCATTGCTGCAGCAAAAGAGTCTTGAACATGGACAGCGCCGCGTAGGGCGGACGGCCCGTCCCCTCGAACCGGAACGACCGCACAAGCCCCACGATCCGGTCCCAGTCGAACAATGACACGATCCGCTCAAGCCGTGCATTGCGCCCGAAGCCAAGCGGAAGAAACGACTCGATGAAACTGTCCTGGCTCGTCATCATGCCCGCTGGAAAACAACCAGAGTGAATCACGAAAACCAGCACACGTCACTTTCGCAGAGGTCTCGCTTGCGGGAGAATGACAACCGAGGACACCTTGCGCCGGCATCGACAGGACCGCCCGTCTTGCCTTCCGTGTCGGGATCGGCGGACCTGTTCCGCCGATCCCGATTGGAAAAGCCCGACGGTCTGGGAATGACACGCCGCTCCCGATCCCCAAACGCGGCTTCCGAAGCCAACTTTCGGGCCACCCCCTATTCACGCGGCGTGATATGCATGGTAGCGGCTTGGGGATGGCGTGTTTCGTCGGCAATCCATGCTGCGAGGCCGTCTCCCGCGCGATCGTCCGTGCGGGACCAGCAGGCGCATCGTTGAGTAGAATGCTGAAACGCCGAGATATCCTGAAGCTTGGCAGCGCTGGCGCGGTTGCGCTCATCTCACCCGGAGCAGCGCTCGCGCAGACACCTCCCCCTTCTCCGCTGGCGAGCCTCGCCGACGGCCAGACCTTCCGTTTCGAAGCGTTGCAGGCCGCCGCCAAGGCGCTGTCGCAGAAGCCGTATCAGGCAGTCAGCGCGCCGTTGCCGGATGTGCTCGGCGCCAACATGTCGATCAACGATTTCCGGGCGATTCGCCTCAAGCGCGAATTCTACGTCTGGAACGGCGACCCGGCCGGCTTCTCGATCGAGCCGCTGCATCGCGGTTTCGTGTTCGGCGCGCCGGTCACCCTGTTCACCATCGAGGACGGCACCATCCGGCGCGTCACCTATGAGGCGAGCCGGTTCAATTTCGGCAAGTTGACCGTGCCCGAAATCAAGACCGATATCGGCTTTTCCGGCTTCCGTATCCACCTCGCCGACGTGCCGAACCTGCCGGACATGGCGATTTTCCAGGGCGCGAGCTTCTTCCAGGCGCGCGCCCGCGGGCAGAATTACGGCATGCTCGCGCGCGCGCTCGCCATCCGCACCGCCGAGCCGCGCGGCGAGGAGTTCCCCTTCTTCCGCGCCTTCTGGATTGAGAAGCCGGCCGCGGGCTCCGGCATGATCATCGTCAACGCGCTGGCCGATTGCGAGAGCGCCAGCGCCGCGTTCCGCTTCACGCTGCGGCCGGGCGATGCTACAATCATCGACACCGAAGCGACGCTTTATGCCCGCGCGGCGATTGACCATGTCGGCTTCTCGCCGATGCAGGGCACGTACATGTTCGGCCCCAACAGCCGGCGCACCGTTGACGACATCCGGCCGAGCGTCCACGAATGCGACGGCCTGCAAATGTATAACGGCCGCGGTGAATGGCTGTGGCGGCCGGTGCAGAACCCGGACAGCCTGCAGGTCTCCGCCTTCGTCGACGAGAACCCACGCGGTTTCGGCCTGATGCAGCGCGATCGCGACCCTAACAGCTATTACGATAGCGAACAACGTTGGGAAACCCGCCCCAGCCTGTGGATCGAGCCGATCGGAGACTGGGGCCAGGGCACCGTGCAACTGGTCGAGATTCCAAGCGATTCCGATGTGAACGACAATATCATCGGCTATTGGCGCCCCCGCGGCACCGTGCCGGCCGGGCGTGAGGTTTCGATCGCCTACCGCCAGTTCTGGTGCTGGGCGCTGCCCGAGAAAATCGATCTCGCCACCGTCACCACCACGCGCATCGGGCGTGCCTCCAGCCGGGCCCGCCGCATTCTGGTCGAGTTTTCAGGCGATCAGATCGGCGCGCTGAAACAGGCCGGCGACGTGAAGGTCAACCTTTCGGCCGCGCCCGGATCGATGACCAACATCCGGAACTATCTCGATGCGGGACGCAAGACGTTCCGCGTCGTCTATGAGTTCGAGCCCGGCGGAGAAACGACATCAGAGATGCGGCTACAACTGGAGATCGGCGGCAAGCCGATCTCCGAGACATGGCTCTATCGATGGACCGCCTGATCGCGCGCGACCGCTGCCCCGCTCTCGCCACGCCGGCCATGCCGCCTGAACAACGCCTGGCGATGCCGGCCCAATCCTTCGAGAGCTTTCAGGCATCCGAGCGGCGGGCGCTCACAATGCCGAAGCTGGATTTCACGCCGTGGTTCTCGCGCCTCGTGGTGTTCGGCGGCGGCGCGCTGCTGACCGCCTATGGCGCCTACCAGATGTACAAGGTCGTCGAGGTCGGCGGCGTCACCTTCCTGGAATGGGTGCTGCTCGTCCTGTTCCTGATGAACTTCTCCTGGATCGCGCTCGCCTTTTCCAGCGGCCTGCTCGGGTTTTTCTCGCTGCTGATGAAGCGCGCGCCGAAAATGACCGTGCCCGAAACGCTGCACAGCCGCACCGCCGTGATCATGCCGATCTACAACGAGGCGCCAAGCCGGGTGTTCGGCGCCATGGAAGCCATGGCGGCCGATGTCGCCCGCACCGGCCTCGCCGAGCATTTCGAGTTCGTCTTCCTGTCCGACACCACCAACCCGGATGTCTGGATCGCCGAGGAGCGCGCCTTCCTGACGATGCGGGCACGGGTTGCGCCGGAAACGGCCGTCTATTACCGGCACCGCAGCGACAATACCGGGCGCAAGGCCGGCAACGTCGCGGATTTCGTGACGCGCTGGGGCGGCGCCTATGACCACATGCTGGTGCTCGACGCCGATAGCCTGATGGACGGCACCACAATCGTGGCGCTTGCCGCCGCCATGGAGGCCGATCCCGATTGCGGCGTGATCCAGACACTGCCGCTGATCATCAACCGCAACACGCTGTTCGCCCGCGTGCAGCAATTCGCGGCGCGCGTCTATGGCCCGGTCATCGCCGAGGGGTTGCGGCTCTGGATGGGGCGCTCCGGCAATTACTGGGGCCATAACGCCATCATCCGCGTCAAGGCCTTCGCCGACCATGCCGGCATGCCGGTGCTGAAAGGCAAGCCGCCCTTCGGCGGCCATATCCTCAGCCATGATTTCGTCGAGGCGGCGCTGATCCTGCGCGCCGGCTACGCCGTCACCATGGTGCCGGGCCTGGTCGGCAGCTACGAGGAAAGCCCGCCCTCGCTGATCGACCTCGCCGCGCGCGATCGGCGCTGGTGCCAGGGTAATCTGCAGCATGTCCGCGTCATTGGCGCCAAGGGGCTGCATCCGGCCTCGCGCCAGCATTTCGCCACCGGCATCATGAGCTACCTCGCCTCGCCGCTATGGCTGCTGCAACTGATCGTCGGCATCATCATCGTGCTGCAGGCGAAATTCATCCGGCCGGAATATTTCACGACCGGGTTTTCGCTGTTCCCGTCCTGGCCGCGCTTCGACGCCGAACGGTCGCTGTCGCTGTTCGGCGCGACGATGGGCATCCTGCTGGCGCCGAAGCTGTTCGGCCTGCTGGTGACGCTGGCGCGTGGCGACGAGCGGCGCGCCTCGGGCGGCTTCTTCACGCTGATCGGCTCGACGCTGCTCGAGGTGATCCTGTCCGCCCTTTTGGCGCCGATCATGATGGTGATCCAGTCCGGCGCCGTGATGAACATCCTGTCGGGCCGTGACACCGGCTGGAATCCGCAGCGGCGCGACGACGGCTCGATCCCGCTGCGCGACATTTTCCGGCGCCACCGGACACATATGGCGCTTGGCGTCGTCTCCGGCATCGCCGCCTTCCTGATCGCGCCGTCGCTGTTCGCCTGGATGTCGCCGACGATCATCGGCCTGCTGCTCGCGGTGCCGATTTCATGGGCGAGCGGGCAACTCGCCATCGGCCTGTGGCTGAAGCGGCGCCGGCTGCTGCTGACGCCGGAAGAAACCAATCCGCCGCCGATCGCGGGCACCGCCGCCGCGATCATTGCCGACCTGGCCAGCGCCGAGCAGGATGACATCGACGGCCTGCGCCTGATGCATGACGATTCGGGGTTCCGCGAAGCCCACATCGCCATGCTGCCGGTTTCCGGCCAGCGCCGGCGCGGCGACATCGACCTCAATCGCGCCGTCGCGATCGCCAAGCTCGGCGATGCCGATTCGATCGGCAAGGCGACACGCTGGCTCGACAAGCCCAAGGAGCGCATGATCGTGCTGCGCGATGCGGCGTTGTTGGGGATGCTGGCAAAGCTGCCCGGCGACACCGGCGAGGGCGAGATGCAGGAACGCCCCGCGCCAACCTGATCAAGGTTTTCGCGTGCGGCTACCCTGCCATGCGGTGAGCCGCATTGACCGTGCCGCGCTTTCCACCTAAACACCGCGAATTCCGCGCGTCACTCGCGAGATGGCGACGGTGCGGGCGGGTAGCTCAGTGGTAGAGCACGTGACTTTTAATCATGTGGTCGAGGGTTCGATCCCCTCCCCGCTCACCATTTACCTCATTGAGATTGCTAAAATAACTTTTCCGCCTCGCGGCGATAGTGCGAGCAATTTCAACTTTGGTGGCCATATGGTGATCACAGGAAAATGATGTCGCAAGGCAACTTGGGACAACGCATCTCGCTGCAGAGATGCGCGATGCGACATTTCAGTGAACAAAGCCACTCCGTAGCGCGCAAGCCCGAGGGCGCGCACGCACCGCTAACCGCGCAGCTGTCGCTTGAGCATCATGCTGGGGCGTGAAAGGCTTCTCTTTTGGGGCGGGGTTTGTCAAGCAAAGGGGAGCCTCTGCGCGTAAGGTTGGCGCGCAGGTTGTCGTGGCCTTGCTGGCAAATGCGTGTCGGCTTCGGCGCGGAGGAAGATGATGAGTTCCCGCCAAGGGTCTGGCTTCTCTTCGAAGTCGGCGCGAAGCCGCTTCATGATCGGGTCGGATGGAGAGGCATCTCAAATCTTTTTACCGAACTGGCAGCCTGAGCTGACGTCTAGCCCCGCCTCGAGATTGCCTATCCACTCGTCCCTGACGGGACTTCTATCCGCGCCGCCGCGTAGAACTCTTGGTTCGATTTCCTAGGCGGCCTTGGCCTCCCAGCGATATGGCGTGTTGTCGACCCACATCCGATGCACGATGATCGCCAAGCGTCGCGCCACCGCCACGGTAGCCTTCATCATGCCTCGCCGGCGAGCGATGGTGAGGCCCCACGCCTTCAGTGGCGCGCTTCTCTTTGTAAGTCGCAGCAGGATCCCTGCAGCCTCTAACAGTACCCATCGGATACCGGCATCACCGCACTTCGAAATTCCAGTGTCCCGGTCGATCTCGCCGGACTGATAGCGCGAGGGCGTCAATCCGAAGTGAGCTGGAACGGAGCGTGGTCGGCGGAAACGCGCCGGCTCGTCAACTCCCGCTCGGAAACTCAGGGCGACTACCGGCCCGACACCTGGTGCCGTCATAAGGAGTTTGCATGTGTCGTCGCTCTCGGCCAATTGTAGCATCGCCTTGAGCAGGCACTGAAACTGTTCTCTCAGCACGCGCCGGACTTCAAGAAGAGGGGCAATCACTAGACGAAGATGCGCGGATTGTTCGAGCAACTCGATAATCCGTCGCTCGAACCGCACTCTGGTCGCGGCTCCAACCTTGAGGCCGAAGTTGCGCAACAGGCCGCGCAGGCTGTTCTCCGCATCGAGAAGCTTCGCCTGCACGAACTTGCGCGCAGTGAGCAGCATCCGAATCTCCTTGCTCCGGACGGTATTGACATGCACCGGCTTGTAGAGCCCGACGCGCATCATCTGTGCGATGCCGCGGGCATCGTTGCGATCGGTCTTGTTGATCTGCGCCGGGAGCGCCGCCTTCATGTGCCGCGTCTCGACGCAGATCACCGGATAGCCCGCGGCCGCGAGGCCGCTGTCGAGCCATTGCGAGAGCGGACCGGCTTCGAGGCCGACGGACAGTTCCATGGCAGATCTCCTGACCGGTTGAACCGTTGGAGCCTGCCCGCAAGACCGAACGCACGCTACTCACTCGCCGGTCGGTGCCGGAGCCCCAATTATCCGATCTTTTTACGGTCAGGCATTCTGATCGGTATCGGCGAGACGCGCCGCGAGCGGACCGACGTGCTGCTTGCTCTGCGCGCGCTCCATCGTGAGTTCGGGCATATCCAGGAAGTGATCGTCCAGAACTTCCGGGCTAAGCCGAACACCCGCATGGCGGATGCGCCCGAGCCGACCTTCGAGGATCATCTGTGGACCGTCGCCGTGGCGCGGGTCATCCTTGGCGCCGCAGCCAACATCCAGGCGCCACCCAACCTCAGTGCAGGGGGCGTTGGGGCGAATACACGCCACACTTCCTTTCAAATCTCCACGACCTGCCAGATCTGCTCGAAAGCCTCCGGCGGGCAGCCCTGATTTGGCGGCCGCGCTCTTTCGCAGCGCCGGAATGGCTGCTTTCAGTCCGCTTCTGCGCCGTGTTCTGAGGTTGGCGAGGGAATTTCCAGGTCGGGGCTGGCGACGAACTGGGCCATGACCCAATCGATGAACAGCGCAATCGCAGAGCTGTTTCGGTTGGCGCGCCTCACGAGGTAAAAGCTCTTCGACATCTCGACCGTTGCCGCCATCGGCCGCACCAGACGCCCTTCCGCGAGCATGTCATCGGTCAGCAGCGACCAGCCGAGCGCTACGCCCTGCCCGTCGCAGGCGGCCTGCAACACCAGCGAATGGCTATTGAACCGGGTGCTCGGCTTCATGCGGCCGGCATCGACGCCAAGCTCGGAAAACCATTGCGCCCAGCCGAAACGGCCATGCCTCGCATCTTCGGTGGCGAGCAGCCTGGCCTGCAAAAGCGCTTCCGGATTGTCGATCTGCGGGTTCTCATCCCGGTATCGCGGACTACACACCGGGAAGACGCTGCTCGTCCGGATCAGTGTCGCGTCATAGCCGGACCAGGCTCCGTCACCGTAGGCCAGACCGACCTCGACCTGATCGGCGATGCGCTCGAAACCTTCATCCGTAGCGATCAGGTCGACCGCGATATCGGGAAAACTCTTCTGGAAATCGGCCAGCCGGGAAACCAACCAGAAGGTGCCCATGGAAAAGGTGACGCCGACGCTGATCCTGGTATGGCTGTTGACCTGCCTGATCTCCTCGACCGTGCCCGCAATCTGGTCGAACGCCATCACGATCGAGCGCAGGAGTTGATGTCCCTCCTGCGTGAGGCCAAGACCGCGATGATGCCGCTCGAACAGGGCGATGCCGAGTTCGACCTCAAGGGCGCGCACCTGCTGGCTCACGGCGGCCTGCGTCACACCGAGTTCCTGGGCCGACCTCGTGAAACTGAGATGGCGGGCCGCCGATTCGAACATGCGCAATCGCGACATGCGCGGGAGCCTGCCCACATAACCGCTCGAACTCATTCCATCTCCCCGGCCGCACCGCTGTTGGATAAAATCGGCATCGGCGCGGGCCAGCCAACATTCTTTGACAACGCCATGTTCAACGTGAACCCGGTTTGAGCCAAGCTGAAATTTTGCAAATGCCCCGCAGAAATCTTCTGTTGAACTACTTGACACGGCAACTAGCATGCCCTCGCAACCATCGCGTTCAGGGGTAAAGTCACGATGATCGTTTTATGCGCTTATTATGCCGGGACGGTAAATCCGGAACATCAGGCCGATTATGATGCCTATGTGCGCAACGTTCATCTTGACCTTGTTTCGACATGGCCCGGCCTTCGCAAGCTGAGACTTCTGAAGAACGACGGAAAATCTTATCTCGACGAAGCGCCGCGCTATTACCAATGCTTCGAACTGACCTATGACAGCATGGAAGCGCTGGAACAGTCGCTCCGTTCGCCGGAGCGCGACGAAACCAAGCTTCGCACCAGAGCGGATGCGAGCCAGTTCCGCGAGCGCTTCCACGGCGAAGTGCGCCATGTCCTCTACGAGCCGAGCGAGTTCAATCCGCCGATCACCGGCGCCTCGCCGGCCTTCCTGCGCTGCGCCTATTACAAGGGCACGGTCGCACCCGCCAATCGTGCGCGCTTCGACACCTATGTGCGCGACGTGCACATGCCCGATGTCGCGGCATGGCCGCATCTGCGCCACCTGCGCATGATGAAGAATGACGAGCGCGTCTTCATCGAGGAGAAGCCGCAATATTATCAGGCGTTCGAACTTGCCTTCGAGAGCCAGGCCGACATGGATGCCTGCATGGCCTCCGAGGCGCGCAAGGAGACGCGGCGCGTCGCCAAGCAGGATTTCGACAGTTTCAAGGGACTGTTCGAGGGTGAAGTGCACCACGTGAACTATCGCTGCCACGACATTCCGGTCAAAGGCTAGGCGTCCTCGCGCACGAGCCAAACAGGCAAAAATCTCTGCAGGACATTCAAACGTGTTGAAGCTCGGCTACAAGGCATCCGCTGAACAGTTCGATCCGCGCCAACTGTTGGACTTCACGGTCGAAGCCGATCGGCTCGGCTATGACTCGGCTTTCATCAGCGATCACTTCCAGCCGTGGCGTCACACCGGCGGCCACGCCCCGTCGGCGCTGGCCTGGATGGGCGCCGCGGGTGCCGCCACGCAACGCATCACGCTCGGCACCAGCGTGCTGACGCCGACCTTCCGCTATCATCCCTCGATCGTGGCGCAGGTGTTCGGCACGCTCGGCGTGATGTTCCCCGGCCGGATCGTGCTCGGCGTCGGCAGCGGCGAAGGGCTGAACGAAATCCCGGCGCTCGGCATCGCATGGCCCGAGATCAAAGAACGCTTCGCGCGCCTGCGCGAGGCGATCACGCTGATGCGCAAGCTGTGGAGCGAGGAGCGCGTCTCGTTCTCCGGCGACTTCTACAAGACCGAGAATGCAACGATCTACGACCGGCCCAGGACGCCGATCCCGATCTTCGTCGCCGGCGCCGGACCAATGGTGGCGAAATATGCCGGGCGTTCCGCCGACGGCTTCATCTGCACGAGCGGCAAGGCGCGCGAACTTTATGTCGAAACCCTGCTGCCGAATGTCGAGGCCGGCCTGGCGCAACGCGCTCAGCCGGCGGCCGGCTATGAGCGCATGATCGAAATGAAGGTCTCGTTCGATACCGACAAGGAACGGGCGCTCAGCGACACCCGTTTCTGGGCAGCACTTGCACTCTCGCCGGAAGAAAAAATGTCGGTCGAGGACCCGCGCGAGATGGAGCGCCTCGCCGACGCGCTGCCGGTGGAGCGAACCGCCAAGCGCTGGATTGTCTCCAGCGACCCGGACGAGCATGTCGAGATGATCAAGCCCTATCTGGCGATGGGCTTCAACCACATGGTGTTCCACGCGCCGGGCGAGGATCAGGTCCGGTTCTTGCGCCTTTATGCCGAACAGGTGATACCGCGCCTTCGGGCGCTCGCCGGTTAGGCTGTACCGCGCACCGCGATTCAGGCCGACCGCTCAGGAACATCCATGCCAACAGTCGAACTGATCGCGCTGCCGGATTTCCCGCTGGTCGCACCCGGCATGGATCTGCCGGAACTCGTGGCGGGCGAGCTTGCCCGGCACGGCATTTCGCTCCGCCAGGGCGATGTGGTCGCGCTCGCGCAGAAGATCGTCTCCAAGGCCGAAGGCCGTTTTGTCGACCTTGCGACGGTTGCGCCCTCCTCCGAGGCGCTCCGCATCGCGGCGGAAGCCGGCAAGGATGCGCGCATCGTCGAGGTGATCCTGCGCGAATCGAATCGCGTCGTCCGCATCCGCCCCAACCTGCTGATCGTCGAGCATCGCCAGGGCTTCGTGATGGCGAATGCCGGCATCGACCAGTCGAATATCGGCGGCGCACCGGACAGGGTCCTGCTGCTGCCGCAGGATGCCGATGCCAGTGCCGAGGCGCTGCGGGCGCATCTCTCCGCCCGGTTCGGCGTGGATATCGGCGTCGTCGTCAATGACAGTTTCGGCCGGGCCTGGCGTCGCGGCGTCTGCGGCGTGGCCATCGGCGCCGCCGGCCTGCCCGCCCTGATCGACAAGCGCGGCGACTTCGACCTGTTCGGACGCGAATTGAAGGTCACGGTGATCGGCTTTGCCGATGAAATCGCCGCAGCGGCATCACTTGTCATGGGCCAGGCCGATGAAGGACGGCCGGTGGTAATCCTGCGTGGCCTGTCCTGGCCTTCCGGCACGGGCAAGGCCGTCGATATCGTACGCTCGCCGGAGGAGGACCTGTTTCGATGAGCGCGAAAATCGTCGCGCTGTCGGGCGGCATTGGCGGTGCGAAGCTGGCGCTTGGCCTGTCGCATGTCGTCGCGCCGGATGACCTGCTGATCGTCGCCAATACCGGCGACGATTTCGAGCATCTCGGCCTCAGCATCTCGCCCGATCTCGACACGCTGACCTATGTGCTGGCGGGGCTGGACGACCGCGAGCGCGGCTGGGGCCGGGCGAATGAGAGCTGGGCCTTCATGGACGCGCTCGGGGCGCTTGGCGGCGAGACATGGTTTGCGCTCGGTGACCGCGATCTCGCGCTGCATGTCGAGCGCACGCGCCGCCTGAAGGCAGGCGAGACCTTGTCACAGGTCACGGCGACGCTTTCGGCCCGGCTCGGCGTCAAGCCGGCGATCGTGCCGATGAGCGACGATCCTGTCAGGACGCGTCTGAAAACGGCACGCGGCTGGCTCGATTTCCAGGACTATTTCGTGCGCCTGCATTGCGAGCCGGCGGTCGAGGAGATTTTTTTCGCCGGCGCCGCGAGCGCCCGCCCGCACCCGCGCCTGATCGCGGCGCTGCACGCACCCGACCTGCGGGCCGTGGTGATCTGCCCCTCGAATCCGCTAATCAGCATCGAACCGATCCTGGCGGTTCCCGGCATCAGGACGGCGCTTGCGGCGGTCAAAGCGCCTGTCGTCGCGGTTTCGCCGATCGTCGGCGGCGCGGCGCTCAAGGGACCGACGGCGAAGATGTTTGCCGAACTCGGCGTGACGCCAAGCGCCGAAGCGGTGTTCAGGCGCTATGAGGACCTGATCGACATTCTTGTCGTCGACGAGACCGAAGCCCCGCTGCCGACGGATCTGCGGCCCCGCACGAGGGCGGCGCAGACCATCATGCGCACGCTGGAAGACCGCGTGGCGCTCGCCCGCGCCGTGCTGGCCGCCGCCGACGGGCCCGGTTCCCGGATTTAACGCAGGTGGCAGGCGGCCTGCCGCCCTGAAGCGACGGTGCGCAACGCCGGCCTTTCAACGCGGCAGCGCGCGACCGCAATCGGGCAGCGCGTATGGAAGTGGCAGCCCGGCGGCGGGTTGATCGGGCTCGGAATGTCGCCGCCCAGGGCCTTGCGCCGGCGGCCCATGCCGGGCTTGGGCTTCGGCACGGCCGCGAGCAGCGCCTCGGTATAGGGATGCAACGGCTCGCCGATCAGCGTCTTCGTCTCGGCCATTTCGACGATCCGGCCGAGATACATCACCGCGATCCGGTGGCTGATCTGCTCGACGATGGCGATGTCATGCGCGATGAAGACGTAGGAGAGCTGATACTGGTCCTGCAGGTCCATCATCAGGTTGACGACCTGCGCCTGAATGGAGACATCAAGCGCCGATACCGGCTCGTCGCAGATGATCAGGCTCGGCTTGACCGAGAGCGCACGGGCGATGGCGATGCGCTGGCGCTGGCCGCCGGAAAACTGCTGCGGTTGATCGTCCATCTGCTCCGGCCGCAATCCGACCTGCTTGAAGAGCGCCTCGATGCGGTCGATGCGCTCGGCACCCCGGGCAAGATGGTGGATGCCGAGCGGCTCGCCGACAAGCTGGCCGGCGGTCATGCGTGGGTTGAGCGAGGAGAACGGATCCTGGAAGATCATCTGCATCTCGCGGCGGATCGGCCGGATCTGCGCGCGGCTGAGACGCGTGATGTCGCGCCCGAGCAGCCTGATCTGGCCGCTGGTCGGCTCGAGCAGCTTCAGGGTCGTCCGGCCGGCGGTGGACTTGCCGCAGCCGCTCTCACCGACGATGCCAAGCGTCTCGCCACGGCCGACGGCGAAGGAAATCCCGTCGACGGCGTGCACGCCGCCGGTCACGCGCGACAGGAAGCCGCTCGAGAGCGGGAAGGTCTTGACGAGATCGACGACCTCGAGGGTCGGAACGTCCGGCGAAACCGCATCGCTCATGACAGGCTCTCCAGCACGCGGTCGGCATGCCAGCAGGCCGCGATATGGCCGGGCCGCTTCTCCTCCAGTGGCGGCACCGCCCGGTGGCATTGCTCCGATGCGAAACCGCAGCGCGGCGCGAAGGCACAGCCCGGCGGAAGTTGCGTCAGCGAAGGCACGCTGCCCTTGATCTCCGACAACCGGCCGCGGCCAGTTCGTGTCAGGGAGGCGCCAAGCTCCGGGATCGAGCCGAGCAGGCCGAGCGTATAGGGATGGCACGGCGCCGCGAACAACTCGTTGACCTCGGCCTCCTCGACCTTGCGCCCGGCATACATCACGATGACCCGATCGGCGTTTTCCGCCACCAACCCGAGATCGTGGGTGATGAGCATGATGGCCGTGCCGAGACTCTCCTGCAGTTCCGCCATCAGTTCCATGATCTGGGCCTGGATGGTCACGTCGAGCGCCGTCGTCGGCTCGTCGGCCAGCAGCAGCTTCGGATTGCAGGCCAGCGCGATGGCGATCATCACGCGCTGGCGCATGCCCCCGGAAAGCTGATGCGGATATTCCCCCGCCCGCCTGGCTGGTTCCGGGATCTTGACCAGCCGCAATTTCTCGATCGCCGCATCCCAGGCCTGCCGGCGCGTCAGCCCGACATGCAGCATCAGCACCTCGGCGATCTGGTAGCCGATCGTCTTGACCGGATTGAGCGAGGTCATCGGCTCCTGGAAGATCATCGAGATGTCGCGGCCACGCACGCGCCGCATATCCGGTTCAGGCAGCCCGACGAGATCCCTGCCGTCGAACAGCAGTCGCCCGGCGGCGATGCGCGCGATCGGTGGCAGCAGGCGTGCGATCGACAATGCAGTCATGCTCTTGCCGCAGCCCGATTCACCGACGACGCCAAGTGTCTGGCCACGCTTGAGCGCAAAAGAAACATCGATCACCGCCGGCAGCACGCGGTCACGCAGGGCAAGCTCGGTTCGCAAGCCCTCGACGGCGATGACCGGCGCGACATTTTCCGGGAGAGTCGTGGGTGACGCCTCCGCCATCACTTGATCCCCCGGGAGGCCGGATCGAATTGCTGACGGAGCCCCTCCCCGAGCATGTTGAAGCCGAGCACGGCGAGAAAGATCATCGTGGCTGGCGCAAGCGCATAGAACGGTTGCAGTTCCAGATACTGGAACCCAACTTGCACCATCGAACCCCAGGTCGATTGCGGCGGCTGCGCGCCGAGGCCGATGAAGCTCAGGCTGGATTCGGTGATGATCGCGAAGCCGATCGCCAGCGAAGCCTGCACGATGACCGGGTTGATCGCATTGGGCAGGATGTGCCTGAACAGGATGAGCCAGGTCGGCGCGCCGAGCGATTCCGCGGCCAGCACGTAATCGTTCGTCTTCAGAGACAGCACCTGCCCGCGCACCAGCCGCGTGAAAGCCGGGATCGCCACGATGGCGATGGCGATCGTGGTGTTGACCAGGCCGGTGCCGAGAACGGCGGCGATGGTCAGCGCCAGCACGAGCGGAGGCAGCGCGATAATGCTGTCGATGAGGCGCATGAAGATGGCATCGAAAGCCCCGCCCAGATAGCCGGCGACGAGGCCGAGCGGCACGCCGATGAGGGCGGCCATGGCCACCGACCCCAAACCAACCGACAGCGACAGGCGCGCGCCATCGACCAGCCGGCTCAGGATATCGCGGCCGAGTTCGTCGGTGCCGAGCAGATGGCTGGCACCGGGTGCGCCAAGCAGCGCGTTATAGTCCATGGTGTTGGGGCCGAAAGGCAATATGTGGCCGACGAACAGCACGGCGACAAGCTGGATCAGCACCAGAAACCCGCCGACGGCCAGCAGCGGGTTGCGCAGCGCGTCAAGCATGCTTCTGAACAGACGCTGGCGGCGCGACGGTCGCGAGGACCGGCCGAGGCTCTCGGGGGCGAGGGTCACGACGGCCACCTCACGACTGCTTGATCCGGGGGTCGAGCAGCCCATAGGCGATATCGACCAGAAGGTTTGCCAGCACGACGGACAAGGTGATGAACAACACGACGGCCTGCACCACGGCGTAATCCCGGCTGAGGATGGCATCGACCAGCAGCCGCCCGACACCTGGCACCGCGAAGACCGTCTCCGTGACCACCGCTCCGCTGAACAGCGAACCCAATTGCAGTCCAAGGATTGTCACGACCGGCAATATGGCGTTCTGGGCGGCGTGCCTGAAAACCACGGCACCTTCGCCGAGCCCCTTGGCCCGCGCCGTGCGGATATAAGCAAGCTGCATGGTCTCGGCGAAGCTGGAGCGCGCCTGACGGGTCAGCACGGCGATCAGGGCGAAGGTCAGCGTCAGCGCCGGCAGAATCGTGGTCCTGACGCTTTGCCAGAAATCGACAAAAGGCGAGACGAAGCCGGAGGCTGGCAGCATGCCACCGCGCATGGCGACAAAATAGATGAACAGGCCACCGGTCAGGAAATACGGCATCGCAGCGCCGATCAGCGCCAGCGCGGTGCCGAGCCAATCGACCCAGGAATTCATGCGCACGGCGGTGTAGGCACCCAGCGGCAGCGAGACGAGGATGGCGAGAATCCACGCCGTCAGGCCGATCTGCGCCGTCGGCAGGATGCGCGGGCGCAGCACGTCCCACACCGGCAGCCGGTTATAGACCGAATAACCGAGGTCCCCGGACAACGCCCGCTGCACCCACAAACCGTATTGCACATAGACCGGGCGGTCGAAGCCGTACTGGTGGCGCAACTGCTGGAGAAGCTCGGGCGAGGCATCGCTTTGCGATTGCCCCGCCATCACGGTGATCGGATCGCCCGGCAGCAGGCGCATCAGCGAAAAGATGATGACCGATGTGAGAAACACAACGGGAATGGCCGCGAGGACGCGCTTTATAACGAACTGCACATCACCTCCCGCTCACGAAGCGCCGACAGTAGTTTGGGACGCCTTACGCGGCCTGGATCGGCGACCGCGCCCTGAGCGCCAGCGCACGCGGTACGACCTCGTTTGCGAAAGCCTTCACCACATCCGCGACATCCTGGCCTGGCGCTGCGTGCGGGCGCAACGTGATTTGCGTGATCCGCGGCGTCAAGGCGCGGGCCAATTGCTCGGCCACTCGCTCCGGGCTGCCAGCCAGCACCATGGCCTCGACCGCATCGCGCGGCAGAATTGCGGCAGCCTGCTCCTCGGCGCCCTGCGGCCGATCGCGCGCGAGCGCGATAAAGGCCTCGGGAAGCGAGACGCCAAGCTCCGCGAGATAGTCCCAATGCGGATACTGGCTCATCAGCCGGCTCGTGACGCGGCGACGCATGACGGCAAGCGCTGCCTCATCGTCATCGCTGATGCAGGCTTCGACCCTGAGACCAACGTCGAACGTCCCGCCTTGGCGCCCGGCCTTGGCGATCCCCTCGTCGATCTTGCCGGTGTAGAAGTCGAAAGCCCCCGGTTGCAGGACGTTGGCGACCAGCACACCGTCGGCGATCTGCCCGGCGAGGCGGGTCATCTGCGCGCCATGCGTGGCGAAATAGACCGGAATGTCGCTGCGCACCGGCTTGAATGAGAGCTTGCCGCCATCGACCGAAACCACCTTGCCCTGCGAGGTGACGCGCTCGCCCCGCAGGAGGGCCTTGATCATCTCCACCGATTCGCGCATCGCCGCGATCGGCAGGGTCTTCTCGATGCCCAATTCCTTGAAACCCGCGCCGCCGATGCCGATGCCGAGCACCGCCCGGCCATTGCTCAGTTCGTCGAGCGTGGCGATGGCGGCGGCGGTGATCGCCGGATGGCGGGAATAGGGATCCGTCACGCCGGGGCCGATCTGGATCTTCTCGGTGGCGAGCGCTACTGCGGCCAACGCGACATAGCATTCGCGTGCGAAGCGGACATCGGTGTACCAGAAGTGGCTATAGCCGAGATCCTCGCTGAGGCGAGCCAGCCGAACAAGTTCGGCGAGGCTCGATTCAGAGAACAGCAGCAGGCCGAGCGCAGGCGTGACGGTGTTTTTCACGGTTGCGGCCGCCCCTATTTCTTCGGCGACGCGGATGCTTCGGCCAGTTCCGGCGCGCCGCCGATGACCCAGTTTTCGCGCGCCACGTTCTCGAACATCACATGCACGCCGTCCCGCTTGGAACCGCCGATATTGACCAGCGCCTGGGTGATCGCTTCGGCGATCTGGCGCTTCTTCTCAACGGAACGGCCTTCATAGAATGCAACACGAACCACAGGCATGCTCTTCTCCTCAATAATCCATCGAATGTTGTCGTGCTTAGCCTTCGAGATACATGTTCTCGAAAGCAACGATACCGCTTGCGGCGTGGTAGAAGCCCTTGACCTTGGGTGAGAGACCCTTGAAATCCGAGCTGTAATGCCACGGAACGTAGACCGCATCCTCGTTCATGAGTGCTGTGATCTTGCCGAAGATCGCCTTCCGCTCCGCCTCCGAGCCGGCCGAACGCTGGGCAAGCATCAACTTGTCCATCTCCGGGTCGTTGTAGCCGTGATAGCGGGCATACGAGCCGCTCGAATGCAGCAGAATGGCGAGATACTGATCGGGATCCGGGCGATAACCCCACCAGCCCTGCAAATCCATCGGCATCTTGCCGGACTGGAGAAGGCTTCGGTAGCCGGCCGAATCGACCTGCTCGATCTTGACCTGGACGCCGATCTCGGCGGCGTTCGCCTGGAAAATTTGCGCCGCGCGCTGCTTGACCGGGTCCGGCTGCAACGGGCCGGTGATGCTGATCGGCCCGCTCAGCCCGGATTCTCCGATCAGCCGCTTCGCCTTTTCGACGTCGCGCTTGAAGGGATGGTAATCGGCATCGAAGAACGGCGAGCCCGGCAGAATACCGCTGAAGCCGATCGAGCCGGTGCCAAAATAGGCAACCTTGTGCAGGGCTTCCCGATCGATGCCCCACTGGAATGCCTGACGAAACGCCTTCGAGTGGCCGGGAAATTCAGCGTGCGCGTTGAAGCCGAAATATTCCCAACGGAAACCGACGCGCTCCGAAACAACGAGGTTCTTCGCCTGGCGGAGCCGCACGATATCCTGCAGCGGCAGGGCTTCGGCGAACTGCACGCCACCGGCACGCAGTTCCGCGAGCCTGGTACTGTCGGTCGGGATCGGCCGCAGGATGACCTTGTCGAGATAAGGCCGGCCCTCGCGCCAATAGGTCGGGTTCCGCTCCAGAACGGTGCGCGTATCCTTCAGATATTCAGCCAGCTTGAACGGACCGGTCCCGACCGGATGCAGGCCGTATTCCTTGCCCCAGCGCTCGAAGGCCGTCGGCGAGCCGATCGCGCCGGCGACATCGGTCAAGGGAAACGGAAAGGCCGCGAAAGGATATTTCAACAGGAAGCGGATGGTCGAGGCATCCACGACCTCGAGCTTGTCAAGGGCCCGGATTTCGCCTGCGCGCAACGAGCCGGTCTTCGGATCGCGGATGCGGTCGATATTGTATTTCACCGCGGCGGCATCGAAAGCGGTGCCATCCTGAAATTTCACACCCTGACGCAGCTTGACGGTCATCGTCTTGCCGCCGTCACTCCACTCCCAGCTCTCGGCGAGGCGTGGCGCGAGACGGCCCTGCTCATCGATCCCGAACAGCGTGTCGTGGATCGCCATCACCGCGCCGCGCCCCTGCAGATTGCCGGTCAGGTGCGGGTCAAACGTTATCGGGTCGGCGAAGATCGCCGCCGTAAGCGTGCCGCCTCGCGTGACCTTCGCGGGTGCGGCCGTCTGCGCCCATGCTGGCGATGCTGCAAAGCCGGCGAGCGTGGACGCCGTGGCCGAATGGAGAAAGGTGCGCCTGTTGATCACTGTTTCCCCCTAGCTTGTGTCTCTTCCGAGATCGTTGCAGGTGAAGGTATCGGCGCCTCGGGGAGGGTCAACGAAAGAGTTTTCGCCGGGTCTTGGCCTAGTTTTCCTTTCATGGGGATGCGGGAAGCCCGTTTGCGCATAACGAAAGCAAAGCTTGGTCAAAGCCGGCAGAAAGTCTTTCGTTGCACGGGGTGGCGGGCAGAATACCGTGTTTCAGCGTCGGTGGCAGGTCTCATAGCGTTTGATCTCGCTCACGGCATGATTTGTCAGATGCAAGGAAGCTTCCGTGACTTTGGAGCGAGATATCTGGGCGGTCCTGCCCATCAAGGATCTGACACAAGCCAAACAGCGCCTCTCTCCAAGTTATCCTCCCGGCATCCGGCAGGGTCTCGCCATCGCCATGGCGGAAGATGTGCTCGGCGCGCTTGCGGGTGCGCCCGGCCTTGGCGGCATCATGGTCGTGACCGACGATCCGATCGCCATCCGCCTCGCGGCGCGCTTCGGCTGCCGGATTTCGAGCCGCGATGCGCGGTCCGGACATACAGCCGCCGTTGCCGGTGCGGCGCGTCTCCTGACAGAGGAAGGCCGCTCGGGAATGCTGGTGGTGCCCGGCGATATTCCGCTGGTCACGGCCGAGGAAATCTCGACCCTGCTGCAGGCGCACGCCACCAGTCAGGGTTTCAGCATCGTGCCGGCGCATGACGCGTGCGGCTCCAACGCCATTGTCTGCTCGCCGCCAGACCGCGTACCGCTCAGCTATGGCAATGACAGCTATTTCCCGCATCTCGCCACGGCGCGCGCCCATGGCATCGAGCCGCTGATCTGCCGCCTGCCCGGCATCGCGCTCGACATCGACCACCCCGACGATCTGGCGCGGTTCATGGCGACCCCGTCGCACACCAAGGCTTATGCTTATCTGCACGCACACACAGCCGCCGAGATGGTGGAGCGGGCATCGTGACGAGCGCGGACGAGGCGTTGCATCTTGCCCAGGTTGACGATCTCGCAGGGTTGATGGCGGCAGCCGGCGCCCTGCGCGATCAGGGCCATGGCGACCGTATCTCCTATTCGCGCAAGGTGTTCATTCCACTCACGCATCTGTGTCGCGATGTCTGCCATTACTGCACGTTCGCGCGCGCGCCGCGCGGCGGCAAAGCCTATCTGAGCCCGGAGGAGGTGCTGGCGATCGCACGCGCCGGCGCCGCCGCCGGCTGCAAGGAGGCGCTGTTCACGCTCGGCGACAAACCTGAACTGCGTTATGCCGTGGCGCGGCGTGAGCTCGCGGCCCTCGGCCATGCCACCACGCTGGATTACCTCGCCGCCACGGCGGAATTGGTCTTGCGTGAAACCGGCCTGCTGCCGCATCTCAATCCCGGCGTGATGACGCGCGCCGATCTCGATTCATTGCGTGCGGTTTCCGTGTCGCAAGGCATCATGCTGGAGTCGAGCTCGAGTCGGCTCATGCAGCGCGGGGCGGCGCATTTCGGCTCGCCAGACAAGGAGCCTGCCGTCCGGCTGGAGACGCTCGCGCAGGCCGGCGCGGCGGGCGTGCCGCTGACGACCGGCATCCTGATCGGCATCGGGGAAATACGCATCGAACGCATCGAGTCGCTGCTGGCGATCCGCGACCTGCACGACCAGTATGGGCATATCCAGGAAATCATCATCCAGAACTTCCGCGCTAAGCCCGGCACGCGCATGGCTGGCGCCCCGGAGCCGGATTTCGAGGACCATTTGTGGACGATCGCTGTCGCGCGCCTGATCTTCGGCGCGACGATGAACATCCAGGCGCCGCCGAACCTCAGTGCCGGCGCCCTGCCCCGCCTGATCGAGGCCGGCATCAACGACTGGGGTGGCATCTCGCCGGTCACGCCGGATCACGTCAATCCGGAAGCGCCGTGGCCGGAGATCGCCGCGCTGGCGGCGGAGACGGCACAGGCCGGCAAGGTCCTCACCGAGCGGCTGGCGATCTATCCCGCCTATGCGCTGGCGCCCGAGCGCTGGCTTGCGCCCGCGTTGCGGCCGACGGTGCTGAAATCGCACGATGCGAACGGCTATGCGCGCGAGGGCGCGTACGTCTCGGGCGTCGCTTCTCCCTTACAGGAGTTGGTCGTGCGTCCGGCGATTTTGCGCCCCTCCGCCGTGCGAACCAAGCTGCGCGGCATTCTCGGGCGCGCTTGCGAAGGACAGGACCTGTCCGAACCCGAAATCGTCAAACTGTTTGACGCGCGGGGCGACGATGCCTGGCGTATATTCGAGGCCGCCGACAAGGTGCGGCAGACGGTCAATGGCGACACCGTCAGCTATGTCGTGACGCGCAACATCAACTACACCAACATTTGCGGCTACCGCTGCCAGTTCTGTGCATTCTCCAAAGGCAAGACCAGCGAGAACCTGCGCGGCCGGCCCTATGATCTAGATCTGGCCGAGATCGGCCGCCGGGCGGCGGAAGCCTGGGAGCGTGGCGCAACCGAAGTTTGCATGCAGGGCGGCATCCACCCGAACTACACGGGCCAAACCTATCTCGACATCGTTGCTACGGTGAAGCAGGCCGCGCCCGACATTCACGTGCATGCCTTCTCGCCGCTCGAGGTCATGCAAGGCGCGAGCACCCTCAGCCTTCCGGTCGGCGCCTTCCTGCGCGAGTTGCGACAGGCGGGGCTTGGCACCCTGCCCGGCACGGCGGCGGAAATCCTCGATGACGAGATCCGGCGCATCATCTGCCCCGACAAGCTGAATACCGCCGAATGGCTCGGCGTGATGGGCGAGGCGCACCGGCTCGGCCTGCGCTCGACCGCGACGATCATGTTCGGCCATGTCGACCAGACCGTCCACTGGGCACGCCATCTGCTGCGATTGCGCCAGCTCCAGCGGGAGACCGGCGGGTTCACCGAGTTTGTGCCGCTGCCTTTCGTGCCGTTCGAGACGCCGATCTACCTGAAGGGGCGCTCGCGCAAGGGCCCGACACTGCGCGAAACCGTGCTGATGCATGCCGTGGCGCGCCTCGCGCTTCATCCGGTGTTCAACAACATCCAGACATCCTGGACCAAGATCGGCACCGAAGGCGCCAGGCTTTGCCTGTCCGCCGGCGCGAACGACCTTGGCGGCACACTGATGAACGAGACCATCTCGCGGGCCGCCGGCGCATCCCATGGCCAGGAACTTTCTCCCGACCGCATGGAGGCGGTAATCCGCGCCGCCGGCCGCACCCCGCGCCTGCGGACCACGCTCTATGGTGATGCCGGTGCCGCCCGCCGCGAGGCTGCGTTCGCGGCAAAGCCGCTCGTTCTACCGGTCGAGAAGCCAGCGGACCGCTTTCAGCACGCAGTCCCGTGCTGAGCGGCTCGAGGTAGCCGCCATCTCAGGCGCCTGGCTTCCGGCGCGCCAAATCCCCACGACGCCGAAGCGGCCTCCGAGGCGATGGGTGTGCACGTCTCCAATGACGATCGCGCTGCCTATGTCGGCGCGCATGCCGCGGACGAGGCCATGCCAGTGCCAAGCTCGAGGACCTGATGCATCGCAACGGCCGCAAGTATTTCTCGCTGGTCTCGGCGAACCGTTCCGACCGCATGTTGATGGGCAACCTGCCGAAGGAGAATTTCGGCGAGGCCACCGGCGACGCTGCCGCCAAGACGTAGCTCGCCAGCTATCACCAGCTCGCCGACGAGCTGGTCGATATGTTCAACGCCGCCGGCGGCGATGTCGTCAAGATCAAGAACCGCCTGCCGCAACGCCATGACGCGCGCCATCTCGGCCGCCGGCAAGCAGGGCTGGAAAGACTTCATCGCGCCGCTGCTCGATGCCGACAAGATGATCGATCCGCTGACCGGGGGCAAGCTGACCCCTGCCCGCCTACAGGAATCGTTCGACGCGGTGTTCGATCGCATCGTCACCGACGGCGCCATCGATCGCGTGCCAAGCCGGCAGCGGACCGGCCGCGGTGCGCTGGCCAACCAGCGCCAGGAGCATCGCTTCCTGCAGTTCAAGGATGCCGAGAGCTGGCAGGCCTATTCGGCGGCAGCGATCTCTATGCCGGGATGACGGACCATATTCAGGCGCTGGCGCGCGATATCTCGGCGATGCGGGTGCTGAGCCATAATTCACACAGGCGCTCCGGCAGTTGCTGCGCGAGACGAAGTTCGATGGATATCCGTCGGGGCCGGTGATTGCCTCGCGCCGCCGTGGCCACCTGCGGCCCAACAGCGTGGTGAACTGGTTCGTCACGATGTTCGAGACGATCGGCGCCAATGGCTGCTCATCGCATTCCGGCCGGCGCGCCTTCACCACCAATGGCGCGCGCGCCGTCCATAAGGTCGGCGGTAGCCTGCGCGACGTACAGCTTCTGGCCGGCCACCGCTCGATCGAGACCACACAAGGCAATATCGACGGCAACACCCCAGGCCAGCGTAAGCTGATCAACCTGCTCTAGGTCACACAGGGGCGTTCGCTCGCACGCGAGCCGCCTCCCCTTCTTCTCCTCCCTTCATCACCTCATATTCCATGGAGCATTTCTGATGCGGCCAGTCGACGACTCACGCCCAAACGTCAGCGTGGCGCAGCGCACCGCCTGCATCCGCCCCCCAATGACCAACTGCGCCGTGCCCATCGTGGCGGCATTGTCATGCTGTCCGCCGGCATCGCCGAAGCCGGCGCTGCCTTTGCCGCCAAGACCTTGCTGGCCATCAGCCAGTTCAACGCCTTCGATGCCGGCAACGGCCCCTATGGCGAGCATGACTTCGGCCCTGCCGAAGTAGGCGTCGGCCGGTGTTACGTTGGCCTGGCTCTCATGGTAGCGCCGATGGTTATAATGCTCGACAAAGGCGCCGATCTGGGCCTCCAGGTCACCGGGCAGGAAGTAGTTCTCCAACAGGATGCGAATCTTGAGGATCTGGTGCCAGCGCTCGATCTTTCCTTGGGTCTGGGGATGCATTGGAGCGCCCCGGACGTGGCTCATGGCCTGAGCCTCGATATAATCGGCCAGTTCGCTGGCGATGTAGCTCGGGCCGTTGTCGCTGAGCAGGCGAGGTTTGTGATGGACGTGAGCTTGATCGCAGCCTGAGGCTGTGAGCGCCATGTTCAGCGTGTCGGTGACATCCTCGGCCCGCATGGTGCTGCACAGCTTCCAGGCGATTGTCCGCCGTCAGCACCTGTGTTCCAGATTTACGGTTGAGATTTAAGGAGGGTTTTGGTCTCGTCGCATGACGAAGGAACCAAGATGACCGCCAAATCCTCGAACACCAAAAAAGCCTGCCGCGCAGGTGGTGAAGGACATTCGCCGGGCGACCCGACGGCACTTTTCAGCCGAAGACAATATCCGGATCGTGCTGGACGGCCTGCCCGGCGAAGACAGCATCGCCGAGCCGTGCCGCAAGGAAGGGATCGCGCAGAATCTGTATTGCACCTGGTCCAAGGAGTTTCATGGAAGCCGGCAAGCGCCGCCTGGCTGGTGATACAGCGCACGCTGCCACCAGTGATAAGGTCAAAGATCTGCGTCGAGTGGCCAGCGCGTTGAAGGAATGCGTGGCCGACCTGACCTTGGGCGAGATCTCGCCGTGGCCATGCTTCGGCGCTCATTTACAGCCCTTCAGGCCAGGATATCGATCTCGGGCGTGTCGAGCGCGGCGAGTTCGCCAAGTGTCACCGGCTTGAGCGGCGAGCGCAGGCGATAAAAGCCGATCGCGTCCATGGTGGCGCCTGACGTCTCGCCAAGGATGGCCGAGACGGCATGGCCACATTGCCGGCCCTGGCACGGGCCCATTCCAGAGCGCGTAAACGCCTTGATCTGGTTCGGCCCGACAATGCCGACGCTGGCCGCCGCCCTGATCTGGCCGGCGGAGACCTCCTCGCAACGGCATACGATGGTATCGTCGTCCGGAGTCAGGACCTCCTGGCGCGGGCGGTAAAGCGCGTCGAGCAGCGGGCGCGTGGCGAGCGCGCGGCGAAGACGCGCGCGCAGGGGCGCCGCGGTCGCCGCTACGGTTGCACTGTCGATCTTGCCGAGCTTCTGCGCAGCACCAACCGCCGCGATCTCGCCCTTGAGGGAAGCCGCCGCCGCGCCGCCGATACCGGCGCCGTCGCCGGCAATGGACAGGGCCGCAACCGAACTCTCGCCCCACTCGTCGACGATCGGCGCAAAACAGCGCTGATCCTCCTGCCACCGATACGCGCAGCCGAACGCCAGCGGCATATGGATCGACGGGATCACCCCTTCATGAACGAGCAGCAATTGCGCCGAGATGGTTTTCTGCGCGCCGGAGGCCGTTTCATAACGCACCGATTCAAGCGCATCAGTGCCGTTTGCCGCGAGCCGGCGGACGTTTCGCACCACCGGGATACCAGCCGCCCTGATCCGCCGCAGCCAGCCAAGACCGCGAACAAGGTCCCGATAGTTGGCGAGTGCGCGCGGCGCATAACGCAACGCCGCCGCTCTGTTTTCACGGGGCGCGGTATCGAGAATTCCGGCGATCTGGCCGCCGGCGTCGAGTAACTGACAGGCGTAGAGCAGGATGAGCGGCCCGGTGCCGGCGATGAGCACCGGAGTATCGGGAACCTGACCGGATGTCTTGAGCAGGATCTGGGCCGCTCCAACCGTCATCACACCCGGCAGCGTCCAGCCGGGAAACGGCACCGGACGCTCCTGCGCCCCCGTTGCGAGCAGAATCGCACGAGCCTGCAACTTCTCCGATTTGCCGCCGGTGCTGGCATAGACGGAAAATCCCGGTTCGACCTGCCAGACCTGCCGGCCCGGCAGATAGGTCGCACCGCTGGCGCGGAACGCCCTGACGAGGGCGAGGCCGGCTGCATCGTCGCCGTGGCGGAGATCGGAAACCGCCGCCATGCGCGCCTCGATCGCGCGCCAGATCTGGCCGCCCGGCGCCGGCTGCTCGTCGAGGAGCGTCACGGCGAGGCCGAGGCTGCGCGCGCGGACCGCGGCTGCAAGCCCGGCCGGGCCGGCGCCAATGATGGCAAGGTCGCTTGTCCCGCTCACGCCATCGCCTCCAGATCTCGTCCTTGCTCTTTCCCCTGACGCTCGACCGTCATGCCGTCGCGCACCAAAGTGAGGCAGGTCTGCACGGAGCGTTCGCCATCGACCACGGCCAGGCAGTCGAAACACACGCCCATCATGCAATAGGGTGCGCGGCGCGCGCCGCTCAGCATCGTCGTGCGGGCATGGAACGGCGGCGTGCGCAGCAGGACGGCGGCGACAGTTTCGCCCGGCGCGGCAAGGACGGCCGTGCCGTCGATCGTCAGCGTTACCGACGGGGTCGGCTCATGCAGCCTTCTGAACATCGAAGCGCCTGTGGTGAAACGGAGAAATCTCGTCGGGAAATCCGCCGGCGGCGACCGCGTCGGCCAGCATCTCGCTATGGGCGGCGGCGAGCGTGATGCCTGAATGGCACAGCGCGACGAAGGCGCCCGGATGGCTCTCGGACTGCGCATAGATCGGGTGGCCGTCGGGCGTCATCACGCGCAGGGCCGACCAATGCCGCACGAGCTTGGCGCGCCCCAGGAATGGCAGCGCCTGCACGGTGCGGCGCGCCATCGTCGCCGCCGCATCGACACTGGTCGCGAGGTCATAGCCGACCTCCTCCTGCGTCGCGCCGATCTGGAACGTGCCTTCCCCCGTCTGGCGGATTCCGCCGGCCGGCAGCGGCAGGATCGGCGCGAACCGCTCCGTGATCAGCATCTGCCCGCGCTGCGGGCGAACCGGCACGTCAAGCCCGACCTGCCGGGCAAGCGCGCCGCTGCCGTTGCCTGCGGCGATCAGGATCTTCGCCGCCCCATGCATGCCTTTGTCGGTCCGAACCTTGAAGATGCCCTGCTCACGCGTGATGGCGCGCACGGGCTGGTCCGACAACAACGTCCCGCCGAGTTCCTTGATGCCGCGCTGCAAGGCGAGCAACAGGCGCAGCGGATCGACATGCCCGTCGCGCCAGCAATAGCTCGCCCCGGCGACATCGGGGCCAAACGGCACGCCGGGCATCAGCTTTTCGAGCCCGGCGCGATCGAGCATCTCGAAGTCGCGTTCGCTGCCGCCCGGCCGGTTATGCAGGCGCATCAAGGTGCCTTCGCGGCTGGCAAGCTCCTCCTCGCCGAGGCAGAGCGTGACGCCGCCGCGACGCTGATACTGGATGTCGCCAGCGATCTGCACCAGTTGCGCGGCCAGTTCGGGCCAGAGGTCGGAACTCCGTCGCGTCAGCCACTGGTACGGCGCCATGTCGAGGCCTTTACCCTGGACCCAGACCAGGCCACCATTGCCGCGCGCCGCTCGATAATCGAGATCGCCGCCATCCACGACGAGGGGTCGCAGCCCGCGCCGCGCCAGCCCGTAGGCGGCAGCGGCGCCCACCATGCCGGCGCCGATGACGATTACTTCCGCCTCGCGCATCGCCCCACTCCCGGTGAGAATTCCGTGTCCATGTTTTGAGAGGCGAGAGAACGGTGGTCAAAGAGTAAATATTTGGCGCATCATTCTGCGAAGTTATGGGCCCCGCCTTGTATTCGAGGCCCCTGCCATTTGCTGCTGAAGGCGCTTGCGGGATGGCCAGGCGCGGATTGCTCCCATCAACCGATCATTGCAGGATTGCTTCCCGACATGATGAACCTACGCCAGATAGAAGCCTTCAGGGCGGTCATCGAAACCGGTTCGGTCAGCCGGGCGGCAGAACGGCTGTCGATCTCGCAACCGGCCGTCAGCAAGCTGATCCAGAACCTGGAATACAGTACCAGGCTACCGCTATTCGAGCGCCGGCCCGGGCGCGTCCTGCCCACGGCGGAGGCGTTTTTGCTGTTCGATGAGATCGAGCGCATCGTCAAGAGCCTGAACAGCCTGCAACTCTTCGTCGCCGATATCCGCACCATGCATCACGCCAGCCTGCGCATCGGCGTGATGCCGGCGCTGTCGGTCGGCTTCATTCAGGATGTCCTCAAGGGTTACGTCGAAACCCATCCCGAGACGCGCATCGTCGTCCAGGCGCGCAGCACTATTAAGATCGTCGAGTGGCTGCTGGGCGGCAATATCGATATCGGGCTGTCGTCCCATCCAGTCGATCATCCGGAAATCATCCAACTGCCGCTATGCCGGCAGGCCTATGTCTGCATCATGCCGGTAGGCCACCGGCTCGCGAGCCGCGAATCTCTGGGGCCGGCCGATTTCGATGGCGAGCCGTTCATTTCGTTTTCACCGGAATCCGATGTCAGCATCGCCATCAGCCGGGTGTTCGAGGAGGCCGGCGTCAAGCCCAGGCTCCAGATCGAGGCCTCGATGGCGCCGACAATGTGTGCCTCGGTGGCGCGCGGCCTGGGCATCGCGCTGGTCAATCCGCTTTATATCGGTGGCTTCGCCGATGTGATCACCCATCGGCCGTTCCTGCCCTTGATCGAAACGGAGGTCCGCGTGCTGCTACCGCGGCACCGGGCGCAGTCGCTCGCCACGCGGGCGTTTATCGACAGCGCCGAGACGTTCGTCGCCAGCTTGCCGCGCGGCTCATAACGTAGCGCTATGGTGCGGGCAAAATAATGAATTTGACGGTGGGCCAGCGACGCATACCGTAACGCCATAACATAATAAGAACTCACGGTTGGAAAATCAGCCGAGGAGGATGTGTTGGGGATAGCGCGCTACATCATCCGCAGACTGCTGTTCTCAATTGTGCTGATCCTGGGTGTCAGCATCATTATCTTCAGCCTGATCAATGCCATTGGCAATCCGATTCAGATTTTGCTGGCCGAGCGCCCCGGAATAAGTCCGGAAGCGCTCGACGCGATGAACCGTTACTACGGCCTCGATCAACCGATTCTTGTCCGCTACTTTTCGTGGCTCGGCCATATGGCCATCGGCGATTTCGGCACCAGCATCATGTACAATCAGCCGGTCTCGGAGATGTTGCGGCTCTGGGGCTGGGAAACGCTGAAGATCCAGGTACCGGCCATCCTTATCGCGCTGGTCATCGCCACGCTGATCGGCGTCACTGCGGCGCTGCGCCAATATTCGCGCACGGACTTCTCCGTGATGAGCGCGGCTCTGCTGGGGCAATCCCTGCCCGGTTTCTTCGTCGGCATCCTGCTCATCCTGATCTTTTCCTACTGGCTTGGCTGGACGCCGAGTTACGGCGCCTACTCGACGCGCACCCTGCTGTTCAACAGCGTCATCGCCGATGGCCTGTGGCACATGATCCTGCCCGTCGCCATGCTCGCCTTCTTCAATACCGCGACGCTGACGCTGCTGATGCGCTCCAACCTCGTCGATATCCTGCGCAACGACTTCATCATGGCGGCGCGTGCCAGCGGGCTGCCGGAGCGGCGCGTCGTCTACCGCCATGCCCTGCGCAATGCCTTCATCCCGGTGCTGACCTATCTCGGCATCCTGTTCGGCCTGATGCTCGGCACCGCGCCGGTGACCGAAACGGTGTTTACCTGGCCGGGCATCGGCTTCCTCTACATCGCGGCGATCCAACAACTCGACTATCCGGTGATCATGGCGGTGAGCATGACGATCACCGTGATGCTGATCGTGACGACCCTGCTGACCGACATTGCCTATGTTTTCATCGATCCTCGCATGAGGCTGGAGTGAGAGATGACAGCAATCGATACCGTTTCTCCGGCATCGCCCCCGTCCTCGCCCGGGATACCGCTTGAGCAGCCGCCCGGCTTGTGGCGTCAGGGCTGGGCCCGTTTCAGGCGGAACAGGACCGGGATGCTCGGCCTCAGCCTGATCGTGTTTGTCGTGGTCGTGGCCGTCGCGGCGCCGTTGCTTGCGCCCTACGACCCGAACGACCAGTCGGCGATGCTCAATTTCGGGGCGCGCGCCGCACCGTCCCTGCTGCATCCCTTCGGCACCGACCGCATGGGGTTCGACGTGCTGAGCCGGGTGATCTACGGCGCGCCGACGGCGCTGGCCGTCGGCCTTGGCGCGATGCTCGTCGCCTCGGTCATCGGCGTGGTGATCGGCGGCCTCAGCGGCTATATCGGCGGGCTCTCCGACGAGTTGATGATGCGGTTCACCGAGTTCTTCCTGGTGATCCCGGTCTTCATCGTCATCCTCGCCGTGGTCCGGCTGTTCGGGATCATCGTCGTCGGCACCTGGGCCGAGCGCATCCCGCATATCAACCTGATGACGATCATCGTCCTGCTCGGCCTGTTCGGCTGGCCGCCGATCGCGCGCATCACGCGCGCCGAATTCCTGCGCCTAAAACAGATGGAATTCGTCGAAGCGGCGCGCTGCATCGGGGCGACCCGGCGCGACATCGTCGTGCGCCACATCCTGCCGAACGCCATGCCCTCGCTGGTGGTGATCATCGCCATCGGCATCGGCGGCGCCATCCTGGCGGAAGCGATGGTCAGCTTTCTCGGCTTCGGCGACCCCAAGGCGGTTAGCTGGGGCCAGCTGCTCTATTTCAACTACGAATCCCTGAAGGTTGCGCCCTGGGCATCGATCGCCCCGAGCATGGCGATCTTCATCACCGTGCTTGGCTTCAATCTCCTTGCGGATGGTCTTTCGGATGCATTCAACCCCCGCCTTAAGCAGTAAAGCCGCGTTGCCGGCCGAGGAGGCGCCGCCGCTTCTGAAGGCCGAGGACCTGCACGTGCATTTCCGCACCGGCGCCGGCATCGTGCGCGCCGTCAACGGCATCGACTTCACCGTCCGTGCCAAGGAAACGCTGGGGCTGGTCGGGGAATCCGGCAGCGGCAAGACGATCACCAGCCTGTCGCTGCTGCGCCTGGTGCCGCGCCCGGCCGAGATCGCCGGCGGCCGCATCCACTTCAACGGCCGCGATCTCATGACGCTTTCCGAGCGCGAGATGCAGGCGGTGCGCGGCAAGCACATCGCCATGGTGTTCCAGAATCCGGCCTATTCGCTCAACCCGATCCTCTCGGTCGGCGACCAACTCAGCGAGATCTACGTCTGGCACGAGAAGGTCAGCCGGCAGGCGGCGTTCGATCGCGTCGCAGAGCTTTTCAACCTCGTCGGGATTACCGATGCCAAGACGCGGCTGCGCCAGTTCCCGCATGAACTGAGCGGCGGCATCAAACAGCGCGTGTGCATCGCCCGCGCCTTGCTGTGCAATCCGGCCCTGATCCTGGCCGACGAGCCGACCACCAATCTCGACGTGACCATCCAGTCGCAGATCCTCGACCTGCTCGACCGGCTCAAGCACCGCTTCGGCACGTCGATGGTCCTGGTCACGCATGACATGGGCGTCGTCGCCCGCATGGCTGACCGCATTGCCGTGATGTATGCGGGCCGCATGTGCGAGATCGCCGATGCGCGCACCATCTTCCACAACCCGCAGCATCCCTATACCCGTGCGCTGCTGACCAGCCTGCCGCGCGTCGACCGGCGCTACAGCGAAACACCCGGCGAGCGCCTGCCGGTGATCGGCGGGCGGCCGCCCAATCTCGCCGCGCCGCCAAGCGGCTGCCCGTTCCACGATCGCTGCGTCGAGGCGGAGCCTGCGTGCCAGGCCTTCGTGCCGCAGATGACCGAGATCGGACCGGGCCATGCAGTGAGTTGCCTGCGGCGCGGCAGTGCGGGGATACCAGTGCAATGACGCTGCATGGTCGCGACACCGCCGGCGCGGCGGATGAAATCCTGCGGGTGGATAATCTTTGCAAGCTTTATCCGGTGCTCAGGCGCGGCGTGTTCCGCTCGCGCCAGACCGGGACCATCCGGGCGGTCGACGGCGTGTCGTTCAGCGTGCGCCGTGGCGAAACGCTCGGCCTGGTCGGCGAGAGCGGCTGCGGCAAGACGACGACGGCGCGTGCCATCCTGCATCTGATCGAGCCGACATCGGGCAGCGTGCATCTGGGGTCGACCGATATCTCGGAGGTGTTCCGCGAGGGCGATCGGCCCCGCGTGCTCGCTGCCAGGCGCCAGCTGCAATATATCTTCCAGGATCCCTATCTCTCGCTCAATCCGCGCTGGACCATCGCCCAGACGCTGACCGAACCCTTGCGCGTCCACGGCCAGTTGCCTCCCGACCAATGGAACAAGCGGGTGGTCGAACTGCTGGAACTCGTCGGGCTCGAGGCGTATCACGCCTGGCGCTACCCGCATGAGTTCAGCGGCGGCCAGCGCCAGCGTGTCGGCATCGCGCGCGCCCTCGCCGTCGAGCCGGACGTGGTGATCTGCGACGAACCGGTCTCGTCCCTCGATGTGTCGGTGCGCGCGCAAATCCTCAATCTTCTCGCCGACCTGCAGGCGAGCCTCGGGCTGACCTATCTCTACATTTCGCACGATCTCAGCTCGGTGCGCTTCATCAGCACGCGCGTGGCGGTGATGTATCTCGGCCAGATCGTCGAGATCGCCGATGTCGATACGCTCTTCGAGCGGCCGCGCCACCACTACACCTACGCGCTTCTCAAGGCGATCCCGGTGCCCGACCCCGATGCCGATATCGGCGACACGGTGCTGAAGGGCGAGGTGCCGAGCGCCATGAACGTGCCGAGCGGCTGCCGTTTCCATCCGCGCTGCCCGGCCGCGCTGCCGATCTGCGCCAAGGTCGTCCCCGAACTCAAACAATCTTCCGGCGCCAATCATGCGGTCGCCTGCCACAACCCGCGATCGGACACAGCAATCGTCAGGAATTCAACTGGAGCAATCGCATGAAAGCCATCGTTATCGGAGGCGGCGTCGTCGGTTCGGCTGTCGCCTTTCGCCTGACCGAAGCAGGCGCCAAGGTGACGCTGATCGAGGCAAACCGCATCGGCGGCGGCACCTCGGGCATGAGCTATGCCTGGGTCAATTCCAATCACAAGCCGCCGCGCAACTACCACGATCTCAACGTCGCCGGCATGAAGGCTCATGCCAGCCTGAAGCAGGAGTTCGACGAGACGCCGTGGTATCATCCCTCAGGCGGCATCGAATGGGCCGGGACGGAAGAGGACCGCACCGCGCTCAAGACCAAGGCCGAGCAGGTCAAGGCCTGGGGCTACACCAACGAGTTCATCAGCCGCAAGGAGCTTGCCGAACTCGAGCCAGACCTCGATCTCGACCGGTTCGACGAGTTGACGATCAGCTATTGCCGCGAGGAGGCGTGGATCGACCCGGTCGTCTACGCCAATGCGATGGTCAAGCGCGCCGTCAAGGGCGGCGCCAGGCTGCTGATCGGCCTGAAGGTCGTCGACATGCTCGTGCGTAACGGCGCCGTGAAGGGGGTCAAGACCAGCGACGGTGCCGTCCACGAAGCCGATGTCGTGGTGAACTGCGCCGGCCGCTGGGCCGACACGGTCGGCGAGGACACGCAGTTGCGCGTGCCGCTGGCGCCGACAATCGGCTTCCTGGTGTTCACGCCGCCGGTCGCCACCAGCGTTGCGCACCCGATCCGCAATTCCAACGTGCAGTTCAGGCCGGATGGCGCCGGCCGGCTGATGATGCGGGCCGGCGATCTCGACAAGCAGGTCACGCTCGACACCACGCCCTCGCCGACACTGGCGCCGGCGCTCGAGGCGATGCGCCGCGTGGCAGAGCTGATCCCAAGCTTGAAGGGTGTCGCGCCGGAAGCCGCCCGCATCACGGCGCGGCCGATCCCCGAGGATGGCCTGTCCGCTGTCGGACCGGTGCCGCGTGTCGCCAACTACTTTCTCGTGGTCAGCCATAGCGGCGTGACGCTGTCCCCGCATCTCGCCAGGGCCGCAGCCGACGAGATCGTCCACGGCAAGATCCACCCCGAGCTTAACGACTTTCGCCCCAGCCGCTTTTTCAACTGAGGACAAGCGCGGCGGTCTCTCGTCTACAAGAGGAGGAAACCATGCCCATCAAACAGAACCGCAGGAACTTTCTGAAAACGGTCGGCGCAACATCGGTGGCTCTCGGCGTATTGCCGCATCAGGCCCAGGCCGCCTCACCATTTTTCAAGCTCTACATGATGATCCCCAACAACCAGCCGGCGCGCATGATCTGGGGTACTCTCGCCGCCCAGCAGATCAGCAAGCTTGGCGTCGACGTGATCTCGAGCTTCGTGCCGTTCACGGTCATCGCGCCGCGCCGCACGACCGGCCAGGGGAAAACCTATCCCGAAGGCGGCTGGGACGCGTATCTTGAGCGCTACTACTACAACTCGATCACGCCCGTGCCGAGCAACCTGTTCAGCAGCAAGGCGTTTCCCCCGGCCGGACAGAATTTCTACTATGTCGACGATCCCCAGATCGACAAGTCGCTCGAGGATTACGGTAGTTCTCTCGATGCCAAGGCCAGAATGGACGCGATCCACCGCTTCGAGAAGCGTTGGTACGATATACAACCGATGACGATCCTGTTCTACCCGCGCGACGTCATCGCGGTAAACCCGAAGCTGAAAGGCTTCACCGCGACGACCTTCAACCCGGTGTTCTTCCCGGACCCGGAAAACTGGGAGATCGAAGGCCAGGGTGACAATGCGACCTCGGCCTTCGCTTCGTGGGCGCCACCGTCCAATCTCATCCCGATGTATACGATCGGCTACAATGAGTCGAACATATTCGGGCCGGTCTACAACCGCCTTTACGAGTACGAGAACTGGGAAACCAAGAAGGTCGTCCCGGGGCTTGCCCTCAGCCACACCATGTCGGCCGACGGCAAACACTGGGTCATCAAGCTGCGGGAAGGCGTCAAATGGCATAGCGGGGAGGACTTCACCGCCAAGGACGTGAAGTTCACCTGGGATACGATCATGAACAAGGCCTATGCCAGCCCGTTCCAGGCGGCCTTCGTGGAGGTGTTCGGGACCACCGACGCCTACAAGATCACCGGCCCGCACGAGATCACGGTCGATCTGCCCAAATTCACCATCCTGTTCGAGAACTGGCTGATGACCGCGATGCAGGTCATGCCGGAACATGCCTACAAGGATATCAAGCCGGAGCAGCTTCGTGGCCATCCGGCCAATACCTGGCTCGGCACCTACACGGTCAAACTCTCCAACGGCAAGACTTATACGGCGCGCGGCGGCATCGGCACCGGCCCCTGGAAGGCGACGGGTCAGGACCCGACGCGCAAGGCCTACAAGTTCGAGAAGAACGAACACTACTGGAAGAAGACGCCGGGCAACGTGAAGACCTTCTTCGTGGTCAATATCTCGGGCTCGGATTCGGTCTTGAGCGCGCTCAAGGCCGGCGAGATCGACGCCCACGATCCGATGTACGATATCGGCTCGCTGGTCAGCACCATCGACCCGAGCTGGGGCAAGGTGCACAGCTTCGACTCCTATAAGTGGCAGCACGTCTGCTACAATCTCAAGCATCCGGTGTTCGGCACCGGCGTCGACACGCCGCTCGGCAAGAAGGATCCGTCGCGCGCGGCGGAAGCGGCCGCCTATGTCCGCCTCGCCTTCAGCCACGCCATGCCACGCGAGCAGATCGTCAAGGAAATCGCCGCCGGCTATGGCGAGCCCGGAACGGTTCCGATGCCGTATACCGCGCCGGAATACGATCATGAAATGTTGAAGCCGATTGCTTACGACATGGACTTGGCGCGCGAATACATGACGAAAGCCGGTTATACTTACTGAACCCGACGCCGTCACGGGAGGGTTTCCCTCTCCCGTGACGCACCATCTTGACCAATCCAGTGCCGTTTACTGCGGCGCGAAGCCATCCCCGCTGCCCTCATGAACAAGGAAATCCGCCATGCGCGTTGCGATTCTCGGTGCCGGCTCCATTGCCTATGGCGGTGCGGCCTTTCTTTCGCAGCAGGGCCATGATCCCGTGCTGTGGTCGCCTTCCGGCAAGCGCGGCCAGGCGCTGGCCAAGGGCGAAGCCCTGGTCGCCAAGGGCGCCGTCGAGGGCAGTTTCAAGGTTGCCGTCGCAGCCAGTTGCAGGGACGCCGTGCAAGGGGCGCAGGCCGTACTGATCGCCCTGCCCGCCAACGGCCATAAACTGGTGATCGATGCGGCCGCCCCCCATCTCAAGCCGGATCAGACGATCATCATCTCCTCGCATACCTCCTTCAGCGGACTTTACCTCGCCAAGCTGCTCGCCAAACGCGGCATCAGCGTGCCGATCGTCGCCTGGGGCACCACGGTGACGGCTGGCCGCCAGACCAGCGACGCGGGCGTCAACGTCGCGGTCGTGCGCGCCAAGGTCGATGCGGCCGTGCTTCCGGTATCGGCGACCGCGCCCGCACTCACCCTGTGCAAGACCCTGTTCGGCGATCGCTTTATCGAGCGGCCGGATATGCTGGCCATCGCGCTCAGCAACCTCAATCCGCAGAACCACATGGGGATCGCGCTGTGCAACTTCACGCGCATGGAGAAGGGCGAGCAGTGGGGGCAGAACGACAACATCACCACCTCGGTCGGCAACCTGCTGCAGGCGTTGGATGCCGAACGGCTGGCGATCGCCGCCGCTGTCGGCCACAAGGTCCGCACCATCCAGGAGCATTATCATCTATCGTTTCACGTGCCACCCGGGCCGGTCGGCGAGATGTCGCGCGCCATTGTCAGCCGGGGCGGCGACGGCAAGGGGCCGCCGACCATCGACACGCGCTACGTGCTCGAGGATGCGCCATACGGACTGCTGCCGACCGTGCTGCTCGGCCGGCTCGCCGGCGTCGAGGCGCCCTTGCATGCCGCCGGCATTCGCATCTTCTCGGCTCTTTACGGCCACGACCTCGCCGCTGAAAATGACCTGTTGCCGGAGCTAGGCCTTGAGGCGATGGACCTTGACCGCCTGCGCACCCTCGTGCGCGACGGTTGGCAGAACTGATCGGCGAGCCCACCATGACGGCGGATAAGGACGGTATCGTTATCGTCGGCGGAGGCATCTATGGCGCCAGCGTCGCCTATGACCTCGCCAGCGCCGGCCAGCGCGTCACCCTGCTAAGCCAGAGAGATCGCCTACGGCGGCCCGGGAGAATGCGGGGTTCGCGCAGCAAACCGCAACATGCGGGCGTTGCCAGTCGTCGCGCTCGCCCAGAGACGCGGGAAGGCCCTGCAGGAGACGATCGCCGGCGGCGTCGGCTGTCGGCGCATCGGCGGCTTCCAAGTCTTCGACACCCAATGGCCAACGCAAGAGCGAAGTACTGGCGGAGATCACGGCGTGGGCGCACGTAGGAAGCGCTTGGCATCCCAGCACGGTTCTGGGGCAGGACGAGGTCCTGAAGATGGAGCCGAAACTGTCAGCCGGCATCGCCGGCGCGCTGTTCTGCCCGAGTGACCGGGTTGGCGATCACACCTTCGCCACGCGCCAGCTGGCAGCGGTGGCCCAGAAGGCCGGCGGGGCTGCCATCCGGACCAGTGCCAAGGTCATGGAGGTGCTGCACGACAAGGACACGGCAACCGCATCAGGCTGAGTGACGCGTAATCCGGATTATTTCCTCGACCGGCTGACCAACTATGGCGCGCTTTTTCTCCGGCCTCGGACCAATGTGGCATTCAGCGACAAGATCATCGGCACCAATCACACGCTGCCTATCCGAACAGCTGCGCGATACACCGACGGGCTTTGGGTGGAAAATTCCTCAAGACCGTCACGTATCAGCGCGTGCTGACCGATGAGGCATCCGCCGTGATCTGTGCATACTGCTCCAGGCAGTGCGCATTGGAAGGTTTCGCCGGCCACACTGAGCAAGCCAACATTAGAGCAGCACCCGACCTGATTGAATCGGGAGGGATTCCCAAATCGGCTCGGATCTGATTCAGACTGTCTGTCGGATGGAGGCTGGCGGACATGTCGAGATCTCTGTCGATCGACCTTCGGGTTCGCGTTCTTGCAGCGGTCGCGGCCGGTGCGACACATCGGGCGGCAGCCAAGCGTTTTGGGGTGAGCGCCGCCAGCGTCAGCCGCTGGCGCAATCGGGCGCGCGATCAGGGCGATCCACGTCCCAAGGCACTGGGCGGCGACCGGCGTTCCGATCGGATCGAGGCTCATCATGAAGCGGTGATGGCGGCGCTTGAACCGGGCCGGACCACCACCATCGAGGAAGTTCGCTCGAGACTGGCGAAGCAGGGTCTCATCTTCGGCTTCGGCACGATCCAGCGCCTCTTCGCGCGTCACACCATCACGCGCAAAAAAAGACCGCGCACGCCACCGAGCAAGATCGCCCCGACGTCCTGACCCAGCGCGGTCGTTCTCGGCGATGGTAAGCGGCGTAAGCGTCCGTCCGCCCGGACATATCCTTGGAGCGGGGTTTCGAAGAGATCAGAATCCTGACTTGGGCGACGAAAACTTCCAGTGATTACAGTGCCCAGCTATACCCTTTCGGGTGCGCCAGATAACCATCTGAAGACTTTCGGTCTCGAATACATGATTTCGGCGGGCCACATCCGTCTTGCTCGCTGGTCTTGGGCTCCGTCAACAGCCTGCTTGACGATGATCCGGACAGAATAGAGGCCCTCTTATCGTTTTGGGGGCCGTTGCCGCGATGTTAACCGATTCAGCGGCTTAGATCGTTGCGGCGCGGCGCGAGACTGCGCGTGGGACTGTCTTTGGGATCGGAGCGCGCGGGTTTCGCATGGTATCCTTGATCAAGCTTGTGGAAGCCTATTCCGACCAGGTCATCCTCTTGGTCGGCGCCCTGTCGACGGCCCTGCTGGCGCTGGCGATAGCATATGCTGCGCGCCGGCTATGGTTCGCCGCGCGGCTGGAGGCGCTGGAGGAGCATAACAAGCTGGCCGATGTCGTTCATGGCAGCCTGCTCGCCTTCACGGTCTTCGTGCTCGCACTGGTTCTGTCCGACGTGCGCTCCAATCTCGGGCGCGCCGACGACATGGTGTCGCGCGAAGGCTCGTATATCTCCCGGCTCGACCGCGACCTCGGCAGCATCGGCGACGACGCGGCCGGCAAGGCGCGCGCGCAACTGAAATCCTATGTGCAAGTGGTGGCGTCCGACGAATGGCGGACGCTATCCCGCAAGGATGCCCGGCTCTCGCCGGAGGCCGATCGCGCCATAGCCGCGCTGGTGGCCGAGGTTCGGGCGATCGCAGCCGCGCATCCGGACATCGCCGGCAATCTGCGCACCTTGATGGACAAGATCGAGGAGCATCGCCAGATCCGACAGGAGATCGCCACCAAGACCGTGCCGAACGTTTTCTGGTGGATCATCACCATGTTTCTTCTCGGCGCGATGGCGATGAACGGCCGCCACCAGCTCAACCTGACGACGCTGTCGCTGATCTCGATCCACATGGCGGCAATCGGGCTGGTGCTTGCCTTGATCGTCATCATGGACGAGCCGTTTCGCGGCGAGACGAGCATCTCGCCGGCGCCGCTGCTGAAGGCGATCTCGGCAACCGCTGCAACCGCCAGCCCCGCATAGGCGGCAATTCCCGCCTATGCGGGAATTCCGGAACAAAGCGGCGCACCGCCGCGTTCCCCCGGCCAGACCCACCAAGCAAAGGATTTGTGCTTATGGCCGAGACCCCATCCGTCGACGAAGTCCGCGGCGCCCTCGAAAAACAGATTTCCGATCTCAAGAAGGAAGTGTCGGCGCTGAGCAAGTCGTTTGCGTCCAGGGCTTCCGACAAGCTGTCCAGCGCGCGCGACTATGCCGAAGACGCCTATGACGAGGCCAACGACCGTGCCGAAGGCACCGTGCGGCAGGTTCGCCATCAGGCGCAGGCCGTCGCCGGCGCCATCCGGGACAACCCCGGCACCGCCGCCACTGTGCTGTCCTCGGCCGGTATTGCCGGCTTCCTGCTCGGCATGGTCGTCGGCAATCTGATGGCGAGCAATTCACGGCGCTGGTAGCAACATTGCCCGGCCGCTTCACGCGGTGAGAGAATCAGTGCATTCTCTTCTTGTTTCCTCTCCCAACTCTACTTGGCGCCCGCTTCCGCGGGCGTCCTTGTCAGGTGGATAGCGGCGCGATGTCGCCGCGCTGCCAGCCTTCGTAGGTCTCGGCCATGAAATCGGCATAGCGGCCGGCGGCGATCGCGGCGCGCGCGCCTGCGGTCAGGTGCTGATAATAGGCGAGGTTGATCGCGGTCAGCAGCATACGGCCGAGCATCTCGTCGGCCTTGGTGAGGTGATGGAGATAGGCGCGCGAATAGAGCCGCGCCGGCTCCCAATCCGAGGCTTCATCGAGCGGACGCGGATCGTCGGCATGGCGGGCGTTGCGCAGGTTGATGCGGCCGAAGCGCGTATAGGCGGTGCCGTGGCGCCCGGCCCGCGTCGGCATCACGCAGTCGAACTGGTCGATGCCGCGCGCGATCGATTGCAGCAGGTCGTCCGGCGTGCCGACGCCCATCAGGTAGCGCGGCCTGGTGGCGGGCAGCAGTGGTTCGACCGCCTCGATCATCGCCAGCATCGTCGCCTGCGGCTCGCCGACGGCGAGGCCGCCAATCGCCAGCCCGTAGAACGCCATGCCTGCGAGTTCGCGCGCGCTCTCCTGGCGCAACGCGACATCGTCGCCGCCCTGCACGATGCCGTAGAGCGCGCGCCCGACCGGCTCCCCGAAGGCAACGCGGCTGCGCTCAGCCCAGCGCAGCGACAGTTGCATGGCGCGGGCAATCTCGTCGCGGCTTGTCGGCAGCTTGACGCATTCGTCGAGCTGCATGGCGATATCGGCGCCGAGCAGGCCCTGGATCTCGATCGAGCGCTCGGGCGTGAGCAGATACGGCGCGCCGTCGATATGGGATTGGAAGCGCACGCCGTTTTCGTCGAGTTTGCGCAACTGCGCCAGCGACATCACCTGAAAGCCGCCGGAATCGGTCAGGATCGGATGCGGCCAGTTCATCAGCTTGTGCAGGCCGCCGAGCCGCGCCACCCGTTCGGCACCCGGCCGCAGCATCAGGTGGTAGGTGTTGCCGAGGATGATATCGGCGCCGAGCGCCCTCACCTCGCCCGGATGCATCCCCTTGACGGTCGCCTGCGTGCCGACCGGCATGAAGGCCGGCGTGCGAATGATGCCGCGCGGCGTATGGATTTCACCGGTGCGCGCCGCGTTATCCTGCGCCAGCACTCTGAACGAAAACGCTTCGCTCATGCGTCGGCTCGGAACAGCAGGCTGGCATCGCCGTAGGAATAGAAGCGGTAGCCGGCAGCTATCGCGTGGGCATAGGCGCGGCGCATGGTGTCGAGGCCGCAAAACGCCGAGACCAGCATGAACAGCGTCGATTTCGGCAAATGGAAATTGGTCATCAGCACATCGACCGCCTTGAAGCGGTAGCCCGGCGTGATGAAGATCGAGGTGTCGCCGGCAAACGGCCGGATGACGTCGTCCTCGCCGACCGCGCTCTCGAGCAACCGGAGCGAGGTGGTACCGACGGCGACGATGCGCCCGCCCCGGCGGCGCGTCTCGTTCAGCGCGGCCGCCGTCTCGGCTGACACCGTGCCCCATTCGGCATGCATGCGGTGGGCCGAGATATCCTCGACCTTGACCGGCAGGAAGGTGCCGGCGCCGACATGCAACGTCACGAAATGGCGCGAGATGCCGCGCGCATCGAGCACCTGCATCAACGCGGGCGTGAAATGCAGGCCCGCCGTGGGCGCCGCGACGGCGCCATCCTCGCGGGCATAAAGCGTCTGGTAATCGGCGAGGTCGCGCTCGTCCTCGAGGCGCTTGCTGGCGATATAGGGCGGCAGCGGCATGCGGCCGAATTCGAGCAGGGCATGGTCGAGCGCCGGCCCAGAAAAATCGAAATCGATCAGCACGTCGCCTTCATCGAATTTTTCGACGACGGTGGCATCGAGCGTCGCCAGGAAACAGACCGCGTCGCCGCCTTCGCCGAATTGCAGGCGGTCTCCGGCGGCAAGCTTCTTGCCCGGCCGTGCGAAGGCGCGCCAGCGCGCCTCGCCCTCGCGTTTGTGCAGCGTGATCTCGATATTGGCGCGCAGCTCACCGCGATGGCGGATGCCGGAGAGCCGCGCCGGGATGACGCGCGTGTCGTTGAACACCATGGCGTCGCCCGGCCGCAGCAGGGCGGCGAGATCGCGCACGCCATGATCATGCAGACCATCGCCATCGACGACCAGCAGCCGGGCGGCGTCGCGCGGCTCGGCCGGGCGCAGCGCGATGCTGTCCTCCGGCAGGGCGAAATCGAAATCCGACAGCCATTGCGCCATGACGCTGTCACTCACGACCGCGTCACCAGCTTGATGGTGACCACCAGCCACATGCCGACCAGCGCGATGATGCCGATCAGGTAGGCCCCGCCGCGCAGGCGCACGATGTTGCTGCCAAGGTGGATGCAGGCATGCAGCACGCGGCTTGCCACGAAAATCCAGGCGAGCACCGCCATCAGCCAATTGACCGCGCCGACATGCATCGCGGTCAGGATCAGCACGTAGAACAGCACCGGCGTTTCGAACTGGTTGGCGAAATTGTTGCCGAATTGCCGGGCGCGGTCAGGCCAGCGGCTGGAATCGAGCGCGATATCCTCGACCCGAACCTCGCGGTGCGTCAGCGCGCGCATGCGCAAACCCGCCATGCCGATCATGACGATGAAGGTCAGCAGCACCTGCGCCAGGAGCGGGTAGAGAAGCGTGAGCGGCATGCCGCATCCTCCTTGGATCGCCGCCGGGCGACCCGGATGCCGGACTAGCCTTGTTCGGGCGCCGGTTCAAGCCGGGGCTTGGCGCGGGAGCGGCGCACCAACATTGAACTGGATCATCTTTCGACAGGCTCAAGATGAGGTGGCGGATCAAGTACCCCCCTCATGCTGAGCCTGTCGAAGCATGGTCCAGCCTGACACCTTGGCGCCCATCACATCGGGATCGGCGGATCAAGTCCGCCGATGACGGCAAGGGTAAGATTTAGCCGTACTACCCATCCTCCGCCGTCATGGCCGAGCTTGACCCGGCCATCCCGACCCGAAAAGCGCGCCGGCTGGGTCCCGGCTCAAGGCCGGGACAAAGCGTCGGGCCATGCCGGTCTTGACCCAGCACCCGGTCTATTTCAGTAGGCTAGACGCTGTCGCTATTGAGCCGCCATCACCTCAGTGGCCGCTCTCGTCGGCGGCGCGGCTCGCCTCGAACAGGAACCAGGCGCGGCGCTCGGTGTCGTCGATATAGTTCTCGAGCAGGCTGGCGGTGGCGACATCGTCATTGTCGTCGCAGACCTTGTGCGCCTTGCGCATGGCGCTGACCACCGCCTTGTTGTCATTCATCAACTCGCGCAGCATGTCGTCCGGGCTGACGAAAGCGGCGTTGTTGTCCTTCAGGCTCTGGTGGCGGCTGATGTCGCTGATCGAGCGCAGCGTGTCGCCGCCGAGCTTGCGGATGCGCTCGGCCAGCGGATCGGTGGTGGCGAAAATCTGGTCGGCATGCTCGTCGAGCATCAGATGATAATCGCGGAAATGCGGCCCGCTCATGTGCCAGTGGAAGTTCTTGGTCTTCAGGTAAAGCGCGAAAGCATCGGCCAGCACGCCGTTGATCGCCTCGGCGATCTGCGTGACCGCCTTCTGCGAAAGATCGGTCGGCGTATCGAGGTTGCGGGCGCTGGGCTTGGCGGATTTCATCTTGAGCGCGGTAGCCATGGCAGGTCCTTTCGGCTTGAGCGGCATCACCCGCTCAAGTCGCCAGCGCCTGAAAAGTTCCACGCCGCCGCGGCGGCTTACATCGGGTAGTTCGGGCTCTCGCGCGTGATGGTGATGTCATGCGTGTGGCTCTCGCGCAGGCCGGCATTGGTGATGCGCACGAACTCGACCTTCTCGCGCAACTCCTTCAGGTCGCGGGCGCCGATATAGCCCATCGCCGCGCGCAGGCCGCCGGCAAGCTGGTGGATGACGCCGGCCACCGGCCCCTTATAGGCGACCTGCCCTTCCACGCCCTCGGGCACCAGCTTCATGGTGTCCTTGATCTCGGCCTGGAAATAACGGTCGGCCGAACCGCGCGCCATGGCGCCGATCGAGCCCATGCCGCGATAGCTCTTGTAGGAGCGGCCCTGGTACAGGAAGGTCTCGCCGGGGCTCTCGTCGGTGCCGGCGAGCAGCGAGCCGACCATGGCGCATTCGGCGCCGGCAGCCAGCGCCTTGGCGAGGTCGCCGGAGAACTTGATGCCGCCATCGGCGATGACCGGAATGTCGAGCTTGGCGGCCGCTTCGGCCGAGTCCATCACCGCCGAGAATTGCGGCACGCCGACACCGGCGACGATGCGCGTGGTGCAGATCGAGCCCGGCCCGATGCCGACCTTGACCGCATCGGCGCCGGCATCGATCAGCGCCCTGGTGCCCTCGGCGGTGGCGACGTTGCCGGCCACGACCTGAACGCTGTTCGACAGCTTCTTGATGCGGGTCACGCTTTCCAGCACGCGGCTCGAATGGCCATGCGCGGTATCGACGACGACGAGATCGACGCCGGCATCGATCAGCCGCTCGGCGCGCTCATAGCCCTGGTCGCCGGTGGTCGAGGCGGCGGCAACGCGCAGGCGGCCCTGATCGTCCTTGCAGGCGTTCGGGTTGAGGCGCGCCTTCTCGATATCCTTGACGGTGACGAGCCCGACGCAGCGGTAGTTCTTGTCCACCACCAGCAGCTTCTCGACGCGGTGCTGGTGGAACAGACGGCGCGCCTGCTCGGGCGTGACATCCTCCGGCACCGTGATCAGGTTTTCCTTGGTCATCAACATGCTGACCGGCTGCTGCATGTTGTCGACGAAGCGCAGGTCGCGGTTGGTCAGGATGCCGACGAGCTTGCCGGCCTTGCCGGGCGTGGCGCCAACCGTGACCGGCGCGCCGGTGACGCCGTGGCTCTTCATCAGGGCGACCGCCTCGGCGAGCGTCGCATCGGGCGAGATGGTCACCGGGTTGGTCACCATGCCGCTTTCGAAGCGCTTGACCTGGCGCACGTGGTTGGCCTGCTCTTCCGGCTCCAGGTTGCGGTGGATGACGCCGATGCCGCCGGCCTGCGCCATGGCGATGGCGAGGCGGGCTTCGGTCACCGTATCCATCGCCGAGGAGATGATCGGCAGGTTAAGGCTGATCGTGCGGGTGATGCGGGTGCGCAGGTCGGTTTCGGAGGGTAGGACTTCCGACGGGCCCGGGCGCATGAGCACGTCGTCGAAGGTCAATGCTTCTGGAAAAGAGGTCGCGGAAAAACGCGCCATGGTGCCGGGCTCCTGAGGGAAAATGAGCCTTGGCGCAACACCGGGACGGTGTTGCGTGGGTGGCTCTGCAAGTGGAGTTGACGCTGGGAGATATCATGCAAAACGCGCAACTGCAAAGCAGAACGCGCGCCGGTCAGGTATGCAGATACACATGGCCTTCCGACGGGACAGGCAAACGGCTGGGCCCCGGCTCAAGGCCGGGACAAACGTTGCGGAAAAGCAACCGTCTTGTGCCGGGCTTGACCCGGCACCCAGCCCTCGCGCTCGCGGCCCGGCGCTCAGGCGTCGTCCCGCCTCTCGCCGCGAAACCCCGTCGCCAGAACGTAAAGTTCGGAGGAATCGGAGCGGCTCGCCGCCGGCTTGACGTGGCGCACCTGCGCGAAATCGCGCTTGAGCCCGGTGATGATCGTCGCGGTATCGCCGCCCTGGAACAGCTTGCAGACGAAGAAGCCGCCCGGCGCCAGCACCTCGCAGGCGAAATCGACCGCGAGTTCGGCAAGGCCGACGATGCGCAGATGGTCGGTCTTCTGGTGGCCGGTGGTGTTGGCCGCCATGTCGGACATCACGCCATGCGCCTCGCCGCCCAACAGCTCCTTGAGGCGGGCGGGCGCGTGCTCGGCCGTGAAATCGAGCTGCTCGAACACCACGCCGGCAATCGGGTCCACTTCCAGCAGGTCGATGCCCACCACCTTGGCACCGGGCGCGCCCGAAGCCGAGCCGGTGCGGGCGGCGGCAATCTGCGCCCAGCCGCCCGGTGCGCAGCCGAGATCGACGATGCGCTGGCCACGTTTCAGCAGCTTGAACCGGTCGTCGATCTCCTGGAGCTTGAAGGCCGCGCGCGAGCGGAAACCTTCCGCGCGGGCGCGCGCCACGAACGGGTCGTTGAGCTGGCGTTCGAGCCAGAGCGTCGAGGAATGGGTGCGCTTGCGCGCGGTCTTGACGCGCACGGCGAGATCGCGCCGAGCACTGCCCGGCCCGGCCGGTTTCGTAGTCCCACCCGGTTTCTTGGCCATCACCGCCTCCAGCGCTGGCGGGGCCAGATGCCGTCGGACTGCATCAGCTTCATCAGGATGCCCTCGCGCAGGCCACGATCGGCGATGCGCAGGCGCGTGGCCGGGAAGGCCTCGTGAATGGCGGCCAAGATGGCGCAGCCGGCCAGCACCAGATCGGCCCTGTCGGTGCCGATGCAGCCATTGCAGGCGCGCTCGTCGAAGGACATGGCGAGCAGGTCGTCGACGACGGTCTGCACATCGTGCCAGCGCATCCAGATGCCGTCGACCCGGCGGCGGTCGTAGCGCTCCAGCTTGAGGTGGATGCCCGCCACCGTGGTGACGGTGCCCGACGTGCCGAGCAGATGGAAGCGCGGGCTGCGATTGGCGCCGCGCGCCTCGCGGGCAAAACCGCGCAGCAGCCCTGTGACTTCCTCGACCATGGCGCCGAAATTCTCCGGCGTCACCTTGATGCCGCCGTGACGGTCGGCCAGCGTCACCACGCCGACGGGCAGCGACACCCAGCCGCGAATCTGCCGCTCGCCGACCCGGCCATGCGGGCGGTCGGCAATCCACACGATCTCGGTCGAACCGCCGCCGATATCGAACAGCACGACATCATTCGCCGCCGGATCGGCCAGAGCCGAGCAGCCGGCGGCGGCCAGATGCGCCTCGGTGCGCCGGTCGATGATCTCGAGCTTCAGGCCGGTTTCCTCGGCGACGCGAGACACGAAATGGGCGCCGTTCTCGGTGGCGCGACACGCTTCCGTCGCCACGAAACGGGCGCGCGTCACGCCACGGCCGTCAATCTTCAGCCGGCACACACGCAGCGCCTCGATGGCGCGCGTGATCGCCGCCTCGCTCAGGCGGTTGGTCATGGCGATGCCTTCGCCGAGGCGGACGATGCGCGAATAGGCGTCGACGACGCGAAACCCGTCGCGATGCGGGCGCGCGACGAGCAGCCGGCAGTTATTGGTGCCGAGATCGAGCGCGGCATAGATTTCGCCGCCGGTGGGCGCGGCATGCGCGCGCTCGTGCCAATGACGGCCGGCCGGCGGCGCTGCCGCCGGGGCGCGCTCCATCGCCGTTACGTCGCAAGCCGCAACATCATGAGACGCGGCTCCCCCGGAGGCCGCAGCATTCCCGTCGCGCATGTTCATTCCCGGCTGAGAGCTCGAACCCCGCAGCCTTCCCGGTTCACTTGAGGTGCAAGCCTAGAGCAGGAAGCCGGAAAGCGGAAAGGCTTTTCGCACCAGAGCCGTTCAGTGGCCGCCCCCGCCACCGATATGGGAGGGCTTGCGCATCAGCGGCGTCAGCAGCACCAGGGCCAGGAACAGCACCGTCAACGCGAAGAACACATCGGCCATCGCCATGACCAGCGCCTGCTGGCGGACGATGCCGGCCATCTGCTTTAGCGCGGCGAGCGGCGCGTCGGAGCCGAGCCGGCCCATCGCCTGGGTCATGCTGGCCAAGGTGTCGTTGGCGACGCCGCGGCTCCAGGTCACCGATTCGTGCAGACGCGACAGATGCAGGTCCATGCGATCGTTCATCAGCGTGTTGATGAGCGCCAGCCCGACCGCGCCGCCGAGGTTGCGCGTCAGGTTGAACAGGCCGGAGGCGTTCTTCAGCCGCTCCGGCGGCAGCGTGCCGAGCGCCATGTTGTTGATCGGGATCATGACCAGCATCAGCGACACGCCGCGCAGCAATTGCGGGATCAGCAATTCGTCATAGCCCCAGTCCTTGGTGACGAGCGAGGCCTGCAAAGTGCCGAGCGCGAAGCCGATGAAGCCGGAGGCGATCATCACGCGCGGATCGAGCTTCTGCGCCAGGCGCCCGACGATCGGCGCCGAGATGAACATCACCACGCCGGTGATGAACAGCGTCTCGCCGATCTGCAGGGCCGAGTAGCCGCGCACGCGGGCAAGAAAGATCGGATAGAGATAGGTCAGCCCGTAAAGGCCGATGCCGAGCACGAAGGACACCATCGAGCCGGTCCAGAAGTTCCGGTCGAGGAAGGCGCTGAGATCGACGATGGGTTGCTTCGCCGTCAGCACGCGCACGAAGAACACCAGCGCGCCAAGCGCGGCGATCACCGCGCAGGTCAGGATCGCCTGGTCGCCGAACCAGTCCTTGATCGGGCCTTCCTCCAGCACATATTCGAGCGCGCCGAGGAAGGCCGCCATCGAGATCAGGCCGGTCCAGTCGAAATTCTCCAGCAGCGACAGGTCGGGCTCATCGAAATCGATCAGGAACCAGGCCGACAGCGTGACGAGGATGCCGGGGCCGATATTGATCAGGAACAGCCAGTGCCATGAGAAAATATCGGTGAGGTAACCGCCGACCGTCGGGCCGATGGTCGGAGCGAGCGTCGCCACCAGGCCGATGATCGGCGAGACCATTGCCTGCCGGGAGCGCGGGAAGATGGCGTAGGCCGAGGCGAACACCGTCGGGATCATGCCGCCGCCGATGAAACCCTGCAGCGCGCGCCAGACGATCATCTCGTTGATCGTCGTCGCTGTCGCGCACATCAGGCTCATCAGCGTGAAGCCGGCCGCCGAGATCACGAACATGTAGCGCGTCGAGAAGGCGCGCGACAGGAAGCCCGACAGCGGGATCATGATGACCTCGGCGACGAGATAGCTCGTCTGGACCCAGGCGATCTCGTCGGCGCTGGCGGAAATGCCGGCCTGGATCTCGGACAGCGACGCCGAGACGATCTGGATATCCAGGATCGCCATGAACATGCCGAACACCATGCCGATGAAAGCGGCGAGCCGCTTGGGATCGATGGCGTCGGCGGCTGGCGCCGCGATGGTCGGGCCGGTGCTGTCGGCAATGGCGGACATGGTTGTGTCCTTCCGATCCTGCCTCGGTTAGCGCGTCAGGCCGAGCGCGCCCATCAGCGTGGGCGCGGGCTTCGAGGGGTCGCGCGTATCGACCTCGACCACCACGGACAGGCCCGGCCTGAGATGGCCGCTCGCCGCGAACGAGGCCGGCACGGCGATACGCACCGGCACGCGCTGCACGATCTTGGTGAAGTTGCCAGTGGCGTTTTCCGGCGGCAGCAGCGAGAACTCGGAGCCCGAGGCCGGCGCAATGCTTTCAACCGTGCCTTCGACGCCCTCGCCCGTCAGCGCATCGACCGTGACATGCGCCTTCTGGCCGGGCTTCAGATCGGCAAGCTGGGTTTCCTTGAAATTCGCCGTGACATAGGCGCGCTCGACCGGCACCAGCGCCAGCAACCGCGTGCCGGGCTGGATATACTGGCCGGGCTGGGCGGCGCGATTGCCGACGATGCCGGCGAAGGGCGCACGCACCACCGTGGCGGCGAGGTCGCTCTCGGCCTTGGCGAGCGCCGTCCTGAGTTCGGCCAGCACATGCTCGGCCTCGACGCCTTGCGCCTTGACCACGGCGAGATTGGCATTGGCGGCGGCGATGGCTGCTTCGCCGCCGATCACCGAGGCCTGGGCGCGGTCGCGGTCGGCGCGCGCCTGGTCGAGTTGCTGCCTGCTGCCGAAATCGCGTTTGGCGAGCGCATCGGCGCGCGCATAATCGGCCTCGGCGCGAGCGAGATCGGCCTTGTTCGCCGCAAGCTGCGCCGTTGCCTGCGCGATGGCGGGCGCCTGCGCCCTCGCCTGCTCGGCAAGGCGCGCGATGGTCGCCTGCTGCGTCGCCAGCTTGTCGCGGGCGCTCGCGGCGGCAAGCCGGTAATCGGTATCGTCGATGCGCACGAGCACGTCACCGGCGGCGACGCGCTGGTTGTTGACAACCGGCACCTGTGCGACGAGCCCTGAGACCTTGGCCGCAACCACCGCCATATCCGCCTTCACATAGGCATCGTCGGTCGAGACGATGAAGCGGCCGGTCACATACCAGTCATAGCCGAATTTGGCGCCGAATCCGAGCGCCGCCACGATCACCAGCGGCAGGACGAAGCGCTTGGGCGAGCGGCGCGTCGGTTTGGCCGCATCGTCCCCGGCCGCGCCGCCACCGCCGGCCGCGCCCGCCGGCTTCGCGGGCAGGCTCTCGTGCCGCACGGCCGGCACCGGCGCCTCGCGTTCGGTCTCGAACGGCGTCTCGAAATCGAACGGCGTGTCGCGCTCGCTCTCTTCCAGGCTTTCGGAGCGTTCCTTGAGAGCACTATCGGTGTCTGCCATCGGGGCCTCCCGCAGTCGCGAGGAATGACCGAACGGTTCGGTCGAGCGGTTGACCTAGAGCGTAACCATGCCTAAATCAAGAGTGACCGAACGGTTCGGTCACGAGATTTCCGCCTGGAGGGGCTGATGGCACATGGGCAACGATCAGGCTGTGGTGGATGCCGATACCGCCAAATCCGACGCTGAAACGCCTGCGGATAGCAAAAAGCGCCTGCAAATTCTCGATGGCGCGCGAAAAGTCTTCCTGTCCGACGGGTTTGACGGCGCCAGCATGAACGATATCGCCCGCGTCGCCGGTGTGTCGAAAGGCACGCTGTACGTCTATTTCGCCAGCAAGGAAGTGCTGTTCGAGGAGTTGATCTGGCACGACCGCCGCACGCAGGCCGAGCATATGCTCACCCTCGACGACGACAACCATGATGTCCGCGCCGTACTGTTCAAACTCGGCAGCACGCTGGTCGCCAATCTGCTCACGACGGATTCGATCGCGCTGCTGCGCACCGTGATCGCGATCTCAGGCAAGCAGCCGCAGATCGGCCGGGCATTCTACGCGGCCGGGCCGGAACGCGGCGTTGCGCGACTGACGCGCTATCTCGACAGTCAGGTCGCGGCCGGCGTGCTCGACATCGCCGATACGCGCTTCGCGGCCATGCAATTCTTCGAACTCTGCCTGTGCGGTGTCCTGAAGCCGGTGCTGTTCGGCGTCGAAATCCCCACCGGCGCGGCGGAAATCCAGCGGGCGATCGGCAGCGGTATCGACATGTTTCTCGCCGCCTACGCCCGGCGCGGCTAGAGCAAGTTCGTCTGTTGCGAACTTGCTCCATGCTAAAATTGTCGAGCAATCTGGAGCATCCTTCGACAAGCTCAGGATGAGGTTGAGTTTTTCTATATCACCGCCTCATCCTGAGCTTGTCGAAGGATGCTCCAGCGTGGCGCCAATAGTGCGACGCAAAGCGAGCGCCCTACTCCTGCTGCGGCCGCGGCGCGGTTCGCGCCAGAACCTCCAGCCGCGCCCGGACCTGACCCGGCTCCAGCAGCGCCTCGGCCGGCCCGGCGAGCCGGTGACGCCAGTTCGGCTTCTCGTCAATGGTGCCGGGCACGTTGGGCTGGACCTCGAGGCCGAGCGCATCCTCGATGGCCAGCACCTTGGCGGCGCAACCGGATTTCGCCAGGAAGCGCACCGCCGCATCGACGACCGGCGCGGTATCCTGCGGTGCCGGCCGCTCGCCGCCGGGGGCGACGCTGGCCTGCTGGAACGCCGCCCAGAGCAGGCCGCGATCCCAGGCGCGCACGGAATGAGGATGCTCGGCTGGGAGGTCGCCCTCGGGCGCCGGGTCGAGATCGCTGCCCGCCCACCAGCCGGCGGTCGCGACAAGGTCATGCGTGGTGGTCATCCCGACGGAGGTCGGCCGCCACTCGTCGGGCCGGCGGAAATGATCAGGTTCGCGCTCGAAACGCAGCACGCGCATGCCGGAAATGCCCTGTTCGTCGAGATAGCCCCGGAAACCGTCCGGCAAGGTGCCGAGGTCCTCGCCAATGACGATCGCCTTGTGCCGCCAGGATTCGAGCGCGATCAGCCGGAACAGGCTCTCGGACGGGTAGTGCAGATAGGCGCCCGCCGTGGCGATGGCGCCATCCGGCACGACCCAGAGCCGGTTCATGCCCATGGCGTGATCGATGCGGATGCCGCCGGCATGGCGCATCGCCGCGCGCAGCGTCTCGATGAACGGCATGAAGCCGGTGGCGGTCAGGCCGCGCGGCGAGAAGCCGGTCAGGCCCCAGTTCTGGCCGTCCGCATTATAGAAATCCGGCGGCGCGCCGATGGCCAGCCCGGTCAGGATGTCCTGCTGCCGGCTCCAGGCATGGCTGCCGGAACCGTCCATGCCGATCGCGACGTCGGCGATCAGGCCGACCGCCATGCCGCTTTCACGGCAAACGCGCTGGCAATCGGCGTAAGACTTGCTGGCAAACCATTGCAGGAACGTATGAAAACGGACCTCGTCGGCATGCTCGCGCACGAAAGCGGCAACGCCCTCGCCATCGGGATCGCGGTAAGCTTCCGGCCATTCCCGCCACGACCAGTGCGGATCGGGTGCCGCCAGCGCTTGCGCATGCAGGGTCTCGAAGGCGGCATGGAGTTGCAACAGGCGCGGCGCCTGCTCCTCGAAGCGCCGGAACTCGGCCGCAAGCGTATCCGGCAGATGCTGGAGCCGCTCGTAAAGCAGGCGCAGCAGCCGGTATTTCAGCGGACCGGCAGCGGGCCAATCGACCAGTTCCAGGCTTTCGAGGCGCGCCATCTCCTCGCCGATACCGGCATCGGCCACCGCCTGGCGCACGAAATCGTCCGGGAAGACGCTCGCCGCATCGCCATAAAGCGGGTTGTAGAATAGCCGGCTCGAGGGCGAATAAGGGCTGTAATGGCGCGCATCGGCGGCATAAAGCGCATGCACCGGGCTGATCGGCAGCAGGTCGGCCCCGAGCGCGGCGGCCTGGCGGGCCAACACCGAGACGGCGCCGAAATCGCCGATACCGCCGTCGCCGCTCCGGCGCAGGCTGTAGATTTGCGCTCCCACCCCCCACGCCCGGCCGTCGCCGCGCAAATCGGCGATACCGATGCAGCGGGCCGGCGCCATCGCCACGGTAATCTCGCGATCGGCAACGCGCACGAGATGATATCCCGGCTCGTCGAATGGCGGCAGGGTCAACATGGCCTCGAAACCATCGATCGAGGCGACGGAGCGCAGGGCGCCGTTCTCCATCTGCACTTCGACCAGCGTGCCCGGCGGCAGGTTCAGCGGCAGCGCGACGGGCTGGCCGACGCGCGCGGTGATGAAATCCTGCTGGCCGCGCAGGTCGAGGCCGATCTCGAGCGCCGACAAGGTGTTACGCAGGTCCTGCGGCGTCGCGCAGGGCAGCGACAACGCCTGCAGGATGGCGCGCAAGGTCTCGGGAGAGACCTCCTGCTCGATATTGCGCTGGTCGGTCCAGCGCACCTGGATGCCGGCCCGCTCGGCCAGCATCCGCAGCAGATCATCGCTCAAACCCACCTCCGCGCATCTTCTCGCCCCGCCCTCACCGCTCCTGCGGCGCCAGCACGATCAGGCCGAGCGGCGGCAGGGTCAGGTCCAGCGACTGCTGCTGACCATGCGCCGGCGCCGGCTCGGCCTGGATGCCGCCGCCATTGCCGAGATTGGCGCCGCCGTAAACCTCGGCATCGCTGTTCAGCAACTCGCGCCACAGGCCGCCCCGCGGCACGCCGATGCGATAATCGAAGCGCGGCACCGGCGTGGCATTGGCAACCACGAGCAGCGGCCGTCCGCGGTCGCCGCGCCGCAGGAACGCGAACACGGTGTTGGCACTGTCGTCGCCCACGAGCCACGCGAAGCCCTGTGGCTGGTGATCGCGGCGGTGCAGCCCGGCCTCGGTGCGGTACAGGTGGTTGAGGTCGCCGACGAGCCGCATCAGGCCATGCCGCAAGCCGTCATCGGTGCCCGGCCACGGGAACGGGTCGTCGACCTGCCACTCGCCGCCTTGCGCGAACTCGGCGCCCATGAAGACGAGCTTCTTGCCGGGATGGCTCCACATCAGCCCGAAGCACAGGCGCAGATTGGCGAATTTCTGCCAATCGTCACCGGGCATCTTGCCGATCAGCGAGCCTTTGCCATGCACGACCTCGTCATGCGAGAGCGGCAGCACGAAACGCTCGGAGAAGCCGTAGAGCAGGCCGAATGTGATGTCGTCGAGATGGTGGTGACGATAGATCGGATCGCGGCCGAAGAAGCGCAGCGTATCGTGCATCCAGCCCATGTTCCACTTGAAGTCAAAGCCGAGGCCGCCATCCTTGACCGGCGCGGTCACGCCCGGCCAGGCGGTCGATTCCTCCGCGATGGTGATGGCGCCCGGACAACGCTCGCGCATGACGAGATTCAGGTGCTGGAGGAAACTGATCGCCTCGAGATTCTCGCGGCCGCCGAAGCGGTTCGGCACCCACTCGCCGGGCTTGCGGCTGTAATCCCGATACAGCATCGAGGCGACCGCATCGACGCGCAGGCCGTCGAGATGGAAGGTCGAGAGCCACCACAGCGCGCTCGCGGTCAGGAAGCCGCGCACTTCGAGCCGGCCGAGATTGTAGATCAGCGTGTTCCAGTCGCGGTGGAACCCCTCGCGCGGGTCCTCGTGCTCATAGAGCGCCGTGCCGTCGAAACGGGCGAGCCCGTGCTCGTCGGAGGGGAAATGCGCCGGCACCCAATCGAGCAGCACGGCGAGGCCGGCCGCGTGGCAGCGGTCAACGAAGCGCGCGAACGCCTCCGGCGGACCGAGCCGGGCCGTCGGTGCGAACAGCGACAGCGGCTGATAGCCCCATGAGCCGCCGAACGGATGCTCGGTGATCGGCAGCAACTCGATATGGGTGAAGCCGAGCCCGGTGACATAGGGGATCAGGCGCTCAGTCGCCTCATCCCATGAGCCAAGCTCGCCATAGGCCGTGCGCAGCCAGGACGAGACATGCACCTCGTAGATGCTGATCGGCGCCTCGGCGCGCTGGCGCTCGGCGCGACCCGCCATCCAGTCGGCGTCGCTCCAGGAGAATTCCGGCGCCGGCGCCACCACCGAGCCGGTATGCGGCGGCAGTTCCGTCGCGCGTGCCAGCGGGTCCGCCTTCCAGGGCAAGCCAACGCCGCCCGGCCCTTTCAGGGCGAATTTATACACCGCGCCGGGCGCGACATCCGGAATGAAGATTTCCCAAAGCCCGGCCTGGTGATGCCGGCGCATCGGATGGCGGCGCGCATCCCAGCCGTTGAAATCACCGACCACGGCGGCGCTGCTGGCATTGGGCGCCCAGACCGCGAACAGCACGCCGGCAATGCCATCGACCACGCGCGGATTGGCGCCGAGCACGCGCGCGAGATCGAAATGCCGGCCTTCCGCGATCAGGTGGAGGTCGAGTTCGCCAAGCTGGGGGCCGAAACTGTAGGCGTCCGCCGTTTCCTGGCGGCCCTCCGGCCAGGTAATGGCGAGACGATAGCGCGGCCTGCGCGCGAACCGCGCCTCGAACAGGCCCGGAGCGGTCTCGACAGCCGCGACACCGGTCCCGGCGGCATCGCGCGGCAGAAACGCGACGGCGAGCGCGCCGGGCAGATAGACGCGCACGAACCATTTGCCGTCACCGCGACCGTCGCCGGGATGCGGACCGAGGATCGCGAACGGATCGTGGTGGCGCGCCTCCGCCAGTGCGGATAAATGATCTCGTGACAGGCTTGTCGGGATGGACATCAGGTTCGGTTGCTCATGCGGTCTGCGGCGTGTCCGAATGGCCCGCTCGCCTTAAGCAGAACGTTTCGGGGGAAAGCAGCGTTCCGACCATGGCAAAACAAAGTCGTCGCACCACCTTATCGGAGGAACCGGGGCAGGTCACGGTCGTTGTATCGGCGGGGCGCATATCATACCGGCATCGAGGAGCAACCAGATGAGCCGTGATACCATCATTCGGGATACCGCCTACGCGATCTGGGAGGCCGAGGGACGGCCGGAGGGCCGCTCTCAGCAGCATTGGCTGATGGCCGAGCGGCAGGTCGCCAGCAACACGACGGACGGAGCTGCGAAAACCAGGCCGGCTGGCACCAAAACAACCAGAATGGCCGCCGGCGGCGCGGCCAAACGGACGCCCGCCAAAAAGACCGCCAGCAAGGCGCCGATTCCGAAAACGCATTGAAGGCCGATCTGGCAGCGGTTTTCCCGCTCCCATGTCCCGCGCGCTCGCGGGTGACGGCCGGATCAAGGTTCGCCTCGCAAGGTATCAGGGCGTGGAAAGCGCCGAAGCGTACAGGCTGGCATAGCGCGACGCCGAGCCCGACCAGCCGAAGGTCTTCGACATGGCATGCTTGCGCATGCGCCGGAACATCGGCTTGCTCCTGAACGTGCCGAAGGCGCGCCCGACGGCGGTTTTCAGACCCTCGCTGGAGAATTGCGAGAACAGGAAGCCGGACTGGCCGTCCTCGATCGTGTCGGCGAGGCCGCCTGTGCGGTAGGCGATCGGCAGCACACCCAGGCGCTGCGCATACATCTGGCTCAGGCCGCAAGGCTCGAAGCGCGACGGCATCAGCAGGAAATCGCTCGCCTCGTACATGGCGCGCGCCTCGGCGTCGTCGAAGCCGATCCTGGCGCCGACCTGCCCCGGAAAGCGCCTGGCGAGCGCCGAGACGGCATCCTCGATCTGCGCTTCGCCCCGGCCGGTGACGACGAGCTGGCCGCCCTTCTGGACAATCATCTCGGCCGAGTCGATCGACAGGTCGATGCCCTTCTGGTGCACGAGGCGCGAGACGATGGCGAAGATCGGCCCGCGCGAGGCCGACAGGCCGAAGGCGTGGCGCACGGCTCTGGCGCTCTCGCTCTTCCAGGCAAGGGGCGATGTGCTGTTGGCAAGCGTCGGCGGCATCCAGCTATCGTCGATGCCGTTGACAATGCCGGTCAGGCGACCTTGCGCCAGCCGCTCGCGCAACAACCCGTCCAACCCGCAGCCATGCTCGGGCGTGGTGATCTCGCGGGCATAGGTCTCGCTGACGGTGGTGACATGCGAGGCGAAAGCCAGCCCCGCCTTCAGGAATGAAAGCTGGCCGTAGAACTCGACGCCATCGACATTGAACGCATGGTCGGGAATGCCCAGCGCGCCGAGCCGCGGCACCGGGAACACGCCCTGATAGGCCAGGTTATGCACGGTCAGGATGGTCGGCGTGTCGATGCCGCGCCAGCGCATGTAACCGGGCGCCAGAGCCGAGGTCCAATCGTTGACGTGGACGAGATCGGGGTGCCAGTTCGGATCGGCGATCCCGGCGGCGATCTCGGCCGCCGCCAGCGACAGCCGGCCGAAGCGGAGATCGTTGTCCCACCACGCCTCGCCGCGCTCATCGCCATAGGGCGAGCCCGGGCGATCGTAGAGTTCGTCGCAGAGCACGACATAGACATCGAGCCCATCCGCCGCCTTCAGGCGGCCGAGTGACCATGGCGGCATGTCCGCCGTGCCCGGCATCGTGCTGACGACATCGATCGTCGGCCTCTTTTCGCGCAGGGCGCGGTAGGCCGGCATGAGAATACGGACGTCGCCGAAGGTGCGCAGCGCGCGCGGCAAAGCCGACGACACCTCGCCGAGGCCGCCTGCCTTGACGAAGTCGCCCATCTCCGAAGTCACGAACAGGATCTTTGCGGTGGGAGCCAGTTTCGGCGCGGCAACAGCCTCGCTGCCCGGCGCCTGAATTACTGCCTCTACTGCTGTATTGCCTAGCAATTCATCACGATGACGGTCCATCACAACGCGATTGCGAAGGGACGGATCGAACATGGCCATGAGTTTTACTCCTAATGCGTGGTGTGAATATGTATTTCGGTAACGCCCCGAGCGGGACAAAGTTCCACTCGTGAGAACAAAAAGACCAAAACACAGTTTTGTGGCCGTATGATGAAGGAACTCTCGTGGTTTGAATACGTTGATGGATGGCGTGAACGGTGGGCGATCAGCCCGCCGCAAGGAGGCTTACGGTAAATCATGGATGAACATAGCGGCAAGACGGCGCGGAATCTCGACATTCAGGCCGGAGACTATACGCGCCGCGGCGCCTGCTTCGACGGCTCCGGCACCAACTTCGCGGTGTTCTCCGCCCATGCCGAGCGGGTCGAGCTTTGCCTGTTCTCACCTGACGGCAAGACCGAGACAGCACGCGTGACGCTGCCCGAATACACCAACGAAATCTGGCACGGTTATGTTCCGAAAATCGGCCCCGGCCAACTCTACGGCTACCGGGTCCACGGCGCCTACGACCCCGACCGGGGCCACCGCTTCAACCCAAACAAGCTGCTGGTCGAGCCTTATGCCCGCGCCCTCCACGGCGAAATCCAGTGGGACAAGGCGGTCTACGGCTACGACACCGCCGGTGGCGAGGATCGCGACCTGAAAATGTCGACCGATGACAGCGCACCCTTCATGCCGAAATGCATCGTCACGGATCTCGACGCCGAACCCGGCGCAAGGCGCAAGCCCGACATCCCGTGGTCCGAGACGGTGTTCTACGAGACGCATCTGCGCGGCTTCACCATGCGCCACCCGGACATCGCCGAGAAGTTGCGCGGCACATTCGACGGCTTCTCGTCGGATGCGGTGATCGAGCACATGCGCGCGCTCGGCGTGACATCGGTCGAATTGCTGCCGATCCACGCCTTCGCCGACGATCACCACCTGGTGGAAAAAGGCCTGCGAAACTACTGGGGGTATAACAGTTTCTGCTTTTTCGCACCCCAGCCGCGCTATCTCGGCCCGAAGGGCGTCGGCGGCTTCCGGGACATGGTGCGCAAGTTCCATGAAGCGAACATCGAGGTGATCCTCGACGTGGTCTACAACCACACCGCCGAGGGCAACGAACTGGGCGCCACGCTCACCTTCAAGGGGCTCGACAACTTCGCCTATTACCGCACCATGCCGGACAAGCCACGCTACTACATCAACGACACCGGCACCGGGAATACTGTCAACACCAGCCATCCGCGCGTGCTGCAACTGATCACGGATTCGCTGCGCTACTGGGCCGAGACGATGGAGGTGGACGGGTTCCGCTTCGATCTCGGCACCATTCTCGGGCGCGAGCCGGAGGGGTTCGACCAGCGCGGCGGCTTCTTCGACGCCGTCGGGCAGGATCCGGTGCTGGCGGGCGTCAAGCTGATCGGCGAGCCATGGGATATCGGCCCCGGCGGCTATCAGGTCGGCGGATTCCCGCCCGGATGGGCCGAGTGGAACGACAAATACCGCGACAGCATCCGCGCCTACTGGAAGGGCGACCACGGCACCCTGCGCGACATGGCGGCCCGCGTCACCGGCTCCGGCGACGTCTATGACCAGCGCGGGCGCCGGCCGTGGTCGAGCGTCAACTTCCTCACCGCCCATGACGGTTTCACGCTGCGCGACGTGGTTTCCTATAACGACAAGCACAACGACGCCAATGGCGAGGACAACAGGGACGGCCACGGCGACAACCGCTCCTACAATTACGGGGCCGAAGGTCCGACCGAGGACGAGGGCATCAACGCCGTGCGCCGCCGGCAGATGCGCAACATGCTGGCAACGCTGCTGCTGTCGCACGGCACGCCGATGATCCTGTCCGGCGACGAGTTCGGCCACACCCAGAACGGCAACAACAACATCTATTGCCAGGATAACGAGCTCGGCTGGCTCGATTGGAACGAGGTCGATGAAACCGGCAGCGCCCAGATCGAATTCGTGCGGCGGCTGCTGGCAATCCGCAAGGAACACGCGATCTTCCGGCGCGCCAGTTTTCGCGACGGGCTGGCGATCCGCTGGATCAATCCGGGCGGCAAGAACCAGACGCCGGAAGAATGGGACGATGACACCGCGCTGGCCATCGGGCTGCTGCTCGGCATGCCGAGCGATGTCGAGGGCGCCGACGATGCCCTGATCCTGTTCAACCCGCAGGACGAGCAGACCGACTTCACGCTGCCGGCGCATCCCGCCAACAAGGATTGGACCGTGCTTGTCGACAGCAATGACGAGGGCGACACCGACAAGAGCCGCAAGTCCGGCCCGGTCTTTGCAATGGCACCACGCTCGCTGGTGATGCTGGTGTAGCAAACCGCGAGCGTCATCCCGCACTAGCGGGCGGGATCGGCGGATCAAGTCCGCCGATGACGGTTGAAAGGTTTGCGCTTACTCTTCCGCCGTCATGGGCCGGCTTGACCGGCCCATCCCGATGCGAAAGGCACAACCACCCGTATCCCCACTCACGGCCGGGGGCGAGACGATAAGGCAAGCGCCACGATCTCGTGTCGGACGCCCTACCGCTTCCGGCCGTAGGGGTTGTCGCTGGTGCGCAGGCTGAGCCGGATCGGCACGCCCGGCAAATCGAAGCTCTCGCGAATGTTGTTGACCAGATAGCGCGTATAGGACGCCGGTAACTGGTTGAGCTGGTTGCCGAACAGCGCGAAATGCGGCGGCCGGGCCTTCGGCTGCGTCGCGTAGCGGATCTTGATGCGGCGCCCCGAGACGGCCGGTGGCGGATGATTGGCAAGCACGCCTTCGAGCCAGCGGTTGAGCTGGCCGGTCGAGACGCGGCGGTTCCACACCTCCTCGACCTGCAGCACGGCATGCATCAGGCGCTCGAGCCCCTGGCCGGTTTCGGCGGAGACCGCGATCACGGGTGCGCCCTTGAGCTGCGGCAACAGGCGGTCGGCCTCCTCGCGCATGATCTTGAGCGGGTTGCCGTTCTGCTCGACCAAGTCCCACTTGTTGAGCGCGATGACCACGGCCCGGCCCTCGCGCTCGATCAGGTCGGCGATCGCCAGGTCCTGCTTCTCGAACGGGATCGTCGCATCGAGCATCAGCACGACGATCTCCGCGAAACGCACCGCGCGCAAACCGTCGGCATTGGCAAGCTTTTCCAGCTTGTCCTGCACGTTGGCGCGCTTGCGCAGGCCGGCCGTGTCGAAAATCTTCAGGGCGCGCTCGCCGAACTGCCAATCGATGCTGATCGAATCCCGCGTGATGCCGGCTTCCGGCCCGGTGAGCAGGCGATCTTCGCCGACCAGCCGGTTGATCAGCGTCGACTTGCCGGCATTCGGCCGCCCGACCACGGCAATGCGGAGCGGTTGCGCCTTGCGCGCGGCGGCGTCATCCGCCTCCTCGGTATCATCGAGCGGCGCCGGCGCGAAGGCGGCAAGCTGCTCGAACAGTTCCGAGAAACCGTCGCCATGTTCGGCCGAAAGCGGCACCGGATCGCCGAAGCCGAGATCGTAGGCCTCGTAAGCGCCGGCGAGGCCGCCACGCCCTTCGGACTTGTTGGCGATCAGCACCACCGGCTTGTCGGCGCGCCGCACGAGTTCGGCGAAATGGCGATCGGTCGGCGTCACGCCAGTGCGGGCATCCATCATGAACAGCACGAGGTCGGCGTCGCGCACGGCGGCTTCCGTCTGGCGCTGCATGCGGCCGGTCAGGCTGTCGGCGGCGGCCTCCTCGAGCCCGGCGGTGTCGATGATGCGGAAATCGAGATCGCCGAGATGGCCCTCGCCCTCGCGCCGGTCACGTGTCACGCCGGGCTGGTCGTCGACCAGCGCCAGCTTCTTGCCGACGAGCCGGTTGAAGAGGGTCGATTTGCCGACATTCGGCCGACCGACAATGGCGACCGTGAAGGTCATGAAATGTCCCGTTCAGCTTTTGGGCACGGGTCCGCCGCGCACGAGTTCCAGCATGAGTTGCGCGCGCTGGCGCTGGCTGGGCGGCGCCTCGCGGTCAACCACGATCTGATCGAACCATTTGCCGGCGGATTCAAGTTCGCCGGTGCGATAGCTGACCAGGCCCATCAACTCGCGCGCCGAATTGCGCCAGGCGCCGCCGGCCGAAGCCAACCCCTCGACGCGCTTCGCCATATCCTGATAGCTCGCGCTATCGACCTCGAGCGTCGCCGCCCTGATCTGCGCCAGTTCACGCAGCACCTGCGACAGGCCGCTATCGCCGGCCAGCGCATCGAACGCCTTTACCGCGCCGGGCTTGTCGGTCTGCGCCAGATCGGCGGCCGCGCGGAAACTCGCCAGGATGCGATAGCCGCCGTGCCCGGAGGTCGCGAGCTTGCTGAACAGCGCGTCGGCTTCCTTGGCCTTGCCGGCCTTGGAGAGGCTGATCGCCTGCTCGAAGGACACGCCGTCGGCCTCGGCGGAACTTGCCTTCTGCCACATGTAATAGCGCCAGCCACCGAATGCAGCGAGCGCCAGCACCACCAGCACGACGAGCAGCGTTCCGTGACGCTGCCACAGGCGCTCGAGCTTCTCGCGCCTGAGTTCCTCATCGATTTCACGGAACAGATCGCTCATACGTCACATCACTTTGGAAAACACTGGACACCGCCGGCCCGGCGCTATGTTGGCTACTGCCCTGCCGGCTAACACAACCGCGCCGGAAAGGCGAGGAGCCAGACCAGGAAATCGCCAGTTCATGACGTCGCTGACTCATGCCTTGGCAAGGCGCGCCGCATAGAGCTCCGGCTTGAACCCGACGAGCAGCCCGCCCGCATCCTCCAGCACCGGGCGCTTGATCATCGACGGCTGCGCCAGCATCAGGCCGATGGCGCGAGCACGATCCAGGCCCTGCCGCTCCGCCTCCGGCAGCTTGCGGAACGTCGTGCCGGCGCGGTTGAGCAACACCTCCCAGCCGACCTGGTCCACCCACACTTCAAGCCGCTCGCGCGCGATACCCGCCTGCTTGTAATCGTGGAAGCGGTAGGCAATGCCCTGCCCGTCCAGCCAATCACGCGCCTTCTTCATGGTGTCGCAATTCTTGATGCCGTAAATGACGATGCCGTCCTGCTCCATTCCGCTCGCCTTTCATGTCTTGCTACCTCGTGTTGCCGGCCCCGCCAGCCTCACGTCAAGCCCATCCGTGCCGGCAGGCGCCAATGGCTCACGCAAGGCCCAGCGGCCAAGATGCCTGTGGCGGCTCTGCCCGAACAGACTATGCACCAACAGGAACTCCCGCGCCCGCCAGGCGATCGGGCTTTCGAGCGCGATATCCGGAATGGCGCGCCGATCGCGCAGCAGCGTCAGGTGCGGCGTGAAGCCGGCCGCCAGTCCGGACGGCAACCCGGCGCATTTGAGGCCAAGGCCGATCTGGCGCGACAGGACATTGAACCCCTCTGCCCCTTCGCCGCAGCACAGGACGAGCGGCCGCCGCGTGCCGTTGCGAAAACTCACCAACCGATCGAGCACCACATCGAAAGCCGGCGCCGCAACGCCGGCGCCGACGGCGTTTGCCCGCGCCACCAAGCGCTGCGGCAAGCCGGCATGCCGGCCGAGAGCGTTCAGCGACACATGCAAGCGGTCGGGCGTATAGAGCCTGCCGACGAAGCCGTATTGCGCACGCCACGCCGCCGCCCGCTCGACGATCAGCCGCGCCGTGCGCTCGTCGGGCAATACGGCAAAATACAGCGCGTCGCGCCGTTGTGCGTCCTCGGCGGCACCCGGCTGGAGCGCCATCGCCAAATCCAGTTCGAGTTGCATCCCGACCACATCGCCATCGCCTCCCTGACCTGTCTGTTCTATATATGTTCTCATAAACGAATGCAAGCAGGCGACGCGCCTGAGGTCTCAAACGAAGCGCAACACCCGTTTAAGGTGTTGGCATGGCATGACATTATCGACGGCTTGACGCTGAGGCGCGATCCGCGATTGCCCGCCTATCGGGCGAAGGACATTGGCTGCGCCGGATCGCGGCGGCGCCTTCTCTAAAGCGCCTTTCGACCGGCCAATGACGGTAATGGAGTGGTTCAGCCCGATCGGAACCGGCTCCAATTATGGGTGGGGCAAGTTCGCGGCAGGCGAACTTGCTCTAGCCGCGATGATCTTTCCGGGCCGATGGGCTCGACCTTCCCGCGCGTTGCGTGCAGACAACGATCGCGGCTTGCCCAGTATTGTGCAATGAGCATTCGGCGGCGACGGGAGAAAACGATTGATATTGCCGATCTGGGCGCGCGCCCTCAGCGCGACCCTTCTCGTCCAGACGATGAGTTCTTTCGCCGCCGCCGCCCTGCCACTTCTCGGCCCCGTCCTGACGCAACGCTGGAGCATGGCGCCTGAAGGCATCGGCTATGTCTCGGCCGTCCTGGCCATCGGCATCTGCTGGTATCTGGCTTGCGGGGGACCGATGCTGCGCCATGTCGGGCCGGTTCGCTCCTTGCAGCTGGGCCTGGCCATCGTCGCGATAGGGTTGCTGCTGCTGGCGATGCCGTTCCAGATGGCGGGGTTGACGGGGGCGCTGATGATCGGCCTTGGCCTTGGCCCCAATACGCCGGCCGGCAGCCAGATATTGATGCTCACCGCGCCGGCCCCGCACCGCAGCCTGATCTTTTCGATCAAGCAAGCCGGAGTGCCCCTTGGCGGCGCGATCGCCGGCATCCTGGTGGCCGATATGGTGCTCGGTTTCGGATTTTTCGGCGCCATCGCGACCATGGCGGCCGCGATGCTGGTCAGCGCCCTGCTCGTGCAGCCGTTTCAGAAGCAACTGGATGCCGACAGATCGCTTGATCGGCGCTGGCCCCGGATGTTCGTGTCCCTGTCCAGCTTTGCGTGGTCGATCCGCATTCTCGGGCGGCACCGGCATTTGCCGATGCTAACCGCGATCGGTGTGTCATTCTCGACCGTTCAATCCTGCGTGACTGCATTTACCGCGACATATCTTGTCACCCAGCACGGCAAGACTCTGGCCGAGGCCGGCCTGCTCATGGCCGCGCTGCTCGCGACCAGCACGCTTGCCCGCGTGGCGTTTGGCTGGCTGGCCGATCGCCTGGACCGTGGATTGTTGCTGCTCGCCGTTTTGGCGATCTGCACCAGCGCGACCGTCGTCGCCATGGTGACGGTCGGTCTTGCGGAGCCGTGGCTTGCCTATGCCTGCATGGTTGCCGTGGGCGCCACCTCGCTCGGCTGGAACGGCGTGCATATGGCCGAACTCGCACGTATCGCGCCGATGGACCATATTGGCGAGGTCACCTCGGCCGCCAGTCTTTGCGGCTTCATCGGCGCCGTCGGCGGGCCCGTGGTCTTCGCCGCCGCCGTGAGCGTGACAGGCAGCTTCGAGTGGGCCTTCGTGCTTTTCGCGGCCCAGCTTGCCTTGTTCGGGGCCTTCACATTGTGGCGCGAACTGACGCTGCCGCGGGGTTGAGGCAAGGTCAGACCGCAGCCCAGCCCCATCTCACCCTTGGCAGACAGCTTGTTGATCTCGCGGCCAACACCCGCATGACGCAAGCGTAGCGCGAGCCGTTATGGGCGATTACGCAAAGGAAAAATGGCGGAGACGGAGGGATTCGAACCCTCGAAGCCCCTTTCAGGGCTTGCTCATTTAGCAAACGAGTGCCTTCAGCCTCTCGGCCACGTCTCCGGCTGGCGCTGTATGCCCGACAATGCAGCGACTTGCAAGGAAGCGCCGCCGGTACTCCCGCGAAAAACCCGCGACCCCGCGCCTCAGTGAAGCCGGAGCCACTCCCGCGCGGCACGCTGGGCGCAGGCGATCTGCTCGCCGGCCATTTCGGCCGAAATTTCCGCGCGCATCCGTGCTGCCTCGCCATCGCCGCGCACGGCCGCGATGTTGAACCACTTATGCGCGCTGACGAGATCCGCCGGCACGGCGCGCCCGCTGGCGAACATCATGCCCAGTTCGAAATAGCGGCCGTTTCCCTCCGCCTCTGCGATCATCCGTTCCATGTTCCGCTCCTGCACGATCCTCGGGAGGGTTGGCCCCTCCTCGGTTGATGGCCTGATCTTGCGCGCAGTTTTTCAAGAGGGCGTTAAGCAGGACGCTTAATGATGAGTTGCGGCAATTTTAGAAGATCACATGTGAACCAACGCCTCGCGCGCCGCGCACAGACCTGGATTTGGCCATGGGGCGCATGCTGACGAAACCTTGCCGCACGAATCGCGTTAAGGTCGGACACGATCCATGGAGGCCGACATGAAGCTCATCGCCGCAGCCATGAGCGCGCTAGCCGCTGGTGCGATCTCCATAAGCCCCGTCGCGGCCCAGGATGCCTCGGGCACTTGGTTGCGCGACAACGGCAGTTCCAAGGTCAAGATCGGCAAATGCGGCGAGGCGCTGTGTGGCCGCATCGTCTGGGTCAGGGACAGCACACACAGCGACAGCACCGGCGAGCGCGTCTTCTACGACATGAAGCCAAGCGGGCCGGGCGAATGGCACGGCTCCGCCTTCAACCCGGAGGACGGCAGGACCTATAGCGGCAAGATGGTGCTCTCCGGCAACCGCCTGACGACCAGCGGCTGCGTGCTGGGCGGCCTGATCTGCAAGTCCGTCAAGTGGAGCCGCAGCGACTGAGGCTTCGCCCCTCAGGCAGGCGCATTGCCGAACAGTAGTTGCTGCACCTTCGGGTCGTGCGCGTTGAGGGTGCCCCGATCCTCCTTGTTGACCGCGAGGCCACGCTGCACGGCCGGGCGCGCCGTCACCGCCTCGAACCAGCGCTTGAGATGCGGAAAATCGTCGAGGACCTGGCCCTGCTTCTCCCACGGCTTGATCCAGCCGATGCAGGCCATGTCGGCAATCGAATAGTCTCCGGCAAGGTAAGCGCGGTCGGCGAGGCGCTTGTCCATGACGCCGTAGAGGCGTTTGGTCTCGTTCGTGTAGCGGTTGATGGCGTAATCGATCTTTTCCGGCGCATAGCCTCGGAAATGGTGGGTCTGGCCGGCCATCGGCCCGAGACCGCCGACCTGCCAGAACAGCCATTGCTCGACCTCGACGCGCTGGCGCTCATCGGCCGGATAGAAGCGGCCGGTCTTGCGGCCGAGATATTGCAGGATCGCGCCCGATTCGAACACCGAGATCGGCTTGCCGTCCAGCCCCTCGGGATCGACGATGGCGGGCATGCGGTTATTCGGCGAAATGGCGAGAAAGTCCGGCTTGAACTGGTCGCCCTGCGAGATATTGACCGGAATGACGCGATAAGGCAGGCCGCATTCCTCGAGCATGATGGAAATCTTCCAGCCATTTGGGGTCGGCCAGTAATAGAGATCGATCGGCTTGCCTGGCATCGTGCATTCCTTTCGTGCAATGAGCGCTACCATGCCCGTGCATCGTGGCTTGTGCCGGTGCGTCATCGCACGCGTGGCGCGCCCGCGTGTTCGCGGTGGCTTCACGCCGATTTCAACCGCACCATTGGCGACAAAAGCCGGCTTGGCCTTATAATCACGGCGGCGGGGCGGCGGTTACGGGAGATTCGCAATGAAGGCGATGCTGTTTGCGGTGGCACTGATGGCAAGCGGCATTGCCGGCGCCGCAGCGCAGACCACGGGCACGGCCGGCCATCGCCAGCCGCAGGCGCACCCTGCCCCGGCTGCGTCGGCGCCAGCCGCCAAGGCCCACCCCGCGCAGAAGCGGCATCTGTCGCGCTGGCAGCGGCGCGCCGAATGCCTGCGGCGCTACCGCGAGAGCCGCCCCAAATTCAATCTCAGAAAGCGCAAATGGCCGGCGTTCTATGCCAAGTGCAATGCCAGACTGCGGCGCGATTCCGATACGCGGCGCGACGGCACGACCCCGGCGGTCAGGAAGAAATAACGCCTCAGCGCGCCAGGCGCTTCTTGAAGGCGACGCTGGTTTTTGCGTAGCCGTGCTGCTCGTAGAAGCGGTGGGCGTTGACGCGCCTGGCGTCGGAGGACAGCGTGATCAACGTTGCTCCGCGCGCGCGAGCGCGCTCTTCGGCCACGGCCAGCATCGCGGCGCCGACGCCCTGCCCGCGCGCCGCGGCGGAGACGAAGACCGATTCGAGGATGCAGCGCAGCCCGCCATGCCCGCCAATATGCGGAGAGAACAGCACCTGAATGGTGCCGACGACCGCGCCTTCGTGGCGGGCAACGTATAATTCGACCGCCGGGCTGGCGGCGATGGCATGGAAACCGCGCTCGTAAGCCGGGCGGTTTTCCTCGCTCCAGGCATCACCGGCGCCGCCAACCTCATCGTCGCCATAGACCGCGACGATACCGGGCAGATCATCGATCGTGGCGCGCGCGACGACCAGACTTGCGATTGCTGTCATGATGGCTGGGTCCGATTGGCTGGCACGAACCAGGGAAATAGTGCATGAGGCGGCGCGCGAAAACGAAATTCACGAGTTTTGCCTGATGATATACGCGACATGACCATCGCCTCACTCGTCGATGCAGCGATTGCCTTCTCGCGCGACCATCAGGCCTGGGTGCCGGCGCTGGTTTTCGTGCTGGGACTGCTTGAATCGCTGGCCTTTCTGTCGATCGTCGTGCCGTCCAGCGTCATCCTGCTGTCGATCGCCAGCCTGTTCGGCGCGGCTGGCCTGCGCTTCGAGCCGCTGGTGATCGCCGGCGGACTCGGCGCCTCGCTCGGCTATGCGATCTCCTATTGGCTCGGCCTGTATTTCCAGGCCGACATCCTGAGAATCTGGCCGTTCTCACGCCACCCGGCCATGGTCGAGCGCGCCGAACGCTTCTTCCGGCGCTTCGGTGTGCTGAGCGTGTTCCTCGGGCATTTCTTCGGGCCGGTGCGCGCGGTCATCCCGGTGCTGGCCGGCATCGCCAACATGCGCGCCGTGCCGTTCCAGATCGCCAACGTGCCCTCCGGCTTCCTGTGGGCCGTGCTGGTGATGGGGCCGGGCTATTTCGCGACCTCGTCCTCGACGCTGGCGCCGTTCTGGAACACGCTGCGCAGCTGGATCGGCGGTTGAAGCCTACAAGGCCCGCTCGAAGCGGTATTCTTGACTGTTCGAGATGTCGCCGAGCGGGCGCGCGCCACCGACGCGGCTGAAGCCGAGCCGCTGATACATGGCATGGGCACCGGCAAAGCGGGTATCGCTAAACAGGATCATGCGGCTCGCGCCGGCCTCGACCGCCCGCGCCAACATCGCTTCCGACAGGCGCCGGCCGAGCCCGCGCCGTTGCAGGTCGGGCCGGACATAGACGCGGTGCAACTCCGCCACGCCCTGCTCGGGAAAGTGCAGCGCAGCACAGGCGCCGACGCGGCCGCGCTCATCCTCGATGACGAAGAAGCCGCCCGGCGGCGGAAAGCTCTGGCCCGGCCGCAGCAGGTCCTTGAGGTCGTCATGTGGATCGACAAAGCAGCCGGGGTAATCGGCGAAGCACAGCGCGAGCAGCCCGAACAGCTCCTGCGCATCCGCATCCGTTACCGGGCGGAGCGCGGGAGTTGGGCCAGCCGCCGCCGCCAAGCGCCCTACTCCAGCCCGAGCTTCGACTTCAAGATGGCATTGACGGCGGCCGGGTTCACCTTGCCGCCCGACGCCTTCATGGTCTGGCCGACGAACCAGCCGAGCAAGGTCGGCTTGAGCTTGACCTGCTCGACCTTGTCCGGATTGGCGGCGATGATATCGTCGACCACCTTCTCGATGGCGCCGGTATCGGTGACCTGCTTCATGCCGCGCGTCTCGACGATGGCGGCCGGGTCGCCGCCCTCGTTCCACACGATCTCGAACAGGTCCTTGGCGATCTTGCCCGAGATGGTTTCGTTGCCGATCAGGTCGATGATGCCGCCGAGCTGGTCCGGGCTGACGGGCGAAGCGTCAAGCGCGAGCCCTTCCTTGTTGAGGCGGCCGAACAACTCGTTGATGACCCAGTTCGCGGCGAGCTTGCCGTCGCGGCCCTTGGCCACCGCCTCGAAATAATCGGCGTTCTCGCGCTCCAGCGTCAACACCATCGCGTCATAGGGCGAAACGCCGAAATCGGCGATCAGGCGCGCCTTCTTGGCGTCGGGCAGTTCCGGCAGGCCGCTTCTCAGCTCGTCGACGTAACCTTGCGTGAACTCGAGCGGCAGCAGGTCGGGGTCGGGGAAGTAGCGGTAGTCATGCGCTTCCTCCTTGGAGCGCATCGAGCGCGTCTCACCCTTGCCGGCATCGTAGAGGCGGGTTTCCTGGTCGATCTCGCCGCCATCCTCGAGGATGCCGATCTGGCGGCGCGCCTCGAACTCGATCGCCTGGCCGATGAAGCGGATCGAGTTGACGTTCTTGATCTCGCAGCGCGTGCCGAGCGGCTCGCCGGGGCGGCGCACCGAGACGTTGACGTCGGCGCGCAGGTTACCCTTCTCCATGTCGCCGTCGCAGGTGCCGAGATAGCGCAGGATGGAACGCAGCTTGGCGACATAGGCCTTCGCCTCCTCGCTGGAGCGCATATCCGGCTTGGAGACGATCTCCATCAACGCCACGCCCGAACGGTTGAGATCGACGAAGGACATGCGCGGGTCCTGGTCATGCAGCGACTTGCCGGCATCCTGTTCCAGATGCAGCCGCTCGATGCGGATGTCGATCGGCTCATCCTCGCCCGGCACGTCGATCAGCACCTGGCCCTCGCCGACGATCGGGCTCTTGTACTGGCTGATCTGGTAGCCCTGCGGCAGGTCGGGGTAGAAATAATTCTTGCGGTCGAAGGTCGAGCGCAGGTTGATCTCGGCCTTGAGGCCGAGCCCGGTGCGCACGGCCTGGGCGACGCATTCCTCGTTGATCACCGGCAGCATGCCCGGCATCGCCGCATCGACGAGGCTGACATGGCTGTTGGGCTCGCCGCCGAAGGCGGTGGCGGCGCCCGAGAACAGCTTGGCCTGCGAGTTGACCTGGGCATGGACCTCCAGGCCGATGATCATCTCCCAGTCACCGGTGGCGCCCCTGATCATGCGCTTGGCGTCCGGGGTGCGGATTTCCTGATCCATGCTCGTCACCTGTCTCCGCGCTGCGTACCAAATCGCACGCCCAATTCCTGTCGGTTTGGTAATGCTTCGCCGAACTTGCTTCAAGGGCGCGTGGCGCGTCGGACCCCGAATTCGGCGCCGCACCTGCAACGGCAAGAGTGTGAGGCGGGCGGTTCTACCCCGAAAACGGGATTCCTGCGCCCAATCTATGCTGCATCGCAACAAGTTTATTCTGCCGGGGACACCCGCAATGACACGATTCTTTTCTCTTCCGCTGGTTGCCGTCGCGGTGGCGGGCCTGTCATTTTCCACCTTTGGCGCCCTCGCTCAGGGTGCCCCACCCGCGCCGCCAGTGACCGTCGCCGCGCCACTCGCCAGAAAAGTGGCGCAATGGGACGAATATACCGGGCGTTTCGAGGCAGCCTCGCATGTCGAGATCCGCGCGCGGGTATCCGGCTTCATTGACAAGGTCGCCTTTACGGATGGCGCGCTCGTCAAGAAGGGCGACCTTTTATTCGTCATCGACCAGCGCCCTTATCGCATTGCGGTAGAAGCGGCGCGCGCCGATGTCGCAAAAGCGAAGGCGCAGGTCGACGTGGCGCAAACCGATGTCGGGCGCGCCAACTCCCTCCAGCAATCGCATGTGCTGAGCCAGCGCGACATCGACCAGCGCCGCGCCACGCTCAACGTCGCCAAGGCGACGGCGCTGGCGGCGGAGGCCGAACTCGACACCGCCGAACTCAACCTCGCATGGACCGAGGTGCGCGCGCCGATCAGCGGCCGCATCTCGGACAAGAAGGTCGATGTCGGCAACCTGATCTCGGGCGGACAGGCCGGGGCGACATTGCTGACCACCATCGTCAGCACCGACCCGATCAACTTCGTGTTCGAGGCGTCCGAAGCCGATTACGTGCGCTACAGCCGGCTCGCCAAGGAAGGAGCGCGGCCGTCATCGCGCGAGGCGCCCACGCCCGTGCAGGTCAGGCTGTCCGACAAGAGCCAGTGGGATCGTACCGGCGCGATGGACTTTCTCGACAATCAGGTCAATCCGCGCTCGGGCACGATCCGCGGCCGCGCGGTGTTCGCCAACCACGACAACTTCCTGACGCCGGGCACGTTCGGGCGCATGCGGCTGTTCGGCGGCGACATCGAAGCCCTGATGGTGCCCGATGCCTCCATCGTCGCCGATCAGGCCCGCAAGATCGTGATGGTGGTCGGCCCCGACAGCAAGGTCGTCGGCAAGCCGGTGACGCTCGGCCCGATCATCGATGGGCTACGCGTCGTGCGTAGCGGCCTGTCGCGCGACGACAAGGTGATCATCACCGGCCTCGCCAACCCATTCGTGCGGCCCGGCGTGCAGGTCGTGGTCCAGGCCGGCACCATCCAGCTCGCAGCCACCAACTGACGCGCAATCCGCGACTTCAGGGGCAAGCCATGCGCTTTTCACATTTCTTCATCGACCGGCCGATCTTCGCGGCCGTGCTGTCGATCCTCATCACGATTACCGGGCTGATCGCCCAGCGCGCGCTGCCGATCTCGGAATATCCCGAGATCGCCCCGCCGACCGTCAGCATCACGGCGAGCTATCCCGGCGCGTCGGCGAAGGTGGTTTCCGAAACGGTGGCGACGCCGATCGAGCAGGAGGTCAACGGCGTCGACAACATGCTCTATATCGAATCGCAGTCGACCGGCGACGGCAACGTGACGATCAACGTCGTGTTCAAGCCCGGCACCGATGTCGACCAGGCGCAGGTGCTGGTGCAGAACCGCGTCGCGGTCGCCGAACCGCGCCTGCCCGAATCGGTGCGCCAGATCGGCATCACGACGCGAAAGGCCTCGCCCGACCTGATGATGGTCGTGCACATGCTGTCGCCTGACGATTCGCGCAGCGCGCAATATGTCTCCAACTACGCCACGCTCTACGTCAAGGACGTGCTCGGGCGGGTCGACGGCGTCGGCAACGTGCAGGTGTTCGGCGCGCGCGATTATGCGATGCGCGTCTGGCTCGACCCGGCCCGCGTGGCGGCGCGCAACCTGACCGCGAGCGAGGTCGTCGCCGCCATCCGTGCCGCCAACGTGCAGGTCGCGGCCGGCGCCATCAACCAGCCGCCGGCTTCGCCCGATGGCGCGTTCCAGCTTTCGGTGCAGACGCAAGGCCGCCTCGCCGACCCGGAGGAATTCGGCAATATCGTCATCCGCGCCGGCGACAATGGCGAGGTGGTGCGGGTGCGCGATGTGGCGCGCGTCGAACTCGGCGCGCAGGATTACAACGTCAATTCCTACCTCTCGAACAAGGTCGCGACCGCGATCGTGATCTTCCAGCGCCCGGGCTCGAATGCGCTGGCGACGAGCGCCGCCATCCTCCACCAGATGGAAACGCTCAAGAAGGATTTCCCGGCCGGCGTCGACTATTCGGTGGTCTACAACCCGACCGTCTTCATCCAGGAATCGGTCAACGAGGTCGTCAAGACGCTGTTCGAGGCGATGATCCTCGTCGTCATCGTGGTGATCCTGTTCCTGCAAACCTGGCGCGCGGCGATCATCCCGGTACTCGCCATCCCGGTCTCGCTGGTCGGCACCTTTTTGGTGATGGACGCCGCCGGCATCTCGTTCAACACGCTGTCGCTGTTCGGGCTCGTGCTGGCGATCGGCATCGTCGTCGATGACGCCATCGTGGTGGTCGAAAACGTCGAACGCTATCTGCGCATGGGCTACACGCCGAAGGAGGCCGCCCACAAGACGATGGACGAGGTCGGCGGCGCGCTGCTCGCCATCGCCATCGTGCTGTGCGCGGTGTTCATCCCGACCGCCTTCATCAGCGGGTTGCAGGGCTCGTTCTACCGCCAGTTCGCGGTGACGATCGCCGCCTCGACGGCGATCTCGTGCTTCGTCTCGCTGACGCTGTCGCCGGCGATGGCGGCGCTGCTGCTCAAGCCGCATGTCCATGACGCGCCGCAAACCGGCCTCCTCTACCGGCTTGGTGCGCCGCTGCGCTGGTTCTTCGGCCGGTTCAACCGCGCCTTCGAGGCGATGGGCAACGGCTATGCAAGGCTGACGCGCCGGCTCGTACGGGTGCTCGGCCTGATCCTCGTCGTCTATGCCGCACTGCTGGGCGCGACCTACTGGAGGCTCGAGGCGACGCCGACCGGGCTGATCCCGCAACTCGACCGCGGTTATTTCATCGCCGTGTTCCAGTTGCCGCCGGGTGCGACGCTCGAGCGCACCGACAAGGTCATCCGCCAGGCCGGCGACATCATCAAGGCGCGGCCGGGCGTCAAGGACTCGGTCGCCTTTACCGGTTTCGACGGCGCGACCTTCACCAACGCGCCCAATAGCGGCGTGATCTTCGTCAGCCTAAAGGATTTCGACGAGCGCGAGAAGGAGCACCTGACGACGCAGGGCATCCTCACGGACCTGCGCCAGCATCTGGCCGTGATTAACGACGCCTTCGTGCTGGTGCTGGAGCCGCCGGCCGTGCCCGGCATCGGCACCGGCGGCGGCCTGAAGGGCTATGTGCAGGATCGCAGCGGCGCAGGGCTGCCGGCGCTCGAAGGTGCTGCCTGGGCCGTTGCCGGCACGGCCGCGCACACGCCGGGGCTGACACAGGCCTTCACCCTGTTCAACACGCGCACGCCGCAGATCTATGCCGATATCGACCGCACCAAGGCGGAAATGCTCGGCGTGCCGATCAACCGCATCTTCGAGACGCTGTCGATCTATATGGGCTCGGCCTATATCAACGACTTCAACCTGCTCGGGCGCACCTATCGCGTCACCGCGCAGGCTGACAACCAGTATCGCCTGACGCCGCGCGACATCGCCAACCTGAAGACGCGCAGCGACAGCGGCGCCATGGTACCGATCGGCGCGGTGGCGAATTTCAACGACACCACAGGCGCCTATCGCGTGCCGCGCTACAACCTCTATCCGGCGGCGGAGGTGCAGGTGGCGCTCGCGCACGGCTTCTCCTCAGGGCAAGGCATCGCGGCGATGGAGAAGATCGCCAAGGAGAAACTGCCGGCCGGATTCGGCTTCGAATGGACCGAAATCGCGTTGCAGGAGAAGCTTGCCGGCAACACGGCGGCGATCGCCTTCGGCCTCGCGGTGGTGTTCGTGTTCCTGCTGCTGGCCGCCCTTTACGAAAGCGTGCTGCTGCCGCTGGCGGTGATCCTGATCGTGCCGATGTGTATCCTGGCGGCGATGATCGGCGTCAACCTGCGCGGCCTCGACCGCAATGTGCTGGTCGAGATCGGGCTGGTGGTACTGGTCGGGCTCGCCGCCAAGAACGCCATCCTGATCGTCGAGTTCGCCAAGCAGGGCGAGGACGAGGGCAAGTCGCGCTTCGAGGCGGCGGTCGAAGCCGCACGCACGCGCCTGCGGCCGATCCTGATGACCTCGCTCGCCTTCATCCTCGGCGTGGTGCCGCTGGTGATCGCGACGGGGGCCGGCGCCGAAATGCGCCAGTCGCTCGGCACGGCGGTGTTCGCCGGCATGCTCGGCGTGACGCTGTTCGGGCTGCTGTTCACCCCGGCCTTCTACGTGTTCACACGCTGGATCGCCGGGCTGTTCGGTAAGCGGCCGGTGCCCCACAGCGCACCGCCGGCCGAGATGCAGCCGCACTAAGAAAAAAGCCCCGGTCCGACCGGGGCTTTTTTTGTATCAGTGCAGGATCTGGCTGAGGAACAGCTTGGTGCGTTCGTGCTGCGGGTTCTTGAAGAACTCGTCCGGCTTGTTCATCTCGACGATCTGGCCGCCATCCATGAAGATCACCCGGTCGGCGACCTGGCGGGCAAAGCCCATCTCATGCGTGACGCACAGCATGGTCATGCCGTCATTGGCGAGGCCGACCATGGTGTCGAGCACTTCCTTGACCATTTCCGGATCGAGCGCCGAGGTCGGCTCGTCGAACAGCATGATCTTCGGGCTCATGCACAGCGAGCGGGCGATCGCCACGCGCTGCTGCTGGCCGCCGGACAGCTGGCCGGGATATTTGTTGGCCTGCTCGGGGATCTTGACGCGGGTGAGGTAATGCATCGCCACCTCCTCCGCTTCCTTCTTCGGCATCTTGCGCACCCAGATCGGCGCCAGCGTGCAGTTCTCGAGGATGGTCAGATGCGGGAACAGGTTGAAATGCTGGAACACCATGCCGACGTCGCGGCGCACCTCGTCTATCTTCTTCAGGTCGTTGGTGAGTTCGACGCCGTCAACGACGATCTGACCCTTCTGGTGCTCTTCCAGCCGGTTGATGCAGCGGATCATCGTCGACTTGCCGGAACCCGACGGGCCGCACACGACGATCTTCTCGCCGCGCGTCACCTTGAGATCGATATCCTTGAGGACGTGGAAATCGCCGAACCACTTGTTGACACCGTTCATTTCAACGGCGACTTCCGTGTTCAGGGCCGTTGGCTTGAGGTTGGGAGCGGCGCTCATCATCAATTCTCCGGTCTAACGCTTGTCGGCTTTGGCAAGGCGACGTTCCATGCTCTGCGAGTAGAGCGCCATAGCGTAACAGCACACAAAATAAAACAGGGCAGCGAAGGCATAGCCTGTGTAACTCGTCACGGGCGTGGCCCAGTTGGGGTCGTTCATACTCACCTGGACCGTGGTGAGGAAGTCGAAGATGCCGACAATCGTCACCAGACTGGTGTCCTTGAACAGGCCGATAAAGGTGTTGACGATGCCGGGGATGACCAGCTTCAGCGCCTGCGGCAGGATGATGAACACCATGCTCTGCCAGTAGCCGAGGCCGAGCGATTGCGCGCCCTCATACTGGCCGCGCGGCATGGCCTGCAAGCCGCCACGCACCACCTCGGCCATATAGGCGGCTGAAAACAGCGCGATGCCGATGATGACGCGCAGCAGCGCATCCGGCTGCATGCCCTGCGACAGGAACAGCGGCAGCATGCGGTTGCTCATGAACAGCACGGTAATCAGCGGGACGCCGCGCACGAACTCGATGAATACCACCGAGGCGAAGCGCACGAACGGCAGCCGCGACCGTCGCCCGAGCGCCAGCAGGATGCCGAAAGGCAGCGAGAACACGATGCCGATCAGCGACAGCACCATGGTGACGAGCACGCCGCCCCACAGGTTGGTGGAGACCGGCGGCAGGCCGAGCCAGCGCGCTCCCAGCAGCAGGAAGAAGGCCGAGACCGGGAAGACGAGGAAGAAATACAGCGCGCCCCACACCCGCAGCGGCGCACGCGGCCACAGCATCCAGGCGATGCCGACCGCCGCCATCACGAAGGTGAGGTTGACGCGCCAGCGCTCGGAAAGCGGGTACTGGCCATAGATATAATAGCCGATGCGGTTGGTCACGAACGGCCAGCACGAGCCGACCGGGCGCCCGACATTCGCCGCCAGGCAGGCATCGCGGTTCGAGCCGCTCCAGACCGCATCGATGAACAGGAAGTTCACCACCGGCACGGCGACGAGATAAATCGCATACAACCCGAGCAGCGTCAGGACCGCGTTCGGGATCGACGAGAACAGGTTGTTGCGGACCCAGGCGATCCAGCCGCTCTCGAGCAGCGGCGGCGGCAGGTCGGGCGACGGTTCCTTGCGCACATAGACGCCGGGCTGCGCGGTGGCGTTGGCGACGGATTCGGAAGCGAGCGTCATCGTGCCACCTTTCAGCGTTCAACCAGCATGACGCGGCTGTTGTAGACATTCATGATGGCGGAGGTGACGAGCGAAATCACCAGATAGACCAGCATGGTCAAGAGGATGACCTCGAGCGCCTGCCCGGTCTGGTTGAGCACCGTGCCGGCGAAGATCTGCACCAGGTCGGGATAGCCGATATAGACCGCGAGCGAGGAATTCTTGGTCAGGTTGAGGTACTGGCTGGTCAGCGGCGGCACGATCACCCGCATGGCCTGCGGCACCACCACGAGCTTGAGGGTGGTGCCGGAACGCAGCCCGAGGGCGTGCGCCGCCTCGGTCTGCCCACGCGACACGGCGAGGATGCCGGCACGCACGATCTCGGCGATGAACGCGGCGGTATAGATCACCAGGCCGAGCAGCAGCGCCACGAATTCGGGATAAACCTGCAGGCCGCCACGGAAATTGAAGCCCTGGAGCTTCGGAATGTCGAAGGTGACCGGCATGCCGGCGGCGAAATAGGCGAGCAACGGCAGGCCGATGACGAGGCCGAGCATGGTCCAACCGACCGGATATTGCTTGCCGGTCTCGGCCTGCTGCCTGCGCGCCCAGCGGCGGAACGCGATCGCCCCGACAACCCCGACGATCAAGGCGATACCCATCAGCCACGAACCCGCACCGAACTGCGGCTGCGGCATGAACAGGCCACGGTTGTTGATGACGACGCCGGCGCCGAGATGGAAGGACTGGCGCGGGTTGGGCAGCGGCTTGAGCACCGCGTTGTACCAGAACAGCAGTTGCAGCAGCAGCGGGATGTTGCGGATGCTCTCGACATAGATCTTGGCGATGCGCGCCACGATCCAGTTGCTCGACAGGCGCGCGATGCCGATGGTGAAGCCAAGGATCGTCGTCAGCACGATACCGACTGCAGCGACCAGAAGCGTGTTGAGCAGGCCGACGATGAAAGCATCGAAATAGGTGCTGGCATCGGCGCTGTAGGGAATCAGATGCTGATTGATGTCGAAGCCGGCTTTTTCCCAGAAGAAGCCGAAGCCGGTGCGGATATTGGCATCGTTCATGTTGTCGGTGGCGTTCTTCGCCGCCGCCCAGAACAGCCAGACCAGCGCCGCCACCAGGACGACCTGAAAGAAATAACCACGATAGGTCGGGTTATAGAGGATCGACGCCTTCGCCTGCGGTCGTTCGTTCTCGCTAGCCACTCAAGAACTCCCTGCTGCCGATCACGGGATGGAGCGCCTGCTGCCGGCCAGCACTTGGCCGGACAGCGCCCCGAACCTCTCCGGCGCATCCTCCGGGCCGCCCTCGCCTTGTTCCGGCGTGTTATCCGCGGCGGCCAGTCCCTGCATTCTCATTGCCAAATCGGCCGGGCGAACCGCCCAAGGCCGCAAGGTCGACCCCGGCGCTTCGCCGGGGCCGACAGCCGATGCCTCAGCGGATCGGCGGAGCGTACTGGATGCCGCCCTTGTTCCACAGCGCGTTCAGGCCACGCTTGATCTTGAGCGGCGAGCCCTGTCCAACGTTACGCTCGAAGCTTTCGCCGTAGTTGCCGACCGCCTTGATGATGCGCACGACCCAATCCTTGGTCAGGCCGATCGATTCGCCGAAGTTGCCGTCGACGCCGAGCAGGCGCTTCACCTCGGGGTTCGTCGACTTCAGCATCTCGTCGACATTGGCCTTGGTAACGCCGAGTTCCTCGGCATTGACCATCGCGAAGCCGACCCATTTCACGATCGAGAACCACTGGTCGTCGCCCTTGCGCACGGCCGGTCCGAGCGGCTCCTTCGAGATGATTTCGGGCAACACGATGTTCTCGTCCGGATCCTTGAGCTTCAGGCGCTCGGAGTAGAGGCCGGAAGCATCGGTGGTGAATGCGTCGCAACGGCCGGCATCATAGGCCTTGATGGTCTCGTCGGCCGACTGGAAGGCGACGACCTCGTATTTCATCTTGTTGGCATGGAAGAAGTCGGCGAGATTGAGCTCGGTCGTGGTGCCCTGCTGCGTGCAGACGGACGCGCCGTTCAACTCAAGCGCCGAGGAGACGTTCAGCTTCTTCTTCACCATGAAGCCCTGGCCGTCATAGTAGTTGACGCCGGTGAAGGTGATGCCGAGCTGGGTATCGCGCTGCATGGTCCAGGTCGAGTTACGGACCAGCACGTCGACCTCGCCCGATTGCAGGGCGGTGAAACGGTCCTTGGCTGTCAGCGGCAGGAACTTGACCTTCGAGGGATCGTTGAGCACCGCGGCGGCGATCGCCCGGCACAGATCGACGTCGAGGCCGGTCCAGTTGCCCTTGTCATCAGGAATGCCGAAACCCGCCAGGCCAGGGTTGGAGCCGCAGGTCAACATGCCCTTCTGCTTGATCGTATCCAGCGTGGCCGCCGAAGCGGTCGTGGCGGCAAAGGCGGCGGCCGTGCCGAGCGCCAGGCAAAGAATGGTACGCTTCATGAGGACTGCTCTCCCGAGTAATAATCTTGCTTGCCAGAAGGAACCAGCCCTCGAACGCTGGCCGCCCCGAACCCCTGTGCCTTCGCTAAACGGGCCGGCTTCGGAACCGCTCCTCCGACAAAGATCGAGGGCGCATCTGAGGCGATAATGTGGCAGAGGTCAAGCTGCGCGTGATCGGATCGATCATCAAATTCGATGGCTCGCTTTAGACACATTGGCTAACTTGCCAACCCTGCCGCATGGCGGCTGATCAATCACCGCCGCGCCACGATATCATCAGAGGATTTGTTTCATTCTATCATAAACCTTGGCGCTTCTCTCGGCCAAACTTACGAAAATCGCTTGTCTTCTCCCGCTTTGGCGGCTTGGCTCGGGCTGGGCGGGAATCGTCAGGAATTCCGTGCCGGACCCGGTCCGGGCAGCAGTGGTTTCCGCCGTCGGCCAGGATTTCACCATCGGAGAATTTCATGCGCAAACTGACCAGGGAACAGCGGGCAAAGCTCAAGCCGCGCTCCCGCCTCGTGGTTTCGGGCCGCAATCCCGAGGACAGTTTCGGCTTCGTCAACCCGCCGATCGTGCGCGGCTCGACCGTGCTTTATCCGACGCTGGACGATTTCCTGGCGCGCAAGGCGCGCTTCGCCTACGGCACCTACGGCAACCCGACGACGGAGGCGCTCGAAACCGCGCTGAACGATATCGAGGGCGGCGCCGGCGTCATCCTGGTGCCGTCCGGCCTGATGGCGTGCACGGTGCCGCTGCTCGCCTGCCTGAAATCCGGCGATCACATGCTGGTGACGGACAGTGTCTATCGGCCGACGCGCGATTTCTGCGACAAGATGCTGAGCAGGCTCGGCATCGAGGTCACCTATTACGATCCGCTGATCGGCGCCGGCATTGCCAGCCTGTTCAAGCCCAATACCCGCGCGGTGTTCACCGAAGCCCCGGGCTCGCAAACCTTCGAGGTGCAGGATATTCCGGCGATCGTCGGCGTGGCCCATGCCCGCTCGGCGGTGGTGCTGATGGACAATACCTGGGCGACACCGCTGTATTTCGACGCGCATGGCTTCGGCGTCGACTACTCGATCCAGGCTGGCACGAAATATCCGGCCGGCCATTCCGACGTGCTGACCGGCTCGGTTTCGGCGCGCACGCCCGAGCTTTTCCAGCAGTTGAAGGACGCCAAGCAGACGCTCGGCGTGATCATCGCATCCGAGGACGCCTTCCTGACGCTGCGCGGCCTGCGCACCATGGCGTTGCGCCTTGCCCATCAGGGGCCGGCGGGGCTCGAGATGGCGCGCTGGCTCAAGGAGCGGCCGGAGGTCGCGCGCGTCATGCATCCCGCGCTGGAGGATGACCCGGGCCACGCCTTGTGGAAGCGCGACTTCACCGGCTGTTCATCGCTGTTCTCGGTGGAGTTGCACCCCGTCCGGCGCGAGGCGCTCGGCGCGATGCTGAACGAGTTGAGCTTCTTCGGCATGGGGGCGTCATGGGGCGGCTACGAAAGCCTCGCCCTGCCCTTCGATTGCTCAAGCTATCGCAGCGCGACGCCGTGGAAGACGGCTGGCCCGACGGTGCGCTTCCATATCGGGCTCGAGGAACTCGACGATCTCAAGGCCGATCTCGCGGAAGGTTTTGCGCGCATGAAGGCGGCGGGGTAAGGCCGGCTGGGTCCCGGCCCGAGGCCGAGACAAGACGGCGTGGAAACGCGGCGATCTTGTGCCGGCCTTGATCCAACATTCAGCCTCGATGATGCGCGGTTTCAGGATGTCATTCCCGCGAAGGCGGGAATCCAGATGCCAGGGCGCAAGCGGCTCCTGGATTCCCGATCGCGCAAGCGCGTCGGGAATGACAACGGAGAAACCTACCTGGCCGGCCGGCCGCCCTCGCGCGCCGCCGCGGCAAGGCGGCGCTTCTCCTTGCCGATCAGCATCAGGTTGCGGATGTAGATGAAGATGCTGAGCGACTGGCCGAGGATGATGACCGGCTCGCGCTTCAACAGGCCGTAGACCAGCGTGATCAGCCCGCCGCCGATCGAAAAGAACCAGAACGCCACCGGTACCACACTGCGGCCCTGGCGCTCGCTGGCGAGCCATTGCACGACGAAACGCATGCCGAACAGCAATTGCCCGAAAATACCCAACGCCAGCCAGAAATCGAACTTGGCGACGAAGACGTCGTACATATAGCCGCCGATATCCTGGGAAAGCCGGATCAGCATGGTTCAACCCTCGGTCACGGTGGGGCTCGGGCGCTTGCGCGAGATCAGCCAGCGCACGCCAATGAGATCGATGATGCCCACCCAGACCCGGTTCCAGAAACCGTAATTCGAGACGCCATGCAGGCGCGGCCGGTCGACGACATCGACCAGCGCGACCTCCCAGCCGTCGCGGCTGACCAGCGCCGGCATGAAACGGTGCAGCGCGTCGAAATACGGCAGCGCCAGATAGGCGTCGCGGCGGAACGCCTTGAGGCCGCAGCCGGTATCGCGCGTGCTGTCCTTGAGGAGCCAGGCGCGCACGCGGTTGGCCAGGCGCGATTGCAGGCGCTTGAAGGCGGTATCCTTGCGCCCGACACGCTGCCCTTGCGCGAGGCCGACCTTGCCTTCCGCTCCCAGCGCCGCGACCAGCGCCGGGATGAAGGCCGGATCGTTCTGGCCGTCGCCATCGAGCGTGGCGACGATGGGCGCGCGCGCGGCACGCACGCCGGAGCGCACCGCCGCCGATTGCCCGGTGCTGACCGCGTGCGTCAGCATGCGCAGCCAGGCATAGCGCGCCATTTCGGCGCGCAGCGCGGCGGCGGTGCCGTCGGTCGAGCCGTCATTGACGAAAATCGCCTCGAAAGTGCCGGAGCCTTGCAGGGCGGCGGCGATTTCGGCGACGAGCGGAGCGATGTTGGCGGCTTCGTTCTTGACCGGCACCACCACGGAAAGGTGGGGCGGGGCAACCGCATCATGTGGCGATGGCATGTGAGAATCCGTTGAGGATGCGTTCTCTTAACTGCAAAAACCGTCGCTGTCAGCGCTTGAGCCACACGCCGATGTCGAGAACCCGGCCACCGTTGAGATTGAGGCCCTCGACGTCGCCGACACGCTCGGCGCGCACGCCGATCGTCAGCAACTCCTGCCGGAAGGCCGTCTCGTCGCGCGCCTCGACGAGCGCGACCCTACAGCCGCTGCCGCCAATGAACCGCGCGCCAGCCGCGCCATCCGGCGGCATTTCGAGATTCGTGCTGGTCAGCAGCACAAGGCTCGGCTCGCGATAACCGACGGTGCCGATGATCGGCGCCTCGCAACCGGCGCCATAGGCCGCCGCCGCGAGCCGTTGCGACAGGCTGAACGGCGTCAGCGCCGGCACCGCGAACTGGATCGCGCCGATATAGAGCGCGACAGCCGCGCCGATGGCGGGCAGGATGGCGTCGCCCGCCTCATCCGCCCAGAGCAGCCGCGCCGCCAGCAGCGCCAGGCCGCTCGCCACGAGCAGGAAGGGCAGTGCCAGCCACGGCACGGCGCGATCGAAATACAGCCCGAGCACGGGCGCGGCGACCAGCAGAGCGACCGGCACGAGCGCGAGCAGTACCGGGAAGATCTTGTGCCAGTTGCGCCGGCATTCGAGCGCGCCGCGATCGAGCGCCATCACGACGAGGATCGCCATGGGCGGGTAAAGCGGCATCACGTAATGCGGCAGCTTGGTCGGGATCGCCTCGAACATGATCCAGACCGGCACGATCCACAGCAGCAGGAAGACCACCGCGTCGTCGCGCCATTCGCGGCGCAGGAACGGCACGCTCAGCGCCAGGAACGGCGCCAGCGGCCAGGCCGTCGCCCAGAACACGCCGAGATAGGTGCCGGGCGGCGCGCCATGGCGCTCCTTGGCGCTGGCGACCTTGCCGAGCATGTCGTTGCCAATGGCTTCCCTGAAGAAATCGCCGCCGCTGCGCAGCACGATCGCCACGATCCACGGCAGCACCAGCGCCAGCACGATCAGCAGCCCGATTCCCGGTCGCAACACGCCGAGCCAGCGGCCGTTTCGCTCGCGCAGCGACAGGCCGAGCGCCACGACGCCGGCGATCAACGGCGTGATCGGCCCCTTGATCAGGATGCCGATGCCGATGGCGATCCAGAAGATCAGCGCGTTGCCGAGACCGGGCTTCGCCACGGTGCGCGGATCGGTGAACGAGAACCAGGCGCGCGCCAATGCTCCCATGCTCGCCATCACGGTGGCGAGCAGCACGGCATCGGTCTTGGCGAGGCGCGCCTCGACGGTCAGGATGACGCAGGCCGCCATCAGGGACGCCGCGAGCAGCGCCGAGCGGCGCGTCATGAAGGCGAGCGCCGTCCAATAGGTCAGCAGCACGGCAAGGATGGCGCCAATGAGCGAGGGGATGCGATAGAGCCAGATCTGGTGCGGCGCATCGCGGACGCCGAGCGCCTCGCCGGCACGCACGCTCGCCGCCTGCAGCCAGTAGATGCCGACCGGCTTCTTGAAACGATGCTCGTTCTGGAAGCGGATATCGATGAAATCGCCGGATTCGAGCATCTGGCGCGAGGCCTGCGCGAAGCGCGGCTCGTCGCGGTCCATCGGCGGCATGGCGCTGAAGCCGGGCAGGTAGAGCCCGAGCGTCAGCACAAGCAGCGCCAGCACGGCGCGCAGATGGGAGGCCGACACCGTGGACAGAAATCGCCTCGAAGCCTCGATCATCACCGGCAACGCAATCGCTTCAACAATCTGGAACCGTTCGATTGGAGGATAAGGCAGCTCGGTTCAATCCCTTAAACGGCGAAACTGCCATTGCGGTGCGAAATCACAACACATGACGGGGGCGGTGCGCCGGTTCGGCTGGGTCCCGGATCAAGTCCGGGACAATACGGTGGCGTTTCCTCAACTGTCTTGCCCCGGCCCTGAGCCGGGGCCCAACCTCTCAGCCGTGCTTGTGGTCGTGCCCGTGATGATCGTGATGATCATGGTCATGATGATCATGGTCATGATGCCCGTGCTCATGGCCATGATGATGATGGTGATGCCCGGCGAAGCGCTCCGGCTCGAATGGCCGCTCGACCGCGCCCATCGTCACGCCGAGGCCGCGCACCGCCTCCTCAAGTTCATGATCTTCCAGCGTGAACAGGGCATCCGCCGTCAGTTCCACCGGATGATGCTCGTTGCCGAGCAACCATGCCGCCTTCAACAGACGCAGCGGATTGTCGGTGCGGATTTCGAGCAGTTTTTCCGGAGCCGCCTTCACCGCGACGAGCCCGCCATCCTCCAGCTTGAGCGCGTCGCCATCCTTCAGCGCCATCTCCTTGTCGAGCGCGACGGCGATTTCCGCGCTGGCGGCCGTGGTCAGCGTGGCCTGATGCAGGCGGCGCTGGCGATGGTCGAGCAATACGGTATCGACGATACGCTCCGCCTTGACGGCGACTTTACGGGTAATGGCTGTGGCGCGCGGCATGGGATGCTCCAGAACAGGTTGCGCCACTGATAGCAGCCCGCACGAAGCGCGCAAACCGCACAAAGCCGCGAGCGGCCTGGCGAAGATGGTTGGCGCGGCGGCCGATCCAGCCTATCCCGGCCACGCACGCCCGCCAGCCCGGAATGAAAGACGAACCATGGAGCCGCAAGACAACATCGACGTCGCCGTGATCGGCGCCGGCCCGGCCGGGCTGATGGCGGCGACCGTGCTGGCGGAATCGGGAATCAGCACAGTGGTTTACGAGAAAATGCCGACGGCCGGCCGCAAGTTGCTGATGGCCGGGCGCGGCGGCCTCAACCTCACGCATGGCGAGGCGCGGGTCGATTTCCTTAGCCGCTATCGCGAGGCGGCCGGCTTCCTCGCACCGCTGATCGAACGTTTCGGCCCGGACGATTTGCGCGCCTTCTCCGAGCGTCTCGGCGAGGATACGTTCGTCGGCTCGAGTGGCCGCGTCTTCCCGCAGAGCATCAAGGCATCGCCCCTGCTGCGCGCCTGGTTGGGGCATCTTGCCGAGCGCGGCGTCACGGTGAAGACCAGGCACGAATTCGCGGGCTTCGACGGCGCCATGCACCCGCTCATCGCGGCTGAGGGCGGCCCTGCCCGACCCGTGACGCCACGCGTCACGATCCTGGCGCTTGGTGGCGCAAGCTGGCCGAAGCTCGGTGCGGACGGTGCATGGCAGCAGGCACTTGGCGCGCTCGGCATTCCGGTGGCGGCGCTGCGGCCGAGCAATTGCGGTTTCAAGGCGGCATGGTCGGAGCATATGCAGCGTTTCGCCGGCGAAGCCCTGAAGCGCATCGTGCTGCGTTTCGCGAATGAAACCGCCAAGGGCGAAGCGGTGATCACGCAGAGCGGCGTCGAGGGCGGCGTGTTCTATGCCCTCTCCGCCCGGCTGCGCGAGGAGATCGCCGAAAGCGGCACCGCGACACCATTGCTCGACCTGCGCCCGGACCTGCCAGCGCAGGCGCTCGCGGCGCGGCTCGCGGCGGTGCCGCGCGCGCAATCGCTGTCGAACCGCCTGCGCAAGGCGGCGGGGCTGGCGCCGCCAGCCATCGCGCTGCTGCGCGAGGCAACCGGCAACGTCATCCCGGAGCGGCCGGAGGCGCTGGCGGCGCTGATCAAGGCGGTTCCGCTGCGCCTCACCGGCACCGAACCGCTCGAGCGCGCCATCTCGAGCGCCGGCGGCGTGGCGCTGTCCGCGCTCGATCACGGCATGATGCTCAGCGCGCATCCGGGCATTTTCGTCGCCGGCGAGATGCTCGACTGGGAGGCACCGACCGGCGGCTACCTGCTGCAAGCCTGTTTCGCGACCGGATTCGCGGCCGGCCATGGCGCGGCGGCGTGGCTCGCCGCACACTGACGCAACTTTGCCGCTGTCATTCCCGACGCGCGACAGCGCGATCGGGGATCCAGGAGTCGCTGGCGCATTGGCCCCTGGATTCCCGCTTGCGCGGGAATGACAGGGGAGTGTGGGGCCGGCATTCTCTTCTCAAACAGAATCGCCTTTCGGCCCCATCCCCTCGTTTCAGCTTATAAGGTCGGCCTCGATCAGGGCGCGCAGCTCGGGCGTGACGGCGGGCCTGACGCCGAACCAGCGCTCGAAGCCCGGCACGCCCTGGTGCAGCAACATGCCGAGCCCGTCGACAGCACGGTTGCCGCGCGCGCGCGCCGCCGCAAGCAGCGGCGTTTCGAGCGGCACATAGACCGCGTCGAACACCGTCGCATCGCGCGGCAGGCCGTCGAGCGCGATCGGCAGCGGCGGCGAGCCGGTCATGCCGAGCGAGGTGGTGTTGATCAAGAGGTCGCAGCCCGGCAGCAGCGCCGGCAGCGCGCTCCAGCCCGCGGCCATCGTGCCCCGTCCGAAATAACCCGCCAGCGCTTCGGCCTTCTCCACGGTGCGGTTGACGATGGTGACCGAGAAACCGCGCCGCAGCAGGCCGTAGACGATGGCGCGCGCCGCCCCGCCCGCGCCGAGCACGACCGCGCGGCCGTGGCGCGCATCCCAGCCCGGCGCATCCTGATCGAGACTGGCGAGAAAGCCGTAGACATCGGTATTGCCGCCGACGAGTTGCCCGTCCTCGAACCACAGCGTGTTGAGGGCGCCGATGGCGGCTGCCTCCGGTTCGACGCGATCGACCGCGCCAAGCGCCGCTACCTTGTGCGGCACGGTGACGTTGCCGCCGGCATAGCCATTGGCTCCAAGCGCGCGGATGAACGCAGCGACATCGTCCGGCCGCACGTCGGCCAGCGTGTATTCGCCGGCGATGCCAAGCACCCGCAACCAGTGGCCGTGCAGCTTCGGCGAGCGGGAGTGCCTGACGGGGTGGCCCATGATGCAGGCGCGGACTGGTCTGGATGTCATGATGCATGCGCATGCCCGATCGCTGCTCGGGCTGTCAACAATCCCCATGCACAGAAGGCCGCCCGGACAAGCCGGACGGCCCTCGCCGATCGTGGCGTCGGCTGCTGGAGGCAGACTATCAGCCGGCGGCGACCGGAACCGTGACGAAGAGCTGGTTCGCGTCGCGCTTGATCAGCAACAGCGCGTTCTTCTTGCCCGCCGTCTTGGCCTCGGCCATCGAGCGCCGCAATTCACCGGCGCTGCTGACGGTCTTGCCGGCCGATTTGAGGATCACATCGCCTTCGTGCAGGCCGATCTCGGCCGCCTTGCCGTTCGGGTCGATGCCGACAATGGCGAGGCCGCTATCGCCGGCACCGGCAACGTCGCTCGCCGGCGCGACCTGGAGGCCGAGCGAATCGAGCGTCTTGTTGCCGCTCTCGCTGGCGGATGCCTGCTGCGTGCCCTGATCCTTCATCTTGCCGAGCTTGAGATCGACGGTCTGCTCCGCGCCGTTGCGGATGATGGTGAGCGCGATGCTGCTGGATGGCGGATAGGCGGCGATCTTCTTGGCGAGATCGCGCGCATCCTCGACCGTCTTGCCGTCGACGCGGGTGATGACGTCGCCCGATTTCAGGCCGGCCTTGGCCGCCGGGCTGTCCGCCTGCGGCTCGGTGATCAGCGCGCCCTTGTCCTCATGCAGGTTGAGACTGTCGGCGATCTCGGCCGTCACCGGCTGGATCTGCACGCCGAGCCAGCCGCGTTCGACATGACCGGTGGAGCGAAGCTGGGCGATCACGCTCTGCACGGTCGAGGCCGGGATGTCGAAGGCGATGCCGACCGAACCGCCGGAAGGCGAATAGATCGCGGTGTTTATGCCGATCACCTCGCCTTTCAGGTTGAAGGTCGGGCCGCCGGAATTGCCCTTGTTGACGGGCGCGTCGATCTGAATGAAATCGTCATAGGGGCCGGAGCCGATATCGCGGCCCTGCGCCGAGACGATGCCGGCCGTGACGGTGCCGCCAAGCCCGAACGGGTTGCCCATCGCCACCACCCAATCGCCAATGCGCGCCTTGGTGGTGGCAAGCTTCACGAACGGGAAGTCGGTGCGGCCATCGACCTTCAGCAGCGCTAGGTCGGTCTTGGCGTCGGTGCCGATCACCTTGGCATCGAGCTTGGTGCCGTCATCCATGACGACCTGCACCGTCACCGCCTTGTCGACCACATGGTTGTTGGTGACGATATAGCCGTCGGGCGAGATGAAGAAGCCGGAGCCCTGCGCCTGCACGAAATGATGCTGCTGGCCGTTCTGGCCGAAGCGCTGGCCATTGCCGTCCGGCTGGCCGAAATTCTTGAAGAACTGCTCGAAGGGCGTGCCCTTGAACTGATCGAAATTGTGCCGGTCGGCGACGTTATGGTTGCCTTCATCCGCCTTGACGCGCACGGAAACGACGGCAGGCTTCACCTGCTGCACCAGATCGGCAAAGCTCGGCAGATTGGCGACAGGGGCGGCCGTCATATCGGCATGCGGCAGGGGCTGGGCCGAATTGGCGGCATAAACCACGCCGCCGGCGCCAAGCACCAGCACGAGCGCCGCGGCGCCGGCAAGGAGGCGGCGGCGAAGCGTTGCGTTGCGTGGTTGCACGGCAGGTTTGATATCGGAATGGTCAGTCATCACAGAACCTCCAGGGACATGTGCAGAAGCAGGAAATCCCGCTTGCATGACAGGTAATCTAGGGAGGGGACCTGTAAGGGCGGCTGTCCGGCGCATTACAATTTCGTAGCCTTTGGGGCTTTCACGCCGGCGTGAAGACCGAATTCGCGCGGCTGCCGGGTTGTTCCCCGGCGCCATATGCCGCTAAAGAAGGCGCATGATGAGCGCGTTTCGCACCGGGCTGCGGGGTAAAAACACAAAAACAACGTATTGTTGCACTTTTCTTGCCCCTCGGAGGAGCTGATGGCGGGTAGAGTTCTGTGGCGCCATGTGCTGGCGGGCGTCACACTGGGAGTATCGTTCGCCACGCTGCCCGCGCCTGTTTCGCCAGCGCATGCCTTCGGCCTTTCCTCGCTCGACATTTTCGGCTGGTTCGGTGGCGATGAGGCGCCGCCCAAGCCTTCGGCCACCGCCCTGCCCTATAAGCTCAGCTTTGTTTCCAGCGAGAAGGGGGAGTTCGACGAGGTCAAGACCTTCCTGCGCGACGCCTCCAACCTCTACAAGCTGCGCGAGGACGCGCCCCCCGACGGCGAGGTTCTGGCGCAGCGCGCCGGAGCGGATATCGATCCGCTGATCGATGCCATGTGGGCCGTCGGCTATTTCAACGGAGAGGTGACGATCACCGTCGCCGGCGTCGCGATCCGCCCGGGCCAGCCGGTGCCGAACGGCGTGGCGCAGGCGGCCGAGCGCTATCGCAACCGCGAGGCGGTGCCGATCGAGATCAAGTTCACGCCGGGGCCGCTCTTTGCCATCGGCACGGTATCTCTCGAAACGAAGGGCAGCCTGATCGTGCCGCCGAAGGTCGTCGGCCTGCCCTCCGGCGCGCCCGCGACCTCGGCCGAATTGCGCGCGTCGCAGGCGCGCATCATCGCGCATTTGCGCGGCGAGGCGCATCCGCTCGCCAAAATCGCGGCGATCCGGCCGGTCGTCGATCACGCGACGAAAACCATGGACGTGGCGATGGTGGTCGAGCCCGGCCCGGTCGCCGACTTCGGGGATATCGCGGTCGAAGGCAACAAGGATGTGCCCGAGGCGGTGATCCGCTCGTTCATCTATCTCGAACGCGGCGAGCGCTTCTCGCCGAAGCGCATCGAGGATACGCGCAAATCCATCGCCACGATTCCGGCGGTCGGCGGCGCGCGCATCAAGGAGGGCGAGGCGCTTGACCTCGACGGCAACCTGCCGCTCGCCGTCAATGTCAGCGAGCGCCCCAAGCATCTGATCGGCTTCTCGGCACGCTACTCGACCGTCGATGGCCCGGCGCTGCAAACCTATTGGGAACATCGCAACCTGTTCGGCGGCGCCGAGCGGCTCAGGCTCGAATCGAGCCTGTTCTACGCGCCGCGCATCGACGGCACGCAAATCAAGCGCTTCAAGGATTTCACCCGCAACGATATCGGCGGCCGCTTCGCGTTTCATTTCGAGAAGCCGGCGCTGGCCGGCAGCCGCAACGACCTGCTCGTCGACGGGCTCGCGACGCGCGAGCGCATCGGCGACAACCGGCTCGGCGGCTATACCGCGCGCTATGCCGACCTGACGGCCGTGATCCGGCATCGGTTCTCCGAGCGCTTCTCGATCCAGGGCGGGCTGGAATATGAGCGCGGCCAGACCAGCGACGCGCTCGGCAAGGTCGATTACACGCTCGTTGGCGTACCGCTCAGCGTGAAATTCGATTCGACCGACAACCTGCTCGACCCGACGCAGGGCGTGCGCGTCACCGCCAGCACCACGCCCTACGCGGCGTTTGGCGGCACGGCGTCGAACTTTCTCCAGACCAAGCTCGCCGCCTCGACCTATTACGCGCTCGACGAGGATGCGAAATATGTGCTCGCGGCGCGCATCGGCTTTGGCGCGCTGCTTGGCGGCAGCCTCGACGAGATCCCCTCGAACCACCGCTTCTATGCCGGCGGCAGCGGCTCGGTGCGCGGCTATGCCTACCGCTCGCTGAGCCCGCTCTCGGCCAATGGCCATATCATTGGCGGGCGCAGCCAGCTCGACGGCTCGCTCGAAGCGCGCATCAAGATCACCAAGACGATCGGCATCGTACCGTTCATCGATGCCGGCAGCGCCTTCCGCTCGAGCTATCCCGATTTCAAGAGCAAGGTCGCGCTCGGCGCCGGCATCGGCTTGCGCTACTATACGCCGATCGGCCCGATCCGCGTCGATGTGGCGACGCCGCTCAACCCGCGCCCCAATGACCGGCCGATCGCGCTCTATATCAGCATCGGGCAGGCTTTCTGATGATGCTTTCGCGCTCACCCGCCCACCTCCTCGTTTGCGCGCTGGCGCTATGCCTGACGCTTGGCGGGCTGCTGTGGTTCACCGGCATCGCGCGCAGCGCCGACGAGGACAAGGGCGTGCTCGCCAATCTGATCTCGAAGGCGCTCTCCAGCGAAACCTCGCAAGTGTCGGTCGGCGCGGTCGATGGCGCGCTGTCATCCGATGCCACGATCCGCGACATCACGATTTCCGACAAGGACGGCGTCTGGCTCAAGCTCGACAAGGCGCGCCTGATCTGGACGCGCTCGGCGCTGCTGCTCGGCCGGCTCGAGGTCAACACGCTGGAGATCGGCAAGCTCGACATCCTGCGCAAGCCGGTGCCCGCGCCAGGCCCCGCGCCGAAGAGCGACGAGCCGCTGCTGCCGGAGCTGCCGGTCAAGGTGCAGATCGACAAGTTCGAGCTTGCCGAATTGTCGCTGGGCGAGAGCATCCTCGGCGTCGCGGCACGGCTCGGCGCCTCCGGCACGCTGACGCTCGGTGCGCCGTCCGAGGGGCTGAACGTCAAGATCGCCATCAACCGGCTCGACGCGCCCGGCCAGATCGCCATCGACGGCTCCTATGTGCCCGAGACGACGGCGATCAAGACAAGCATCAAGGCGGACGAGCCGGCCGGCGGGCTGATCGCCCGGCTCGGCAAGATTCCCGGCCTGCCGCCGGTCAGGCTCGAGGCCGGCGGCACCGGCACGCTCGACAAATTCGACGCGACGCTCGCCTTCGATGCCGGCGACACGATCGGGGCGAATGGCGGCGTGCATCTGACGCGCGCCAGCGCCGGGCGTCAGCTCGCGCTCGACCTCGCCGCGCGTATCGAAGGGCTGATGCCGCCGCTCGCGGCCCCGGTCTTCGCCGATACGACCCGGCTCGACGGCAATCTTCAGCTTGGCGACGATGGCGCCATCAATCTCGACGGGCTGACGCTGACCTCGAAGCTGGCGCGGCTCAACATTGCCGGCACCTACAGCACCGACGCCGTGCTCGACGTGGCGGTGACGGCGGGCGCGGTGCCGAACGAGGGTGGCGGCCGCACCAAGGCCGGCGACAGCGAGATCGGCCGGCTGGCGCTCGATGCGACGATCAAGGGGCCCGTCAAGGGCCCACGCGTGCACGCCACCTTGCAAGCGGCCGATGCGCGCGTGCCCGATGGCAGCCTGAAGAGCCTCGACCTCACCTTCGACGCCACGCCGACCGCGCTGTTCGGCGATCCCGACGCGCAACTGAAACTCATCGCGGATGGCAAGATCGCCGGCTTGAAGCTCGCCGATGCCAGGCTCGATCGCGCCGTGGGCGATGCGGTGACGCTTTCGGTCAATGGCGATGTCGATGCCAAGGGTGTCGGCCGTTTCGAGACGGCCAGGATCGCCACGCGCTGGTCGTCGGTTTCCTATGCCGGCACGCTCGGGCGCGAGGCGATCGACGGCAAGCTCAGCGCCGCCAATTCCGACCTGTCGCGCTTCAGCGGGCTCGCCGGGCGTGCCCTGTCCGGCTCGGCCGATGTCGTTGCAACCGTGAAGGGCGATCCGCGCCTGAAGCAGTTCGCCATCGATCTCGACGGCAATGCCAAGGCGCTCGCCACCAGCATGCCGGCCTTCGACAAGCTGACCGGCGGCCGGCTCACGCTCTCCGGCAAGCTCGGGCAGCCGGCGGAGGGCCGCTATACAGCCGAGGGCGTCAGGCTGGCGGGCGCGCATCTCGCCGCCACGGCCGACGGCGCGCTTGGCACCGATGCCTCCGACCTTTCGCTCAAGCTCGACCTGCCGGCGCTCGAACATGCCGACAAGCGCCTTTCCGGCAAGGCGGCAGTCACGGCCCATGTCACCGGGCCGCTTGCCCATCTCGATGCCGATGCCCGCATCGGGCTCAGCGAGGTCAAGGCGCTCGGCCGGCCGATCCCGAAGCTCGACCTTGTCGCCGCGCTCAAGGATCTGCAGGGCGCGCTTACAGCCAAGGTGACGTTATCGGGCAGCGTCGACGGCAAGGCTGCAACCGGCACGGTCGAAGCCGCACGCCAGCCCGATGGCGGCTGGCAGGCGACGCCGATCGACATCGCCATCGGCTCGGTCGGGCTCAAGGGCGGCGTCACCCTCCAGCCCTCCGGCCTCGCCACCGGCAAGCTGGCCCTGGCTGCCGGCAATCTCGACGATATCTCGGCCCTGCTGCTGACCAGGCTCTCGGGCAATCTCGACGGAAACCTGACGCTCGAGGCGCCGCAGGGCGCGCAAAGCGTGCAGTTCGATGCCAATGGCCGGAAGCTCGCCTTCGCCGGCAACAGCATCGACAAGCTCGCCGCCAGCATCGGCATCCTCGACGCGCTGCGCCATCCGGTGATCAACGCCGATGTCACGGTCGACCGGGCGCAGGTCGCGGGCGAGGCGATCACCGGCATCAAGTTCAACGCCAAGGGCACGACGGAGGCCAGCGACCTGACGCTCAGCGCCAAGGCGCGCGGCTTCGATCTCAGCGCCAATGGCCGGCTCACGCCGGGCGAGCCGCTGCGCTTCGAACTGTCACGCTTCGATGCGCGCCGCGACGGCCGCAAGATCGCATTGTCCCAGCCGGCCCGCTTTGCCATGGCCGATGGCGGCGTGACGATCGACGGGCTGAAGCTCGCCATCGAGCGCGGCACGGTGAGCGTCGATGGCAAGGCCGGCGACACACTCGATCTCAAACTGGCCGTGAACGCCCTGCCCTTGTCGGCGGCGCGCATCCTCGCACCGAACCTCAACCTGGCCGGCACCCTCGACGCCAGCGCGCAGGTTCGCGGCCGGCCCGACGAGCTTTCCGGGCCGTGGCAGGTGAAAATCGCCAGCCTGGTTGCACCGGAAACGCGCCAGGCCGGCCTGCCGCCGATCAACCTGACGGCAAAAGGCGCGTTCGATGGCGCCCGCACCAGCCTCGACGCGGCGCTCACCGCCGGCAAGATCGCCGATTTCAAGCTCGGCGGCAGCGTGCCGCTCAGCCAGACCGGCGCGCTCGACGTCACGGCGCGCGGCCGGCTCGACGCGGCGCTCGCCAATGCCAGCCTCGCGGCCGGCGGGCGGCGGCTGACCGGTGCGATCAATCTCGACGCCAAGGCGACCGGCTCGATCGCCAGCCCGAAGCTCGACGGCAGTGCAACCTTCGCCAACGGCACCTTCACCGACGCGCTGCAAGGCGTGCAGTTGAAGGGCATGCAGGCGCGCATCGTGGCGCATGACACCGACATCACCATCGAGAGCGCGCGCGCCACGGCCCGCAACAGAGGCACGCTGTCGGCATCCGGCCGCGTCAAGCTCGATCCGCAGGCCGGCTTCCCGGCCCAGATCAAGCTGCAAGGCAACAAGGCGGAACTGGTCGCCAACGGCCTTGTCACAGCGGTCGCCAGCCTGGCGCTGGATGTTTCCGGTCCGCTGGCGCAGCGCCCGGTCGTCGGTGGCCGTGTCGATCTCGAGACGGTCGAGGTCAAGATCCCGGACCGGCTGCCGGCCTCGCTCCGACCGATCGACGGCATCCGCCACGTCAATCCGAACAGGGTCGCCGCCGCCCGCATCGCGGCGAAGAAGAAGGCGGCGCAGCTTGCCGGCCGGCGCGGCAGCAAGCGCGCCCGCGCCTTCGACGCCGGGCTCGATGTCACCGTCTTGGCGCCATCGCGCATCTTCGTGCGCGGGCGCGGCATCGATGCCGAACTCGGCGGCCAGATCAAGGTCAGCGGCACGCTCAACGATCCGGCGGTGAACGGCGCCTTCGACCTCAGGCGCGGCCGCCTGCAACTGCTCAGCCAGCGCCTCGACTTCACGCGCGGCCGGCTGACTTTCGCCGGCGATCTCGACCCGCAACTCGATTTCGTGGCGCAGACGCGCGCCGCCGACGTGACGGCGAGCATCAATGTCAGCGGCTCGGCGGCGGAACCGCGCTTCACCTTCTCCTCGCAGCCGGACCTGCCGCAGGATGAAATCCTGTCGCGCATCCTGTTCGCGAAAGCCTCCGGCTCGCTATCGGCGTTCCAGGCGATCCAGCTCGCGCAATCGGCGGCCCAGCTTGCCGGTGGCGGCGACAGTGCGTTCGAGAAGCTGCGCAAATCGCTCGGCGTCGACGATCTCGACATCCAGATGGGCGCCGATGGCGGCCCGACCGTCGGGGCTTCGCGCTATATCGGCGACAATATCAGCGTCGGCGTGAGGACCGGCGCCAAGCCCGAGGAAAGCGGCGTCTCGGTGCGGCTCGACGTCACCAAGCACCTCAGGCTGCAAGCCGAGGCCCAGGCCAATGGCGCTGCCGCTGCCGGCGTCGGCGCCGAGTGGGAATATTGAGCGGGGCGAGCATGACCACGCCGGTGTCGTTCCCGACGCGCGTCAGCGCGATCGGGAATCCAAGAGTCGGTTTGCGCCTTGGCCTCTGGATTCCCGCCTGCGCGGGAAAGACAGTTCTGTATGGCCGGGCTTGATCACGCCCCGCCGTAAGGCCGCCGAGGCCCGGCCGCCAGTGCGCGGCCGCGCGCAAGCGCCGCGTTGAAGGCGGCGCCTCCCAGCACCGCGATCGTCGAGAGCCAGAGCCAGGTCATGAACACGACGACCGTCGCCAGCGAGCCGTACATGGCGCTGTAATGGCCGAGCGTCGTGGTATACCACGAGAACGCCGCCGAGATCGCCACCCAGATCAGCGCCGAGACAAAGGCGCCCGGCAGGAGATGGCGCCAGGCGGGCGCAGGCGCCAACGGCGCGCGCCAGCTCGGGCCAAGCCAGTACAGGATGGCGATGCATGCCGTCGCGACGGCCAGGAACACCGGCCAATGCGCATAGAACAGTAGCGTGTGCGCCTCATTCTCGAACGGCACGAAGGCAAGCATGGCCGGCATGAAGGCAATCGCGGTCAGGGACAGCACGAACAGCAGCAGCGCGCTGGCGGTGGTGGCCAGCGTCACCAGCGTATAGCGCACGAAGCCGCGCTGCTCGGTCAGGCCGTGCACCTCGTTGAGGGCGCTGAAGATCGCCTTCACGCCGGCATTGGCGCTCCACACCGAAACGAGGAAGCTGATGGCGAAGCTAAGCCATTTCTGGTTGCCGCTCTGCGTCGCCAGGCGCCGGGCCTGCTCCAGCACCAGATCGCCGACGGCGGGCGGCGCGAAGGACAGCATGCCGCCAAGCTGCGAGAGAATGGTCTGCGGATCGTAGAGCGTGCGGTACACCGTCAAGGTGGTCGAGATCGCCGGCACCAGCGACAGCAGCACGTAAAAGCCGACCGATGCCGCGACCATGACAAGGCGATCCTGCCGGATTTCGTTGAATGCCTCCTGCAATGCCCTGAAGATCATCTTTGGCGGCAATTCCCTCGGTCGCGACATGAATCGTCGCGCAATCGTGCCCAGTCTAAACGCCAACGGCAAGGCCGGCACGCGATCGCGGCCGGTCTTGCCGTTGGCTCAGTGAATAATTACCGCATCAAGGCGCCATCGTGGGCGCCCGCGTAAAAGCGTTACTCGGCGCGCATGCCCGGCGTGCCGCCCTCGCCCAACCCTGCGACATGGGCCTGGGTGTAAAGCTCGATGCCGATGCGGTTGATCAGGTCGAGCTGCGTCTCGAGGAAGTCGATATGGCCCTCTTCGTCGGCCATCAGCGCCTCGAACAGGTCCTTGCTCGGGTAGTCCTTGACCGAGCGGCTGTATTCGGCGCCCTCCTGATAGAGCGCGCGCGCACCGATCTCGGCCTTCAGGTCGCACTCGATGACTTCCTTGACGTTCTGGCCGATCAGCAGCGGATCGAGCACCTGCAAATTCGGATGGCCTTCAAGGAACAGGATGCGATCGACGAAGCGATCGGCGTGCTGCATCTCCTCGATCGACTCCTTGCGCCACTGCTTGGCGAGGCCGTTCAGGCCCCAGTTGTCGAGCAGGCGATAATGCAGCCAATATTGGTTGATCGCAGTCAACTCGCTGCGCAGGCCGCGGTTGAGATATTCGATGACCTTTTGGTCGCCCTTCATCGTCGGTCTCCAGTTGGCTGTGTCAGTGGCACAGTCATGAACCGCGGCGGCGTGGAAATCAAGTCTTTAAGAACGGTTCTAAACAAGCCGTGCTGCGGCGCACCCTACTCCGCAGCCATCAGGAACGGCACGGGCTCGTCCTCGACGGGCTCGTGGTGGCCCGGACAGGTCGGGCAGCCGACGTTGCAGGCGTTGACACGCGCTTCCTTCAGAAGGTCGCGCACCGTCACCAGGCAGCGGCCGCAATTGGGGGCGCAGCCGAGGCAGCGATAGGCCTGCGCCGGAGAGCGCGGGGTTCCGGCTTCTTCAGTGGCGAGGGTGGCGAGAATCTGGGCCTCGGTGAGGACGTTACACGAACAAACGATCATTCAGCATCACCGACAGCGCTGCGTACCGGCCTGGCCGGGTGCCGCATGCGCAGTTTAGAATGACTAAAAACTTCCATGACTTCATAGACATAGCTTATGTTGATGAAGCCAGTCAAGATTGATGGACGGGGCGCTTTGTCTCAGCCCCGGTGTTCTTGCGGCGCCAGTTCGCGCAGCAGGTAGCTCACCGTCTTGCCGCCGCCAATCACCGCACTGCCGACCTCGACGAAGCCGAGAGCGGCATGGAAGGCGCGTGAGGCCGGGTTGGGCGGAATGGCATTGACCTCGCAAACGACGCGGTCGTGCCCGGCGCGGCGGGCATGATCGAACAGGTCGCGATACAGGCGGCGTGCGTGGCCCCGCCCGCGCGCCCGCGCGGCCACGACGACGCGATCGACATAGACGAAACGCGGGTAGCGCGCCCGGAACCACAGGAAATTCGCGCTGTCATAGGCGGCATCCTGATCGAACGCCAACAGGAAGGCCTCCGCCTCGCCGATGCGTCTGGCCATGAACGCCTCCACCACCAGATGCCGAAACCGCTCCGCCTCCAGCCATGACAACTCGACCGCATGGGCGTTGTTCAGCGCAAGCAGCCCATCGCCAACCGTATCCGGGCCGGCCAAGTCGGCCTCGGTGAGGGGAACTGGCGCGCCGCTCATCGGCTGATCCCCGCGCCCTGAAACAATTGGGCGGTGTCGCCCGGATCCGGGGCAATCTCGGCACGGTGGCGCGGCAGCGCCTCCGGATGGTGCTCCTGCAGGAAGGCGATGAGCTTTTCCCTGATCTCGCAGCGAAGATCGAATGCCTTTCCGCCGCTCGTAGCGCTGGCGAGGATACGCAGTTCGAGCGTCGATTCCCTGAAATCGGTCACCTGCACGACGACGACGCGCTGGTCCCAGACCGGCGACCCGGCGACGATCTCCGACACCTTCTTGCGGATGATCTCGATCGGAGCGCGATAGTCGAGATAGATCATGACGATACCGATCAGCCTTGCATCCTCGCGGGTCCAGTTCTGGAACGGCTTCTCGATGAAATAGCTGAGCGGCAGGATCAGCCGCCGCAGGTCCCAGAGCCGCATCACGACATAGGTCGAGGTGATCTCCTCGACATTCCCCCATTCTCCCTCGACGATCAGCGCATCGTCGAGGCGGATCGGCTGCGTCACGGCAAGCTGGATGCCGGCGAACAGGTTCTTCAGCAACGGCTGGAGCGCGAAGCCGGCAATGATGCCGGCAGCGCCGGCGGAAGCCAGCAGGCTGACGCCATATTGGCGCACGCCCTCGAAGGTCATCAGCGCCGCCGAAACAGCCACCACCGTGATGAGCGTCGTCGCGACGCGCTGCAGGATGCGCGCCTGCGTGACATGCTTGCGCGCCAGCAGGTTGTCATCGGTATCGAGCTTGAAACGGCGCAGGTAGATCGTCGTCCAGATATGCAGCGCCGTGCGGGCCATCCAGGCAAGCAGGACGATAAAGCTGACGAGCAGCACCTGCGACAGCACCGCGGCCTGGCCCGGCGTCAGTGGAGCAAGACGGGATGCCGCGCCAAGCGCCACGATCATCACGGCAAAACGCGATGCACCCTCGTCGCGCGAGACCAGGGAACGCCAGAACATGTCCCTGCCGGCGGCAAGCCGCGTCGCCAACCGGAACAGCACGCGATGCGCCAGCAGCGCGACCAGCACCGCTGCCACGAAGATCACGAGGCTCAGCAGCCAGGATGGCGCCCAGCCGAGCGCAGCGGATATCGGCATGAGAAAAGCTCTGAGTTCGTCCATTCGGCGCGCGGTTCCCCTGGCAGGAATTCGGAAAGGGCAGAGGTGGTTCCGGGCACGCAGGCCCGGCCCTTGGCCGCCACTGGCTGGCGGCAAAACCGGTTCGGCCAAGCCGGCCCCGTGACCCGCACGCGAGAAGCCGGCGATAGCGCATTGCCAGCGTTCACGAACTGGCCTTATTGGTCAAGCGGCGCCAGGCACCTTCCAAACAGGGCGCCTTTCCAAACATGCGGCCAGCAGGAGCGGGACGAACCAGATGAGCAATCGGAAATACAGAATCGCGGTCATTCCGGGCGACGGCATCGGCAAGGAGGTGGTGCCGGAAGGCATCCGCGTGCTCGAGGCGGCGGCCAAGAAATTCGGCTTCGTGCTCGAGCAGGACTGGCACGATTTCGCCTCGTGCGACTATCACGCCAAGCATGGCCGCATGATGCCGGAAGACTGGAAGGAGCGCATCGGCGAGCCGGACGCGCTGTTCTTCGGCGCCGTCGGCTGGCCGGACAGCGTGCCGGATCACATCTCGCTCTGGGGTTCGCTGCTGCTGTTCCGGCGCGAATACGACCAGTTCATCAACCTGCGCCCGGTGCGGCTGATGCCGGGCGTGCCGTGCCCGCTCGCCGGCCGCAAGCCCGGCGATATCGATTTCTGGGTGGTGCGGGAGAATACCGAAGGCGAATATTCCTCGATCGGCGGCCGCATCTTCAACGGCACCGAACGCGAAATGGTGATGCAGGAAACGGTGATGACGCGCATCGGCATCGACCGCGTGCTGAAATTCGCCTTCGAGCTTGCCGCCCGCCGACCGCGCCAGCACCTGACATCGGCCACCAAGTCGAACGGCATCTCGATCACCATGCCGTATTGGGACGAGCGCGTGGAGGCGATGGCGGCCAACTTCCCCGGCGTCACCTGGGACAAGTACCATATCGACATCCTCACCGCGCATTTCGTGCTCAATCCGGACCGTTTCGACGTGGTCGTCGCCTCCAACCTGTTCGGCGATATCCTGTCCGATCTCGGCCCCGCCTGTACCGGCACGATCGGCATCGCGCCATCCGGCAACATCAATCCGGACCGCTCCAAGCCGTCTCTGTTCGAGCCGGTGCATGGTTCGGCGCCCGACATCGCCGGCAAGGGCATCGCCAATCCCGTCGGCCAGATCTGGTCCGGTGCGATGATGCTCGAGCATCTCGGCGAGACCGAAGCGGCCGCCGCCATCGTCAAGGCGATCGAGACGACGCTCGCCGAACCGGCGCTGCGCACCGGCGACCTGAAGGGCAAGGCCAATACCGTGAGCGCCGGCAAGGCGATTGCCGATGCCCTCGGCTGAGACGCGGTAAAGACGGGTCCCGGCTCAAGGCCGGGACGAGACGCTTCGGTTGTCATTCCCGCGAAGGCGGGAAACCAGAGCCGTTGCGCAAGCGACTCCTGGATTCCCGACCGGCCTGACGGCCGTCGGGAATGACATGGACGAATCGCGACGCGATTCTACGCCTTACGCCTTCGCGGTGCGGGCGCGCTGGTGCTCATGCGCCTTGAGGCCGATATAGGCCGTCTCCAGCAGCGGCACCTTGAGCCCGGCCGCCCTGGCACGGCGGATCAGGTCGCCGATGACATGATCGGCCTCGGTCGGGCCGCCGCGCTGCACGTCACGGAACATCGAGGCGGTCATCGCCGAGCCCTTGGCGGTGATCATTTCGACCATATTGGCCTTGGCGGCCGGGCGCGCCGCGTGACCGTCAGCGGCCGCGATCGAATCGCATTCGGCCAGCAGGCCGGTCATGAAGGCATCGCCACCGGGCGCCGCGACGATATCGCCGACGGAAGCACGCATCAGCGTCGTCGCGGCGGCGAGCGCGGCCAGGAAGTCCCATTTCTCCCACATCTCCTGCAGGATGTCGTCGCTGGGGCGCGGCCGGAACTTGGCGCCGAGCAGCGCCGGCGTCAGCCGCTCCATCCGCGCCGAGGAACCGCCGGCGCGCTCGCCGAATGCCAGGATATGGGCATCGTTCAGATGCAGGATTTCGCCGCTCTCGCCCAGTGTCGCGGCGATCATGCATAGGCCGCCAAGCGGCGCATTTTCACCGAAACGGGCGGCAATCGTCGCAAGATGGCCCATGCCGTTGAGCAGCGGCAAGATCATGGTGTCGGGGCCGACCGCCGGGGCGACCGTGTCGAGCGCGCCGTCGAGGTCGTAGGCCTTGCAACTCAGGATCACGACATCGGCCGGCGCCTTGATCTCATCCTTGGTCAGGACCGGCGGCCGGGCAATATCGATATCGCCATGCAGGCTTTTCACATGCAGGCCACGCTCGCGCAGCGCGGCGGCGCGCGCCTCGCGCACCAGGAAGCGGACGTCGCGCCCCGCCTCCAGCAGCCTTGCACCGAAATAGCCGCCGACCGCGCCGGCACCCAACACCACGATTTTCATCGTCCTCGCCCCCTGACCGATTCCGTTGCGAAACAGGCCGGAGGGTCGTCCCGCGCGCACCGGCGCGCAAGCATGTTTTCACACCCTGCGACGCCGGCGTCTCGGGCTCTCTCAGGCGATCACGCGCCGATAGAGGTGCCAGGTCGCGTGGCCGAGCACCGGCATCACCACGATGAGGCCGACGAAAAGCGGGATCGAACCCAGCACCAGCCCGGCCGCGACGATGAAGCCCCAGGCGAGCATGGCGACCGGATTGCGCCAGACCGCTTCCATCGAGGTCCTGACCGCCGTGCTGAGCCGGACCTTGCGGTCGAGCAGCAGCGGGAACGACACCACGCTGACCGCCAGAACGAACAGCGCGAACAGGAAGCCGACGCCGGTGCCGACGACGATCATCGTCCAGCCCTGCGTGGTATTGAAGACATCGGAGGCGAAGGCGGACAGGCTCACCGGCATTTCAGGCCCGACGGTGTGGCGGTAGATCAGCCAGGCGGCGAGCATCCAGAGCGCGAACACCACCGTCAGCATCATGCCGAGGCGGAAGATGGCGCCGAAGGACGGTGAGGTGAAGACATGGGCCGCATCGGCCCAGGACACCTCCTCGCCGCGCTCGCGGCGCCGGCTCATCTCGTAGACGCCGGTGGCGGCAAACGGACCGATCAGCGCGAAACCCGAGGCGAGCGGGAACAGCAAAGGCAGGAAGGCGGTGCCGAGCACGATCTGCGACAGCACGAGGCCGGCCAGCGGATAGATCAGGCTGATGAAGATCACGTCGCTGCGGCTGGCGGCGAAATCGGACAGGCCGGCACGCAGGACCGGGCCGAGATCGGCGATGGTGATGTTACGCACGATCGGCCGGCGCGCGTCGAGCGTCTCGTCGGTACGGCCGAAATAATGTCCGGCCGCGCCCACGACATGGGCGACCTCGCGGAATTGCTCCGTGCCCCATTCGGCGGGATTTCGGATGGTCATGTCTATCCTCCCAACAGTTCTCGGGAGGCCACGGCGCTTCGCGAAAAGGACGCCAACACTGACTATCGATGACGCGAAGTCTCGCGACCAATCGTCGCTATGATAGCGCAATGCCGGCGAGTTGCCAGCCCGCAATTCCGGCGTTCAACGCGCCAGCGCAGCCGCCGCGCGCAACGCGCCGAGCCGGAGCAGGTCGCGATAGGCGGCGGAGACCGCCGCGACGAACGCCGGATCATCGCCGAGATCGGCGCCGAACACCGCCGTGAAGCCGAGCATGGCGCGCACGCGGGCGCCGGCATCCTCGCCGGCGGAGCGCAGGGCGCCCTGAAGTTCCGCGGCAAGCGGATCGCGCACGTCGATCGCCCTGCCCTGCTCGTCGAGGCCGCCGACATAGCGCATCCACGCCGCGACGACGAGCGCGAGGCAGGGATAGGCCAGGCCCGCCGCCCGCCGCTCGCGTACCGTATCGAGCAGGCGCTGCGGCAGCTTCTGCGAGCCGTCCATGGCGATCTGCCAGGTGCGGTGGCGAACCGCCGGATTGGCGAAGCGGGCCATGAGCTGATCGGTATAGGCGCCAAGATCGACGCCGGGCGGCGCCGGCAGCACGGGAATGATCTCCTCGCGCCACAGCCGCGCGACCAGCCCGCGCAAACCCTGATCGGCGATCGCCTCGCCAATCGTCTCGCAGCCGCCGAGGAAGCCGAGATAGGCGAGCGCCGAATGCGCGCCGTTGAGCAGGCGCAGCTTCATGGTCTCGTAGGGCGCGACATCGGTGACGAGTTCAGCGCCCGCGCGCTGCCAGGGCGGACGCTGCCCATCGACGAAACGGTCCTCGATGACCCATTGCCGGAACGGCTCATGGCTGACCGGGGCGGCATCGTGCAAGCCGGTCGCCGCCTCGGCATCGGTGAGGTCGGCCTCGGTCGCCGCCGGCACGATGCGGTCAACCATCGTGGCCGGACAAGGAACGTCGCGCGCGATCCAGGCGGAGAGCGCATCGTCACTGAGCGCGGCGAACTGCACGAGCAGCCCGTGAAGCAGGCGGCCGTTATGCGGCAGGTTATCGCAACTCAGCGGCGTGAACGGCGCGAGCCCGGCCCTGCGGCGCGCGGCCAGCGCGGCCACCAGGAAGCCGACCGCCGTGCGCGGCTGCTCCGGATGGGCGAGGTCGTACCGGATATCGGCATGGTCCTGCTGCAGGGCGCCGGTCGCCGGGTCGTGGCAATAACCCTTCTCGGTCACCGTCAGGCTGACGATGCGGGTATCCGCCGCCGTGATCCGGGCGAGCAGCGCCGCCGGGTCCTCGGGTGCGACGAGCACCTGTCGCAGATTGCCGACGATGCGCGCCGAGACCGGGCCGCCGCCGCGCTCGAGCGCGACATAGAGCCCATCCTGCGGCGCGAGCCGGTCGCGCTGGTCGGGCTTGCGCAGGCTCGCCCCGACGATGCCCCAATCGGGCGCCGCCGGATCGATCACATCCTCGGTATAGAGCGCGCCATGGGCACGGAAGAAGGCGCCGATGCCAAGATGCACGATGCCGTGGCGCAGCCGGGCACGATCATAGCGCGGCACGGTCACGCTCGCCGCCATGTGCTTGAGCGCGCGGGCATTCAGACGGGGCGCGGCGTGTACGGTATCGGATGACATCGAGATTGGACCCTAAACCGCGCCGTGCGCGCCCTTGCCGGCCGGTTGCGCCGGCTCGTGCTTGACGCCGCGCAGGAAGTCGCTCAGCCGCTCCATGTAGAGATAGAGCACCGGCGTGATGAACAGCGTCAGCATCTGCGACACGACGAGGCCGCCGACCACGGCGACGCCGAGCGGCTGGCGCAGTTCCGAACCCGCGCCATGGCCGACGGCAATCGGCAACACGCCGAACAGCGCCGCGAAGGTCGTCATCATGATCGGGCGGAAGCGCAGCAGGCAGGCGCGGTGGATCGCCTCTTCCGGCGAGGTGCCGGCGCGCTGCAAATGCAGGGCAACGTCGATCATCATGATGGCGTTCTTCTTGACGATGCCGATCAGCATCAGCAGGCCGATAATGGCGATCACGCTCAGGTCCAGGCCGAACAGCATCAGCGAGGCCAGCGCGCCGAAGGCCGCCGCCGGCAAGCCAGTCAGGATGGTGAGTGGATGGACGAAGCTCTCATACAGCATGCCGAGCACGATGTAGATCGTGGCGATCGCCGCCAGGATGAGCAGGTTCTGGTTGGCGAGCGACTTCTTGAAGATATCCGCCTCGCCCGAATAGGCGGTCGAGATATCGGCGGGCAACCTGATCTGCTGCCTCAACTGGTCGATGCGGTCGGTCGCGTTGCTCAGCGACAGCCCGGCCGGCAGGTTGAACGAGATCGTCACCGCCGGCAGCTGGCCGAGCTGGTTGACCGACAGCGTCCCGGCGGTGCGCACCACCTTGGCGAAAGCGCTGATCGGGATCAGCCGGCCGCTATCGGAGCGGATATGCACGTTGTCGAGCAGGTTGTTGTTCCAGTTCACGCGCGGATCGAACTCGATCACCACCATGTAGCTGTCGCCCGTGGCATAGATCGTCGAAATCTGCCTGACGCCGAAGCCCGAATACAGCGTCGAGCGGAGCTGGTCGGCGTTGATGCCGAGCGTCGCCGCCTTGTCCTTATCGACCACCACGGTCGATTCCGGCGCGTTGGACTGCAAGTCCGTGGTCACGTCGAGGAAGGTCGCGTCCTGCCCCATCGCATCGGCCATGCGCTGCGACCATTCGTAGAGCTTCGCCGTATCGAGGCCCTGCATCACGAACTGGTACTGGCTCTTGCTGCGCCTGGTGCCGAAGCGCAGGTTCTGGGTCGGCACGATGTAAGTCGTGATGCCGGGAACCTTGGCGAGGTCGCGCCTGAGATCGGCCAGCACCTTGCTCAGCGGCGGCCGCTCGTCCTTGTCCTTCAGCTGGACGAACATGCGGCCCTGGTTCATCGTCGTGCTGGAACTGCCGGCGGTCGAGCCGACGACGAACGCCTGATGCGCGACATGGGGCGAAGCGGCGAAAACCTTGCCGACCTCCTTCTGGAGCCGCGCCATGTCATCGAGCGAGATGTCCTGCCGGGCCTCCGTCGAGACGCTGAGCTGGCCGATATCCTCGATCGGGAAGAAGCCCTTCGGGATAATCACGAACAGGTAGGCCGTGCCGGCAATGGTGCCGAGAAATACCAGGAACACCGCGAACTTGAAGCGCAGGCACAGCGTCAGCAGGCTGTCATACCAGCCCTTGACCGCCTCGAAGCCGCGCTCGAGCGCGCCACCCAGCCCCCTGTTGCGCTCGGCTTCGGTCTCGACCGGGCTGAGCAGGCGCGAGGCCATCATCGGCGTCAGCGTCAGCGAGACGAAGGCGGAGGCGACCAGCGAACAGGTGACGACGATGGCGAACTCGTGGAACACCTTGCCGACCACGCCGCCCATCAGCAGCACCGGAATGAACACCGCGACCAGCGAGGCGGTGATCGAGACGATGGTGAAGGCGATCTCGCGCGAACCGTCGAGCGCCGCCTGGAAGCGGGATTTGCCCTCCTCCTCCATATGCCGGACGATATTCTCCAGCATGACGATGGCATCGTCGACGACGAGCCCGACCGACAGGGTCAGCGCCAGCAGCGAAATATTGTCGATCGAGAAGCCGAACAGATACATGGCGCCGAGCGTCGCCACGATCGAGATCGGCACCGCGAGCGCCGGAATGATCGTCGCCGATATCTTGCGCAGGAACACGAAGATCACCATCACCACGAGGCAGATCGTCAGCCCGAGCGTGAACTGCACGTCGGCGACCGCGGCGCGAATCGACGAGGCGCGGTCGTTCAGCACATGGATCGCGACCGTCGGCGGCATCTGGCTGGCAAGCGTCGGCAGGATCGCCTTGACGCGGTCGACGACGGCGACGGTATTGGCATCGGGCTGGCGCTGCACGGCGAGCACGATGGCGCGCTTGCCGTCGTACCAGCTCCTCGTCTGGTTGTTCTCGACCGAATCGATGACGTTGGCCACGTCCTTGAGGCGCACCGGCCGGCCGTCGCGATAGGAGACGATGATGTCGCGGAACTGCGCGGCATCCTTCATCTGGGTATTGGTCTGGATCGACAGGTTCTGCGTGCTGTTCTGCAGCGTGCCGACCGGCGTGGCCGAGTTGGCGTTGGCGACGGCCTCCTGCACCTGGTCGACGCCGAGGCCGCGCACGGCGAGCGCATTGGGATCGACCTGCACGCGCACGGCATATTTCTGGCTGCCGAAGATCAGCAGCTGCGCCACGCCATCGATGGTCGAGAGCGTCGGCGAGATGATCTGCTGCGCCATCTCGTCGAGCTTGGACAGCGGCAGCGTATCGCTCTGCAACGCCAGCAGCAGGATCGGCGCATCCGCCGGGTTCGACTTGCGATAGCTCGGCGGGTCCGTCATCTCGGACGGCAATTGCCGCTGCACGCGGGCGATCGCGGCCTGGATGTCGGCGGCGGCGTTGTCGATATTGCGGTCGAGCCCGAACTGCACGCTGATCGAGGTCGAGCCCTGCGTCGAGGTTGTGGTGATGCTGTCGATGCCGGCAATGGTCGCGAACTGCTTGATCATCGGCGTGGCGACGGCGTTCGCCATGGTATCGGGCGAGGCGCCGGGCAGCTTGGCCGAGACGTTGATGACCGGAAAATCGGTATTGGGAAGCGCTGCGACCGGCAGCGCCTGATAGCCGAAAATGCCGCCGAAAATCAGCGCCACCGACATCAGGATGGAGGCGACCGGGTGCCTGATGCAAAAGGCCGGAATATTCACTGCTGCCTCTCGGCCACCGGCTCGACAGCGCTCTTGAGCGTCGTTTCGGCATAGGTGCGCGGCGGCGGCTGCATCGCGGTTTCTTCCTGGCGCACGCTCTCGACGACCTTCGTGCCCTTATCGAGCCGCAACTGGCCCTCGATCACGACGTGGTCGCCGGACGAGACGCCGGTTTCGATGGCGATGCGATCGCCCTCGCTGCCAAGCAGCGTGATCGGCCGGATTTCGACCGTCTTGTCCGGCATGACGGTAAACACGAACGGGCCGTTCTGGCCGGTCTGCATCGCGATGGCCGGAATGGTGACGACGTTGGGCACGCTGTCGAGATCGATCTCGACATCGACATACTGGCCCGGCACCAGCCGGTAACGCTCGTTCGGGAAGGTCGCCTTGGCGGTGATGGTGCCGGACGCGGTCTCGACCGAACTGTCGATGAAATCGAGTTTTCCTTCGGCCAGCATCTTGTCGCTGCCGGGCGCGAACACCCGCACCGCGGCTTTTTCGGCCGGCGGTTTGCGCCAATAGGCCTTGCGCAGCAATTCGAGATCGCGCTCGGGCATCGAGAAGGCGACGCGCACCGGGCGGACCTGCGTGATCGTCACCAGCCCGGCGCCGGAAGCATCGTTGGCGCTGACGAGATTGCCGGGCGTGACGCGAATGGTGCCGAGGCGGCCGGTGATCGGCGCGGTGATGCGGGTGAAGGTCAGCCGCAACTGGTCGGCCTCGAGCGTGGCCTGGTCGGCGGCGATGGTGGCTTCCGCCGCCTTGGCGTCGGCGACGGCGGCATCGAGCGTCGCCTGGGCGGCGGCGTTGCGGGCAATCAACTGCCTTGTCCGGCTGAGATCGGCATTCGCCTTGGCCGAGGTCGCGCGGTCCTTCTCGAGCGTCGCCTGGTCGCGCGCGATGTTGGCGCGCACCTCGCGATCGTCGAGCGAGAACAGCAGGTCGCCCTTGCGGACGATCTGGCCGTCGCTCACGTGTTGCTCGACGATCTGGCTGTCGATGCGTGACTTGATCGTCACCTGCGCTGGCGATTCGATCACGCCGATCGAGCGGCGGCGGATCGGAAACGTCACCTGGCTGGCAATGGCCGTCGTCACCGCGACGCCCGCATCGCGTGACGCCGCCACGGCGACCGGCGGGCCGGCTTCCTTATGGCCGGCCCAGCGCACGTAGCCATAGCCGGCCAGAGCCGCGACGACCGCAAGCGATACTATAAAGCGGAAGCGATGAGCCACGGTGATCTCTTCAATAAGATATCTTCACATATTGTCGCCGCCCGGCGATGAAATGGCAAACTTTGACTGATTTGTATATCGGTTTTCGCAGCCATCGCTGTCGTGCGGGCAGACTGTTTTACAAATGCCATATCGCGGCGGCGAAAAAGAGGCTGCGCCGCCAGCGCCGGCAGTGCCGATCAGCGTTTTGCGCCGGTCAGATAGGCCTTGATCACTTCCGCGTTATTGCGTTCGGCGTCACGGGCGGCGAACAGCAAGGTCACCGTCCCCTCGCCCGCCGCCAGCTTGCGCAACACGCTGACCGCCGGCTCGTTCGCCTCCAGTTCGTTCCTGAAGCGCTGCTGGAATTCCGGCCAGCGCTCGGGCTCGTGCCCGAACCATTTGCGCAGTTCGGTGCTCGGCGCGATATCCTTCAGCCAATGGTCGATCGCCGCGGCCTGCTTGGTGATGCCGCGCGGCCAGATGCGGTCGACAAGCACCCGCGTGCCGTCATCGGCGGCAGGCTGGTCGTAAATCCGCTTGGTACGCAAGGAAGCAGTCATGATCGAACCTCCTGATCAGATGGAAAACCGGGCTCGCCGCGCTCACGTTTCAGGGCCGGATCGCTGTCGGCGACGCTGCGCAGCCCTTCGATGGCGACGGCCAGCAGGTCGTCATCCGACTGCGCCGAACACACAGCATAGATCGGATAGAAGAAGCTTGGCGCACCCGCGACAAGATGCAGCCGTCCGCCGGCCAGATGCGGCGCCACCGCGCGCTGGCGGAAATAGCCGGCGCCGCCCGCGCCGAGAATGTAGCTCAGGCCGAGCGGCCCGAGGCCGACAAACAGGCCCGGATTGGTGATCTCGGGAAAGCTGATGTCGTGCCGATGCGCGAAATCCGGCCCCCAATCGATATAGACATAGGTTTCCGGATCGATGCGCCGCGCGTCCGGATCGGTGCTGACGAGGACGAGTTTCTCCTCGAGCAGCAATTCGACCCGCGACCCCGGCCGGTATTGCGGCGCATACATCACGGCGATGTCGAGCACGCCATTGGCGACCTGATCGGCCAGGTCCTCCGGCGCGCCGACCTGCGCCCTGAGCGCGATATCGGGCGCGCGCCGGCGCATCCATTGCAGCCATTCGAGCAGCCAGGGATGCCACAGGTTCAGTTCGCCGCCAATGCTCAGCACGGCGCGCCGCCCAGGCGGTGCCGCGACCTGATGGCGCGCGCTCTCCCATAATTGCACGAAGGTCGGCGCATAGCGCAGGAACTGCTCGCCGGCCGGGGTCAGCGCGGCGCCGTTCTTGTTGCGCACGAACAGCTTGCGGCCAAGCTGCTGCTCGAGCGAGCGCACGCGGGCGCTCACCGCCGTCTGGCTGACATTCAGGCGCTCCGCCGCGCGCACGAAGCTGCGCGTCGCGACGATTTCCAGAAAGGTCCGGGCCAGCTCGATATCCATCATGCACCCTCCTGTTATATAGCGCAGAAATTGTGCAGATAAAAGATTATTAAATTCGTTTGATTGCTTTCTTAACAAGGAGGACACTGTCTTCCGTGGCAGGACGTTGCGAGGCGATGGAGCGTGGCTCCGATGCTTCGGCGCGCCCGGCCCCGGTGGCGTTCCGAACCGGGTTCGGGCGCCGACCGGAAGGAGGACTGAAATGCCTCACGAGACCGACGCGTCGGCGCTGATCTGGCTGGTGTGGATGGTGTGGATTTACTGGGGCATCCGCAACTGGCTCAAGAATCCCTCGGCGGGCGAGGATACGGAAAACCACGGGCCTGCGCCCGCAAACGGGGCAACGGCCCGCGTGACGGCCGCAATGCCGGGTTTCCCGGCGCTCAAGGAAGAGATGGCGCGCGCTGCCGTCCCAAGCCGCCTCGCGGCGTTCGTGGCGCAAATCCGCCAGGCCGACCCGCGTTTCAACCTGCACGATTTTCTCGACGGCGCGGCCGCCGCCTATGAAGCGGTGACGATCGCCTTCGCCGCCGGGGACCGCCAGACGCTGAAACCGCTGCTTTCAGGCGCGGTCTATGACGCTTTCGACGCGGCGATCGTCGAAAGGGAGGCCCGCGGCGAGACCATGGACGTGATCTTCTCGCGGATCGACAAGCCGGAAATCGACGATAGTTCCATCGGCGATGGGCTGGCCACACTCACGGTCCGCTTCACCAGCGACCTGTTCAGGACGACCTACGACATGCAGCGCAAGGTGATCGAGGGCAGCCCCACCGCCCAGGCGCGGGTCTGCGACACCTGGGTTTTCGCCAGGCCGCAGGGCTCGCGCGATCCGGCCTGGCAGGTCATGGCGACAAATATCGTGGCGACAAATGCCGCGCCGCCGGCCACCCCCGCCGTCGAGAGGTGCTGCGCATGAGCGACACCACTGTGGTGGAAAGCGCCGGTTTTGCCTCGCCGGCCTGCTCGATGCATGAGGTCGATCCGCACTATACCGGGCTCACACCCTATAGCGAGGCGGAGGAAGCCAGGAACATTGCCCGTTGGCGCAAGGCCGAGCGCGAGCGGCTGATCTCGAAGCGGCTCGCCGTGACGGCCGAGACGCGGGCGCATTATTCGGCCAGCATCGCCGCCACGCTGCACCGGCTGATCGGCCGGCCGCGCGGCCGCATCGTCAGCGTCTACTGGCCGTTCCGGGGCGAGCCCGACCTGCGCACATGGCTTGAGCAGATCGGCGGCCGTGGCGGCATTACCGCCCTGCCGGTGGTGGTCGCCAAGCATACGCCGATGGTGTTCCGGGCCTGGAACCATGGCGACCCGCTCGAACGCGGCATCTGGGGCATCCCGGCGCCGTCGAAGGGCGAGGCTGTGGTGCCCGACATCGTCATCGCGCCGCTGGTCGGCTACGACAAGCAGGGCTATCGGCTCGGCTATGGCGGCGGCTTTTTCGACCGGACGCTCGCCAGCCTGCCGAAGCCGGCCTTCGCCATCGGCGTCGGCTATGCGCGCTCGGCGATCCCGACGATCTATCCGCGCAAGCACGACATTCCGATGAACGCCATCGTCACGGAACAGGGTATTCAGGAATTCGAGCGGTAGGCCGCCCGGCCCCTTCGCCCCAAAAGACGAAGCCGGCCTTGCGGCCGGCTCCCTTCATTATCCACCCAGGCTTTACTTGCCGAGCCAGATCGTGCCGCTCTCGTTGACCACCGGCACGCCGACGGCATTGCCATATTCGGTCCAGGAGCCGTCATAGTTGCGCGCGTCATAACCGAGGATGCGCTTGAGCGCGAACCACGAATGGCTCGAGCGCTCGCCGATCCGGCAATAGGTCACCACCGGCTTCGAGCCGTCGACGCCCTTGGCGGCGTAGATCCTGCGGATCTCGTCGGTCGGCTTGAAAGTGCCGTCCTCGTTGACGATCGTGCCCCATGGCACGTTCTCGGCGCCGGGGACATGGCCGGCGCGGATTGCCAGTTCCTTGACGCCCTCGGGCGCGAAAACCTTGCCGGCATACTCATCCGGCGAGCGGATATCGATCAGCCGGCCGTCGACGCGGCCCTCGACGATATCGAGCACGTTCGGCAGGCGGGCGCGCAGCTTTTCGTTGCGCTCGGCCAGCACGACGGATGACGGCTTGAAGGCCGGCACCTCGGCCGTCACTGGCAGCTTGCGCGCCTCCCACAGCTTGCGGCCACCGTCGAGCAGCTTGACGTTGGCGCCAAGCCCGTAGACGTCGAGCACCCAGGCGCCCCAGGCCGCGAACCAGTTATTATGGTCGCCATAGATGACGATGGTGGTATCCGCCTCGACGCCGGCCTTGCGCAGCGTCGCCTGCAGCTTGTCGCGCGAGGCGATGTCGCGGTTGACGGTATCGACCAGATCGACATGCCAGTCGAGGTTGACGGCGCCGGGAATATGCGCGCCGGCATAGACGCCGGGATCGACGCTGACCTCGAACAGCCGCAGCTTCGGGTTGGCAAGATTGTCCTTGACCCAGTCGGCCGTGACGAGAGGGCTTGCTTGATGATCGGCCATGGCATGATCTCCGTTCGGCTTGGTTCCAAAGGGTACGCCTCGCCGCGTCCGCCGGATGGCAGGCGCATGGGGGGCGTCCGATAGCTTGGCCTTGCCACCCGCGCAGGAGCAGCGCAAACGAATGATATTGGCTCGATAATGCATAATAATTGTACTAAAAGGCAATTTAGATGAATTTCTTAATTCTTATCGTGGACGCGCAAGGTTTCTTCTCTCGCAGCCGCGCGCGACGATAGAAACGCTCTCCGTGGGAATTTTCAGATTTTTGGCGCGTCTCGCGCATTCGGCGCGAATATGCGGGGATCAGAGCCATTCCGTATCGGGATCGGCCGGTCAAGCCGGCCGATGACTGCTGAGGAAGGTGAGAGCGGCTTGCCAAACTCTCCGCCGTCACAGCCGGGCTTGGTCCGGCCATGACGAGGCAGGATCCGGCGCGCCGCTCATCTTTCCCGCGCCGCCATCGGCGGACTTGATCCGCCGATCTCGATCGGAAGAGCGTAACGGCATGCTCAGTGTCATTCCCGACGCGCGCAAGCGCGATCGGGAATCCAGGGTCGTTGCGCTAGCGTCTCTGGATTCCCGCCTGCGCGGGAATGACAGGGCGTGGGCCAGCCCGAAGCCTCCTCAAGCACCCTACCCTTGCAGCCCCTTGCTCAGCACCTTCGCCAGCCGTTGCGAGAAGGCGCGCGCGTCGGCCGGGCGCTCGCCGTCGAGGATACGGGCCTCGTCGAGCAGGAGGTGCGCCGCATCGGCCTTGAAGCTTTCATCCGCCGCGCCGGCCAGCGCCACGACGAGGGCATGGCGCGGGTTGATCTCGAGGATCGGCTTGGCGGAGGCATCGAGCCGGCCCGCGGCGGCGAGCAGGCGCTCGAACTGCCGATCGGGCCCGTTCTCGGGCGCGACGAGACAGACGGCACTCTCGGTGAGGCGATCGGAGGCGCGCACGTCGGCGACCGCATCGCCAAGCGTCAGCTTCACGAAGGCCACGAAATCCGTGATGCCGGAATCGGTTGCCGCCGGCTTCTCATCCTTGTCGAGAAGCGGGATCAATGCCAGATCGGCCGCTCCCTGCGTCACGGATTTCAGCGGCTTGCCCTCGAATTCAGGCGTGCCCGCCACCCAGAAACTGTCGACCGGATCGCTCAGCAGCAGCACCTCGATGCCGCGCGCGCGAAACCCTTCAAGCTGCGGCGAGGCTTCGAGCCGGGCAAGATCGTCGCCGGCCAGCACATAGATCGCCGTCTGGTTTTCCTTCAGCGCGCCGAGATAATCCTTCAGGCCGCGCCACCCGCCGGCCGAAGTCGTGGTCTTGAAGCGGGCAAGACCGAGAAGCTGGTCGCGGCGCTCGTAATCCTCGTACAGCCCTTCCTTGATGACCGTGCCGAAATTCTCCCAGATCGCGGCGAACCTGGCGGCGTCGCTGTCGGCGAGCTTGACGAGATCGGCCAGGATGCGGTTGGTGACGCCTTTCCTGACCGCCGCGAGGAGCGGGCTGTCCTGGATCATCTCGCGCGAGACATTCAGCGGCAGGTCGGCGGAATCGACGATGCCGCGCACGAAGCGCAGATAACGCGGCAGCAACTCGGCCTCATCGGTGATGAAGACGCGTTTGACGTAGAGCTTCATGCGGCCGGCGCGATCGACATCGAACAGGTCGAACGGCCGCGAGCCCGGCACGAAGGCGAGCGCGGCATATTCATGCCGGCCCTCGGCGCGGAAATGGATCGTCTCGGCCGGCTCGTCATACTGGCCGGCAATGCTGCGATAAAAGTCGGTATACTCTTCCTTGCTGATCTCGGCCTTGGGCCTCGTCCACAGCGCCGCGCCGTCGGCAATCTGCGCCGGCTCTTCGCCGGGCTTGGAGAGAAGCGAGATCGGCACCGGCACATGGCCCGATTGTGCCTTGATGATGCGCTCCAGCGTGTGGCGCTCGGCATAGGTTTTAGCGGCCTCGGCGAGGTGAAGCACGACGCGCGTGCCGCGCGGCGGCGCATCCTCAAGTGCGGCCGGTGCAACCGAGAATTCGCCCTTGCCGTCGGACGACCACAACCACGCCTCGTCGCTGCCCGCACGGCGCGACAACACATCCACCCGATCGGCGACCATGAAGGCCGAATAGAAGCCGACGCCGAACTGGCCAATGAGCTGGGCGCCCTCCTTGGCCTGCGCCGCCTCGACACGCTCCATGAAGGCGCGCGTGCCGGAGCGCGCGATGGTGCCGAGCGCCTCGACCATGTCGTCGCGGCTCATGCCGATGCCGTTATCCTCGATGGTCAGGCGCCGGTTTTCCGCATTGATCCCAACGAGAATGCGCAGCTTGCCGTCATCGCCAAGCAGGGCAGGCTCCGCGATCGCCTCGTAGCGCAGCTTCTCGCAGGCATCCGCCGCGTTGGAGATCAGTTCGCGCAGGAAGACGTCTTTGTCGGAATAGACCGCGTGCACCATTATGTGCAGCAGGCGGGAAACATCGGCCTCGAAAGCGCGGCTCTCGGTTCTGTTGGGCGCGTCGGTCATCGGTTCGGCAAGCCTCGTGCGGTGCTGATCACTCAGCACCGGACATGGCCGGCAAAAGGCGATTTTGCAAGAGCCGAGGGAGTACTGGCGCCGTCTAGTAGCTCTGTTCGGCGCCGGGGAAGGTCTTCGCCTTGACGGCGGCGACATAGGCCGCGACCGCGCCGGCAATGCTGCCGCCCTCCGGCATGAAATCCTTGGAGAAGCGCGGCTTCTTGCCGGGATAGACACCGATCATGTCATAGAGCACCAGCACCTGGCCGTGGCAGTCGACGCCGCCGCCAATGCCGATCGTCGCCATGGTGCTGGTGGCGCTGGTGATCTCGGCGGCGAGCGCCGCCGGCACCATTTCCAGCACCGCGGCACTGGCGCCGGCCTGTTCCAGCGCCAGCGCGTCGGCTTTCAGGGTCTGGGCGGCCGCGTCGAGCTTGCCCTGCACGCGGTAGCCGCCGAGTTGGTGCACGGCCTGCGGCGTCAGGCCGATATGGGCGCAGACCGGCACGCCGCGTTCGACCAGGAAGCGCACGATCCCGGCCGTGTAGGCGCCGCCCTCGAGCTTGATCATATGCGCGCCGGCCTTGAGAAAGCGCGCGGCATTGCGCATCGCCTGCTCAGGCCCCTCATGGTAGGAGCCAAACGGCATGTCGGCCACGACGAAGGCCCGCCTGACACCCCGCACCACGCAGGCGGTGTGATACTCCATCTGCTCGACGGTGACCGGCAGCGTGGAGCTATGGCCCTGCACGACATTGCCCATCGAATCGCCGACCAGCAACATCTCGACGCCGGCCTCGTCGAGCACGCTCGCGAAGCTCGAATCGTAGCAGGTCAGCATGGTGATCTTCTCACCCGCCGCCCGCATGCGCGCAAAATCGCCAAGCCGCAGCGGCTTCGTGTCCGTCAAATAAGCCAAGAGCGCATCCCCCAAGTCAATGCCATGCGCCTGCACTTGCCATGTTCCGGCGGCAATGACCACCGCGACGGCGCGCCGCCACAGCGAAACCGGGCGATGCCAGGTCAACCGACCCGACATAACCTGATGAATTTGCGAGACGATTCAACATGACACAAGTTCGCGACAGACGAACGCGTGCTAATGCTTGCTCCCCACGCCAAGATTTTCTATAGGTCTGCCCTCGCGAGCGCATCCCGCGCTTTCGACCGCGCCCTTCGTCTAGCGGTCTAGGACGTTGCCCTTTCACGGCAAAAACACGGGTTCGAGTCCCGTAGGGCGCGCCAGTCTCTGGCGGCGTCGCATTTTCTCTACACAACAATAACTTATCCCTCTTCGACCGAGGGTTCTCCCCCAGAAACGGGGGTAAGTGCTCCCCATTTCTGATGGCGCCCTGACCGCCCGTTTCAGTCAGGCAACGAGCCGGTGCCGTAACGCATCAGCCACCGACATGAACGGGTAGCCGGGGATAAGGGTGCTCGCCTCGCAACCCAGAACGAAGAGCATCGCGCCGGTAGGCGTGCCGATACCCGTCCTAGCTGGGCTTCACGAATGGCGCGAATGAGATACCCGCCGCCTCCAATGCTGCGCGAACCTCGGCGGCCATGCGCTGCGCACCCGGGCTGTCGCCATGAACGCAGATCGACTGGGCCTCAAGACGGATCGCCGGGCCATCGATTGTCGGCATCAGGCCCTTCGACATGAAAGCGACGAGACGGTGCGCGGCAACTCCCGCATCGTGGATCACGGCACCTTCCCGCGAGCGCGGCACCAACTGGCCATCCGCGAGATAGGCCCGGTCGGCATAGATCTCGCTGAAGACTGCCAGCCCGGCCTCGCGCCCTGCGCGTTCCAGCGTCGTGCCGGAGATGGCGAGGATGGCGAGGTCTGGGCAGACGGCGCGGGTCGCACGCGCAATGGCCGCAGCAGCGGAATGATCGACGGCGGCCCAGTTGTTGAGCGCGCCATGTGGCTTGACGTAGCGCACCGCGACCCCCGCAAGGGCAGCCGCTCCCATCAGGGCACCGATCTGTGTCGCCACAAGCTGCTCGACCTCGGTGGCCGACATCGGAATGAGGCGCCGGCCGAAGCCTTCCCGGTCGGCGAAGCCGGGATGGGCGCCGACAACGACCGCGCGCTCACGGGCGAGCGTCAGCGTCTCGACCATGGTCGCGGGATCGCCGGCATGGCCGCCGCAGGCAATGTTGGCGCTCGTCACGATGTCGAGGACGGCAGCATCGTTGCCCATTTTCCAGGGGCCGAACCCCTCGCCGAGGTCCGAGTTGAGATCAATGGTCCGCATCATGGCATAGCTCCTGGTTCAGGACGCCGTCAGGCATGAAAAGAAAGGCGCCGTGGTCGTTCCGGCGCCGGGAGTGGCAAGGCTCATTCTATCGCCGATACCTGTCCAGCATCTCGACAATACGGTCGACGGCCGCCAAAGCGGCGTCATGATCCTGGGAGAAGTTGAGGCGGATGCTGTCGCCGGAGCGTGTGCCGAACTGGTTGCCGGAGGCGACAATCACATTCGCCTGGAGCCGCAGGATATGGACAAAATCACCGAGCGGGACGGTGAGTTCCGGCAGGCGCGGAAACACGTAGCTGCCACCTTGCGGCGTGCGTATCCGGACACCCCTGGCGGCGGCGAAACGCTGGACGATACCGTCCCGAATTGCCTGGTGGAGGGCGATACGCTGCTCGATCCAGCCCTCGGGCTCGGCAAACCAGGTCCGCAAGGCCGCCTGATTGTAGCCGGCGGCGCGCAGAGAAACGATGGCCTGGAGCTTTTCCATGCGTTCCACGATGTGAGGCGCTCCAAAGGCGACGCCGAGGCGGAAACCGCTCAGCGACTCGGTCTTGGACGGCCCCATCAACGTCAGGACCTGGTTTGGATCGATATCCTCGGCGCTCAGGTGATGATAGACCTCGCCGCTGTAAAGCAGGCGTGAGTAGAGCTGATCGGCAATGATCGTGATGCCATACTGCGTGGCGAGCCGTGCAATGCCATTGACCTCCTCGGCGGAATAAACCGCGCCGATGGGATTGTTGGGGTTCGAGAACAGCATCACCTTCACGCCGACCTTGAAAGCGTCCTCCAGTTGCTGCAGATCGAGGCCGGCACCGCTCCCGTTGCCGAAATAGGCGAGATCAATGGGAACGACCTCCCCCTCCATGAACTCGACCAGCTTGCGGTTGGCGAAGTAGTCCGGCTGGATGACCGCCACCTTGGTGCCGCGCGCAACCATCGAGGCGACCGCGAGAAAGAGCGCGCCCTGCGTGCCATTGGTGATGATCAGGTTGTCGGCGCCCAAGGTCGAGACGCCGGTGAAAGCCGCCAGCCTTCCCGCAAGCGCCGAGCGGATATCGGCGCTGCCGAGATATTCGGTATAGGCCTGCGCGCCACCAGCGCGAAAACCCTCAAGGAATTCGTCGAGCGCGGCGGGAACCGGCGTGAATGCATCGACATCGCCGTGCGAAAAATCCACCCGACGGTCGTGGATCTTGTCGCCGCGCAGCGAAAGGGCGGCTTCGGAAATGTGAAGGCGCACCTCCTGCCCCGGTGCATCGGCAGTTCCCAGCTTCGCGAATTTCTGGCTCAGCAAGTCCATTGTACCAACCTTATATGTTTTCAGCTATCCCGCTGATGAGTTTGATCTTTTTGTTGCGATATTGTCGCCGGAGCGGGTATGCATCGCATCACGGTGCCCCATGCTCCATCGCGCGAAATACGCGCGCCTGCGCCACGGCGAGGCGCTGGGCCTCGGCAAGCGCGATCCATTCGAAGCGAAGCTGCCTTCCGGGCGCGAACTGCGCCAGGCGCGGCAGGTCCACCCAAGCGACATGCGCGATGCGCGGGTAGCCGCCGGATGTCTGGCAGTCCGCCATCAGGATAATGGGCTGCCCGTCGGGCGGCACCTGCACCGTCCCGGCGCTCACCGCCTCCGACAGCATGTCGACGGCGCGGATTCGACTGAGCGGCGTGCCTTTCAGGCGATAGCCCATGCGGTCGGACTGCGGCGAGATCTGATAGATGTCCGCGCCAAAGGCGCTGATGCTCTCCGGCGTGAACTTATCCTGCTCGCGGCCGGCAATGACGCGCAGCGGCGCGTCGAACTCCTGCACGATGCCGGTGGCGAAGGCGGGAAGGATGCCCGCAACCGGCAACTCGTGCCCCGACGCGCGCTTCAGCGGGATTGTCGTGTCCTTGCGCAGCGCCTTGCCGCCAAGCCCGCCAAAACCGGCGCGAATATTGGTGCTGGTGCTGCCCATCACAAGCTCCAGCGCATAGCCTCCCCGCACCGCGAGATAGGCGCGGATGCCTCTTTTCGACTCGCCGAAACTCAGGATATCGCCCGCCACGACACGGACGGCCTGGTTCAAGGGCATGGTGCCGCCGTTCAGCGTGGCCGACAGGTCAGCGCCGGAGAGGGCGATGCACATCGGCACGCCGAAGCGCAGGGTCGGGCCGAGAAGCGTGATTTCAAGGGTAGCCAGACCTGAACGATTGCCCACGAGCCAGTTGGCGATGCGATGGGCGCGCTCGTCCATGACACCGTTCAGCGGCACGCCGAGATGCTGAAACCCGCGCCGCCCCAGATCCTGGAACGAGGATAGAAGGCCCGGCGCGATGACCTCGATGCTCATGGCCGCCCCTCCTGCTGCGATGCCAGGGCCTCGAACTGCGAGCGGTCGATGGCGACAAAGCGAATCCTGTCACCCGCGACGACCAGCGACGGTTCGGCGCGGTAGGGGTCGAACATGATAAGCGGCGTGCGCCCGATGAGGTTCCAGCCACCGGGAAGCCGCGTCGGATAGATGACGCTCTGGCGATTGGCGACCGCGACGGTGCCGGCCGGCACCTCGGGGCGCGGGGAACTCCGCCGGCCGAGCGACAGGCGCGCATCGAAATAGCCGATATAGGGATGCCCGGGCGCGAACCCGACGGCCAGGACATCGACAGGCGCCGCCGTATGCAGCGCAATGACCTCTTGCGGGGTGAGGCCGCAAGCCTCGGCCAGTTCCTCGAGGTCCGGCCCGTACTCTCCGCCGTAGCATACGGGAATGGTGATATCCCGCCCAACCGCGGAGCGGTCGAGATCGAACGCAGCGATGAGCGCGGTGACCTGCTCGGCCAGGATCGCGTAGGGAGAGATCGCGTAAGGAGAGGTCGCGTAGGGAGATTTGCCCCCTCGCCGGTCCCTTGGCATGGCGGCCAGCACGCGCTCCGGTTGATAATGCAGCGTCACGCTGATCATGGCGGGGACGATGCCGTCGACGCCGGCCGGCAGATGATCCGCGAAGGCACGCGCAAGGGCCTGGCACCAGCCATTGGCGACCTTTGGATCGGCATGGGTGCACACGATCGCCAGCAGGCGATCTCCAGACGGGTGCAGGCTCCAGGTCGGCGCGTCAGGATTCGGCATCATGCCACGCCCGCGCGACGTTCGACGGCGCCTTCCGGCAGCGCGCCGCGTTCTCGGGCGGCCAGCAGCATATCGAGGTTTCCCGCGCGCATCGTCAGCGCTCGCCCACGGCGAAACCCGCGATGGATGTCGGGAAAACGGGACAGCGCTTCTCTATATTCTCGGTCATCGTTCCAACGTCGAAAGGTTTTTATCGCCATCATCCTACGGAAGAAATTTCTGATGGAAAGCCATGCTATTTATTGCGACTGATTGATATTTCTAATTAACGACAGGCCCTCGCTCCGCGCTGAGACAGAGAGCGGCAATCAGGAGGGTTTCGCATTGGCCTGCATCAATCTCAGCGCGGCAGGATCATGCCTTTTTGCTGCGCGACAGCCGCTTGGAAGGCATAGGCCGCCACGGCGAGGTCGGCCAATGCGAAACCGCGAAAGATGAACATGGCGCGCTGGTCCGGCCGGCTGCGCAGCGGACCTGAGGCGGCGGACAATTCCGACAGATCCGCATGGAAGCTGCCCAATGCGCCAAGCGTGCCAAAAATCGGCGGATGTTCCGCCTGCTGCCGGTGATCGTCGGTGGCGAGAAGATCGAGTTTGTCCAGGCTCTCCGGAATCCAGCTGCGCGCGATGTCCACCGCCGAGACGAAGCTGCCCTCCGGCAGCCATGCCGCATCCAGGAAAGGGCGGAACCCGGAGCGCATCGGCACGGAGGTGACCAGGATATCGCTGGCCCGCACCACATCGCTGGCATCGGCAATCGTCTCGACGGCGAAGCCGTTCCCGCGCGCATAGGTCGCGAACCGCTCCGTACTCGCGCGCCCCTTGCCGAAGGCGAGCACGCGCGAAAGCCCCGGCAGCAGGGCCTTCATGGCGTGCAGGTGAGCCCGGGCCTGGAGCCCGCAGCCAACGAAGCCGATCACCGCGCTGTCTGGGCGGGCGAGCGAGGCGGCGGCCGCCGCCGACATCGCCGCAGTGCGCAGCCCCGTCAGGCCATTGCCGTCAAGAATGGCGAGCAGGCGCCCGGACGCGAAATCGTTCAGGGCCATGAGGGCATCGATATTGGCGCCCCCGCCGTCGGGAGAACGCGCCATGCCCAGCCATTTGGTCGCCGCCATGCCGATCTCGGCCGATGCGGCGCAGAGCGACTGGAACGCATGCCCCGGGCCGATGTCCAGCGACAGCTTCGGCCTGCTCGCGCTTCGGTCCGTGGCATGGGCCTTGAACGCCGCCGTGACGCGGTGCCGGGCGATGACCGGATCGAGCTGGAGCGCATCAATCTCCGAGCGGCTGAGATAAAGCACGGTTTCAGGCATTGGGAGACCTTTTCGGACGGCATTGGGCCGGCGGCGCTGCGGCGAAGCGCGCGCCGCCGATCAATGCGCGGTTCGTGGATCGAACTCGCGACCAAGCTTTTCGCTGACCGCGACCGGGCGGTCAAACCGGCTGATCGCAAAGGGGTCGAGCGGCGTCGCGGTGCTGCCGTCGACGATCAGTTCGCTCAGGCACAGGCCGACGCCAGGCCCGATCTGGAAACCATGACCGCAAAAGCCGAAAGCATGGAACAGGCCGGGCGTGCCGGCACTCGCGCCGATCACCGGCAGCATGTCGGGCAGATAGCCTTCGATGCCGGACCAGACCCGGATGACGTGACAGTCGCGCAGCATCGGCACCAACTGGCCGAGATGATACATGCCGGCCAGCGTCTTGGCGGGCGGGACCGGCGCCCGATTGCCAACCGGATCGACGGCGGTGCGCGGATAGCCCGCCAAGATGACATTGCCGCGCGGGATCTGCCGCATGATCACCGTACCGTCGATGGTCTGGACGGACGGCACGATCCGGTACGGAAATGGCTCGGTGACGAATTGGGGCGGGCCGGCCGGAAACAGCGGCGTGTCCTCGCCGAACCAGCGGGCGATATCCGCCGCCCAGGCCCCGGCAGCATTGACCAGGCTCCGGCATGGGATGTCGTCGCCAGCCTCGGTTCGCACCAGGAAGTCGTCGCCACGGCGCTCGATCTCGGTCACGCGCGTGTTCTCGATGATGGTTGCCCCGGCGCGGCGTGCGGCACGGGCGACAGCCGGCGTCACCAGCCGCGGGTTCGCGGTGGCGTCCCGCGCGGAATAGGTCGCCGCCACGACCTTGCCGCCAAGCCATGGCCAGCGCTGCTGCAATGCGGCCGGTCCGACATGCTCGATATCCAGGCCATAAGAGGCCGACACCTCGGCGTAGCCGTCGAGCTTCCTTTTCTCGTCGTCATTCATGGCGAGGTAGAGATGGCCGCAGCGGTCATATTCGCAAGGCTCGCCGATCAGCCCCGGCAGATCCTCCCACAACGCCTGGGCACGTAGCGACAGCGGATATTGGCCCGGGAAGCGCCCCTGTAGGCGCAGATTGCCAAAATTCACGCCGCTCGACTGGGCGCCAACAACACCTTTGTCGACCAGCGTGACACGCTGGCCGCGCCGGGCTAGGAAGAACGCCGTCCAGCAGCCGACCAGCCCGCCGCCAACGACGACCGTATCGGCGCCCCGCCCGGCCGTCATGCGGGCGCCGCCGCGCTGCCGATCGCCAGCGGCTTGACCGGCGCCTGGCCGCGCAAGCGCCCGACCTCGGCCAGCGGCCGCGCGCTTGCAGCCGCCGCGATCTCCTGCAGGGCCGGCCCGCACATGCGGCCCTGACATCGCCCCATGCCGCAACGCGTGATCGCCTTGACGCGATTGACATCGACCGGCCCGAGATCGGCGGCAATAGCGGCGCGGATGTCGCCGGCGGTCACATTCTCGCACCGGCACAGCTCGACCTCGTCGGCGATGGCGGTCGCGCCGCGCGAACCCGGCCAGGCGAACGCCCGGGCAAGCCCCTTCTGGAAGCTCCGGTAGCGCGCGACCTCGCGCCGAAGCCGCGGCATGTCGCGCCGCTCCCGATGCGTGACCTCTCCGCCCAGATCCGCCAGCAGGGCGAGAGCGGCCAGCGTGCCGCTCGCCTCGGCGGCATCCGCCCCGCCAATGGCCGCGCAATCGCCCGCCAGATAGAGGCCCGGCCGCGCCCGGCCATCGGCATCAAGGTTTGGCCCCCACAGGCGGAAGACCGGATCGTAGCCGAACCGGGCTCCGGCCAGTTCGGCGAGCTGCGTCTCCGGCTTCAGCCCGTAGCCGAAAGCGACCGCATCGCACGCGATGACACGCTCCTCGCCGTCGCCCAGCCTGAAGCGCACGGCCTCGACGTGGTCGCGCCCTTCTATGGCGAGGGGCGTCGTGCCGCTGAACATCGGCACGCCATCCCGACGCAGCCGCGCCAGATAGCCGAGGCCACGCAGCGCCGTCGCCGCAGCCGGGGCCAGCGCGGGCGCGGCGAGAAGCTTCTCGCGCAGCGGGGTCGTGTCGCAGATCGCGGCGACATCGGCCCCGAACTGGCGATATTGCAACGCCGCCAGCGACAGCAGCGGCGAACTCCCGAGGAACACCATGCGACGGCCGATCAGGCAGCCCTGATCCTTCAGGATGACCTGCGCCCCGCCAAGCGTGAACACGCCCGGTAAGGTCCAGCCCTTGACCGGGAACACCCGATCCGCCGCGCCGGCCGCGATCAGCAGCGCATCGAAGGGCAGCGTGGCGGCGGCGCCGTCCCGCGCCACATGCAAGGTGCCCTCATGCACGGCCCAGGCCAGGGTTTCGGGCCGGTAATCGATGGCCGGGGCCAGCTCCGCGAAGCGTGCATGAAGTGCGCGGTACTTGGCGGCTTGCGTTCCGAGCAGCGCATCCATATCGAGCGCCAGCCCGGCCGATGGCCGGCGATAGCCCTGCCCGCCGGGCAGCCGCCCCTCATCGACCAGGATCGGCCGCAACCCCGCCTGCGCCAGCGTTTCCGCTGCACGGATGCCGGCCGGCCCGGCCCCGATGATGACGACCCGCGTCGTTGCCAGCGTCATCATGGCGAGCCGGAGGTTCTGATCGCCATGCCATCGGCGACCAGCGTGGTGCAGGCACGGATGCGCCCGCCGGTTTCAAGCCAGACCCAGCAATCCTGGCAGGCGCCCATCAGGCAAAAACCGGCACGCGGACTGCCGCCGAATTCGAGTTCGCGCAGCTGCCTGCCATGCGTCAGCACCGCGGCCAGAACGCTGTCCCCGGCCGTCGCACCGATTTCCCGCCCGTCGATGGTGATGCTGATCCTCTTGCCGGTGCGTTGCGCAACCCGCATCAACTGGCCGTTTCCCGCAAGGTCATCGCCGGCAGATGTCATCATCCCGCCAATGGATTATTGTATTGTAATAACTCTTGTTGAAATAGAATAAAACCAAGCGACGCGCTGTCAAGCGGCGCAACGCGAAATCGGGTCAGATGCCGGAGATGGCGCGCGCGGTCGCCATCACCAGCGCGGCGAAGCGCTTGACGACCTCCTCGCGGCTGTAACGCGAGCACGAAACCGCAACGTTGAGCGCGGCTTCCGGCCGGCCATGCCCATCCAGAATGGCAGCCGCGATCGAAGCGTCGCCGAGGTAGAATTCCTCGAAAGCCGTGGCGTAGCCCTGGACAGCGGAGCGTTGCAGCTTCTCGACAAGATCGTCGCGCCGCCACGTGGTGAACGGGGTATGCGCCTGGAGGTCGCTCCGGTCGATGATGTCGAGCGCCTCGCTTTCGGGCAGCCGCGAGAGCATGGCCACGCCCGGGCCGGTGCAGAACGCCGGCATGCGCGTGCCGACGATGACATCGGTATTGAGCATGTACCGGCTCATGAAGCGCGATACGAAGATGATCTGCGTGTCCTCGAGGATCGTCAGGTTGACGGTCTCCTCGGTCTCCTTGCTGAGATGCATGAGATAGGGCGTGGCGCGCTCGATGAGACGGTTGCCGCGCAGGAAATGATAGCCGAGATCGAGCGTCTTGGTCGCCAGTTCGAAATGCTTCGTCTCCGGGTCCTTCATCAGGTAACCGAGGCGCGTCAGCGTATGGGTGAAGCGCTGCGCGGCGCTGACGTCGAGCCCTGTCGCGGCCGCGACCTGCGACAGGCTCATCGTGCGCCGCGGGATGCCGAATGCCGACAACACGCGAAAAGCCTTCTCCACCGACAGGACCATCAGAGGATCGCCCCCCGATGGGCGCGCGGATACCTCCGCCACGCTGTCCTGCCTCCGTTTCACGGCTTTCGATTCGGCCATCGCTGCTTCCCTTCTCGCGGCCCGCCCTGATTGAGGTGATTGACAAGCCTGTCAACATCGCGGAACATTCAATAAGAGTTATTACATTACAATAAATACTGCAATCCGGCGATGGGGAGAGGAACATGAGCGTCATCCTTCGTGAAACGCATGGAGCGGTCGGCGTCATCACGCTGAACCGTCCGGAGGTCCTCAACGCCTGGAACGCCGCAATGCGCAGCGAACTCGTCGCGGCCTTCGACGAGATGGAGGCCAACACCGGAATTCGCGCCATCATCCTGACCGGCGCCGGCGACCGCGCCTTCGGCGCCGGGCAGGACCTCAACGAGACCAAGACCTTCGATCCCGACCGCGCTGAACTCTGGATCGGCGAATGGGAGCGGCTCTACCACCGCATCCGCTCGCTGACGAAGCCGGTCGTCGCCGCGCTGAACGGCGTCGCGGCCGGTTCGGCCTTCCAGGTCGCGCTGCTCTGCGATCTCAGGGTCGGGCATGACGGCGTCACCATGGGCCAGCCCGAGATCAATTCGGGCATCGCCAGCACGACCGGGCCGTGGATCATGCGGGAGATCATCGGCCTGGGGCGGACCATCGACCTGACCCTGACCGGGCGGATGATGGATGCAGAGGAATGCTACCGTATCGGCGTGATCAACCGGCTCGTGCCGCAGGACCGCGTCATGGCGGAAGCCATGGCGCTGGCGGAACTTCTCGCCGCCAAGCCTCCGGTTGCGATGCGGCTCGACAGGCAGCGTTTCCAGGAAGTCACCGAAGCCGGCTTCCGCGATTGCCTGGCGGCCGGCGTGAGAAACCAGCGCGAAGCCTATGCAACGGGTGAACCCAGCCGCATGATGGAGGAGTTTCTCGCGGTCCGCGCAGCAAGAAAGGCCGGCAAGGCCGGATAATACCCAAGAACAACGACAGAGCGGGAAATCCCGCCGACAGGAAAGGGAGAGACCATGACAAACGGGGATATGTTCTGCACGAGGCGCAAGCTTCTCAAATCGGCCGTCGGACTTGCGTCCGTCGCGGTCGCAGCCCCTGCCCTCATCGGGAGAGCCACGGCGGCGACGCAACTGACGATCGCCGACCCCGGCGGCCCGTTCGGACCGGCATGGCGCAAGGCCTTCTACGATCCGTTCGAGAAGGCGACCGGCAACAAGGTCGTCAACGTCGCCCGCGAGGCCGAGCCCACGGCGCAGTTCAAGGCGATCGTCGAGACCAAGTCCTATACCTGGGACGTTTGCACGCTGACGCTGTCGGCGCGCGATATCCTGACCAAGGAGAATCTGCTCGAACCGATCGGCTTCACCCATGCCGATGTGCCGACGCTGATGCCGGAGGCGATCTCGCAATACTGGATGGGTACCGACGTCTATTCGACGGTTCTCGCCTACCGAACCGATCGCATGAAGACCGCGCCCGGAAGCTGGGCGGATTACTGGGACATCAAGAAGTTCCCGGGACGGCGTTCGCTGCGCAAGAATCCGATCGACACCCTCGAACAGGCCCTGCTCGCCGATGGCGTGCCACTCGACAAGCTGTATCCGCTCGATGTCGATCGCGCCTTCAAGAAGCTCGACCAGATCAAGCCGCACGTTAACGTCTGGTGGACAGGCGGCGCGCAATCGACGCAACTGCTCCAGAGCGGCGAAGTCGACATGATCACCGGCTGGAACGCGCGCTTCCAGGCCGCGATCGACGGCGGCACGCCGGCCAAGATCGTCTGGAACCAGGGCCTGTACTCGATCGAAGGATGGGCCATCCCCAAGGGCAATCCGCGTGCGGATGCGGCGCGCGACTTCATTCGCTTCTGCTCGGACCCGGCGCGGCAAGCCGTCTATACGGAAGTTCTGGCCTATGGCCCGACCAACCTGGACGCCTACAAGACCATTCCGGCACAACGGGCGACCGCCCTGCCCACCTCGCCCGGCAACCTGAAGCAGATGACGGTCGCGAACGAGGATTGGTGGAGCGCCAACAGGGCCGCGGTCACCGAACGCTTCAATAGCTGGTTGCTGAGCTGACAGCGGAAGGATGGCTGCGGTGGCGCACCAAACCGAGCGTCAGGCAACAACTGCGCCACCCAAATTGCGTCTCGAGGGTCTGAGCAAGCGCTACGGCGCCGTCACGGCCCTCGAGCCGAGCAATCTGCAAGTGAACGCGGGTGAGTTCCTCACCTTGCTCGGGCCGTCCGGCTCGGGCAAGACCACGCTGTTGCAACTGATCAGCGGCCTGACTGAAATCAGCGCCGGCCAGATACTTATCGATGGCCGAGATCAGTCCAATACGCTGGTGCATCAGCGCGATATCGGGCTGGTCTTCCAGCATTACGCCTTGTTCCCTCACCTGACGGTGGCTGAGAATATCGAATTCCCGCTAAAGATGCGGGGCGTCACGCGCGACGAGATCAAGCAGCGCCTGGCACGAGCCCTTGAGATGGTGCACCTCGAAGAGCTTGCGGCCCGCTTTCCGCGCGAGCTGTCGGGAGGCCAGCAACAGCGCGTCGCGCTCGCCCGCTGCTTCGTCTACAAGCCATCGATCATCCTGATGGACGAGCCGCTGGGCGCACTCGACAAGAAGCTCCGCGACCAGATGCAGATCGAGATCAAGCGTCTCCACCGCGAAAGCGGCGCCACCATCATCTACGTCACGCATGATCAGGACGAGGCTCTCGCCATGTCCGATCGCATTTGCCTGATGAACAAAGCGCGGATCGAGCAGGTCGACACGCCGCACGAGATTTATAACCGGCCGAAATCCGCTTTTGCCGCGGACTTCATCGGCATCTCCAATATCTTTCGCGGCACGGCCATCGACGGCCCGCACGGCGTCAGGATAACCACCCCGAGCGGCGATTTCATTCCGCCGGCCGGGACCGCACCCGGCATGGCAAGCTGCGCGCTGGTGATCAGGCCGGAGCATATCCGCATCGGTGCCGGCACCGCCAATACGGCACGCGGCGGGGTCTACGAAATCGTCTATGCCGGCTCGGAAACCCGGGTGCTTGTCGCCCTGCCGGGCGAGCAGCGGGTGATTATCCGGCTGCCGCCAGGCAATGCCGTACCGCAGATCAAGGAGACGATCACCTTCAGCTGGGAACCGGATGCGGCGGTGGTGGTGCCATGACCGCGGGCGCAATCGTCGCGCACGCGCCGGCGAGGCGCCGGCTGTTTCCGAGCTCGCTCTGGCTTGTCGTGCCAGGCATTCTCTTCCTGCTGCTGTTCTTCGTCCTGCCGGTCATGCGGCTGCTGACCCTGAGCTTCCAGGACCCGACCACCGGCGCCTGGTCGCTTGCCTCCTACTGGCACATCGTCAAGACGGACGTCTATATCCGCGTTCTCGGCATTACCTTCTCCATCTCCGGCTACACCGCCATATTCTCGGTCCTGCTCGGCTATCCCGTTGCGTATTGGCTGGCCCGGATGCCGGAGCGGCAGCGCGGGCCGCTGCTGCTGCTGGTGATGATCCCGTTCTGGACGAGCTATCTCGTCAAGACATTCGCCTGGACGATCATGCTGGGACGGGCTGGCGTGATCAACACGCTGCTGATGAGCCTGGGAATCATCAGCGAACCGCTGAGCCTCATCCATAATCGCTTCGGCGTGATGGTCGGCATGGTGCATTCCATGACCCCGCTGGCGGTCGTCACCATGCTGCCGGTGATGATCGGCATCGACCGGAGCCTGGTCGATGCCGCCAAGACGCTTGGCGCCACCCCGGCCCATGCATTCTGGACGGTCTATTTCAAGCTGTCCCTGCCGGGGCTGACGGCCGCCGGCCTGCTCGTCTTCATTTCGTCGCTGGGCTTCTTCATCGTGCCGGCCCTGCTCGGCGGGCGGCTTGACACGATGCTCGCACAACTCATCATCACGCAGGTCCAGGAACTGCTGAACTGGTCGTTCGCCGGCGCGCTCGCCGCGATGATGCTCGCGGCGGCATTGCTGTCGTGCTGGGTCTACGATCGCATGTTCGGCCTTTCCAGCATTTCGGGGCAGAGCGGGCAGGAATCCGCCAGCCGCCTGCGGCTCGTCGCCCAGCACGTGCTTCATGCCCTGGCCAGCGTCAGCGCCCGCCTCGCCGACCTGATGCGCGCGGTCATCGGCGGCCAGGGCACAGCCCGGCTGCTGCCGGCGGCCGTCTGGCTGGTGCTCGGCTTTCTCATCCTGCCCACCTTGGTGGTGGTGCCGGTTGCCTTCACCAGTTCGCAGTTTCTCGATTTTCCGCCACCGGGCTACAGCCTGAGATGGTTCGACACCTATTTTTCATCGCAACTATGGATTTCGGCGACGGTGCGCTCATTCCTGGTCGCGACGGTGACGGCGGTGCTGGCAACCGCGATCGGCGGCTTTTCGGCGCTGGCGCTCGCCCGTTCGCAATCGCGCTGGAACGGGCTGATCTTCGGCTTTTTTCTCGCTCCGCTGATCGTACCGCGAATCATCATCGCGGTCGGGCTGTTCTATCTGTTCGCGCAGATGGGGCTCGTCGCGACCAATGCCGGCCTGATCATCGGCCATACCGTGCTGGCGGTGCCGTTCACCTTCGTCACCATGGCCGCGGTCCTCAAGAGCTATGACTGGCGCCTCGATCAGGCGGCTGCGACGCTGGGCGCCAATCGGCTCTCGACCCTGACGCAGGTGACGATCCCGCTGCTCAAGGGCGGCATCGTCGCCGCGCTGCTGTTTGCCTTCATCACTTCGTTCGACGAGCTGACCATCGCCATCTTCATCAGCGGCGGCATCACCACCACCCTGCCGAAACAGATGTGGGACGACATGATCCTGCAGCTCAATCCTACCCTGGCGGCGGTTTCGGTCGTCGTCTCGGTGGTCATCACCGCCGTGCTGCTCGCGGCCGAACGCTTCCGCCGACCAGCTTGACTTCCAGGATTCCACGCCATGAATGGTGACGGCTTTGCCGATCTGCTCAACGAAGCCGCGGCGCGCGACCCCGAGGGCATCTATGCGCGCTTCAACGGCGCGCCGCTGACCTTCTCGGAACTCGACCGGCGCGCCGCCGCTTTCTCCAGCGCGCTGGAGGAGATGGACATTGGCAAGGGCGCACGCGTTGCGGTGATGATGCGCAACAGCGTGGCGACGCTGGCGGTGATTTTCGGCCTGGCGCGCTCCGGCATCGCCTGGGTGCCGGTCAACGTGCAACAGCGCGGCGAGGGCCTGCGCTATCTGCTCGGCCATGCACGCCCAAGCCTGATCGTCTTGGACGAGGATTTCGGCGGCGTCGTCGGCGATGCGTCGCCGGTGAGGACGCTCGCCCATGGGCCTGCCGGCGCGCTCGACCGGGTGCTCGACAGTGGCGCCCGCCCCGCGAATTCGCCGACCATGCAGCCTGATGACGCCTTCGCCATCATGTACACCTCTGGCACCACCGGCCGCCCGAAGGGCGTGATCGTGTCGCATCGCATGCTGCGCCTGGCAGCGGATGGGGTCTGCCTGCTGACCGGCGCGCGCAAGGACGATGTCTTCTTCGTCTGGGAGCCGCTCTATCACATTGGCGGCGCTCAACTGCTGCCGCTGCCGATGCTGCGCGGCATCACGCTCGCCATGGTCGACCGCTTCAGCGCCAGCCTTTTCTGGCAGCAGGTCCGCGACGAGGGCGCCAGCCACATCCACTATCTCGGCGGCGTGCTGCAGATCCTGCTCAAGCAGCCGGAAGCCGCCGGCGACCGCGACCACAAGGTGCGTGTCGCATGGGGCGGCGGCTGCCCGGTGAATATCTGGCGCGCTTTCCAGGAGCGCTTCGGCGTGGACATTCGCGAATGCTACGGCATGACCGAAGCCTCCAGCATCACCACCTTCAACGACCGGGGCATCGTGGGATCGGTCGGGCGGCCGCTCCCGTGGTTCTCGGTCGATCTGCTCGATGCGGCCGGGCTGCCGGTCCGGCCGGGCGAACAGGGTGAGATCGTGGTGCGCACCAGCGAGCCCGGCGCGCTGTTTCCCGGCTATTTCGACAATCCGCTCGCAACCGCGCAAGCCTTGCGTGGCGGCGCGCTGCATACCGGGGATCTCGGCTCGCATGACGCCGAGGGCAACCTGACGTTCCATGGCCGCATGACCGACAGCGTGCGCTGCCGCGGCGAGAACGTTTCCGCCTGGGAGGTCGAGCATATCGCGGTGGAACACCCGGCCGTGGCGGATTGCGCGATGATCGGCGTCGCGGCCGAGATCGGCGAGCAGGACATCAAGCTTTTTCTGAAGGCGAAGCCTGGCCATACGATCGACCCTGCCGCGTTTTCCGCCTGGCTGGCTGCGCGCCTCGCACCCTACCAGAACCCGCGCTATCTCGCGGTGATCGATGATTTCGAACGGACAGCGAGCCAACGGATCATGAAACACACGCTTTCGACACGCCTCGATGACTGCTGGGACCGCAACACCATGGCCGATGCACGATGAACACGCATAGCGATATTCTGGTCTGCGGCACCGGCAGCTTCGCCGCACGCATCGTCTTCGATATCGCGGCCACCGCCGCCGCCCCCGTGCATGTCGTCATCGCCGGACGCAACCGGGAGCGCCTCGACTGGCTTGTTCTGGCCGCCAATGCGCGCGCCTCGATCTTCGCGACGCCGGCGCGCTTCTCCGGCGTCGCCACCGACCTCGCCTCCCCGGACGGCCCCGCCGCGCTGCTGGAGGCGACGCGGCCGGCGATCGTGGTCCAGGCCGCCTCGGCGCAGACCTCCTCGGTCATCGCAACGCAGGGCGATCGCTGGTCGGCGCTGGTCGCCAAGGGCGGCTTGAGCGCGACGGCGGTGTTCCAGACACGGATCACCACCCGTGTCGCGCAGGCCATCGCCAGCGTCAGCCCCGCAACCGCGCTGGTCAATTGCTGCTTCCCCGATGTGGTGAACGGCCTGATCAAGGCGGGGGGCCACGCGGTGCTGGCGGGGATGGGCAATGTCGCCATCCTGGCGCATGCCCTTGCCGGCAGCGAGCAGCCTCGCCCGCCCCTGAAAATCCTGGCGCATTACCAGAATCTCGCCGCATGGCGGCAGCCGAAGCAGACCCGCACCGCGCCCCCGCCGCGCGTCTGGATCGATGGCCGCGAAATCGCCGATGTCTATGGCCGTTTCGCCGATGCGAAGCTGACGCCCGAGCCGGTGATCGACATTTCCGGCGCCAGCGGCGTGCCGCTCGTGCTGGCCTATGCGGCAAACACGGCCTGGCGCGGTCACCTGCCCGGGCCGGATGGTTTGCCCGGCGGTTATCCGGTCCGGCTCGAGGATCGCGTGCTCAGCCTCGACCTGCCCGCCGGGCTGGAGCGGAGCGAGGCCATCGCCTGGAACGATCGCTTCGAGGCGCGGAACGGCCTGACGGTGACGCCGGATGGCGAGATCCGCTACACGGGCCAGTTGCTTGAGGAGTTGCGCGCGCAATCGCCTGAACTCGCCGCCGGCTTCCATATATCCGACCTCGAAACCGTGTTCGAGGCCATGCTCGCCTTGCGGGTGCGACTGCAAGGCACCAATTAGAGCGAGGTCGCCTGCCAGAATGGTCTTCGGCCGGATCGACTTCGCTTCTTGCCAAGGCTTGATGTTCTGCCAGAGCAAATTATGGGTGGAGCAAGTTCGCAACAGACGAACTTGCTCCAGGAAAGGGCGAATCCGTGGTCGATGATGTCTATTGGTGGCAGGCTGCACCGCTGTCATCGCTTGCGCCGAAACCTGTCGACCCAACCTGCGACGTTGCGATTATTGGCGCCGGCTATACCGGGCTATCCGCGGCGATTACCCTGGCGCGGGCCGGGCGCACGGTGCAGGTCTTCGACAGGCAGCGCCCCGGCGAGGGCGCCTCGACGCGCAACGGCGGCATCACCTCGGGCAACCTGCGCCCTGGCTATGCCGAGTTGGCACGGAAATTCGGCGCCCCTGCCGCCGATGCCATCCATGCGGAAAGCAAGCTTGCCCGCGAGGATCTCTACCGCTTCCTGGCCGACGAGAATATCGCGTGCGATTTCAAGATGGTCGGCCGCTTCAGCGGCGCCTTCGCGCCCGGCGATTACGACCGGCTGGCGCGCGAGGCCGACAGGCTGCGCAAGAGCCTCGGCATCGAAGCCTATGGCGTGCCGCGCGGCGAGCAGCGCGGCTATCTCGGCACCGACACCTATCATGGCGGCTCGGTGCGCATGGATATCGGCGGGCTGCATCCGGCCAAACTCCATGCCGGCATGCTGCGCGTGGCGCTGGAAGCCGGCGTCACCGTTCATGCCCTGACGGCAGTCGCCGCGATCGCGCGCAACGGCAACGGCTACACCATCAGCACCAGCCGCGGCGACACCGTGGCGCGTGACGTCATCACCGGAACCAACGGCTATACCGATCAAGCCGATCGCTGGCTGCGCCGCCGGCTGGTGCCTGTGCGCAGCCGTATCATCGCCACCGCGCCACTGCCGGCCGCCACGATGGACGAATTGATGCCACGGCGGATGATGTGCGGCGAGACGCGGCAGTTGCATTATTACTACCGGCCCTCGCCCGATGGCAGCCGCATCCTGTTCGGCGGGCGCGATGGCACCATCGCCGGCAACCCGACCTGGCCGACGGAAACGCTGCGGCGCGGGCTGGTCAGCATCTTCCCGTCGCTCGCAAGCACGGCGATTGCGCAGAGCTGGTTCGGCAACGTGGCGATGAATCTCGACATGATCCCACGGGTTTTCGCCCGCGACGGCCGCCATTATGCCGCCGGCTATTGTGGCTCCGGCGTGGTCTGGGCGCGCTGGGCCGGCCAGAAGGCGGCGTTGCAGGTGCTTGGCGACGATGCCGGCCGCTCGGCCTTCGATTTCCGGCCGCCACGGGCCATCCCGTTCTTCGAGGGCAAGGCGTGGTTCATGCCCGGCGTCTTCGTGTGGATGCGGGCGCAGGACTGGCTTGCCACCCGCAGGCGCGGCTAACCCGGCCTCCCGCCTTCAAGACGTGCCATTAGCGGTGTCAGGCACGAAGCCTTGCGACTTCGGTGTTCACGCGCGCCCATTCCTCGCCCCATACCACCACCGCGTGGCAGGGAGAAACCTCGCGGCAGATACGCGGCGGCGCGGCGTCATCGGATCAGTTGAAAACCGCCTCTCCGATCCCGCTCACGGCCTGCCGCCCAGGCCTTGCAGAGCGTCATTGAGCCAGGAACGATCGAGCCGCCCTTCCCGGATGGCAACCAGCATCTGTTCTTCCGCATGCAGCTTATTGCTCGCGGCAGCGTAGACCTGCTCGAGCTTCGCATGAGCAACGCACACCAGGCCGTCTTCATCGCCAAGAATTAAATCGCCGGGTTCAACGGCCATCTCGTCGATGACGATCGCCCCGTTGATCTCGCCGGGGCCGTTCTTTGTCGGTCCACGATGCGTGACGCCCATGGCAAAGACCGGAAAATCCTGCGACGCGATATATGCGGAATCCCGCACGGCGCCGAAAATGACGACGCCGGCAAACCCCTTCGCCCGCGCATAGCTGAGCATGATCTCACCCATTGTCGCAATCGTGCGGCCGCCACCGGCATCAACGACGAGAACATCGCCCGGCTGGCCGCGATCGAGCGCCGCGTGCACCAGGAGCGTATCGTCGAACGGGACCTTCACGGTCAGTGCGGGGCCGGCCAGACGGCCACTCCGGTGAAATGGGCGCAGGCGCGCCAGCCCCCTGACATCGGCCGGCAAACAATCACTCACGTTGGCGACAGGCAGTTCCCGGAACTTCTCGATAACCGAGGGTTCAATCGTGCGCTCGCGGCGGTGAATGGCCAGCGCAATCGGCTCGTCCTGTCGTGGGTTCAAGGGTTGATTTGCAGAGCCCATGGTGCGTTCGCTCCAATCCCGTGATGTCTTCAAATGGTGTGCATTGCTACTTCGCTGTCCCCAGAATTCCCTGGGGCCTCACGAACAGGAAAATGAGCAGGACGGCGAGCGCCGCGCCGCTTTTGAAGCCTGAGCCAAACACGACAACGGCCCCCGCCTGGGTCACGCCAAGCGCGAGCCCGCCAAGAAAGGCGCCGAACGGCCGTCCGAACCCGCCAACGATCGCGGCGATAAAGCCAGCAATTGCAAACGGCAAACCGACATTGAACGCGGTGACTTGCGTGGGCGTGACCAAAATGCCGGCGATCGCACCGAGAGCTGCACTGAGGGCGAACGCCATCATCAGCATCGTCGACACCCGAATGCCTTGCAGCGCAGCCGCCTCGCGATTGATGGCGCATGCCCGCATCGCCTTGCCGACCCGCGTATGGCCAAAAAAGGCCGCCAGACCAAATATGATCACCGCGGATGCGGCAGCGATCCAAATCAGCTGATAGCTGATCGCCACAGTCCCGATCCGCAGCGGAGGCAGGTCGGTGAACACCGGAAGCGTCTTCGGCTGGTCGCCGGCAATAAGCAGCGTCGCGCCTTCCAGGACGATCTGCACGGCGAGGGTGGCAAGGATCATCACGAAGGTGCTGGCATTGCGATCCCATAACGGCCGAACCACGATCCGCTCGATCACGATCGCGATCGCAACCACGCAGGCAACCGCGATCGCCCCTGACAGAAGCAGTGGCACGCCATGGTTCCACAGGAGAAGTTGCGTGATCATGCCCCCCAGCATGACAAACGCACCCTGAGCGAAGTTCACAATGCCGCTCGCGTTGTAGATGACGCAGTAACCGATCCCGATCAGACCGTAGATACAGCCCAACCCGAGGCCACTGACCAGAACCTGAATGATGTAGGAAATCTCATTCATCGGCCACCACTTTCCTGTTGTCGCCAGTCACGCTCGAAATCCCCTCGACCCCGCCGAGATACGCCTCGATCACCGCTGGATTCGTGCGAATGTCTTCGGGAGCGCCTTCCGCAATCTTGCAACCGAAATCGAGTACGACAATCGCGTCGGCCGTGTTCATCACCAGGGTCATGTCATGCTCGATCAGCAGGACCGTGGTGCCGCGCTCGGAGATCCGGCGAATGACACTGGACAACTGCTGTGTTTCCTCGCGATTAAGCCCTGCGGCTGGCTCGTCGAGAAGCAAGAGCTTCGGCCTCGCCGCGAGCGCCCGCGCAATCTCCAACAGGCGCTGCTGGCCATACGGAAGCGTCGCCGCCGAAGCTTCCGCCACATCGGCAAGCCCCACGAATTCCAGGAGTTCGCGTGCGTTCGCTTCCACGGCGCGCTCTTCTTCCCTGGCCCATCGCGGCCTGAACAGAGCGGCCAGTACCCCGCCCCGCGTATGGAGATGGCAGCCAACCTTGACGTTCTCTTCCACCGATAGATTTTGAAAGAGCTGCACCAGTTGGAAAGTGCGAACCAGGCCCTGCGCCGCCACCTTTTCCGGGGCATGGCCGGTGATATTCTGCCCTGCGAACAATATCTGGCCGCTCGTAGGAGGAATGGTGCCGGATATCAGGTTGAAGAGCGTGGTTTTCCCGGCGCCGTTCGGGCCGATGACCGCGGTGACGCGGCCGGCAATCACCTCGAAGCTCACAGAATCCACCGCAACGAGGCCGCCAAAGCGTTTGCAGAGGCTATTGACCAGCAGGAGGCCCGTCATCCGCGCGCCCTTCCGCTCCAGAGATCGGAAAGCGACGCGAGACCGCGCGGCGCATAAATCAAAAGCAGGATCAGCACCGCGCCGTAGGCCATGTCCTGGTAGTCCCTGAAAGAGCGAAACGTTTCCGGAAGAAGAATGATGATAATGGCGCCGACAAGCGGCCCCGCGATCGTGCCGATGCCGCCGACATACAGCATCGTGAAGGCGAGATTGACCATGTGCAGCCCGTACACTTCCGGGCTCACGAACCCGACCACGTGGACGAAGAGCGAGCCGGCCAATCCTGCATAGGCGGCCGCGATCAGAAACGCCAAGAGCTTGTAACGGGCAACGTCGATGCCCAATGCGCGCGCCGCGTCTTCGCTTCCGGCAACCGCCGTCATCGCCCGCCCGAGGCGAGAATGGCGGATAAGTGCCGCCGCGCCGACGCCGAGACCCGCGACCAGAGCCAGAAAGGCGAGGTTGCCGCGATCCGACGTAATTTCATAGCCGAAGACCCCGAGCGGCGGGATGCCTGAAATCCCCATATAGCCCTGGGTGACCGACTGCCACTGCACGGCCACCTCGTAGGCTATCAGGCCGATGGCAAGGGTCGCCATTGCAAGATAATGCCCTTTGAGGCGCAGCGCCGGATAGCCGACCACAAGCGCCACCACCAGCGTGGCGGCGATACCGCATGCGAGCGCGGGCGCAACGCCCCAGCCATAGGTCGTGGTGAGGACCGCGGACATGTAACCACTGATCGCGGCAAACGCATTCTGCCCGAAGGAAACCTGACCGGTATAGCCCATGAAGAGATTCAGCCCCGTCACGAACAGCGCATATATCAAGCCGAATGAGACGACCGAAACCAGGTAACCACCACCGATAAACGTGTAGAGCACAATCGCGACGCCAATCACGCCCGGCAACCACGCGAGAAGGCGCCGCCGAGAGCCTGATTGCTGAGCCGTCATGGCTTTAAGTTGCAAAATAGTAGCGTGCAATCTCATCGTACGATTGAACCTCACGAGGGTTGATCTCAGCTACAATTTTTCCAAGCGACAGAAGATACGCACGGTTTGCAAGTCTGAGTGCAAGTGGCGCCTTCTGCTCAACCAGAATAACGGACAGGCCCTGCCTGTTGAGCTCTCCCAACGTCTCGAGAATCTCCGCCGTGACGCGAGGGGCGAGGCCGAGCGAAGGTTCATCAAGAAGAAGGATGCGCGGATTCGCCATCAACGCGCGCCCGACGGCCAGCATCTGCTGCTCGCCGCCGGACATGGAGCCGGCCGTCTGCGAAAGCCGCTCCCGCAGCCTGGGAAACAGTGCGAGCACACGCGCCAGGCGGCTCTCGAACTCGGCCGTGTGCCTTCCGACGAGATACGCACCCAGTTCGAGATTCTCCGCGACACTCATCGGGCCGAAGATGCCGCGCCCCTCCGGCACGAGAATGACGCCGCGGGACGCCAGGGCGGCCGGGTCGCGACGAGGCAAGGCCTCGTCGTGGAAGTGTACTGCGCCGCGGTTGGGGACGAGCCCCATGATCGCGCGCATCAACGTGGACTTCCCGGCGCCGTTCGGCCCCAGGACGGCGACAAACTCGCCGTCCTCGACGCGGATATCCGTCGGCTTCAGGGCCTCAACATGCCCGTAGCAAGCGCTGAGGGCAACTGTCGCGAGAAGAGCCATGGCGGTTCCTGCCTACTGCGCGAGAGTAGCCACGCCGCCCTTGAACTGGGCAAGATACAGGGGATTTTCCGTCAAACCCTGATGGTTTTCCGGCGAGAAATTATAAATGCCCGTGGTGCCCTGAAACCCAGCGATCTTCTCGATCGCATCTCTCACCTTCGGGCCTTCGAACGATTTGGCGTTCTCGATCGCGCGCTTGATGAGCATCACACCGTCCCAGCCACGGCCAGCCCAGTTCGGGTCGCGGTCGCCAAATTTCGCGCGCCAGGGCTTGAGGAACTGATCGATTTCCGCCTTCAGCGCCCCTTCAGGGAGAGCCTGGTATACCTGCGCTGGTGACGCGACAAAGAAGAACTTGTCGCCCAGAACATCGCCAACCGGCTTCAATACGGCGACGTCCTCCAAACTGGTCAGCATCAGCATATCGAGCCCAAGCTGCTTGATATTCTTCGCCGCGGTAAGCGTGGTTCCGCCCACACCCATCTTCAGGATCGCTTGCGCGCCTTCAGATTTCAGCTTGTTTATTTGCGCAGACAGATCGGGCTCGTCATGCTTGTACTGTTCGATGCCAACCACTTCGAGGCCGAAATTCGCCGCGCTCTTTTCGGCGATCGTCTTCTGCACCGTCGCATAGGGGGAAGGATCGTAAATCACGCCGATCTTTTTGATCTGCGTCTTGTCCTGCAGGTATTTCAACCGGACTTCGACCTCGAACCGCGGAGGGGGAATCATGGTGAATGCCCATTTCAGGTGGTCGGGCTGCGTCGGTAGAATCGAGCAAAGCACCATCGGCAATTTTGCTCGCACCACATTTCCGGCCGCGGCGAAGTTGCCAGCGGAAACGCATCCTGAAACGAAGATATCAACCTGGTCCGATGATATCATCTTCTTATAGCTTGTGACGGCTGCCTGCGGTTCGGACTTGTTGTCCTCCACAACGACCTCGATCTGCCGCCCCATGATGCCGCCCTGGGCATTCAGGTGGTCGGCCGCGAGTTTGACCGCGTCGGACCAGGCGCGATCGATCGTTGCGACATACCCCGTCAGGCCTGCCGAGATGCCGATCTTGTAGGCCTCGGCCGCATTGGCCTGTCCCATAAAAGCGGCCGCCGAGCCAGCCAGGAACATGCCGATCATTGCTATTTTTCTCATGACACTGTCCTCCCTATTCTTGGTTTCTTATTTGGATTGTCCAAAGCCGCCGCCACCAGGCGTGACAAGCAACACGCGATCTTCCGGCGCCATCACGAACTTTCGCGGATCGGTAACGGTTTTGCCGTTGATCTCGAACTTGCCCGGCGCGCCTGCTTCAGCGCCACCGAGGCCATCGGAGTGGTGCGCGGTTCGGCTCACAATGGCGTTCAGCATCCACGACTTGTCTGTTTCCAGATGGAATTCCACGACCTGACCATCGCCGCCACGATACTGACCATCGCCGCCGGTGCCGCGAATGAGTTCCTTGCGGTCGAACACGATTGGCATTTCCGCTTCGAGAACTTCCATGGGGACGGCGGATATTCCGGCCGGATAGCATGTGGCCGAGAGGCCATTCTTGTTGGCACGCGCACCCATGCCGCCCGAGAAGTTGAACATGGAACTCGCAAAGGGGCGCTCGCTCTGATCACGCCCGAAAATCTGCACCGACCAGAGGCCGCCCGCGCTCTCAGCCAGAACGGTCTCGGGAGTGACCTGGTACAGCGCCTTCATCAAGGGCATCGGCACATGCATGCCGACAACGTGACGTGCGCTGACCGGCGAAGGATAACGCGCATTGAGGATCGAGCCCTCGGGGGCGATGACCTTGAACGGCTCCATGCTCCCGTTATTGTTCGGGATCTCGGGGGTCAGGCAACAATGCATGGTAAAGGCGTTGTAGGCGATCGTATAATTCAGACATACGTTTATCCCGAGCGGGCTAGCGTCTGAACTTTCGGTGAAATCACTGATAATTTCGCCCTTTACATTGTCGATGGTCACGGCCGCCCGCAGGATGATCTCGTCGGATCCTGGAATGTCGAAGCGCGTCTCACCGTGATAGGTTCCGGCAGGAAGCTGGCGAATGCGCTCACGCGTCGCCTCTTCGGAACGGGCGATGATCACATCGGACAGGCGCTGAAGATCGCTCAGGCCATAGCGCTCCATCAGGCTGACGATGCGCTCGCTGCCAATGCGACCGCATGACACCTGCGCGGCGATATCGCCGATCACATGCTCGGGCTCGCGCGTGTTCCGTTTGATGATGGCGTGAAGCGCCTTGTCGGGAACGTCCCCATCGTAAAGCTTCAGCGGCGGAATCCAGAGGCCTTCCTCATGAATGTCCCGCGCGCCCGCGCCCATTCCGTAGCCGCCGACATCGGTGTGATGGATACAACTGCCGATAAAGCCGACAACGTTCCCCTGATAAAAGATCGGCGAGAAAATGGTAATGTCGAAGAAATGCGACGATGCAAGCCACGGATCATTCGTAATGAGATGATCGCCCGGCCGCAGGGTGTCGGCGGGAAAAGCCTCCGTGAAGGCGACGCCGGCGGTGCGCATGGTGTTGATATGCCCCGGCGCTCCCGTCACGGCGTTGGCAATCAGCCGGCCTCGCCGGTCAAGCACCGCGACTGCCAAGTCTCCGGCCTCCCGCACCACCGGGCTGAACGTGGTTCGCCGAAGCGCTCGAGCCTGTTCATTGGCGATGCTGACAAGGTTATTCCACAGTACACGAATAAGTACGCTGTCCATTTCTCAACCCCTTATTGCGTGGATGCAGCCATTGTCATCGACCTCAACATTCCAACCTGGCAGAATGATAATGGTCGTCTCGCGCTCTTCGATGACCAGCGGGCCATTAAGCTTCTCGTGTCTTTTGAGAGCAGACCGAGAATAGACCGGCACCTCGCTCTGCCCGCCGGGAAAGCGGACAAGCCGCGTCTGATTCCTGACGGTTGTCGCGACCTTCGCCGGTTCCACACGAGACCCTTGGTGTTCCGGTCCGTTGGCCGTTACGCGCCAGGCGACGATCTCGACATCGAGGTCATCCAGCTTGACGCCATAGTTGCGGTGGTAGATCTGCTCGAAGAGATGCTTCATCTCCACCACGTCTCGCCTGACGATCAAATCGGACGGGAACGGCACGGTGAGTTCGTTGTGTTGCCCGCGATAGCGCATATCGGCAAGCACCGAGATGACCAGTTCGCCGGCAGCGCAGCCGGCTTTGACGAGCGCACGCGTTGCCTCCTGGCTCATCGCCTCGATATGAGCGGAAGCGATGCTCCAGTTCATCTCGGCCAGGCTCGTCAATTCACTGCGGACGAGATCCAGTCGCACCGGGGTCACCAGCGCGCCAAACGCCGACAGGACGCTGGCCATTGGCGGGTAGATAACGGTGCTGCTTTCGAGCAGTTCCGCGACATAACAGGCATGGACCGGACCGGCGCCACCGAATGCGAGCAGCGGAACGCCGCGCCAATCAACACCCTTCTCCGTGGCATGCGCCCGGATCGCCGCAGCCATCGACTCGCCCACGAGCTTGTAAATCCCGAGCGCCACCTGGTGCTGATCGAGGCCCAGATCCTGTCCGAGACGGGCGAGCGCATGTTGCGCGCCGTCCTCGTCAAGCGCCATCTCGCCGCCGAGAAACCGCTCGGGATCGAGCATGCCAAGTGCCAGGTCGGCATCGGTGACCGTGGGCATGGTTCCGCCCCGGCCGTAGCATACCGGCCCCGGATTGGAGCCCGCGCTTTGCGGGCCGACGGCCAGAAGCTTCAACTTGTCCATCGAGGCGATGCTGCCGCCGCCTGCGCCGATTTCGATCAGATCGATACAGGGCATCGTCACGGGAAGGCCGCTGCCCTGCTGGAAACGATAGATACGGTCGACCTCGAACGTACCGGTTACCAGAGGCGTGCCGTTCTGAATGAAACACGCCTTGGCCGTCGTGCCGCCCATGTCGAATGAGAGCAGGGCATCGAGGCCTAGGCGCTTGGCGTAATAGGCGGCGGCGAGCGCCCCGGCGGCCGGGCCAGACTCGATCATGCGCACCGGGCTCGTGGCCGCGACGTCCGAGCTGATCACGCCGCCGCTGCTGATCATGATCAAAAGATCTTGCTTGAACCCGACGCGCCGCAACCCGTGCTGAAGCGCCTCCAGATAGGGCTTTACGATCGGAGCGGTGTAGGCATTGAGCGCCGTTGTCGAGGCCCGCGGATACTCTCTCATCTGCGGCGCGATGTCGGACGACAGAGAAATCAGGATGCCCGGGCATTTTTCTTGCAGAATCTGCCTGACCAGGCGCTCGTTCGCCGGGTTCTTGTAAGAATTCAGCAAGCAGACGGCGACCGATTCGACGCCATTTGCGGCGAGTTCCTTCGCTACCGCCTCAACGCTTTGCCGATCCACCTGCGCCGCGATCGTGCCGTCAGCACGGGTGCGTTCCACGATGCCATATGTCAAGTCGATGGAGATCAGCGGCTCCGGCACCTCCAGCTGATTGTCGAAAATATCCGACCGGCATTCATCCCGGATCGCCAGGACATCCCGGAAGCCGGCCGTCACGAGCAAAGCGGCCTTTGGCGCCCGCCGCTCGATCACCGCATTGGTCACGACGGTGGTGGCGTGAACCGCCACGTCATCGACCATCTCCGCAGACACGTTTGCCTTGCCGAGAACGGCGCTGATGGCGCCAAAAAAGCCCTCGGTCAGATCGTGCGGAGTCGTCAGCGTCTTATCGACCCAGAACCGACCGTCCGAATGCCGGAGGACCACGTCGGTAAAGGTCCCTCCAATATCAACCGCAATGGAATAATCAGCCATGTTCCAGGTCCAGGTTAGAGATCTCTAGGAATGTCTCGCGCCGCCGTCAGGAGTGCTCCGACATCCGCGGGATCTGGTTCAGGCGGCAGGATTTCGACGGGCGCGAACATCCCGATCGACCCCTCGTAACCCCGTCGAGACATGATCGGCGCCGCGAGGGTATTCATGCCGCGAATCGTTTCCTGAGATGCCGATGCCCAGCCCTGCGCCCTGATGCGCGCGATTTCTCGCCTGAGGGCATCGGGGTCGGTCAGCGTAAATCCGGTGTGCTGCGGCAGGCCGCCTGCGATGATCTTCTCGAGCAGGTGCGGCGGGCCAAAGGCCAGGGCCACTTTGCCATGCGCCGACGAGTGCAAGTCGAAACTCGCGCCAACCTTCAGCACATACTGGACAGCCTCCCGCCCACCTTCGCTCTCGATGATGGTAATCCGGCGGTCATCGACCAGACGCGCCAGCGTCACGGTGTGTCCGCGTTCATCGCGAAGCCTGGCCATGATCCGACGCGCGCGCTGAACGAGGCCATCGCCGATCTGGATGCTCTGCAGCAGATCGTATGCCCGTCCACCCAGGCTGAACCGCTCCGTATCGCTGTTCTGCGACAGGAACCCGGCGTCACAGAGCGTGTGGAGATGGCGGAAAATCTGAAACTTCGTGAGTTTCAGCTCCTTTGCCAATTCCGAGACCCCCCTGTCGCGTCCGCTCTGTGCGATCGCTTCCAGGACGTTCAAACCGACCAGAAGAGAACGGATCGTGTAGCTCGCGCCGGGTGAGACGTCCTCCGAGCGCGCCTCGGACGACTGTTTTGAAATGTTTTCCATCACGGAACTCCTGGTGCTTCGCCGGGCGTCGGCATTCGGCATGCGCATGGCGCGCGGCCCCTGCCCGGCTCGAGCAGCACATTAGCGGAGCGACATAGATCGCTGAAGCCGACTCCCCGGAGCGAGCCATCCAGCCCCGTCGTCGCTCTCCAGGCAGCATCATCAAGCATTAGTCGTTTCGCTTTCCGCAACACTGTTTTAGTTTTCATGAAGCGAATGCGGGAGTCAAGCGACTTTCTGGTTCGGAATAGAAAACGATATTTTTGCAGTACTAATGGCTATATTTTGATATATATTCTAAAATTTTCTGGCTTTTCCGTACATTTTAATATAAAAATATGCAATTTTTATAGTATATGCTAATTTTACGGCTAATTTCGAGTGATTTACATAGATTATAACGTGTATATTATTCACTATCTGACATATTATATTCATGTAATCCGTATCTAAATATACAAATTACTTCTCTATGCAAAATCACTACGCGTCGCTTGACAACGATCCCATCTTTCGTTTCTGATACGATATTGGTAACGACGTTGCGTATATCGCAACAAAAATGGAGGAATACAGATGAGTGATCAAGCGGCGGTTCCCCAGTACAACTGGGACACCATCCCCGAGCGCGAGATGCGAAAGGGCGTGACGCAGAAGGTCTTCCGCGGGGACAACGTCGTCGTCGGTCAGACGACCTTGTGGCCAGGCTTGCAAACCGCGCCACACAGCCACCCTTGGGAGCAAATCTTCATGATCCTCAAGGGGCGCGTGACGCTGCACGTTGGCGATCAAACGTATGATTGCCCGGCCGGGACCGTCGTGCGGATCCCGCCAAACGTCGAGCATTGGGCGGAAGGCCCCCGCGAGGAGGATGGGCCAGCGCTCAACCTCGATATCTGGTCGCCTCTTCGCCCGGATTACGCGAAGTTTACCGACTATCAGACGGACACATTCAGCAAGTAGACGGCATCGCGGCCAATAAACCCTCAGGCTACAACCGAATAGCCTGAGGGATTTCCCGCAGGTGACCGGCTCACGGGTTCGTGGCCGGATACGGACCGACGCAAGCTGGACAAAGGCCAAGGTCTCGACGCGGTTGCAGGCCCGGCTCTTCGTGCCCGTGCGCGCTCTCGCGCCGAACTTCGCAATCCGATGCGCAACGTCGCTGAAAAACCCGCATCTCGGCACCGGAACGGGGTCTTCATCCTGATTGGCGCGCCAGCGCTTGCAATCCCGGGAATATGCGGCCGATGGGCCGGTTATTGCGTTGGCGTGGCGAGGTCGATCAGGCGCGCCTCGATGCGCTCGCTCGTGCCGCGCCGGTTGCGCGACAGGGTGACGGCGGCGTGGCGCGGCTCGCCCCGGCCGGCGACAAGCGCCTCGCCGAGCGGCGTGCCAAGCACCCTGAACGCGATGCCGCCAAGCGCCGCGCCATCTGGCGCCACCAGCCGGAAGCGCATGTGGTTCTCGCCGACCGTGGCGAGGTTTTCCAGCCGATGGCCAGCCAGCGCGAAAACCGGCTCGGGATTGCCCTGGCCGAACGGCGCCGCGCGCTCGAGCGCCTTGAAGAATTCCGGCGTCGCGCCGCCCGCGCTCAACAGCGCATCGATCGCGAGCGCCTGACGGGCGCGCGCCAGCGCCACCGGGCCGACCAGTTCACGCTCCAGATAGGCGGAGAATTCGGGCAGGCGTGCACGCTCCACCGTGATGCCGGCCGCCATGGCGTGGCCGCCGCCCTTGACGAGCAGGCCAGCCTCGACCGCGCCGCGCACGACACGGCCGATATCGACGCCGGTGATCGAGCGAGCCGAGCCGACACCCGTGCCATCGGCCGCGAAGGCGAGCGCGAAAGCCGGGCGCCGGTAACGCTCCTTGAGCCGCGCCGCAACCAGCCCGACGACGCCGGGATGCCAATCCTCGGCGCCAACGACGAGCGCCGAAGCGCCTTGATCGTCGAGGCCGGCCTGCGCCAGCGCTTCACCTTCCGCCGCCGCCAGCATCGCCTGCTCCACGGCGCGGCGCTCGCGATTGAGCCGATCGAGTTCGGCGGCGATCCGCGTCGATTCAGCCTCGTCCTCGCATAGCAGCAGCCGGCTGCCGAGCGCCGCATCGCCAATGCGACCGCCGGCATTGATGCGCGGCCCGAGCAGGAAACCGAGATGGTACGGCGCCGGCGGCTCGGCCAGCCCGGCGACGTCCATGAGGGCGCGCAGGCCGAGACGCCCGCGCCGCGCCATCACCTTCAGCCCCTGATGCACGAAGGCGCGGTTGAGCCCGACGAGCGGCACGACGTCGGCGACCGTCGCCAGCGCGACAAGGTCGAGTTCATCCAGCAACGCGCCGTTGACCGCCTGCCCCGCCTTCCTCAGCGCGCGGGCGAGCGCCACCAGCGTGACGAAGACGATGCCGGCCGCGCACAGAGCGCCGAGACCCGACAGATCGTCCTGGCGGTTGGGGTTGACCAAAGCCAGCACATCGGGAAGCGCCTCGCCGGCCTGGTGATGGTCGAGCACGATGACGTCGAGTCCGAGCCGCTTCGCCTCGGCCAGCGGCTCGAAACTGGTGGTGCCGCAATCGACGGTGACGAGCAGCGTCGCCCCCTCGGCGGCCAGCATGCGGATCGCCTCGCCATTCGGGCCGTAGCCTTCGCTCAGCCGGTCCGGAATATGGATGCGCGGACGCGCGCCGTGACGGGTCAGGAAGCCCGCAAGCAGCGCGGCCGAACAGGCGCCGTCGACATCGTAATCGCCGAAGACCGCGACCTGTTCGCGGCGCGCGATGGCGGCGCGCAGCCGGTCAGCCGCGAGCGGCATGTCGCGCAACATGTCGGGATCGGGCAGCCAGTCGCGCAGGCGCGGTTCCAGATAGCGACCGGCATCGGCCATACCGACGCCGCGCCCGGCAAGGATACGGGCAAGCGCATCGGGCAAGGCTTCGGTCTGCGCCAATGCGGCGGCGAGCCTTTCGCCGTCCGCATCGAGCCGGGCCTGCCAGCGCCGCCCGTTGGCGGACGTCGCCACGCCAAGCAGGGCCGGCGGAAGCGGGGATGCGGAATCAGACATGGTCAGCACTATAGCAGGCCGCTCCGGGCATGCGCCTCGCAAGCGCTCAGAGACAGCCCCTCACCCAGAGTATCGCCGCGCATGCATGGTATAGCCGCGCCATAAACCCGTCTGGCGGCCCACCCGCACATGGCGCTCAAGCCGAACGGGCACGTATTCATGCAATTCCGGCGCGCTTTCTCTAGGTCTATCCGCGCGCCACACTGGAGAAAAAGACGCAACAAGTGGGCACTTTCGACAACAACCAACACTATTACTCAATGTAAATAATAGTAATCGAGAAACATAAAAACTATAACATCAATAAGTTATCCTTAAGCATTCCACTATAATAGTTCCAGCGTAGAGCAGGCCATGCACTGCGGGGGTTGAAAATCGAGATGCCATGCACGGCGGCGCATCAGTCGCGGCCCGTCATGGCGTCCAGGCTGATTTGAGTCCAGATCGTTCGATTCAGGGGCACGGGTAATGTCGAAACTTGGAATGAAACCTTTTTTCGCCGGCAAGTCCGACGGTGATGCGCAACTTGCCGCGATCCGTCGCTCGCAGGCCGTGATCGAATTCAGCATGGATGGCACGATTCTCGACGCGAACGAGAATTTCTGCGCCGTGCTTGGTTACACGCTCGATGAGATCAAGGGCCAGCATCACAGCATGTTCATCGATGCGGCCGAGCGTCAAAGCCCGGAATACCGCACCTTCTGGGAAAAGCTCAATCGTGGCGAGTTCAACGCCGCCGAATACAAGCGCATCGGCAAGGGCGGCAAGGAAGTCTGGATTCAGGGGAGCTATAATCCGGTGCTCGACCGCGCCGGCAAGCCGGTCAAGGTGGTGAAGTTCGCCACCGACATCACGGCGCGCCGCCTGCACCGCGCCGATCTCGACGGCCAGATCGCGGCGATCAGCAAGGCGCAGGCCGTGATCTCGTTCGATCTCGACGGCAAGATCCTGGAGGCAAACGACAATTTCCTGGCCGTGATGGGCTACACGCTCGACGAGATCAAGGGCCAGTATCACAGCATCTTCGTCGAACCCGAGATGCGCCAGAGCCCGGAATACGCGGCGTTCTGGGCCAAGCTCCGGCGCGGCGAATACGAGGCGCGACAGTTCAAGCGCATCGGCAAGGGCGGGCGCGAGGTCTGGATCCAGGCGAGCTACAACCCGATCCTCGATCCCGACGGCAAGCCGTTCAAGGTCATCAAATACGCCACCGACATCACGGCGCAGGTCCAGGCCAGCCAAAAGATGCATGTTTCCGTGGCACAGGTGATGCGCGCGGTGCGCGACAAGGACCTGACGACGCGCGCCCCTCTCGACGGGCTCGACGGCGAGTTCCGCACGCTCTGCGAAGGCGTGAACGAGTTGCTCGACAACCTGACCGGCATCATCAAGGCGGTGCGCATCGCCGCCGAGGATGCCAGCGTCGCTTCGGGCACGATCGTCGACGGCAGCAAGAACCTCGCGAGCCGCACCGAGCAGCAGGCGGCGAGCCTCGAGGAAACATCGGCGACGACGGAAGAACTCTCCGCCTCCGTCAAGCACACGGCGCAGAACGCGCGCAAGGCGACCGAGCATGGCGACGAGGCCAAGGGCGTCGCGGCGCGCGGCGGCAAGGTCATTGCCGATGCGGTCGATGCCATGGCCCGCATCGACAAGGCCTCGAAGAGCATTTCCGACATCATCACCGTAATCGACGGCATCGCCTTCCAGACCAACCTGCTCGCGCTCAACGCCGCCGTCGAGGCGGCGCGCGCGGGCGATGCCGGACGCGGCTTCGCAGTGGTCGCTTCCGAGGTGCGCGCGCTGGCGCAGCGCTCGGCCGAATCCGCCAAGGACATCAAGGGCCTGATCACCGATGCCGTCACGCAGGTCGAGGGCGGCGTCAAGCTGGTGCACGAAGCCGGCGACGTGCTCGGCACCATCGTCGATACCGTCGGCCAGGTTGCCGGCGATCTCGAGGAAATCTCCAGCGCCTCGACCGAGCAGGCCAAGGGCATCGAGGAAATCAGCCTCGCCGTGTCGCATCTCGATGAGATCACGCAGCAGAATTCCGGCCTCGCCGAGGAAAGCGCCGCGACGGCGAGCGGGCTGAAAAGCCAGATCGACGCATTGCGCGACCTCGTGGCCGCCTACCAGACCGGGCAGAAGCAGGAGCCAACGCCGCAAGCCGCGCCGATCGTCGTCTCGGAACTGCGCCAGCGCGCCACCCGCATGGCGGAGGCGATCGGCGACAAGCCGGTGCGGCCGCAACCCGCCAAGCCCGCAGCGCCCAAGCCGGCGAAAGTCGCCGCACAAGGGCGCAGCACCGACTGGGACGAATTCTGAGGGCGACGCGCTCTCCAGCACGCCTTCAGTGTCATTCCCGGCGGCCTCCGGCCGACCGGGAATCCAGGAATTGCTTACAGTTTGGCCTCTGGATTCCCGCCTTCGCGGGAATAACACGGCGCTTTTTGTCCCGGATTTAATCCGGGACCCAGCGGCGCTCTTCGTATCGGGATGGCCGGGTCAAGCCCGGCCATGACGGCGGAGGATGGGCGATACGGCGATATTCAACCTCGCCGTCATCGGCGGACTTGATCCGCCGATCCCGATGGGAAGCGTGTCGGCGCGCCCTCACCGCTTGGCGTAGAAAATCTTCTCCCAGGCCTTGTGCGCCTGATAGCCCTCGCGGATGAACGGCGTGAAGATCGCCAGTTTCAGCAAGGTGTTGTTGATCAGGTTGCCGGGGAAGCGCAGCGGACGCACGAAATCGACGAACAGCACGACGCGCACGGCATCGGTGTGGTTCCAGGCCTCGTGCTCGAAGCAATCGTCGAAGATGACGACCTCGCCTTCCGCCCAATAATAGGTCTGGTCCATGACGCGGATCGCGCGCTTGTCACGCGGCTCCGGCATGATCAGGCCGAGATGCAGGCGCAGCACGCCGTTATATGGCCCGGTATGGGCCGGCAGATGCGTGCCCGGCTCCATGATGGAGAACATCGCGGTCTTCAGGTTCGGGATCTTCTGCACCGCCGCCCAGGTCTGCGGGCATTGCGCGATGTTCTGCTCGGACGAGATGCCATAGCCGGTCAGGAAGAAGGTCTTCCAGAGCCGGTCATTGCTGATCTTCTTCACGTCGGTCGAAATCTCGTGGAAGCTCGGCAGGTCCTCGCGGCGCTCGAGCAGCTTGTCGAGTTCGGCGCGGATGGCGGGATAGGCCGCCTCGATCTCGCGCGCCCACGGGAACACCGCCTTGTCGTAAATCGGCGGGTTGCCATGGATCGAGAAGCGCACGTTCTGGCGCTCGGCCCAGCGCACCACCTTCATGAAGAAGCGGGCGAGAACGCTCTGGCGATCGAGCGGCGTGTGATCGGCGGGCGCGGCGGTCTGGGTTTGCTGGGTCATGGCGGGCTTCTGTTCGGTTGAGCGCAATGGTCGGGATGATTAACCGGCTATCGGGCCGGAAAAGGGCACGATGCCATGTTTTGCGCCGTGCCAATACGCGCATGCCGGACAAGATGCCCGATTCGCGCCGTTTCCGCGCATTTTCTACGCTGGGGCCTCAGCCGCCGGTCGCGAAGCCCGGATAGAGCGTCATACCGCCATCGACGAACAGCGTCGTGCCGACGACGTAGTCCGAGTCGTCGGAGGCGAGCCAGACGGCGGCGCGGCCGATATCCTCCGGCTCGCCGATGCGCCCGTAAGGCACCAGCGTCATAAGCTGCTTGTAGGCGGCTTCGGTCTGCCATGCGGCGGTGTTGATCGGCGTGCGGATGGCGCCGGGCGCGATGGCGTTGACGCGGATGCCCTTCGGCGCAAGCTCCTGCGCCAGCGTCTCCATCAGCAGCTTGATGCCACCTTTCGAGGCGGCATAATTGGCGTGGCCGGCCCAGGGAATGACCTGGTGCACGGAACTCATGCAGATGATCTTGCCGGCAGCGCGCGACACGGCCGGGGCGCTGCGCGCCTCGAAGGCGCGCGTGGCGGCGCGCGCGCACAGGAACTGCCCGGTGAGGTTGACGCCAAGCACCTTGTTCCACTGCTCGAGCGTCATTTGGGTGAAGGCGGCGTCGCGTTGCAGCCCGGCATTGGCGACGAGAATGTCGAGCGAACCGAATTCTTCAACAGCGCGCGCGAACATCGCCTCGACCTCGGCCTCGACCGAAACGTCCGCCTTGAGCGCGATCGCCTTGCCGCCGCCGTCGCGGATCGTTTGCACCACGGCGTCGGCCGCGGCCGGATCGGTAACGAAATTCACCGCCACCGCGGCGCCGGCCGCCGCGAACGCCAGCGCCACCGCCTTGCCGATGCCGGAATTGGCGCCCGTGACCAGGGCGTTCTGGCCGGCAAGCGGCTTTCCGGGGGTTGGCTTGACGGTTGCGGCGGGATTGGTCTGGTTCGGCACGGGCTCGCTCCTTTGCGGATGGCAGGTTATTTCCGGCGCACGCGGCAGCAACGCGGCGCACCGGCAAAGAGTTCAATCGACCTGCGACAGCGGCCGGCTCACCTCCTCCAGCGAACGGCGCTCGGCCGCGACGCCCCAGCGCAGCGCCACGAGACCGGCGACGACCATCAGGCTGGCGCCCAGAAGATAACCCCCAAACAGCGACCAGCGCGAGCCGGTATCGATCAGCAGGCCAAAAAGCCACGGGCCGGCGACGCCGCCGAGTCCGGTGCCGACGGCATAGAAGAAGGCGATGGCGAGCGCACGCAACTCGAGCGGGAAGTTCTCGCTCACGGTCAGGTAGGCGGAACTGGCAGCCGCCGAGGCAAAGAAGAAGATCACCATCCAGGCAATGGTCTGGCCGGCGGCGTCGAGCCAGCCCAGCGCGAACAGCCAGCCCGACAGGGCGAGCAGCACGCCGGAAATGCAGTAGGTGAAGGCGATCATCGGCCGGCGCCCGATAGTGTCGAACAGCCGTCCGAGCACGATCGGCCCGAGTACGTTGCCGAGCGCGAAGGGCAGGATATACAGCCCGACATGCTCGCTGGCGATGCCGTAGAACTCGGTCAGCACCAGCGCATAGGTGAAGAAGATCGCATTGTAGAAGAAGGCCTGGCCCGCCATCAGCACGAGGCCGACCGTCGTGCGGCCGCGATAGCGCCGGAACAGCACCTCGGCGACCTCGGCGAACGGCGTCGCATGCCGGGTCTTCAGGCGCACGCGGGCAAACGGCCCCTCGGCGAGAACATGGCCTTCGGCGCGAAAACGCTGCTCGATGCCGGCGACGACGCGCTCGGCCTCCTCGGCGCGGCCATGGGTGATGAGCCAGCGCGGGCTTTCTGGGATCCACAGCCGCATGAACACGACGATGAAGGCGAGCAGCGCGCCGATCAGGAAGGCGGCGCGCCAGCCGAATTCCGGGTCGAGCACGGCGGGATCAAGCAGCACGAGCGCGCCGCCCGCGCCAAGCGCCGCGCCGATCCAGAAGCTGCCATTGATGACGAGGTCGGTCCAGCCGCGCACGCGCGCCGGCACGAGTTCCTGGATGGTCGAGTTGATGGCGGCATATTCGCCGCCAATGCCCGCGCCGGTCAGGAAGCGGAAGACCATGAAGCTCCACAGGTTCCACGAAAATGCCGTGGCGGCGGTCGCGAGCAGGTAGACGGCCAGCGTCACGAAGAACAGCTTCTTGCGCCCGACCCGGTCGGTCAGCCAGCCGAAGAACAGCGCGCCGAGCACGGCGCCCGCCAGATAGACGCTGCCGATGAGGCCGATATCGGCATTGTCGAAGCGCAACACCGGGCTCGCCTTGAGCGCGCCGGAGAGCGTGCCGGCCAGCGTCACCTCCAGCCCGTCGAGAATCCAGGTCACGCCAAGCGCAACCGCGACGAGCCTATGAAACCGCCCCCAGGGTAACCTGTCCAGACGGGCGGGGATATCCGTCTCGACTACCGATCCAGCCTCGCCCGCCGCCGTCCCGGAACGGCGCGAAGCAACCACACGCGCAACATGCATGAGAAAATTCCGTTTTCTTTCAAAAGCCTCCTTGCCCGACTGAAGCGGACGTGATGAAGAGCGTTGCATGACTGCGACGACAAACCAGAATACATCGTTGGAGCTTGCCAACGCGCTGCTGATGAAGGCCCGCGAGGCGAGCATCCCTGTGTCAGCCGCGACCTTACAGCAACTGGTCTATTTGGCGAGCGGCTGGAACCTCGCCATCAACGGTCGGCCGCTGATCCTCGACCAGCCCGAAGCCTGGCCGACCGGCGCGATCTACCGCCGGCTGTTCCAGGCGTTGCAGCGTCACGGCGACAGGCCGGTGCCGGACCTGGTGCAGTTCGGCGACGACCTGCCGATCGAGAGACAGGAAACCGGCGTGCCGGCGATCGGCTATTTCACGCATCAGGAATATGCCGTCATCGACAAGACCTGGACGACCTACGGCTCCTACGACAGCGACGACCTCACGCGCCAGACGCGCGGCCCCGGTACGCCCTACGCGCAGTTTTTCGAGCCCGGACGCTCGATCCTGATGCCGGTCGAGGCGGTGCGCGCGTATTTCGTCACGCTGGCCAAGGCCGGACGCGACCGGGGCGCGCCGGTCGCCTGATCCTGGGCGCCCGGCATGGCGGCACCGCGTCGCGGGCAAGGCGGTATCGCGCCGGCAAAAGCTGGGTTAGTTTCCTCGCCTGCTCGGGACGGCCGCGCGCCGCCCTTTTCGGGAGGGGAACGGCGAAATGGACAACCGGAACGACCTATGGCGGCATGTCGATGCCGTGAAGGATGATTATATCGGGCTCAGCGACCGCGTCTGGGGCATGCCCGAAGTGTGCTACACGGAGCGGCGCTCGACGGCCGAGCACCGCGCCCAGCTCGATCGCGAGGGCTTTCGCATCAGCGAGAACATCGCCGGCATCCCGACGGCCGTGATGGGCGAAGCCGGCGAAGGCGGCCCGGTGATCTGCATCCTCGGCGAATATGACGCCCTGCCCGGCCTCAGCCAGGAATCGGGCGTCGCGGCGCACACGCCGATCGAGGCTGGCGGCCCCGGCCATGGCTGCGGCCACAACCTGCTCGGCTCGGCCGCGATGCTGGCGGCAACCGCCGTGAAGAACTGGCTCGCCGAGAACAAGTTGCCCGGCCGGGTGCGCTATTACGGCTGCCCGGCCGAGGAAGGCGGCGCGGCCAAGGCGTTCATGGTGCGCGCCGGCGCCTTCGACGATGCCGACATGGCGATCTCGTGGCACCCGTCGAGCTGGTGGGAGGTGGCGCCGCCGCTGTCGCTCGCCAACACGCGCGCCGACTTCATCTTCACTGGCCGTGCGGCCCATGCGGCGGCCGCTCCGCATCTTGGCCGCAGCGCGCTCGACGCGGTGGAACTGATGAGCGTCGGCGTCAATTACATGCGCGAGCACATGCCGAGCGACGCGCGCGTGCATTACGCGCTGCTCGACACCGGCGGCATCGCGCCCAACGTGGTGCAGGCCCATGCCAGGGTGCGCTACTCGATCCGCGCCCGCGACCTGCCCGGCATGCTCGACCTCGTGAAGAGAGTCCGGAAAATCGCCGAAGGTGCTGCATTGATGAGCGAAACCCAGATGGAGATGCGCATCGTCAGCGCGGTCTCCAACGTGCTCGGCAACGATACGCTGGAGCGCGCCCTGCACGAGATCATGGAGGATCTCGGGCCGCCGCATTTCGACGATGCCGACCGCGCCTTCGCCCGCGACATCCGCAAGACGCTGTCGCCGCAGGATATCTCGGCGGTGTTCCATTCCATCGGCCAGCCGCAGACCGACGCGCCGCTGGCCGATTTCATCACGCCCTTCGACACCAAGCGCAACCCGGCGATCGGCTCGACCGATGTCGGCGACGTGAGCTGGAAGGTGCCGACCGTGCAGGCACACGCGCCGACGGTCGCCATCGGCACGCCGTTCCACACCTGGCAGGTGGTGGCGCAGGGCAAGATGCCGGCGGCGCACAAGGCGATGGTGCAGGTCGCCAAGGCGATGGCGGCAACCGCTGCCCGCGCCCTGACGGATGCCGATTTCGTCAAGGCGGCCAAGGCCGATCATGCCCGGCTGACGGCGGCGACGCCCTATGTCTCGCCGTTGCCGCCCGAGGTGCAGCCGCCGCTCGACATGTCGCGCGGATAAAGCGGCTTCGGCTCCGGCAGCGCCGGGGTGTTGTGCCACACATAATGCATCGTCGATGATTGCAATGGCGTATCGGCCGGGGCATAGCGGGGTGCTTCCGCGCCGGCATCGTGCCGGCCGTGGCCGCGCCCCGCCCTGCTGATCCCGGCACCAATTCCCTCAGCCGACGCGTCGCCTAGCTTCATGTCCGACGGCCTTCCGCTTCCGCAACGCATCTGGGCCTATGGCACCATCCTGGTCGCGCTGACCATGTCGGTGCTCGACAGCTCGATCGTCAACGTCGCGCTGCCGAGCATGGCGCATGACCTGAAGATCGACGCAGCCGAGGCGATCTGGATCGTCAACGCCTACCAGCTCACGGTGACGATGAGCCTGCTGGCGCTGTCCTCGCTCGGCGACATCAAGGGCTACAAGCTGATCTATCTTGGCGGGCTGACGCTGTTCACGCTCGCCTCGCTGCTCTGCGCGCTCTCGACATCGCTGCCGATGCTGGTGACGGCGCGCGCGTTGCAAGGGTTCGGCGCGGCCGGCGTGATGAGCGTCAATCTGGCGCTGATCCGCTTCATCATTCCGAGCCGCATCCTCGGGCGCAGCATGGGCATCACGGCACTGACGGTGGCGATGTCCTCGGCGCTCGGGCCGACCATCGCCTCGGCCATCCTGTCGGTCGCGACCTGGCCATGGCTGTTCTTCGTCAACCTGCCGCTCGGCGTGATCGCGATCAGCGTCGGCCTGCGCACCCTGCCCGCCACGCCGCGCTCGGGCAGGCGGTTCGATTTCGGCAGCGCGGTTCTCAGCGCGCTGACTTTCGGGCTCTTCATCATCGGGGCCGACCAGTTCGGCCATACGGGCCGGGTGCCGATCGCCCTCGCCCTGCTGGCCGGCGCGGCCCTCAGCGCCACCTGGCTCACGCGGCGCCAGCTCTCCCTGCCCTCGCCGCTGCTGCCGGTCGACCTGCTGAAAATCCCGGTTTTCGCGCTGTCGATGGCGACCTCGATCTGCTCGTTCGGCGCGCAGATGCTGGCCTATATCTCGCTGCCTTTCTACTTCCAGTACGTGCTCGGCCGAACCGCCGTCGAAACCGGGCTGCTGATGACGCCGTGGCCGCTCGCCGTCGCGCTGGTGGCGCCATGCGCCGGCCTGTTGGCGGACTATTTCACGCCGGCCCGGCTCGGCGCCATCGGCCTTGCCGTGATGACGCTCGGCCTCACCCTGCTGCTGTTCCTGCCCGCGCACCCGACGACGCTCGATATCGCGTGGCGACTGGTGGTGTGCGGCGTCGGGTTCGGCCTGTTCCAGACGCCCAACAACAAGGCGATCATCACCTCGGCGCCGGTGCATCGCAGCGGCGGGGCGAGCGGCATGCAAGCAACCGCGCGCCTCGTCGGGCAATCGAGCGGCGCGGCGGTGGCGGCGATCATCTTCAACCTGACCGGCGTGATGGACCAGATGCCGGTGGCGCTGATGATCGCCATCACCCTGACCGGCTGCGGCGCGATCACCAGCGCCATGCGCCGCTTCGAGAAAGGGACGCGGGCCTGAACGGCTCCGAAGGTGTTAAGCCGCCTCGCGTCAGGCGGCGACCTCTTTCAGGAAATTCTCGATCGACCCGCGTAGCGCCTGGCTCTGCCGGTCGATGCCGGTGGCGATGTCGCGCATCGCCTCGGCCGCGTCGCTGGTGGCGCCGATCGTCTCGCTGACCTCGCCGACGCTGCCGGCCAGGTCGCGCGCCGTCGCGGAAACGGCGCTCATGTCGCGCACGATCTGGTTGTTGGCGGTGCTCTGCTGCTCGACGGCGGCGCCAATATTGGCCGCGGCCTGTTGCAGCGCCGCGATGGCGCCGGCAATCTCGCGCGTCTGGCCGACGGTCGAGGCGGTCGAGGCCTGCACGCTGACGATATGGCGCGCGATCTCCTCCGTGGCGGCGGCGGTCTGGTTCGCCAGCGCCTTGACCTCGTTGGCGACCACGGCGAAGCCACGTCCGGCCTCGCCGGCGCGCGCCGCCTCGATGGTGGCGTTGAGGGCGAGCAGATTGGTCTGCTCGGCAATGCCCTTGATGAGGTCGATGACATTGCCGATCAGGCTGGTGGTGCTCGACAGCGAGGCGATGTCGTCATTGGCGCGCACCGACAACGCATTCGCCTGGCCGACCGCGTCGGTGATCTGGCCGATCTGGCGGCCGACGTCGCGCGCGGTGATCGACAGTTCCTCGGTGGTCTGGAGCACCGAACTCAACAGCGTCGTCGCCATGCCGGACGCATTGGCGGCGGCGTGGGATTCGCGCTTGGCATCGGCGGCGATCTTGCCGAGTTGATCGGCCGCGAACAGCATGCGCTGCATCTCGCTGGCGACCGAATCCAGCATGCTGCCGACCGCGCCCTGCAGCCGCTCGACCGCCTGCGCCGTGCGCAACTGCCTGTCGGCGCGCTCCTGCAACCGCTTGCGCTCGGCGACCTCGAGCCGCTCGTGCTCGTTCGCCTTGACGCGCTGCCGGGCCAGCGTCGAGGCCAGCACGCCGATCTCGCCCTTATAGGTGGCATAGTAGCGGATACTGCCCTCCTCGCTTTCGCCGGCGAGTTCCTGCGCGATGCGCCGAACCGGCCTGATCAGCCGGATATTGACGATGACGACCAGCGCGATGAAAAACAGCAGCACCATGAACCGGCCACCGACGAAGACCCGGATAATGTTATCGGCCAGCGCGGTGGTTTCGGTGTGCAGGCTGCGTTCGCGCGCGGCGAGGTGGTTCAGCGCCACCATCTTGGCGGCATGCAGATCGGTGTAGCGCCCTTCGAGGTCAGCCAGCATCTCGTCCGAGGACTGGCCCTGCTTCAGGCTGTCGAGGATGCGGCCGACCCGCTGCTGGAAGCTGACGAACTGGGTTTGAGCGCGGCCGATATCACCAAGAAATGCCGCCGGCAGCGGATAATCCGCCATGACGGCGATGCGCTTGGCAAACAGCGCGTTGTTGCGTTCGATCTCGGCCAGCGGCTGGCGCGGGTCGGCGCCGGCATGGATGGCATGCACCGCGCGATAGATATCGGTGCGCATGACATCGGCAAGCGCGGCGGTGCGCGAATTGAAGCGCGCCGCATCCATCGTCACCGCGACGGTGCGCATGAGTTGCTGCTCGTGGCGCATCAGCCCAACGAGATACACTCCGGCGGAAATCGCAACCATGCTCAGGATCATGGCCGGGAGCAGGAGACCGACCAGCATCGACCGGGAAATGGTTTTCGACATCTGAAACCGCAGCTCTTGAAAATCAACAGGAAGCTTGTGCGAATAAGATTAAGGAAGTCCCTCCGGGCGCGGCCGCGGCGGCGTGCGCACCGCCGTCCAGATCTCGCCGCATTTCTGCGTCACAGCCGTTATCCATGCTGAAGCATGCGACCTGCGCACTGTGTCTGCTGGCGGCGATGCCGGCGGAAGCGGGGCCCACCAAACACCGGCACCATTCCACGCACGCGGCGTCGCAGCGCCATTCCGCGCCAAGCCCCCTCGATTTACGGCCAAGCGCGCGCGAGGCGGCCGCGCCCCGAAGCGTCGGCGGTTCGCACCCCGATCTCGACGCGCTCATCGCCCGCCACGCGGCGGCGCAAGGCATCCCGGCCTCGCTCGTGCACCGCATCGTCCTGCGCGAGAGCCGCTATAATCCGCGCGCGCGCAACCGCGCCTATTGGGGCCTGATGCAGATCAGGCACGATACCGCGCGTTCGATGGGCTATCGCGGCCCGGCCAGCGGCTTGCTCGATGCCGACACCAACCTGACCTACGCCGTGCCCTATCTCGCCAACGCCTATATGGTGGCGGGCGGCAACGCCAACCGCGCGGTGTCGCTCTATGCCGGCGGTTATTACTACGAGGCCAAGCGCAAGCACCTGCTCGGACGCTTGCACACCGCGCACCAACCGAGGGCGGGCACGATCGCGCAGCGCGAGTGAACGCACCGGATTGACAGAGAGCGCCGGGGCATGCGACCGCGTCCGGCATGAACCACGCCTCCCCACTTCGCCTCGCCATTGCCGGCCTCGGCACGGTCGGCGCCGCCACCGTCAAAATCCTTGAAAGCAAGGGCAATGCGCTTGCCGTCGCCACCGGGCGGCCAATCGCCGTTACGGCGGTCAGCGCGCGCGACAAGGCGCGCGAGCGCGGCCTGACGCTCGGCGGCGCGCACTGGTTCGACGACCCCACCGCCATGGCGGCCGAGGCGGAAGCCGACGTGCTGGTCGAGCTGATCGGCGGCGCCGACGGCCCGGCCAAGGCGGCCGTCGAGGCTGCGCTGCGGGCCGGCCGCCATGTCGTGACCGCCAACAAGGCGCTGCTCGCCGCGCACGGCCCGGCGCTGGCGCGGCTGGCGGAAGCCAATGGCGCCACGATCCTGTTCGAGGCCGCCGTCGCCGGCGGCATTCCCGTCATCAAGGCGTTGCGCGAGTCGCTGGCCGGCAACACCGTGCAGCGCGTCTCCGGCATCATGAACGGCACCTGCAACTACATCCTCTCGCGCATGGAAGCCGAGGGGCTGACATTCGCGGCCTGCCTGAAGGCGGCGCAGGAGCTTGGCTATGCCGAGGCCGACCCGACCTTCGACGTCGAGGGCTTCGACACCGCCCACAAGCTGGCGCTGCTGACGGCGCTCGCCTTCGGCACCGAGGTCGATGCCGACGCGATCTATGTCGAGGGGATTTCCGGCGTCACGCCGCTCGATCTCAAGATGGCGGATGAGTTGGGCTTCCGCATCAAGCTGCTCGGCGTCGCCGAGCGCACGGCCGGCGGCATCGAGCAGCGCGTGCACCCGACCATGGTGCCGAAAACCGCCCAGCTCGCGCAGGTGATGGGCGTCACCAATGCCGTCTCGGTGATTGGCGACACGGTGGGCGAACTCACGCTCGTCGGCCCCGGCGCCGGCGGCGAGGCAACCGCGAGCGCCGTGCTGTCCGATATCGCCGACCTTGCCCGTGGCACGGTGCTGCCGACCTTCGGCAAGGCGTCCGACCTGCTGATCAAGGTCAATCGGGCGCCGATGAAACGGCACGAGGGCGGCTATTACGTGCGCCTCCAGACGCTCGACAAGCCGGGCGCCGCCGCGACCGTCGCCACGCGCATGGCCGAGAACGGCATCTCGCTCGAAAGCATCCTGCAAAAAGGCCGCGGCCAGCGCGCCGAAGCGCCGAGCGTCCCAGTGATCCTGATCACCTACGCCACCACCGAGCGCGCGGTGCGCGCCGCGCTGAAGGCGATCGCCCATGACGGCGTCATCGAGGGCACGCCCCAGGTAATCCGCATCGAGCGCTGAGTTTGCCCGACGCGGCGGCGTTTTTCCGAAGCGGGATCGGCCGGTCAAGCCGTCCGATGACGGCTGAAATGTCTCGCGCCAATTCCTCCGCCGTCATGGGCCGGTTCATCCGGCCCATCCCGATGTGAAGGGCGATATGGCCGCCCCGGCGCGAGGCCGAAACAGACCATACAAAATCGTCCGACGCGCCCGTTCCTTTACGGTCCGTGCACCATCGCGCGCTAAGGTTGCCGCCGAAACACCCCTTCCCCAAGGAAACGGCGCCGTGCCGATTGGTTTACGCAGCACCACCCGCCCTCACCGGCGCAAGCTCCTGCCGACGCTCGCCTATTGGGCAACGCTCGCCCTGATGGCGGGCAGCGCCGGCCTGACATTGCAACTGATGCGCGATATCTCGGCCCGCGCCGCCCCCTCCGGCACCCTGTCGCGCGAGGCGTGCCACGCGGCGGCACAACGCGCGGCTGCCTTCAAGGTGACGCGTTTGCGGGCTTGTCTCGCCAAGGCGTCGGAGGTGGGCTTTTGAGCCCTCGGACCGCCGAACGGCGCCCAACCGGAGCGAAGCGATGAGCCGGCCCCGCATTGCCATCGTCATGGACGAGAACACCAGCACCGACGCCTCGCGCTACGAGGCCCACAAGGGCTATTTCCGTGGCGTGCACGAGGCGGGCGGCCTGCCGTTCGGCATCCCGTTCCTGGCCGAGATGGTCGAGACCGTGCCGCGCGACTTCGACGCGCTGATGGTGATCGGCGGGCGCTTTGCCTATCCGGACGAGTGGTATGTCGATGGTGAGCGCTCGCGCGCCTCGCATTCCGACCGTTTCGCCATGGATGCCGGCCTGATCGGCGAATTCATGGAGCAGGACAAGCCGATCCTCGGCATCTGCGCCGGCATGCAGGCGCTTGCCTGCCTGAACGGCTGCCGGCTCAACGCCGATATCGGCGCGCTGCTGCCGGGCGCGCTCGAACATGACAAGGCCGGGCTGCTGCACCCGGTCCGCATCGCCACCGGCACGCTGCTGCATCAGGCGGTCGGCACGACGCGCATGAAGGTCAACAGCTTCCATCGCGAAGCGGTGGTCGAGATGGGCAGCGGCGTGGTGGCGAGCGCCCACGCGCTCGATGCGGTGATCGAGGCGATCGAGATCGACGGGTTGCGTTTCGCGGTCGGCCTGCAATGGCACCAGGAGCGTTTCGTCGGGCTCGAACACGAGGGCAATGCGATTTTCAACGCCTTTGTCGGGGCGTGCTGAGGGAACAAGCCCGCGCCAAGCGGCTTTCCCTTTGTGCCCGCCTGCTCTAGAAGCGCTCGGGTAATTCGCCCAATACAAATCCCCGGGAAGCTTGTTCATGACCGATCTCGTCGTCACCGAAAACCAGATCATCGAACGCATCCTGACCCTGGAGCTGGTGCGCGTGACCGAGCGCGCCGCGGTTGCCTCGGCCAGGCTGCGCGGGCACGGCAACGAGAAGGCCGCCGACCAGGCCGCCGTCGACGCGATGCGGCGCGAACTCAACCGCCTGCCGATCGAAGGCACCGTGGTGATTGGCGAGGGCGAGCGCGACGAGGCGCCGATGCTGTTCATCGGCGAGAAGCTCGGCACCGGGCGCGGCCCCAAGGTCGATATCGCCGTCGATCCGCTCGAAGGCACCACGCTATGCGCCAAGGACATGCCGGGCTCGATCGCCGTGATGGCGATGGCGCAGGCCGGCACCCTGCTCTATGCGCCCGACGTCTACATGGAGAAGATCGCCATCGGCCCCGGCTATCCGAAGGGCATCATCGATCTCGACGCCTCGCCCGAGGACAACGTCGCCGCGCTTGCCAAGGCGAAGGGCGTCAAGCCGAACGAGATCACCACGCTGGTCATGGACCGGCCGCGCCATGAGGAACTGATCGCGCGGCTGCGCAAGATCGGCTGCTCGATCCGCCTGATCACCGATGGCGACGTCGTCGGCGTGATCCAGTGCACCGAGCCCGAGAAGACCGGCATCGATCTCTATCTCGGCATTGGCGGCGCGCCCGAAGGCGTGCTGGCGGCGGGCGCGCTGCGCTGCGTCGGCGGCCAGATGCAGGGCCGGCTGATCCTCGATACGCCGGAAAAGGTGGCGCGCGCCGCCACCATGGGCGTCAACGACCCGAAGAAGAAATACGACCTGTCGGAACTCGCCTCCGGCGACGTCGTGGTCGCCGCGACCGGCGTCACCGATGGCGGCCTGCTGCGCGGCGTCAGGTTTCGCGGCAACGTCATCGAGACCGAGACCATCATCTACCGCTCGGTGACCGGCACCGTGCGCCGCATCGTCGCCGAGCATCGGGAAATGAAGAAGTTCCATTTCGATTAAGGGAGATCGGGAAACTAGAGCATTCAACTTGTATCCCGCCGGAAATCGGTTGAAGGCTACGCCCCTCTCTACCTTCATTTTTGTTTTCAACTCCGCCCTCATCCTGAGCTTGTCGAAGGATGCTCCAGACCGCACGGAAACATCCTTCGACAAGCTCAGGATGAGGGCAGAGCTGGCAGTTGCGGCCGGACTTGCCACCCCGCTCCGCTCCCAACGTTCATCAGCAATTCTGACGTCTACCATGCCAAGAATTCGCGGGCTTTCCGGCCGGCGGCCATGGAAAATGGCGGCCGCAACAACAACAGCCGGAGCCCAATCATGGCCATCACGATCCGTCCGCTAACCCCCGCCGATCGCGCGAGCTGGGAGCCGCTCTGGCAAGGTTACCTGACCTTCTACAAGACGAGCATCCCGGCCGAGGTGACGGAGAATTCCTGGCGGCGGTTTCATGTGGACGGCCTGCCGGCCTATGCGCTCGGCGCGTTCGACGGCGACAGGATGGTCGGCTTCGTGCATTACATCTTCCACCTCTCGAACTGGCTGCTGAATCCGACCTGCTATCTGCAGGACCTGTTCACCTCGCCGGAAGCGCGTGGCAAGGGCGTCGGCCGGGCGCTGATCGAGGCGGTCTACGACAAGGCGCGCGAGGCTGGCTCGACGCGCGTGTACTGGCTGACGCAGGACACCAACCTGACCGCGATGCAACTCTACGACAAGGTCGCGACCAAGGCCGGCTTCACCCAGTATCGCAAGGACGTGTGAGGGAGCGCCCGGCCGCCATGCAGCCACAGAGCGACGGGCTTGGCTTCGCGCCGGCCGAGGACGTGCCCCTGCCCTATCTCCAGCGCATCCGCGACTATTACGCCGGGCTCGGCTATGGCGCGCCCTATGAATGGGCGCACTATGCCGAGGTGCCGTTCGCCGTGCTACGCAAGCCGCTGACGAGTTGCCGCGTGGCGCTCGTCACCACGGCGGCGCCCTACCAGCCCGACAAGGGCGACCAGGGACCGGGCGCGCCCTACAACGCGGCGGCGAAGTTCTACGCCGTCTATTCTGGCGACAGCGCGTTGGATCACGACCTGCGCATTTCGCATGTCGCGATCGACCGCGACCACACCACCGCCGAGGACCAGAACAGCTATTTTCCCCTGCCCGCCCTGCGGCAGGCGGCGGCAGCGGGGCGGATCGGCGCGCTGACGGCGCGCTTTCATGGGCTGCCGACCAATCGCAGCCATGTCACCACGCTGGAGGTCGACTGCCCGGAACTGGTGCGGCGCTGCCTTGAGGATGGCGCGGATGCTGCCATCCTGGTGCCGAACTGTCCGGTGTGCCACCAGAGCGTCAGTCTCGCTGCGCGGGCGCTCGACCAGGCCGGCATCGCCACGGTGATCATGGGGTGCGCCAAGGATATCGTCGAATATGTCGGCGTGCCGCGCCTGGTGTTCTCCGATTTCCCGCTCGGCAACGCCGCCGGCCGCCCCAACGATGCCGCCTCGCAGCGGGCGACGCTCGATCTGGCGCTCGCATTGCTGGAGGGCGCACCAGGCGCGCGCACGACCGTGCAGTCACCGCTGCGATGGGCCGATGATCCGGCGTGGAAGCTGGATTATTCCAATATCGCCAGGCTCTCAGCCGAGGAAATCGCTCGTCGAAAGGCGGAGTTCGACCGACAGAAGGCGATCGCTAGCGAGATACGCAAGGGCTGAGGTCTTTCTCAGCCGCCTCGCCCCGGACTTGATCGGGGCCCAGGGAAGCGCTGCGCATTTCCAATCGGGATGGGCCGGTCAAGCCGGCCCATGACGGCAGAGGAGAAAGCACAAACCGGTCGGCCGTCATCGGCGGACTTGATCCGTCGATCCCGTTTCGGGTGGAGTACGGCGGGTCAGGCTGGGTGCTGGGTCAAGCCCGGCACAAGACGGAGGCAGGAAATACAACCGTCTCGCCGCGGACTTGAGACGGGGCCCGGGGAAACGTTCCCTCCCTCACCCCACCTTCGGCAGGCTGACCACGTTGTGCAGCACCGTGTCGGCGCTGTCGAAGAACTTCTTGAGCTTGCGGGCCGACTGGCGGATGCGCTGCTCGTTCTCGACCAGGGCGATGCGGACGTAATCGTCGCCATATTCGCCGAAGCCGATGCCGGGCGCCACCGCCGTATCGGCCTTCTCGATCAGCAGCTTGGAGAATTCGAGGCTGCCGAGATGGCGGAATTTCTCCGGCACCTGCACCCAGGCGAACATCGAGGCTTGCGGCGCCGGAACCTGCCAGCCGGCCTTGCCGAAACTGTCGAGCAGCACGTCGCGGCGCCGGCGATAGGTGGCGCGCATCTCGTGGATGCAGTCCTCCGGTCCGTTCAAGGCCGCCGCCGCCGCGACCTGGATCGGCGTGAAGGCGCCGTAATCGAGATAGCTCTTGACCCGCGCCAGCGCCGCGAGCAGGCGCTCGTTGCCGACGGCGAAGCCCATGCGCCAGCCGGCCATGGAGAAGGTCTTGGACATCGAGGTGAACTCGACGGCGACATCCATGGCGCCCGGCACCTGCAGGATCGAGGGCGGCGGCTTGGCGTCGTCGAAATACACCTCGGCATAGGCCAGGTCCGACAGCACGATCAACTCGTGCTTGCGCGCGAAGGCGACGAGATCGCGGTAGAAATCGAGGCTCGCGACATGCGCCGTCGGGTTCGAGGGATAGCACACCACCACCGCGATCGGCTTCGGCACCGAATGGATGACGGCGCGCTCCATGGCCGGGAAGAAGGCCGGCGTCGGTTCGGCCGGCACCGAGCGGATCACGCCGCCGGCCATCAGGAAGCCGAAAGCGTGGATCGGGTAGCTCGGATTCGGCACCAGCACGACATCGCCGGGGCCGGTAATGGCCTGCGCCATGTTGGCGAAGCCTTCCTTCGAGCCGAGCGTGGCGACGACCTGGGTGTCGGGGTTGAGTTTCACGCCGAAGCGCCGGGCGTAGTAGCCAGCTTGTGCCTTGCGCAGGCCGGGAATGCCCTTCGAGGCCGAGTAGCGGTCGGTGCGCGGCTTGCCCGCCGTCTCGACCAGCTTTTCGATGACGTGTTTCGGCGCCGGCAGGTCCGGATTGCCCATGCCGAGATCGACGATATCCGCGCCGCTAGCTCGTGCCGCCGCCTTGAACTTGTTGACTTGCTCGAAGACGTAGGGCGGCAGACGGCGAATGCGGTGGAAATCGGTCATTGCGCGAAATCCTTCTCGGCGCGCGGGTTGGGGACGATTCAGTCTTTACCATGGCCGCCCGGCCTTTGCAGCCGGGGGTTGGTCACCAGAGCAAGTTCGTCTGTTGCGAACTTGCTCCATGTTAAAATTGTCGGGCGAATCAGGGGCTCTGCACGCGCGGCGCGGCCGGGGCCTCGCCCTGATCGCCGGGGGCGGCCGGCGCGAGCTTGCTGCCGGGAATCGGCGGCAGCACGCGCGGCGACTGCAAGGGCTTGAACGGCGGCGCGGCTCTGGCCGCGCTTGCCTGCGTCTGCTGCCGGCGCTGGTTGAGCGTGTTCTCGTAAGCGGCCAGTTCCGCAGGGGTTTTCGGCTTGATCTTGTGCTGGGGCGGCGTGACGCCGACCGGAATGTAATCGCCCTCGCCCCGGCGCGAGGCGACGACGAAATCCTTGGGCTCGCCGACGGTGGTCGCCAATCCCACGAGCTTGGCCGGGCCACGCAGGATGTTGTCCTCTGGCAACGGCGAGGAGCAGCCGCCAAGCGCTCCGCCGAGCAGGGCGATCAGCCCGGCGGCAAGCAAATAATCCCTCACGCAGCCTTCCTTAAACGACATTATTGGACCTGAACGATTTCTTGCTTGTCGATTATCATGCATCGAACCCTAATATGTCGGAAACAGGCAGGATGCACCTGCTAATCTGGCAAGGGAGAGAGGATCAGATGTCCAAGGCATCCGAAGACCGGCCGAGCGATACGGGGCCCGACTTCGACAAGCTCGCGGAGAATACCGGCCGTATCGTGGAAGAGGCGGGCAAGGTCGCCGCGGCCTATATCAGGCCGCGCGAGGACGGCACGACCTCATCGCTGATCGCCGACGAATCGACCCATATGGGCAAGACCCTCGGCCGCATCGTCGAAAGCTGGGCGGCCTCCCCGCAGCGCTCCGTCGAAGCCCAAAGCAACCTCGCCAACGGCATGCTGGAACTATGGACCAGCACGCTGAAGCGCATGCAGGGCGAGGTGGCGCCGCCGGTCGCGGCCGCCGATCCGCGCGACAAGCGATTCGCCGATCCGGAATGGACGGAGAATCCGTATTTCGATTTCATCAAGCAGGCCTACCTGCTGACCGTCGGCTGGGCCGACCAGATGGTCGAGAAAGCCGAGGGGCTCGACGACCACACGCGCCACAAGGCGCAGTTCTACGTGCGCCAGCTCGGCGGCGCGCTGTCGCCGTCGAACTTCCTGCCGACCAACCCGGAACTGATCCGCACCACGGTGGCCGAGAACGGCGAGAACCTGGTGCGCGGCCTGCGCATGCTGGCCGAGGATATCGCCGCCGGCCAGGGCGAGCTCAAGCTGCGCCAGAGCGATGACAGTCACTTCGAGGTCGGCGTCAATCTCGCCACCACGCCCGGCAAGGTGATCTTCCGCAACGAGTTGTACGAACTCATCCAGTATGCGCCGGCGACCGACACCGTGCTCAGCCGGCCGCTACTGATCGTGCCGCCGTGGATCAACAAGTTCTACGTGCTCGATCTCGCGCCCGAGAAATCGCTGTTGCGCTGGCTCGTCTCGCAGGGCGTCAGCGTGTTCGTGATCTCCTGGGTCAACCCGGACGAACGCCACAAGGATTATGATTTCGCCGCCTATATGAGAAAAGGCGTGCTGTCGGCGCTCGACAAGGTGCTGGAGGAGACCGGCGCCGACAAGGTGAACGTCGCCGGCTATTGCGTCGGCGGCACGCTGCTCGCGGTGACGCTGGCCTGGCTCGCCAAGCGCCGCGACAAGCGCGTCGCCAGCGCGACCTTCCTGACGACGCAGGTCGATTTCACCTATGCCGGCGACCTCAAGGTGTTCGTGGACGAGGAGCAGATCCAGGCCGTCGAGGCGCTGATGGACCAGCACGGCTACCTGCCCGCCTCCAAGATGGCGGGCGCCTTCAACTCGCTGAGGCCGCTCGACCTGATCTGGCCGTACATGATCAACAACTACATGAAGGGCAAGAAGCCGATGCCCTTCGACCTGCTGTACTGGAACGCCGATTCCACGCGCATGCCGCTGGCGAACCACCGCGTCTACCTGCGCGAATGCTATCTCGAGAACAGGCTGGCCAAGGGCGAGATGGTCATCGAGGGCGAGACGCTCGACCTCAAGCGCATCAAGATGCCGGTCTACAATCTCGCCACCAAGGAAGACCATATCGCGCCGGCGCGTTCGGTCTTCGTCGGCTCGGGCAAGTTCGGCGGGACGGTGCGCTATGTCATGGCCGGCTCCGGCCATATCGCCGGCGTCGTCAACCCGCCCGAAAAACGCAAGTACCAGTTCTGGACCGGCGGCGCGCCGGCCGGCGCATTCGAGGACTGGCTCGCCGCCGCCGAGGAGCATCCGGGTTCGTGGTGGCCGGATTGGCTCGCGTGGTTGAAAGGCGTCAACGCCAAGACCGCGCCGGCCCGCCAGCCCGGCACCGTGCTGAAGCCGCTCGGCGATGCGCCCGGCGACTATGTCAAGGTTCGCGGCTGACGACGGCCGGAGGCGACGGCAACAGGAGGAGAGGCACCGGACATGCCTGCCGGGCTCGTGCAGACGTTTCGCGCCATGGCCTATAACAACGCCTTTGCGAACCACAGGCTGCTGACGGCCTGCGCCGGGCTCAGCCAGGAGGCGTTCGAGGCCGAGCGGGCGGGATTCTTTCCGAGCCTGCAGCGGACCTTGAACCACATCCTGGTCATCGACCTGTTTTACGTCGATGCGCTCGAGGGCGGCTGGCTTGGCCCGAAAGCCTGGGAAAACCAGGTCCCCTGCCCCACGCTCGCGGAACTGATGTCGGCGCAGGCCGCCGTCGACCGTCGTCTGACCGCGCATTGCGACGGGCTGACGCTGGAATCGCTCGATCACATCGTGCGGGTCAATCGCAACACGCGGGTGCAGAACGAGCGGCGCGACCGCCTGCTGCTGCACCTGTTCCAGCACCAGATCCACCATCGCGGGCAGGCCCATGCCATGCTGTCGGGCGCCGGCGTGCGGCCGCCGCAACTCGACGAGTTCTTCTCACAGGAGGAAGCGCCGTTGCGCGCCGGCGAGTTCGCGCGCCTCGGCTGGAGCGAAGGCGAAATCTGGGGCGCGTGACGGCATTCGGCTATCGGCCGGCCATGGCGCTTTTCGAATCGGGATCGGCGGATCAAGCCCGCCGATGACGGCCGAGATGTTGGAGCCGCCTTCTCAACCGTCATGGGCCGGCTCATCCGGCCCATCCCGATCCGAAGGGCAATGAGGTCAGCCGCCGAGGAACAGCCCGGTCAGAATTTCCGCACGAGCGGCTTTTCCTTCACGAACGGGCTGTCGAAACGGTAGCTCAGGCCGACCGAAACGATGTCGACATGCGTCTCGGCCTTGCCGCGATACGGGCCGAAGGCCGGGTTATACGCCGGGTGGCCGGGGCCGATGTCGATCTTGGCGCCATCGGTGAACAGATGCGCGTAGCCGACATCGAAGGACAGGCGGTCGTTCCACTGATAGGAGGCGCCAAGCGCGACATGGAAGCGGTTGCTGTCCGGCAGGCGGATGGGGCGGTTCTCGTCCTGGATCGGCGAAATCTCGTAGCCGAGGCCGGCGCGCACCGTCCAGTTCGGGTCGAGCTTGTAGGCACCGCCCAGCGAGAAATACCAGCTATCCTTGAAACGGAAGCTCAAGGTAATCGGATTGCCGAGCACGGTGTAGGCCCCGCTGGTGTTGCGGTTATAGACCGGGAAGGAGCCGAACCGGCTCCAGTTCGTCCATTCGACGCCACCGCTGAGCGTGAACCGGTCGGTGATGACCTGGCTGATGCCGAGCGTCACCATATCCGGCGTATCGATGGTCGCCTTGATCGGGGTGAGCGGCGTGAACGGGCTCGCCGCCCCGGCATTGCCGGAAAGCTCATGCCTGATGCTTGAGCGATAGCCGAGGCCGACCGTGGTGCCGACCATCGGCGTCAACGTCACGCCCGCCGTGAAGCCGACGCCGACATTGTCGCCTTCCAGCCTGAGGGACGGATAAGTGGCGGGATTGGCGGTCAGCGGCAGCGCCGAATTCAGCGTGGTCTTGAAATATTGAATCTGCAGGCCGGCGCCGACCGAGATCCAGTCATTGATCTTGTAGGCAACGCTCGGCGTGGCGTTGAAGCTCGTGACGCGCGAGGAGCGGCCGTAAAGCTCGCCCTGCCAGACATCGTTCGGCTTGGTGACGAGGCCGTACGGCGCGCCGGTAACGAGGCCGAGAAACAGCCGGTCGGTGATCTGGATGCTGCCGGCGCCAGAGGGAAGCACGGCCGTCTGGCTGATATTGCCGGCATCGCCGAACATCGCAGGTATGGCGGAAAAGCTCGTGGTGACCTTGGCGTAGGGCGCAATCAGCGTGAAACTCTGCTCGCCGTTCCAGCCCGGATACATCGTCGCGATGGCGGGGTTCCAGAACATCGAACTCAGGCCAGCCGAGCCGGCCGCCGCACCGGCAAACGCCATGCCCAACCCGATCGTGCTCTGCTCGCGCAAGGCGAAACCGCCGGCCTCGGCCTGCGTTGCCGCCACGAAACTGCCCGCCGCCAACACAATGCCAAGTGTGGTATTGATTGAGCCACGACCCATTCGAATCTCCCCGCCACAATCCGCTACAACGAAGAATCACGCGCCTATTCGGTAAAGAATCCTGCCAACACGCTTGGGTTCCGACAAGATGCTTCGAAGGCTCCGCGAATTCGCAACAGACGAGGTGACCGAGAGAGAATACAGTACAATTTGAGATAAATTGCGGATGTTCAGAGCAAAACGAACTACATTTCGATGTATATTTTGCGGCGACGATTAACGTTTCCGCCAGATGAACACGATGCTTTTTCGCCCGACGTTGCAGGCCGGCCACAACATCGGTACGGCTTTAGGTTCATCTTAGGCGCTGGGGACGCGGCGGCATCGTCGCAACCCTTGAGCTATTGGCGATAGAGACCGCGCGCGGGTTCTATGCCCGGCTTCCGTGATTCGGTTCCATGTGGCAAGTATCAGCCGCCGGAACCGATCCGTCGCGACGGTCCATCGGAACTCGGCCGCTGATCCCGGAATTGGGATGGATAAGGGGGCGTTGCATATGAAACTGGTGCGTTTTGGGCGCCCCGGCAAGGAGAAGCCGGGCCTCGTCGACGCCGATGGCAGGGTACACGACCTCTCCGACCATATCGGCGATATCGATGGCGCCAGCCTCGCGCCCAAATCGCTTGCGCGCCTCGCCAAGCTCAAGCCGGAAAAGCTGCCTTTGGTGCGGGGCCGCCCGCGGCTTGGCCCCTGCGTCGGCAATGTCGGCAATTTCGTCGCGGTCGGCCTGAATTTCGCCGACCACGCCGCCGAAACCGGCTCGCCGATCCCGAAAGAGCCGATCCTGTTCAACAAGGCGACCTCGTGCATCGTCGGCCCGAACGACCATGTCGTGCTGCCGAAGGGCTCGACCAAGACCGACTGGGAGGTCGAGATCGCGGTGGTGATCGGGCAGGAAGCCTCCTACGTGCCGGAGAAGGAGGCGCTCGACGTCGTCGCCGGCTATTGCATCTGCAACGACGTCTCGGAACGCGAATTCCAGATCGAGCGCTCGGGCCAGTGGATGAAGGGCAAGGGCTGCCCGACTTTCGGCCCGCTCGGGCCGTGGCTCGTCACCAAGGATGAGATCGCCGACGTACAGAAGCTCGACATGTGGCTCGACCTCAACGGCCAGCGCATGCAGACCGGCTCAACCGCGACGATGATCTTCGGCATCCGCCACCTGGTGCATTACATCTCGCAATTCATGCTGCTGCGGCCCGGCGACGTCATCACCACCGGCACGCCGCCCGGCGTCGGCATGGGCCGCAAGCCGCCGCGCTTCCTCAGGCCGGGCGACATCATGCGCGCCGGCATCGAGGGGCTCGGCGCGCAGAAGCAGGCCGTGATGGCCCATGGCGGTTGAGGCGGCGCCTGCGCCGCCACCAAAGATGCTCCCTGGAGAATGACCTGCAATGACGAATTTCGATCTCACCACGCTGTTTGCCAGCGATACGCCGCCGCCAGCCGAGAAATTCACCGGCCTGCCGCAATACAACTTCATCGGCGGCCATAACGCTCCCGAAGCCATTCCCGTGCCGGCCCTCGTCGAGGCCGCCAAAGCCGTGCTGGAGCGCGACGGCAGTCTTCTGTCGATGTACAACCTGTCGCACGGCCCGCAAGGATACAAGCCGCTGCGAAAGCTGGTATGCGACAAGCTTGGCCGTCACAGAGGCATCGACTGCACCGAGGACGATGTCCTGATTACGTCAGGCTCGACGCAGGGGCTCGAGCTGATCTTCACGCTGTTCGTGAATCCCGGCGATGGCGTCATCGTCGAGGAGTTCACCTATGCCAGCGTCCTGACCAAACTGGGGAAGCTCAAGGCCGACATTATCGGCGCCAAGCTCAACGATGACGGGCTCGACCTCGATTCCCTGCGTCAGGTTCTGGCCGACCGCAAGAAGGCGGGCCGGCCGGTGCGGATGATCTATACCATTCCGACGATCCAGAACCCGACCGGCAGCATCATGCCGCTGGAAAAGCGCAAGCAGCTTATTGCCCTCGCCCGGGAATTCGGCTGCGTGATTTTCGAAGACGAGTGTTACGCCGACCTGATCTGGCACGATGGCACGGCGCCGGACGCCATCTACGCGCTTGCCCCTGACGTCACCGTTCATATCGGGTCGTTCTCCAAGACGCTGGCACCGGCTGTCCGGGTCGCCTATGCGATCGCGCAATGGCCGGTGCTCAGCCGCCTGATCGCCATGAAAACCGACGCGGGCTCGGGCGCGATCGACCAGATGGTGGTCGCCGAGTACTTCACCAATCACTTCGACCAGCACGTCAAATCCCTGAACCAATCGCTGAACCGGCGGCTCAAGATCCTGACAGAGGCGGTCGATGCGGCCTTCGGCACCGGGGTGACGTATCACGCGCCGCCGGGCGGAATTTTCCTGTGGGTCAAGTTCCCGGACACGGTGGACGTACGCAAGCTTGTCGCTCCGGCGGCGAAACACGGGATTTCGTTCAATCCCGGTCCGGACTGGGCGGCTGACGGCGATGCCGCCTCGTCATGGATGCGGCTGTGCTTCGCGCTTCCCTCCGAGGAGGTGATGCGCACGGGCATCGCAAAGCTCGCCGATGTCTGCTTCGCCGAGACCGGCTTCCCGGTGCGCTCGGCCAACACGGTGCGTGTCGCCGCCAACTGAGTGCCGGGACCGGGCGGGGCTGAGAACGGCCCCGCCTCTTTCATGGGCCGGTATTAGAGGCCCATCATCAGTTGCAGGTTCTGCACCGCGGCGCCCGAGGCGCCCTTGCCGAGATTGTCGAGGCGGGCGACCAGCACCGCCTGGCGATGCTTGTCGCTGCCGAACACCCTGAGTTCCAACATGTTGGTTTCGTTCAGGGCTTCCGGCTCGAGCTTGCCGCCGGCGAGCGTGGCGTCATCCGCACCGATCACCTTGATGAAGGCGGCATCGGCATAGCGCTCGGCGAGCACGTCGGCGAGATCGGCGAGTTTCGGCCGGCCGACGAGCGTATCGAGATGCAGCGGCACCGAGACCAGCATGCCCTGCCGAAAATTGCCGACGGAGGGCACGAAGATCGGCCGCCGCGACAGGCCGCTGTAAAGCTCGGTCTCGGGCAGGTGTTTGTGCTCGAGGCCAAGCCCGTAAAGCTCGAAAGCCGGCGCCTTTCCGGATTCGTACGCCTCGATCATAGCACGCCCGCCGCCGGAATAGCCGCTGACGGCATTGATCGTCACGGCATGGTCGCGCGGCATGATGCCGGCATCGACCAGCGGCCGGATCAGCGCGATGCCGCCGGTCGGATAGCAGCCGGGATTGGCGACGAAGCGGGCCTGGCGGATCGCATCCGCCTGGCCCGGCGTCAGTTCCGGGAAGCCGTAGACCCAGCCCGGCGCGATGCGGTGCGCCGTCGAGGCGTCGAGCACGCGCGGCCCGTTGCCGCCGAGTTCCGTGACGGCCGCCACGGTTTCCCTGGCGGCGGCATCGGGCAGGCACAGGATGACAAGATCGACCTCGGCCAGCAGGTCGCGCTTGGCTTGCGCGTCCTTGCGATGCTCGGCCGCGATGCTCTTGACGCTGACATCGGCCAAGGCATTCAGCCGATCGCGGATACCAAGGCCGGTCGTGCCGGCTTCGCCGTCGATGAACACTGTTGCTGGCATGGCTGACCTCTGGCGTTCTGGTGGCTTGATGATTCCGATACAAAAAAACCGCGCTCCATGGCGCGGTCATGACGGGAAGGCCTCAAAGGCCAAGCAACGTCATCGCCCGCGCAGGGAGCGCGTGCTGCGGCGTCGGGCAAGGGCGAGCGTGCTGATCATGCGGCGTGGATGCGGCATCGGCGCGAACCTGTCAAGCGGCAACACGGCAGGGGATCGGCCATGGCTGTCGGGAATGACAGCCTGAATCACCACCACGCCGGAGCGTCGGTGCCGAGCGGCACGCTCGGGCGCTGCCAGAAGGCGGGCGTCGCGGAAAGTTGCGCCGGGTGGCGGACGGCGCGCAGCCAGCCGAAGCCGCTGGCGCTGGTTTCGGTCAGGTCCACCACCGCGGCCGGCGTCAAATCGGGCACCGAAAAGCCGTTTTCGACGCGCCCGAGGCCGCGCAGCCAATACCCGGTCTGGGCGAGCGACACGCGCACCAGCCAACTGCCGCCCTCGCGCGCCTGCCGCAGCCGCGCCGCCATGCCGGCAAAGGCGAGCAGGTAGCCGGCGGCATAATCGAGTGCCTGGCAAGGCAGCGCCCGCGGCATCGCATCGCCTGCCGCCTCGGCTTCCGCGAGATTGAGGCCGCTCGCCGTCTGGACGAGCGAATCGAAGCCGCGCTTCACTGCCCATGGGCCGGCATGGCCATAGGCGCTGAGCGACAGATAGACGATGCCCGGCCTGAGCGCGGCGACCTCATGCGGCGCAAACCCTTTCATGGCGAGCCCGCCCGGCCGGTAGCCCTGCAAAAACATATCCGCCTCGCCGACAAGGCCGGCAAGCTGTTCCCTGCCCTCCTCGTCGCGCAGGTCGATCCGGGTCGCGCGCTTGCCGCGCCCAGTATCGATGACGAGCGTTTGCACCGCAGGCAGATGCGGACCGGTGACGAGCAGCACATTGGCGCCGTGCGCGGCGAGCGTGCGCCCGGCAACCGGCCCGGCGATGATGCGCGTCAGGTCAAGCACGCGCTGGCCGGCAAGCGGGCGTGGCCCCTTCGGCAACGGGCGCGGCGGCGCCTCGCCGATCTTCTCGATGGTGAACAGCGGCAGCGCTGCCACCGCCTCGCCCTGCGGATGCGCATCCCATTCGGCAAAGCCGCGCGCCATGGCGACGACCATGCCGGCCTCGGTCGCCGCCGTCTCGAACTCCTCCGCCATCCAGCCTTTCAGGGCGGCCGCGACCGCCTGACGGTCGTAGCCCGCACCGAGCAGCTTCAGCACGCCGTCGCGATGATGCGGGAAATTGGTGTGCAGCCGGACCCAGCGCCCATCGCCGCACTGATAAAGGCCGGCGATCTTGTCCCAGACATCATCCGGCGGCTTGCCGTCGATGCTCATGTAACGATCGGAGCGGAACTCCACGGCTGCATGGCGGGCATCGACCGCGATGTCCTGCGCCGGCAGGCCGCGCGCCGCGCCGAGGGCGGCGGCTGCCACGGCGCTGGCGGCAATGCTCGCCTGCGCCGCCGCCGCAACCCGGAAGGAGGATGGCAGCACCGGATCGTCGCCGGCGAAGGAAACGCGCCGCGCCAGCGCCGGATCGAGCCCGGCGAGGCCGAGCAGGTTTTCGAGAATCGCGGATTGAGCCAGCATGACGCGGAAGTTAGCGCCGATTCAGCGCCTTGCCAGCCCGTGACAGCAAAAAGGCGGCCCGAAGGCCGCCTTTTCGTAAATTGCAAAATGTGAAGCCGATCAGCGCTTCGAGAACTGGAAGCTGCGGCGGGCCTTGGCCTTGCCGTATTTCTTGCGCTCGACGACGCGCGGATCGCGGGTGAGGAAGCCTTCCTTCTTCAGCACGGTGCGAAGCTCCGGCTCGAAATAGGTCAGCGCCCTCGACAGGCCGTGGCGCACCGCGCCGGCCTGGCCGGACAGACCACCGCCAACCACCGTCGCGGTGATGTCATACTGCTCGACGCGGGCAGCGACATGCAGCGGCTGGTTGAGGATCATGCGCAGCACAGGCCGGGCGAAATACACCTCGAGATCGCGGCCATTGACCGTGATCTTGCCGCTGCCCGGCTTGATCCAGACGCGGGCGATGGCGTTCTTGCGCTTGCCGGTGGCATAGGCGCGGCCGAGCTTGTCGAGCTTCTGGACATGCTTGGGCGCCTCGGGCGCGGCAGCCGAACCCTGGAGATCCTGAAGGGACTGGAGAACTTCGGCCATCAGGCGGCTCCAACATTCTTGCGGTTGAGGGCAGCGACATCGAACGTTTCGGGCTGCTGGGCGGCATGGGGATGCTCGGCGCCCTTGTAGACGCGCAGGTTGCCCATGATCTGGCGGAACAGCGGGCCACGCGGCAGCATGCGCTCGACGGCCTTCTCGACCACGCGCTCCGGGAAGCGCCCCTCGAGAATGGTCTTGGCGGTGCGTTCCTTGATGCCACCGGGATAGCCGGTATGGTGGTAATAGACCTTCTGCTCGCGCTTACGGCCGGTCAGGACCACCTTGTCGGCGTTGATGATGACGACGTGATCGCCGCAGTCGACATGAGGCGTGTAGCTCGGCTTGTGCTTGCCGCGCAGACGCATGGCCACGACCGAGGCGAGACGGCCGACGACGAGGCCCTCCGCGTCAATCAGGATCCACTTCTTCTCGACCTCGGCGGGCTGGGCCACGAAGGTTTTCATGAGCTTTGTTCCGCATGAGTGACTAAAACAAACGGCGGCGCGCAAACCGGGCGCACCGCCAACGTGATGCACCTCCTAAGCTATTGGCGGCTTTCGGTCAATAGGATCGCGCGCGGCGCTCTTCCGCATTCTTCATTTAAAATCAATGCGTTGCCGATAGTGGTATTATTTTACCGTATCGCTGTTTCAACCATTGGCGCGCGGCGGGATCGAGTAGGTTCCGGTGACATGCGCCGAGGGCTCCTCCTCGCCATCCGAGAACAGCAGGACCTCGCCGACGGCGAGCCGCTTGCCGAGCTTCAGCATGCGGCAGTCGGCGATCAGGTCGCGGCGGCCGGGCTTGCGCAGGAAGTTGATGCTGAGATTGGTGGTGACCGCGAGCGCCACCGGGCCGATGGCGCCGAGGATGGCGACATAGAAGGCGAGATCGGCCAGCCCCATCATCGCCGGACCGGAGATGGTGCCGCCGGGGCGCAAATGGCGCTCGTGATACAGCATGCGCATGCGCGAGGTGCCGTAGCCGACCGCCTCGACGACATAGGCCCGGCCGTCGCGGTTGAGCTGCGGGAAGTCGCGGTCGAGGAACGCGTCCATATCGGCCAGCGACATGGCTGGTGATTTGGCATCGACGGTCATGATGGCTTGCCCCGGACAATGATGTCTCCTGTTTGGCAAAGCCCCTGCCCGCGCGCAAGCCGGGAATGACGCCGGGCCGGGGCCGATGGACGCGCCGGCCAAGCTGCGCGATACTCGGCAGGTCATGACGATCCCCGCCAAAGCCACAGACTCCATCCTGCTCAGCGAGCGCCGCGGCGCCGTCGCCGTGCTCACCCTCAACCGCCCGCAGGCGCGTAACGCGCTCTCGGAAGCGATGATGGCGGCGCTGACCGCCGCCCTGGCCGGGATCGCCACGGATGCCGGCATTCGCGCCGTGGTACTGGCGGCGAACGGGCCGGTGTTCTCGGCCGGGCACGACCTCAAGGAAATGAGCGCGCGCCGCGCCGATGCCGACCGGGGCCGGGCCTATTTCACCGATATCCTCGCGCGTTGCTCGACCCTGATGCAGGCGATCGTGCGGCTGCCGCAGCCGGTGATCGCGGCGGTCGAGGGCGTTGCGACCGCCGCCGGCTGCCAGATCGTCGCCAGTTGCGATCTCGCGGTCGCGGGCGCCGGCGCGCGCTTCCAGACGCCGGGCGTGCATATCGGCCTGTTCTGCTCGACGCCGATGGTGGCGCTGTCGCGCAACCTGGCGAACAAGCACGCCATGGAAATGCTGCTCCTTGGCGAGGCGATCCCGGCCGAGGAGGCGCTGCGCTTCGGGCTCGTCAACAAGGTCGTGCCGGCCGAGGGCGCGCTGGCCGCCGCCTTGGCCTACGCCGAGACGATCGCCGCGAAATCCGCCCTCACCGTCAAGATCGGCAAGGAGGCGTTCTACCGCCAGCGCGACATGACGCTGGAAGAGGCCTACCGCCACGCCAGCGCGGTGATGGTCGACAACATGCTGGCGCGCGACGCGGAGGAAGGCATTGGCGCCTTCATCGAGAAGCGCGCCGCCGTGTGGCAGGGGCGCTGAGGGCAGATCATTCAGGCGGCGCGTATGCCTCGCCCACCCCGCTGTCATTCCCGACGGCTGAAAGCCGGTCGGGAATCCAGGAGTCGTTGGCGCATCTGGATTCCCGCCTGCGCGGGAATGACGCTGTGTGCCCCTTACCCTTGGCCGCGCGCGCGCTGCTCGTTGAGGAACAGGAACAGGCCGGACAGCACGATGATCGCGGCGCCGACCAGCATCCAGAATGCCGGGACGTCGCCGAACACCACATAGCCGAACACCACGGCCCAAAGCAGCATCGTGTACTGATACGGCACCACCACCGAGGCCGGCGCCAGCTTGAGCGAGTGGTTGACGCAGACATGCGCGCACAGCGCCACCGCGCCGAGCAGGCCGATCAGCAGGAAATCGCGCGGGCTTGGCGTGACCCAGGCGAACGGCGCCCAGGCCAGCCCGAGCAACAGCGCGCCGACGAAGGACCAACTCGTGAGGGTGAGGTTGGAGGAGCCACGCAGCGCGCGCGTGCACAGCAGATACAGCGTGTAGAACAGGCTGCCGGCAATGGCGACCAGCGCCGGCGCCGTCAGCGTGGCGGCGGAGGGCCGGAGCGCCACGATCACGCCGACGAAAGCCGCGAGCACCGCGAGCCAGCCGCGCCAGGATACGCGCTCGCCCAGCACGAAGGCGGCCGCCGCCGTGACATAGATCGGACCGGCGAGATAGAAGGTCATGGTATCGGCGAGCGGCAGGTAGCCGACCGCCCAATAGAAGCAGGCGACCTCGGCCATGGCGGCGCCGACGCGCAACAGATGCAGGCGCGGGCGGTTCGGTCGGAACAGGTCGCGCGGCTTCTCGCGCCACAGGAACGGCGCCAGCACCAGCAAGGCGGCGGCGCTGCGGATCAGCAGCACCTGGCCGACCGAATAGGTCTCGACCAGCCATTTGCCCATCACGTCGTTGAGGCTGAACATCAAGATGCCGAGCAGCATCATGCCGATGCCGGCAAGGCGGGCCTGTCCCTGGGCGGGGGCGGTTGCGATAGCGGGGCTCGACATGGCTTCCAACGGCAGATTGCGCCGGAGCCTTAGCCCGGCCCGCTGGCTTCGGCAACGGCGCCGCGCTTCGCTTCGATGGATTGTTGTCATGCCATCGATCTAGCGTCCCGCCGAGGGCGCGGTTGCCGCTTGCCTGCGCCATCGCGACACGGCATATCCAAGCCATGAACCATGATGCCTATGACGACTCCTATATTCTCCGCATCCTGAAGTCGGTGAAGACGATCGCCATGGTCGGGGCGAGCGACAATACCGCCCGGCCAAGCTACTTCGCCTTCAAATACCTGCTCGAGCGCGGCTACCACATGATCCCGGTCAATCCGGGCAAGGCCGGCCAGAGCTTGCTCGGCCAGACCTTCATCAAGAACCTGGCCGAGATCGCCGAGCCGGTCGACATGGTCGACATCTTCCGCAATTCGGACGCCGCCGGCGCGGTGGTCGACGAGGCGCTGGCGATGAACCCGCTGCCCAAGGTGATCTGGATGCAGCTTGCCGTGCGCAACGATGCCGCGGCCGCACGCGCCGAGGCGCGGGGCATCGAGGTGGTGATGAACCGCTGCCCGAAGATCGAATATGGCCGGCTCTCCGGCGAGATCGGCTGGCAGGGCATCAATTCCCGCGTGCTCTCGGCCAAGCGCCCGGCGCTGTCGAAGAAGGGTTTTCAGAAATTCACGCTCGAGCGCCGGTCATGACGCCACGCGCTTGCCACGATAAGGGCTAAAATCACCATCTCCTGCCCCGGAGAAGACATGCCAGCACGGCAAGGCCCTGCCCTCAAAGTCCCGGCCCTCCATGTTTTCGGCGCGCTGCTCGCCGTGCAGATTGGCGCAATGACGCCGGCGCGTGCCGCCCCCGCAACCGAGGCGATGAGCTGCGCACAGTTGCACCGGGCGATGTGGCGCGAGCGCGAAGGCCTCGGCAAGGCAGCGCGGCTCGCGGCACCGGTGGCGCGCAAGGATTGGCATCAGGTCATGGCGACCGGCGGCCCGAGCCGCGCGCTCAAGGCCAGGGCGGGCGAGGCACTGGATTCCGTGCTGGCCGGCGGTTTCAAGAGCAAGGACAGCAAGGCGGCGCTGAAGGCGCTGGCCCGGCAGGCCTCCGACGACCTGGAGAACCGCCACCACATCCCGCGCAGCCAGGTGATGCAGGATTTCGCGCCGGCCGCGCTGGCGGCTGCGCCATCCTATGCGAGGCTGAAAACCCTGCGCGAGGCGAGCCGGCGCAAGGGTTGCAAACCGAAGCTCTAGGCCGGCGCGGCAAAGCCTGCGCTTCGTTCTTTTTTAAGAACGCATCGATTGACAAAGCGGACAGACCTCGGCAATCTTCGACGAATTCTGCCAGGAGCTCTTCCGATCATGACCGACCACGTCCCAGGCTTCAACACGCTGGCGATCCATGCCGGCGCCGCGCCCGACGCCGCCACCGGCTCGCGCGCCACGCCGATCTACCAGACGACGTCCTTCGTCTTCGACGATGTCGATCACGCCGCCTCGCTGTTCGCGTTGCAGGCGTTCGGCAACATCTATACCCGGATCGGCAACCCGACCACGGCCGTGCTCGAAGAGCGCGTCGCGGCGCTCGAGGGCGGCACGGCGGCGCTGGCTGTCGCCTCCGGCCATGCGGCCCAGCACCTGGTGTTCCACACGCTGCTTGAATCCGGTGACAATGTCGTTGCCTCGACGCGGCTTTACGGCGGCTCGATCAACCAGTTCAACCACGCCTACAAGAAATACAACTGGAACGTGGTGTGGGCCGATACCGACGACGTGTCGACCTTCGAGCGCGCGATCACCGAGAAGACGCGGGCGATCTTCGTCGAGTCGATCGCCAATCCCGGCGGCGTCATCACCGATATCGCGGCGCTGGCGCGCATCGCCGACAAGGCCGGCGTGCCGCTCGTCGTCGACAACACCTTCGCGACGCCCTACCTGCTGCGCCCGATCGAGCATGGCGCGCATATCGTCGTCCACTCCCTGACCAAGTTCCTCGGCGGGCACGGCAACTCGATCGGCGGCATCATCGTCGACGGCGGCAATTTCGACTGGCTAAAGCATGCCGAGAAGTACCCGTCGCTGGCAGCCCCCCGGCCGGAATACGGCAACATGGTTCTGGGCGAGACGTTCGGGAACTTCTCCTTCGCCATCGCGGCGCGCGTGCTCGGCCTGCGCGATCTCGGCGCGGCGATTTCGCCGTTCAACGCCTTCATGATCCTGACCGGCATCGAAACCCTGCCGCTGCGCATGCAGCGCCATGCCGACAATGCGCTCGCCGTCGCGAAATTCCTCAAGGGGCACAAGGCCGTCGCCTGGGTCCGCTATGCCGGGCTCGAGGACGACAAGTATCACGCGCTTGCCAAGCAATATACGCCCAAGGGCGCCGGCGCGGTGTTCACCTTCGGCCTCAAGGGCGGCTACGATGCCGGCATCAAGCTGGTTTCCAGCCTGAAACTGTTCTCGCATCTCGCCAATGTCGGCGACACGCGCTCGCTGGTGATCCACCCGGCCTCGACCACACACCGCCAGTTGTCGGCCGAACAGCAGGTTGCCGCCGGCGCCGGTCCGGACGTGGTGCGCCTGTCGATCGGCCTCGAGGATATCGCCGACATCATCGCCGATCTCGATCAGGCGCTGAGCTGAGGCACCTTCTACAGGTAGCGGTTTTCCGATCGGGATGGCCGGGTCAAGCCCGGCCATGACGGTTGAGGGATTGGCAGGCCGCCTTTGCAATCTCCACGTCATCGGCGGACTTGATCCGCCGATCCCGATGCAAAAGAGCGCCCCCCGCTTCCGCTAGTGTTCGCCCTCACCCGCGCAAGGCTGGCGCCCCATCCCGCGCCAACGCCGCGACATGAACCACCGCCATGCCGAGCACGAGAATGGCGAAAGCCTGATGCGTCAGCGCCAGATGCAGCGGCACCACCAGCAGCAGCGTGGCGATACCGAGCGCCACTTGCACCAGCACGAGAGCGAACACCACGCGCGCGCGCCGTGCAGCGGATGTGCCCGGCGCGCGCCTGCCGGCGGCAACCGTATGCCAGAGCGCCATGGCGAACACGAGATAAGCGACGATGCGGTGGTTGAATTGCACCAGCGCGGTGTTGTCGACGAAATTCTCGAACCACGGCTGGTTGAAGAACAGCGTGGCGTGGCTCGGCACCAGCGCGCCGTCCATCAGCGGCCAGGTGTTGTAGATCAGCCCGGCATGCGAGCCGGCGACGAGCCCGCCGAGCGCGATCTGCACCAGGATCAGCCCGCATAGCAGGCGCGCCTGCGGGCGAAGCGTCGCCGCGCCTGTCGCCTCCCCCTGCCCGTCACGCCGGCGCGCCAGCCGCGTCGCCATGAACACCACGCTGGCGAAGAACAGCGAGGCGAGCGTCAGATGCAGCGCGAGCTTGACCGGAGCGACCGCCGTCATGCCCGGCCTGAGCCCGGAGGCGACCATGATCCAGCCGACCGCGCCCTGCGTGCCAAGCAGCAGGCCCATCAGCAGCAGGATGATGCCGGTGCGCCGGTCGACGCGGCGGCTCAACAATACGGCAACGAAACCGACCAGATAGACCAGCCCGATGAAGCGGCCGAGTTGGCGATGGCCCCACTCCCACCAGAAGATGAACTTGAACGAGGCGAGGCTCATGCCCTGGTTGAGCAGCTCGTATTGCGGGCTCTCCTGATATTTGGCGAACAGGTCCTGCCACGCGGCGGCACCGAAAGGCGGCATGGCGCCGCTGACCGGGTTCCATTCCGTGATCGACAGCCCGGAGCCGGTCAGGCGCGTCGCGCCGCCGACCACGACCATGACGAAGACGAGCGCGGCCACCGACCAGAGCCACAGGCGCACCGGCCGCAAACGGTCGAGGGAGGCCGACCCGGCCAGTTTCGGGGAAGTGACAGCGCTCACGGCCAAAGATTTCTCCGCTTGATCGATCGTCGATCCGGGTCATAAACGTCGGCTACGGTCGCGGCAACGCATGCCACTGTCGCAGGGCCGCCGCTTGGCCCCAACGGTTCGAGGATCATGAGACAACGTACACGCAAACTGATCGGCACCGTCGCCATGCTGGTCTTCGTGGTGCTCTATGCGCTGCTGGTCATGGTGCTGGCCCAGCCGATCCTCAATGGCGCCTCTCATCTGGTGCAGGGGCTGTTCTATCTGATTGCCGGCCTCGCCTGGGTGCTGCCGATCATCCCGTTGATCAGCTGGATGAGCAAGGCCGACATGCCAAGAGTCTGATATGCCAAGGGCTTGAGGGCGGGTTTCAAGAGATTGAATCAATCGCTTGAAACGAGTCGGCGCGGCTTACTCTTGCGTTCACGATTTTATGGCACAGGTCATGGCGGGGAGAATGCCGCCATGACTGGCCTGAGCTACCGCATACACGATTCCGTCGAGCCCGCCCGGGGCGACTGGCACAGGCTGGAGGCCGAGGGCGCGCACACGCCCTATCAACGGCTCGGCTGGAGCGAGGCCTATCTTGCTCATGTCGGCGTCGCGGAAGGCATCAAACCGGCCATCGCGGTCATCCATGGCGCGGATGGCGCGGTGCTGGCGCTGTTCCCGTTCTGCGTCACCCATGCCCGCCCGGCGCGGATCGTGCGCTTCGTCGGCGGCAAGCATGCCAATTTCAACATGGGGCTGTTCGCCCGCGATGCCGGCCGGCTGCTCGACGCCCCAGCCCTTGCCGGGCTGTTCAAGGCGCTCCATGCCGCAACCGGTGCGCAGACCGCCATCCTGGAGAACCAGCCGCGCCAATGGCAGGGTTTCGCCAACCCGCTTGCCGTGCTGCCATGCCGCGACAGCCCTGAGCCCGCCTACAAGTTCAGTTTCACGAACGATGTGGCTGCCATGCTCGAGGCGAAGCTCTCGCCCGATGCGCGCCGCAAGCTGAAGCGCAAGGAGCGCAAGCTCGGCGAGTTGGGCGCGGTCAGCTTCAGGCGCGCCGAAACGCAGGAGGAGTTGCGGCGCGTGCTCGATGCGTTCTTCCGGCAGAAGGCCGAGCGCTTCGCGGCGCTTGGCCAACCGGACGTGTTCGCGGAGCCCGGCGTTGCGGCATTCATCACCGCCGCCAGCAGCGTCGGCCTGGAACAGGGCAATCCCGCGATCGAAATGTATTATACGGCCGCTGGCGAACGCATCGTCGCGACCTATGGCGCCGCGATCTCGCCCGAGCGCTTCTGCGGCATGTTCACCTCGTTCGACAGCTCCGAGGATGTGTTCCGCTGGAGCCCCGGCGACCTGATGCTGTACCACCTGATCGGCATGATGAGCGCGCGCGGGCTCAAGGTGTTCGATCTCGGCGTCGGCGAGGCCCATTACAAGGGCGGCTATTGCGACGAATACGAGGCGCTGTTCGATACCGTGATGCCGCTTTCCATGACAGGGCATGCGCTTTCGCTTGCCTATGGCGCGGCGGCGGCCGCCAAGCACCGGATCAAGGCGTCACCGCGCGCGCTCGCCCTCGTCAACCGGCTGCGGCGCGGCGGCTGAACTTACGCCATCTGCGACAGGCCGCCGGCGTCATTGGCGGCATCCGCCATTCCCGGGCGCTCGGGCGTCAGGATCACGGACACCGTGCCGGCGCCGCGATCCTTGAGCAGATGGTAGGCATCGACCGTGCGCGGCTCGGTCTCGTCGCCGCGCGCGACCAGCAGCACGGCATCGGCGCGCCGCACGATATCGGCGCCGATCTCATCGACAAGGCCCATGTCGCAAACCACGAAATCATAGGTGTCGCTCAGTGCGCCGAGCGTGCGGGACACGGCTTCGGCGTGGCCGTCGAACGGGGCGGCGCGCGTGTCGCGGCCGAACGGAATGATGTGCAGGCGCGAGCCGCGATCGCGGTGAATCGCCTCCGCGAAGCCGGCCGTGCCGGCAATGACATCGGCCAGCCCGTGCGGCTCGCCGACCGCGATCAGCCGCTGCAACGACGGCCGTTGCCGGTCGAACTCGGTCAGCACGCAGCGGCCGTTGCGCACCAGCGCACGGCCGAGATTGACGGCGATCGAGGACGCGCCGACGCCGGGCGCGGGCGCCGCGACCAGGATGATGGCGCCACGGTCGGCGGGCTTGACGGCGCGCATCTCGGCGACGATCGCCTGCACGGCTTGCGAATAGGCGCCATCGCCGTTGAGCGCGAGTTGCGCCGGCACCTGTGCCGGCACTTGCGTGGGGATTAGCTCCGGCAGCGGCGGGTTTTCCACCACGGCGACAGGGGGCGACACCGCCTCGCCCGGCTCAGGCACCGTTTCGGCGGGGGGAGCGGCGAGAGCGGGAGCAACGGCCGCGGCACCGGTTTCCGGCACGATATAGGCGCGCCCGCTCATGATCTCGCGCGCCAGCACGGTCCCGGCGGAGAGCAACAGGGCCGAGATCGCCGTGATCAGCATGATCGGCAGCTTCTTGGGGAAGGTCGGCGTATCCGGCACGATGGCCTGCGAGATGATGCGCGCATCGGGCGGCGCCGCATTGGCGACGTTGCGTGCGGCGGCCTCGTTATTGCGGATCAGATAGCTCTCGAGCTGGTCGCGCAGCGACTTGGCATCGCGCTCGAGCGCGCGCAGTTGCACCTCGGATTCGTTGGCGGCGCTGACGCGCTCCTTCTGCTGGTCGATGGTCTCGGTCAGGCTGGTGACGCGGGCGCCAGCGACGCGGGCATCATTCTCCAGCGTGCGCGCGGCCCGTTCGGCGGCAGCCTTGATCTGCGTGTCGAGCCCGGCCAGTTGCGCGGCGAGCTCCTTCATGCGCGGGTGCCCCGGCAGCAGGGCGCGGCCCTCCTGGGCGATCTGCGTGTGCAGGTTGGCGCGATTCTCGATCAGCTTGCGCACGATCTCGTTATTGGCGATTTCCGAGACATCGAAGATCCGGCCGGATTTGATGGCGCTGCGGATCACGCCGGCGCGGGCCTGCAAATCGGATTGCTGCGACCGGGCGGCGGAAAGCTGCGTGTTCAGCTCGCTCAATTGCTGCGTGGTGATGGAGGTGTTGTTGGCGCCGACATACAAGCCGCTGCTGGCCTTGTAGGCTTCGACCTTGGCCTCGGCCGTGGCCAGCTTCTGGCGCAACGGATCGATGGCCGCGCTCAGCCATTTGGTGGCGTTGAGGCTGACGTCGCGCTTCTGGTTTTCGAGCGCATCGAGATAGGCGCTGGCGACGGTATTGGCGCCCTTGGCGGCAAGCTGCGGATCGCGCGACGAGAATTCGATGGCGATCACGCGCGAGCCCCGCACGGGATAGACGAGCAATTCGCGGTTGTAATTCTCCAGCACGCGGTCTTCCGGCGAGTATTGCGTCGGATTGCGGGCGAGCCCGAGCATGACGAAGAACTGCTTCACCGGTCCGAGCCCCTGCCTGATGGGATCGAATTCCGGGTTGCCGAGCAGGCCGAGCTTCTTGATGACGTCGCGGGCAAGATCGCGCGACATGATGAGCTGGACCTGGCTCTGCACGCCGTCCTGATCGATGCTCGGCTCGCTCCCGGTCTGGGTCGAAAGCCGCGTGAACGGATTATCGCGATTCTCGATCAAAACCTTCGACTGCGCGGTGTAGCGCGGCTTGACCATGTTCACGCCGACCATCGCGACCACGAAAGCCAGCAGCGTGATGCCCCCGATCAGGAATTTCTTCCGATTGAGGGCCGCCGCCAATGTGCCAAGGTCCAGCTCCGTGCCGGCGCCGCGTCCGTGGTCCTGCCCGTAATTTTCGGGGCCGTCAGCCTCACGCATGGGAATCTCCGCTACCGCGCGGAGTACAGCTTATTAAGGTTGCCAGCGGGTTAAGAACCGCGCGGCAACTTTCCAATGCCTGTCGATCGTCCCCGGCGATCCCCGCCAGCCCGGCGCGCGAGCAAAACGCCGGATGGTCAGGCTTTCTTAACCTTAACCGTCCCTATAATCCGCGCGACGAATGTGAGAGTTCCCGTATCATGCCGCGTCGATTCCTGCCTTTGCTGATATTCGTGATCCTGTCGCTTGGCGGTTGCGCCAACCGGCCGCTCGACTATCGCGCGGAGTTCTTCGACGCGAGCCAGCAAGGCCCCTACACGCTCGGCACGGGCGACAAGCTGCGGATCATCGTCTACGGGCAGGACAACCTCTCGAACCTCTATGCCGTCGATGGCTCCGGCCGCATCTCGATGCCGCTGATCGGGGCGGTGACCGCCAAGGGGCTGACGACGCGCGCGCTCGAGAGCCAGATCGAGGCCCGCCTGCGCAACGGCTATCTGCGCGACCCGCGCGTCAATGTCGAAGTCGACCAGTTCCGCCCGTTCTTCATCCTCGGAGAGGTCAACCAGTCGGGCCAGTATCCGTTCGTCGGCGGCATGACCGTGCAGACGGCGGTGGCGATCGCCGGCGGCTTCACGCCGCGCGGCGCGCAATCCTATGCCGTGGTGACGCGCGCCATCAATGGCGAGCCGATGACCTCGGAAGTGCCGATCACCTATCCCGTGCGGCCCGGCGACACGATCGCCATCAAGGAACGCCTGTTCTGATGTCCCTGTCCGCGCCAGTGGACAGTCTGCGTGTCATCCACATCCTGCGCTCACCGGTCGGCGGCCTGTTCCGGCACGTCCGCGACCTCGCGCGCGGCCAGGCGGCGCGTGGCCATCAGGTCGGCATCATCGCCGACGCCACGACCGGCGGCGAACGCGCCGACGAGATGCTGGCGGAACTTGCCCCCGCGCTGAGCCTCGGCGTGCATCGCCTCGCCATGCGGCGTAACCCGCATCCGAGCGATCTGCTCGTGCAGCGCCGCATCAACCGCATCGCCGCCAAAGCCGACGCCCAGATCCTGCATGGCCATGGCTCGAAAGGCGGGCTCTATGCGCGCCTGCCGCGCCTCGTGCCGCTGCCGCGCAAACGGCTCAGCGTCTACACGCCGCATGGCGGCAGCCTGCATTTCACGCCCGGCACCAGCGGCCACATAGCCTTTACCCTCGCCGAGCGCGTGCTCGAGCGCGGCACCGACCTGTTCTTGTTCGAAAGCGGCTTCGCGCAGGCGCGCTACGAAACCATGATCCGCCGGACCAGGCGGCTCGCCCGCATCGTCCATAACGGCTTGCACGGCGAGGAGTTCATGCCGGTCGCTCCCCTGCCCGATGCGACCGATCTGTTGTTTGTCGGCGAGTTGCGCCTGCTCAAGGGCATCGACACGCTGATCGAGGCGAGCCTGCTGATCGCCGATGCCACCGGGCGCCAGCCGAGCCTGACGCTGGTCGGCGCCGGGCCGGACACGCAAAGCCTGCACGATCTCGTGGCCGCGCGCGGCATCGCCGACCAGGTGCGCTTTCCGGGCGCGATGCCGGCGCGCGAGGCTTTCCGGCTCGGGCGGTTGATGGTGGTGCCCTCGCGCATGGAATCCTTTCCCTATGTCGTGCTGGAAGCCGCCGCCGCCGGCATGCCGCTGGTGGCGACCAATGTCGGCGGCATCCCGGAAATCTTCGGCCCCGACGCCAACCGCCTCGTGCCGCCCGACCAGCCGGCCGCGCTCGCCGGCGCGATCCGGCGGGCGCAAGCCGACGTGATCGCGCGGGAAACCAGCCTGAAAGCAAGTTTACGCGCCCGCGTGCACGAAAACTTTACGGTTGATGCCATGGTAGAGGCTGTCATTGGCGCATATCGCGATGCGCTCGATGCGCGGACAGCGCGACGGAGTTTGTAGGCCATGAGCGAGGCGGCCAACGAGCTTGGCTCGAGGAAGCACGACCCGGTGCCGGAGGCGGCGCATGCCCAGCTTGCCGAAGCCGTCGTCAACCTGCCGCTGCGCCGAAGCTATTCGCCGGTCGTGCTCGCCGGGCTGGTCAGGCTGATCGAATTCGTCCTGATCTGCATCGTCGGCATTATCGTCTATATCGCCTATTTGCGCGGTCTGCCCGGCGAGGACCCGGCCTATCTGGTGGCGATCCCGGCGGTCGCCGCCATGACGGTCACCGCCTTCCAGATGTTCGACATCTATCATGTCGGCGCCTTCCGCACGATGGTGCAGCAGGGCTTCAAGCTGATCGGCGGCTGGACGCTGGTGTTCCTGCTGTTCTTCGCGGTGCAGTTCTTCTTCAAGCTCGAGGGCGTGTACTCGCGCGTGTTCTTCGCCGGCTGGTATGTCTCGGGCCTCGCCACGCTGCTGGTCGAGCGCTTCATCCTGAGCCAGATCATGCGCCGCATGACCGCGGAAGGCCGGCTCGACCGGCGCACGGCAATCGTCGGCGGCGGCGAGGCGGGCGAGTTGCTCATCCGCCAGCTTGGCCAGCAAAAGGACAGCGACATCCGCATTTGCGGCGTGTTCGACGACCGCACCGATGCGCGTTCGCCCGACCTCGTCGCCGGCTACCCGAAACTCGGCACCGTCGACGACCTGCTGTCCTACGCCCGCCACGCCCGGCTCGACCTGGTGATCTTCAGCCTGCCTGTCACGGCCGAGCAGCGCCTGCTGCACATGCTGAAACGGCTCTGGGTGCTGCCGGTCGATATCCGGCTCGCCGCCCATACCCAGAAGCTGCGCTTCCGGCCGCGCAACTACTCCTATATCGGCGGCACGCCGATGTTCGACATGGCGGACAAGCCGATCGCCGATTGGGACATCGTGGTGAAAGCGCTGTTCGACAAGATCGTCGGCAGCCTGCTGCTGGTGCTGCTGTCGCCGGTGATGCTGGCGACCGCCATCGCCGTGAAGCTCGATTCGAAAGGCCCGGTGTTCTTCAAGCAGCGCCGCTACGGCTTCAACAACGAGCTGATCGAGGTGTTCAAGTTCCGCTCGATGTATACCGACAAGAGCGACGCGACCGCCGCCACGCTCGTCACCAAGGGCGATCCGCGCGTCACCCGCGTCGGCCGCTTCATCCGCAAGGCCTCGATCGACGAGTTGCCCCAGCTCATCAACGTGGTGTTCAAGGGCAACCTGTCGCTGGTCGGGCCGCGCCCGCACGCCGTCAACGCCAAGGCCGGCAACCGGCTCTATGACGAGGTCGTCGACGGCTATTTCGCGCGCCACAAGGTCAAGCCCGGCATCACCGGCTGGGCGCAGATCAACGGCTGGCGCGGAGAAACGGATACACGCGAAAAGATCGAGAAACGTGTCGAACACGACCTGCACTACATCGAAAACTGGTCTGTCCTGTTCGACCTCTACATCGTCATCATGACGCCCTTCGCCCTGACCAAGACCGAGAATGCCTATTGAGGCCGGAAGGCGCTTTCGGAACGCTTATCAGTTCACGACCGCATCGCCCCGGGCCTCGATGCCGGATGTCAGCCCCTCGACCATCGCGACCACGAAATCATATGTCGCGGCATCGTCGAAGATCGCCATGTCGATCTCACCGCTTTTCAGGGCCACCACCAGACCTTGCTTGAACTGTTCCGATTCCTGCGACGATTCCGTGCGGGCGATATGAGACATGCAGCGGCCGAGCGACAGATAGAGCGCGCCGATAATCATGTTGAGCTGTGCCGGGCTGGCATCGGCGGGGATGATAACGCTTCTGGTCATTTTGCTACCGGGCTCCGAATTCAACAACGTTCATGAAATGAACGCTGCAATCGCTCGGATGTTCCCTGTTACGGCCTCGGCCGGCGGCGTTCGGAATGGTCGGAGTGGCCGGATTCGAACCGACGACCCCTTGTCCCCCAGACAAGTGCGCTACCAGGCTGCGCTACACTCCGACGCCCTTTGGGGACTGATCTCTTAGGGACAATCGGGCGCGGACGCAACCCTGGAAAAATGCCCATTCCGCGCTGCTGCCGCGGAAAGCGACCCGGAAAACGACCTCTCCTCGCCTGCCTCCTTCAAAACGTCATGTTTCCGTGGGAAGCAGCGATTATCCAGTCATCTTCCCGCACGGGCCCCGACAGGCGCGAGCGCTTCTTATTGGTGTGCGATTCGAAGGTGACGGTCCTCGATCAAAGGTGGCAATGCATGCGGCACGCCGATATCTGGCCCAAGGTTGTTTCATCGGTTGTTTCATGTCGGACCTGAAAGCGCAGGGGCGACCCGCGTCCTTCGGCCGGCTGTTTCCATGGTGGCGGCGACGCCAGCCGCAACCGCACCGGATGAAGCGGCCAATGCCGACGCCGGTGCTGCTGCCGACCGACATCGAGCCGGAAGCGTTGCTGCGCTGGATTTTCGAGCAGCGCGCCATGACGGATGACGGTCCCGGGCGCGATGCCGCCAAGAAGCGGGCTCGCAAAAACTAGCGCCGGAGCGGTTTTCCGCGTCAGTGACGGTTGACCGCGAGATCGAGCGCCTTGCGGGTCTCGATCAACTCGAACAGCACGCCCTTCAACGTCTGGACATCCTCGGCGGAGAAACGCGGCCCGGCTGGTTCGGCCCGGCGATCGAGCGCGGCCGGCGCGCCTTCGCGATGCTGCTTCGGCAAACCGCCGCGCACGATGGACACATTGGCGTTGGCGACGTAGCGCCCGGGAGCGGCCGGGAGCGGCGCCGATGCAGGCTCGGGGGCCGGAGCGGCCGTCTCCGGAACGGGTCCGGGAGCAGGAGCATCGGGCGCATCCGCCTCGTCCTCCCCGGCGGCCAATGAGGCGGATGGCGCAGCGTCGCGCGCCATTTCCCGCTCATCCAGCACCGCCTCGTCGAAAGCCTCGGCGGCCTGATCGGGCTCCGGCTCGTCGGGCTGAAACTGATCGTCCTGAAAGTCGTCGGGCTCGAAGCGATCCTGCACCGGAGCCGCCGGCGCGGCAGACGCCCCGGCTGCCTCGTCATCCGCCGGCTCTTCCTGCCAGGCGGCCTGGACCGCCCTGGCACCGCTTTCCTTGAGGATGCGCTGCACGCCCTTGATCGTGTAGCCCTCGCCGTAGAGCAGGTGGCGGATGCCACGCAGCAGCAGCACGTCGTCGGGGCGATAGTAGCGCCGGCCGCCGCCGCGCTTCAGCGGCTTGATCTGGGGGAAGCGCGTCTCCCAGAAGCGCAGCACATGCTGCGGCAGGTCGAGATCGTCGGCGACCTCGCTGATGGTACGGAACGCGTCGGGAGCCTTGTCGGTCATGCCCTGCCCCTCCCCGCTCATCGGTTTATCCCTGTGCTATTCGCGTTCGTCGGCGGCATCCACACCGTTGATGCGCGACTTCAACACGTTGGACGCCTTGAACACCATCACCCGGCGCGGGGTGATCGGCACTTCGACGCCGGTCTTGGGATTGCGGCCGATGCGCTCGCTTTTCTCCCGGACGACGAAGGACCCGAAGGAGGACAGCTTCACCGTCTCGCCCTTCTCCAGGCAGTCGCAGATTTCCCTGATGACCAATTCGACAAGCTCGGCCGATTCGGTCCGTGACAGCCCAAGGCGCTGGTAGACGGCCTCCGACAGGTCCGCTCGTGTGATCGTTCGTCCGGGCATTGTTCCTTGGCCTCTTGAGATGACGATTCAACAGGTTCGCAAGCCGATTCCGTTGGCTCGCACACCTCATTGAAACAGAAAGGTTATTGATGGCGGAGGCCGTGGTCAACCTTCTGTCGTCCACAGGCCCCGCCGGCTCGCGTGATATACCCGGAATCACCAGCGGATCAGCGCCGATCCCCAGGTGAATCCACCGCCCATCGCCTCGATCATCACCAGATCGCCGCGCTTGATGCGGCCATCCTTGACGGCGACGTCGAGCGCCAGGGGAATCGAGGCAGCGGAGGTATTGCCATGCCGGTCGACGGTGATGACGACCTTGTCCGAGGCGATGCCGAGCTTATGCGCCGAAGCATCGATGATGCGCTTGTTGGCCTGATGCGGCACGAACCAGTCGAGCGCCTCGCCGTCGGTGCCGGTGGCGGCGAAAGCGTCCCTGATGACATCGGTGACCATGCCGACGGCATGCTTGAAGACCTCGCGGCCCTCCATGCGCAAATGGCCGGTGGTCATGGTCGATGACGGGCCGCCATCGACATAGAGCTTGGCGCGGTGGCGCCCGTCCGAGCGCAGATGCGAACTGAGCACGCCGCGATCGGCGACCGTGCCCGCGCCATCCTGCGCCTCCAGGATGACGGCGCCGGCGCCATCGCCGAACAGCACGCAGGTGCCGCGATCGTCCCAGTCGAGGATGCGCGAGAAGGTTTCCGCGCCGATCACCAGCACGCGGCGCGCCGCACCGGTGACGATGAACTTGTCGGCGGTGGCGACGGCGAACACGAAGCCCGAGCACACCGCCTGCAGGTCGAAGGCGGCGCCGTGATGCATGCCAATGGCTTCCTGCACCTGCGTCGCGGTGGCGGGAAAGGTATAGTCCGGCGTCGAGGTCGCCAGCACGATCATGTCGATATCGGCAGCGCTCAGCCCGGCATCGGCAAGGGCCGCCTGCGCGGCGCGGGTCGCCAGCATCGAGGTCGTCTCGCCATCGGCGGCGACATGGCGCTGGCGGATGCCGGTGCGCTGCACGATCCATTCGTCGGAGGTGTCGACGGTGGTGGAGAGTTCCGCATTGGTGACGGTTCGCGCCGGCAGATAGCTGCCGATCCCCCGCACTGTTGATCTTGTTAAAGTCACGGCGAGGGCAACTCCGCACGTTCCGGCTTGAGGCTGCCAGCATCGGGCTGGCCGTGATAGGCGTTCAGCGTTTCGCTGATCTTTTCGAGGAGGCCGTGATCGACCATATCGAAAGCAAGATCAATAGCGGCCGCGAAGCCAAGCGCATCCGTGCCGCCGTGGCTCTTGATCACGACGCCGTTGAGGCCGAGGAAAACGCCGCCATTGGCGCGCCTGGGGTCCATCTTCTCCTTCAGCGCCCGGAAAGCGCCGCGCGCGAAGATATAGCCGATCTTGGACATGAACGAGCGACTCATCGCCGCGCGAAGGTATTCGGCGATCTGCTTGGCGGTGCCCTCGGCGGTCTTCAGCGCGATATTGCCGGAAAACCCTTCCGTGACCACGACATCGACCTTGCCCTTGCCGATATCGTCGCCCTCGACATAGCCGGCATAGGCGAGGCCGGGCAGGTTGGCCTCGCGCAGGATGCGACCGGCCGCCTTGACCTCCTCGACGCCCTTGATCTCCTCGACGCCGACATTGAGCAGGCCGACGCTCGCCTTCTCGATATCGAACACGATGCGCGCCATCGACGAGCCCATCACGGCGAGGTCGACGAGGTGCTGGGCATCCGCCCCGATCGAGGCGCCGACATCGAGCACCACCGATTCGCCCTTGACGTTGGGCCACAGGGCGGCGAGCGCCGGGCGGTCGATCTTGGCCATGGTGCGCAGGCAGAACGCCGCCATCGCCATCAGCGCGCCGGTATTGCCGGCCGAGACGCAGGCCGCCGCCTCGCCCTTCTTCACCGCCTCGATCGCCTTCCACATCGAGGATTTCCAGCGCCCCTGCCTGAGCGCCACGCTCGGCTTGTCATCCATGTTCACCGCGACTTCGGTGTGCAGGAAGGTCGAGCGCTCGCGCACGAGCGGATGCTGCTCGAGCACCGGCAGCACGGCCTGCTCCTTGCCGTAAATGGCGAAGGTCAGGTTCGGGTGCCGTTCCAGCGCCAGCGCCGCGCCGGCGATGACGATAGCGGGGCCGTGGTCGCCGCCCATGGCATCGAGGGCAATGCAGATTTTCTTTGACATCAGGTGTGACCGATAACGGACGGCAATGGGCTTGGCGAGGCCAAAAAAGCGCGCGGCGGCTGCATGCGGATAATTAGGGTCGCATCGGCGTGACGCAAGCGCCGGCCGGCGTCAATGCGAACGGGCCTTGAGGGCGGCAAGGCGGGCGAAGGGCGATGGCGGCTCGTCATCATCAGTGCCAAGCATGAAGACCGCGCCCGGCTTGCGCGGGTAGACATCAAGCCCAAGCGCAAAGAATTCGCTGGCGATGGCGCCGAGGTCGATGCGCTCGCGCATGATCGGGTCCGGCGGGTCCTCGGCCTCGATATCATCGGCCGCGGCGGCGGCCGCGGCCATGGCGGCCGCCTTGTCGGGCGGCGCGAAGCGCATGTCGACCGGCTCCTCGAGCGTGGTGGCGAACGCCTCCATGGTGACGACGCAGACCTGCTCGAACGCCGCGCGCACCGTGCCGCGCACGCGCAGCATCCGGCCCGAAAGCGGGGTGACCTTGAAATGCGCCGTCAGCGATTCGATCGAGGGCAGTGAGAGTTCGTGCGCGAGCGCGGCGCATTCGGCCGGCGTGGCGGCGATATCGTCCTCGATGCCGCCTTCCGGCAGCGCGGAAACCTGGAGCGGTCGCGAGAATGCCAGGCTGGCCTCAGTCATGAACGTGCCTCCGAAGGGTCGGCCAGAGGTTCGGTCGGCACCACGAAATCCGCAGCGCCAAGCGCGAGGATACCGGCGAGATCGCGCGTGGACAAGGCAGCGGCCACGCCCGCCGCATAGGCCGCGACCGGCCTGGCGCTCGCCACGGCCTCGGGTTCCGTGCCGACGCCGAGCAGGTTGCGCGCAAGCGTCGCCTCGGGATCGCCGCCGGGCGCCAGCATGGCATCGTAGGCGGCAAGGCGGCCGAAATAGGCGCCGGCGAGCGTCTTCATCTTGCGCGGCACGCCCATATCGCCAATGCCGATCTCGCGCATCGCCGAATCGAGATCGGCGAAGAAACATTCGGTCAGCAATTGCCCGACGCGCGCGGCCGGCGCGCCGATCGCCTTCAATTGCCGCTGCACCAGCGCGACATGCAGCGTCAGCGCCTCGAAGCGGCCCTCGAGCGAATCGGGCACATGCAGCGCGGTGTAGAGCGGCGGCTGGCGCGAGGCGGCCACGATCTCCACATAGAGGCGCTCGACCGCCTTTTTCTCGTCATCGCCACGAAACAGGCCGAAAATCATCACCTGGCTCCACAGTTGGGCTCCATAGCCTCACTCTTGCCACGCCAAACATGGATTGCAATTGCGCCGCGCGTGCGGTTCCGCCATAAGCACCGGCGGACAGATAAACGCTGGATCGCGGCGGGGTAAGAGGCATGAGCAAGAAAATCCGGGCAGGCATGGGCGCCAAGCTGCTTTGCGTCGCCGCGCTGGCGCTCCTGACCGGAGCCTGCCAATCCCGCACCTTCACGCGCGGCTACGTCGCCGACCCGAATGCGCTGGAGCAGATCAAGCCCGGCTCGAGCGCCGAGCAGGTCGTGCTGGTGATGGGCACGCCCTCGACCGTCTCCACCGTCGGCGGCAAGACGTATTACTACGTCACCCAGCAGGTGTCGCAGAGCTTCCAGTTCATGCCGAAGCACATTACCGACCAGCGCGTGCTGACCGTCTATCTCGACAAGAACAACAAGGTCGAGCGGCTGGCCAATTACGGCCTGAAGGACGGCAAGATCTTCGATTTCATCAGCGAGAAAACCCCGAGCGGCGGGCAGGAGCAATCCATTCTCGGGCAGTTGATGCATCTGCCGGGCAGCCGCTGACGGCGACAGCCCGCGCGTCAGACTGTCATCAGGCAGCCGTTCAGCCCATGCGGCGGCGGATCATCGCGGCAAAGCGGCCGCACCCGAAGGCCGCGAGCGCGCAGGCGGCGGTAATGGCGAGCAACTGGACCGTCTGAACCGCCTCGCCGCGCAGCGTGCGCGCCGCGATCAGCACGACGATCAGGCCGCAAACGCCCCACAGCAGCCATCCGAGGGCTCGGAGGCTGCCGATGAGCATCGCGACGGAAAACGGCATCTCACCACCATTTCGCGGCGCGGAAGCGCCCGGCGGCCTGCTCGATGACCTGCGCGCTGGCGAACAGGGTTTCCTCGTCAAAAGGCCGGCCGATAAGCTGCAGGCCGAGCGGCAGCCCCTGCCCGTCAACGCCCGCCGGCACGGCGATGCCGGGCAGGCCGGCCATGTTGACCGTCACCGTGAAAACGTCGTTCAGATACATCTCGACCGGCGAGGCATTCGCCATCTCGGCGAGCCCGAAGGCGGCGGACGGCGTCGCCGGCGTCAGGATGGCATCGACGCCGCTGGCATAGACCTGCTCGAAATCGCGCTTGATCAGGCTGCGGATTTTCTGGGCGCGCACATAATAGGCATCGTAATAGCCGGCCGAGAGCACATAGGTGCCGATCATGATGCGGCGCTTGACCTCGCGGCCGAAGCCGGCGGCGCGGGTCTGCTCGTACATGTCAACGATATCGCGGCCATTGACGCGCAGGCCGTAGCGCACGCCGTCGTAGCGCGCGAGGTTCGACGAGGCCTCGGCCGGCGCGACGATATAATACACCGGCAGCGCGCTGTGGGTATGGGGCAGCGAGACATCGACGATCTCGGCGCCGGCATCACGCAGCATGCGCGCGCCCTCGGCCCAGAGCTTCTCGATCTCGGCCGGCATGCCCTCGACACGGTATTCCCGCGGAATGCCGATCTTCAGCCCCTTGACGCCACGGCGCGTCGCGGCTTCGAAATCCGGCACGGCGAGATCGACGGAGGTGGTGTCCTTCGGATCATGGCCGGCCATCGAGCCGAGCATCACGGCGCAATCGGCGACGGTCTTGCCGATCGGCCCGGCCTGGTCGAGCGACGAGGCAAAGGCGACGATGCCCCAGCGCGAACAACGGCCATAGGTCGGCTTGATGCCGACCGTGCCGGTGAAGGCGGCCGGCTGGCGGATCGAGCCGCCGGTATCGGTGGCGGTGGCCGCCAGGCACAGGTCGGCCGCGACCGCGGCGGCCGAGCCGCCGGAGGAGCCGCCCGGCACGAGCGCCGCATTGGAGCCGGCGCGGCGCCACGGGTTGACGACCGGGCCGAAAGCGCTGGTCTCGTTCGACGAACCCATGGCGAATTCGTCGTTGTTGAGCTTGCCGAGCAGCACCGCGCCATCGCGCCACAGCCGGCTGGTGACGGTCGATTCATAGTTGGGCACGAAATTGCCGAGGATTTTCGAGCACGCTGTGGTGCGCACGCCGTCGGTGCAGAACAGATCCTTGATGCCGAGCGGCAGGCCCTCGAGCGGGCCGCCCTCGCCCTTCGCCAGACGCTCGTCGGCGCGGGCCGCCATTTTCAGCGCCTGCTCCGGCGTCTCGAGCACATAGGCGTTGAGCCCGCGCGCCTGCTCCATGGCACCGAGGAAGGCCCTGGTCAGTTCGGTCGCACTGATGCGGCGGGCTTTCAGCGCGTCGCGTGCCTCGGTCAGCGTCAGGGAAGTGGCGTCGGTCATCGAAAATCCGTCTTCGTTATCTTTGTGTGAGCCAGGCGCTGCGCCTTATTCGACCACCTTGGGCACGACGTAATAATCATCCTCGCGCGCCGGCGCGTTGGCGAGCACGCGCGCCGCATCGCCGCCGTCATCGATGACGTCGTGGCGTTTCTTCATCGCCATCGGCGTCACCGAGGTCATCGGCTCGATGCCGTCGACATTCACGGCGTTCAACTGCTCGACGAAACCGAGGATGGCGTTGATCTCGCCCTGGAAATGCGGCAGCTCGTCATCGCTGATCGCGATATGCGCCAATCGCCCGATGCGACGGACGGTCGCCTGATCGACAGACATCGAAAACTCCAGTCTCGCGCGGGTTTGACGAATTATCACCCGCGCCTCGCCCGGCTATAGCATCCCGGCTTTTCGCGGCGCAACGCGGGAAACGCCGAGCGCCCGAACTGACCGGCGGTTGGCGCTCAGTGGCTGTCGGCCTGGTTGATGATCGTCTTGCCGCGCGGAACGAAGTCGAGGCCGCCGCTCACGCCGAAAAACGTGCCCCAGGTGCCGAACAGCCAGGCGACGAGCAGCGTCCAGGCGGCAATGCGCCCGCGCCGCTCGGTGATGTCGGGCAGCACGCTGCGCCGCCGCCTTCGGCGCCGTGGCGGAGTGAAGCTGGCAAAGGCCTGCGGCACGCGCGTCACCCGGATCGGTGCGTGCGGCATGTGCATGATCCGATCCGCCGGAATGCGCCGGCGAGGCGGCGAAACCACCGGCAGCCCGGCCTGGCCGAAGCGCGCGCCAGCGGGGCCACGCAACGAATAGGCCTGGTCGGCGCATGGTGCGTGCAGCGCAACCCGCATCCAGGAGGCGGGGTCGATCGCAGCCGAATCGACCAGCAGGACGAAGCCCTCGCCCGTCCTGTCGCTCATCTCCTGGCCAGTCTCCTGCCCTGCACCGTCGGAAGCCGTCACCGTCCACATCCTGGTTAGCGGATGGTGAAGCATTTCACATCAGTGTGTCCCATTCGAGGACGAGCTGGACTCAGGGTAAACGCGCCTGGCCCGGTTTCAGATATCGACCGCGCCGCCGCTTTCCAGCTCGACGAGCTTGGTGGCACTGATGCCGAGTTCCTGCCGGAAGGCCGCGACGGTGCCGGTCAGTGCCGGGAACGTGCCGTAATGGCAGGGCACGACGAAATCGACATGCGGGAAAAACCGGCGGATGGCAACCGCGGCGCTGCGCGGCCCCATGGTGAAACGGTCGCCGATCGGCACGATCACCACCTTCGGCTCGTGCAATTCGTCAATCAGGCTCATGTCGCTGAAAATCTCGGTGTCGCCCATATGGTAGATGGCGCGCTCGTCGCCGGCGGGCTTGAGGACGATGCCGGCGGGCTCGCCAAGCGGCAGCCATTCGCCATCGATCAACTCGATCGACGAATGGATCGCATGCGTCATCGTGACATGGAACGGTCCGAAATCGACGCCGCCGCCGTGGTTGAGCGGCGAAACATTCTCGATCCCCTTGGTGCCGAGCCATGTGCAAAGCTCATAATTCGCAATCACCATGGCACCGGTTTTCCTGGCGATTTCGACCGTATCGCCGACATGATCGCCATGGCCATGGGTCAGGACGATGTGGCTGATGCCCTTGGACACCTTGGCGACATCGCCCTTGAAGCTGGGATTCCCGCTCAAAAATGGATCGATCAGCACCGAGGTGTCCGCGAGATCGACACGAAATGCCGAATGGCCAAGCCAGGTCAGCTTCATGTGGTTCTTCCTTTTTTGCTGGAAAAGTCGATTGGGCCTGTTGAATCCGCGCCGGTATGGAAGTTCAGCGCGGAGCCGGCAAGTGCTAATGCTCACCTTGGGCGATTTGCCCCGCGCAACGGATCGGAGAATCGGTGGCAGAAACCGGCAAATCAGCGGTCATCGCGATCGAACAGGTCCCGGCATTGATCGCGCGCGGCCAGCGCCTGATGGGCATCGATCTCGGCACCAAGACGATCGGCCTCGCCATCTCGGATGTCGAATGGCGCATCGCCACGCCCCTGAGCGTGATCGCCCGGCGCAAGTTCACGCCCGATGTCGCGGCGCTGGCGGAGGTCGTGCGGCGGCAGGGCATCGGCTGCCTGGTGTTCGGGCTGCCGCTCAATATGGATGGCAGCGTCGGCCCGCGCGCCCAGGCAACGCAGGCTTTCGTGCGCAACCTCGCACCGCTGCTGCCGCTGCCGGTGGTGATGTGGGACGAGCGCCTGTCGACGGTCGCGGCCGAGCGCACGCTGCTCGAGGCCGATCTGTCGCGCGCCAAGCGCGCCGCCGTGATCGACCGCGGCGCCGCCGCCTTCATCCTGCAAGGCGCGCTGGACAGGCTGCGCTTCATCGCCGACACCGCCCGGATGGATAACTAAGCCCAATCCATTCCGATCGAATGAACGTGCTCTGCCAGCCCTCATGTTGAGGAGGCCCGTTTGTTCTGTCCTTAACAAACTCGACCTCATCCTGAGCCTGTCGAAGGATGTTTCCGTGCGCTCTGGACCATGCTTCGACAAGCTCTGCATGAGGGGGATAGAAACTAAACCTCGACCGGCTTTTCCGATCAAACTGCAAGCAGTCCCTGGCGCGCTCAGCGCAGCGCGACCCGGCCGCCATCGAGGCGTGACAGGCGGCCGGCGATATCCAGCTCGGTCAGGGCGGCCTGCACCGCGCGGATATCGAGCGCGAGCAGCCGGGCCAGATCATCGACCTCGATGGGGGACGGCCCCAGCATGGCGACGATGCGCACCAGCGCGCCGCCACGCCCGGCATCGTCGGGTTCCGGCTCGTAGGCCGCCGCTGCCGTCACGGTGCGCGGCGCCTGCTCATGCGGCAATTCCGGCAGGTCGAGTTCATCCCACAGGCGCTCGCCTTGCTGCGCGACGCTGTCCTCGCGCAACTGCCGGGCCGGCAGTGGCCCGGCCTCCAGCATCGGCTGGACGACCTCGAGAATATCCTCGGCGCAGGTCACCAGCGTGGCGCCGCTCCTGATGAGATCATTGGTGCCCTCGGCGCGCGGGTCGAGCGGCGAACCCGGCACGGCGAACACCTCGCGCCCCTGCTCGAGCGCGAAGCGCGCCGTGATCAGCGAGCCGGAGCGGCGCGCCGCCTCGACCACGACCGTGCCGAGCGCCATGCCGGAGACGATGCGGTTGCGGCGCGGGAACTCGCGGGCGCGCGGCTCGCAGCCAAGCGGCATTTCGGAGATGACGCAGCCGGTCTCGGCGATACGCTGCATCAGGCCGATATTCTCGCGCGGATACGGCTTGGCGAGGCCGCCGGCGAGCACCGCCACGGTGCCGGTCGGCTGGCTCGCGTCATGGGCGCGCGTGTCGATGCCGCGCGCCAGGCCGGACACCACGGTGATGCCGGCGAGCCCGAGCATCTGGGCGAGTTTCTCGGCCATGCGGCTGCCGGCGGCGGAGGCGTTGCGCGAACCGACAATGGCGATGCAGGGGCGCGCCGCGATATCGGCCCGCCCAAGGATGGTCAGCAAGGGCGGCGCCGAATCGATGGCTGCGAGCGCGGCGGGATAATCCTTTTCCCCCAGCGCCACGAGACGCGCGCCGAGCCGCGTCAGGCCGGCCAGTTCGGCCTCCGCCTCCGCCTGCGTGCACATGCGCAGTTCGGCCTTGCCCGCCTTCTTCAGCAGGGCAGGCAGCGCCTCGAGCGCCGCCGCCGCGCCGCCATGCCGGTTGATCAGGCTGCGGAAGGTGCGCGGGCCGATGCTTTCGGAGCGGATCAGGCGCAGCCAGTCGAGACGCTGGCGCTCGGACAAGCTGATCGCCGGGCTGACCCTGCTGCCGGCGCCGAACAGATCGGCGCGGCTCATGCCTTCTCGCCAATGCGGCCTTCGGTGCCGGCGCGCAGCCGGGCGATGTTCGGCGCGTGTTTCCACCACAGCAGCGCCGCCATCACGGCGAAGAGCAGCGCATCACCCGGCAGATGCGCGAGCAGGAACACGACCGGCGTCGCGACGCTCGCCACCAGCGCGGCAAGCGACGAATAGCGGCTGGCGACAGCGATGCCGAGCCAGACCGCCGCCGCCACGAGGAAGGCCGGCCACCAGATGCCGAGCGTCACGCCGAGAAAGGTCGCGACGCCCTTGCCGCCCTTGAAACGCAGCCAGACCGGGAAGAGATGGCCGAGAAACGCGCCAAGCCCGGCCGCCATGCCAGCCTCGAAGCCGCCGAAATGCCGGCACAGCAGCACGGCGGCGGTGCCCTTCAGCGCGTCGAGCAGCAGGGTCGCCGCGGCGAGGTCCTTGCGGCCGGTACGCAGCACGTTGGTCGCGCCGATATTGCCCGAGCCGATGCTGCGCAAATCCTTGGTGCCGGCGAGCCTCGTCAGCAGCAGCCCGAACGGAATGGCGCCGAGCGCATAGCCGACAACCAGCGCCAGAATGACCTGCTGCATGCCCACCCCCATGACCTCGCGCTAGAAGCGCAATCTCTTAAAAAGAATCAGGCTTCCGCTCCATATCCTTGTTCTTGGTGCGATTCCCGCCGACAGGGCAGCATCCGCTTGTTCGGATCAAGCCTAACGGTATTCGTAGACGATGCGTCCCGCAACGATCGTCGCGGTGACGCGGCCGGTCAGGCGCGCTTCGTCGAAGGGCGAGTTCTTCGAGCGCGAATGAAGTTGGTAGCGATCGACGACCCAGGGCTCGTCCGGATCGATCACCGCGAGATCGGCGGGCGCGCCGACCGCCAGCCGGCCGCCGGCCAGGCCAAGCAGCGCCGCCGGGCGCGACGACATCGCATCGAGCAGGCGAGCAAGGCTGACCTGCCCGGCATGGACGAGGCGCAACCCGGCCGACAGCATGGTTTCCAGGCCGATGGCGCCATCGGCGGCCTCGGTGAAGGTCAGGCGCTTGGTCTCGACATCCTGCGGGTTATGGTCGGAGACGATCACGTCCACGGTGCCGTCGGCAACCGCTTCGACCAGCGCCATCCGGTCGTCTTCCAGCCGGAGCGGCGGCGACAGGCGGCAGAAGGTGCGGTAGGCGCCGACATCGTTCTCGTTCAGCGTCAGATGGTTGATCGAAGTGCCGGCGGTTACCGGCAGCCCGTCCGCCTTGGCCTGCCGGATGATGGCGATGCTGTCGGCGCAGGAGACGATCTGGGCGTGATAGCGCGCGCCCGTCAGGCGCACGAGGCGCATGTCGCGCTCCAGCATCACCGTCTCGGCCTCGCGCGGCACGCCCTTGAGCCCAAGGCGCGAGGCGAACTCGCCCTCGTTCATCACGCCCTCGCCGACGAGGTCAGGGTCCTGGACATGATGCATGATCAGCGCATCGAACATGCGCGCATACATCATCAGCCGACGCATGACCTGCGCGTTGGTGATCGCGTGCGGGCCATCGCTGAACGCGACGGCGCCGGCCTCGCGCAACAGGCCGATCTCGGTCATCTCGCGGCCGTCGAGCCCCTTGGTCAGCGCCGCCGCCGGATGGACCCGGACGGAGGCCCCGTCACGCGCCCGGCGCAGCACGAAATCGACGATGGCCGGATCGTCGATCGGCGGCGTGGTGTTGGGCGCGCAAATGATGGTGGTGACACCACCAGCAGCAGCGGCCGCGCTCGCGGTTTTCAGCGTCTCGCGATATTCCGCGCCCGGCTCGCCGCAGAAGGCCTGCATGTCGATCAGGCCGGGGGCGACCAGCTTGCCCGCGCAATCGAGGACTGTCGCGCCGCCGGCGCCCTCGCCTGCCTCGGGGCCGAGCGCCTGGATCAAGCCATCCGCGAGCAGCAGGCTGCCGGTCTGCTCATGGCCGCTCGCCGGATCGATCAGGCGGGCATTGGTCAGCAGCAGCGGTGAAACGGCGTCGTGCATCGGCATCCTCAATGGTTGGGCAGGCGGCGCGCCAGCGCCTCCAGCACCGCCATGCGCACGGCCACGCCCATCTCGACCTGCTCGCGGATCAGCGACTGCGCGCCGTCGGCGACCTCCGAGGAAATCTCGACGCCACGGTTCATCGGGCCGGGATGCATCACCAGCGCATCGGGCCTGGCGAGCGCCAGCTTCTCGGCGTCGAGCCCGTAATAGCGGTAATATTCCTTCTGGGAGGGGATGAAGGCGCCGCTCATGCGCTCGCGCTGCAGGCGCAGCATCATGACGATATCGGCATCTTTCAGGCCGGCGCGCATATCGGTGAAAGTCTCGAAACCGAGCCCCTCGATGCCGGGCGGCAGCAGGGTCGGCGGCCCGACCAGCCGCACGCGCGCACCGAGATTGGCGAGGCAGATCATGTTGGAGCGCGCGACGCGCGAATGCAGGATGTCGCCGCAGATCGCCACGACCAGCCCCTCGATGCGGCCCTTGTTGCGGCGGATGGTCAGCGCGTCGAGCAGCGCCTGCGTCGGGTGCTCATGCGCGCCGTCGCCGGCATTGATCACGGCGCAATCGACCTTGCGCGCCAGCAAATGCACGGCGCCGGCCGCATGATGGCGCACGACGATGATATCGGGCCGCATGGCGTTCAGCGTCATGGCGGTGTCGATCAGCGTCTCGCCCTTCTTGGTCGAGGAATTGCCGACCGCCATGTTCATGACGTCGGCGCCGAGCCGCTTGCCGGCAAGCTCGAACGAGGCCTGCGTGCGGGTCGAGGGTTCGAAGAACAGGTTGATCTGCGTTCGGCCGCGCAGGCTCGACTTCTTCTTCTCGACCTGACGGGAGATCGCGACCTCCTCCTCCGCCAGATCAAGCAGCGATTCGATGGTCGGCCGCGACAGGCCGTCGATGCCGAGAAGATGCGGATGAGGGAAGGCGAACAGCTTCGACGGGGATGGTTTTTCAGTGCTCATGTCGAAGACATTGCACTAGAGGCAATCGGCGCGCGCGTCCAATGGAGAAATGCGTTTTGCACCGATCGAGGGGGAGCGCTGGAGGCATCTTGTCCCGGCCTTGAGCCGGAACCCAGCCGCTTTCGGTTTTCCGATCGGGATGGCCGGGTCAAGCCCGGCCATGACGGCGGAGGATGATCGATATTGGCGCCACCACCCTCAACCGTCATCGGCGGACTTGATCCGCCGATCCCGATGCGAAAAGCGCAGGTGGCAACACTGGATGCCGGGTCAAGCCCGGCAAAAGACCCGCGCTACCCTCACGCCGTTGTCCCGGCCTTGAGCCGGGACCAGAAACGCAACACGAAGCCGCCTCACCCCAGCCGCGCCAGCGCTTCCTTGATCTTGGCGGCGCGGGCGAGCGCGTCGGCGCGCTTGTCGCGCTGCTCCTCGATGACCTCTTCCGGCGCGCGGGCGACGAAATCGGCGTTGCCGAGCTTGCCGTCGAAACGCTTGACCTCGCCGGCGAGCCGCTCGACTTCCTTGGCAAGCCTCGCCTTCTCGGCGCCGATGTCGATCACGCCGGCGAGCGGCAGGCAGGCGAGTTCGCCGCGCACCACGACCTGCACGGATTGCGCCGGCGCGACATCGGCGAACGACACTTCCGACAGGCGGCCGAGGCGCTTCAGCATATCTTCCCAACGCCTAGCGCGATCCTGCGTTTCCGGCTTCGCCTTGACCAGCACGAGCGGGATCTGGCTCGCCGCCGGCACGTTCATCTCGTTGCGCGCCGAACGGATTTCGCCGATCAGGTCGATGACCATGCCGATCTCGGCTTCGGCCTCCGGCACCTCGGCGGCGGCGCCTTCCGGCCAGGCCGCCAGAGCCAGCAGGCCCTCGCCACCGAAGCCGCTCCACAGTTCCTCGGTGATGAACGGCATGAACGGGTGCAGCAGCCGCACGATCTCGTCGAGCACATGGGCGGCGACGGCGCGCGTCTCGTCCTTGTCCGGCCCGTCGGCGCCCTGGAGCAGCGGTTTGGCGAGTTCGAGATACCAGTCGCAATAGGTGTTCCACACGAAGCGGTAGGCGCTCGCCGCAGCCTCGTTGAAGCGGTAGTCGCCAATCGCCACTGTTACCTCGCCCACCGCCTTGGCCGCTTCGGCGACGATCCAGCGGTTCAGCGTCAGCCTGGCGGTGGATGGATCGAAGCCGGCGACGCGCCGGCAGCCGTTCATCTCGGCGAAGCGGGCGGCGTTCCACAGCTTGGTGCAGAAGTTGCGGTAGCCCTCGATGCGCTGCGTCGAGAGCTTGATGTCGCGGCCCTGCGTCGCGAAGGCAGCGAGCGCGAAGCGCAGCGCATCGGCGCCGTACTGGTCGACGATAGTGAGCGGGTCGATGACGTTGCCTTTCGACTTCGACATCTTGGCGCCCTTGGCGTCGCGCACCAGGCCGTGGATGTAGACGTCGGCGAACGGCACCTCGTCCTGCGTGAACAGGCCGCTCATCATCATGCGCGCGACCCAGAAGAAGATGATGTCGAAGCCGGTGACCAGCGCGGCATTGGGATAATAGCGCCGCAGTTCCGGCGTCTTGTCAGGCCAGCCGAGCGTCGAGAACGGCCACAACGCGGAGGAGAACCAAGTGTCGAGCACGTCCTCGTCGCGTGTGATCGGCGCGCCCTGCCCCCATTTGGCATCGGCCTTGGCGCGCGCCTCGGCGTCGTCGCGGGCGATGACATAGTCGCCATCCGGGCCGTACCAGGCCGGAATCTGATGGCCCCACCACAATTGGCGCGAGATGCACCACGGCTCGATATTCTCGAGCCAGTCGAAGAACACCTTCTCGTAATTGCCTGGAATGAAACGGGTCTTGCCGTCGCGCACAGCGGCGAGCGAGCGCTCGGCCAGCGGCTTGACGTTGACATACCACTGGTCGGTCAGCCACGGCTCGATGACGACGCCGGAGCGGTCACCATGCGGCACGGTATGGAGATGCGGCTCGACCGCGACCAGCACGCCGGCCTCTTCCAGATCGGCGACGATCTGCTTGCGCGCCGCGAAGCGCTCCATGCCGCGATAGGCCTCTGGCACGCTGTCGTTCAGATGCGCATCGGCCGTGAAGATGTTGATGACCTCGAGGTTGTGGCGCTTGCCGACCTCGAAATCGTTGAAATCGTGACCGGGCGTGATCTTGACCGCGCCGGTGCCCTTTTCCGGGTCGGAATAGCTGTCCGCGACGATCGGGATGCGGCGGCCGACCAGCGGCAGGATGGCGAATTTGCCGATCATGGCGCGGTAACGCTCATCATCCGGATGCACGGCGATGGCCGTATCGCCAAGCATCGTCTCGGGCCGCGTCGTCGCGACCGTTATCGTGCCGGAGCCATCCTCGAGCGGATAGGCGAGGTGCCAGAGATTGCCCTTGATCTCGACCTGCTCGACCTCGAGATCCGAGATCGCGGTCAGGAGCTTGGGGTCCCAGTTGACGAGCCGCTTGTCCTTGTAGATCAGCCCGGCATCGTGCAGCTTGACGAAGAAATCGAGCACCGCCTCGGACAGGCCGGCATCCATGGTGAAGCGCTCGCGGCTCCAGTCACACGAGGCGCCGAGCCGCTTGAGCTGATTGACAATGGCGCCGCCCGATTCGGCCTTCCATGCCCAGACCTTCTCCAGGAAAGCCTCGCGGCCGATCTCGCGCCGGCCCGGCTCCTGGCGCTGCATCATCTGGCGCTCGACGACCATCTGCGTGGCGATGCCGGCATGATCGGTGCCCGGCTGCCAGAGCACGTCCTTGCCGCGCATGCGCTCGAACCGGCACAGGATATCCTGCAGCGTGTTGTTGAGCGCATGGCCCATATGCAGCGAACCGGTGACGTTGGGCGGCGGGATGACGATGCAATACGGCTCCGCCCCGGCGCGCTCCGGCCGTCCGGCCCGGAAGGCGCCCTCGCGCTCCCAGGCGGCAGCGACGCGGGCTTCAATGCCGGCGGGATCGTAGGTCTTGTCCATCATGAAACGTGGTCCGCAAAACGACAGCGCGCCGGACAGCCGGCGCGCTTTCCTCGAAGAATGTCCTAAAAACCGGACCGGCGCGCCCGAGTCAATGCGGCGCGGCGTACAGCACGGGCAAGGCGCGGGTGGGGCCGGGGCTCAGCCGGTCGCGCCCGTCCAGTCGGGATGGGCCGAATGAACCGGCCCATGACGGTGGAAAGACTGGCCTAAAACCCTTCGGCCGTCATCGGACGGCTTGACCGGCCGATCCCGATCGGAAAAACGCGGCGCTTCCGAATTGGTGCCTGATCAAGCCCGGCACCGGCAGAAAACGTCTCTCAACCAGCGCCATTCACCAACGCGGCGGTTCAGCGGCCGCCGCGGGCGACGCGCTCGATCTCGGCGCGCACCAGCCGTTCGACAAGGCTCGGCAGGTTGTCGTCGAGCCAGTTCTTCAGCATCGGGCGCAGCATTTCCGCGACGAGATCGTCGAGCGTGCGCGCGTTGGCCGACAAGATGGTGTGCGAGAGGTTGCCGAAGGCAGCCGCCACCGAGGCATCGGTGCCGCTCGACAGCAGCTGCGCTTCCTGTGGCTGTTCGGCGGCGGGCGGCGGGGCAAACACGGGCGCGACCGGCTCCGGCGCGGGCGGTCTTGGCGGTTCGGGCTTGGGCGCCGGCGCGGCATGGGCGCCTTCCGGCACGAAATCGATATCGTCCGGGCTGACCTCGCCGAGCATCGGCGCGCCGGTCTGCGTCATGACGATCGAGGCGAGGTCGAGCACGTCGTCATCGGCCGCGTCATCTTGCGCGGCATCCTCTTCCACCGCGGGGAGCGCTGCGTGTTGCGGAGCCGGGCTCGGCTGGTCGTCGGCGATGATCTTGCGGATCGAGGCGAGAATCTCCTCCATCGAGGGCTCGTTCGCCTTGGCCGCTTCGCTGGTCGCGATTGACTCGATCGGTTTTGGTTGCGCCGCTGGCATCATCACCCACTCGATTACAAGGACGCATCCGTAGAATCACCAGAACGCGCCGTAATCAAGCTAGAATCGCCCGAGTCGCGCCGCAACCCGAAGCGCCCGAAACGCTGGTGGATAACGGCGATTCAGCGGCCGTCAGGCGTACGCAGGCCGAACCACTTGTCCTTGACCTGCTCGAAATGCACCTTCGCATCGTAACGCGAGACGCGCAGCCCGAGGGAGGCGACATCGAGCCGGCCGATCGCCGCCAGCACGGTATAGGAGGCCACGACCCGGTCGCGCTGCGAGGAGATCAGGTTGACGCGGGCGTTGAGCAGCGTCTGCTGCGCGTTCAGGACATCGAGCGTGGTGCGCTGGCCGACCTTGGCCTCCTCGCGCACGCCCGACAGCGCGACCTCGGCTGCACGAACCTGCTCGCGCCCGGAAATGAGCTGCGCCTTGGCCGCTTCCATGCTGCCCCAGGCCGCCACCACCGCCTGGCGCACCGCATCGCGCGCGGTGTCGACATCGATGCGGCGCTGCCCGAGCAATTCCTTGGCCTGGCGCACGGCGGCATATTCGGCGCCGCCCTGCCAGATCGGCACCGACAACGTGCCGACGACCGAGGCGTTGAAGCCGGTGACATTCGGAATATTGTTGTCCCAGCGCTGGCTGACGCCGCCTTGCACCGTGAGCGAGGGCGCGAGCGCGCCTTCCGCCTGCTTCACCAGGAACATCTGCGCATCGACGAAATGCAGCGCGGCGATGATCTGCGGATGCTGCGACAAGCCGGACTGCAACGCGGCGGCGAGCCCCTTGGGCAGCTTGTTCTCGATCGGCGAGGCTGCTTCCAGCCGCTTCGGCTCGACGCCGATGACCTGGCGGTAGCTGGCGATGCTGGTCTTGAGGTTCGATTCGGCCAGGCTCGCATCGGAGCGCGACCCGGCGAGGCTCGCCTCGGCCTGCGCCACGTCGGTCCGCGTGACCTCGCCGACCTGGAAACGGTCGCGCGTCTGCCGCAACTGCTCCTCGAGCACCTCGACATTGTTGCGCTTGAGGTTGAGAATCGCCGTATCGCGCAACACGTTCATATAGGCGGTCGCACCGTTCAGCAGGACGATCTGCTCGGTGTTGCGCAGGCTTTCACGCGACGCGAGGATTTGCGATTCGGCCTGGCTGACGGCGTTGCCGGTGCGAAACCCGTCGAAAAGCGTCTGGCTGACCGTGGCGCCGATGCCGCGGGGAAAGTAGCGCGCCTTGCCCGCCGCCGAAGTCGGCCCATTGACGGATGTGTAGAGATAGCCGGCATCGGCGGTGGCGTTCAGCTTGGGCAGGTAACCGGCGCGCGCCTGCGGCACGCCTTCATCGGCGGCGCGCGTGGCGGCGCGCTGCGCGTTCAGGGAAGGATTGGCGGCGTAGGCCTTGGACAGCGCCGAGAACAACGATTCGGCTTGCGCGGCCGAGGCCGGCATCAGCAACGCACCGATGCAGGTCGTCAGTAGCAATCCCCGCGTGGCGCGGGCAGTCCAGTTTCGCTGCATATTCCCTCTACTCCAGTCCGGAGCCGACGCACCCGTCGAAACCGCATTCATCCAAAAGGCTGTTTCCGCAGACAATGCTTCCGCGGCAGATTAGCCTCAGTTCAGCCCAGCGTGAAGCAGGCGCACCACATGCAGCGACAGTTGGCGGCAATGTGCGACAGCCGTGCAACAGGTCAGAAAACGAATCCCGGCTCGCGGCGGAACTCCGCCAGCACGGGCGCAGCCGCATCGAACACGGCCTTGCCGCTCAGTTTGCCATCATGCTTGACGTAAAGCGTGACTCGCCCCGAACGCCCCTTGCCAATGACACAGATCAGCCTGCCTTCGTCAACGAGCTGCGCCGCCAGCGCCTCGGGCACCGATTCGACGGCACCCTCGACGAAGATCAGGCTGTAGGACCCGGCCCCCTCATGTCCGTGCGCGAAATCACCCGCGACGACTTTGACATGCTCGGCGCCGGCCGCGGCCAGCGCCTTGCGGGCGGCGCCAGCCATGGCCTCGCTATCCTCGATCAGGGTCGGTTCGGCGCCGATGGACGCGGCGATCGCCGCCGCATAGCCGGTGCCGCCGCCGACGAGCAGCACCTTGTCGCCAGCCTTGAGCCCGGCCGCCTGCATCATGCGCGCCAGCACGAGCGGCGGCAGCAGCACGCGCGCCGTCTGGCCGGCGGTCACCGTGAGCGGCAGATCGCCATAGGCGACCACACGCTGCTCCGGCATCACGAACAGTTCGCGGGGGACGGTCTCGAAGGCCGACAGAATGGCCTGTTGGGTGACGTCGTAGGTCCTGATCTGATTGCCGACCATGATCCGACGCGCGGCTGCAAACTCCATTCTCCACCTCTGCTGCGCAAAGGGCCGAAGCGGCCAGCCGCCTTTTCGATCATCTTAACGCAACAGACAAGCCTTGTCTGCGCAACGCACCCGAAAGCCGGGGACGGCGGCGGCGCGCGAACGACGCGGGAATCGCCTTACGCGTCGTCGTCGTCCTCATCCTCGGGGTTGCGGCCGAACGGATCGTCGAGATTGCCGGCCGCGCGCCACTTCTCGGCAAAGGCATCCTTGACCTGATCGACCGAAATCCCGCAGCGGGTTGCCATCTGCTGCAATTCCGCGTCGTTGGGCACGCCTCTCTCCTGGTTGAAATAGCCGGCGAACAGGCTGTCGAGCACGGTTTGAGAGACGATGGACATGGTTCCTGATCCCTTGCTGCCGGAGGCCAACAGCCAGCCAACCCGCATCCGGCGGGATGGTTCCGGCAAGCCGTGCGCCAGTCAAGCACCGGCGGCGGGCCAATTCGACGCCTTTTCGTGGCAAATCCCCGGTTTTCCACCGCGCGCGCGCACATATGCAGGAATTTGTCGCCTGCGGGCGCCATTTCGATTGCAGGCCGTTCAACCTTATTGTTATAGAGCGCCGCTGCGCCGGCTTGCCGGTGCGTCAACGGCCTCGTGGCGGAGTGGTTACGCAGAGGACTGCAAATCCTTGTACGGGGGTTCGATTCCCTCCGAGGCCTCGTTATTTTCCGGCTGTGTTTGTGTGAGCCGTCGCCCGGTTTTCCCGGCGATTTCTCCGCGCGCGGGCGGCCAATGACGACGCTCTGGCGGAAGGCCGGAAAATCTGCCAATCTGCTTCGGCCGGCGCAAACTGTGCTTGCCAAGCCGGCGGGCAAAGGCTATTGGCGCCGCTCATTCCGCGATAGCTCAGCGGTAGAGCATCCGACTGTTAATCGGACGGTCGTAGGTTCGAATCCTACTCGCGGAGCCAGTTTCCCTACGGCGCGCCCCAGGCGCGCCGTAGGCGTTTCAGGCGGAGGCTGCCAGAAGCCATGCATTGCGTGATCGTCGGAATCCCGGAGCAGCACGGCGCCGGGCGAATGGGCTGCGAAATGGGCCCGAGCGCGCTGCGCACCGCCGGGCTTGTCGCGACCCTGACCGCGCTCGGCCACACGGTCGAGGATCGCGGCAACGTCACGCCATTGACGGCCACGGCGCGCACCCACCCCAACCCCGCCCTCAAGGCGCTGCCGGAGATCGCGGCCTGGACGGCGGCGATCGCGGACGCCGCCTATGCAGCGAGCGCGCATGGCATGCCGCTCTTTCTCGGCGGCGATCACGCGCTCTCGGCCGGCACGGTCTCGGGCGTGGCGCGGCGCGCGGCCGAACAGGGCCGGCCGCTGTTCGTGCTCTGGCTCGACGCCCATCCCGATTTCCACACGCTCGACAGCACGGCGAGCGGCAACCTGCATGGCGTGCCGCTCGCCTATGCTTGCGGCCAGCCGGGCTTTGCCGGCTATTTCCCGGATCTGGCGAACCCGGTCGATCCCTCGCGCGTGTGCACGTTCGGCCTGCGCAGCGTCGACCCGGCCGAGCGCCGGGCGCTGCACGCGGCGGGCGTGCTGGTGCATGACATGCGCGCCATCGACGAGCACGGGCTTGCGCCGCTGCTGCGCGCTTTCCTCGAGCGCGTCGCGGCCGAGAACGGCCTGCTGCATGTCAGCTTCGATGTCGATTTCCTCGACCCGGCGATTGCGCCGGCGGTCGGCACCACGGTGCCCGGTGGCGCGACGTTCCGCGAGGCGCATCTGACCATGGAGATGCTGAGCGATTGCGGGCTGGTCAGCAGCCTCGACCTGGTGGAGCTCAATCCGTTCCTCGACGAGCGCGGCCGCACCGCGACGCTGCTCGTCGACCTGACGGCGAGCCTGATGGGCCGCCGCATCATGGACCGGCCGACGCCCAGCTTCTGACAGGCGCGCTTCACGGGGCGGGCGCGGGGCGAGTGCGGCCAACGTGGCGCGCATCGGATCGGGATCGGCCGGTCAAGCCGGCCGATGACGGCTGAGATGGAGCGAATCTCCCTCGGTCGTCATGGGCCGGTTCATCCGGCCCATCCCGATCGGAAAACCGCAAGCGGCCTGGGTCCCGGCTCAGGGGCCGGGACAAAAGCGTGAGCACGCTTCGACGGGCTGCAGGCGCGGGTCAGCGCCTTTTGGCCGACGCTCCGTTCAGGGCCACGGCGGCGCGGACCAGCGTCTTGAAAGCGTTGCCGTCCAGTTCATCGCCCTCGTGCAGATCGATGGCGCGCCGGGCGTTGCCTTCCAGACTGGCGTTGAACAGGCCCGCGGGGTCCGCGAGCGACGCGCCCTTGGCGAAAGTCAGCTTCACGACGCTCTTGTAGGTCTCGCCGGTACAGATGATCCCGCCATGTTCCCAGACCGGAACGCCGCGCCACTTCCACGTCTCGACCACCTCAGGGTCGGCTTGCCTGATGAGATCGCGGGCATGGGAGAGCGTCCTGCCGCGCCAATCGTCCAGTTCCGCGATCCTTGCATCGATCAGCCGAGACGGGGATTCGTTTCCGGGCGTTGCGCCTGCATTCATCGTGTTTGCTCCCTTTTGCCTGTTTTGCAGCGGGCGAGCGTAGCAATCACATGCCATTCGCGCCAGTTCGCGCGGGCTCAGCCGTGCTGGCGCGCGAGGATGGCGGCGATGTCCACGCCTTTCGGCAAGGTGCCGAACACCCTCCCGCCCTCGCCGGCGAGCCGCGTGGCGCAGAAGGCATCGGCGAGCCTGGCCGGGGCATGGCGCACCATCAGCGCGCCTTGCAGCAGCAGCGCCAGCCGCTCGGCGACGCTGCGCGCGCCAACCTCGTCGGCGCCGGCCAGCAGCGGCTCCAGGCCAGCGACGGCGGCATCGAGATGCGGGTTGCCGCCCTTGGCCATCGCAAGCTCGGCGCGGTACAGCGCCAGCGCCGCCGGCTCGCGCCCGAGCGTGCGCAGGATATCGAGCGCGATGACGTTGCCGGAGCCCTCCCAGATGGCGTTGAGCGGGCTTTCCCGGAACAGGCGCGGCAGCGGGCTCTCCTCGATGTAGCCGGCGCCGCCGAGGCACTCCATGCACTCGTAGATGAAATTCGGGTTGCGCTTGGTGAGCCAGAATTTGCCGAGCGCCACGGCAAGCCGGGCAAAGCCCCTGCCCTCGCCATCATCGGCGTCGAAGGCCATGGCGACACGCGTGGTCAGCAGCACCGCCGCCTCGTATTCGAGCGCCAGATCGGCGACGACCGCCTGCATCGCCGGCTGCTCGCTCAACAACCGTCCGAAAGCGCGGCGGTGATCGACGTGATGCAGTGCCCGCGCCAGCCCCATGCGCATCAGCCCGAGCGTCGCCGCCATGGTGCCGAGGCGCGTGTGATGCACCATGTCGATGATCGTGGCGACGCCCCTGCCCTCCTCGCCGATCAGCACGGCATAAGCTTCGTGATACTCGACCTCGGCGGAAGCGTTCGAGCGGTTGCCGAGCTTGTCCTTGAGCCGCATCAGGCGAAAACCGTTGCGGGCGCCGTCGGGCGTGATGCGCGGCAGCAGGAAGCAGCTCAGGCCGTTCCGGGTTTGCGCCAGCGTCAGGAAAGCATCGCTCATCGGCGCCGAGCAGAACCATTTATGGCCGGTGAGCCGATAGGTGCCCGCGCCCTCGTTCGAGGCCCGCGCGAGCGTGGTGTTGGCGCGGACGTCGCTGCCGCCCTGCTTCTCGGTCATCGCCATGCCGACGGTGACGCCGGCCTTGTCGGCGATCGGGCGCAGGGGCGCATCGTACTGGCCGCCAATCAGCTTGGCGCGCAACGCTTCGGCCGCCTCGCCGCCATGGCTGAGCGCCGCGACGCTGGCATAGGTCATGTTGACCGGGCACATCGTGCCGGCTTCGGCCTGGGTGAACAGCGCCAGCAGCGCGGCATGCGCGAGGTGGCGGCCGGGCCGGGCCTCGCTCCAGGCGATGTCATGAATGCGGTGGCGCATCGCCAGCGTCATGAGCTGGTGGTAGGCCGGATGGAAGCGGACCTCGTCGAGCCGACGGCCGTAGCGGTCGAAGGTCGCAAGCTCCGGCGCATGGCGGTTCGCCGCCTCGCCCAGCGCCAGCACCTCCGCCGAACCGACGACCGCGCCGAGCACGGCGCAGCTCTCGAACAGCCAGTCTCCGGCCTCGCGCGCCACCGCCTCGCGCAGCGCCCGGTCGGTCAGGAACAGGTTGCGGCCGGCGAAACCCGGCGGCTGGTTGGTGACCTCATGGGTTTCGAGATGGGTCGCGGGAGCAAATGACGCCATGGCTCGACAACCTCCGCATGCAGCGTCGCACGGGGTGCGCGGTTGCCGACTGTCCCGCCGATGGCGCCAGTTGCGCAAGCAGGAAAGCGCCCCGGATGGCGATAATGCGCTGGCCTTCGCGCCGACGGGGCGCAATACTCGGGCACATCCAGCAAAAAACCACCGGATCCCGCCATGATGACGACGCTGCTGTTTCGCGATGATGCCTACCTGCGCGACTGCGAGGCGAAGGTGCTCGGCATCAACGAGCGCGGCGGCATCGTGCTCGACCGGACGGTGTTCTACGCCCAGGGCGGCGGCCAGCCGGGCGATGCCGGCACGATGACGCTCGCCGACGGCACGGCATTCCCGATCGCCACCGCCGTGTGGGACAACCCGGAAAAGACCGTCATCGCCCATGTGCCGGCCGCCGGCTCAGCCCTGCCCGCCGCCGGCGACAGCGTGCGGCTCGCGCTCGACTGGCCGCTGCGCTTCCGGCGCATGCGCATGCATACGGCGCTGCACCTGCTTTCGGTGGCGTTGCCCTATCCCGTAACGGGCGGATCGGTGAACGAGGACGAAAGCCGGCTCGATTTCGACATTCCCGAGGCCGGGCTCGACAAGGATACCATCACGGCCGAGGTCAACCGGCTGATCGCCAGCGATGCGGCGGTGACCGAAAGCTGGATCACCGACGCCGAACTCGATGCCAATCCCGGCCTGGTCAAGACGATGTCGGTCAAGCCGCCGCGCGGCTCGGGCCGGGTGCGGCTGGTCAGGATCGAAGGCATCGACCTGCAGCCCTGCGGCGGCACGCATGTGCGCCATCTCGGTGAAATCGGCGCCGTGCTGATCACGCAGATCGAGAAGAAGGGCAAGCGGAACCGGCGCGTGCGGCTGCGGCTCGCCTGAGCGTTCAGGAAAAGCGGACAAGCACGGCGACGAGCGATCCGAGCCAGATCAGGAAGACGATTGTGGGAAGGCTGAGCGAGTTGTCCATGGCTGGCACCTCAAAGGCTGCTCCGGAAGCGGGGCTATCGGTTCGTCGCCGCTTCGATCCGTTCGGTTCATATATTTTGCGGCGCAGCATAACGGCGTGCCAAAGCTCACACGCGATGCGGGTGGCGGGCGCGCGGCGCTCGCCGCGACGGCACGCCATGAAGCGGGAGACAGACCATGCCTGACCATTCCAATTTCGTGACCGGCGCCTGGCTTGCCGAACGGCTCGGCGACGCGCATATCGCGATCATCGACGGATCGTGGTACCTGCCGGCGATGCAGCGCGACCCGGAAGCCGAATACCGGGCCGGGCACATTCCGGGCGCGGTGCGCTTCGATATCGACAGCGTGCGCGATGTCACCAGCCCGCTGCCGCATATGCTGCCCACGCCCGATGCCTTCGCCAGGGCGGTCGGCGCGCTCGGCATCGGCGACGACACCACGGTGGTGATCTATGACGGCGCCGGCCTGTTCTCGGCGCCGCGCGTGTGGTGGACCTTCAGGATCTTCGGCGCGCGCAAGGTGTTCGTACTCGCCGGCGGCATGCCGCAGTGGAAGGCCGAAGGCCGGCCGTTGAGCCAAGCAATACCAACGCCGAAGCCGCGATCCTTCACAGCGCGATTCAACGCGGATGCCGTGACCGACAGCGCCGGCGTCGCCGCCACGATCGCCGCGCACGCGGCGCAGGTCGTCGATGCCCGCCCGGCCGACCGGTTTCGCGGCGAGACGCCGGAGCCGCGCCCCGGCGTGCGTTCCGGGCATATTCCCGGCAGCTTCAACGTGCCGGCAAGCGCGGTGGTGAGCGGCACCGGGCTCAAGACGCCCGACGACATCCGCGCAACCTTCGCGGCGGCCGGCGTCGATCTCGCCAGGCCGGTGGTGACGAGTTGCGGCTCCGGCGTCACCGCCGCCATCCTGGCGCTGGCGCTCGCCGAAAGCGGCGTGGCGATCAAGGCGCTCTACGATGGCTCATGGGCCGATTGGGGCAGCCGCGACGCGTTGCCCGTCGCGACCGGCTGAAGCGCGCCAGCACAGATGCGCCAGTGTATTTTCGACAGCCGGGCAAGGACTTCCGTGCATCATCGATAATATTTGCGAGAGGCATCCGATCGGGATTTTCGGTCAACCCTTGACTTTTCAAGGCCGACCCGCCATATGTCTTCCCATCGGACTTGCTGCTGAACTTTGTTTTAGGCTTTGAAAGCCTTGCCGACGATCTTCCGTTTCAGTTTCGACTAAATCGTGCCGCCAGGCTTTACCACTTGGCGGCTACCTTTCATGCGATCGAAAAGGATATCGTCATGGCAAATGGAACCGTCAAATGGTTCAATGGAACAAAGGGCTTCGGGTTCATCCAGCCCGATGATGGCGGACAGGACGTTTTCGTCCATATCTCAGCCGTCGAGCGTGCTGGAATGTCCGGGCTGGTCGAAGGTCAGAAGGTTACCTTCGAGACCGAGACAGACCGCCGCTCGGGCAAGCCCTCGGCAGTCCTGACACCGTCGACCTAACCGATAACGGTGCGCCCTGCTTCAGGCAGAAGCGCGCGGACCAAGCCACGGATGTACTGGCGGCCGCGTTGCCAAGCGCACCGAACCGCAGACTGGAACGCCCTCGCAGCAGATTGCCTGCAGGCCCCGGATCAGCGTTTCAGATCGGTTGGACGATGAGTGAAGGCGGGGCGGTGCCCCGCCTTTTTCGTTTGCGCGCTCCTGGCGCGCAAAATGATCCTGACGCAAGAAACGGAAAGGAAATCGTCATGGAAATTCGCCGCCCGACAGCAGCCATGAAGGCTGACGAAACCCATCGCGCCGCCATTGCGGTGCTTGAGGCCGAAACCGCGGCGCGCGAACAGAAGACCGCCTGCCTGCGTGCCCTGCGCCTGCAACATGAGCAGGCGGCCGCGACGGAACAGGCGGCCGAAGCGACGGCCAAGGCCAAGGCATTCGCCGCCGCGCGCAAGCGCGCCACCAAGGCTCCCGCGAAGGCTCCCCGGCGCGCGAAGGCATAAGCCTTCGCATCATCTCATCCACAGTGCTGAAGGTAACACCGCAAAAGAAGCCGTGCTGGCTTCTTGCGGTGGCTGCTCGAGCCATGCAACAAGGGCCCTCCACAGTGGAGGTTCCGTCCGTTGGAAAGATCAGGCGCATCCGCCGGATGCCTTGATCGGCCCTCGCGCGCAGTCGAGCAAACATGAATTACGAATTTCAGTTCAGCGCCGTCTTCGAGTCGTGGGATGAACTCGCCTATGGCGCGCTCAACACGCTGACCCTTTCCGCCACGGCGATGGCGATCGGCATGGTGGTGGCCGTGCTGGGCGCGCTCGGCAAGACCTCCGGCCCGGCCTGGCTGCGCAACTTCATCAACGCCTATATCGAGCTGATCCGCAACACGCCGTTCCTGATCCAGTTGTTCATGATCTTCTTCGGCCTGCCCTCGGCCGGCATTCGGCTCACGCCGAACACCGCGGCTCTGCTGGCGCTCGTCGTCAATGCCTCCGCCTACGGCATCGAGATCATCCGCGCCGGCATCGAAAGCATCCAGAAGGGCCAGATCGAGGCCGGCAAGGCGCTCGGCCTCAAGCCGCTACAGGTGTTCCGGCTCATCGTGCTCAAACCGGCCGTGCAGGCGGTCTATCCCTCGCTGACCAGCCAGTTCATCCTCCTGATGCTGAATTCCTCGGTGTGCTCGACGATCGCCGCCAGCGAGTTGACGGCCGCGGCCGGCGACATCCAGTCGCGCAACTTCCGCAGCTTCGAGGTCTATTTCGTCGTCACCTGCATGTATTTCGTCTTGTCCCTGATCTTCTGGGGCATTTTCGACCTGCTCGAGCGCAAATACCTGCGCCAGCCAAAGACGCGATAGGAGAGCCCAATGCGCGTTCTTGGCGAAGGCGATATCCTTTTCATCCTATGGGCGGTGCGCTGGACGCTGCTCTTGTCGATCACCGCTTTCATCGGCGGCGGCCTCGGCGGCTTGCTCGTGGCGCTGGCGCGCACCAGCGAATTCGCCTGGCTGCGCGCGATAACCTCCTGGTACATCAAGGTGTTTCAGGGCACGCCGCTGCTGATGCAGCTCTTCCTCGCCTTCTTCATGCCCGGCATTTTCGGCTTCAACGTCGATCCGTGGATGGCGGCGGCGCTCGGGCTGTCGTTCAATGCCAGCGCCTTCCTCGGCGAGATCTGGCGCGGCGCCATCGAGGTCGTGCCCAAGGGCCAGACAGAGGCGGCGCGCTCGCTTGGCCTCGGCTATTTCACCAACATGTTCCTGGTCGTCATCCCGCAAGCGATCAAGATCGCGATCCCGCCGACGATCGGCTTCCTGGTGCAGCTCATCAAGGGCACCTCGCTCGCCTCGATCATCGGCTTCGTGGAGCTGACGCGGGCGGCGCAGATCATCAACAACGCCACCTTCCGGCCCTTCACCATTTTCACCATGGTGGCGGCGGTCTATTTCATCGTGTGCTTCCCGCTCTCGGCCTGGAGCAAGCGCATGGAAGAAAAGCTGCGCGTCGGCGTCCGCTAACGCCCCACATCCATCGTTTCCGCGCGAAAAACCCCTTTCCGATGCATCGCGCATCGTGAAGACTGGAGCCTGTACATGACATCGAAAACCGTAATCAGCCGCCGCAGTTTCGGCGCGCTCGCCGCGCTCGGCCTCGCCGCCGGCGTCCTGCCCATGACGATCGAGGCGGCGCAGGCCGCCACGCCCGAGGAGATCAAGGCGCGCGGCAAGCTGCTGGTCGGCGTGCTGACCGACTACCCGCCCTTCGGCGGCACCGACGCCAACCAGAAGCCGGCCGGCTACGATGACGACGTCGCCGAACTGATGGCCAAGAAGCTCGGCGTGACGCTCGAACTGGTGCCGGTCACCGGCCCGAACCGCATCCCCTACCTGCTCACCAACAAGGTCGACCTGCTGATCGCCACCTTCGGCATCACGCCGGAGCGCATGAAACAGGTGCTGTTCTCCAACCCGTACAGCACGCTGACGACCTATATCCTGGCGCCCAAGAGCCTTCCCGTCTCCAAGCCGGAAGACCTCGCGAAGGTCACGGTTGGCGTGGCGCGCGCCAGCACGCAGGACATCACCGTGTCGCAGATCGCGCCCAAGGGCACGCATATCATGCGCTTCGACGACGATGCCACCACGACGCAGGCGCTGATTTCCGGCCAGGTGCAGTCGATCGGGGCCAGCAACACCGTGCTCGCCCAGCTCAACAGGGATTACGCCAAGCTGGAGATCGAGCCGAAATTCGTCATGAAGGAGCAGGCCAACGGCATGTCGTTCCGCAAGGCCGATACCGCGCTGCAAGCCTGGTGCAACACCTTCATCGCCGAGATCGTCGCCGATGGCTCGCTGAGCAAGATCAACCAGAAGTGGTTCGGCATCCCGCTCAAGTCGCTGCCGCCGATGCCGACCTTCTAAGCGCGCAGAAGACCTCACCGACAACGCGATGGGCCGGATTTTCCGGCCCATTTCGATTCGCAAGCGCGGGCCGCGGCGCCCGGCCGCTGCCAACCGGCGCAAACAGGGCAAGGAAGCCCTTTATCCCCGCATTGGATCGGTCTAGGTTCGGTGCCGAACCATCTGCTCATAAAGAGTATATCCCGGAGGAAACACGATGTCGTTCAAGACCCCGATCACCCGCAGAAGCTTTGGCGCGCTCGCAGCGCTCGGCATGGCGGCGGCCGCCACACCGGCCCTCATCACGCCGGCCGATGCCGCGACGCCCGACGAGATCAAGGCGCGCGGGACGCTTCAGGTCGGCGTGCTGACCGACTATCCGCCCTTCGGCGGCACCGATGCCAACCAGAAGCCGGCCGGCTACGATGCCGACGTCGCCGCCCTGATGGCCAAGGCGCTTGGCGTGAAGCTCGATCTCGTGCCGGTCACCGGCCCGAACCGCATCCCCTACCTGCTCACCAACAAGGTCGATGTGCTGATCGCCACCTTCGGCATCACCGCCGAGCGCTCGAAGCAGGTACTGTTCTCGAACCCGTACAGCGCCCTGACGATCTACGTGCTCGCGCCCAAGAGCCTCAAGATCACCGGGCCGGCCGACCTCAAGGGCGTGACGATCGGCGTGGCGCGCGCCAGCACGCAGGATACCGGCATCACCGCCATCGCCCCTCCCGGCACGGAAATCCGCCGCTTCGACGACGACGCCACCACGCTCCAGGCGCTGATCTCGGGCCAGGTGCAGGCGATGGGCGCCAGCAACACCATCCTGGCGCAGTTGACCAAGGACTACCCCAAGATGCAGATCGAGCCGAAGATCACGCTGAAGGAGCAGGCCAACGGCATGGCGTTCCGCAAGGCCGATACCGCGCTGCGCGACTGGGCCAACACCTTCATCGCCAAGGCCGAGAAGGATGGCGAGATCAGCAAGATCAACGAGCGTTGGTTCGGCCAGCCGCTGAAGAAGCTGCCGCCGATGCCGACCTTCTAAGGTCGCCCAGCACCCTGCTGTCATTGCCGCGCAGGCGGGAATCCAGGGACAGACACGCCAACGACACCTGGATTCCCGATCGCGCTGACGCGCGTCGGGAATGACACTGATAGAGCGGTCCTTTCCGAAGCGGGATCGGCGGATCAGGTCCGCCGATGACCATTGCCCGGTGTGCGCGGCTCACGCCACCGTCATGGGTCGGCGCGACCAGGCCATCTCGATCGGGAAACCACAGCGACTCTTGTCCCGGGCTTGACCCGGGACCCATACAGCGTCGGCAACTGCCTCATGGGCCCCGGCTCAAGGCCGGGGCAAGACCGTCGCGGAAACACCGTGTTGTGCCGGGCCTGAACCGGCGCCCGATGCCCTCCCCCGCCCAGGTGGCCAGGTGGGAAGCCAGCCTCACCGCATCAAATGAAAAAGGCACGGTCCATTCCGATTGGAACGGGCCGTGCCCTGATCGGCGTCGGCCGGGCGGAGCTTCACGTCCTGCCCGGCCGCAACGCTTGTGTCAGTGCGCGAGGATCGCCAGCAGCAGCAGGGCCACGATGTTGGTGATCTTGATCGCGGGGTTGACCGCCGGGCCGGCGGTGTCCTTGTAGGGGTCTCCGACGGTATCGCCGGTCACGGAGGCCTTGTGCGCTTCCGAGCCCTTGAGGTGCTTGGCGCCGTCCTTGTCGACGAAACCGTCCTCGAAGCTCTTCTTGGCATTGTCCCAGGCGCCGCCGCCCGAGGTCATCGAAATGGCGACGAACAGGCCGTTGACGATGACGCCGAGCAGCGAGGCACCGAGCGCCGCGAAAGCGTTGGCCTTCGAGCCCGAGATGGCCAGCACGCCGAAATACACCACGATCGGCGCCAGCACCGGCAGCAGCGAGGGCACGATCATCTCCTTGATCGCGGCCTTGGTCAGCATGTCGACGGCGCGGCCGTAATCCGGGCGATCCTTGCCCTGCATGATGCCCGGCTTCTCGCGGAACTGCCGGCGCACCTCCTCGACCACCGAGCCAGCCGCACGCCCGACCGCCGTCATGGCGATGCCGCCGAACAGATACGGGATCAGGCCGCCGAAGATCAGCCCGGCCACGACATAGGGGTTCGACAGGTCGAAGGAGACCGCGCCGACATCCTTGAAGTAAGCGAACTTGTCGCCATTGGCGGCGAAGTAGGCGAGATCGTTCGAGTAGGCGGCGAACAGCACCAGCGCGCCAAGCCCGGCCGAGCCGATGGCATAGCCCTTGGTGACCGCCTTGGTGGTGTTGCCGACGGCATCGAGCGCGTCGGTCGAGTGGCGGACCTCCTTGGGCAGGCCGGCCATTTCGGCGATGCCGCCGGCATTGTCGGTGACCGGGCCGAAGGCGTCGAGCGCGACGATGATGCCGGCAAGGCCGAGCATGCTGGTGACGGCGATCGCCGTGCCGAACAGGCCGGCGAGCTGGTAGGTGCCGACGATGCCGCCGATGATGACGAGCGCCGGCAGCGCCGTCGATTCCAGCGAGACCGCGAGGCCCTGGATGACGTTGGTGCCGTGGCCGGTGACGGAGGCCTGCGCGATCGACACGACCGGGCGCTTGCCGGTGGCGGTGTAATATTCGGTGATCCAGACGATCAGCCCCGTGACCACCAGCCCGATCAGCCCGCAGAAGAACAGGTTGGTGCCGGTGATGGTGCCGGCAGCGCCGGTGACCGTCTTGAAGGTGCCGACATCGCCCCAGCCGATCAGGAACTGCGTCGCGCCGGCAAGGCCGATGATCGAGAGCAGCGATGACGCCCACAGCCCCTTGTAGAGCGCGCCCATGATCGAGCCATTGGCGCCGAGCTTGACGAAGAACGTGCCGATGATCGAGGTGACGATGCAGGCCGCGCATACGCCGAGCGGATAGAGCATCAGGCTGGCGAGGTTGGGCTGCGTGCTGAAGAAGATCGCCGCCAGCACCATGGTGGCGACGACCGTCACAGCATAGGTCTCGAACAGGTCGGCCGCCATGCCGGCGCAGTCGCCGACATTGTCGCCGACATTGTCGGCGATGGTGGCCGGGTTGCGCGGGTCATCCTCGGGAATGCCGGCCTCGACCTTGCCGACGAGGTCGGCGCCGACATCGGCGCCCTTGGTGAAGATGCCGCCGCCGAGACGGGCGAAGATCGAGATCAGCGAGGCGCCGAAGCCGAGCGCCACGAGCGCATCGATCACCACGCGGTCATTGACCGCCAGCCCGCCCGGGCCGGTGAGGAAGAAGAAATAGCCGGACACGCCGAGCAGGGCGAGGCCCGCCACCAGCATGCCGGTGACCGCGCCCGCCTTGAAGGCGATGTCGAGGCCGGCGGCGAGCGATTTCGAGGCGGCCTGCGCCGTGCGCACATTGGCGCGCACCGAGACGTTCATGCCGATGAAGCCGGCCGCGCCCGACAGGATGGCGCCGACGGCGAAGCCGATGGCGACCGGGCCCTTCAGCAGCAGCCAGATGCCGATGAACAGCACCACGCCAACGATGCCGATGGTCAGATATTGCCGTTTGAGATAGGCCTGCGCGCCTTCGGCGATCGCCCCCGCGATCTCCTGCATGCGCTGCGAGCCGGCATCCGATTCCATCACGGAACGAATGGCCCAGATGCCATATACGATGGATAAGGCGCCAAGCCCGAGTATCACCCAATTTGCCGACATGTTTCTTCCCTATGTCCCCTCAGCTCGATTTGCGCGGAACGCACGAACGTAGCCGTTCGCGCGCTTCCCTCACGGGAAGCGTTTCGCACGCCGATAGCCTCGCTGCCGGATATCCCAGCCGGCGCGGATTAGCGCACTGATTTTCCATTGAGTCCAGACGGTTTGCGGCGTTTTCGGCAAGAACGCCGCTCACTCATGCCCGGAGCGGCCGGCGCGGTGCAAAAAGCAGCCCGGCGGCGGCAACCGCGCAGACGAGCGCGATGGGAATCACCACGTAATTGATGCTGGCCCAGCCGAAAACCGCCAGCAAATGGCCCGAGAGATACGAGCCGACGGCGGTGGTCGAGAAGATCAGCGTATCGTTCAGCCCCTGCACGCGGTTGCGCTCCGAGGCGCGGTGGCAATCGGTGACGATGGCGGAGGCGCCGATGAAGGCGAAATTCCAGCCGAGGCCGAGCATGGTGAGCCCGACCCAGAAATAACCGACGGTGAGCCCGCTCAGATTGACCACGGCGCAGGCCGCCAGCAGAATCAGCCCGAGGATGACGATGCGCTCCTTGCCGTAACGCGCGATCAGGCCGCCGGTGAAGAAGCTCGGCCCGTACATGCCGACGATGTGCCACTGGATGCCGAGCGTCGAATCGGTGACCGAGTGGCCGCACATCGCCATGGCGAGCGGCGCCGAGGTCATCACCATGTTCATCAGGCCCTGCGCGGCGGTGCCGCACAACACGGCGATGATGAAGCGCGGCATCATGGCGATCTGGCGCAGCGGCCGGGCCGGACCATCGGCATCATGATGCGCCGGCGTATCGATGAAACGGCCGGTGACGAACATGGCGGCGATCGCCACCGCCGCCTGCGCCAGGTAAGTAGCGAGGAACAGGTAGGGCAGCGTGATTTCCTTGGTGAAGATCACCAGTTGCGGCCCGATGAAGGCCGCCGCCAGCCCACCGCCCAGCACCCAGGCGATGGCGGTGGCGCGAAAGCGCGGCGTGGCGCTGTCGGCAGCGGCGAAGCGGTAGGAAACGATCACCGCCTGATAGACGCCGGCCAGGAAAGTCGCGAAGCAATAGAGTTCGAACGAGGCGAGATAGAGCGACAGCGCGCCCAGAATCCCCGCCCATGCGCCGGCGACATTGCCGGCCATGAAGACGTTGCGGCGCCCGAAGCGGCGCGCCATCGCGGCCGCCGGATAGGTTGCGAGCGCGGTGCCGACCACGAAGGCGGTGATCGGCACGGTGGCGTATTCCGGGTCCGAGCCCAGCGCCCGGCCGATCAAGCTGCCGGTCGCGAACACCACCGAGGCGTTGGCGCCGCCGAGCGCGCCGGCGAAGGCAAGCAGCAGCGCGTTGCGGCGGGCAATGGCATCGCCATCATGCGGGATGGCCGGGGCGGCTACACTCATCAGGAACCTCTCGGCCCGCTGCTTAGAGCAATTCACAGCACCCGACTGCAAAAACTTGTTGATGCATGCGATCAGCCGAACCGGGGCGGTGCCCCGCGCTTGAGCGGGGCCCGTAAACGCGGCGCCTTTCGCATCGGGATGGGCCGGTCAAGCCGGCCCATGACGGCGGAGGAGAGGCGCAAGCATTTCAACGGCGGGGGAGAAGCCCAAACATTTCAGCCGTCATCGGCCGGCTTGACCGGCCGATCCCGATCGGTGGGGCGCTACGCTATGGCTCTGGCCCCGCTCCAGCCCGGCACGACAATAAAATCGTCAAAAATGCAGGTAGGAGCCGCGGGCAAAGGCGCGATCGGCGCCATCCGCCGCCACGAAATGAATGACGGGGTCGGCGGTCACGGTGCCGACTTCCGTGACGGCGATGTCGGCCGCACGGGCCGCGGCGCGAAACGCCTCCGCCTCGCCGGCCGGAATCGCGAGCAGCAATTCGTAATCGTCGCCACCGGTCAACGCCGTCTCGAACAGGTCCGGCGCGGCGGCCACGGCCGCGCTCGCGGCCTGCGACAACGGCACCTTGTCGAGCGCGACGGTCGCGCCGACGCCGGCGCCCGCCAGCATCTTGCGCAGGTCGCCGACGAAGCCATCGGACACATCCATGCCGGCGCGGGCATGGCGGCGCGCGCCCTCGGCAAGCGCGAGGCGCGGGCGCGGCAGCAGATAGCGCTCGAGCAGGAAGGCGCGCTCATCGGCGGCCAGCGCGGCGAGCCAACCGGCGGCCGGATCGAGGCGGGCCTTGAGACCAAGCGCGGCATCGCCGATCGTGCCGGAAACGAAGATGCGGTCGCCGGCTTGCGCCGTGGTCCGGCGCAGCATGGCGCCGGCCGGCACAAGGCCCAGTACGGTGATCGAAATGGTCAGGATGCCGCGCGTGCCGACCGTATCGCCGCCCAGCAGCGGCACGTCGAAATGCCCGACATCGTGCCGGAGCCCGTCGCAGAACGCCGCCAGCCACGGCTCGGACCAATCGCCCGGCAAGGCGAGGCCGAGCAGGAAGCCGAGCGGCTTCGCGCCCTTGGCGGCAAGATCGGACAGGTTGACGCGCAGGGCCTTGCGGGCGATCGCGCCGGCCGGATCATCGGGGAAGAAATGCGTGCCGGCCGACAGCATGTCGGTCGACAGGACAAGGTCCTGCCCGGCCGGCGGCGCGATGCTCGCCGCATCGTCGGTCAAGCCATAGGCCCCCTCGCCCGCGAGCGGCGCGAGATAGCGGGCGATGAACTCAAATTCCGAAAGGCGGTCAGGCATCGATTCCGGTTCCGTGGCAGCGCGCCTTCATAGGCCGGATCGGCGGCGGCGTGAATGTGCGGCGGCATGCAGACGGTTTCGCCCCGGCCTTGAGCCGGGGCCTACGGAAACAAAGCGGTTGCCAGACTGGGTCCCGGCTCAAGGCCGGGACAAGGCCTGGTGCCTCGCAAAGACTCGTCTACGCCAGTTCCCCGGCGCGTTCCTCGCGCGCCAGCTTGTCGAGCACGGCATTGACCATGTTGGTCTCGTCGCGCTCGAAAAAGGCACGCGCGATATCGACATATTCGGAAATCACCACCTTGGGCGGCACGTCGCGCGAATGGGTCAGTTCGAAAGCGCCGGCCCGCAGCGTCGCCCGCATGATCGCCTCGATGCGCTTCAGCGGCCAGCCCTTGGCGAGAATATCGTCGATGCGCGGGTCGAGCGCGAGTTGATGCGTCAGCACGCCGTCGAGAATGCTGCGAAACAGCGCGGCCTCGGCCGGCTTGTACTGGTCGCCCTCGATCTCGCGGCCGAGCCAGTAGCGCTCGAACTCGTTCTGGACCTCCTTGAGGCCCTTGCCGGCGAGATCCATCTGGTAAAGCGCCTGCACGGCGGCAAGCCGCGCCGCCGAGCGGCGTTCGCCGCGCCCGATCCTGGCCGGCTGCGTCACGGGGGGCTCGTCGCTCATCGCGGCGCCCCGTCCCGTTTCAGCTTGACGAGCGTCAGCGCGGCGCGGGCGGCATCGGCGCCCTTGTTCATCTCGCTGCGGCGGGCGCGCGCCCAGGCCTGCGCCTCGTTCTCGACGGTGAGGATGCCGTTGCCGAGCGCGAGCTGGCGCGCCAGCGTCAGGTCCATCAGCGCGCGGGCGCTTTCGCCGGACACGATCTCATAATGGGTGGTTTCGCCACGGATGACGCAGCCAAGCGCCACGGCACCGTCATAGGGCCGGCCGGCGCCCGCGGCGGCATCCAGCGTGATGGCGATGGCGACCGGGATCTCGAGGCAGCCGGGCACGGTGACGACATCGACACTGCCGCCGGCGGCCTCGATGGTTTCGCGGGCTCCGGCGATCAATTCATCGTTGATGTCGTCGTAAAACCGGCCCTCGACGATGAGAATCCGGGCGCCGGGCAAGGCGTGTTGTGCGGGCAGGACGCGGCGTGGTTCCGACATGGGCGGCTCCGAGATGCATCGACGCAACCGCCGGAAAGACGGCGGCGACGGACGCGCGATTGGACAAGGCCGGCGCGGAGCCATGACGGACCACAGCCGGGAAGCCGCTCACATACGGTCTGGGAAATGTTTCGGCAAGCGCCGAGACGCGGGCCAGCCCTGCACCCCGCGCGGCGGTCATCAGCCGATCAGCACCATGCCCGAGATGGCGACGACAATCAGCATGAGCCAAAGGAAACGATCGAACCAGAACGGAAGCGTCATAAGACCCTCCTGTCTCCAGCAGCACCAGTTGCATGGAGCGTCGGGACCTTGCTCCATGCCCTGCCCGGACACCGGATAAACCGAAAAGCCGCGCAGCGGTTCCCGGTCCGGTGTGGCCAGCACGATAGGCTGGCCTGCTGCTTGCGCCAAGTTAAGCTTTTGTGATCGGCGCGGCGTGCTTCACCGCACCTCGCTCAGCCGCGCCGCATAACGCGCCATCAGGTCGACCTCGAGATTGATGTCGTCGCCGGCCTTGCGCTCGCCCCAGGTGGTGACGGCGAGGCTGTGCGGGATCAGCATCACCGAGAACACATCGTCATGCACGGTGTTGACGGTGAGCGAGGTGCCATCGAGCGACACCGAGCCCTTTTCGGCGATGAAGCGCGCCAGGCCGCGCGGCGCCCGGATATCGAAACGCGACACCTGCCCCCAGGCGGTGGCCTCCTCGCCGGCGACGATATCCTCGCGCGCGATGATCTGGGCGACGCCATCGACATGGCCGGTGACGAGATGGCCGCCGAGTTCGTCGCCGATCTTCAGCGAGCGTTCGAGATTGATGCGGCGCCCGACGCCCCAGGTCTCGAGCGTGGTGCGCGCCAGCGTCTCGGCGGCGGCATCGACATCGAACCAGGCGCCACCCTCGGGCCTGGCGCCGAAGCCGACCACGGTCAGGCACGGCCCGCTGCACGCGATCGAGGCGCCCATGGCGATGCTTTCAGGATCATAGGATGACTGGATGCGCAGGCGGCGCAGACCCGCCTGCCGCCCTTCGACGGCGGCGACGGTGCCGACATCCGAGACGAGCCCTGTAAACATCACCGCAGCCTTTCAAATGAACGCATCAGGTCGGGTCCGAGTGCGCGCTCGTCCTGCTTGCGCCAGCCGCCCTGCCCGGATGCGAGCCTGCCGAGCGCCGGCCCGAGCGCCGGCAAGCCGCCCTGCCCGCCCGCCTGGCCGCCGAGTTTCCAGCCGCCGCTGAACAGCACGGCCTCGTCGATGAGATCGGCCCCGGCCAGCGCTTCGGCAAGGGTCGGGCCGCCCTCGACCATCAGCCGGGTGATACCCCAATCGGCGAGCAGCCCGAGCGAATCGGCCAGATCGAGCCGGCCGGCATTGTCCGCTCCGACGCGCAGGACATCGACGCCCTGGCTCCTGAGCGCCCATTCGCGCTCGACCGATGCGCCCACGCCGGCGACGATCCAGGTCGGCACCTCGCGCGCCGTCTTGACCAGTTGCGACAGCATCGGCGTGCGCAACGCCCCGTCGAGCACGACGCGCACCGGCGAGCGCGCGCGCAGGCCCGGCAGGCGGCAGGTCAGTTGCGGGTCGTCGGCGATCACCGTGCCGATGCCGACCATGATCGCATCGGCGCGCGCGCGCAGCATATGCGTCATCGATCGCGCCATCTCGCCGGTGATGGCGAGCGGCTGGCGGTCGCGCGTGGCGGCAAAGCCATCGCGGGTCGCGGCGAGCTTCAACTGCACGAGCGGGCGATGCGCGGTGACGCGCAGGATGTGGCCAAGATGGAAGGCCGCCGCCTCGCCGGCCAGCACGCCCGTCACGACATCGACGCCATGGCCGCGCAGCCGGCGCTCGCCCTCGCCGGCGGCGAACGGGCTCGGGTCGGGCGCGGCGATGACGGCGCGGGCGATGCCGGCGGCAAGGATCGCATCGGTGCAGGACGGACCGTCGCCAGTGCGGCTGCGGCGGGCGCAAGGTTCGAGCGTGACGTAGATGGTGGCGCCGCGCGCCGCCTCGCCGGCCTGGGCCAGTGCGATCTGCTCGGCATGGGGGCGGCCGCCGGGCTGCGTGATGCCACGGCCGAGCACGACGTCATGTTTTACGATGATGGCGCCGACGGCCGGGTTGGGCGCGGTCAGGCCGAGATTGCGGCGCGAGAAATCCAGCGTCGCCCGCATCCAGCGCAAATCCTGCTCCGTAACCCCGGTAGGCGCGGGGCGCTGTTCAGGCATCGTCGGGCGCCGGCGCTTCGCTCTCGGCCGCGACTGCATCGTCCCCCGACAAGGCGTTGAGAAGATTGCCGAAATCCTTGGCCTCTCGAAAATTCTTGTACACGGAGGCGAAGCGGACATAGGCGACATCGTCGATGCCGCGCAGGCCCTCCATCAGCAACTCGCCAATGTGCTCGGAGGAGATTTCGGGCTCGCCCATGCTCTCGAGCTGGCGCACGACGCCGTTCAGCATGCGCTCGACGCGCTCGGGCGTGACCTGGCGCTTGCGCAGCGCGATCTCGACGGAGCGTTCGAGCTTGCTGCGATCGAACGGCACCCGGCGCCCGGAGCGCTTGACCACGGTCAGTTCGCGCAATTGCACGCGCTCGAAAGTGGTGAAGCGGCCGCCGCAATCCGGGCACACGCGGCGGCGCCGGATCGAGGTGTTATCCTCGGTCGGGCGACTGTCCTTCACCTGCGTATCGAGACTGCCGCAATACGGGCACCGCATGCCGGTTCGTCCTCAGTAGAGCGGGAAACGGCCGGTGAGCGCATGCACCTTGGTTTTCACCGCCGCTTCAGTGGCGGCATTGCCGGCCTCGCCGTTCTTGGCGAGGCCGTCGAGCACCTCGGTGATCAGCCGGCCGATTTCCTGGAACTCGGCGATGTCGAAGCCGCGCGTCGTGCCGGCCGGCGTGCCGAGCCGGATGCCGGAGGTGACGAAGGGCTTCTCCGGATCGAAGGGCACGCCGTTCTTGTTGCAGGTGATGTGGGCGCGGCCGAGCGCCTGCTCGGACGCCTTGCCGGTGAGCTTCTTCGGCCTGAGATCGACCAGCATCAGGTGGTTGTCGGTGCCGCCCGAAACGATATCGAAGCCGTTCGCCTTCAGCGTCTCGGCGAGCGCGCGCGCATTGGCGACCACGGCGTGGGCATAGGCCTTGAACTCGGGCCTGAGCGCCTCGGCGAGCGCCACGGCCTTGGCAGCCACGACATGCATCAGCGGGCCGCCCTGAAGTCCAGGGAACACGGCCGAGTTGATCTTCTTGGCGATATCCTCGTCATTCGTGAGGATCAGGCCGCCGCGCGGGCCGCGCAGCGACTTATGCGTCGTCGTGGTGGTGACATGGGCGTGCGGCACGGGCGAAGGATGCGCGCCGCCGGCGACGAGCCCAGAGAAATGCGCCATGTCGACCATGAGATAGGCGCCGACCTCGTCGGCGATCTCGCGGAAGCGCGCGAAATCCCAATGGCGCGAATAGGCGGTGCCGCCGGCGATGATCAGCTTCGGCTTGTGCTTGCGCGCAAGCTCGGCGACGACATCCATGTCGATCAGGTTGTCGCTCTCGCGCACGCCATAGGGCACGACCTTGAACCACTTGCCGGACATGTTGACCGGCGAGCCGTGCGTGAGATGGCCGCCGGCGTTAAGATCGAGGCCCATGAAGGTGTCGCCCGGCTGCAGCAGCGCCAGGAACACGGCCTGGTTCATCTGGCTGCCCGAGTTCGGCTGCACATTGGCGAAACCGGCGCCGAACAACTGCTTGGCGCGGTCGATGGCGAGCTTCTCGGCGATATCGACGAATTGGCAACCGCCATAGTAACGCTTGCCGGGATAACCTTCGGCATATTTGTTGGTCAGCACCGAGCCCTGCGCCTCGAGCACCGCCTTCGAGACGATATTCTCCGAGGCGATCAACTCGATCTCGTCGCGCTGGCGACCAAGTTCCAGCGCCACCGCCTCGGCGATTTCCGGGTCCGCGTCGGCGAGGCCGGCGGAGAAAAAGCTGTTGGAACGGACGGCGATCGATGCTTCGGCCATGACACTCTCCAGGCGGCGCGGACGGGCGCCTGCGCATATAAGTAAGCACTTACTTACTTTCCGGCCCGGTTAGCATGGCGGCGGGGAAAGCGCCAAGAGGTTTACCGTATGGCAGCCCCGCGCAACGAAAATGGCGGCCCCATGAGGCCGCCATTCTAAGATCGCGCAAGATGCATTGGAATCAGTGCCGGTCGGGATCGGCGGCGGCTTCCTGCTGCAGCACCTGCGTCAGCGCACCCGGCCCCATGCCGTCCTTGTTGTAAATGTCCTCGCGGAACTGCACAGCGCCCTCGGGCGTCGCCCAGGCGGTGACATAAACCCAGTAGACCGGCACCGGCTGCGCGAGGCGGGCATCAATACGTTCGCCCGAACGGATCGCCTCGTCGATCTTGGCACGGTCCCAGCCCGGCGTGTCCTTGAGCAGCCAGGTGATGTATTCGCGCACGTTCTGCACACGCATGCAGCCCGAGGAATCGAAACGGTAATCGTCACCGAACAGGCCCTTCGACGGCGTGTCGTGCATGTAGACGCCATAGGGATTGGCGATGTTGATGCGCACGGTGCCGAGCGAATTCAGCGCACCCGGCTCCTGACGGAAGCGGTAATTGGTCGCCTCCATCGAATTCCAGTTGATGAGCTGCGGCTGGACTTCCTGGCCCTTGGAATCGAAAACGTGAATCTTCTGCGACTGGAGATAGCCCGGATCGGCCTGCATCTTGGGGATCAGGTCCTTGCGGATGATCGAGGCCGGCACGGTCCAGTACGGGTTGAAATTGATGTCGGTCGCCTTGGTGCTCATGATCGGCGACTGGCGGTCGATCTTGCCGACGACCGTGGTGTGGCGCGTGACGACGACATCGTTCTCGACCGTCTCGGCATAGGCGGCCGGGATATTCGCCGTCACGTAGCGGCGGCCGAGATTGCCCTGCAGCGAGCGCAGGCGCACGACGTTGATCTCAAGCTGCTTCAGGCGGGTGGCGGCCGGGACGTTCAGCGCCGCAAGGGTCTGCGGACCGACAATGCCGGTGGCGCCGAGACCGTGACGGGCCTGCGCCCGCTTCACCGCCGCCTCGACATAGGAATCGAAAATCTGGGAATCGCCGAGATTCTGCGACAGGTCGCCGGACACGATCAGGCGCTGGCGCAGCGCGACCACGGCGCGGTTCTTGCTGCCGAGCTTCAACGAAACCTTGGCGAGCGGCTGCCAGCCGCCCCGCGCCACGATGTCGCGATACTGGGCTTCGGCGCGCTCGGTCGCCTGCAGGGTTTCCGGCGACAGGATCGGCGCGCTCGACTGGACATTCTTGACGCGCGATCCGGAATCGTAGGACTGGCGCCACTCCGCGACCCCGAAACCCTGGTCGACAGGGGCAGCCGCCGCCACGCGCGGCAAGGCAACCGCCGCCGTTGCGACCACAACGCCGGTGGAAAGGAAACGACGACGGGACCAGACAGGCCCGGATGCACGGATGGACACGGGAGCGATCTCCAACACTTCGGCACGCGACAGAACGCAGCCAGACAAAACCCTTATCCTTAACAAGGGGTTCCGTCTCGCAAATTTGTGATGAATTTGCTGAAACGCGCGCCGCTCGCACCGGATGCCGGGATGCAATGCCAGTGTGTACCGGCCGCAGTCTGGCGAAATTGCGGCGGCGGCCGTCGATGCCGGCTCACGGGCATGCAACGGACGATGGTGTTGCAACGCAACAACAGTCTGGCCAGGATGCCCTTCTCGCGAAGGCAGGAACCGGAATGGGATCGACCCGGCGGTTACGTTGGACCCCAACCGCGATCAAACGTAGGAAATAACAGGAAAACAGAAGCTTGGATCCCGGCTCAAGGCCGGGACAAGACGGTCGGTGGGTAACGCGCCGGTCTTTTGCCGGGCTTGACCCGGCATCCAGAGCAGGTGCTCTGCGGCATCAGAGCTTGAAGCGGATCTGGTCGGTCCAGAAGCGCTCGAGCCGGAGCAGCGCCTGGTTGAGCCGGCCGAAATCGTCGCTGGCGACGCCGCCGAGCTGTTCCACGGTGCGGATGTGCTTGTCGTAGACGCTGGAGACGATGTCGTGCACCTCGCGGCCGGCTTCCGTCAGGCTGATGCGCACCGAGCGCCGGTCGATGCGCGAGCGGGAATGGTGCAGGTAGCCCATCTCCACCAGCTTCTTGACGTTATAGGAGACATTCGAGCCAAGATAATAACCACGGGTGCGCAGCTCGCCGGCGGTCAGTTCCTGGTCGCCGATATTATAGAGCAGCAGGGCCTGGACGCTGTTGACGTCAGTGCGCGAGCGGCGGTCGAACTCATCCTTGATGACATCCAGCAACCGGCGATGGAGCCGCTCGACCAGCTTCAGGGATTCAAGGTAATGATCCTTGAGCGGGCGCTGTTCTACTTCGGTCGATGCAGTCTTCTGAGCAATATTCGTCTTCATGGTCTGCCCTAACTCTGTTTGACGCCTCTGACGGCTTGTGCCGCTCTCGATATCGACAAACTATAGGGGGGCCATGAAGAGCTGCTTAAATCCTAGGGTGAATCAAAACTTGACCTGATTTGCGTAAATTCTTGCTCAATTTTACTTATCTTTCATCGTGAAGACTCAGTGAACGTGTCGCCTCGACTCGCGCCGGGCCAGGTAGGACAGCGCGGCGTAAATACAGGCGCAGGCCGCCGTGGTCGCGAGGATCGGCACGCTGGTGACGCGGCTCGCCGGCACGAAATACAGCACCAGCACCTCCCCCGCCGACAGCAGCAGCCAAAGAGCGGCGCCCCAGGCCGCCGCGAGCCAGAGCCCGACCGAGGTCATGGCATGCAGCACCGCCGACATCGCGATCAGCACCTGCAACCTGAGCGGCAGCGTCGCGAAATTCGCGCCCGGCATCGCACCGAGGATTTGCGCCCAGGCGACCAGCGCCCGCAGCATCCACAGCACCGACAGCACGCGCATCAGCGCGGCGCGGATCAGGTGCCAGCGCACGGAAGCCGGCTTGCGGCCGCCGCCGATCGGGCCGCCGGAACTGGCGATGCGGAGCCCTTCGTCATCGACCATCAGGTCTGGCCCGGAAAGACGAGATCATCGGATAGGGCTACGAAATGCGCGGCGATCGCCGCCGGATCGACATCCTCGACGCGCGCCGGACGCCAGCGCGGCGCATTGTCCTTGTCGACGATCACCGCGCGCACGCCTTCATAGAAGTCATGGCCCTCGGCGATGCGCGACACGACGCGGAACTCGGCGCGCATCGCCTCCTCGAAGGTCATGGCCGCGCCGCGCCGCACCTGCTCGAGCGCGATCGCCATCGAGGTCGGCGATTTCTGGCGCATCGTCGCGGCGGCCTTGGCGGCAAACTCCGAGCCGTCAGCGGCCTTGCGGTCGAGCCGGGCGAGGATCTCGCCGACGCTGCCGGCCGAGAACACCTCCGCGATCAGCGCGTGCTCCCCGGCATGCTGCGCGGCTTCCGGCGCGACGGTCACCGCCTCGAGCGCCGCATCGACGGATGCGCCCGCGGCAAGGGCCGCGACGATGCCGTCGAAGGCGGCGGCGGGCGCGGCATGGGTCGCGAGCCCGGCCGCCATGGCGTCGCCGCGCCTGATGCGCGCGCCGGTAATGGCGAGATAGGAGCCAAAGGCGTCGGCGAGGCGCGGCAGCAGATAGGTCGCCCCGACATCGGGGAAGAAGCCGATGCCGACCTCCGGCATGGCGAAGAGAAACGTCTCGCTGGCGACGCGATGGCTGCCATGCATGGCAAGCCCGACGCCGCCGCCCATGACGATGCCGTTGATCAGCGCGACATAGGGCTTGGGATAGCGCTTGATATCGCGGTTGAGCAGGTATTCCTCGCGCCAGAAGGCGCGCGCCTCGTCAAGTTGGCCGGCCTGCTTGAGGTCGTAGAGCGCGCGGATATCGCCGCCGGCGCAGAACGCCTTGCCGCCATTCGCCCGGATGGCGACCGCCTTGACGTCGGCATCGTCGGCCCAGCGCAGCAGTTGCGGATGGAGCGCGCGCACCATGGCGAGCGTCAGCGCATTGAGCTGGCGCGGCCGGTCGAGCGTGACGAGGCCGAGACTGCCGCGCTTTTCGAGCAGGATCTGGGGGGCGCTTTCCATGGGAGTCTCCCGGCGGTTTCTGCTTCTGGCTCCGCCGGCGGCAAAGCTCCTGGCTCTTTGTGTGTCCGAAAGGGCGCTCGGTTTCAAGTTGCGACCAACTGCCCCGCGCTGACTGGAACGTTTCCATATTTCTAAGCGCGACCGCTCCGCGTATAAGCGGGCGAGGCGATCCAGGGTGCAAGATGTGCGCGGGATCGCGCGATTGCAGGGATTTTCCGATGTCACGCCGAGAAATCGTCACCCGCCTCGACCTGGTGCAGCGCCCGCGCCGCAACCGCAAGGCCGACTGGGCGCGCCGGCTGGTGCGCGAGAACGACATCTCCGTCAACGACCTGATCTGGCCGTTATTCCTGCAAGAAGGCACGAATCCGCGCGATCCGGTCGCCTCGATGCCCGGCGTCGAGCGGCTGACCATCGACGCTGCGGTGCGCGAGGCGGAGCGCGCCGCCAAGCTCGGCATCCCGGCGATCGCGCTGTTCCCGAACACCGCCCCCTCGCAACGTGACGAAAAGGGCAGCGAGGCGCTCAACGCCGAGAACCTGACCTGCCGCGCGCTGCGCGCCATCAAGCAGGCGGTGCCGGAACTCGGCCTCATCACCGATGTCGCGCTCGACCCGTATACCTCGCACGGCCATGACGGCGTGATGGATGGCGAGCGCGTGCTCAACGACGACACCGTGGCGATCCTGACCCAGCAGGCCGTGATCCAGGCGGAAGCCGGCGCCGATGTCATCGCGCCCTCGGACATGATGGATGGGCGCGTCGGCGCCATCCGCGCCGCGCTCGACCGTGCCGGCCATGACGAGGTGCAGATCATGGCCTATACGGCCAAATACGCCTCCGCCTTCTACGGGCCGTTCCGCGACGCGATCGGCACCGATGCGACGCTGATCGGCGACAAGCGCACCTATCAGATGGATTGCTGCAACGGGCTCGAGGCGCTGCGCGAGGCCGAACTCGACATCGCTGAGGGCGCCGACATGCTGATCGTCAAGCCCGGCATGCCCTATCTCGACATCGTGCATCGCCTGAAGGAAACCTTCGGCATGCCGACCTTCGCCTATCAGGTCTCGGGCGAGTATGCGATGATCATGGCCGCCGTGCAGAACGGCTGGCTCGATGGAGAGCGTGCCATGCTGGAAAGCCTGCAAGCCTTCAAGCGCGCCGGCGCCGACGGCGTCCTGACCTATTTTGCGCCTCGCGTCGCGGAAAGACTGAAGACCGGCGCGTGAAGGCGGCCGGCCTCGCCGTCCTGCTGCTCGTCGCGGCCGTCCTCGCCGGCTGCGCGCCGCCACTCGATAGCGACCAGGTCCGCATCTGCCGGCAGGCCCTGCCGGCGCTGAACCCGGACAAGGCCTCCTTCCGCATCCTGCGCACCAAGATGCTGCCCGAGGAAGCCGGCATCGCCATCATCTACGAGGCCGGCGGCGCCGGGCTGCCGCGGCACGACCGCGCCATCGTGTGCCGCTTCGCGCCGAGCCGGTTGCAGGCGGGCAGGCAGGTGCTGGCGGCGGTGAGCGACGATGGCGGGCCGCTCAGCCCCGCCTCGCTCTACATGCTCAAGCGTTTCTGGCTCAACACGCCCGACGCGGCGCTCGCCGATCCCGGCCCCCTCACCGGCCAGCCGGAACGCGGCGTCAAGCTCACGCCGGGCCTGGCGGTCGCGTTGCAACACGCCGTCTCGGCGCTGCCCGGCATGGCGATCTATGCCCTGCTCGCCTCGGCCTATGCGCTGGTCTACGGGCTGATCGGACGCATCAACCTCGCTTTCGGCGAATTCGCGGCGCTTGGCGGCGTGGCGGCCAGCCTCGGCGTCAGCCTGGCGCTGCTGGCCGGGTTCAACTCGTCCGGCACGGTGCTGGCGACGGCGCTCGACATGGCGCTGATCGTCACCATCATGCACGCGCTCGTCGTGGCGCGGCTGGTGCTGCTGCCGCTGATGGGCCGGCCGGGGCAGCATGTGCTCGTCGCTACCATCGGCCTTGCCATCGTGTTGCAGGAATATATGCGGCTGGCGCAGGGTTCGAGCATCCGCTGGGTATCGCCGATCTTCGATACGCCGCTCGTCATTGCCCGGTCCGGAACGTTTCTGGTGACGATCACGCCGATCGCCGTCACCGTCGCCGGCGTCGCCTTCATGGCCGCCGGCGGGCTGCTCGTGGCGATGCGGCGCAGCCGGTTCGGCCGCAACTGGCGCGCGGTTGCCGACGATGCCAAGGCGGCGGCGCTGTTCGGCGTCTCGAGCCGCACCGTCTATAACCAGACGCTGGCGCTGTCCTGCGGCCTCGCCGGGCTCGCCGGCACGATCATCACGCTGTATTACGGCGGCATCGGCTTTGCCGGCGGCACCGGGCTCGGCATCAAGGCGCTGGTCGGGGCGGTTGCCGGCGGCATCGGCTCGGTGCCGGGCGCCATGCTCGGCGGCCTGCTGATCGGCGCCATCGAGGCGCTGTGGTCGGCGACGCTGCCGATCGGCAACCGCGACATCGTCATCTACGGCCTGCTCGTGGTGCTGCTGGCATTGAAGCCCGGCGGGTTGTTCGGCTTTGCCGGCCTCACGCCCCGGCGCGTGTGAGCGCCCCTTACGGAACCGAACGCCGCTTCCTATGTTCTGGCACCGAGCATGGAGATGCGAGATGCCCGCAACGGTTCCACCAGTGACGCAGCCCGGCCGCGAGACGATGATGGCGCGCGGCTGGCTCGATGGCGTGCGCTCGCGCCGCGCCTTCGCCTATCTGTTCGATATCGTCATCATCCTGCTGATCCAGCTTATCGGCTTCGTGGTCGCGTTTCTGCTGGCGATCCCGACGCTCGGCCTGACGACGCTCGCCTTCGGGCCGCTCGCCGCCACGCCGCTGATCGGCATCCTGTATTCGGGGCTGACGGTCGGGAGCGCGCGCCAGGCGACGCTCGGGCAGCGCGCCATGGACCTGCAAATGGTGCGCAATGACGGCCAGCCGATCGATTTCCTCTACGGCGCCTCGCACGGCCTGCTGTTCTATCTCAGCATGGTGTTCCTGACGCCGGTGGTGCTGATCGTCTGCCTGTTCGACAGCCGCAAGCGCCTGCTGCACGACATCGTGCTCGGCATGGTGGTGCGGCGCGTGACGCCTTAAGGGGCTGAGCTAGAAACTTCCTCGCATGGCGGACGAACTATTCGCCTTCTCCCGCGTGCGGGAGAAGGTCCCGGCAGGGGGATGAGGGCCAAGGCCGCGCCATCTCCCCTCATCCGGCCTTTCAGGCCACCTTCTCCCGCACGCGGGAGAAGGATATTTCGGCCGACTTGCTGAAGCCTGCGGCAGCATACGGTATTGCAGCCGGCGATGGCGGGACTAGTATCGGGTGGCCGGCAGGCCAGGGCGTGAACCGTGCCGGAAAGGACGGATATTCTTGACCGAGCAACCGCGCGATGCCCCGCAATTCTATCTGACGGCGCCGTCGGCCTGCCCCTATCTTCCCGGTCGCTTCGAGCGCAAGGTTTTCACGCATCTGGTCGGCAAGCGGGCGCGCGAACTCAACGACCTTTTGACCCAGGGCGGCTTCCGCCGCAGCCAGACGATCGGCTACCGTCCGGCCTGCGAATCGTGCCGCGCCTGCATCTCGGTACGCGTGCTGGCCGATGCCTTCAAGCCGGGCCGCAGCTTCCGCAAGGTGAAGGCGCATAACGCCGATATCCGCAGCGTCATGCGGCAGAACCGGCCGACCGCCGAGCAATATTCGGTGTTCCGCGCCTATCTCGACGACCGCCACGCCGATGGCGGCATGGTCGACATGACCGTGCTCGACTACGCGATGATGGTCGAGGACAGCCATGTCGAGACCATGCTGATCGAATACCGCCTGACGCCGCCGGGCGGTGGCGACGCGCTCGTCGCCGTCGCCCTGACCGATGTGCTCAGCGACGGGCTGTCGATGGTGTATTCGTTCTACGAACCGGAATTCGAGCAACGCTCGCTCGGCACCTTGATGATCCTCGATCACATCGCGCGGGCCCGCGAGATGGGCCTGCCCTACGTCTATCTCGGCTACTGGGTCGAGGGCTCGCGCAAGATGGCCTACAAGGCGCGCTTCCTGCCGCAGGAGCGGCTTCAGCCGGCCGGCTGGGAACTCGTCACCGGCTGAACCGGCTCATGGCGCGCCAATTGGCCGAGACGCACCAGCGGCGAGAACAGCGCGGCGGCGAATGACAGCATGAAACAGGCCAGCACCAGCCAGAGCGCGGCGGAGAACCCCAGCGTCGCGGCCACCGTTCCGCCGGCGAGCGCGCCGAGCGGCCGGATGCCGTAGATCGCCGCCTGGATGACGCCGCCGACCCGCCCGAGCAGCAGCGACGGCGTCACGATCTGGCGCACGCTGGTCTGGCACACGAGCCAGAGCATCGGCCCGAACCCGACCAGGAAGAAGCTCAGCGCCGGCAGGGCGACGCCCGGAAGCCGCGCCGCGAGCAGCATCGCGCCGGCCGCGACGACCGAGAGCGCCGGGCCGCCCACCAGCACGAGGCTCGCCGGCAGGCGGGCGAGGATCGGCCCGGCGCCAAGCGCGCCGGCGATCAGCCCGGCCCCGTAAGCCGATTGCGCAAGGCCGGCCTGTTGCAGGTCGAGCCCGGCTTGCGCGAGCACATAAGGCAGGAACACCGCCATCAGGGCGAAGAAGGCAAAATTCCAGAACAGGGCGCACAGCGCGATCGCCCGCAGCACCGGCACATCGAGCACGAAGCGGGCGCCCTCGCCGAGCAGGCGCGCCAGCGATGGCCGTGGCCCCGGCTGCGCCCCGGCATGCGGCACGGCAAGCCGCGCCAGCACGGCAAAGGCGGTGAGCGCCATGCCGGCCGCGAGCAGGTAAACCGCGACCGGAGCGACACGGACCATCTGCACGGCGATGAGCGGCGCGGCCAGCGTCACCGCCGCACGCGCCAGTTCCAGCCGCGCATTGGTCACGGTCAGGCGCTCGCGCCCGACCAGCGCCGGCGTGATCGAATTGGTGGTCAGCACGAACATCACCGTGCCGGTGGCGGCGAGGAACACCGCGCCGGCGAGCAGCGGCAGCCAGCCGTGCCATGCGGCAAACGCTGCCGCCACGAAGGCAAGGCAGGCGATCGCCTGCGACAGGCGCAGCACCGGACCGCGCGGCAGCCGGTCGACGAGGATGCCGCCCGGCAGGGAAACCAGCAGCCAGGCAGCGCTTTGCAGCGCGACGAGCCAGCCGATGGTGGCGGCATCCGCCTTGAACACCACCACCGCGACGATCGGCAGGGCGGCGAGCGAAAGCTGATCGGCGGCGTGGGTCGCGCCGGCAGCGGCGTAAAGCGGGGCGAGCGAGCGCATGAAAAACCTTTCAGGGGACGATCGCCCTTTCTCCCACCGCCGGCGCGGCGGCGCGCTCCGGTTCCTGCTCTGCAATCGGCGCCCGCGATCACACCAAGGTACAGGTTGCATGCACCGGCGACGGCTTTATTTCTTGCCGGTGCAGGTAGACAATGCCGACGAGCAATCAGCGCCCGCCCGACTCGGGCGGGCTGAGGGAGCGCCATGCGCAACATCATCCGCCGGGACGGCGAGTTCTTTCAACGCGACCGCGATCTGCAGCCGCAAGCCTATACGCCGATCTACAAGACCAGCGTGGCCCGCTCGCCGCGCCACGCCCTGCTGTCGATCGACAATTCGCTGTCCGAGATCACCGGGCCGATGTTCAACCACAACGAACTCGGCCCCCTCGATCACGACATGCTCAAGAACTACGCCAAGGGCGGCGATCCGATCGGCGAGCGCATCATCGTGCATGGCCGCGTGCTTGACGAGAACGGCCGGCCGGTACCGAACACGCTGGTCGAGGTCTGGCAGGCCAATGCCGGCGGGCGCTACCGCCACCGCAACGACAGCTATCTCGCGCCGATCGATCCGAATTTCGGCGGTTGCGGCCGCTGCCTCACCGACGAGGACGGCTATTACTTCTTCCGCACCGTCAAGCCCGGCGCCTATCCGTGGCGCAACTACGTCAATAGCTGGCGCCCGGCCCATATCCATTTCTCGATCTTCGGCTCCGGCTTCGCGCAGCGCCTGATCACGCAGATGTATTTCGAGGGCGACCCACTGATCGCCAAATGCCCGATCGTCAACACGGTGCCCGACCGCGAGGCGACCGCGCGGCTGGTGGCACCTCTCGACGTCAACGCCGGCGTGCCGATGGACATGCTCGCCTACAAGTTCGACATCGTGCTGCGCGGGAGGCGCTCGACCCTGTTCGAGAACCGGTTGGAGGGGAACTGAATCATGGTGCAGCCGCTCGGCTATCTCAAGGAAACCGCCTCGCAGACGGCGGGGCCCTATGTGCATATCGGCCTGATCCCGAAACAGGCGGGATTTGCGATTTTCGACAATGATTTCGGTGGCAATCTCGTCGGCCCCAAGACGCGCGGCGAGCGCATCGTCATCGAGGGCCGCGTCATCGATGGCGCCGGCGAGTTGGTGCGCGACGCGCTGATCGAGCTCTGGCAGGCAAACTCGGTCGGGCGCTACAACCACCCCGACGACCGACAGGACGACAAGGCGCTCGATGCCGACTTTCGCGGCTGGGGCCGGGCCGGCACCGATTTCGAGACAGGGCTCTACCGGTTCGAGACGATCAAGCCCGGCCGGGTTCCGGGCCGCGAGGGCAAGCTGCAAGCGCCGCATGCCAGCCTGTGGATCGTGTCGCGCGGCATCAATATCGGCCTGCAAACCAGGGTTTATTTCTCGGATGAGACCGAGGCAAATGCGGCCGACCCGGTGCTAAACGCCATCGCCATGCGCGAGCGGCGCAAGACGCTGATCGCGCAAAAGAGCAGCCGCGACGGCCAGACGATCTACACGTTCGACATCGTGCTGCAGGGCGATAACGAGACGGTGTTCTTCGACGCGTGAGGGGGGAGACTGGAGAGGTGCGGCCTGCCCCTGCCCCTGCCCCTGCCCTCCCGACCTCACCCTGAGCCCGTCGAAGGATGCTCCAGCCAGCCGCAAGGCCAGCGCCGGACTCTCCACGCTTCGACAAGTTCAGCATGAGGTTGGAGGAGAGATGGCGTGATTCTCCTTCCCCTTGAGGGAGAAGGTGGCTGCTCTTGAGCGCGGCCCATCCGCTGCGCCCTACCCCACGAACCGGTTGTTCTTCGGGAAGCCCTTCGGCGGCAGGCGGCCAGCTTCGGCGCGGTTGCCGAGCCAGGTGTCGAGTTCCGGCTGCGCCACGGTATAGACCCGGCCGTCGCTCGAGAGCCAGGTCAGGCCGCCGGCGAGGTTGAAGGTCTTCACGTCGGCGATGCCGCCATCCTTGTAGCGTTGCAGGCGCACGCCCTTGCCGCGCGTCATCTCAGGGACTTGCGCCAGCGGGAAGGCGAGCAGCTTGCGGTTCTCGCCGATCACCGCGACATGATCGCCCGTGACCGCGACGGCATGGGCCGCCTTGGCGTCGGTGCCGACATTGAGGATCTGCTTGCCCTTGCGGGTGTTGGCGAGCAACTCGTCACCCTGCACCACGAAACCGCGATCCTGATCGGTCGCCATCAGGTATTTCACGGCCGGTGCCGCCGGCCAGACGATGACGATCTCGGCCGTCTCGTCGATCTCGGCCATCAGGCGCACCGGATCGCCGAAGCCGCGCCCGCCCGGCAGCTTGGCGGCATCGAGCGTGAACACCTTGCCATCCGAGGTCAGCACGAGGATTTTCGCGGTCGTCTCGCTGAAGAACGAGGTTTTCAGGGCGTCGTCACCCTTGAATTGCAGGCTCGACAGGTCCTGCACATGGCCCTTCAGCGCCCTGATCCAGCCCTTGTCCGAGACGACGACGGTGATCGGCTCGCGCTCGATCATCGCTTCCGCCAGGCTGACATCGCCGACATCTGCGACCTCGCCGAAGCTGGTGCGGCGCTTGCCGAGCGCCGTCTCGGGGCCGAACTGCTTGCGGACCTCGCGGATTTGCCAGCCGACGGTCTTCCACTGCTTGGCATCGGAGCCGAGCAACTCCTCGATGCCGGCCTTCTCAGCCGTCAGTTCGTCGAACTCGCGGCGCAGCTCCATCTCCTCGAGCTTGCGCAGCGCCCGCAGCCTGGTGTCGAGAATGGCGTTGGCCTGGACCTCGTTGATCTTGAAATGCGCCATCAGGCGCTCTTTCGGCTCGTCCTCCTGGCGGATGATGCGGATCACCTCGTCGAGGTCGAGATAGACGATCAGCAGGCCGCCGAGGATTTCGAGGCGCTTGTCGATCTGGCCGAGGCGGAAGCGCGAGCGGCGCCGCAACACGACCTGCCGGTGGTCGAGCCATGCGGTCAGCGCCTCGGCGAGGCCGAGCACGCGCGGCACCGTGCCGTCGACCAGCACGTTCATGTTCATGGAGATGCGCGATTCGAGTTCGCTGACCCGGAACAGCGATTCCATCAGCACGGCCGGATCGACGCCGCGCGATTTCGGCTCGAGCACGACGCGGACATCCTCCGCGCTCTCGTCGCGGATGTCGCCGAGCAGCGGCAGCTTCTTGGCTTCCAGCAGCTCAGCGATCTTCTCGATCAGCTTGGCCTTCTGGACCAGATACGGAATTTCGGTGACGACGATCTGATAGCCACCGCGCCCGGTCTCCTCGCGGCTCCAGCGCGCGCGCACGCGAAAACCGCCGCGCCCGGTGCGGTAGGTCTCGGCAATCGAACCCTTGCTCTCGACCAGGATGCCGCCGGTCGGGAAATCCGGCCCCGGCACGAAATGCATCAACTGGTCGGAGGTCGCGCCGCGATGGTCGATCAGGTAGAGCGCGGCATCGCACAGTTCGGCGGCGTTATGCGGCGGAATCGATGTCGCCATGCCGACCGCGATGCCCTGGCTGCCATTGGCGAGCAGGTTCGGGAAGGCGGCCGGCAGCACGACCGGCTCCTCATCCTCGCCATTATAGGTGGCGCGGAAATCGACGGCATCCTCGTCGATACCCTGCAGCAGCAGTTGCGCGACGTCCGTGAGGCGGGCCTCGGTATAACGATAGGCGGCGGCGTTATCGCCGTCGATATTGCCGAAATTGCCCTGCCCGTCGACGAGCGGATAGCGCTGCGCGAAATCCTGGGCGAGCCGCACCATGGCGTCGTAGACCGACTGGTCGCCATGGGGATGATACTTACCGATGACGTCGCCGACGACGCGGGCGCATTTCTTGAAGGCAGAGTTCGGGTCGAGCTTGAGCAGCCGCATGGCATACATCAGGCGGCGATGCACCGGCTTCAAGCCGTCGCGGGCATCGGGCAGCGCGCGGTGCATGATGGTGGAGAGCGCATAGGCGAGATAGCGTTCCTCGAGCGCCTCGCGCAGATTGACCGTCTCGATGCCGTCTCCGGAAGGCGTAGGCAAATCGTCCATCCTGTCGCTTTAGAGAATCAGCCGATTCGGGGCAAGGATCGGGCAAAAATGGTGGAAGTTGTGCACAGAGCGAAAGCGAGGAGAAATCCTTCTCTCCGTCGGGGAGAAGGAGCCTGCCAAGCAGACGGATGAGGGCGCGCCTCTCGGAACGGGATCGGGCCGGTCAAGCCGGCCGATGACGGCTGGAATGTCAGCGATCCCCTCTCCACCGTCATGGGCCGGCTTGGCCGGCCCATCCCGATCGGAAAAGCACGACGTCTCATGGATCCCGGCGCAAGGCCGGGACAAGACCGTCGAGGATTCCTGGCGCCCAGCTTCAGGCACCCTCCGTCAGCTTGAGCCGCAGGAAGGCGGCGCGGGCCTCGGGCAGTTGCAGGCCGCGCGGCTCGAAAACATCGCGCTTGAGGAAGAAACCGGTCAGTTCCAGCCCGGCGGCGATCTCGATGTCCGAGGTCTCAGCGCCTTCGAGCCGTTCGGCGCCGAGAAAGGCCGGCAGCGCCAGCATACGATCCTTGTACGGCTCTCCCGCCACGCGGCAGACGGCGCGGCCGGATTTCGGCGACACATAGATCAGGTCCTCGGTGGTGCCGGTCGCGGCGCATCGGCCGAGATCGAGGCCGAAGCCGAGTTCGCCGAGCAGCGCCAGTTCGAAACGCGCCATCAGCGGACTCAGGAGCACCGGCTGATCGAGATGCGCGAGCAGCACATTGAGCGTCTCGAACAGCGCCTCGTGCGGATCGCGCTCGGCCAGCATGCGCAGCAGGCCAGCGGCCCAGTTGATGCCGTAGAGCGCCGGCGCGCTATCGATCATCCGCGCGGCGCGCAAATCCGTGCCCTCGACCGTATAGGTGCCGAGATGTTCGTCGAGCCGCGCGTACCATGTCGCCTCGACCGCGTTACCGGCCTGCAGCACGGCGACCAGCCGCTTGCCGTGGCCGCCGCGCACCAAGCCGAGATGGCGTCCGTGCCGGCGCGTCATCAATTCCAGCAGGCTGGCATTCTCGCCGTGCCGCCTGGTGCCGAGCACGATGGCGTCGTCAGTCCATTGCATGACAGGAGGTCGCGCTAGAACCGGGCCGGCGTCAAGCCCGCGTATATTCCAACAATAACTCCACCTCATCCTGAGCTTGTCGAAGGATGCTGACAGGCGCCATCTGGAACATGTTTCGACAGACTCAACATGAGGGCGGAGGAAAGGTGCGCCCGCGCGCCGCCGCTACTTCTTCGGGTAGTCGAGCCCCATCTCGCGATAGCGCTCGGGGTCGTTTTCCCAGTTCTCGCGCACCTTCACGAACAAGAACAGGTGGACCTTGGTTTCAGCCATCTCGGCGATTTCAGCGCGGGCGGCGCTGCCGATTGCCTTGATGGTACGACCGCCCTCGCCGAGCACGATCTTGCGCTGGCTTTCGCGCTCGACGAAAATCGTCTGCTCGATACGCACCGAGCCGTTCTTCTGCTCGGTCCAGGCCTCCGTCTCGACCGTCGAGCGGTACGGCAACTCGTCGTGCAGGCGCTCGTAGATCTTTTCGCGCGTGATCTCGGAGGCCAGGAAGCGCAGCGGCGCGTCCGACATCTGGTCTTCCGGATAAAGATACGGACCGGGCGGCAGCCGGCTTTCGAGCCAGTGGGCAATGTCGGGCACGCCGTAGCCGGTCAGCGCCGCCACCATGAAGGTCGCCTCGAAGCGCACCTTGGCATTGAGCGCCGCGCTCAGCGCCAGAAGCTTGTCCTTGGCGATGGTATCGACCTTGTTGAGCACCAGGAACAGCGGCTGGCGCGCGCCGGCAAGGCGCTCCAGAAGGTCGAGATTCTCGTCCGTATTGGCCCAGCCAACATCGATCAGCACGCCGATGAGATCGGCATCCGTCGCCCCGCCCCAGGCGCTGGTGACCATGGCGCGGTCAAGCCGGCGCTTCGGCTTGAAGATGCCGGGCGTATCGACGAAGATCATCTGCGTGCGGCCGCTCATGGCGATGCCGCGCACCTGGGTGCGCGTCGTCTGCACCTTGCGGCTGACAATCGAGATTTTCGACCCGACAAGGCTGTTGAGCAGCGTGGATTTGCCGGCGTTCGGCACGCCGATCAGCGCCACGAAGCCGCACCGGGTCGGCGCCTCGGGCTGCTTGGCCTCCTCGTGCTCAGTCATGTGCGATCCCCTCTCGCGCCAGGAAATTCCGGGCGGCATCCTGTTCGCCAAGCCGTTTGGAGGCGCCTCGCCCCTCCTGCGGTGCGAGGCCATCGACTTCCGCCGCGATGACGAACACCGGCGCGTGATCCGGCCCGCTGCGCGCCGTCTCGCGGTAAACCGGCGTCGGCAACCCTTGCCCCTGCGCCCATTCCTGCAGCCGCGTCTTGGCATCGCGCAACGGACGGCTCGGCGCCAGCATGCGCGGGTGCCAGAAACGCTCGACCATGGCGGCAGCGGCCTCGAACCCGCCATCGAGGAACACCGCGCCGATCACGGCCTCGCAAGCATCCGCCAGGATCGCATCCTTGCCGCGCCCGCCGGATTGCGCCTCGCCCGGCCCCAGCATCAGGAGGGGGCCGAGACGCCAATCATGGGCGACTGCGGCGCAACTCTCACGCCGCACCAGTTCGGCCAGCCGGCGCGACAACTCGCCTTCCTCGGCATAGGGGAAGGCCCGGTAAAGCATGGCCGTGACGGCGAGCCCGAGCACGCGGTCACCCAGAAACTCCAGCCGCTGGTTGGAGAGATGGCGCGCATCGGCCGGCTTGACGGCGCTCAGATGCGTCAGCGCGCGCTCAAGCAGCACCCGATCGCCAAAGCGATAATCGAGCGTCGATTCGAGGCCGGAGAGCGTCGTATCGGTTCGCGTCACAAGCGTCATTTAATCCGCTGGAAGATACGATTCCAGCGGATGTGCATGTTGAACACGTTCTTCACCATGCCGATCAGCCCGCTCGAGTGCTCGCCCGCTTCCTCAGGCCCGCTATCGACCGAGAAGAAGATGATCTCGGCCCGGCCGACGAAATTCTCGAACGGCACGTAGCCGACATCGTTGAGCGCGCGACTATCGGTGGAGTTGTCGCGATTGTCACCCATCATGAAATAATTATTGGCCGGAACGACGTATTCGAAGGTGTTGTCCCAGTATCCGTGATCGCCCTCGCGCTCGATCACCTCATGCGAGACGCCGCCGGGCAATGTCTCGATATAGGCCGGGACGTCGACCTGCCGGCCGTAAGAATCGGTGGTGCGATACGGTGTCGTCTGCTGACGCGGAACCATCGTGCCGTTGATGAAGAGCCGTCCATCGATCATCTGGATGCGATCGCCCGGCAGGCCGATGACGCGCTTGATATAATCGGTCGTCCCATCCTTCGGCAGCTTGAACACCGCGATATCGCCACGCTTGGGATCGCTGGCGAAGATCCGCCCCGAGAACGGCGCGGCGCTGAACGGGAAGGAATGCTTCGAATAGCCGTAGGCATATTTGGAAACGAACAGATAATCGCCGACGAGCAACGTCGGAATCAACGAACCGGACGGGATATTGAACGGCTGAAACAGGAAGGTCCGCACCACGACCGCGATCAGCAGGGCCTGGATGATGACCTTGACGGTTTCGAGAATGCCGCCATCCGCAGCTTTGGCCTTCTGCGGCTTTGTATCCTGAGTCATGCTGGAAATGTCCGGTTGAGAGCCGTTCCCTATAGACCCTGAACAGATGGGGGGCAATGCGGGCACGCTGCCGCAGGGGGCACGGCGCAGACCACAACGCCTGTCATTCCTGCGGAGGCGGGAATCCAGAAGCCAAAGTGCCGGCGGCGCCGGGAATGACAGTGAGAGTGTGGCACATGGCAGGAAGAGCATGGCCGCGCTGCAACCGTGCCGCCTTTCCGAAGCGGGATCGGCCGGTCAGGCCGGCCGATGACGGGTGAAATGTTGGCGCGGCATCCTCCGCCGTCATGGGCCGGTTCATCCGGCCCATCCCGATGCGAGGGGCAATACCGGATTCCGGCCGGGACAAGGGCGCTCGCTCACCCTGCGATCGGCCGCGCCTCGATGACCACAAAGGCCTGCGCATAGGGGTATTCGTCGGTGATGGTCAGGTGGATCGCCGGCGCATGGCCTTCCGGCACCAGCGTGGCAAGGCGCGCCGCCGCGCCGCCGGTCAGCGCCATGGTCGGCTGGCCGGTGCGCAGGTTGACCACGCCCATCTCGCGCCAGGCGATCCCCATGCGCAGGCCGGTGCCGAGCGCCTTGGCGCAGGCTTCCTTGGCGGCGAAGCGCTTGGCATAGGAGGCGGCGCGCTGGGCGCGGCGCTCCGAGCGCGCGCGCTCGACGGGCGTAAAAACCCGCGCGATGAAGCGCTCGCCATGGCGCACCAACGTCTTCTCGATGCGGCGGATATCGCAGAGATCGGCACCGATGCCGAGGATCATCGCCTCAGCCGGCCGGATTGCGGCCGCGTTCCATCGCGGCGCGCATCGTCCAGATCGCCGCCGGAAGCCCGGTGAAGATCGCCTCGCCGATCAGGAAATGGCCGATATTGAACTCGGCGAAGTCAGGGACAGCGGCCAAGGTCTCGGCGGTGGCGAAATCGAGCCCGTGGCCGGCATGCATTTCGAGCCCGAGCGAGGCGCCATAGGCCGCGCCCTCGCTGAGGCGTCGCAACTCGCGCGCCGCCGCGGCCTCATGGCCATGGGCGACCGCCTCGCACCAGCTTCCGGTGTGCAGTTCCACGACCGGCGCGTTGAGTTCGGCCGCCATGTCGAGCACCTGCCTGTCGGCCTCGACAAACAGCGATACGCGCACGCCCTCGCCGCGCAGCGCGTCGATGAACGGCTTGAGGTGATCGCGGCCGCCGACGATATCGAGCCCGCCCTCGGTGGTGCGCTCCTCGCGCTTTTCCGGCACCAGGCAGGCGGCGTGCGGCTTGATGCGCCGCGCCATGGCGACCATCTCGTCGGTCGCCGCCATCTCGAAATTCAGCGGCTTGGAGATTTCGGCCTTGAGCCGCTCGATATCGGCGTCGCGGATGTGGCGGCGATCCTCGCGCAAATGCGCGGTGATGCCGTCGGCACCCGATTCGATGGCGAGCAGCGCCGCGCGCACCGGATCGGGCAGCGCGCCGCCGCGCGCGTTGCGCACCGTGGCGACGTGATCGATATTGACGCCGAGGCGCAGCGGGCCGGTCATACCGCGAGCCCCCGGCTGCCCGGCTTGACCGGCGGCAGCGCCGCCAGTTCGGGCGGCAAGGCGTCGGGTGCGTAATCCGGCACGAAATACGAGGCGAGCGCGACCAGCGGCACGCCGAGATCGACCTTGCCGCCGGAGCGGTCGATCAGGCAGGCGGCACCGACCAGTTCGCCCGGCTCGCCGGCAATCGCCGCCAGGCACTCGCGCGACGACAGGCCGGTGGTGACGATATCCTCGACCATGACGGTGCGGGCGCCCTTGGGGATGGCGAAGCCGCGCCGCAGGCGGAACTGGCCATCCTCGCGCTCGACGAACACCGCCTTGGCACCAAGTGCACGGGCCGTCTCATAGCCCGGCACGATGCCCCCCACAGCCGGCGAGACGACATAATCGATCTTGCCGAGGCGGGCCTCGATCTTTTTCGCGAGCGCGCTGCATAGCCTTTCGGTGCGCACCGGGTCCATGAAAATGAACATCTTCTGCAGGAAGACCGGGCTGCGCCGGCCCGATGACAGGATGAAATGCCCTTCGAGCAGCGCGCCGGCGGCCCGGAATTCGGCGAGGACGTCTTCAGTGTTCATGGCTTCGTGTAGTGGCAAAACTTCGCGCCGAGCGCAACCGGATCAATCGTTGACGCGCTTGACGCTCGAGACGACGGACTTCGCCTTGATGCCGCCGATGATGGCGTTGAGGTGCTTCAGGTCCCAGACTTCCAGATCGAACACGATCTCGCGGAAATCGGGCGAAGGCGCATGCATGATGATGTTGTCGATATTGGCGTCCGCCTCGCCGATGATGCGGGCAAGCTCGGCGAAAATGCCGGGCTCGTTGATCGCCGAGACGATGATCTGCGCCGGAAAGCGCGAGCGACGCGCCTCGTCGAGGTCCCAGCGCACATCGAGCCAGCGCTCAGGGTGATCCTCGAAATTCGACAGCGCCTCCGACTGGATCGGGTAGATGGTGATGCCCTCCCCCGGCGTCAGGATGCCGACGATGCGATCACCCGGCACGGCGCCGCCATGGGGCGCGAAATGCACCGGCAGGTCGCCGCCGAGGCCACGGATCGGGATGGCGGCTTCGCCATTGACCTGCCCCGGCACGCGGAATTTCAGGCTCTCGGCCTTCTTGAGTTCGAACCAGCCCTTCTCGCGCTCGTCGGCCTCGGCGCCGGCCGCCTGCTCCTCCTTGAAATCGGGATGGACGGCCTTGACCACGTCGCCGGAAAACATTTCGCCACGCCCAACCGCCGCAAGCACATCGTCGACATGCTGGCGGGCAAGGCGCGGCAGCGCCGCCTTGAGATTATCCATCGAGAACGGCTTGTTGGCGCGCACGAAGGCGCGTTCGACGATCTGGCGGCCGAGGCCGGAATACTGTTTTCGCACAGCCGCGCGGGTAGCACGGCGGATGGCCGCACGCGCCTTTCCGGTGGCGACGACCGCCTCCCAGGCGGCCGGGGGCACCTGGCCCTCGGCACAGACGATCTCGACCTCGTCGCCGTTATGCAGTTCCGAAATCACCGGCGCCGAGCGGCCGTTGACCTTGGCGGCGACCGCCGTATCGCCGACATCGGTGTGGACGGCATAGGCGAAATCGATCAGCGTGGCGCCGCGCGGCAGCGCGATCAGCCGCCCCTTCGGCGTGAAGCAGAACACCTGGTCGTGAAACAGTTCGAGCTTGGTATGCTCGAGGAATTCCTCGGGGCTGTCGCCTTCCGCCAGAAGCTCGATGGTGCGGCGCAGCCACTGGTAGGCGCGGCTGTCGCGCGCGCCGTCCTGCCCCGGCCCGCCATCCTTGTAGATCGCATGCGCCGCGATGCCGTATTCGGCGATATCGTGCATTTTTCGCGTACGAATCTGCAGCTCGACGCGTTGCTGGCCCGGCCCGATGACGGTGGTGTGGATCGAGCGGTAGTCGTTCTGCTTCGGCGTCGAGATATAGTCCTTGAAGCGGCCGGGCACCGAGGCCCAGGTCGTGTGGATGACGCCGAGCACACGATAGCAATCGGCCAAAGCCGGCACGATGATGCGGAAGCCGAAAATATCCGAAAGCTGCTCGAAGGAGACGGATTTGCGCTCCATCTTCTTCCAGATCGAATAGGGCTGCTTCTCTCGGCCATCGATCTCGGCGGAAATGCCCTGGGCCGCCAGCCGGTCGTGCAGGTCGCTCTCGATGCGGGCGATGATTTCCTTGCTGCCGGAGCGCAGTTCCTCCAGCCGCTTGGTGACCATGGCATAGGCTTCCGGCATCAGGTTGCGGAAGCCGATATCCTCCAATTCGTCGCGCATCTCCTGCATGCCCATGCGGCCGGCGAGCGGCGCATAGATATCCAGCGTCTCCTCGGCGATGCGGGCGCGCTTTTCCGGCGGCACATGATGCAGGGTGCGCATGTTGTGCAGCCGGTCAGCGAGCTTGACGAGCAGCACGCGCACGTCATCGGCGATGGCGAGCAGCAATTTGCGCAGGTTCTCGGCCTGGGCGGCCTTTTTCGAGACGAGGTCGAGCTTCTTGATCTTGGTCAGGCCGTCGACCAGCGTGGCGATCTGCTGGCCGAACAGCTTCTCGATCTCGTCGCGCGTGGCGGCGGTATCCTCGATCGTGTCGTGCAGGATGGCGGCGATGATGGTGGCGTCGTCCAGCCTGAGCTTGGTCAGGATGGCGGCGACTTCAAGCGGATGGGAGATATAGGGGTCGCCCGAAGCCCGTTTCTGCGCGCCATGGGCGCGCATCGCGTAGACATAGGCACGGTTGAGCAATGCCTCGTCGGCATGGGGATTGTAGCGTTTCACGAGCTCTACAAGCTCGTATTGGCGGATCATGGCGGCGGTCCGGGCCTTTCTCCTTCCGGCTAGAAAGACATATCGCCGCGAAGCCTTGAGGTGACAAGTTCACCCATACGAAAAAGGCGGCCGGTGGCCGCCTTTTTTACCGAAACGGTAAAATTTATTCCCGCTCGTCGTCGTCGCGGTCGCTCGGCGGCACCAGCCCCTCGAGGCCGCGCAGCAGGTCCTCTTCCGACATGCGGTCGAACTGCACCTCACCGGCGCCATCACCGCCGGGAGTCGCGGTCGCGGACGATGCGATCAGCGGCACGGTCTCGGCCTCCGGCTCGTCGACCTCGACATATTTCTGCAGCGAGTGGACGAATTCTTCCTTGAGATCGTCCGGCGTGACGGTTTCGTCGGCGATCTCGCGCAGCGCGACAACGGGATTCTTGTCGTTGTCGCGCGCAATGGTGATCGGCGAGCCACTGGCGATGACCCGCGCCCGATGGCTGGCCAAAAGCACCAGTTCAAACCGATTCTCGACCTTGTCGATGCAGTCTTCGACGGTAACGCGCGCCATGGGCGAGCCGCTCCTTCACGTCAGTATGGGAATGCGATTGACCCGTTTAGCCGCAGACGCCCGGAAATGCAAACCCCGCGCGATAAATAATTCAACAGCTTCTGACTGTGACTTGACAAAGCCACAATTGCCAACAGAAATGGCCGAGGCTCATTCTTGAATGTTATAAGTCTCGTCAATAATTTCAATATTTCGTTTGACCGCCGAAAACCGTGCCGCCCGTTCACGACGATACGCCGACCACGGGCAAATAAACGTCGAAAATATGCTGAAAGGCCCGTTTCCTAATGCAAAACAGCGATCGTATCGCGTTGTTCATAGATGGCGCAAACCTTTACGCGACGTCAAAATCGCTTGGCTTCGATATCGATTACCGCAAGCTTCTGAAGGAGTTTCGTTCGCGCGGCTATCTGGTGCGCGCCTACTACTACACGGCGATGGTCGAGGATCAGGAGTATTCCTCGATCCGCCCATTGATCGACTGGCTCGACTATAACGGCTTCAAGGTCGTCACCAAGCCGGTGAAGGAGTTCACCGATTCCGCCGGGCGCCGCAAGGTGAAGGGCAACATGGATATCGAACTCGCTGTCGATGCCATGGAGGCCGCCGACCATGTCAACGAGATCGTATTGTTCTCGGGCGACGGCGATTTCCGCTGCCTGGTCGAGGCGATCCAGCGCAAGGGCGTGCGCGTCAGCGTCGTCTCGACGCTGACCAGCCATCCGCCGATGGTTTCGGACGAGTTGCGGCGGCAGGCGGACTGCTTCATCGATCTGGTCGATCTCCAGACCAAGGTCGGCCGTGATGCCAACGAGCGCGCGCCGCGTGACACGCGTGACCCGCGCCAGATGCCGGGCTTCCTGCAGCGCAGCGTGACGACGCCGGCACGTGCCCTGGAAGACGACAGCGACGAGGAGTGAGGCCGGCGGCCCCGGCCCGCACAGTCTCGAGTATCTTTCGACAGGCTCAAGATGAGGTTGAGGTGATATCAACGCGCCCTCATGCTGAGCCCGTCGAAGCATGCTCCAGTCCGGCACCGATCCTTCCACCGTAGAAATAGAGTCGGAAAACCGCGGCAGGCTGCTGTTCCGCCGTGGCTTTTGCCGTATCGTCAAACCCGATGATCATGCTCCAGCCCAACGCGCGCCCAACCGCCGAACCCGCTCCCGATTGCCCGCTCTGCCCGCGCCTGGCGGATTTCAGGGCCGCCAATCGCGCCAAACACCCGGACTGGTTCAATGCGCCGGTGCCGGCCTTCGGCCCGCGTGAAGCGCGGCTCGCCATTGTCGGGCTCGCCCCCGGCCTGCAAGGCGCCAACCGCACCGGGCGGCCCTTCACCGGCGATTATGCCGGCGACCTGCTCTATGCGACGCTCGACCGTTTCGGCTTCTCCAGCGGCCAATTCAAGGGCCGGCCCGATGACGGGCTGGCGCTGGTCGATTGCCGGATCATCAATGCGGTGCGCTGCGTGCCGCCGCAGAACAAGCCGACGCCGGTCGAGATCAACACCTGCCGGAACTTCCTGAGCGCGGCGCTTGCCGAGATGCCCAATCTCCGCGCCATCGTGGCGCTCGGCCGCATCGCGCATGACAGCCTGCTGCGCAGCTTCGGGGTGCGCGCCGTGCTGCACCCGTTCGCGCACGGCGCCGTGCATGACCTCGGCCCGGCGACGCTGCACGACAGCTACCATTGCTCGCGCTACAACACGAATACGCGCGTGCTGACCACGCCGATGTTCGAAAACGTGTTCGCGGGTGTGCGCGAGCGGCTGGGGCCTTCAACCTCAAGTTAGTGTGAAAGCTCTGCGCCTCGCCGAAGCGGGATCGGCCGGTCAAGCCGGCCGACGACGGCTGGACTGTTGCTGCCACCACCCGCCACCGTCATGGGCCGGCTTGACCGGCCCATCCCGACACGAAGGGCGCCACGACTGGGCCTTGGTTCAACGCCGGGGCAAGACGCTCAACCTGTCATTCCCGCGAAGCTTGGAATCCAGAGGCCGATGCGCGCACCGTTGCTGGATTCCCGATCGCGCTAACGCGCGTCGGGAATGACATTGAGGTAGCGGACGAGGCCGCCGCGAAACGTCTCAGTGCGGGTTGGCCTTCAACCAGGCGAGCACGTCGCCGGCATTCCGGTCCGGCGGAAACACCGGATAGAACACGTAGGTGATGCGCCCGTCGTCGATGATCAGCGCCATACGCTTCACCAGCACGAGGCCGGCGACGTCCATCGTCGGCAGGCGCAGCGCCTTCGTCAGCACCAGCCCCGCATCCGACAGCACCGGAAACGGCACGTGCAGCCGCGTGACCATCTCAAGCTGATAGGCACGATCCTGCGTCGAGAGCCCGAAAACCTGCGCGGCGCCAGCGCGCTTCAGATCCTGGAAGAGATCGCGGAACGAGCATGTCTGTGGCGTGCAGCCGCGCGCGCCGGGGATCATGTCCCAATCCTCGACCACGCCGATCTCGCCGGGCCGGCCGGTGCGCGGATAGGCGAACAACACCGTGCGGCCGGGCAAATCCGCCAGATTGACCATCGTGCCGTCGGTGGCCTCAAGCGCGACCTGCGGCAAGGCCATGCCGGTGAGGTGCGCGGCCGCGCCATCGTCGACAGGCGCCGGAATCCGGCTCCAGTCGACGCCGAGAAGGTCAGGTTGCTCGCTCATGCTGGTTCTCCTTCGCCCCTCGTCCGGCAGGTCAGCCCTTGTCGCGCAGCAGGCGGCCCTTCTCGCGATCCCAGTCGCGTTTCTTCTCGGTCTCGCGCTTGTCGTGCAATTTCTTGCCGCGCGCGAGCGCGATCTCGACCTTGGCGCGGCCCTTTTCGTTGAAATAGATTTTCAGCGGCACCACCGTCATGCCCTCGCGCTCGATGGCGATCGAGAGCCGCGCGATCTGGCGCTTGTGCAACAGCAGGCGACGCGGCCGGCGCCGGTCATGGTTGAAGCGGTTCGCCTGCAGGTATTCCGGGATATCGGCGTTGACGAGCCAAAGCCCGGCATTCTCGGTCGAGGCATAGCTCTCGCCAATGGTCGCCTTGCCGCTTCGCAGCGACTTGACCTCGGTTCCGGTCAGGGCGATGCCGGCCTCGAAGACCTCGCCGATCTCGTAGTTGAAGCGCGCCTTGCGGTTATCCGCGACGATGTTGGATTTCGGCGCCGGTTTGGCGCTCATGAGCGCACCTTATCCGTTCTCATGCGTTGATCAGGCCGGCATGCACCATCGCGTCACGGATCGCCTGGCGCGCCGGTTCGGTGGCCGCCATCATCGGCAGCCGGATTTCGTCGGACATCCGGCCCAGCACCGACAACCCGTATTTGGCGCCGGCGACGCCAGGCTCCTTGAACACGGCATCGTGCAGCGGGATCAGCCGATCCTGGATGAGGAGAGCCCGGGCATAATCGCCGGCGCGCGTCGCGGCGTGCAACTCCGAGCACAGCTTCGGCGCGACATTCGCGACAACCGAGATACAGCCATGGCCGCCGGCGGCATTATAGGCGAGCGCCGTCATGTCCTCGCCCGAGAGCTGGATGAAATCCGCGCCGAGCGCCGCGCGCTGCTGCGAGACGCGGGCGAGATTGCCGGTGGCATCCTTGACGCCGGCGATGTTCTTCAGCGCGTAAAGCCGCTTCATGGTGTCGATCGACATGTCGATCACCGAGCGCGGCGGAATGTTGTAGATGATGATCGGGATGCCAATGGCATCGTTGACCGCCTTGAAGTGCTGGAAAAGCCCTTCCTGCGTCGGCTTGTTGTAATAGGGCACGACGACCAGCACGCCATCGGCGCCGGCCTTCTCGGCATGGCGGGCGAGTTCCACGGCCTCGCGCGTGCTGTTGGACCCGGCGCCGGCGATCACCGGCACGCGGCCCTTTGCTTCGGCGACGCACCATTCGACGACGCGCTTATGCTCATCGTGGTTGAGCGTCGGGCTTTCGCCCGTGGTGCCGACCGGCACGAGCCCCTCGGTGCCGTTCTCCATCTGCCAGTTCACATGCGAGCGGAAGGCCGCCTCGTCCAGTTTGCCATCGTGAAACGGCGTGACGAGCGCGGTATAGGACCCATTGAAACGGGGTCCGCTTGCGTTTCCATTGCTGACCATGACGGCTTACCTGATTGCTCGCGATCCGATCTTCGTCCGCCGACCTCATCCGCGCACGAAGGCCGCAGTCATAGCGTGGAGCGGGGCCTGAGGAAAGGCTGCTCGCCATTCAAAGCTGCCCCGGGGTTCCATCTGCGCCGCTGATAACCGCCCGCGGGGTTGCGCCATGCGGACCGATTGGCAACACTGGCGCATCATGAACGCCGCCATCATCGTCTTCATGCCGTTCAGCGGCGATTTCGCGGGATATCGCCGATGCGGTTCATCAAAACCCTCGTCATGCTGCTTGGAACCGTATTGCTGAGCGGCCTTGTGGCCCTCGGCATCGCCTTTGGCATTGCTTCACTCGGACTGCTCGGTGCCTGCGCCGAGGGAGCCTGCGAATACGCCGCGCTGTTTCTCGCCTTCCCCGTGCTCTGGATCGGGCTGCTGCTCGGCACAGCGGTCGTTTATGGCATGCGGCGGCGCAAGGCGCGGGACCAGTAGAAGCGGGCACCGCTTGCGCCAACACATTGCCGCCACGCCTCGCGGGTAATGCTCGCACCGGCATTATGTTCGGAAAACCAGGCTGCAAAAAACTGGCGCCTTGAAACTGCGGGGAAAAATTCCGCTCTCGATGCGAGCGGGTCATCACGGTTAACAGATTGTCAAGAAGCCAGCCGCACAGTTTCCGGACGGGCCTCGAGAAGGATATCACGATGCGGCTACGGCTTGTGCTCGCCTGCAGCGTTCTCGCGTTGGCCTCGGCCGGAGCGCTGGCCGAGAGCGTTGGCGTGGCCACCACCGGCTCGCTGGCCCCGGCAGCGGCGGCTCCATCCGGCGACAAGGCGGCTGCGCGCGCTGCCATGGTTCGCGATGCCCTGTTTGCCTATGACAAGGGCGACCTCGCGGCCGGTGACGCCTCGGCGGCGCAGATTGACGACGCTTCGGCCCGCCTCGCGCTGGAATGGGCGGCCTTGCGTGAAAACGGGCGGAAGGCCGGTTTCCAGCGCATCAACGCGTTTCTCGCGGCGCATCCTGGTTTCCCGATGACACGCTGGCTGCGCAACCGTGCCGAGGAAGCGCTGTTCACGGAGCGCCGCGACACCGCGACCGTACGGGCGTTCTTTAAGGGCGACGCGCCCGAAACGGCCGCCGGCAAGGTCAGCCTGGCATTGGCAGAGCGCGCCCAGGGCGACAAGGCGGCCGCCATCCGGCTGGTCCGTTCGGCCTGGCGCGACAATCGCCTGCCGCAGGATATCGCCCGTTTCATCACAACCGAATTTCCTCAGGCCGTCGCCGTCCCGGACAGCTTGTATCGCGCGTTGCGGCAGCTCTATGCCGGCAATGAGGCCGAGGGGTTGCGTTTCGCCGAGATGGCGGGGCCGGACGAACTCGCGCTCGGCAAGGCGCTCGCCGCCTCAATCGATGCGCGAAAGAATGCCGCGACGCTGCTCGAAGCCGTGCCGGCCCGGCTGCGCAAGAATCCAGCCTATCTGTTCGCGCAGGCGCAATTGCTGCGACGGCAGGACAAACTCGCCGAGGCCGCTGCCGTGCTGCAGCAGGCGCCCACCGATGTCGACGCGTTGATCGCACCCGAAAGCTGGTGGGACGAGCGCCGCCTGCTCGCCCGCAAGCTGCTTGACGCCAAACAACCGGCGCTGGCCTATGCGGTGGTCGATCGGGCGACGCCCGCAAGCGATGCCGACCGCGTGGAGGCCGCCTTCCATGCCGGCTGGATCGCGCTGCGCTATCTTGGGCAGCCGGCCGTGGCGCGCCGGCATTTCGAGATCGCGGACGACGCCGCGCACACGCCGGTGTCGCTGGCCCGCGCCAATTACTGGCTTGGCCGCGCCGCCGAGGCCGGAGGCGGCGGCAGCACGATCGCGGCTTATGAGGATGCCGCCCGCTATTCCACGACCTATTACGGCCAGCTTGCCATGCGCAAACTTGGCCGCGAGCGCCTGTCGCTGCCGGCCGTGCCGAACGATGCCAGTGCCCGCCACGCCTTCTCGAGCACCGAGATCGCCGGCGCGATCCGAACGCTGTTCGAGGCCGGCTCAGCCTCGCTTGCGGCGCCGCTCGTGATCGACCTTGCCCGCACGCTGCCGGACGCGAGTGCGCTCGATGCGCTCGGCGACCTGCTGCAGGACCGCCACCAGCCGCGCCTGTCGGTAGTCGTCGGCAAGCTGGCGCTGCAACGCGGCTTCGTCCTGACCCAGCACGCCTACCCGATCCAGGGCGTGCCGGATTTCGAGCCGCTCGACGGTTCGGCCGGCCGGCCGATGGTTTATGCGGTGGCGCGCCAGGAGAGCGAATTCAACGCGGAAGCCGTATCCCATGCCGGCGCGCGCGGGCTGATGCAGATGATGCCGGCCACGGCCAAGCGCACGGCGCAGGCGTTCCATGTCGATTACGACGCCAAGCGCCTCACCAGCGATCCGGCCTACAATGCCCGGCTCGGCGCGGCGCATCTCGGCCAGCTGCTGCGCGAGCAGAGCGGCTCCCATATCCTGACCTTCGCCGCCTATAATGCCGGTGGACGCCGCGTGAAGGAGTGGATCGCGGCGCATGGCGATCCGCGTCGTGCTGGTGTCGATCCGATCGACTGGGTCGAGCGCATTCCGTTCAGCGAGACGCGCAACTACGTGCAACGCGTGATGGAAAACCTCGAGGTCTATCGCGCGCGGCTCGGCGAACAGCAGGCGCGGCTGCAGCAGACCGACGATACCACCGCCACGGCGAAATAGGCCGCGCGCGTGGTTTCCGGCTTGGCGCGGGTGCCATCGCCGGTTATCGATTCTCGATATCGGCTTTTACGGGCGCAGGGGCAATTCAGGCATGGATGATGGCGAAGGGCGGCTCTGGCAGGGCCTGACATGCTCGGCTCAGGACGGATTGACGCTGTTTGCGCGCGATTATGCTCCGGCCCCCGAGAAGGCAGCCGGCAAGGCCCTGCCTGTCGTCTGCCTGCCGGGCCTGGCACGCCATTCGGCCGACTTCCACGAGGTCGCGGTGGCGCTTTCGCGCGATGCGCCCCGCAAGCGGCGCGTGCTCGCGGTCGATTATCGCGGGCGCGGGCGCTCCGGTCGCGACAAGAATTGGGAAAACTACACCGTCCAGACCGAGGCGGCCGACTTGCTCACGCTCGTGACCGCGGCCGGGATAGATCGGGCGATCTTTCTTGGCACCTCGCGCGGCGGCCTGATCACCATGGTGCTATCCGTGATGCGGCCTGCGGCGATCGCCGGCGCGATCCTCAACGATATCGGCCCGGTGATCGACGGACAGGGCCTCGCGCGCATCCGGCAATATGTCGGCAAGATGCGCACGCCCGCCAATTGGGACGAGGCGGTGGATATGCTCAAAACCCACGCTCATCGCCGTTTTCCGGCGCTCAGCGACCACGAATGGCTGAAATTCGCCGAGCGGACCTGGAGCATGACAGACGGCAAGCTCGCCACCTCCTATGATCCCGCGCTCGCCAAGGGCTTGCAGGCGCTCGATCTCGAACGGCCCCTGCCCGCCTTGTGGGAGGCATTCATGGGCCTGTCCGGCGTGCCGCTGCTGGCGATTCGCGGCGAGAATTCCGACCTGCTCAGCACCGAGACGCTGGCCGAGATGGCGCGCCGTCACCCCGCTTGCGAAACGTTGGTGGTCGAAGGCCAGGGCCATGCGCCGCTGCTCGACGATGCGCCGAGCCTGATGGCGATCACGCGGTTCTGCGCCCGCCTCGACGGCGATTAGGGTCAGCCCTCGCGCGCGGGCTTCTGCCCATTGCCCACGAGTGTGATCGCCTGCGCGACCCAGCCCTCGCGCTCGATACGCCCCGGAAACGCCAGATAGGAGCCGACCCAGACGATCTCATCAGGCTGCCAGGCCGCGATCTGCGCAAAATGCCAGATGCCGAGTTCGTGCAAGCGACGCTCGTTTTGCGGGCCGATGCCCCGGATCAGCTTGAGATTGTCAGCGATGCCATTGGCGGCCGCCAACCCGGCTGGACGGCGGCCGGCGTGCCGGTCCTCATCCGGCAATCGCGGCATGGCAGCGGCCACAGGCGTTGTTTCAGGCGCAACGGGAGCGGCAGTTTGCGGTATCGGCCCAATTTTGGAGCGCGTCTTGGGCCGCAACACTGCGCCAAGGCAGCAGCCGACGATGAAAGCGGCAAAAAACATCAGCCCCGTCTCGAGCCACAGCCCGGCGCGGCCCGGCAGCCATTGCATGAACGCCACGACGAGCCCGGCGAGAAAGGCCAGTGCCCCAAAAGGCAACCAGCCGCCAAATCGCGACCGGCCATCGGCGGGACCGACCGTCGCCCAGCCGACGATCGCGGCGCAGGCAAGGGTCAGCAGCAGCCAGGGCCAGAACAGGCCAACAAGGTAAAGCACCGGCGCCTCCTACCTCACGACGAATTCGATACGGCGGTTGCGGACCTTGCCCTCCTCCGTATCATTCGAGGCGACGGGCTTGCTCGCGCCGAAGCCGACGGGTTTCAGGCGCGCGGCGGGAATCTCACCTTCCTTGACCAGATATTCGACGACCGCCGTGGCGCGGCGCTCCGAAAGATCCTGGTTGAAACTGTCCGAGCCGGCGGTGTCGGTATAGCCGTCGACCTCGACCGTCGCGTCGGGGCAACGCCTGATCGCCACCGCCACCCTGTCAAGCAGACCGGCTGCCTCCGGCTTGATCGCCGCCTCGCCGTTCTCGAACGAGATGCGGCCGTCCTGCGTCACCTCGCGCAGCAGCTTCTGGCAGGCGGCGGAGGTCACCGGCGCAGGCGCCGGCTGCGGCGCCACCGTTGCCTCGCCCGTCCAGTCGGGTGGCAACGCATCGGCCAACGCCGCCTTGATATGTCGGGCGCCCGAGGGCAACAGCGCCTCGCCCTGCACCGTGATCGTGGTGCCGGCGATCCGCACAGACCCGGTCGCGAGCCGCGCCAGGGCGTCGAACGCCCGGGTAACGCCATCGACGAAGCGCCGTGGCGCATCGATTTCGGCCCGCATCTCGTCCTTGACCGGCACGCCCTGCAAGCGCTGGCGGGCGAGGTCGAGGATTTCGCGGTGCGATTTCTCATCGGGATAGGCACCGGATAACGTCAGCGCGCCTGAATTAAGCGTCGCGCCCCAACGATAGCCTGGCGGCGGTGCGGGCGGGGGCGGCGCGGCCGATGCTGAAGCATCCGGGGCGGCCGGAGGCGCGGCAACTGGTGGAGCCGGCGGTTCCTCGGTCAGGCTGAGGCCGCTGAAGTCACTGGTGATTCCATCCGGCGGCGCGCTCAGCAGGGTGCGCACCGCAGCGGCGCGCCCCGAATCGGCCGAGGCGCCGCTGATTGTCAGCCGGCGATCCGACAACCGCGCCTCGCCCGCATCGAGCAAAGCGAGAACCCGCAAGGCGTAGCGGGTTACGGCGCCGTAATCGAGGCCCTCGACCTCGCCGCCGGCCGGCTGCATCAGGTTCCGGACATTCACGCCCGTGGCGATCCGCGCGGCATCGGTGGCGAGAGCCGCCAGCGCACCCTCGGTGGGCATGAAGCCGCCGAGCATCAGGGTCCCGTTGCGCAGTGTCGCTGTCCAGAGGAATGGCGCGACTTTCGGCGGCAAGATCGACAGTTTTCCGGCGGTAAAGCCCGGCAGCGGCGTCTTTTCCGGCGCTTGCAGGGCGTCATAACCGGCGAAATCCAGAGCCCTGCCCTCAACTGCCATGACATTGTCGGTGAGCGAGACGCGCCCCTCGGACAACATGGCGAGCTTCGCCAGGGCCTCCCTGGCGCCGGCGGCGAAACCATCCGGCGCGCCACGCCCGAGCGCGGTACGATCCTCGACCGTCACACCGGGCAGCAGCTTTTTCGCCGCGGCGGCAAGGGCCGCCCTGGCCTCGAGACTCGGAACGGCTCCTTCGAGCGTGACCTTGGCGCCTGCGCGCGTCGCCGACCACGGATAGGGCTTGGTTTCAGGCATGAGCACCAGCGCGCTCGCATCGACGCGGCGCACGCCCGGCACGGCTGCGGCGACGGTCGGCGCGCCCTGAAGGGCCGCTTCGCTCGGCGCCTGCCCCGCGAGAGCCAGATCACGCCCCGCGACACGGGCCGGCGCGACCCAGCCGAAGCCAGCAGCGCGGAGAGCGGCGGCCGCGTTATCGCTCAAGGCCGATTCCAGGGTCGGCGCGGAGACCGCCATGGCGAGAAGCCATAAGGCGAGCGGGATCAGAAGGCCGGCGAACCACCGGCGTGGGCGCCAAGAGATGGGCTGCACCTTGCGCTCCTCCTTTGGCCAAGACGCCCGTTCCATGCGATGCGCGCTACGAAACCTGGCACAGAAACAGAGTCAGAATATCGTTATAAGATATTATTATTCAACGCATTTGTTGAATATTTCCTGTGCCTTCTCCTACAGGCCGCAGCCAGCATTTGCGGGAGAGTATCCGTGCTGCCGGCCAAAAAGAAAACCCCGGAGCAAGCTCCGGGGTTTCCGTTTTGGATGGCTACAATCAGGCGATTAGAAATCGCGCTGAATGCGGAGGCGGAAGCCCCACTGGTCTCCACTAGCACCACCGGCACCGTCCGTGTACTTCGTCTTACCGTTGGTGGCGAAGCCATTGCCAGCACGGGCGTTGGCGTAAAGAACCTCAGCACCGATGTCGAGATCCTTGACCGGCGACCAGATGACGGCCGTCGAAGCAGTCCACAGCGAGTTGCTAGCCAAACCAGTCGAGTTCGAATAGTCGAGCTTCAGGTAGGCACCACCAAGGGTCTGACGGATCGTCGGAGTCCAGTAGTGGGTCAGATAAGCAATAGCACCGTAGCTGGTGGTCAGCTTGGTGTTGCCGTTGATGTCGTAAACCGCATCAACAGCAGCAGCGCCACCGAGGAACGAAGAGCCGACGCCCTTGCCGATGCCGATGCCGCAGATCGACAACGTGGCGTAGCCGCAAAAACCGGAGACAACGCTCTGGATCACGCCACTTGCATAAGTGGCCTGGACACGGATGTTGTCGCCGGGGGCGAGCATGGGCAGGTTGACCTTGACGCCGCCCTGGACGGCATAGCCGTAGTCGGTGTCAGGGTTCACGCCGTTCTGAGCAAAGCCGTAGTTGACAGCGTGCAGGACACCGGACAACTGAGCCGAACCCCAACCCTGATCAACGCGCAGAACACCGACGATGTCAGGAATGGCCTTGTTGCCGCCGTAATAGGAACCGCCGGAAATATAATTGCCGCCAGTGATCACAGCCGGTCCGACCGCGCCCAGGTAAGGCTGGCCAGCACCACCAAATAACGGGTTCAAGAAGCCTACTGCCTGACGGCGATTGATCGGATCCTCGATGGCCAACGTGGCCGAGAAGCCCGAACCGAAGGTGGCGGTATAGGCCAACTGCGTCACGGAGAAACCCTGCGCGCCGCCAACGCCACGGAACGACTGATCAGAGCCGAACTCGAAGAAGGTGGCGAGACGGCCAGCAGTGAAGCCGGCGAACTGGATGAAGGCCGATTCAAGATCAACCTGGGTCTGGGCCAGCTCGTAGCCAGTACCGGGGTTCTCGCCGCCGGCACCGACACGGAAGCCTTGACCGATGCTGCGCGTGGAGCCCGAAGCGTAACGACCCGAACGATAGGCGGTGTCGATACGAACGAAGGCGCGGACCGGGCCGTATTCGGACTGGGTGCGGGCGTCGAAAGCGAGACGACCAATGGCGCGATAGCCGAAGCCGCCACTGTTGCCATCATTCGCGTTCTTCGGCGTAACCCACTCTGATTCCCAACGAGCGCGGCCGGAGACGCGCAGGCAGGTCTGGGTGCCAGGGATGTAGAAGAAGCCAGCGCCGTAAGCATTACAGACGCGGACATACTCGGCCGGAGCCGGCTTCTTGATGCCACCGAGATCGGCAGCCGAAGCTCCCGACACGGCCACCAAGCCACCGGCTGTGGCGAGGAGAAGGCTCTTAACGAGCTTCATTGGAAACCTCCAAAGTGATTATCGAGACCCATCGGGAGCGCTGGCGTTCAATTCTGGCCGAAACCACAACCGATTGCTTTTTCCCCCCTGTTACCTCTTCCGACCGGCCTTCCCTTGAGTCGCCCGATCGAAACAGCAGGAACGACCGGGGTGCCCCCTGTCGCTGAATGCACATTACCCGACGACGGCCGCCGATCAACACGCCTGATGGCCTGGAAGCGCTCCAGACGGGGCTTTTCCAACCCCTGTTGCACAAACAACACGCCTGGCCGGGCTGGGCGGGCGCATGTGTTAACACACGGTTAAAGCTTGCAGATTCCGGGCGTCGCGGGGGGAGTTTGTTCACCCTGTGCACGAAGGACGGCATTCGCCGCCTCCGGCAAGGGGACCGGTCAAGCACCGGGACGGGCACCGTAAACCGCATTTCGAATCGCGCGGACACCCGCCGATTCGTCACTCCGGCGCGGTGTCGCTTTCCGGATCCGGGCTGTGGGCAGGCGATTGCCGCTCCAGCCGGCGATAGCGGCTGTAGCCGAGCGGGATAGAACCAAGATAGAGCACGACCAGCGCGGTCAGCGTCTCGAACGGATTGCTGAACAGCAGCGCGAAGAACAGCACGACGCCGGCGAAAAGCGGCAGCACGAGTTCGCGCCGGACGCGCAGGCCGGCCTTCTTGCCGAGGAAGGTCGGCACGCGGCTGACCATCAGCACGGCGATGACGACAAGATAGACGGCCGCGAGCGCCTCGAGCGGCAGCGTCGGCGTCAGGCCGATCAGCGAGAGGTAGATCGGCAGCAACGCGCACAGCGCACCGGCCGGCGCCGGCACGCCGACGCCGAAGTTTTTGCGCCATTCGGCCTGGTCAGGCGCATCGAGCGAGACATTGAAGCGGGCGAGCCTGAGCACCATGGCGATGGTGAAGACCAGGCAGCAGATCCAGCCGACGGTCTTGAGTTCGTGCAGGCCCCAGAAATACAGGATCAGTCCCGGAGCGCAGCCGAAGTTGACGAAATCGGCCAGCGAATCAAGTTCGGCGCCGAAGCGCGAGGTGCCCTTGAGCAGCCGGGCGATGCGGCCATCGATCCCGTCGAGCATGGCCGCGAACACGATGGCGTAAATGGCGAGGTCGAGCCGGCCCTCGATCGACAGGCGCACGGCGGTCAGGCCGGCGCACAGCGCCACCAGCGTGACGATGTTGGGAAACAGGAAGCGCAGCGGCACGCTCTGGAAGCGCTTGCGGCGACGCTCCGGCTGCTCGGGATCGAAAGGCGGAAAAAGAGTGTTCATCGCGGCCTTTTACTGCACACGCACGGTGCGTTGCGGCTCCTGCGAGGAGAGGTCCGCGAGCACGGTTTCGCCGGCAATCGCCCGCTGGCCGACGCCGACAAGCGGTTGCGCGCCTTCCGGGAAATACACATCCACCCGCGAGCCGAAACGGATCAGGCCGAAGCGCTCGCCGGCGGCGAGGCTCTCGCCCTCCTTACGGAACATCACGATGCGGCGCGCCACGAGACCGGCGATCTGCACGGTGCCGAAGCGGCCATAGGGCGTCTCGAACACGATGCCGTTGCGCTCGTTATCCTCGCTCGCCTTGTCGAGATCGGCGCTGAGGAACAAGCCGGCGCGATAGGCGATCTTGACGATGCGTCCGGAAATCGGCGCGCGGTTCACATGGCAATCGAAGACATTCATGAACACCGAGACGCGCGGCAGCGGAGTGTTGCCAAGGCCGAGTTCGACCGGCGGCACGAAGGTGCCGACCGTGTCGATGCGGCCATCGGCCGGGCTGACGACCAACCCGTCGCGGGCCGGCGTGACGCGCTGCGGATCACGGAAGAAATAGGCGCACCAGGCGGTGAGGATCCAGCCGATCCAGCCCAGTGGCGTCCAGAGCCAGCCAAGCAGCAGCGCCGCGACCGCGAAAAGAGCCACGAACAGATAGCCCTCGGGGTGGATGGGCGAAAGCGTCTGGCGGATGGAAGCGGCGACCGACATGCAATTACTCCGATTGCCGCCTCGATTAGCGCAGCCACGGCCCGATGGCTAGAGAAACGGATGAAACGGGGTTGCGAGAAGGCGGGACGCCGGGTCAAGACCGGCACAGGACAGGCTCCCCGGGTCGTTTTATCTCGGCCGTGAACCGGAAGGAGGTAAACCGCCCGCCTTTCGGATCGGGATGGGCCGGATGAACCGGCCCATGACGGCGGGGGAAAAGCCGCAAACGCTTCAGCCGTCATCGGCCGGCTTGACCGGCCGATTCCGCTTCAGAATGCCTCACCGTGATGAGTGTCATTCCCGACGCGCCTCGGCGCGGTCGGGAATCCAGGAGCCGCTGGCGCCTTTGGTCCCGGATTCCCGCCTGCGCGGGAATGACAGCCGGGAATGGCGCGGGCCTCTTACGCCAGCGCGCGCTCCAGCACGCGCGCGACGTGGATCGGCTCGCGGCCGCCGAGTTCGCCGATCTGGTGGCGGCAGGAGGTGCCGTCGGCGACGATGAGCGCATCGGCGGGTGCGGCGCGCACCGCCGGCAGCAGCGTCAGTTCGGCCATCGCTTTCGAGACCTCGGCCGTCTCGACCTGCAGCCCGAAGGCGCCGGCCATGCCGCAGCAACTGGTCTCGATCGTCTCGACGGCGAGGTCCGGCACCAGCCGCAGCACCTTTTCCACCGCGCCCATGGCCCCGAAGGATTTCTGGTGGCAATGGCCATGCAGTCGCGCCTCGCTTGCTACCGGCTTGAGCGCCAGATTCAGGCGGCCGGCATCGGCCTCGCGCGCCAGAAACTCCTCGAACAGCACGGCTTGCACCGCGACCTGGCCGGCTGCTTCATCCTGCGGCAGCAGCGCCGGCACCTCGTCGCGGAACGACAACAGGCAGGACGGCTCGAGCCCGATGATCGGCACGCCGCGCGCCGCATAGGGCGCAAACGCCGCGAGAGCGCGCCGCGCCTCGGCCTTGGCCTCCTCCGGCAGGCCGATGGCGAGATAGGTGCGGCCGCAGCACAGCGGGCGGCCATTGTCGGGCGGCTTGGGCAGATGCACGCGGTAGCCGGCGGCCACCAGCACGGCAATCGCCGCATGCAGGTTCTCCGGCTCGTGGTAGCGGTTGAACGTGTCGGCGAACAGTGCCACCTCCGGGCCGTCCTCCGGCCCGAAAGCGCTTTCGACCGGCGCGAAGATATCGCGGCGCCACACCGGCAGGCGGCGGCCGGCGCTGAAACCGGCAAGGCGCTCGGAAAGACGCGCCAGCACCGGCACGCGGTCGCGCAGGTTCATCAGCCACGGCACGCGCGCCGCCCACGGCGCATAGCGCGGCAGATGGGCGATCAGCCGGTCGCGCAATGACAGGCCGTGTTTCTTGGTGCGCGCGGCGGAGACCTCGATCTTCATGCGCGCCATGTCGACGCCGGTCGGGCATTCGCGCCGGCACGCCTTGCACGAGACGCACAGTTGCATCGCCTCGGCCATCTCATCCGAGGCGAGCGCATCCGGCCCCAACTGGCCGCTCAAGGCGAGGCGCAGCGTGTTGGCGCGCCCGCGCGTCACGTCGCGCTCGTTGCGCGTCACGCGATAAGACGGGCACATCACGCCGCCGACCGCCTTGCGGCAGGCGCCGTTATTGTTGCACATCTCGACAGCGCCCTGGAAACCGCCGCCGCTGCCGGGAAATGCCGACCAGTCGAGCGCCGGCACGAGGTCGGCCGGCTGATAATTCTGATGGAAGCGCAGCAGCCGACGCTCGTCGAAACGCGGCGCATCGACGATCTTGCCCGGGTTGAGCAGCCCGTCCGGGTCGAAGCGGCTCTTGACCTTGCCGAAGGCGGTGACGATCTCCGGCCCGAACATCGGCAGGTGGAACTCGGAGCGCGAGATGCCGTCGCCATGCTCTCCGGAATGCGAGCCCTTGTAGTCACGCACCAGCGCGAACGCCTCCTCGGCAATCGCGCGCATCGCGGCGAGGTCCTTGTCGAGCTTGAGGTTGAGCACCGGGCGCACATGCAGGCAGCCTTCGGAGGCGTGCGCGTACCAGGTGCCGGAGGTGCCGTACTTCTCGAAGACGCGCGTCAGCCGCTCGGTATATTCGGCGAGATGCGGCAGCGGCACGGCGCAATCCTCGATGAACGACACCGGCTTGCGGGCATCCTTCATCGACATCATGATGTTGAGGCCGGAGGTGCGCAGGTTGGCGATCTCGCCCTGCAACCCGGCATCGAACACATCGACGACGCCGCCCCATTTGCGCCCGGCCCTGTCCCAGCCGAAGCCGAGATCGGCCATCACGTCATGCAGGTGCTGCAGGCGGTGGCGGTTTTCGGCCTCGTCCTCGGCGAACTCGACGAGCAGCAACGCCTCCGGCTTGCCGCGCACGAATTTCTCCAGCGTCGGCCGGAACATGGCGATGTCGCCGGCCAGCGCCAGCATGGTCTTGTCGACCAGTTCGACGGCGATCGGCTTGAGCTTGACGAGATGCTGGGCGGCATCCATCGCCTCGTAGAACGAGCCGAAATGGCACACGCCGAGCCCGCGCTTGCCGAGCAGCGGCCACAGCTTCAGTTCGATTGCCGTCGAATAAGCGAGCGTGCCCTCCGAGCCGACCAGCAAGTGCGCCATGTTATGCGTGGCGGCATTCGGCACCAGCGCGTCGAGATTATAGCCGCCGACGCGGCGCTGCACCTTTGGGAAGCGGGCGGCGACCTGATCGGCCATCTCGGTGCCGAGGTCGAGCATATCGCCGAACAGCGCGCGCGCCGGTTCCGGGACGCCGGGCAATCCGGCCGCGACCTCGCCGAACCGCATCGCGGTGCCATCAGCCAGCACCGCGTCGATGGCGATGGTGTTGTCGCGCATCGTGCCGTAGCGCAGCGAGCGCCCGCCGCAGGAATTGTTGCCGGCCATGCCGCCAATGGTGGCGCGCGTCGCGGTCGAGACATCGACCGGGAACCATAGCCCGTGCTGCTTGAGCTGGCGGTTGAGATCGTCGAGCACGATGCCCGGCTGCACCACGCAGCGCTGGCCCGCGACGTCGAGATCGAGCACCTTGTTGAGGTGCTTGGAGCCGTCGATGACCAGCGTCTCGTTGATGGTCTGGCCGCATTGCGAGGTGCCCCCGCCGCGCGCCGTCACCGGAATGCCCTCCCCGCGCGCGATCTCCAGCGCGGTGAGCGCCTCCTCCATCGTCTGCGGCACCACCACGCCCTGCGGCATGATCTGGTAGGCCGAGGCGTCGGTGGCGTAACGGCCACGGTCGGCAGCGCCGAACAGCACCTCGCCCTTGAGAGCTTTGCGCAGGCGGCGCTCGAGCGATGGCAGCATGACGGTCATGGTGTTCCTGACTCTGGCGTCCCCGGACCCGGCATGTTCTGGCCGGCGCAAACGGGTTGTTGCATTTTGAATTCAAAATTCATAATGATATTGCCAGAGGATTGGCAAGACATTCTTGAAAGGGTGCGGCGCGCTTACCCCGGATTTAATCCCAGCCCCGTTTGCCAACGGGATTCTGGGGCCCGGCTCAAGGCCGAGACAAGGCGGCGGTGACGCTTCACGACGAGATTCCGCGCATCCGCGCAACCATTTGAAACGCAACGACAACAGAGACCACGGAGAGCCCACCATGTCCCACTATCGCGCCGGCCGGCATTTCCTGCAAATCCCTGGCCCCACTCCTGTTCCGGACCGTATCCTGCGCGCCATGGACATGCCGGTGCTCGACCATCGCGGGCCGGATTTCCAGGAACTCGGCCGCAGCGTACTCGCCGGCATCAAGACGATCTTCAAGACCAAGCAGCCGGTGATCATCTATCCCGCCTCCGGGACAGGTGCCTGGGAAGCCTCGCTCGTCAACACACTGTCGCCCGGCGACACGGTGCTGATGTACGAGACCGGGCATTTCGCCGCGCTGTGGAAAAACCTCGCCCTCAAGCTCGGCCTGAAGCCGGAATTCATCAGCTCGGACTGGCGCTCGGGCGCCGATGCCAACGCCATCGAGAGCCGCCTGCGCGCCGATTCGGGCCACGCCATCAAGGCGGTGTGCGTGGTGCATAACGAGACCTCGACGGGCGCGACCTCGCGCATTGACGAGGTGCGTGCGGCGATCGACGCGGCGAAGCATCCAGCGCTGCTGATGGTCGATACGATTTCCTCTCTTGGCTCGGTCGATTACCGGCACGACGAATGGGGCGTCGACGTGACGATCGCCGGCTCGCAGAAGGGGCTGATGCTGCCGCCCGGCCTGTCGTTCAACGCGATCAGCGAGAAGGCGCTCGCCGCCTCCAAGACCGCGAAGCTGCCGAAGGCGTTCTGGTCGTGGGAGGACATGCTGCCGCATAATGCCAACGGCTTCTTCCCCTACACGCCCGCGACCACCTTGCTCTACGGGCTCGACGAGGCGATTAAGATGCTGCACGAGGAAGGCCTGCCGCAGGTGTTCGCGCGCCACGAGCGGCTGGCCGAGGCGACGCGCCGCGCCGTGCAAGGCTGGGGCCTCGAGATCCTGTGCCGCGACCCGAAATACTACTCGCCCGTGCTGACCACCGTGATGACGCCGGAGGGCCATAACGCCGACACGCTGCGCAAGGTCGCGCTCGAGCATTTCGACATCTCGCTCGGCACCGGCCTGTCGAAACTCGCCGGCAAGGCGTTCCGCATCGGCCATCTCGGCTCGACCAACGAACTCACGGTGATCGGCGCGCTCGCCGGCGTCGAGATGGCGCTGCAACTGGCCGACATCCCGCACCAGACCGGCGGCGTGCACAGCGCCATGCGGCACCTGACCGAAGCCGCGCGGGCCCCGGCCGCGAGGGCAGCGGAATAGCGCCGATGGCCGTGCAACCGCTGATCGCCCGGCGCAGTTTGCATGACGAGATCGTCACGCGCCTGCGCGACATGATCATCGAGGGCACGCTCAAGCCGGGCACGAAAGTGCCCGAGCGTGAGTTGTGCCTGCAATTCGGCGTGTCGCGCACACCGATGCGCGAGGCGCTCAAGGTGCTGGCGGCGGAAGGGTTGCTTGACCTGCCGCCCAATCGCGGCGCCATCGTCTCGCGCATCCGCCCGGAGGAAATCGAGGAGTTGTTCCCGATCATGGGCGCGCTCGAGGCGCTGGCCGGCGAACTCGCCTGCACCCGCATCGACGAGGCGCAAATCGCGGCCATCGCCCGGCTGCATGCCGAGATGGTCGGGCATTTCGAGCGCGGCGCCTGGGCGCCCTATACCAAGCTCAACCGGCGCATCCACGAGGCGATCTTCGCGGCCGCCGGCAATGCCGCACTCGCCGGCCTGTATCAGGGCCTGCTGGTGCGCACCCATAGCGTGCGCTTCCTCGCGCAGCGCTCGCAGGCGCGCTGGCAGGAGGCGGTCGACGACCACGTCGCCATCCTCGCGGCGCTCGAAGCCCGCGACGGCCCGCGCCTCGCGAACCTGCTGCGCCAGCACCTGACGCACAAGGCCGCGATGGTGCGCGAAGCGATCGAACGGCTCTATGAGGATGTCACGGCGGCGTGAGGCCCGCCCAGGATCGCGCGAGCGGCTGGGCCCCGGATCAAGTCCGGGGCAAGATGCCTGAAACATTGCCGTCTTGTGCCGGGCTTGACCCGGCACCCAATCCACCTCTCGACCTCATCCTGAGCTTGTCGAAGGATGGTTCAGCGCCCTCTGGAACATCCTTCGACAAGCTCAGGATGAGGTGGAGATTGGGATTTACCTCTCCCGCAAGCGCCCCAACGCCTCGACCACGACCGGATCGAGCCCGTCGCCGCCGCGATCGAGATGAGCGAGGATGCGCGCGCGCATGTCCCGCCCCCAGAACTTGCGCAGGTGGTCGGCGATGCCCGGCACCGCGACATCATGCGGGTAGGTCTTGAAGAAGCTGGCGATCTGGTTCGCCATGTGGATGAGCTTTTCCGGCCGGCCGGTTGGTGTCTGGCTCATGCGGCGCCCTTTCGTGCAACCTCGGGCAGCGCGCCCTGAAACACAAGCGCCGAATCCTGGCGCGCCACCGCAATCAGGCCGAGGCCGAGCGCTTGTGCCCGGTCGAGCGCCAGCGAAGTCGGCGCCGAGACCGCGACGAGGTGATGCGCGCCGAAACGCGCCGCTTTCTCGACCATTTCGAACGAGCAGCGGCTGGTGATGAGCAGGAATCCGCCGGCCGGGTCCTGCCCGGCCCGCAGCAGCGCGCCGATGAGTTTGTCGAGCGCATTGTGCCGGCCGACATCCTCGCGCACCAGGCGGATACCACCGTCGAGATCACACCACGCTGCGCCATGCACGGCCCGCGTCAGGTCGTTCAGCGGCTGATGGTTGTCGAGGTCGTGCACGGCGCGTGCCACGGCCTCGACCGCCAGCACCGGCGCGGCGCCGGCGGGCCGCGCCGCCTCGGGCAAATCGTCGAGCGAGCCGATGCCGCACAGGCCGCAACCGGTGCGGCCGGACAGGCTGCGCGTGCGGGCGAGATGCTTCCTGAACCGGTCCGGCGATAGCGATACGGTCACGCGCCAGCCCTTGTCGGCCTCCTCGACCAAGATGTCGCGGATTTCTTCGTGCTGCTCGATGATGCCCTCGGTCAGACTGAAACCGGTGACGAAATCCTCGAAATCGTCCGGCGTCGCCATCATCACCGCGTAGGGCACGTTGCCGTAGACAATGCTGACCGGCGCCTCGACCGGCACGGCGCACGTCAGGCTGATACTTTCCTGGCGCGCAAAGCCGATCGAGCGCGCCGGCACCGCCCTGCTGGTCGCAGCCATGGCGCTATTCCGCCGCGTGCGGCACGGTGGGCGCGATGCGGCGCATCGAGACCGCTTCCTCGGCATTCTGCTCCTGCCAATCCGACTGGCGGTTGGTGCGGCGCACCTGCACGGCCGTGACCTTGAATTCCGGGCAGTTGGTCGCCCAGTCGGAATAGTCGGTCGTCACGACATTCGCGCCGCCCAGCGGATGGTGGAAGGTCGTATAGACCACGCCCGGCTGCATGCGCTCCGAGACCAGCGCCCGCAACGCGACATCGCCGGTGCGGCTCGCCAGCGCGACAAGGTCGCCATCGGCGATGCCGCGGGCCTCAGCGTCGAACGGGTGGATTTCCAGCACGTCTTCCGGATGCCAGGTCGAGTTGGCGGTGCGCCGCGTCTGCGCACCGACATTATACTGCGACAGGATGCGGCCCGTGGTCAGCAGCAGCGGGAAGCGCGGGCCGGTGCGCTCCTCGGAGGGGATGTATTCCGTGATCATGAAGCGGCCCTTGCCGCGCACGAAACGGTCGACATGCATCACCGGCGTGCCTTGCGGCGCGGCATCGTTGCACGGCCACTGGATCGAGCCGAGTTCGTCGAGCCGGGCGAAGCTGACACCGGCGAAGGTCGGCGTCAGGCGGGCGATCTCGTCCATGACCTCGGAGGGGTGCGTGTAGTGCATCGGGTAGCCGAGCGCCGCCGAGAGATCGCAGATCACCTGCCATTCCTCGCGGCCCGACAGTGGCGGCATGACCTGCCGCACGCGGCTGATGCGGCGCTCGGCGTTGACGAAGGTGCCGTCCTTTTCAAGGAACGATGCGCCCGGCAGGAAGACATGGGCGTATTTCGCCGTCTCGTTCAGGAAAATATCCTGGATGACGACGCATTCCATCGCGGCCAGCCCCGCCGTGACATGCTGGGTGTTCGGGTCGGACTGGGCGATATCCTCGCCCTGGATGAAGAGGCCCTTGAAGCGGCCGTCGACCGCCTCGTCGAGCATGTTGGGGATGCGCAGGCCTGGATCGTCGGACAGGGTCAGCCCCCAGTCGATCTCGAAACTGTGGCGCACGGCCTCGTCCGAGATATGGCGGTAGCCCGAGAATTCGTGCGGGAACGAGCCCATGTCGCACGAGCCCTGCACGTTGTTCTGGCCGCGCAGCGGGTTGATGCCGACGCCCTCGCGGCCGAGATTGCCGGTCGCCATGGCGAGGTTGGCCATCGCCATCACCGCCGTGGTGCCCTGGCTGTGCTCGGTGACGCCGAGGCCGTAATAGATCGCCGCGTTGCCGCCGGTGGCGTAAAGCCGGGCTGCGGCGCGCACATCCGCCGCCGGCACGCCGGTATAGCGCTCGTGCGCTTCCGGCGAATTGTGCTCCTCGGCGACCATCGTCGCCCAATACTCGAAAGCGTCGGGCTCGCAGCGCTCGCGCACGTAATCGAGCGCCACCAGCCCTTCCGTGACCACGACATGCGCCATGGCGTTGAGCAGCGCGACGTTGGTGCCGGGCTTCAACGGCAGGAAATAATCCGCCTCGACATGCGGCGAACGTACCAGATCGATGGCGCGCGGATCGGCGATGATCAGATGCGCGCCCTCGCGCAACCGCCGTTTCATGCGCGAGGCGAACACAGGATGGGCATCGGTCGGGTTGGCGCCGATGATGAAGATGACATCGGCCTTGGCGACCGACTTGAAATCCTGCGTGCCGGCCGAGGTGCCGAGCGTCGAACTCAGGCCATAGCCGGTCGGCGAATGGCAGACGCGAGCGCAGGTATCGACGTTGTTGTTGCCAAAGGCGGCGCGCACCATCTTCTGGACGAGGAAAACCTCCTCATTGGTGCAGCGCGACGAGGTGATTCCACCGACGGAATCCCGGCCATAGCTCGCTTGCAGGCGCTTGAACTCGGAGGCGGCCTTGCCGATCGCCTCCTCCCACGAGACCTCGCGCCACGGATCGGTGATGCGCTCACGCACCATCGGCTTGGTGATGCGGTCGGCATGGGTGGCGTAGCCCCAGGCGAAGCGGCCTTTGACGCAGGAATGGCCCTCATTGGCCTGGCCCGCCTTGTGCGGCTCCATGTTGACGAGTTTGTTGCCCTGCATCTCGGCCTTGAACGAGCAGCCGACGCCGCAATAGGCGCAGGTCGTGATGATGGCGTGCTCCGGCTGGCCGGCCGCGATGATGGTGTTCTCGATCAGCGACGAGGTCGGGCAGGCCTGCACGCAGGCGCCGCACGAGACGCACTCAGAGTCGAGAAAATCGACGCCGCCGGCGCTGATGCGCGATTCGAAGCCGCGCCCGTCGACGGTGAGCGCAAAGGTGCCCTGCACCTCCTCGCAGGCGCGCACGCAGCGATTGCACACGATGCATTTCGCCGGATCATAGGTGAAATACGGGTTGGAAGTGTCGCAGGTCTCGGCGAGGTGGTTGTCGCCCTCGTAGCCGTAGCGCACCTCGCGCAGGCCGGTGACGCCGGCCATATCCTGCAGCTCGCAATCGCCATTGGCCGAGCAGGTCAGGCAATCGAGCGGATGGTCGGAGATATAAAGCTCCATCACGCCCTTGCGCAGCTTGGCGAGCTTGTCCGACTGGGTGCGCACCACCATGCCGCTCTCGACCGGCGTGGTGCAGGAGGCGGGCGTGCCGCGCCGGCCATCGATCTCGACAAGGCAGAGCCGGCACGAGCCGAACGGCTCGAGGCTGTCGGTGGCGCAAAGTTTTGGAATCTTGGTGCCGGCATGCATGGCGGCTGCCATCACCGAGGTGCCCTCGGGCACGGTGACGGCGACGCCATCAATGGTCAGCGTGACGGACTTGTCCGAGACGCGGATCGGCGTGCCGAGATCGATTTCCTTGATGAGCATGTTTTCGGTCAGAGCCATGGTGCTCTCCCTATTCGGCGGGCGGCACGGGCCGCGCGCGCTCGAAATCCTGTCGGAAATGCGTCAGCGCGCTGACGACCGGGATCGGCGTCAGGCCGCCAAGCGCACACAGTGAAGCGTCGGTCATCAGCGTGCACAGATCGTCGAGCACAGCAAAATTCTTCGGCCGTTCGATGCCGGCGATGATGCGCTCCACCGTCTCGCGGCCGCGCACGGCGCCGATGCGGCACGGCGTGCACTTGCCGCAGCTTTCGACGGCGCAGAAATGGAAGGCGAAGCGCGCCTGCTCGGCCAAGTCGACAGTGTCGTCGAACACCACGACGCCGCCATGGCCGAGCATGCCCTTGACCGCTAGGAAGGCTTCGTAGTCGAGCGGCGTATCGAGCAGGCTTTCGGGGAAATAGGCGCCGAGCGGCCCGCCGACCTGCACGGCGCGGAGCGGGCGGCCGCTGGCGGTGCCGCCGCCGTAATCCTCGATCAGCTGGCGCAGCGTCAGGCCGAACGCCTTCTCGATGAGGCCGCCGCGCTTGACGTTGCCGGCAAGCTGAATGGGCAGCGTGCCGCGCGACCGGCCCATGCCGAAAGCGGCGTAAGCAGCGGCGCCATGCGCCATGATCCACGGCACGCTGGCCAGAGAAATCACGTTGTTGATCACGGTCGGCTGGCCGAACAGGCCGCTGATCGCCGGCAGCGGCGGCTTGGCGCGCACCACGCCGCGCTTGCCTTCGAGACTGTCGAGCAGCGCGGTTTCCTCGCCGCAGATGTAAGCCCCTGCCCCGAGCCGCACCTCGAGCCGGAACGCCCTGCCCGAGCCGCAGACCGAAGCCCCAAGATATCCCGCCGCCTCGGCCACAGCGATGGCGGCGTTCAGCACGCGATGGGCGTGGGGATATTCCGAGCGCAGGTAGATGAAGCCCTCGCTCGCCCCGACCGCGAGCCCGGCAATGGTCATGCCCTCGATCAGGCAAAGCGGATCGCCTTCCATCAGCAGTCGATCGGCGAAGGTGCCGCTATCGCCCTCATCGGCGTTGCACACGATGTATTTCTGCTCGGCCGGTGTATCGAGAACGGTTTTCCACTTGATGCCGGTCGGGAAACCGGCGCCACCGCGCCCGCGCAGGCCGGATGAGGTCACCTCGCGCACGATCTCGGCCGGGGCGACGCCAAGCGCGCGCTCGAGCCCAGCAAAGCCGCCATGGGCGCGGTAATCGGCGACCGAGAGCGGGTCGATGACGCCGCAGCGCGCGAAGGTCAGGCGCTCTTGGTTCTTCAGATAGGAGATGTCTTCCGTCAGGCCGAGCGCCAGCGCGTGCGCGCCGCCATGCAGGAAATCGGCCGCGAACAGCGCGGCGACATCGGCGGGTTTCACCGGGCCATAGGCGATGCGGCCGGCTGCCGTCTCGACCTCGACGAGCGGCTCGAGCCAGAACAGGCCGCGCGAGCCGTTGCGCACGATCTCGATCGGTACGCCACGGCGCTCCGCCTCAGTGGCCAGCGCCGCGGCGACGCGCTCGGCGCCGACCGAGAGGGCAGCGGCATCGCGCGGCACGAAAATACGGGTGGGGGCGCTCATGACACGCTCCCCGGCTGTGGCCGGCACAGGTCGTCGAGCAGCGCGGCATCGACCCGGCCGAGCAATTCGCCATCCAGCATCGCAGCCGGCGACAGCGCACAATTGCCGAGGCAATACACCGTCTCGACGGTCAGGCGCCCGTCCGTCGTGGTCGCGTCGACGGCGATGCCGTGGCGGGCGGCCAGATGCGCGACCAGTGTCTCGCAGCCCATCGCCTGGCAGGATTCGGCCCGGCACAATTTCAGCACGCGCTCGCCGGGCGGGGCAGCGCGAAAATCGTGATAGAAGGTGATGACGCCGTGCACCTCGGCGCGCGACAGGTTCAGCGCCTCGGCGATGACCGGCACCGCGCTGCGATCGATGTATCCGAAAGCATCCTGGAGTGCGTGCAGGATCGGCAGCAGGGCACCGGGCGCGGATTTTCCTGCCTCGATGATCGCCTGCGCGGCATCAGGCTTCCAGCCGGTTTCGGCCGCCATATTCGTTCCACCCTCGGCAAAGGCGCGATGCGCCGTCTGTTTGAGAATAGAATGGGTCGAAACAGCCAAATGGCCAACCGATATTTATCGCGCGGCCAGCGCGATCACGGCGTCGGCGGCTTCTCACGCCCGGCAAGGGCCGCCTCGGACGGCACCAGATAGCTGCGCGTCAGCGGCACATTGTCCTGCTTGCGCGCGAGCTGGAACTGGAACACCACCGTGTCCTGATACAGGAACGCGGTTTCGGATGCCGCCAGGTAGAATTCCCACATGCGGCAGAAACGGTCGTCATAGAGTGCCTTGGCCTCCTCGCGCCGAGCCAGGAAACGGTCGCGCCAATGATGCAGCGTCTTGGCGTAATGCAGCCGCAGCACCTCGACATCGGTGACGACGAGCCGGGCGCGCTCGATCGCGCGCAACGCCTCCGACATGGACGGGATATAGCCGCCCGGGAAGATGTATTTCTGGATCCACGGGTTGGTGAAGGCCGGCTTGTCGGAACTGCCGATGGTGTGCAGCAGCATGACGCCGTTCGGCTTGAGCAGCTTGTGGGCAGTGCGCAAATAAATATCGTAATAGCCGGCGCCGACATGCTCGAACATGCCGACCGAGACGATGCGATCAAATGAGCCCTCGACCTTGCGGTAATCCTGCAGCGCGAAGCTCACGCGATCGGCGAGGCCGGCATCGCGGGCGCGCCTTTGCGCCACCTTGAGCTGCTCCTCGGACAGCGTCACGCCGAGCACCTTGCCCGCCTGGCCTGCCTCGGCGAGGTAGAGCGCCATGCCGCCCCAGCCGCAACCGATATCGAGGATGCTCTGGCCCGGCTCCAGGCACAGCTTGGCGGCGATGTGGCGTTTCTTCTCCAGTTGCGCCTGATCGAGGGTTTCCTTGCCGGTCTCGAAATAGGCGCATGAATATTGCCGGTCGGCATCGAGAAACAGCTCGTAGAGCCGGTCGTCGAGATCGTAATGATGCGCGACGTTATCCTTGGAGCGCCGGCCGACATTATGCTGGAACAGGCCGCGCGTATAATAGCGCAGGTGATCGTGCAGCGTCGTCCACCAGGTATCGGGGTCACCGGACGAATTCCGCAGCAACAACACCAGGAAATCGAAGATCGTGCCGCGCTCGATGACGAGCCGGCCATCCATATACAATTCGCCGAGGCGCAGGTCCGGGTCGAGCATCAACGCGCGCACGGCGGCCGCATCGGTGAACCGTGCCACGACAAGATCGCCCTCGCCGTCGCCGAACTGCAACTCCCGGCCATCCGGCAAGATGATGCGGAGATTTCCGTTCGGAACGAGCTTGCCGATGACGCTTTCAAGCACGCGGTTCATATAGCCCCGGCGCGCGGACGCCCCGTTCTGCCCAAATTTGAGACGGCTTATCGGCAACATTGCAACATGCCCCACATTGCTGATCCGGCAACCAAAGTAGCGTGGGATGATTGGCTGACCACCACCCCATTCATGCAAATATTCTGTTGATTTCGATCAAAAATCCAGACCGATCGCGTGGTGCAAGGCCCAACCCGGCACCGTCGGCGGCAAGAAACCGTTTGCACATCGATCATGAAAAGGGGGGTAAGCGTTTCGAACAAATCGCGGGTCATCATTATTCTCCCGCCCTGGGCCGGAGGGCTCAGGACTCAAGAGCTTATGGTGATTCTAGCTCGCAATTGTGCCGCGGCAAGCCCTGCTCACGCCTCCTCGCCGGGATCGGCTGCCATGCGGTAGTCGAAATCGCAATGGCTCGCGCCCTGCATGATGGTCTGGGTGCGCGTGAGTTTGAGGCGGCTGTCATAGCCCTCGCAGAAGGTACCGTCGCGTTGGCAGGACAGCAGGTGGCCGATCTCGCCGAGCCCCATCTCGCGATACATCTCGGCATAGCGGCAGCGCGTGACGTTGAAGGCGAAACGGTCGGCGCTTTCCTCCTTCACCTCGATGCGCAGCGCGTCCTCCGCCGTCCAGAGCGACTGGATAGCCATGAAGCTCTGCAACGAGGTGCCGCCTTCCGCCTGCCGCGCCATCGCTGCGCCCTGCTCAATGGAGGAGCGGCGCACCGCGTCGGCGACGGCCTTTCTTGCCACGCTCTCGCCATGGCTGGCCTTCAATGTCTCGTAGACATGCTTGAGGATCGTCGCTTCGATCCGGCGCCGCTCGATCATCGGCATGGGAGGGTTTGCGTTCGTCATTGCCATTCATCCACCGCTATCATCCCGCCAACTTTGACGATTGCACACGACACGGCAAGATGCCGTTTCGGATCGCACATCCCGCCTTATCCCAAAATCCCTCATCCCCGAAATCCTAGGAGATATCCAGAATGCGCCTGCCCCTCGCCACCTGCCTCGCGGCATTGCTGCTCGCCGCTCCCGCCCTCACGCAGGCGCATGCACAGGATGCCGCACAGGCGACGAAACAGGAAGCCGTGAAACCCGCGACCCTGCATCTCAGCGTCCACGCCGAGGTGAAGCAGGTTCCCGACCTCGCGATCTTCTCCGTCGGCTCGGTCAGCCAGGCGGCAACCGCGAAGGAGGCCGTCAGCGACAACGCCGCCCGCATGAAGGCGGTGTTCGACGGACTCGCCAAGGCCGGCATGCAGCCCAAGGACATGCAGACCGGCCGACTGACCCTGCAGCCCGAATATCAGTACGAGCCCAAGAAGGCGCCGAAGCTCATCGGCTATCGCGCCAGCAACAATGTCGAGATCAAGCTGCGCGATCTCGACAAGGCCGGCAGCCTGCTCGACACGCTGACCGGGCTTGGCGCCAACGAAATCTCCGGGCCGTTCTTCGGCATGGAGCACCCCGAAGCAGCCCTCGACGAGGCGCGCCAAAAGGCCATGAAGACGGCGACGGCGCGCGCCAAGCTGTACGCCGACGCGGCCGGGCTGAAAATCGCCCGTATTCGCAACATCAGCGAAGCCAACATCAGCGGCTACCAGCCGGTGCGGCAGATGGCGCGGGCGGCGGCGCCCATGGCGATGAAGGCCGATACGCCGGTCGCGCCGGGCGAGGTCTCGGCCGAGATCACGCTGCAGGTGACCTACGAACTGGCGCCGTAGCGCGTTTTGAAACTACGGTAGCCCCTTCTCCCCTCGGGGGAGAAGGTGGCACGAAGTGCCGGATGAGGGGTTAACGCGGCCCTTACCCCTCATCCCACCAATCCCCGGTGTTCCGGAGATTGGCTTTAAATTCCCAAGTCGGCCAAGGCCGACTTGGCGCGGGACCTTCTCCCGCAAGGGGAGAAGAAGAATTATTTTGCTACCCTCGATGCCCTGACTCCACCTCATCCTGAGCCTGTCGAAGGATGCTGAGTCCGGCGCTCGCTGGAACATGCTTCGACAAGCTCAGCATGAGGTGGCGTGTATGGCTCAGCATGAGGTCCGGCCTCAGGCGTCCCGCGCCTCGGCCTTGCGGGCGTCGTAGGCGAGCACGGCGTTCAGGAGCACCTGGGCGCCGGCGGCGCATTCCTCCGGCGAGGTCGACTCACTCTCGTTATGGCTGATGCCGCCGGCGCAGGGCACGAAGATCATCGTCGTCGGGCAGATGCGCGCGGCATGGACCGCGTCGTGGCCTGCGCCCGAGACAATATCGCGGCTCTCGAAACCGGCCTTGGCCGCGCCCTCGCGCACGCAGGCGATCATCTCGGCATCGAACTTCACCGAGGGGGAGTGCCAGATGCGCGTCTCCTCGAAGGCGAGGCCGAACGGGTCCAGCACCTTCGGCAGCGCGGCGCGCAGGGCGTGCTCCATGGCATCGAGCACCTTGTCATCGGGATGACGGAGATCGACGCACAGGAAAACCTCGCCCGGCACGACATTGCGTGAGTTCGGCCGCACCTCCATCAGCCCGACGGTGGCAACGCCCGGCAAATGAGCCTGCCCGATGCCATCGACCGCCTGAATGAGCGCCGCCGCGCCGAGCAGCGCATTCTTGCGCAGATGCATCGGCGTGGCGCCGGTATGGGCGGCCTCGCCGGCGATGGTGATCTCGTACCAGCGCGCGCCCTGCACGCCGGTGACGGCGCCGACCATGCGGCCCTCGGCCTCGAGGATCGGCCCCTGTTCGATATGCAGTTCGAACATCGCGGCCAGCTTGTGGCCGCCAGCCTTCTCGGGGCCGCGATAGCCGATACGCTCCAGTTCGTCGCCGAAGCGCTTGCCGTCGCGATCCTCGCGCGCATCGGCATAGGCGCGGTCGAACAGGCCGGCGAACACGCCGGAGGCGAGCATGGCCGGCGCGAAGCGCGCCCCCTCCTCATTGGTCCAGTTGACCAGTTCGAGCGGCGCGGTGGTCTCGTAGCCGGCATCATGCAGCGTCCGCAGCACCTCGAGCCCGGCCAGTACACCGAGCACGCCGTCGAACTTGCCGCCGGTCGGCTGGGTATCGAGATGCGAGCCCATGGCGATCGGCGGAAGGCTGTTGTCGCGCCCCGGCCGGCGGGCGAACATGTTGCCGACCTCATCGACCGTCACCGTGCAGCCAAGCTGCTCGCAGGCCGCCTTGAACCAGTCGCGGACCTGCCTGTCCTCATCCGACAGCGTCAGGCGCCGGATGCCGCCCTTCGCCGTGCCGCCGAACCTGGCGGTATCCATTAGCGTGTCCCACAGGCGGCGGGGATCAATGGCGAGGTTGGGCAGCGGCGCATCGCTCATGGCGTAAAGTATTCCGGAAGGTGCTGGACCATCCTTCGACAAGCTCAGGATGAGGTGGGAGAGAACAGGCTCATCATAACGCATCCCTCATGTTGAGCCTGTCGAAGCCTCGCGTCAGCCAAGGCCTCCTTGAGCCTGTCGAAACCTCATCCTGAGCTTGTCGAAGGATGTTCCCGCGCGCTCTGGACCATGTTTCGACAGGCTCAACATGAGGAGAGAGGATAAAGTTCAACCGTTTCTTCGGTCAGCCCCTCACCACTTGCCGGTGTTCGGCATCGAGGCCCACGGCTCCTGCGGCGCCAGCGCTTCGCCGGCCTGGATGAGTTCGATCGAGATGTTGTCGGGCGAGCGGATGAAGGCCATGTGGCCGTCGCGCGGCGGCCGGTTGATGGTCACGCCCTTGGCCTGCAGCTTGGCGCAGGTTTCATAGATGTTGTCGACGCGATAGGCGAGATGGCCGAAATTGCGGCCGCCGTCATACTCTTCCTTGTCCCAGTTATAGGTCAGTTCGAGCAGCGGCGCCTTGCTGTCCCTGGCGCGCTCGACGTCGCCATCGGCCGAGAGGAAGATCAGCGTGTAGCGGCCCTTCTCGTTCTCCATGCGCCGCACTTCGGTCAAACCGAACTTGTTGCAATAGAAATCCAGCGAGGCGTCGAGATCGGTCACGCGAACCATCGTGTGCAGATATTCCATGTCGTCTCCTCAGAATGGCGGATCATGAATTGCCCGAGGCGACAGATAGGCCGGAACGGCACCCCCGCCAAGGCCGAAACGGCCGGCTTGGCACTTGTGGCATTTGAACTTGCCGCAGGCAGCGCGAGGCGGCAGAACACGTGTCTGTATTCGGAGTTGTCAGCATGCGCAGCGATCATCCACCGGCCATCCGGCTCGAAGATTACCGGGTTCCGGATTTCCTCATCGACCGCGTGGGGCTCGATATCGTGCTCGCGGCCGACAAGGCGGTGGTGACGAGCACGCTCAGCGTACGGCGCAACCCGGCCGCGCCGGCAGGCCGCCCGCTGGTGCTCGACGGCGACGAACTGAAGCTGACCGGCCTCGCCGTCGATGGCGCCCTCCTCGCCGCAACCGCCTATGAGGCGACGCCGGCCAAGCTGACGATTCACACGGTGCCGGAGCGCTTCACCCTTACCGTGGTGACGGAACTCAACCCGGGCGCCAACACCCGCCTGATGGGGCTCTATCGCTCGAACGGCATCTATTGCACGCAATGCGAGGCGGAGGGCTTCCGCCGCATCACCTACTTCCCGGACCGGCCGGACGTGCTGGCGCCCTATCGCGTGCGGCTCGAAGCCGACAAGGCGCAGGCGCCGGTGCTGCTCGCCAACGGCAACCGGAGCGAGGCCGGTGACATTGCCGGCACCGGCCGGCATTTTGCCGTGTGGGACGATCCCCACCCCAAGCCGAGCTACCTGTTCGCCATCGTCGCCGGCGATCTCGACACGCTGCATGACAGTTTCATCACCAGTTCGGGGCGCAAGGTCGCGCTCGGCATTCATGTCGAGAAGGGCAAGCTTGGCCAGACCGCCTATGCGATGGACGCGCTGAAGCGCTCGATGGCCTGGGACGAACAGGTGTTCGGCCGCGAATACGATCTCGACGTGTTCAACATCGTCGCCGTGTCGGATTTCAACTTCGGCGCCATGGAGAACAAGGGCCTCAACATCTTCAACGACAAATACGTGCTGGCGAGCCCAGAGACCGCCACCGACAGCGACTACGCCAATATCGAGGCGGTGATCGCGCACGAATACTTCCACAATTGGACAGGCAACAGAATCACTTGCCGCGACTGGTTCCAGCTCTGCCTCAAGGAAGGGCTGACCGTGTTCCGCGATCAGGAATTCTCCTCCGACATGCGCTCGCGCCCGGTGAAGCGCATCGCCGATGTGCGCAACCTGCGCAGCCAGCAATTCGTCGAGGATGGCGGCCCGCTCGCCCATCCGGTGCGGCCTTCCGCCTATCGCGAGATCAACAACTTCTACACGATGACGATCTACGAGAAGGGCGCCGAGCTGATCCGCATGCTGAAGACCCTGCTCGGCGAGGCGGGGTTCGCGGCCGGGCTGGCGCTCTACTTCAAGCGCTGCGACGGCACGGCGGCAACGGTCGAGGATTTCATCGGCTGCTTCGCGGAAGCGACCGGGCGCGACCTTACGCAGTTCATGCGCTGGTACGCGCAGGCCGGCACGCCGAAGGTTGCCATCGCCGCCCATTACGACGCCGCCGCCAGAACGCTGACCCTCGACCTGTCGCAGGAAACGCCGCCAACGCCCGAGCAGCCGGACAAGCTGCCGGTGGTGATCCCGCTGCGCATCGGCCTGCTCGACCGGGCCGGCAACAAGCTGACGCCGCGCACTGGCACCGGCAAGGCAGAAGACGAGATCGTCGTCGCACTCACCGCCCGCGAGCAGCGCGTCGTGCTGCATGACGTCCCGTCCGAGCCGATCATCTCGGCGCTGCGCGGCTTCTCGGCGCCGGTCAATCTCGACTTCCCGCAGGGTGAGCGCGACCTCGCCGTGCTGGCGCGCCATGACAGCGACCCGTTCAACCGCTGGCAGGCGCTGCAGATGCTGGCGATGGGGGCGCTGCTCTCGCGCACCGGCGTCGCGCCGGTCAGCCATGGCGGGCAGGATTCCCTCGTGCTGATCGAGGCGTTCGGCGCGCTGCTGCCCGGCGCTGGCGCCGACCCGGCCTTCACGGCGCTTGCCCTCACCCTGCCGGGCGAAAGCGACATCGCGCGCCAGATCGGCCGCGACATCGACCCGGACGCCATCGCGAGCGCCCGCCGCGGCCTCAGGACGCGGATCGGCGAGGCGCATCGCGGCGCGCTGATCGCGCTGCATGGCGCACTGGCCGAACCGGCGCAATACAGCCCCGATGCCGCCAGCGCCGGCCGGCGCTCGCTGCGCAATACCATCCTCGACCTGATCGCCGCCGCCGACGCCGCGCTGGGCGAGCGGCTGGCGGTCGAAGCCTTCACTGCTGCCGGCAACATGACCGACCGGCTCGCCGCGCTCTCGACCTTGTGCATCCTTGGCGGCCCGGCGCGCGAAGAAGCGCTCGCCGCGTTCGAGCAGCGCTTCAGCCGCGAGGCGCTGGCGATCGACAAATGGTTCGCGTTGCAGGCGACCATACCCGAGGCCGACACGCTGGCGCGCGTGCGCCGCCTGATGGAGCATCCCGGCTTCGCGCTGACCAATCCGAACCGGGCGCGGGCCCTGATCGGCAGTTTCGCCATGGCCAACCTGACGCAGTTCAACGCCGCCGATGGCGCCGGCTACCGCTTCGTCGCCGAGATGGTGCTGACCATCGATCCGGGCAATCCGCAGGTCGCGGCGCGACTGCTGACGGCGTTCCGCACATGGCGCACCATGGAGACCGGCCGGCGGCGCCATGCGGAGAGCGCGCTGCAGCATATCGCCGCCGCGAAAAAACTGTCGCCGGACGTGCGCGATATCGTCGAGCGCACCCTGCGATAGCGCCTCAGCGCGCGATCAATTTTTCGCCTCATATGTGGCGACGCAAACTAGAACATTCAACGAACAAAATAGAATCACCCGCGAACACGCGGCTTTTGACCTGTTGCAGCGATGAATCACCTCGGCCGAACTGCGGCTAAAAGAAGATGAACAATAAATTAAAGGCTGGACACAGAGTCTGGATGTGATTCAACTAAGGGCGAATCGGGGCGATGCGGCACATTCCCCAGTTCACAGGAAAGTTTTACGAGGAGGCCATTGCATGGCGCGGAAAAACGCGTCCGGCGCGTGCGCGTTCGCGCAATTTGCGGGGGGATTGGCGAGGCCGTTTGTCCACCCGCAACACGAACGCTACGTCCAGACCGAGGTCTGGCTCAGGCGCGCGGTCCCTCTCCTCATCGGCGTGTTCCTGGTGATCGTCCTGGCGGGCGTCACCACGCATCTCACCGCCGGACACGAGGAAGCCCGCAAGAACGCCTCAAGCGAACTCGACACCTATGCCATGCTGGCCGCCGCCTCGCTGGAGCGCTCGGCGCTGGCGAGCGGCGCGGCGGAGGCATCCGACGCCACCTTGCGCGACCTGCTGCCCGCCGGCCTGCTCGACCATGGCCGCAACGCCATCCTGACCGATGCCGATGGCCGCATCCTCGCCTCCACCGCGGGGCGCGCCGCGGCCGGCAGCCTCGCCGAGGCGCTTGGCGGCATGCAATTGCTGACCACCTTCGCTGAACGCGCCGGCGTGATGCAGGTCGTGCTGCCCGGCAACGTGCCGGCCCATGCCACCGTCCGGCGGCTGACGGCGCCGCCCGGCCTGGTCGCGCTGGTCCAGGCCGATGTCGACGCCGTGCAGGCATGGCGCGAACATGCCAACGCCATCATGCTGCTGATGCTCGCGGCCGCACTGGTGATCGTGACGCTGGCCGTCGGCTATTATCTGCAGGCGGCGCGCGCCGTCAGCGCCGAGGCGACCTGCCACGGCGTCAAGGGCCGCATCGACACCGCGTTGAACCGTGGCCGCTGCGGCCTGTGGGATTGGGATATCGGTCGGGGCCGGCTGTTCTGGTCGGATTCGATGTATGAAATCCTCGGCCTGGAGCGCCATAGCGAGTTCCTGTCCTTCGGCGCGGTGAACGCACTGATGCATCCGAAAGACGGCGACCTCTATGCCCTGGCCGACCGGCTGGCGGGTGAAAAGCTCGAGGCGATCGACTGCGATTTTCGCATGCGCCATGCCAGCGGCGCGTGGACTTGGCTCAGGGCGCGCGCGGAGATCGTGCGCGACGAGGCGACCGGCATGCCGCATCTGGTCGGCATCGCGGTCGACGTGACCGAGCACAAGCGGCTGGCCGAACAGACGGCGGCGGCGGACCTGCGGCTGCGCGATGCGATCGAAGCGGTCTCGGAAGCCTTCGTATTGTGGGACACGCAGAACCGGCTGGTGATCTGCAACTCGAAATTTCAGTCGCTGCACGGCGTCGCACCGGAGCAGGTTCGTCCCGGCATGCGCTACGAGGAACTGCACGCCATCAGCACGCCGCTGGTGCTGGAAGACCACGCCGCCGCCCTGCCGCTCGACGATGCCGCCGCCCGCAGCTTCGAGGCTCATCTGCTGGATGGCCGCTACCTGCAGGTCAACGAGCGCCGCACCAAGGATGGCGGCTACGTCTCGGTCGGCACCGACATCACACTGCTCAAGCAGAACGAGGAAAAGCTCAAGGATGGCGAGCAGAAGCTGCTCTCGACCATCGCGGATCTGCAGAAATCGCGCAAGACACTCGAAATCCAGAAGGTGCAACTCGCCGAACTCGCCGACAAATATCACGACCAGAAAAGTACGGCCGAGAGTTCCAACCGCGCCAAATCCGAATTCCTGGCCAATATGAGCCACGAGCTGCGCACGCCGCTCAACGCGATCATCGGCTTCTCGGAGATGATGGAGGGGGAGATTTTCGGACCGATCGGCACGCGCAAATATGCCGAATATGCCCGCGACATCCGCACGAGCGGCCAATACCTGCTCGGCGTGATCAGCGACGTGCTCGACATGTCGCGCATCGAGTCCGGCCGCATCCGTCTCGACCTCCAGCCGCTGTGCCCGGACGAGGCGGTCAACGAGGCGGTGTGCAGCATCCGCGCGGCGGCGGACGAGAAAGCGCTGCATGTCGAGATCGATGCCACGCCGGGCCTGCCGATCAACGCGGACAAGCGCGCCGTCAACCAGGCGCTGGTCCACCTGCTGCAGAACGCCATCAAGTTCACGCCGGCTGGCGGGCGGGTGTCGGTGCGCCTGCGCCGCGCGCCCGGCGCGGTGAACATCTATATCGAGGATAGCGGCATTGGTATCGCTCCCGAGGCACTGCCCGATCTCGGCCGGCCTTTCGGGCAGGTCGGCGGCGCGATGCGCGACGGTTTCAAGGGCTCGGGGCTCGGGCTCGCCATCGCCAAGTCGCTGGTGGAAATGCATGGCGGCCAATTGCGCATCCGCTCGACCGTCGGCTCCGGCACCATCGTGATGATGCACCTGCCGCAGGACGAGGCGCCCCTTGCCGCGCTGCTGGCGCCGGCCCGCATCGAGACCGCGGCGCGCACGACGGTGCATTGAGAGCCTGCTTGAAGGGGCGACGTGTCATTCCCGCTGTGCCTTTCCGATCGGGATGGGCCGGTCAAGCCGGCCCATGACGGCGGAAAAGACAGCGCGAACACACCAACCGTCATCGGCGGACTTGATCCGCCGATCCCGCTTCGGAAGAGCTTGCCAGTGTCATTCCCGACGCGCGTGAGCGCGATCGGGAATCCAGGAGCCGCCTCAGCCGACGATCTGCTTGAAGGCGGCAATCACCTTGACGCGGCAATCGGCCAGCGTTCGCTCCAGAACGCGGAAATCCGGCACGGCGGCGGCATCGGCCAGCCGGCGCTTGAGGGCAAGCGGCAGCGTCCTGGCGTCGGCCGGGCCATCGAGGCACAGGCGCAGGATCTGGATCATGCCGGTCTGCAAGCGCCAGGCATCGACGAGGCTGTCGGCCGTGGCGCGCGGCAAGGCGCCCTGCCCGGCGGCGAGCGCCAGCAGCGCGCCTGTCGTCTCGCCCGGCCGCACCAGCGCGCCTTGCGAACGCAGGCTCAGCACCTGCGCGATGAATTCGAGATCGAACAGGCCGCCGGGCGCGAGTTTCATGTCGAGCAGCCCGTCGGCCGGCTTTTCCTCGCTGACGAGGTCGCGCATCTCGCGCGCCGCCTTGCCGAGCGCCTTGCCATCGCGCGGCGCGGTGACGATACGCGCGATCGCCGCCTCGGCCTCGGCGAGCAGCCCGGCATCGCCGCACACGGCGCGGGCGCGGGTCAGCGCCATCACCTCCCAGAGTTCGGCGCTGCCGGTGTAATAGTCCTCGAAACTGGCGAGCGAGGCGGCGAGCGGCCCCTTATTGCCGTGCGGGCGCAGCCGCATGTCGATCTCGTACAGCGCACCGGCGCGCGTCGGCACGGTCAGGGCACTGATCAGGCGCTGGGTCAGGCGGGCGAACCAATCGGCCGGATAAAGCGGCTTCTCGCCATCGGAGGGGCCAGCCTCGGGCGCGTGGTCGCGGATCACCACGAGGTCGAGATCGGAGGTCGCGGTCAATTCGCGGCTGCCGAGCTTGCCGAGCGCGAACACCGCGACGCGCCCACCCTCGACACGGCCGTGGCGGGCGGCAAAATCCGCCTCGACCCGCTCCAGCGCAACAGTGACGATGGCTTCGGCGACCGCTGCATAGGCGGCGCCGGCCTCGGATGCCGGGAACACCGCCGAGAGGATTTGCGCGCCGACGACGAAATTCTCCGCCCGCGCCACATAGCGCAGCCGATCGAGGAAATCCTCCGTGTCGCCGGCGCCGGCAACTGAAGCCCGGATGCGCTTCTTGATGGCCGCACTGTCGGTAACGGGGTTGAGGAAGGCGGGATCGACGAGCGCATCGAGCACATGCGGACGGTTGGCGACGATATCGGCGAGGCGCGGCGCGCTGCCGAACACCTCGGCGATCAGCACGCGCAGCGGCTGGTTCGATTTCAGGATCGAGAACAGTTCGACCACGGCCGGCATGCGGGCGAAGGCATTGTCGAGCGCAATCAGCCCGCCATCGGGATCGCTCGAGCGGCCGAACGCCTCGAGCAGGCTCGGCACCAGTTCGGTCAGCACCTCGCGGGCGCGCGGCGTGGTGACGGCCGCCCGGCGGCCGAAATGCCAGCCCCGGATCGTCTCGGCGACCAGTTCCGGCCGCGTGAAGCCGAGCCGGCGCAAGGTGGAGAGCGTGTCGGGATCGTCCGCCGTGCCGGTGAAAACGAGATTGCCGATGCTGGAGGTCAGTTCCGGGGCATGCTCGAACAGCTTGGCGTAATGCGTCTCGACGCGCCTGAGATGGCCGACGAGAGCCTTGCGAAAACCGGATGGCGTGAAGCCGGCAAAGCGCGCGAAGGCATCGAGCGCTTGCGGCTCGCGCGGCAGGCGCTGGGTCTGCTCATCATCGACCATTTGCAGCCGGTGCTCGACCATGCGCAGGAAGCGGTAGGCATTGGCGAGATCTTCGACGGCGCGGCGGCCGATCCAACCGTCCTGCTCGAGAAAGGGCAGCATATCGAGCGTGCGCGCGCCACGCAGATGCGGCCGGCGGCCGCCGAAGACAAGCTGCTGCGTCTGCACGAAGAACTCGATCTCGCGGATGCCGCCGCGCCCGAGCTTGATATCGTGGCCCTCGATGGCGATCGCCTCGTGGCCCTTATGGGCATAGATCTGCCGCTTCATGGCGTGGATATCGGCAATCGCCGCGTAGTCGAAATATTTGCGCCAGATGAAGGGCTGCAACTCCTTGAGGAAACCCGCGCCGAGGGCGAGATCGCCGGCAATCGGGCGCGCCTTGATCATCGCGGCGCGTTCCCAGTTCTGGCCGACCGATTCGTAATAGGCGAGCGCACCGCCGACCGGCATGGCGATCGGCGTCGAGGCCGGGTCGGGCCGGAGCCTGAGATCGACACGGAACACGAAACCGTCGCCGGTCGGTTCGTGCAGCAGCCGCACGATATCCTTGGTGACCTGGACCGCGAGGTCGAGCGGCTCCAGCCCGTCACGCACCGGAACCTTGCGCGGCTCGAACAGCACGATCAGGTCGATATCGCTGGAATAGTTCAGTTCGCCCGCGCCGTGCTTGCCCATGGCGAGGATGGTCAGGCCGCTCGCCGGCGCGAAGGGGGCGTCTTGTGCAAACACGAGCCGGCCGGCCTCGGCCAGACGCGCCAGCGAGACCTCGAGCGCCGCGGCGGTCGCGGCATCGGCGAAAGCGGTCAGGGCCTCGGTGACGCGCTCGACCGGCCACAGCCCGGCGCAATCGGCGAGCGCGATATGCAGCGCCACCTCGTTGCGCAGACGGCGCATCGGCGCCATCGCGTCCTCGATCGAGCCTGCCTCGCCGGAGATCGCGGCCATGCGGCCGAGCAGATCGCTCATGCGCGCGGCGGGATCGCCATCGAGCGAGGCGGCAAGCCAATCCGGCCAGCGCCGCATCAGGCGGGTGAGGAAGGGAGAGCCTTCGAGCAGGCGCGCCAACAGAGGTGCCGCCGCCGGCGTGCCCTCGAGGCGTTCGGCGAGCGTTGCGAGCGCGGCCTCATCGTCGATGAAGCCGAACAGGCTCTTGCGGCAGGTGGCGATGGCCCTGGCGACGCTGCTCGGCGTGCCGGATGAGGTCAGGAGGGAGATCAGTGAAGGCACGGGATGGCGTTACCAGCGTTGTTCGGGCAGTCATTCATGCCTCACCCGGCGCGGCAGGCAAAGAAAGAACCACGCGCAGGCCGGGCTGATTATCCTCCAGCGCGAGGGTGCCGCCGTGAAAATGCACGATCGCCGCCGCGAGGCTGAGGCCGAGGCCGGAACCCGGCTTGCCGCTGCTGCTGTCGAGCCGCGTGAAGCGGTCGAGCACGCGCTGGCGGTCCTCGGGCGGGATGCCGGGCCCGCCATCGGCGACGGTAATCTCGACCCGGTCGCCGCGCAGCGCCGCGCTCATGACGATCTCGCCACCGTGCTCGGCGGAAGCGCCGTATTTGATGGCGTTGTCGGCGAGGTTGGCCAGCGCCTGGCTCAGCAGTTCGCGGCTGCCGATGACGAACTGTCCCTCGGCGGCTTCCGTCTTCAGGGAAAGGCCGGCCTCCTCCGCCACCGGCTCGTAGAGTTCGGCGACGCCGCTCACCACGGCGCCGGCATCGAAACGCTGCTTGGCCTCGCTCGCCGTGCCGCTTTCGGCGCGCGCGATCATCAGCAGGGCGTTGAAGGTCCGGATCAACCCATCCGATTCGTCGATCATGCTGTCGAGCGCCCGGCGATAATCGTCGTCGCTGCGCCCAGTGCGCAACGCTTCCTCGGCGCCGTTGCGCAGCCGCGTCAGCGGCGTCTTGAGGTCATGGGCGATATTGTCCGACACCTCGCGCAGGCCGGTCATCAACTCGCCGATACGGTCGAGCATGGCGTTGAGGTTGCCGGCGAGGCGATCGAGTTCGTCGCCATTGCCGCTGACGGCGAGCCGGCCGGCGAGATTGCCGGCCATGATGCTCTGCGCCGTCTCGGACATGCTGTCGACGCGCTTGAGCACGCGGCGGGTGATGAACAGGCCGCCAAGCGTGCCGAGCAGTACGACGAGGCCGAGCGACAAGGTCAGGCCGCGCCGGATGACGCCGCGCAATTGCTCGCGTTCCATCACGTCGCGGCCGACGAGAAGGTGGAAGTCGCCGGGCAGCCGGAAGACCCGGATCATGGCGCTGCGCGGCGCCCGCTCATGTTCGTCGCTGATGGTGTAGGAGGTTTCGTGCCAGCCGGGCGCGGTCAGCAGTTCCGGCTTCAGGCCGATGGCGTTGCCGGCAAGCGGCTCGTTGTTGGGGCCGCTGAGCAGGTAAAGGAACGCGCCGGGCTGGCGCGAGCGGCGCTCGATGATGAAGACGAGTCGCCGGATGCCGCCCTGGCGAAACTGCTCGGCGAGGCCGCTGACCTCGGCCTCGATCGTCTCGGAAATCTGTGCCGTCAGCAGCGCACGCGCATTCCAGGCGACGTAACCAAGGATGAACACCGCGAACAGCGTGAACGATAGCAGATAGATCGCCGAAAGCTTGAAGGCGGTCGAGCGGATAAGTTTACCGAGCGCCGTCACGGATGACGTATCCCGCGCCGCGCACGGTATGCAGCAGGGTCTTCTCGAAATTGCGGTCGATCTTCGAGCGCAGCCGCGAGACGTGCACGTCGATGACATTGGTCTGCGGATCGAAATGGTAGTCCCACACGTTCTCCAGCAGCATGGTGCGCGTCACGACCTGGTCGGCATGGCGCATCAGGTATTCGAGCAGGCGGTATTCGCGCGGTTGCAGGTCGATTTCCTCGCCGCCACGCGTCACGCGATGCGACAACCGGTCTAGCACGAGGTCGCCGACACGATACACCGTCTCGGCGGCTTGCGGGCTCTTGCGGCGCGACAGCACCTCGACGCGGGCGAGCAACTCGGAAAAGGCATAGGGTTTGGTGAGGTAATCGTCGCCGCCGGCGCGCAGGCCCTTGACGCGGTCATCGACCTGGCCGAGCGCCGACAGGATCAGCACCGGCGTCTCGATCTTCTGCTCGCGCAGGCCGCCGATCAGCGACAGGCCGTCGAGCTTGGGCAGCATGCGGTCGACGATGAGCACGTCGTAACCGTTCTCGGTGGCGAGCGCGTAACCGTCGAGGCCGTCGGCGGCGTGGTCGGGCGCGTGGCCTGCTTCCCGCAGGGCCTTGACGAGATAAGCCGCAGCTTCGCGGTCGTCCTCAACGATCAGGATTCGCATCGCGCCAGCCTACACGTTCCGAAACAAAATGGGCAGGCCGGTGGGGCACTTCCGGCCTGCCCTGCCCATTGAAGGGCTTTATTCCGCGCTTTCCCGATGCGGCGGGGGCGACAATGCTGCGAACTGGTCAACCGCGGAACGAGGTCAGATTGGCCCAGCCGGGTTTTCAGGCAGGTGGCCGCCGCATGAAAGATTTGTAATGTGCCGGCCTGTCAGCTTTCGCCGAGCACGCGATCGAGCGCGCGCTGCTCGTCCTCGCTCAGCGGCGCGGGCGGCATTGCCGTCTTGCGGCGGCCCGCCAACACGATGCCGATCACGCCACCGAGCAGGGCAATGAAAGGCAGCAGCCACAGAAGGACGGTGTTCCAGGCGAAGGGCGGCTTGAGCAGCACGAATTCGCCATAGCGCGCGACGAGGAATTTCCGGATGGCGGCGTTGCTGTCACCCGCCTTGATGCGCTCGCGCACCAGCAGGCGCAGGTCGCGGGCGAGCGGCGCCTCCGAATCGTCGATCGACTGGTTCTGGCACACGAGGCAGCGCAATTCCTGCGAGATATGGCGGGCGCGCGCCTCCTGTGCCGGGTCGGGCAGCATCTCGTCGGGCTGCACCGCGAAGGCGCCGGAGGCGCTCAGCACGAGCAGGCCGGCGAGCAGCACCGAAGCCCAGTGCCGGGGGCGCCTCACGCCGGAACCTTCGCCGGTTTGTGGGCACGCGTGCGGGTCGGGATGCCGATGCGCAGCCGCTTGTCGGCCAGCGACAGCACGCCGCCGAGCGCCATCACGACGCAGCCGAGCCAGATCAGCAGGATCATCGGTTTCCAATAGGCCCTGACCGCGATGGCGTTCGCCCCCTCGGCCTCGCCGAGCGCGAGGTAAAGCTGGCTGAAGCCGCGCGTCAGGCGCGCCGTCTCGTTGGTCGGCGTCTGCTGGGCGTTGTAGACGCGCCGCGCCGGTTCGAGCCGGCCGATGACGATGCCGGCCTCGTCGCGCACCGTGAAGCGCGCGACGGTGGCGCGATAATTCGGCCCGGTCACCGGATAAAGCCCGTCAAGCGTGATCGTTTGCGGGCCGACGGTGACGCTCTGGCCGGGCGAGACGGCCAGGATATGCTCCTGCTCGAAGGCGGTGGCGGCAATGCCGATGACCAGCATGCCGACGCCGGCATGGGCGATGGCGCTGCCCCAGGCCGAGCGCGGCAGGCCGAACAGGCGGCGCAACACGGCGCCCATGCCGCCGCCGGCGCGGCTGGCGCGCAGCCACAATTCGCTCAGCGCGCCGACGATCAGGAAGGCCCCGATGCCGATGCCGATCGGCGCCATGACCGGGCCGCCCGTCGTCATGGCGACGGTGGCGATGCCGACGAGGATCGCGAACACCAATACCAGTAACAGCCTCTGGCATACGCCGAGCAGGTCGCCGCGCTTCCAGGCGAGTTGCTGGCCGATCGGGATGGCGAGCACCAGCGGCAAGGTCAGCGGCAACATCGTCGCGACGAAGAATGGCGGGCCGACCGAGATTTTCTCGCCGTTCCACGCCTCCAGCAGCAGCGGATAGAGCGTGCCGGTGAACACCGCGACGCAGGCCGCGGTCAGGAACAGGTTGTTGAACACCAGCGCGCCCTCGCGCGACACCGGCGCGAACAGGCCGCCCTGCGCCAGCAACGGCGCGCGCCAGGCAAACAGCGCCAGGCCGCCGCCGATGAACACGCACAGGATGATCAGGATGAACACGCCGCGCGCCGGATCGGTGGCGAACGTGTGCACCGAGGTCAGCACGCCCGAGCGCACCAGGAAGGTGCCGAGCAGCGACAGCGAGAAGGTGATGACCGCGAGCAGGATGGTCCAGACCTTCAGCGCGCCGCGCTTCTCCATGACGATCGCCGAATGCAACAGCGCCGTGCCGGTGAGCCATGGCATCAGCGAGGCATTCTCGACCGGGTCCCAGAACCACCAGCCGCCCCAGCCGAGCTCGTAATAGGCCCAGTACGAGCCCATGGCGATGCCGAGCGTCAGGAAGATCCAGGCGAGCAGAATCCATGGCCGGACATGGCGCGCCCAGGCGGCATCGAGCCGGCCGTCGATCAGCGCGGCGGCGGCGAACGAGAACGCGATCGAGAAGCCGACATAGCCGGCATAGAGCAGCGGCGGATGCACGGCGAGGCCGAGATCCTGCAGGATCGGGTTGAGGTCGCGGCCCTCGAGCGGCGCCGGCGACAGCCTGGCGAACGGGTTCGAGCTCAGCAGCATGAACAGCAGGAAGGCGACGGCGATCGAGGCCTGCACGGCCAGCGTATTGGCGCGCAGCCGCTCCGGCATATCGGGCGAGAATATCGCCACCAGCGCGCCGAACAGCGCCAGGATCAGCACCCAGAGCAGCATCGAGCCTTCGTGATTGCCCCAGACACTGGTGAATTTGTAGATGAGCGGCTGCTGCGAATGCGAATTCTGGAAGACGTTGAGCACCGAGAAATCGGACACGACATAGGCATAGGTCAGGGCGACGAAGGCGCCGGCGACCAGCACCAGTTGCAGCACCGCGGCCGAGCGGCCGATCGCCATCAGCGCGGCGTCGCCGTTGCGCGCGCCGACCAGCGGCAGCACCATCTGCACCAGCGCCACCGCCAGCGCCAGCACGAGGGCGAAATGGCCAAGCTCGACGATCATTGGGTCTTTGCTCCTGCCGGAGCCGCGTGGCCGGGCACCGGATTGCCATCCTGGCCCTCCTGCCAGCGCCCCTGCTTCTTCAGGGCGTCGGCGACCTCGCGCGGCATGTATTTCTCGTCATGACGGGCGAGCACGGTATCGGCCGTGAAGCTGCCGTCGCCTTGCAGCACGCCCTCGGCGACGACGCCCTGCCCCTCCCGGAACAGGTCCGGCAGGATGCCGGTGAAGCGCACCGGCAGCGAGCCGTTGCCATCGGTCACCTTGAAGGCGACGTGCTGGCCGTCGGTTTTCTCGACCGTGCCGGCCTCGACCAGCCCGCCGATGCGCAGGCGCGTGCCGGGCGCGATCTTCTCGGCCGTGATCTCGCTCGGGCTCTTGAAGAAGGTGATGGAGCTGTTGAGCTGCGTCAGGATCAGCGCCACCGCGCCGGCGAGCACGAGGCCGGCCGCAGCGATCAGAACGAGGCGCCGTTGCTTGCGGGTCATGGCTGACGACCATCCGTGTTGTCGGCGATGCCGAGATCGGCAATCGCGGTATCGAGGGCTGCCAGCGCGGCGGCGTCCCCGGCGAGCGCGGTGCGCGCGCGTTGCAGCGTGGCGTGAACCTTGTCGGTTTCGCGCAACACGGCATAGGCGCGCACCAGCCGGCCCCATTCCTGCGCGCTGCCGCCATCGGAGGTCAAGCGCGCATCGAGCCCCTGCACCATGGCGCGGATCTGCTGCTGCTGTTCGGCCGGCGGCAGGGCGGCGATGGCCTCGCCCCCCTTCGGCACCGCCGCCGCGCCTGCGAGGCGCGCGATCTCCTGACCGAACCGGGTAACCTGCGCCGGATCGCGCGTATCCTTGCGCATCGCTTCCAGCATGGCGATGGCTTTCGGCTTGTCGCCGTCCTGCTCGGCGGCGCGCGCCAGATAGAAGCGTGCCTTGAGCAGGCCCGGCTCCAGCACCAGCGCGCGCTCGAACGCCTTGCGGGCATCGGCATTGACGATGCCTTGCTGCTCGGCGGTCAGCGCCTCGCCGTAATCGGCTTGCAGACCGGCCGTCTCCGGCAGCAGCCGCAGGGCGCTGGCAAAACTGCGCGCCGCATCGTCATAGCGGCCGATGCGCATGTAGACCGGCGCGATGATCGCATAGCCCTTGCCGTCATTCGGCTGTTCGGCGAGATGATGCTCGATGCGGGCGATCGCGGTCGGCAGGTCCATTTTGGCCGGATCGGCATCGAGCCGCGCGGCCAACGGCGCCTCGGGCATGCCGGGCGAGCCGAGGCGGGCATAGAGCGGCAGGGCGATGGCGGGGATGGCGACAAGCACGGCGACGGCGCCGAACCGGCGCGCGCCGTTGCTCGCCTGCAAGGCACGCGGCTCAAGCCGCGTCGCGGCGAGCAGGCGGCGCGACGCTTCGAGGCGCGCCGTCTCGGCCTCGGCCGGGGCGATCTGGCCGAGCGCGAGTTGCCGGTCGATCTCGGCCTGCTGCTCGCGATAGAACGCGGCATCGACCGTGGTCTCGCGGGCAACCGGGCGCACGCGCAGCGCCCTGAGCAGCACGAACAGGCTCAGGCCGAGGAGGATGGCGATAGGGACCCAGACAGGCATTCCCCTTCGCTAGCCTGTTCTTTCGCTGGCGTCATCTCGCCATCTGGCCGCAGGCAGGCAGGAAACGGCTTTCATCGATAGCCCGGATCACGCCTTGTCGTCGATGGCCGGCAAGGTCACGCTGACGGCGAGCCCGCCGCCCGGGCCGTCGCCGAGCGACAGCGTGCCGGCATACATGGTGGCGATGTCCTGCACGATGGACAGGCCGAGGCCGGAGCCCGGCTTGCTTTCATCGAGCCGGCGCCCGCGCTGCACCGCCTCGCCGCGCATCTCAGGCGGCAGGCCCGGCCCGTCATCGACGACAGCGAAGGCGATCATGCTGCGGCCGCCAACCTGCCCGGGCAGCCGGCGGGCGCTGATGACGACCTCGCGTCTCGCCCATTTGCCGGCATTGTCGGCGAGATTGCCGAGCACCTCCTCGAGATCCTGGCGCTCGCCCCGGAAGGTCAGCCCGGGATCGGCCTCGAACCGGAAGGTCACGCCCCTCTCGGCGTGAATACGGGAAAACGCGCGCACCAGCCGCGTCAGCACCGGTTCGACCGGCGTGCTGGCGCCGATGGCGACGGCGCGGGTCGCCGCGCGCGCCCGGTCGAGATAATGCTGGACCTGATCGTTCATCAGCGCGCTCTGCTCGCGCACCTTGGCGGCGAGCGGCCCCTTGGCCGTCTCCGCCTCGTTCATCAGCACGCTAAGCGGTGTCTTGAGGGCATGGGCGAGATTGCCGACCTGCGTGCGCGCGCGTTCGACGATCTCGCGATTGGTGCTGACAAGCTGGTTGAGTTCCTCGGTCAGCGGCGCGATCTCGGTCGGGAAATGGCCCTCGATGCGATCGGCCTCGCCGCGGCGGATCGCGGCCAGCGCGCGGCGCAACTGGCCGACCGGGCGCAGGCCGAAACGGACCTGCAAGGTGGCCGAGCCGAGCAAGGCCAGCGCCAGCACGCCGAAGGTCACGACCAGCGCCCAGTTGAAGCTGCGCACCTCGTCATTGACCTCGGTCGGGTCGGCGGCGACGGCGACGAGGTAGCGGCCCTGCTCGCCAATATCGATATAGCTCTCGACCATGCGCAGCGGGCGGTCGTCGACGCCGGTGGCGACCACGGTGCGCGCGCGGGCGAAGGGCTGCTTGCCGCTGGCATCGCCATGCGGCAGGCGGCCGGCGAACAGCGAGGGAGAGACCTGGACATCGACCGTCTGGCTGTTGTCGGGCGACAGCTTCGTCACCTGCCAGTACCAGCCCGAGAGCGGCGTGCGGAAGCGCGGCTCGCCGAGATCGCCGAGCGTGCTGCGATCGCCGCTGTCGCTGTTGACGGCGACGTCGGCGATCAGCGCCTTCATGTAGATATCGAGCTGGTCATCGAAGGTGCGCACCGCGTAGTTGCTGTGCAGCGCCGAAAGAACGAGCCCCGACACGAGCAGGATGGCGAGCGTCAGCGTCGCGGCGCTGGCGAACAGGCGCCGCGCCAGCGAATCGCGCCCGGCGAGGCGCCAGTCCATGGGCTAGGCCGCCGGAGCGCCGCCGGGCGGCTCGCAAAGATAGCCGAGGCCGCGCACCGTCTGGATGACATCGACGCCGAGCTTGCGGCGCAGCCGGCCGACGAAAACCTCGATCGTGTTCGAATCGCGATCGAAATCCTGATCGTAAAGATGCTCGACCAGTTCGCTGCGCGACACCACCCTGCCCTGATGGTGCATCAGGTAGGAGAGCAGGCGATATTCATGCGAGGTGAGCTTGACCGCCGCGCCATCGACGACGACCCGGCTCGAGCGCGTATCGAGCGTCACCGGGCCGTAGGTCAGCTCGCTGGTGGCGTGGCCGGTGGCGCGGCGCAGCAGGGCGCGGACGCGGGCGAGGATTTCTTCCATATGGAAGGGCTTGGGCACGTAATCGTCGGCGCCGGCATCGAAACCCTCGACCTTGTCGCTCCAGCGGTCGCGCGCCGTCAGGATCAGCACCGGCATGACACGGCCGTCGCGGCGCCATCGCTCCAGCACGGCGATGCCGTCGAGCTTCGGCAGCCCGACATCGAGGATCACGGCGTCGTAAGGTTCCGTATCGCCGAGGAAATGCCCTTCCTCGCCGTCGAATGCATGATCGACGGCATAGCCGGCATTGGACAGGGCGGTGGAAATCTGGCGGTTCAGGTCGCGATCATCCTCGACGACGAGCAATCTCATGGCGCTGGCGATCCGTGGTCAATGCACGCCGAGGATCTCGGCTGACTTGGCATCGACCACAACGCGCGCGACATGTCCATTCTTCGCAAGAATATGCAGCCGATAGACATAGCCGCTCTTGCCCTCGCACAGGCGCGCCGCCAGCAGATCGCCCGATGCCTTGCGGCGCGCGGCGGCGATGGCGCTGCGCGGCTGCTGCAGGTGATGGCGCTGCACGGCGGCCGAGGCATCGGCGGGTGCCAGACAACGCGCCTTCTTGCCGGCATCCGCCGTATCGACGGACGACACCAGGGCCAGCAACAGGACAAGCACAAACTGCATGGCAGTAACATTGCCTGCGCGCCTGAACCCCGCATGAACGCCGTTGGCTCAGTGCGCTTTCCGGGCGGCGCCGTAATGGGCCGTGAACCATTCCTTGGCGGTGTGCCCGCCCATGTAGAGCGTCAGGTACAGGCTGGTGAATGACACCAGATCCGACATCGGCACGGCGATGCGCAGCCAGGAGGCCGGCAACAGGGCAAAACCCCAGCAGCCGAGCACGAGCCACATGCCGGCCGGACGCCAGGCCGAGTAGAACCAGCCCTTGGCGAATTCCTCCTGCGTGGTGCGGGCATAGGCGTCGAGCGACGCCTGCTGCAAGGCGATCCAGGCGGCGGGCGCGGCCTGCTCGACCTGCTGCAACGCCGCCGCCGCCTTGGCCGGGTCGGCCTTGATGGCGGCGGCTACGGCCGCGGGCGCGTCATCACTGCCGAGCGCGCCGGCAATCGCGGAGATCGCCGTCGCGGCGATGGTGCCGGCCGGCCCGCCAATGATGCCGCCGAGGATCGGCGCGCCGGCCTTGACGACCTCAGCGGCGAGATTGGTGAGATCGCTCATGATTGCTCTCCCAGGCCGATGGTGGCGTTCAGCGCTTCGGCGCGCGCGCGTTGCGCGAGGGCGTGATGGATCAGGAAGGCCAGCGCCAGCGCGACGGCGGCCAGCATCGCCGCCAGCACCCAGCCGGAGGCGGTTTGCGTGGCCGCGATCGGCGTGCCCGCCGTGGTGGCGGCGGCACCCGCCGCCGCGCCTTGCGTCTTGCGCGCCGCATCGCGCGCCTGCCCGGCGAGCACGCTGGGCGCCGCCGCACCGGCGGCAATGGTCAGGGCGAGCGCCTCGCAGGCGGCGCCGCGCGCGAACCAGCCCCGGCCGAAGGTCGTGAAAGTCTTGAGCCCCTGCCAGAACGCGCGGCGCCTGGCGCAGAGCCATGTCACCGCCGCGACCGGTTCACCCTGCGGACAGGCCCGCCACCACGAGAGCGCGCGCGCCGGGCCGCTGTTGACGGCGATATCGAACAGGCAGAGATCGGGGCCGGCCGGCAGCACGTCGCCATCGACGGCATCCCAGTAGCCGCCGCGATAGATCGCGAACAGGTCCGTGTCGGGGATCGCCCTGAGTTCGGCCTTGCCGACCGCCCTGCCCTTGAAGGCGGCATAGGTGGCTATCGTCACGCCCTTCATCGTCGCGCCGCCGGGGTCGCGCGGGTCGTCGGACCAGCCGCCCTCGTATTTCAGGGTGAAATCGAGGATCGGCGAGGGATAATTGGCAGCACTCATGGTCGATGGCTCCAGACATGAAAAGCCGCCCGGAGGCGGCTGAAAGGCAGGACGAAGGGCGGCAGGCGTCAGCGCACCGGGATATCGGCGACGAGCGGCAGGCCGCGCCCGGCGACGGCGCTCAGCTGGCAGATGCGCAGCGACAGCACCGCCTGAGCCGCGCCGAAATCGGCGAGTTCGTCGCCATAGAGCAGGTCGGGCGTGGTGGTGCTCAAGGTGCGCAGCGTGACGCCGCCGGACAGGATATCGACCTCATAGGCCTCGCGTTCCTCGGAAAGCGGCACCTCGGCGATGTCCCAGCTATCGCCGCCCAGCCGCGTGCGCCTGATCCAGCGCAATGCGATGCCGTCATCCTGACGCTTCGCCCGCACGCCGACCGGCGCATAGGGCAGCAGCGCCAATGGGGTCGCGGAGCCCGCGAATCCGATGGCGGCGGGATCGCCGAGATCGGCGCCGGCCGGCGTCAGGCGGTACTGGTAGGCGCGGAACAGGTCGTCGATCTGGTCGGTCAGCGGCACCAGCGTCTGGTCGATGACCACGAGCGGCGCACCGGCCGGCAGCGTGCGCGCGGCGAGCGCCTCGGAGGCGCCGAGGCCGCGCAGCAGGCTCGTGAGCCGCCAGCGCCGCTCGCCGATCAGTTCGGCGCCGGCGAAGCCGATCAACTCCCACGCCCCGTCCGCGCCCCTAACGGTGATCAGGTTTTCGCCGGCGAGAACCCGCAGCGGGTCGATGGAACTGAGCCCGTTGCCAGACAGCGCGACATCGAGCGTGTTGCCCCGGTCGAAACGCCAGAGCGGGCCAGGCCGGAGTTCGCTCTGCGTCTCGCCGACAAGCGCAGGAAACGCCACCTTATCGCGTGCGGCAAAGCTCTCGCCGCCGGCCGAGCGCCACAGCGTGAAGCCGCCCGGCCACGGGCTGGCGGCGACCGCGAGATATTGCAGGACAGCGGGATCGCGCGCGGCGAATGGCAGATCGACCACCATGGCGAGCGGCGGCCCCGGCATCGGCGGCGCCGAGATGCTGTGCAACGGGCTCGGCCCGACGGTGATGTCATGCACGGTCGGTTCGATGGCGCGCGCCTCGATCTCGCGCGCCGCGCCGTCGGTGATCCGAGTCAGGCGGAACAGGCGTGCCTGGCCATCGACCGTGAACGCCAGCGTATCGCCGACCTCGAGCCCGATCAGGCCGGGCCGGAGCCGGGCGACAAGCGTCTCGCGGCCGATCCAGATTTCCTGCAACGCGATATCGCTGAGGCGCTGCACCACGGCGCGGCGCGTCGCGACCGCGACATCGTTGCGGCTGGTGCTGCGGCTCGCGCCTTCCAGCCGGCGCGAGGCGACGGCGATGCTGCGATAATCGTTCTCGGCATCGACCACGGTGAAGGAAATCTCGTGCGGCAACTCGCTTTCCTGCGCCCGCGTCAGGTTGAGCAACTGGCCATCGCGATCCGGCACGAGGTCATCCTCGTCGAGCGTCGTCGCCACGGGGCCATCGCGGCGCACGAAGGTCATGGTGCCGGCGCGCTCGACACCGTCAAAGCCGAACAGCGCCGCCAGCGGTTCGATGGCATTGCGCGCCGCCATGGTGCGATCGACGACATAGCCCTCGACGAAACCGTCGAGCAGGCCGGCATCGACGGCGAGATCGCCGAGATCGCTCGCCAACTGGCGCACGAGCGCCCCGAGCGGCACGCCTTCGAGCCGGCCGTTGAGCCAGTGGCCCGTCGCCCAGTTCTCGCCATCCGACCAGACATCCATCAGGTGCGGAAAGGCCGGGTACGGCCGCGCATCCCAGGCCCAGACCGCGAGATGGTCGGCATCGACCATGCGCAACCCGCTGACCGGCGACACCGGATTGGCGCCGGCCGGATGGCCGGGCAGCCGCTGGTCGAAATAGCTGAGCAGCGCCGTGAGCGCACGGTTCTGGGCGAGATCGTCGCGCGAGCCGCGCGAGAAATACGGCAGGCCGGCCGCGCCCGCCTTGAAATCCGGGAAGACGTTCGGCGCGTTGGCGCCGCGATCGACCGCCGGGCAACCGATCTCGGTCAGGCGGATCGGCTTCGCGCCGGGCTGCCAGGCGGTCGGCACGGCCGCCTCGACGCCACCGACGCGCTCGTGATGGGCGTTGAGCCACCAGCCGGCGAGGTCCTTCTGCCGAAACGTCCACGGCTTGCCGAGTCCGTCGGTGATCGGCCGGCGGTCCTGCGCGGCGCGCCCGGCCTCGTCGGCGTAATACCAGTCGAAGGCTTCGCCCGAGGCGACGCGCGCCGTCAGGTAATCGAGCGCCAGCGGGCCGGAGGCGATGGCCGCATCGGCATGCGCGCGCCCGTCGCGCCAGTCCGAAAGCGGCGGATACCAGTCGATGCCGACGAAATCGATGGCGCTCGAGGCCCAGAGCGCATCGAGCGGAAAGCGCACGTCGGCGCCGGTGACATGGGCGCCATATTCGGTCCAGTCGGCGGCATAGGATATCTTCGTCGCCGGCCCGAGCACGGCGCGCACGTCCTGCGCCAGTTGCTCAAGCAGCGCCACGGCCGGATAGACGCCAGGCGCGCTCTGCACGCGCGTCAGGCCGATCATTTCCGAGCCGATCAGGAAAGCATCGACGCCGCCGGCCGCCTTGGCGAGATGGGCGTAGTGCAGCACCTGCCGGCGCAGGCTCCATTCGGCCGGGCCGCTATAGGCGACATTGCCGCCGGCAATGGTGAAATTCGCCACCGCCGCCGTTCCGAACAGGGCAGCGACCTGCGCCGCGGCCGCCGCCGTGCCATCCGGCGACCCGGATACGCCCGGCGCCGGATGGCAGGTCAGCCGGCCGCGCCACGGATAGGCCGGCTGGCCGGCAGCGCCGCTCCACGGGTCGGGTAGCGTGTTACCGGCAGCGACATCCATCATCACGAACGGGTAGAGCGTGACAGTGAGGCCGCGCGCCTTCAGGTCGCGAATGGCGCGGATCACGCTGGCATCGCTCGGCGTACCGCCATAGGCGGCGCGGCCTTCGACCTGCGACGCTAGCTGCGCGGCGCCGCGCGACAGGCCGGCGACGCTCCAGGTGGCGCCGGTGGTGATCTTGCTGGTGAGGTCGACGCGCGGCGCCACGGTGCACTGGCCGGCGCGCAGGTCGTCGCCAAACCACGACACCACCAGCGAGACGCTGCCGAGATTGGGGCACAGCGCCTGCAACTGGTCGAGCGACGCCGCCCAGTCGGTCGAGTGGCTGTACTGGTGGCGGTTCTCCGAGGTCGTGGTGCCGTAGGTGAAATTGCGGCTGACGGCGAGCGTGTCATAGACGAATTCGCCGCTGCCCGGGATGATGTTGACGGCGCGGATATCGTCGGCGAGGCCCTTGACCGGCGCAACCACCTCGAAGGTCAACTGCGGCAGGCGGTTGCCGTAATCGGCGAGCGGCAGGCGCTCGAACACGACATAGGCGGTGCCGCGATAGGCAGTCGCCAGCGCCTCGCCATCCTTGGCGACGACGAGCGGGTCCGGCATCTGGTCCTCCGTGCCGGAATGGACGCGCATCGTCGCCTTGGCGAGGTCGAGCGGCTCGCCATCGGCCCACACGCGCCGCACATAAGCGATCGGCCCCTCGCACAGCGCCACCGCCACATTGGCGAAATAGCTGTAATTCGTCTGGCGTGCGCTAGCGCCGGCGCCGCCCTTGCCGCCGGAACTGGCGCGGCTGGTCGAGACCACCTCCTCGAAACTCGTCGCCCAGATCACCTGGCCGCCGAGCCGCGCCCGGCCGTAGACGCGCGGGATCGGCGCGCCCTCGGTCGAGGAAATGCCGTTGAGATCGCTGAGGCGCGGCCCCTCGACCGGGCGGCCGGACTGGCCAAGCAGGGCGCTGTCGATATAGGCGCCGGCGACGCCGCCGACGATGCGGCCGACAATGCCGCCAAACGGGCCGCCGATCGCCGAACCGACCGCCTGCCCGGCGGCCTGCAGGAGAAAAGTTGCCATCAGTCGATCCCCGGAAAACGGAAGGCGAAAGCGAGGTGGCGGCGCCACCACGGCGTGAAGGCGACCTCCGCGACCGCCGCGCCGTCATGGGCGTGGATCATGCGGCTCGCGGTGGTGAGGATGGCGGCGTGCTTGGCCGGCAAGCCGGCGCGCCAGCGAAACAGCAGCACGTCGCCCGGCCGGATCGCGGCGGGCTGGATCTCGCCCATGTGGCGGCGCGCCGCCTCGGCCATACGCTCGGTACCCAGCGCCTCGGCCCATTCCGGCGCATAGGCGCCGGGCGGTTCCGGCTCCGGCCCGAGTAATTCGCGCCACACGCCGCGCACGAGGCCGAGGCAATCGCAGCCCACACCCTTCAGCGTTCCCTGGTGCCGATACGGCGTGCCGATCCAGCCGCGCGCCGCGGCGACGATATCCTGTTCGGTCATCGGTTGAGGCTCCCGCCATCGAGGCCCGGCTCGCCGGTGCGGATATAGCCGAGCGCGAAGTCATTGCCCGGCATGAAGGGAAAGCCGCGAAAATTCACCAGGTTGGCAAAGCGGTCGCGGCAGGTCGTGAACGCCTTGTCGCAGCCGGCCGCGATGGTGAAGGCGTCGCCCGGCGCGAGCGCCGCCGGCAAAGGCGCCCACAGGCCGATGGTGGCGAGGCCCTCGGCCAGCCGATGCTGCTTGATGGCGGCCGCCGCGCCCTGGTTGGCGCCGGAGGTGAAGGTCAGCCGGCCGCCGGTGAACAGCCCGTCGGCATAGGCCGAGAGCCCATCGGTCGTGATGGCCAGGCGGCCGTCGCCGCCGGTGATGGCCGCCTCGGCACGGTAGGCGGAGTTGGCGAGATCGACCGTGCAGCGCGCATCGCCGAGATCGGCATTGCAGCGCGCCTGGTAAAGCCGGCCGCGCGGCTGGTCGAGTGCCTGGGTCAGCGAGCGCATCTCGACGGTGAAGCCGTGATCGGTGCGGCGGATTTCACCGACCGCGCCGCGCGACAGCAGCACATGCTCGGCCGGATTGCGCCAGTCGACGCGCCAGACGCCGATCGCCGCCGCATCCCACAGCCCGGCCGCGATATCGCCCTCCGCGATGGCGTCGGAGCGCAGCACGCCCTTGATGTCGGCGCCGGCCACCGCGAGCCCGAGCACCGCTTCGGCATCGCTGCCGTCGAGGCCGCTGCCGGCGCGAAAGGTCACGCCGTCGAAGGCGAGATCGCGGTCATGATCGGTGAAGCCGATGCCGAAACCGTCGCGGCGATCGAGCCGCCAGCAATGGCAAAAGGTGGTGGCGCCGGCGGCGATTGCCGCGGCCATGCCGGCTGGAACGATGCGCATGAAATGCCTCCCAGTTTTACGGCACGATCTCGATCAGCGGGATTTTCGGGATCGTGCCCGAGGCGAAGCCCGACAGGTCGGCTTCGAGGTAGTCGGTGTCGAAACGGACCGGCACGTCGAACTGGAAGCCGGCCGTGACCACCGCGCCGATCGCCGGCACGTGCCCGGCCCGGAACGTGACGAGGCCGGTGGCGGCGTCGAGATCGAAGGCCGCGCCCGCCGCCTGCTCGATGCCATCGACCGCGACGCGCGCCGTGCCGGCCACCGGCTTGGCGATCGGGCGGTCGTAAGGCGCGAAAGCGGCGCCGTAGCGCTTGACGAGCTGGAACGCCGCCAGGCTGCCGGTGCCGGTGCCGAGCGTCTGGTCGAGCGGGCCGGGCGCGGTTCCGGGCGGGCCGGAATGGTGGTCGAGCCGGTCGCGAAAGCGGAAACCGTATAGCCGGCCGCGCCGCTCCTCGAAAAACGCCAGGATTTCAGAGAGATCGTTCAGCGTCTTCACGCCGTAGCCGGCATCGTATTTGCGCCGGGCATGCGCCCAGCGCGCGTTGCGCTCCTCGCGGCCGGAGCCGGTGGTGACGATATCGGTCAGCCGCTCCGGGCCGCCGCTGCTGCCGAGCGCGATGCCGAGCGGAAAGCGGATGTCGTGAAAGGCGGTCGCCATGATGATCCTCCGTTCACAAGCCGCGACGGCCGCGCGCCACGGCGCGCGCCAGCGCGGCCGAGACCTGCACGTCGGCACGGCGGAAGCTCTCGAGATCGGGCGTGGCGATATTGACCACGACCGTGCCGCCGCCACCGCCGGAAGCGGCGACGCCGAGCCGGCCATCGCTCCCGCGCGTCAGCGGCATGATCGCCTCGGCGCCGCGCTCGCCCGCCACGCCGAGCCCGCCGGAGAGCGGGAAATAATGCGGCGCGGCGATGACGCCGCCCTCCGCGAAAGGCTTGATGTTCAGCGGCTGGCCGCCGCCGAACAGCGATCCGAAGTCGAACGCGCCGCCGAACGAGCCTTTCAGCACCTGGTTGAACAGGCCTGACATCATCGATTCGAGCGGCTTGAAGGCGGCCTTCAGGCCGATTTCGATCAGGCGCTGGCCGAGGCCGCGCAGCACCTGCTCGAAGCTCTTGCCCTGGATGATGGCGCCGGCGAAGGCGCTGGAGAGCGACCTGCCGAAGGATTTGGAAAGCGAATCCAACCCCTTGATCTGCTTGGCAAGCTCGCCGATGCTGGCCTTGTTGCTGTCGGAAATCACCTCGTCATCCATGGCCATGCGTCTCTCCATCCTTGTGCTGTGCTGTCTCGGGCTGGCGGGTTGCATGCCGGCCTACAGGCTCGACATGGCCTTCGAACGCGACCGGGCCGATGCGCCGCCACTGCGGACGGCGCAGGACCAGTGCCGCTACGAGGTCGAGACGCGCGCGATACGGGCGCATGCCACCGGCACGTCCGAGATCGAATTGCGGCTGATCGGCAAGCTGACCGAATCCTGCATGCGCGCGAAAGGCTACCGGGCGACGCGCAATCGCGTGGTGCGAGCGGCTCCGTGACCGTTTCCAATTCCTGCGCGAGCCGATATGCTCGCGCCATGAAGACGCTCTCATTCCTCACGCTGCTGAGCCTGCCGCTGCTGGCGGGCTGCGCGGCCTCCGTCACAACCTTCTCCGGCACGGTGCGCAGCCCCGCCGCGCAGGATGCCGATGCCTATTGCTCGGCCGAGGTGGAAGGGCGCGGCGTGACGCGCGAGATCAGCGTCGGCGCCGAAGGCCCGACGATCTACCAGCGCCAGATGAAGCTGTGCCTGAACCGCTACGGGTTCGAGCCGGCAGGCTATTGAGCCTGCCTATCCGGGAAGGCCGCGAGCAGGCTATCGAGTTGCGCGCGCGCCATCGCCGTTGCCGCGCCGTGCCGCGGCAAGGGCGCGCTCGCGGCGGCCAGTTCGCGCGGCGTCATCGCCCAGAAGCTTTCGGCCGATAGCCGCAGCACGCCGAGGCCGAACCGCATCGCCTCCTCCCAGGGAAAGGCGGCGGGCGGTTCGTTCAGCCCTGCTGCGGCTGCGGAGGGTTTGGCGCCTCCCCGAAACTGCGCGCGAACAACAGCCCGAGCGCTTCCGCCACCCTCGGCACCTCGCCCGCCGGCACCAGACCGGCAACGGCGTCATCATCGAGCCGGCTGCCGCCGCCCCTCGCCGCCACGCCGAGAATGGTGACGAGATCGCGCGCCGACAGCCGCCCGCTCTCGAGCCGGCTGCCGAGCGCCGAAAGATCGGACACGGCGAAGGCATCCTCGAGCGCGGCAAGCGCGCCGAGCGTCAGCCGCAGGGTGAGCGTTTCTCCGCCGAGTGCGAGATCGACCTCGCCGCGATGCCGGTTGGCCATGGCGCTCACGCCGCCGTGAAGGCGAGCGCGCCGGCGCTCTCGACCGCGACCTCGAAGGTCAACTCGCCGTTATAGTCGCCGCGATAATCGAGCGAGGTGATCTGGAACGCGCCCTCGATGGTGCCGAAGGCCGGGATCACCACCTGCCAGGCGCGGATCTCGCCGCTGAAGAACACGGCCCGCACCAGTTCATCGGAGGCGGCGTCCTTGAACAGGCCGGTGCCGTCGAGGCTGGCGCGGCGCACGCCGGCGCCGGCCAGCAACTCGCGCCACTGGCCGCTGCTCTCGGCATCGGTGACGTCGACCGTCTCGGCGTTGAAGGTCAGGCGGCGCGTGCGCAAGCCGGCGACGGAGACGAAAGCGCCGCTGCCGTCGTCGAGCTTGAGAAGCAGGTCCTTGCCTTTCTGGGCGGTCATGGGGAACTCCTTGGTTCAGGGAGATTGGGAAAGCTGGCCGTCTTGCCCCGGACTTGATCCGGGGCCTATGCGCTGCGGCGGGGAACTGGGTGCCGGGTCAAGCCCGGCACAAGACCGTGACGAAACCGCCCTCCTCCACCTCATGCCTCAGGCTCGTGGACGCGAGTCGCATCAAGCGGTTGGCGGCGCCGATTGAGAGATTGATTCAGGCCGCCTCGACGAAGGCGCGCAGCTTGAGCGTCACGCTCCAGCCGTCGCGATCCGTGCCGCGCAGGCGCGTTTCGACCACCATCAGCGAGACGAGATGGTGCCCGGCGAGCGCCAGGTCGGCATCGCTCAGCAGCCCGTCGATCGCGGCGGCGGCGGCAAGCGCGGCGGCACTTTCCCCGCGCCGCGCCTTCAGGATGACGGCGAGCTGGATGTCATGGCTGCGCGAGCCGGCGCTGGAGGCATCCTTGACCAGCCCCTCGCCGAACACGGCCAGCGGCGCCGGATCGCCGCGCGGCGCCTCGTCGAACACCTTGTTGCCGGCGAGGAAGCCGGTCACGAGCGGATCGGCCGCCAGTTGCGCGCGGATGGCATCCTTCAAGGCGTTGAGCGGGTGGATGGAAGCGGGCGTCGCCATCGGATCACAGCCTCCGCGTGCGATAGGGCGCAACCAGCGGCATCACCTCGGCGGGCAGCCCCTTGTCGATGCGCAGGTCGCGGTTGTCGCGCTGGGCGTACCAGTTCGCCATCAGCAGCAGCACGGCCTGGCGCAGCGGCGCCGGCACGTCGGCGGCGCTCGCGCCATAGCCGGCCGTGACATCGACCTCGATGCCGGAGACCTTGCGGCCGGGCTCGGGCGGCGGGCTGGCGAACACGATGCGGCCGGGATCTGAGGCGGCATCGACGAAGAAGGCATCCGGCGCCAGCAGGCTCGGCTGGCTCGCGGCATCGAACAGCCGCACCGCCTCGACGCTGATCAGCGGCGTCAGCGGCACCTTCAGCGCCAGGCCGTCGAGCGGCCAGGCATCCATGACCAGGCGCCAGGTCTGGCTGATCAGGCGGCGGCCGGTCTCGGCCTCGACGATCATGCGGGCCGCGACCTGCAGCGTCGAGACGAGATCGAACTCATCCGGGTTGTCGACCCTGAGCCAGACCTTGCCCTGCTCGAAGGTCACGGGCTCCTCGAGCGGCGGCTCGAGCGGAACGGGAACCATGAACGGCATGCGGCACCTCATTGGCTGGGTTTGTCGAATATGCGAGCAAGGGGATCGTGGAAAACAGCAGAATCGCGAGAGCGCTGCTTCCGCTGGGGGAACTCTATCGATGCGCGTGCTGTTGTGGCTCCTGATCTCGACATTGCCGGCGGCGGCGCTCGGCGGCAGCGCGTCGCGCCTCGCCGATGCGGCATTTTCCGGCAGCACGGTGATGGTGCTGGGCACGCGCGGCAGCGCCTGCTCGGGCACGGTCGTGGCGCGCCGGCTCGTGCTGACCGCCGCCCATTGCGTCGAGGGCTCGAAACAGATCGCCATTGCCTGGCTGCAAGCGGGCCAGCCGAAGCTGATGGCGGTCACGGCGTCGATGCGCCACCCGCAGGCAAGGACCGGCTCGGCCGTCTCGGTCGATCTGGCGCTGCTGGCGCTCGGCGAGGCGCTGCCGGCGCGCTTTTCGCCGGCACCGATCGACGCGGGCGAAGCGCCGCACGCACTCGGCGCGCAGCGCGTGCTCGCCGGCTACGGCCTGGCCGAGGATGGCGTCGAGGCCAGCGCCGGGCAACTTCGGACTGCCAGCACAATCGTGCTGCCGAAGCTGCTGCCGCGCTTCCTGCGCCTTGGCGCCACCGCGGGCGGCATGGACGCCTTCCGCATCTGCACCGGCGATTCCGGCGGCGGCGTGTTCACGCCCGACGGCACGCTGGTGGCGGTGATCGCGCAGCGCGAGCGGCTGAACGGCGGCAAGACCTGCGGCCCCGTTGCGCAAGCCGTGCGCACCGCGCCGCAGATCGGCTGGATCAGGGCGACGATGGCGAAACTCGGGGGTTGAGCCGATTCAGACCAGGCGAAAGCCGCCCTCATCATGGACCAGCGTCTTGCCGGCGAAGATCGCCGCACCTTCGTGCCCGACAGCGAACACGAACGCCAGCCCATCGACCGTCGCGACATCGCCTTGCTCGACCTCGCCCTGCTCATAAAAGCCGACCACCGGCACATTTTCCGGCAGCCAGGCGTTATCCCGCTTCAGCATCATGCTCAGGCAAGGCACCACCTCCACCTGCTTCTCGTCGCGGCATTGCCGGGCGAGAGCGAGGATGCGTTCGCGCGCTGCATCCGAAATCCTGAACTCCGGTTGGAAAACAAGCTTCTCGGGCATGCTACCCCCCACCTAGGATACCGAACGGAGAGCTTTTAGCCGCAACGCCACGATTCCAGCCCGCTGCGGATCAGCCGCCAGCCCCATCTGCTCACGCTCGATACGGCAGAGATAAGCGCTGATATCCGGTATCGGCTTGCCCGAGGCCAGCATCCCGGCAATCGGCGTGGCATAGGCGTCATATTCATCAAGGGCCTCCGGCACGCCCCCGATGCCGATCGGGTCCCAATCGCGCAGCAGCATATCGCGAATAGCGGCGTGGAGCAGATCCAAGGTCTCATGTCGCATCGAACACGCCACCATTGCTGTAGCCGACACTCCTGCCGTCGGGCAGCCAGAGCAGCCATTGCCCGGTGTCCGGCCCGAACTCCACCGCGCTGCTTGGCATCAGCAGCATCGATCCGCCGCCGTCGAAACGCAGAGCCAGGGCGTGCGGGACCTGCCCATCGCCGGCCGCGACCAGCTTGCGGCCCTCCAGCGCCATCAGGCAACGACGGATCAGCGCCTGATCGGTGTCGTCATGCGTGAAACGTTCCCGCCCGCAATCGACGACATAGTCGCAGAACTCGACCAGGAGGCTCCAGCTACCGTGTTGCGCATCGGCCGCGCGCGGCGGCCCGAACTCCAGGAACATGCAGCTCCCGTGCGTGCGGCGCCCGCCCCATACCGGCTGGCCGACAACAGGAGAGAACAGGCTTTGCAATGTCATGGCGTCGCTCACTTGTTACCCTTCCGTATCATCGATCCGTATCGCAGGCATGCGGAGCAACCACCTTTCGAAGCGGGATCGGCGAGACAAGCCCGCCGATGTCAGTCGAGGCGTCGAATGTCACCCGCCGCCGTCATGGGCCGGTTCAACCGACCCATCCGATGCGAATGGCCCCACTCAGCTCGCGGCGAACTTCAGCAGCTTGATGGCGTCGTAATCCTGCACGCCGCCGCCGACGCGCTTGGTGGTGTAGAACAGCACGTAGGGTTTCGACGTGTAGGGGTCGCGCAGCACGCGGATGCCGGTGCGGTCGACGATCAGATAGCCGCGCTGGAAATCGCCGAAGGCGATGGCGCAGGCAGCACTGGCGATGCCCGGCATGTCCTCCGCCTCGACGACAGGGAAGTTCATCAGGCTCGCCTCGCCGCCCGCCACCGCCGGCGGCTGCCAGAGATATTCGCCGGTCGTGGTCTTCAGCTTGCGGATCGCGGCCTGCGTCGCCCGGCTCATGACGAAGCGGGCATTCTGCCGGTAGCCGGCCTTGAGCGCGTAGACGAGGTCGACGAGCACGTCGGACGGATTGCTCGCCGGCAGCGCGCCATCCTCGCCGGTGGCGACATAACCGAGCTTGCCCCAGGCCCAGGAGCCGTTGGCGACGGTTGTCTCGGCCATGAAGCCCTTCGGTTTGCCGCTGCCGTCGCCGGAGACGAAGGCGGTGCCTTCCTGCTCGGCGAATGCGGTGGCGACCTCGTCGGCGATCCACTGTTCGACATCGACCACGGCATCGTCGAGCAGGGTCTGGGTCGCGGCCGGCGTCGCCGACAGTTCGAAGGTCGGGATCGACAGGTCGGCAAGCACCGGCGTGTCGCTCATCGTGCGGCTCGCCGTCTCGCCGACCCAGGCCGCCTGCGGGCCGCTTTTCGAGAACGCCTTCTTGAAGCCGGCATTGGCGATGGCGCGTACGCTGGCGATGGCGCGGATCGGCGACACCTGCGCCATGCGGCGCAGGATCTCGACCTCCGCCGCCGCGGGCACGAGATAACCGCCATCGGGGCCGGAGCCGGCCGAGAGCGCCTTGGCCTCGATCAGCTTCAGCCCTTGCGGATCACCACCGCGCATATAGGCCTGGAAGGCGGCCTTGTGCTCGCGCCGCCATGGTTCGCCCAGCCCCGCATCGGCGCCGAGCGCCGGGCGCCGGCTCCTGAGCAGCGCCGCATCCAGCTGCGCCTTGCTCTCGTCGAGCGCCTTGTCGATGCGCGTCAGCTTCTCCTCGCTCAGGCAATCGGCGCCGCGGCGCTCGATCTCGGCGAGGCGCTGGTCGTTGGTTTCGCGGAACGCCTCGAAATTGCGGCGGAATTCGTCGAAGGCGACGGCCGTCTCGACGGTATTGGCTTCATGCTCGCTCATGGATCTGCCTTTCAGGGCTGGTCAGCGCGGTGGCTGCAGGAAAGCCGCGCTGGCGCGGCGGATCGCGTCGATGAGGACGCGGGGCTCGTCGCGCTCGCTGGCGCGGCCGACCGGGAATTGCTGCTTGACGGCGCTGACGCGCGCCTCGGGCAGCATCGGGAAGGTGACGATCGAGACCTCCCAGAGATCGATTTTTTCGAGGCGGCGCAGGCCGGTCTTCTCGTCGCGCCGGCTGCGCTGCGTCCTGAAGCCGATCGAGAGCCCGTCGACGGCGCCGCTCTTCATCAGGGCATGCACCTCGCGCGCCCGGCCGACGGCGAGGTCGAGCCGGCCGCGCACGAGCAGGCCGCGCCGGTCCTCGCCGATCTCGTGCCAGGTGCCGAGCGGCTCGGCCGGGTTGTGCTGCCACAGCAGCTTGACGCCGGCGGCGCCACGCCTGAGCAGGCTCTCGCGAAACGCGCCCGGCATGACGAGGTCGCCGCCGAGATCGGCGACGCCGAACAGGCTGGCATAGCCCTCGAACAGGCCGTCGCTGGTGATGCCGGAGAGCGGCGCACCGGCGAACTTGATCTCATCGGCGCGGCGCGCGGGTGCGGCACCGGCCGCGCCGCGCCCCATGGATTTCACCTGTGGCGGGCGGATGAACCGGCTCATTCGGCCACCCTCCCCGTCCTGGCTTTCGCCGGTGCACGCTTGCGGCGCCTGCCAGCCTGGCCCTTGGTCTCGGGCGCACCATGCGCCACCGCCTCGCTCAGCGCCCGAAGCGCGCCCGGATCGAGCCGCTCGAGGGCATGAAAAAAGCGGCGGAAAATTTTCGCCGCTTCAAGCTCGTCCGATCGTCTGCCGGCGGGGCGCTGCCCCGGCCGGCCCGAAAAGCGTGGTATCATGGATCGTCCCTTTCGAGCCGCTGGTTGAAACGCGCGAGTTCGCGCACGAACGTGTCGAAGCGCCGGTTGGCGGCCGCCAATTCGCGAAACGTCATCTGCCAAGCGGCGGACAGGCCGCCGACGACGATGATGAGCGCGAGATGGCCGATATCGGCGTGCTCGGCGAATTTGGGCAGGATCAGATCGAGCATCCGCACCTCTCGGAAAGGGGCGGCGCGGCCCGGCGGGCCACGCACGCCATGAAAAACCGCGACAGGCCGAAAACCGGCCCGATCCCGGAGCAAATTCTTAATTGGTTTCCCGCAACATCCGCCGCAGGAGGGGGGGAGCGGCCGCCATCTTGGGCGGCCATCGGTGCGGGAGGCCCAAATGGGTTTCAATCTGCATTTTGCCGACCCCGGTCGTCAGCCGCGCGCCAGGCCCGCGCTGCATCCCTCGCGTAAAATCCGGCTGTTGCCGCTGCTCGGCCTGTGCCTCGCCGCCTGCCTGATGGGCGATGTGATGCTATCGTCCGGGCACTACAGCAACCTGCTGATCAACGATGCCGGCGCCGGCATCGTTGCCGGGAAAAATGCCTTGCGGGCGGTGGTTTACGGGCGCTGACCGGCATCATTCGTCATCTCCCCAAAATATATTCCGACCCGCGCCGGCTGTAGTTGCCTTTGCCGGCCACTCTGGATAAATCGCCGCGCGAGCGCAGTTCAATTATGCGGCTTGTGAATTTTCCTTGGGGGGAAAACCGATGATTAGCTACGGAAAAACTTTATTTTTACTTGGAATGGCTTGTTTCGCCTTCCTGATGCCCGAACCTGCCGAAGCCAATTGCGTCATGCAGCGACAATGCAAGCCGGCCTACCGCCACCAGAGGCAGACGACCTACCAGAAGCAATGCGACACGTTCTGGTACGGGGGACGCCCACGCACCACGTGCCAAACGCGGCCGGTCACGCGCCTGGTGCCGGTCGCCTATCAGGATTGTTCGCAGGTGCGGCGGGTGTGCAGCAGTCTCGGCTCGCTGATCGGCAGCAACAAGAAGCGGCGCTAAACTCAAATCCGGTCTGCGAGACGCGGAGTTCTGCCTCATCTTTTTGCATTGAGGCGTCCTCGCCGAAGAAGTGCCTTCTCCTTCTTCGGCGACCTGTCTTCCACCCCGGGCTCGCCCGATCAGCGCACCAGAACGAAGCGTCCATCCTGCATATCCAGGGTTTTACCGGCAAAATGCGGCTGATCGCGCTCGATCACGCCATTGCTCCGACATATTCAGTCCCACCGCTCATCGACCATGCGCCACAGCAAATTCTCATCAGATTCGACGCTTTCATCGCCGCCGAAGGTGCTGAACTCGAGGTGATCTTCGAAAAACTCGACTTCGAGGCGCATACCGACGACTGCGAACGACACCATGATGGCATCGTCTCTCTGCTGTTCGATCTTGAACTGAATCGTCCTGCTGCGGAGATTGGCCAGGAAAGCCAATAGCCGCGAAAATGCTGTCTCCGACATGGCCTCTCCCGAACAGCTCACACCAGCATTAGCCTGGAAGGATCGTCAGGGTCGACATCGATCAACTTGTCATTTGCCCTTTCGACGGCATCGGGACGGATCTTGCAGCCCAGTGCGACGGCGTGTCCGGTTTCGATCGCCCAGTCCGGCACCTGATCGCGGCGATAGACCGCCAGATCGAGGCCCGCCCCGAGATCCTGCCAATCATTGCTGCCCTTGACGCGGAACCGCCGTGAATCCGACCAGTCGAACATCACGATCCAGTCCTCGCCGGGCCTGGCTTTCGATGCCGCAGCATGGAAATCGGCGGCGATATCGAGCACCGCTTGAGAAAACCGCATCGTGCCGGCAGGGACGAACCAACCAAGCGTTCGCTCGTTATCGTTGCTCATCATGGCTTTCCGATCAGTTCACCAGAACCAGGCGCCCGTCCTGCATATCCAGGGTTTTACCGGCAAAATGCGGCTGATCCCGCTCGATCACGCCATAGATGAACTTGAAATCGCCGATTTGTGAGAGATGCACCGGATCGACCCGGTCCCTCTCCATATATCCGATACCCACCCCTCCGCTCTCCGGCGCGGAATTCCTTATATACGCCCACATGATGCAGGGCCAATAAAGGGTACCAGCTTCTTCCTCAGCCTGACGGTTCATATCCGCAATCGCAGCGATGGCACGATCCGAGAGCGTGAAGTTGATCGGGTTAAGATCCTCATGCGACATCGCTATCTCCTGAAATTATCATTCAAGATATCACCCGTTTGAATTGACGGGTGCATGAAGTTGAGTCCTCCTGGACAGCCTCCCGTCCTCCCGGGGAAATCTGTCGCGATTTGCACAAAGCCGAAGTCATAAATGCAAAGGAAATAGCCCCCCCGGTCGAGTTGATGCAGCAGAGAGCCACGCGGTCCGCCATAGGTCGCGGCTAGTTGCGTCTCGCCTTCACGCGCCATACCGCTGAACAATCCCTGTTCATCGCTGCCACTCGCCCCCCCCCCCTCCCCAAACGTAAAACGTCCGTTCGCGGGGTCGTGGTTGGGGTTGTAGCGCCGCTCCGGCGCCGCCGCTTTCGCCTGTCGTCTCGGGCCGTAGCCGACGGCGGCGCGCTTCTCGTCGTCGTCGAGGAAGCCTGCGTCGCTGACGCGCTTCCACAATGCGGCACGCTCGTCGGCCAGCGCCTCGACGCGGTCGGTATCGGGCTCGAAGCGGAGTTCCGCGCCATAGGCGGGCGAGAGCCAATGGGCGAGCGCCCGCATGGTGCGCGACACGAGCGGAATGATGGTCAGGCGCCAGAAGGCGCGGTTGGCCTCGGCATAGTTCGACAGCGTGGCATCGCCCGGCAGGCCGAGCAGCAGCGGCGGCACGCCGAAGGCGAGCGCGATCTCGCGCGCCGCGCCATTACGGGCGGCGAGGAAATCCATGTCCTTCGGGCTCAGCGACAGCGGCTTCCAGTCGAGCCCGCCCTCGAGCAGGATCGGCCGGCCGGCATTGGAGGCACCTTGAAAATTCGCCTCGAGCTCCTGTTTCAGGCGCTCGAACTGCTCGTCGGTGAGGTTGGCGCCGTCCGCCGCATAGACCAGCGCGCCGGAGGGCCGGGCCGCGTTGTCGAGCAGCGCCTTGTTCCAGGCGCTCGCCGCATTATGGATATCGAGCGCGACCTGCGCGGCCGACAAGGGCGGCAGGCCGTAATAGTCATCGATCGGGTCGAACTGCGTCAGGTGCAGGATCGGCGGCACGCGGCCCTCGTCCTGCCGGTAGCGCACGCTGTGGCTGCCGACGCTGTAATCGTAAGCCTGCGGCCAGCCGTCGGAGCCGGGCACCACCTTCATGCGGTCCGGCCGCAGCAGGTAGAGTTCGGCCGGCCCGGCGCCGGTGCTGACCTGCTCGAGATAGGCGTTGCCGGACACCATCAGGTGGACATAAAGCGCCTCGAGGAAGGTTTCGCTTGCCTGGCGCGGGTTGGGCCGCGCCAGCAGGTCGAGCAGCGGGTGCTGCGAGGCCTCCTGCTCGCCCTCGAACAGCGTCACCGGCAGCGAGGCCGCCGTCTCCGACACCAGCCGCACGGCGCGGTGCACGATCGGGTTGCGCCGGAAGCCGACCTCGGCCAGCACGCGCGTCTCGCGCTCGCTCCACAGCGGCCGCCCGAGCTGGCTCAGCGAGATCAGCGGGCCGGCGCGCGAGACCTTCGCCTCCGGCGGCCGGCTGCGGAAACGGGAAAACAAGCCGTGCATGAGCGAACCTCCGGGAGGGGAAAGTCGAGGTTGAAAAGAGCCACGTGGGGCGATGGTGCTGGCCCGAAGCGGGATCGGCGGATCAAGTCCGCCGATGACGGCCGGAAGGTTTGCGCTCTTGTCCCGGATTTAATCCGGGCCCCAGTCCATTCCGCGACGAATTGGGTCCCGGCTCAAGGCCGGGACAAGAACGCTGCTACATCATGCCCCGCACGCGCGGGCTGCCGGCCTTCGGCGTCAGCGCCAGATGCGTCACGGCCCAGACCAGCGCATCGAGCCGGTCGGGCGAGCGGCCATCGGGCAGGCCGTCGGGGCCGAACAGCACCATCTCGTCCTCGAGCGCCGGGAAGGCGCCGACATGGCGCACGCGGCCCTGGGCATAGAGCGCCGCGACCGGCTCGGCGCGGGCATGCTTGCCGCGCGAGGCATGCACGGCCGTGACCGGCACGCCCGCGTCGCAGGTGGCGATGACGCTCCTGACCATCTCGCCGCCCTGGTTGAATTCGGCGACGAGCGCGTCGGCCTGCAACGCCTGGTAGAGCGCCACGGCGCGCGCCGCCCACACATCCGGCTTGGCGGCCTCGACCGTGGTATCTGCCAGCACGAACACCGCGCCCTCGGCCGTGATGCCGGCGGCGACGATGCCGCAGGCGGCGGCGCGCCGATGGGCGGCGGCGGGCGGATCGACCGCGACGACGATACGGGCGAGCGGCGGCGCGTCGGTTGCGCGCAGGCGCTCGATCGTGTCGCGCGTGAACAAGGCGTCGGCGCGTTCCTCGATGAACTCGCCGTCGATCTCCTGCCGGCCGAGCCTGGTGCCGGCATAGCGCGACAGCACCGTGTCGATGAAGGCCGGCGCCAGATGATAGGCGTTCACCGTGGTGCCGGCATGGCTGAGCGCGGTTTTCGCGTCACTCGCCAGCCGCTTGAGCAGCGGCAGCGGGCGCGGCGTGGTGGTGACGATCTGGCGCGGCCGGGCGCCAAGCCGCAAGCCGAATTGCAGCATGTCCCACGCCGCCTCGGGGTAGCGCCACTTGGCGAGTTCGTCGGACCAGGCGGCGCCGAATTGCGGCCCGCGCAGACTGTCGGGCTCCTCGGCGGAAAACGCCTGCGCCACGGCGCCGTTCGACCAGACGAGACGGCGGCGGGTCGCCTCCCAGCGCGGGCGCTCGGCCGGCTCATGCACGGCGCGGATGCCGGATACGCCCTCGATCATCACCTCGCGCACATCGGCCATCGTCTCGCCGACGAGCGCGATACGGCCGCACGGCTCATTCGCGATCGGCGGCAGGCCGAGCGCCATGGCGCGCACCCATTCGGCGCCGGCGCGGGTCTTGCCGGCGCCGCGCCCGCCGAGGATGAGCCACAGCGTCCAGTCGGCGCCGCCCTGCGCCTTGAGCGGCGGAAGCTGGTGCGGGTGGGCCTGCGTCAGCCAGTCATGGCTCAGCAGCCGCAGCATGGCCGGCGGCAGTTTCGGCAGCAGATCTTTCAGCGCGCTCGGCTCGCAACTGGCCAATGCGTGCCGCAAGCGCATCGCGGAGGGCGTCGAGATCGCGCGGCATGGGGTCATCCTGCTCCGTCTCCTTGGCCGGCTTGTCGTGCTTCGCGTCGATCGCCATCAGTTCACGCACCGTGCGGGCGAGAACCGCCAGCGTGCGGGCATCGCGCTCGCGGTCCTTGTCGGCGGCCTCGACCGAGGCGAGACGCAGCTCGATCTCGGCCGCCTGCCGGTCCGCCGCGCGCCAGAGCCGGCCGACGAGCGCGGCGCGGGTGCCGGCCAGCGACAGGCGGCGCTCGCCGGCGGGCGTCTTCTGGCGCAGCGGCAGCGGCGGCAATGGCTCGCCGTCAGGCCCGAGCGTGCCCGGCGGCCCGCCGGCGAGCCAGAGATAGAACTGGCGGCTGGTGAACCCGGTCCGTTTCAGGATTTCCGTCACCCGGACCCCGTCCTGGTACAGGCTGCGTGCGGCGGCGATGCGTTCTGGCGCCGGCACCGCCGGCGGCCCGTCACAGTCAGGCATGGCAAACTCGCTGTATGGCAACGCGGCGCTCCGGGCATGAAAAAAGCGCCACGGCTGAGCCGAGGCGCTTTTCGATGTCGTTCTGTCCCAATTCCGGAGCGTGCCCGAAACCTAGCCTGGCAGCGTCACGCTGTCAAGGACTATTTTCCTATATTCACGTCACCCGGCAATCATCAGCGGCCGAAGCCGCCACGCTGGTCGTTCCCGCCACCGCGATGGCCGCCGCGATTGCCGTCATGGCTCGCCCCGCCACGCCGGAAGCCGCCGCTGGAGGCAGCGCCACGCCGGAAGCCATTGAAGTTGACCTGCTGGCGATGCCCGCCACCGCGGTTCCAGGCCCGGTGATCACCACGATGACCACCGCGATAACCGCCACGATAGCGGGTGCCGACGTAATAGGACGAGCCGTAAACATACGGGCCGCCGCCATAATAATAATACGGCGAGGAGTCGTAAACCACGCTGCCGCCGTCGTAATAATACGGATCGGCCCCCACGCAGCCGGAAAGACCGAGGCCCGCGAGGATGACGAAGGCACCCCCCAGAACCGTTCTACGCATGGACATTGCCCAACTCCTTCTTGAAGCCCTAACCAACCCTCAACGCGGGTTGGCCTCGCGCGTTCCAGAAAAACTTATCCAAGCTGAAACTTCGCTGAACGAGTTGGCAAGGCGCGCTATCAGCTCGATAATCTCAGCCGCAGCAGGCTGCGCGCGATGCGCTGGAACAGCGGGTCGAGATCCGAGGCGGCGGTGATCGAGAAATAGTTGTCCGGCGTGCTGGCGCAGTTTTGCAGCAGCGTCTCGTTCCCCTGCATGACGCGGATCGTGTAGATGCTGATCTCGGTCAGCTTGGCCGCCGCGCACAGCGTGGTCATGCGCGCGTCGATATTGCTGCGGCTTTTGTCGAAGCGATCCTGGGTGTTGTCGCCATCGGTCAGGAACACGATGGCCTTGCTGGTGCGCTTGTTGCCGGCCGGCACGGCGGCATCGCCGAGCGGCATGCCCTTGGTCAGCACGTTGAGCCCCCAGGCGAGGCCGATCGTCGTATTGGTGTTGCCGCTCGGCGTCATGGCGCTGATGGCGGTGCGCAGGGCGCCGTAATCCGTGCTGAGCGGAATAATGCCTTTCAGGTTGTTGTCGGCGCAGCGCGCCGCCGGATATTGCGTCGGAGCGGCGCCCGTCGGGGCGCTGTACTGGCTGTTGTAAGGCTGGGCGCGATCGGCGATGCAGCCCGTCCAGTCACCGGCGGTGACCTGGGTGTAGTCGTCTCTGCTGGTGCCGGTCGCCAGCGCGAAACTCAGCCAGGTGGCGGCTTTCAGACCGGGATCGATCCTGACCTGGGTGGCGAAGGGCACGACCGCGAAACTCGCCTTGCCGACCGAGCCGGCCGTCTTGGCGTTTTCGATGGTGGTGATGAAATTCTTCGCCGCCGTGCGGAGGTTGTCGATCTTGCCGTAATCCTTCATCGACCCGGTATTGTCGAGCACGAGCGCCACTTCGAGGTCGTTCATGCCGAGCGGCACCGTGGCGCTGGCATCAACGGTGGCGACGCTCATGCCGAGGAAGCCGCCAAAGACCAGCGTCACGGTGCCGGAGGCATCGAGCTTCAGCTTGTCGCTGGCGCGGGAGATGGTGAAGCTGTCGGTGGTGACGTCCTTGTAGAGCGAGAGATTGGCCTCGTAGATGGCGCGGGCGCGCTTGTCGCGCAGCGCTTCGCTCTCGCTGGCCAAGGTCAGCGTCGCCTTGGCCGCCTCGAGCGCGGAGGCGTCGACCGCCTGCTGGATGTGCTGGCGGGCCGAGGCGAGCCGCGCGTAATCGACGGCCGCGCCGACGATGCCAAGCGCCGGCACAAGCGTCAGGGCAAAGATGACCGCGACGCCGCCGCTGCGATCCTGCCAAAGCCGAAAGACCATCTTGCCCTGTCCCCAGAAAGCTACCGGGGCGCTTCTACGGCAAAGGGTTTGATGAAGCTTGAATCACATCTTCGAAATCAGGGGCTAACTCTTGGGAATATCGCAACGAACGCAGCGTCATCCGGCCGGTTTTTCCTTGCGGCGCGCGGCTTTCGGCCAGCGCTTCGGCCAGCCGACGATGCGCTCGGTCTGCGCCTCGAGCGACAGGTCGTCCTCGCTGGCAAACGTCCGGCCGGCCACGGAAATGCCGGCGGCCACGACCGTCGCCGGATCACCTGAGACCAGCGGATGCCACCACGGCAGGTCGCGGCCTTCGTCGAGCAGGCGATAGGCGCAGGTCGGCGGCAGCCAGCCGAGCGTCGAGACCTGCTCCGGCGTCAGCCTGACGCAATCGGGCACTTTCCGCGCCCGGTTGGGATAATCGCCGCAACGGCAGGTACCGGCATCGAGCAGGCGGCAGCGCACATCGGTGTAGTGGATCTCGCCCGTATCCTCATCCTCGAACTTGACGAGGCAGCAGCGCGCGCAGCCGTCGCACAGGCTTTCCCATTCGGCGTCCGTCATCTCGTGCAGGCGCTTGCTGCGCCAGAACGGCTGTTGCTGTTTCAGGGCTTCGGTCACGATCTCTCCGGGTTGCGCTTCCCTTCCATAGCGCCGGCGGGCCGGGCTTGCACGCTGAAAGGGCCTGCCCTTCGACGCCTGCCCTTCGCCCCCTACCCTTCGACATGGGCGCGCAAGCGTTCGAGGGCGGCATCCCATTGCGCGGCGACCATCTCGAGATAGGCGCGCGCCTCGTCGAGCGGCGTCGCGCGATAGGCGAAGCGGCTCTCGCGGCCGACGCGCAGGCTGCCGACCAGACCGGCGCGTTCCAGCACGTGGAGATGCTTGGTAACGGCCTGGCGCGTCAACTTGGTGTCGGCCGCCAGCATGGCAATGGAGCGGGCCTCGCCATCGCTGAGCCTGGTCAACAGCGACAGGCGCGTGCGATCGCCAAGCGCGGCGAAAACCGGCGCAGGCCCCGGTGCCGGGCCTGCCCCGACGCGTTGCTCCATCAACTGGCGATACCCCGCGCTGCGCCTTGTTTGGTGTCCTGGCCCTGTTTGGTGTCCTGGCCCTGTTCGGCATCCTGCCCGACATGAGCCTCGATATTGCGCATCTGCGCGGCCCAGCCGCCGTCATTCATGCGGAAGGCGAGATCGCGCCGGTGCGCCGGCAGGGCGTCGAAGCCGCTCTCGGTTACGGTCAGCCTCGTCCCGGCGGCGGTCGGCGCAAGGTGGAACTCCACCCGCGTCGGCGGCTCCCCGCTATAGTCCACGCCCCGCTCGACCGCATAGGGGTGCCAGGTGAACGCGAATAGCGAGGGATGCTCCATGGCCACGATCCGGGCTTCCCACAGCACGTGCTCAAAGCCCGGGTAGAGCAGCGGGCCACGCGAGGTCTCGCCCGGCACGAAGGGGCGGTCCAGCTTGACGCGGAACCAGGTGCCGAATTCGACATGGTCGGTCAGGGCGCGCCAGACACGCTCGACCGGCGCCTTCAGTTCAATGCTCTTCTCGATACGATCCGTCATCATGCAACCTCCTGGTTGCATGATTGATGGCACAGGCGCGCGCGACATGCAACTATATTGTTGCATGTCACGGGCTTATCTCTACAACAGCGTGCCGCGCAGGATCAGGATCGCGACGCTGAAATAGATCACCAGGCCGCTGACATCGACCAGCGTGGCGACGAAGGGCGCGGAGGCGGTGGCGGGGTCGAAGCCGAGCCGTTTCAGGGCGAAAGGCAGCATCGAGCCGGCGAGCGAGCCGAACAGCACGATGCCGATCAAGGCGCAGCCGACGGTCAGCGCGATCAGATGCCAGTGCGTGCCGTAATCATAAAGCCCGGTTTCCTGCCAGATGGCGATACGCGCGATGCCGATGATGCCGAGCATGGTGCCAAGCACCACGCCGGTCGGCATTTCGCGCAGCGCCACGCGCCACCAGTCGCGCAGGCTCAGTTCCCGCAGCGCCAGCGCGCGGATCAGCAGCGAGGTCGCCTGCGAGCCCGAGTTGCCGCCCGAACTCATGATGAGCGGGATGAACAGCGTCAGCACGATGGCCTTCTCGAGCTCGCCCTCGAAGCTCTGCATGGCGGAGGCGGTCAGCATTTCCGAGAGGAACAGCACGCAGAGCCAGCCGCCGCGCTTGCGGATCATCTCCCAGAAGCCGATTTCCATATAGGGCTCGTCGAGGGCTTCCATACCACCGAACCGGTGCACTTCCTCGGTCTGGCGGTCGATCATCAGGTCCATGACGTCGTCGAAGGTGACGATGCCGATGACACGGCCCTCGCCATCGAGCACCGGCACGGCGAGCAGATCGTATTTCGTGATCTGGCGGGCGACATCGTCGCTGCCGGTCATGGCGGTGACGCTGATCGGCTTGCGGTCGGGGCCGGCGGAGGTGACGCTGTCGTCCGGGTCGGCCGAGATCAGCCGGCGCAGCGGCACGGCCTTGACGAGCCGCCCGTTCTGGGGATCGAGCACGTAGATCGAATAGACCGTCTCGCGGCTGCCCTCGACCATGCGGATATGGCGCAAGGTCTGGCCGACCGTCCAGTTCGCCGGCACCGAGACGAACTCGGTCGTCATCAGCGAGCCGGCGGTTTCCTCCGGATAGGACAGCAACTGCTTGAGGGTGCGGCGCATCTCCGGGTCGAGACGGGTGAGCAGTTCCTGCTGCACGACCTCGTCGAACTCGGGGAAGATATCGGCGAGCCGGTCGGCCGACATGCCGGAGAGCAGCGCCGCGGCGCGGTCGCGCGGCAGCAGCGGCACGATCTCGGCCTCGTCGTTGAGGTCGGGCTCGTCGAGCACGTCGATGGCCCGGTCGATCGGCAGGTGCAGCAGCACCGCGGCCGCCTCGTCCGGCGACAAGGCGTTCAACGTCTCGACGATATCGGCCGGGCGCTCGTCATGCAGGCGCGCGACGATCTCGAGCACATCGCGATCTTCAACCGTCGCGGCGTCGCCGCCACGCGAGAAGGCATTCTCCGTCTTGGTATCGTTCATGGCTCACCTTCCGATATCGACCTGGGCCGGCCGGTCGCGGTGAGCCGCAAGGATCAGCGCGCGAAAACCGGCATTTCGAGTCTAGGTCGACTGTCGCAGTCGCTGGGCATCGTGTGGTTCCTTGTCGTCGCGGCAAGAAGCGGCGCAACGGCCGATGCATGCCTTCGCTCTTCTGTCGCGTCAAGCCGAATCATGCGCATGGCGCGGGCGGACCCGCACCCGCGCCAAAAGCAAATTCGTAACAGGGCGTTATCCTTAACCGGCTCTTAAGATGTTTGCCGGTAGAAACGCGCAGTCGCCATCGGGCGTCGACAACTTTCAGGAGCTGACGCGATGTCGGACTCGGTTCTCCTCACCTCGAACATCCGCTCGAACCTGCTCGCGCTCCAGAACACCGCGTCGATGTTGGCAAGTGCCCAGGAACGCCTCTCCACCGGCAAGAAGGTCAACAGCGCGCTCGACAACGCCACTGCCTTCTTCACCTCGCAATCCCTGTCGGATCGCGCCTCGAACCTGCAGAACCTGCTCGATGGCATCGGCAACGGGCTCAGCACGGTCAAGGCCGCCAACCAGGGCCTGCAGACGATCACCTCGCTGCTGAAATCGGCCAAGGCCGTGGCGCAGCAGGCGCTCTCGGGCAGCGGCGGCACGACGAATTATTCCGCGACCTCGACCACGGCGCAGACGACCGGCCCGACCGGCTCCACGCCGCAGGCCAAGGCGCTCTCCTCGGTGCTGACCTCGACCGCCAACGGCCTCGCCGACGGCGATACGCTGACCTTCACCAGCGTCGACACCAACAATGTGTCGAAGACCTTCACCTTCACCAACGCGCCCGGCGCCACGGTTTCGGACCTCGTCAACGCGGTGAACGCGTCGGGCGTCGGCACCGCCAAGGTCAACGATAACGGCACGCTGTCCTTCAACTCGACGGGCAATCTCAGCATTACGTCCAGCGACACCACCCAGACGGCGATCCTCGGCTTCACGGCCGTGGCCGGCGTGATTTCGACCACCGCCGGCACCGCCACCACCGGCCAGGACCGGACGTCGCAGTTCAACGACCTGCTGACCAGCGTCGACCAGACCGCGACCGATTCGAACTATAACGGCATCAACCTGCTGCTCGGCGGCGCCAGCAACAAGCTGTCGGTCAAGCTCGACGACACCTCGTCCTCGAAGCTCGAGGTCGACAGCGAGGACGTGACCACGACCGGCCTCGCGCTGACCAAGCCGACGACGCTCGATGCCAGCAACGCGCAGACCTTCATCGATTCGATCGATGCCGCGATCTCGAAGATCCAGAATCTCCAGAGCGCCTACGGCACCAAGCAGACCATCCTCCAGGCGCGGCAGGACTTCACCAACAACATCGTGACGACGCTGAAATCCGGCTCCGATGCTCTGGTCACCGCCGACACCAATGAGGAAGCGGCCAACGTGCTCGCCCTCCAGACGCGCCAGTCGCTGTCGCAATCGGCCCTGTCGCTCGCCAACCAGGCGAACCAGGCCGTGTTGCAGCTCCTGCGCTGACCGACGCCACAGTTACCCGTCCGCACCACCGGACATTCTCGCGGCGGCCCTCGGGCCGCCGCTCTTTTGTTTGCGGAGCGTCCTTGCGAGGCGGATAATCCGGCAGATCGCGCGGGAACCTTTCGGCACCGGCCGCATCCAATGGGGTCGGCGAGCGACAGGCAGCGATCGGAAAGGGTTCAGCCATGGCGATACGGCAGCACGGACACAGCGCGGAGGCAAGCGAAGCGGCGTTGATCGCGCGCGCGGTGCAGCGCGACGAAGGCGCGATCCGCGCCCTGATCCAGCAGCATAACCGCCGGCTCTACCGGATCGCGCGCGGCATCGTCGGCAACGAGAGCGAGGCCGAGGACGTGTTGCAGGATGCCTATCTCAAGGCCTTCCGCCATCTCGACACGTTTCGCGGCGATTCGAGCCTGGGCACCTGGCTCGCCCGCATCGTCATCAACGAGGGGCGCGGCCGGCTGCGGCGACGGCGCCCAACCGTCGCGCTGGAGGCGCTCGACATGCAGCATCGTTCGGATGGCACGGTCGTCCCGTTCCCGCTCCTCCAGGCGCAGGACCGCAGCGACCCCGAAGGCGCCGTGGCGCGCTCGCAGATCCAGCGCCTGATGGAAAAGGCCATCGACGACCTGCCGGAAACCTTCCGCACCGTGCTGATCGCGCGCGTGGTGGAGGAAATGAGCACGGAGGAAACCGCGAGCCTGCTCGGCCTCAGGCCCGAGACGGTCAAGACCCGGCTGTTCCGCGCCCGCAAGCTGCTGCGCGAGGATCTCGAGCGCCAGATCGGCCCGATGATTACCGGCACCTTCCCATTCGGCGGCAGCCACTGCGCCCGCCTCGCCGACCGCGTCATCGCGGAACTCGCGAAGCCCGGCTGAGACGAGCGTTTTCATCGCCGGGAACCTTTGGCGTCGCCTTGCATCCAATGGGATGTAAGGCGGCCGGGCCGCCGAAGGAGAATACCATGCTCACGATGAAAATTGCCGGGGTCGCCGCCGCCCTGCTGCTCACCACCGGAATGGCGAACGCGCAAAGCACCAAGCCGACCGATCCGCAGATCGCCCATATCGCCTACACGGCGGGCTCGATCGACGTGAAGGCCGGCGAGCTGGCGCTCAAGAAGAGCAAGAACAAGGCCGTGCGCGCCTTCGCGGAAGACATGGTGCGCGACCACAAGGCGGTGAACGTCAAGGCGCTGGCGCTGGTCAAGAAGCTCGGCGTCACACCGCAGGACAACCCGACGAGCCAGGCGCTCACCAAGGCCGCCGACACCGAATACAAGAGCCTCGCCAAGCTGAAGGGCGCCGCGTTCAACCGCGCCTATATCGCCAACGAGGTCGCCTTCCACAAGACGGTGAACGGCGCGCTCGAGAACACCCTGATCCCGTCCGCCACCAATCCCGAGCTGAAGGCCCTGCTCGAAACCGGGCTCAAGGTGTTCCAGGGCCATCTCGCCCATGCCGAACACGTCGAGAGCACGGAGAAGTGAGCACGCGGCGCGCTATGGTCTGGATACTGCCGGTGCTGGCGGGGCTCGCCCTCGCCGGTAGCGCCAGCGGCGCTGAGGCCGACGTGATCAAGGTCGACATCGCCAAGATGGTCTACCTGCCCGCCACCGTGACAGTGAAGGTCGGCGACACCATCGAATGGACCAACAGCGATTTCCTCGCCCATACCGCGACCGATCGCGCCAAGGCCTTCGACCTCAACCTGCCGCCGGGCAAGACCGCCCGCCTGGTGATCGGCAAAGCCGGCACCATTTCGTATTACTGCCGCTACCACCCGAACATGAAGGGTAGCATCGTGGCCGTGGCGAAATAGGCGACGGGACAAAGCAAACTAAGCCGGCCGCCCCTGCCGGCTTTTTTTTTGTGCGTGATGTTCAGCGCCTGGCAGCGCCGGCATCGACGAGCCGGTCGCGGCCGGCGGCGAGGCCGAACAACGTCGCCGCGACGCCGAAGGCCACGAACAGGATGGTCGACTCGCGGTAACTGCCGCTCCAGTCGCGCACCAGGCCGGCGAGAAGCGGCCCGGTCGCGGCGATGATATAGCCGAAACCCTGCGCCATGCCGGACAGTTTGGCCGCGACATGCACATCGGGCGCGCGCAGGATGATGATCGTCATGGCGACCGCGAGCAGGCCGCCCTGCCCGACGCCGAGCAGCGCGCTCCACAGCCAGACCGAGCCGAGCGGGAACGCGTAGCAGCCGACGAAGCCGATCATCGTTGCCAGGCACAACGCCAGCACGACCGGGCGCTGGTCGCGCCCGCGCATCGCCAGCGTCGGCGCCGCGAGGCAGGACCCCATCTGGATCACGATCGAGACCGACAGCACCAGCCCGGCCGTCACGGCGTCGAGGCCGCGTTCGCGCAGCATCGGCGAGAGCCAGCCGAAGCCAATATAGGCCATGGCCGATTGCAGGCCCATGAACAGCGTGATCTGCCAGGCGAGCCGGTTTCGCAGCAGGCTGCCGACGCGCGCGCCGGCAGCATTGGCATCGTGGCGCACGGCAAGCGCCTGCGGCAGCCAGAGCACCAGCACGACGAGCACCGGCACGGCCGATGCCGCCAGCGCCAGCGGCCAGCCGCCGAATACTTTCGCCAGCGGCACCGTGACGGCGGCGGCGGTGGCGGCGCCGCCGCACAACGACATGGTGTAGAGCCCCGTCATGGCGGCGATGTTGCGGGGGAAATCGCGCTTGACCAGCCCCGGCAGCAGCACGTTGATCATGGCGATGCCGGCACCGGCGAGGAAGGAGCCGAAGAACAGGGCCGGCGACACGGCCAGCCCGCGTAGCGCATTGCCGATCGTGATGGCGACGAGACAGCCGAGGATGACGCGTTCCGCTCCGTGGCGGCGGGCGAGGCCCGGCGTCGGGAAGGAGAACAGGCCGAGGCACAGTACCGGCAGCGTGGTCAGCACGCTTGCCGCGCTCGGCGTCATGCCGGTCTCGCGCATGATATCCGGCAGCACGGTCGAGAGGCTGGCAAACACCGTGCGCAGGTTATAGGCGATCAGGATCAGGCTGACCGCGAGCAGTAACTGGCGCCAGCGGCTGGAGCCAACAGCGCGGGGGGCGGCATCCTCGATATCAATCAGCGGCTCGCCAAGCGGAGACGAGGCAAGGGCGCCGTCATCGGGAGCGTGCATATCGGCCATATGGGAAAGCCTCGACCGTCAACGGCGGTGTGTGGAAAGCCAGCCCTTCTAGGCTGCCCGGCCGCGAAGGGAAAGGCCGTGCGTGGCCGCACCGTTCATGACGGGCATGCAAAATCCGCCGGGCCTGCAAAATCCGCTTGCCGCGGCGATCCCGGCGCGCGGCACTACACGAACCAGACCCCGGCGAGGCCGCCGAGCCCGCCGCCGGCCAGCAGCCAGAGCGGGTGGATGCGCGTGCGCAGCGAGAACAGCGTCACCAGCGCGGTGATGGCATAAAGGCTCCAGCTCGCACGGTTGGAAGCCTCGGTGATCAGCACCGCGCTGGCCGCGACCAGCCCGACCGTGACCGGCGCGATGCCGGCCTGGACGAGCGGGCGCCAGCGCGCCTGCTTGAAACGGTCCCAGATGCGCAGAAGCAGCGCCGTCAGCACCGTGCACGGACCGAATTTCGCCAGGGTGCACACGATGGCGCCCGGCAGGCCGGCGACGCGCCAGCCGACCAGCGTCACCACCATCATGTTCGGGCCGGGCGCTGCCTGCGCGAGCGCGAACAGCGCGGTGAACTCGCGCGCGCTCATCCATTGATGCACGTCGACGACCTGACGCTGCATCTCGGGCAGGATGGTGTTGCCGCCGCCAAAGGCGAGCAGCGATAGCTCGGCGAAGATCGCGGCGAGCGCGAGCAGCGTCGCCGTCATTTGCGGAACCTCGCATGGAGCAGGATGCTGACCGGCGCCAGCGTCAGCATCACCGGCAGCAGCGGCCAGCGCAGCACGGCGATGGCGACGAAACAGACCGCGACCACGAGCAGCGACAGCGCACGCTTGCGCAGCGGCAGCAGCATCTTGACCGACACGGCGCAGAGCAGCCCGGCGGCAGCGGCCGCGAGCCCGCCGACGAGATGGGTGACGTAGGGGTTATCCTGATAGCGGCCGTAAACCACGGCGAGCGCCAGCACGATGACGGTCGGCGCCGCGATCAGGCCGCAAATGCCCGCCACCGCGCCGGGCGCGCCGCGAAAGCGCATGCCGACCGCCGCCGACATGTTGATGATATTGCCGCCGGGCAGGAACTGGCACAGGCCGAGCAGATCGGTGAATTCGGCCTGCGTCAGCCAGCGGCGCTGCTCGACCATCATGTGATGGGCGAGCGGCAACACGCCGCCGAAGCCGATCAGGCCGAGATGCAGGAAGCCGAGGAAAATCTCGCCGACGCTTGGCGGCGGCGCCTCCACCCCGGAGGGTGCGGTAAGATCGGTCATGGCGGGCCAGGCGGCGGGGATAATCGAACGCCGCCCTTGTGCCGCCGCCGGCTGTCGATGGCAATGCGGCGGCCGATGATTTCAACCGCGAAGAATCAGGGTCGGGGCGCGGTGGCCAGCGTCGGCCCGGCCGGCGCCGGCCTTGCCTTGGCGCCGACGCTGCGGCCCTGGAGCAGCCGGCGGGCCGGGTTCTCGAAATAGCGGTAGGTGAGCACGGCGAGCACGGTGGTGATCACCAGCACGGCGCCGGCGCCGGCAAAACCCCAGCCGCCCTCGATGCCGACCGTGCGGCGCGCCACGATCACCACGAAGGCGATGACGCCCATTTGCAGCATGTAGAAAGCGTAGGAGGCATCGCCCAGCATCCGAAAAAACGGGCGGGTCAGGAAATTGCCCGGCGCGCCCCGGTCGGCGGTGACGACCAGCGCCACGGTCAGCAGGAACATCGCATCGGCGATGACGCCGGCGCCGTGGACCTCGAGCACGACCAGCGAGGCGGCAAACGCGGCGAAGGACAGCAGCAGGCCGTAGCGGAGGCCCGGAATCAGCCCCTTGCGCACCGCCTCGGCGAGCAGCACGCCGGCGAAGAAGCACGGCACGGCGCGCAGATTGCCGAAATCCTGCATGCCGTCATACCAGGGCGACAGGCCAAAGGCCTGCCGCGTCTGCTCGAGAATGACGACGAAGGCGGCGAGCAGCAACAGGTTGAGCACCAGCCGCAGCCGGTAGGCCAGGAACGCGAAGAGCGGGAACAGCAGGTAGACGAAGAATTCGGCGCTGATCGACCAGGACGGCCCGTTGAAGGTGCGGTGCGGCACGGTTCCCCAGGCATGGATCAGCAGCAGGTTCTCCGGCAGCCATTTCGGGTCGAAGTAATACGGCCGGTCGAAATTCAGCCCGTAGCGCACCGCCAGCGTGCCGCCGATGGCGAAGATCGCCAGCGTCAGCAGGTGCAGCGGATAGATGCGCGCCAGCCGCCGCCGCAGGAATTGCAGATAGGCCCCGACCGAGTCGATCTTGTGGGCATAATTGATGGCGATCACGAAGCCCGAGATGATGAAGAAGAAATCCACAAACGAATAAAGCGCGGCGATCAGCGGGCTCTCGGCTTCCGTGAACAGCTCGAAATGGATGGTGGTGTGATGGACGCCAACCAGCAGCGCCGCCAGAAAACGGAACGTATCCAAGGTCTGATAACGCTGCATGCCCTGCACCTGTCCAAAAACGAGCCTACTGGCCCGCCGCAGCAATAGGCATGCCAAAGCCGGATCAGGATTCCCTTAAGCGGCATCCGTGCCTGGGCGCGGCCGCGTCAGGGGATCGATAACCATGTGCGCATCGGCGGATGGCTATGCCGCCTTCCCGAAGCGGGATCGGCGGATCAAGTCCGCCGATGACGGCGGAAAAGTCTGGCACCTTCTCCTCCACCGTCATGGGCCGGCTCGACCGGCCCATCCCGACAAGAAGGGCGCGAGGCTGGGCCCCGGATCAAGTCCGGGGCAAGATCGTGGAAGACACGCAACCCGTCTTGTGCCGGGCGCTGGCCCGGCTCTTGCCACCTTGCCGGGCAAGGCTCATGAAAACGTGGTAATCATCGAAGGTGCCGCTCCAAGGCGTATCGTAACGGGCCAGCATGCGCGATTTTCAGACAGTCGGCCTTTGGCAGCGCTTCAAGCGTTTCGCGCTCGGCGTGGATTCGGCGATCGATGCCGGGCTGTACGATGCCTGGCAGCGCGGCAAGGCGCAGTATGAGCGCTTCGTCACCTTCATGGATCGCTTCCATGTCACGGGCTGGCGCAAGGGGGCGGTCGATCTCGCCTGCGACGGGCTGACGCTCGGGCTTGGCGGGGTGTTCATCCTGCTCGGGCTGGCGCAGCCCGCCATGCAGGCGACCGAGAAGCCGAACTGGCTCAAGCAGCAGGATCTCGCGATCACCTTCCTCGACCGTCACGGCCAGGAAATCGGCCGGCGCGGCATCCGGCGCGACGACAGCGCCTCGCTCGACGATTACCCCGACCAGTTGATCCGCGCCGTGATCGCCACCGAGGACCGGCGCTTCTACGAGCATTTCGGCATCGATTTCATCGGGCTGTTCCGGGCCGCCGTCGCCAATGCGCGCGCCGGCGGCACGGTGCAGGGCGGCTCGTCGCTGACGCAGCAGCTCGCCAAGAACCTGTTCCTGTCCAATGAGCGCACCATCGAGCGCAAGGTCAACGAGGCGTTCCTGTCGCTGTGGCTCGAGGCGCATCTGACCAAGCGGCGCATCCTCGAACTCTATCTCGACCGCGCCTATATGGGCGGCGGCGCCTTTGGCATCCAGGCGGCGGCCGAGTTCTATTTCGGCAAGAACATCAAGGACATCACGCTGTCGGAAGCCGCGATGCTCGCCGGGCTGTTCAAGGCGCCGACCAAATACGCGCCGCATGTCAACCTGCCGGCGGCGCGGGCGCGGGCCAACGACGTGCTCTCGAACCTGGTCGATGCCGGCTTCATGACCGAGGCGCAGGTGTTCGGCGCGCGCCAGAACCCCGCCACGCCGGTCGAGCGCAAGCGCGACACCTCGCCGGACTACTATCTCGACTGGGCCTTCGAGGACATCAAGAAGCTGGCCGAGACCGGCGCGCTCGGCGACAACCGCGTGCTGATCGTCAAGACCGGCTTCGATCCCGTCATCCAGGCCGCCGCCGAGCAGACCGTCGAATCGCTGCTGCGCCAATACGGCAAGCAATATGACGTGCATCAGGCGGCGGTGGTGATCATGGATACCAGCGGCGCGGTGCGCGCCATGGTCGGCGGGCGCGATTACGGCACGAGCCAGTTCAACCGCGCCACCGACGGCCGGCGCCAGCCGGGCTCGTCGTTCAAGCCCTATGTCTATGTCACGGCTTTGATGACCGGGCGCTTCAAGCCGAGCACCATCGTCGTCGACCGGCCCTATTGCATCGGCAACTGGTGCCCGAGCAATTACGGCCATTCCTTCGCCGGCGCGGTGACGCTGACGACGGCGCTGACGAAATCGATCAACACCATTCCGGTTCAGCTCACGGCGGCGATCGGCAACGGCAACAACAAGGCCGGGCGCGCCAAGGTGATCGAGACGCTGAAGCGCGTCGGCGTCACCACGCCGATCGTCGATCAGGTGACGCTGCCGATCGGCTCGGCGGAAATGACCGTGATGGACCAGGCCGCCGGCTTCTCGGTGTTCGCCAATGGCGGCAAGCGCATCCCGCCCCACGCCGCGCTCGAGGTGCGCAACGGCCGCAACGAGCCGATCTACCGCTACGCCGAGGACGGCCCGACGCCCGAGCAGGCGCTGCCGGCGAACGCGGTCGAGGAACTCAATTTCATGCTCAACAAGGTCGTCGAGCAAGGCACCGGGCGCCGCGCCAGGCTCGACGGCATCGCCGCCTGCGGCAAGACCGGCACGACCAATGATTACAAGGATGCCTGGTTCGTCGGCTTTACCGGCAACCTGGTCGGCGCGGTGTGGTACGGCAATGATGACAGCACCGGCATGAACAATCTCACCGGCGGCGTGCTGCCGGCGATGACCTGGCACGACATCATGACGGTCGCCCATCGCGGCATCGAGCTGAAGCCGATTCCGGGCGTGCCGGAAAGCGAGCCGACGCCGCAATCCCTCGCCAGAGCGGCGGAAATCGCGGCGGCGGAAGCCAGCGCCACCGGACCGGCCGCCATGCGGCCGACGGTGCTGTCGCGCCGCTCCGGCGCGGTGCTCGAGGCGATCGGCGCCAGCTTCCGCGAGCAGCTTCAGCCGGGCAAGGGTTTGCGCCCGAAATCGCTGCGCGAGAGCAGCGATGACACGCCGAAACAGCTTGACACACCAAGACTCGACACACAGAGACTTGGCCAGCCGGCCACGCTACGATAGCCATCGCCTTCCCGATCCCCGCCGGTAGCCAGCGATTTGCGTTTCGTTCTCGCCCTCCTCGCCACTCTCCTCGTCGGCACGGCGCTCGGCCTCGCCGCGACGCGCTGGACGGCGAGCAACCGGCAGGGCTTCAGCGCCGAGCAGGCCGGCCCGTGGATCGCATGGCCGAAGGCCGGCACCAGCGAGGCCGAGCCCTATGCGCGCGCCTTCCAGGCCCGCACCGGCTATGTGCCGCTTGGCGGCGGCGATGGCGTCGCGCTGTTCGCGCTCAGCGACAGCGACGGCCGGCCGCTCGAGGGCAATTGCGCCTATGATGTCGGCGGCGCGGTGCCCGCCGCCCGCTTCTGGACGCTGGAGGCATTCTCGCCCCGGGGACGGCCGGTCGCCGGCCCGCTTGGCCGCCTCGGGTTCACGTCCGCCGAGGTGATGCATGACGCGGCCGGCCATTTCATGGTCGCCGTCTCGCCGCAGGTCCGGCCCGGCAACTGGCTGCAGGTGGCGACGCCGGGCCGGTTCGTGCTGGTGCTGCGCCTGTACGAGACCGTGCTGAGCGCCAGCGCGTTTTCGCTGGAGGCGGATGCCTTGCCCGCGATCACGCGGGGGGCGTGCCGATGATCTTCGCACTGCCGTTCTTCCTCGGCGCCGTGCTGATCGCCGTCATGGTGCATCTCGCCTCGCTGCTGGCGCTGCCGGGCTTCGCCACCAACGACGCCTATGCGCGGCTTGGCCGCAACGCGCCGATCGATCAGGTCGCCGCGCTGACGCAGGCCCAGATCGCCGCCCTCGACCTGCCGTTCTACGACCGCAGCTTCGAGACCGCCGTGTGCAAATACGATCTCTCGGCCGGCGTGCTGCGCCTGCGCGCGCCCTCCCCCGACACGATGCTGCTGGTGACGTTGATCGCGCGCGGCGGCAATGTGTATTTCTCGGTGAGCGACCGCGCCGCGATCAAGGGGCTCGTCGAGGTCCTCGTCGGCACCGATGCGCAGATCGAGCAGATCGAGGCCTCCGACAAGGACGACGAGGTGCTGGGCGAATTGCGCGTGCGCGCCCCCAAGCCGCAGGGCGTGGCCCTGATCCGGGTATTCGCACCCGACGAGACCAGCAAGGCGCGCGCCGCCGAGGAGGCCGCACAGGCAAGCTGCCAGATCGAGACGCTGTAGGGGGCAGCGGAACTATTCCCTTCTCCCGCGTGCGGGAGAAGGTGGCGCAAAGCGCCGGATGAGGGATAACGGCGCGCAGTACCCCTCATCCCCCTGCCAGGACCTTCTCCCGCGTGCGGGAGAAGGGAGTATCACCCCTTCGTCACCAGCCCCGGAATTGGCGGAGGCGGCGCGGCTTGCGGCTCGGGCTGCACGGCGATCGGGATCGGGCCGGGGCGGGCGCGATCCTCGAGATAGGGCCGGTCGAGGCCGCGATTGACGTTGCGCGGCACCGCGTCGATCAGCGGCACGGTCTCGTTGCACAGCGCGCGCGGATCGTTTTCGAGGCCGAGCACGGCGCGTTCGGCCGGCACCGCCTCGTGCTGCGGCCCGGCGATCACCAGATGCTGCAAGGCATAGCGATAACCCGCAACGCGCATGCCGACGCTGGCGCAGACCCAGGCGACAAGCTGCTCGTTCTCGGCGTTGCGCGAGAGCGCGTCGGCGCGCTGCGCCTCGCTCAGGTCGGGCGTCGCCTCCATGGCGCGCCGGCGGATTTCGTCGGCGGCGCGCACGTCATGGGCGGCGGCGAGCAGCGGCCCGAGCAGCGCCCGGTCGGCATCGGTGTCGGCGCGCAGCTTCTCGTAGCGCGAGGCCATCGAGCGGAACGGCTCGCCCATCAGGCCGCGATAGTAGCGCGTCGTATCGTTGTCGACATCGGGTGGCAGGTTGCGCGTGTAGCGCAGTTCGGCGAGCGAGCGGTCGAGCCAGGCGCGGTCGAGCGCCGGCGACAGGAAACGATAGGCGCGGTCGCGCAACTCCTGCTCGCTATCGGTGAGCGGATAACTCGAAACCGGCTCGCCGCGCAGGCGGGCGGCCGCCCTGCCGCTCGCGGGCAGGATCGAATTCGTCCAGACATTGTCGGCGCGCCGGCCGAAATCGCCAGGCTGCGTCGTCGCGGCGCAACCCTGGAGGCCGGCCAGCGCCAGCATGAGGAGAACGAGCCGCGCGCGGGGCTGCATGATCGGCGGTCAGGCCCGCCGGTGCGAACGGGGCGCGCGACGGCGCGGCGTGGTCTGGCCCGATGCAGTCTGGCGCGATGCCTGCGCGCCGGCCTTCGGCTCGGGTTCCACCCAGTGCTCGTAGCGCACGCCGGTGAACAACAGGATGCGGCCGGTATCGGCCGGCTGTGCGCGGGGCCTGCGGCGCGCGATGGCGTCGCGCGATGGAAAGAGAAGAATACTGCTCATGGCCGGACCTCCCCTTCGCGGTTGAATCCGAACCGCCTGCCGGGCCGATGCCAGTTCAACCAAGTATGGTTAACGTTTCGCTAATGACGGGGGAGAAAACGTGCGGGAAGCGCCAAGGTTCCGCATTGGGAGGCGCGCTTGTACCGGCCTGCATCTCGACCTCCGGATTTCCGGGCCTCTGGATTCCCGCCTGCGCGGGAATGACACTCGCGTGGGCATGCAGCCAGCCGCTCACCCCTCCATGCGGTCGAGGAAATCCCTGCCCTCGCGGTCCTCGACCTCGATCAGCCACAGGTCGGAATCGAAATTCAGCTCGCGCCGGATGCGATCCTCGGCATCGGCGACCGGCATGGTCTCGACGTTGCGCATGGGGGCGAAACGGCGGCGGCCGACATCCTCGTCGTCGAGGCCGGGGGGTGCCGGGCCGAGCAAGCGGCAATCGCCCTGGAGCAGGTCGATCTTGATATAGATCGCGCCGGCCTCGGCGGCGCCGCGCCGGCGCAGCACGGCGGAGCCGCCGGCGATCTCGCATGTGCGCAAATAGGCCGCGACCCAGATATCGGAACGCAGCCGCGCCACGCTACTCGACCGTGATGCCGCTCAGCGAGGCGAGCGCCCGCAGCATGCGGCCGTGCGGCTCGCCGCTGACCGCCAGATCGTGGTCCTTCTGGAAGCGCTCGATGGCCGCCCTGGTACCGGCGCCCATGATGCCATCCTCCTGCAACGGCCCGTAACCGACCTTGTTGAGCGCGCGCTGCACTTTGACAACATTAGGCTGGGCAACATCCGGCTGCGCGGCACCGGGCTGGGTGGCGGCGGCCGGAGCCGGCATCAGCAGCCGGGCGATCTGATCCTTCACTGTCAGGTCGGATGCCTTGATGCGCACGAGCAGCGCGTCGCTCGGCTGGCCGTCGATCTTCACGCCGGCGGCCTGCTGGAAGTCGCGGATGGCGCTGTCGAGGCTGGTGCCGGCGAGCCCGGCCGAAGGCGCGACATAGAAGCCGCGCATGGCGAGTTCAGTCTGGATATCGGCCGTCAGCGCCAGTTGTCGCGCCGCCGCCTGCTCGGCGCGGCGCGCCGGCGGCAGCGGCACCGGCGGCGGGCTCGCGGCCGGCGCCGGTGCCGGCTTGCCGGCAAACAGCGGAAAGTGATGGCGCTCGGGCTGGAGCGCCAGCGCATTCACCGCGATGGCGGTGGCGAGGCCGCCGATCCCCAGGCAGCCAAGCGTGAGGCCGGGCCGGCGCCACAGCGCCAGCGCCAGATGCCCGGCAAAGCCACGTTTCTTGTGCGACGAACGGTTCTTGGCCGAAGGCCGGTTCCTGTTTGGCTGGCGATTACTGCGCCCCATGCTCTCTTCCACCATAGCCGGCATGGCCATCTCGCTCACGCCGACCTCCTTTTCATGTCACAATCCAGTGCCGGCCGCCGCTCGAGGCGGGCAACGACACCATTCTCCGGCACGGCGGGCTCAACCGCCACCCCGAACACCAGCGGAACCTCAATGTTGACGCGCGTGCCCATGCCGAGCCGCGATTCGATCCTGAGCGTACCACCCAGCACATCGAGCAGGCGCTTGACCAGCGCCAGCCCCATGCCCGCGCCCGAGACGGCGCGATCATAGGAGCCATCGCCCTGGAAGAACGGGTCGCCGATGCAGGCCAGATGCTCGGGCTCGATGCCGGGGCCGTCATCGGACACGGTGACGGCGAGCCGGCCATCGCGCGCCCGCACCTCGAGCGCGACCTGCGCGCCTTCCGGCGAGAATTTTACCGCATTGCCGAGCACATGCACCAGCGCCTGCCAAAGGGCGCGGCGGTCGGTGGTGAGATCGGGCAGGAAGGGCGGCAGGTGGCGGATGACGCGGATCGCCTTGGCCTCCGCCGCCTCGCTGACCGCCTCGACGCAGCCATCGATCAGGTCGGCCGGGTTGAAGGCGGCCGGGTTCAGCTCGTAAGTGCCGCTGTCGAGCCGGATCAGGTCGATCGTCGCGGTGACCAGATGCAGCAATTGCTGGCCGCCCTGGTTGATGATGCGGGCGTATTCGCGCACCGCCTCTTCCGTCAGCGGGCCGACCTGCGGGTTGGACAGCATGTCGGAGAAGCCGATCACGGCGTTGAGCGGCGTGCGCACCTCATGGCTGAGGCTCGAGACGAACAGGCCCCGGTTATGCAGCGCCGCCTGGCGCAGCGCGCTCTCCTCGCGCAAGGCGACGACTTCCGCCTCGAGCGCGGCGATGTCGCGCAACACCAGCATCGCCTCGCCGGCGCGCTCGGCCGGCAGCACGCGGCAGGCAACCCAGCCGTAGCGCGGTGCTTCCTCGGCCTCGCCGGCGTCGCGAAGGCGGATCTTGACTTCTGTGCGATCGCCGCCGCACGCGACATCCGAAATCGCCTTCAGCAGCAGCGGCCGGTCGGCGACATGGACATGGCCGGCAAGGCCACGGCCGTTGAGATCGGCAGCAGCGACGCCAAGCGCGGCCTGCGCATTGGCGCCGACGGCGAGCGCCCGGCCGCTGGCATCGACGCGCAGCGCGACATCGGCGAGCAGCATGAGCATATCCTCGGCCACGGCCGGAGCCGCCGGCTCCGCCTCGCGCAACGCCATGCGGCGCGAGGCGAAATACAAGGTGACCGCGCCATGCGCCGCCGCCACCAGCGCCGAGAGGGCGATCGCCATCTCGATGCGCCCGGCACTGATGCCGGCCTCGCCGGGCAGGAACGGGCTGGCAATGCCGACGGCACCGGCCACGGCGAGCACGGCGAGGGCCGGTCCGCGCCGCCCGCCACGACCATGCAGCATGGCTTCGGCCAAGGCGGCGGCGGCGAGAAGCGCCAGACCGGACGAGGCAGCGCCCGTGAGCAGCGCCAGCAACGCAACCGCGCCCAGCGTCGCGGCGGCGACATCGATCGCAGCATCAGGCCGGCCCCGGCCGGCCATGGTCAGGGCGAGCAGCGACGGCAGCGCCGCCGCAAGCAGGCTGAACACCGCGGCCGGGCCGGCCGTACCGCCCGAAAGCACCACAAGCGGCACGAAGACGAAAGCCGCCAGCAGGGCCGCGAGGCGGCCGGCCGTGATCGCGGCCATCCTTGTCGGAGCCTGTTTCTTGCGAGGTGAAGCCATTGCCTCCTCAATCGCCGACATCACCGTCGGTTCACAAAACAAGCTCACTGTCGCGACTTCCAAATCCAAGACATCTGCCGGCGAGGATGGCCCGCCCGACTTAAGCGAAACCTAAGAGAACCGGGCATTCCTGCCTGAAATCGATGCGGATGCGCGGTTTCGCGGCGATCCGGCCCGTTCCCGGCCGACATTCCAGCGACATGGTAAACGCCAGCTTTTCAATTCGGGACCGGCGGCCGTTAAGGACGATTCAAAACATCGCCCGCCCGCGCGCGAGGCATAAGGAAAACGTCAACGCGGCCGCCCTAGCCTGCGCGCGATCCATCATCGGAAGAAGGCGGCGAAGGCGCGGCATGGCGATATTCAGGATAGCGGCGGCAATCGGTGTGCTCTATCTCGTCGCGCCGCAAGTGCCCAACGCCGTGCTCGGCGCCTTGCCGTCATGGCGCGGCGCGCCGGCGCCGAGCGCCGAACAGGCGGGCACGGCCGCGATGCGCTTCTGCTCCGACAATCCCGAGACCTGCGCCCGGCTGCTGCGCGGCGCGATCACGGCGAGCGAACAGCTCTCCCGGCCGGCGGCGGTCCACGCCGCGTCCCGATCGCCGCAGGCCGACAACGCCGTGAAGCCGGCGAAACCACGGAAACCGGCGCCGGAGCACGAGATTCCCAAGCTTCGGCCTTGACTTGGCACCCGCAGGTTCGATCTTGCAGAAAGACAAGACAGACGAAACGGACGCGTGATGGATTTCGAAGAGATCATCGACAACCTGAGCCTGATCGATGATTGGGAAGAGCGTTATCGCTACATCATCGAACTCGGGCATACGCTCGAGCCGCTGCCGGCGGCCGCCTATTGCGAGGCCAACAAGGTGCGCGGCTGCGCGAGCCAGGTCTGGATGACGACCGAGATCGGCAACGAGCCCGATCCGGTCATCACCTTCCACGCCGATAGCGACGCCCATATCGTCAAGGGCCTCGTCGTGCTGCTGCTGGCGGCCTATTCCGGCAAGACCGCCAACGAGATCCTGGCGGTCGACCCGCGCGGCTTCTTCGAGCGCACCGGGCTTTCGAGCCACCTGACGCCGCAACGCTCGAACGGCGTCGCCTCGATGATCCAGCGCATGAAGAACGACGCCTCGCGCGCGCTCGCCGCCGCCTGACGGCCAGCGCCTTTCAGAAGCGGGATCGGCGGATCAAGTCCGCCGATGACGGCTGAAATATTTGCGCCTCCCTCTCAACCGTCATGGGCCGGCTCGACCGGCCCATCCCGATACGGAAGGGTGCTATTGTTCCAGCACGCTTTTGAAAAACACAGCGACCTGCGTCGAGCGATGTCTAGCGCCGCGGCAGATGAATGACATTATCCGCCCGTGGCACGGGCCGCGCCGGCCTGCGGCCGACCGCTTCGTTTTGCAGCCCGTAATGGCGCGCGAGCGCCGCCAGCGCCAGCAGCACCACGACCTTGCCGGCGCGCGCCGGCCAGCCGCGCTCGCGCTCCAGGGTTTCGAGCCCTTTCAGGAAGCCGCAGAAATCGATCAGCACGCCGGAAAACTCGGCGCCGATCGCGGTGCGCGCCTTGTCGACGCGCTGCTTGGCGGCGATCATCACCTCGCTCGGCAGCAGGCCGCCGCGCCATGACGAACCGCCCGGCGTCATCGTCCAGTCGGCGGTGACGCGCGGCAGCAGGCCGGACAGCGCCACATCGGCGCGGAAGCGCTCGCCGGCCAGGAAGCTCGCCTCATCGACGAGCGGCTGGCCGTTGCGGCCACGCCGGCTGCGCAGCCAGGCAAGCGGGCTCTCGTTCGGGTTGACGCATGGCGCGCCCGTGTCGCCGGCATCGTCGTCGGAAACGTCAGCCCGCGAGCCCGGGCCGGATGCCGCGCCCTGCCCCCTGCCCTTGGCCGTGACCTCCAGTTCCTGTTCCTTCGCGCCATGGCGCAGGCGCAGGTCGCCGCGCGCGATCAGCGGCGCGGCTTCGTCCTCGGCAAGGCTCGCCTCGCGCACCGAGACGGCGCCGATCTTGCCGATGACGATCCAGCGCTCCTCGCGCCTGATCGCGTAGCGGCCGCCGCGCCGCATGGCCTCGATGAAAATCCGCTGCGCGCGCGTCAAGACATTCGACTCGTTCCCCATGTCCATCTCCCCCCAATGAAGACTTTCCTGTCAAAAACTTGGAAAATTCGGCCGCAAAAACTGGAAAATGCGCCTGTCAGAACGTGCCGGACCGGATCACGGAGCGCGCGCTGTGCGAGACAGCCTGCTCGAGCAGGACGAGTTGCAGGTCGAAACAACCCGCCGCGCGGTCACGTTCGACGCAGGTGAAGGCATGGCGGATCGTCGTGCGGTCACGGCCCGACAGGCGCGACAGTTCCATGAAGTCGAGCCGCCCCGCCCGGCGCGCCAGATAGAAGGCGGCCTGGCGCGCGCCGCTGACGCGCTGCTTGCCGCGCGAGGCAAGGCGCAGGCGCGCCCACGGCACGCGGAAAGCGTTGACGGCGGCGATTTCGGCAAGGCGCAGGATAATGGCGGCGTTCAACGCCTGGATTGGTGCGAGCCGCAAGCGCGAAGCGGCTTCCATGACCGGGAGCAAACTCATGACACTAGCCCTTGGCAAAGGAAATAGGATTATTTACCTATTTTTCGCCAAGACAAGGTGCACAGCGGCGTATTCGCTCCGGGCGGGGATAACTGGCCCGATCCAGCGCCGGTTATGCCTGAACCGGCGCGAAGCGGTTGGCATCACGGCCGGCGGCCGGCGCAGGCAACGCAAAAGGCGCCGTCACGAGGGACGACGCCTTTTCTGCAAAAAGTGATTGCCACCAGCCATAAGCGGTTTGCCGCTGGCTGGCCGGCACAAAGCCTCAGCGGCGGCGACGCTGCTGGCCGAGGCCCATTTCCTTGGCGAGGCGCGAGCGCGCAGCGGCGTAGCTCGGGGCGACCATCGGGTAATCGGCGGGCAGGCCCCACTTCTCGCGGTACTGCTCGGGCGACATGTTATACTGCGTGCGCAGATGCCGCTTCAACGACTTGAATTTCTTGCCGTCCTCGAGACAGATCAGAAAATCGGCGTTGACGGACTTCTTGACCGGAACGGCTGGCTTTGCCGGCTCGACCGGCGCTTCGACGGTCCCGGAAGAAACACGCTGCAACGCGGCGTGGATTTCCGTGATCAAGCCAGGGAGTTCATGGGTCGGAACGGTGTTGTTGCTAACATACGCCGACACGATATCGGCCGCCAACTCAATGAAATTGGAGGTGGATGGAGAATCGGTCATTCTCTTTTCTTTCTTGTAAGCATGCAGCCACGCTTGACCGCACCATAGCCTGAAACCTAGACGAACCGAATGCGAGAACCGATCCGAAGCAGAAGCCTGCACAGGAATCAGCGGGCAAACGGTTGCAGAGAACTACAGCAGAAGAGCCGGGGATGCAAAGGTATTGCGGACAATAGTTGGCGCGAAATAGCACATCGAACACGACCTCTTGTCATTGAGCGGAAAGCTTCCTTGCAAATCATAGCCATACGCGCGGAAAGCCGCCGTTCATCATGAATCGAATCTTCTCCTCCCCGGTGCTGTGCCCCGCGCGCCCGCCGCGCATCGCCGCGCGCCCGTCGCGCCGCGTGGTGCATGGCCACGCGCTTCCCGACGAATTCGCCTGGCTGAAGGCGCGCAACTGGCCGAAAGTCCTGCAGGATCCGGCAGCGCTTCCCGCCGATATCCGCCAGGTCGTCGAGGCCGAGAACCGCCATGCCGACCGGGCGATGCGGCCGCTCGGCCGCCTGCGCCGCCGGCTGACGGCCGAGCTGCGCGGCCGCATCGAGGAGGATGACAGCTCGCCACCGATCGCCGACGGGCCGTTCGAGTATGGCGAGCGCTACCGCAAGGGCGGGCAGCAGCCGATCGTGTGGCGGCGCCCGCGCGGCGGCGGCCGGCGCCGCACGCTGCTCGATGGCGACCGCGAGGCGCATGGCAAGCCGTTTTTCGATCTCGGCACGTGGAGCGTCAGCCCGGATCACGCGCTGCTCGCCTGGGCGTCCGACACGATGGGCTCCGAGTTCCACACCATCGCCATTCGCGACCTGGCACGCGGCGCCGACATCGAAACCATCGCCGATTGCGCGCCGGCCTGCATCTGGAGCGAGGACCGACGCTTCCTGTTCTATGTCGCGCTCGACAAGATGGCGCGGCCGTACCGGGTGATGCGGCACGAACTCGGCACGCCGACGGCGCGCGACGCGATCGTGCTGGAGGAGACCGCGCCCGGCTTCTTCATCGATCTCGACCAGAGCCAGGACAGCACGCTCGGCCTGATCGCGATCGGCGACCACGAGACGAGCGAGACCTGGCTGATCGACCTGGCGGAGCCGCTGACGGCGCCGCGCCTGGTCGCGCCGCGCGAGCGCGGCATCGAATACCATGTCGACCGCCACGGCGACATGCTGGTGATCCTGACCAACCGCGAGGCGCTCGATTTCCGCATCGTCGAGACGCCGCTGGCGGCGACGGCGCCGGAAAACTGGCGCGATCTCGTCGCCCATCAACCCGGCACGCTGATCACCGATCACGTCGTGCTGAGCGGCCATCTCGTGCGGCAGGACATGCGCGCCGGCCTGCCGCGCATCGTCATCCGCGCATGGCAAGATGGCGCGGAGGAAACCGTCGCCGTCGAGGGCGCCGCCTACGATCTCGAGTTCGAGCCCGGCAGCGAATACGACACCACGCTGCTGTGCTACACCTATTCGGCGCTAACCACGCCGGACGAGACCTACGATCTCGACCTGGCCAGCGGCGAACGCAAGCTCGTCAAGCGGCAGGCGGTGCCGTCCGGGCACGATCCCGAGCGCTACGTCACGGGGCGGCTGTTTGCCACCGGCCATGACGGTGCCCTGGTGCCGATCACCATCTTGCACCGCAGCGACCTCGTGCGCGATGGCGGCGCGCCGCTATTTCTGGAGGGCTATGGCGCCTATGGCGTCGCCAGCATGCCGGCCTTCGACGGCGATGTGCTGTCGCTGGTCGATCGCGGCTTCGTCTATGCCATCGCCCATATTCGCGGCGGCACCGAGGGCGGCTGGCGCTGGTATCTCGACGGCAAGCGCGAGCACAAGCCGAACAGTTTTCACGATTTTCTCAGCGTCGCGCGCCATCTCGCGGCGGAGGGCTACACCACGGCCGGGCGCATCGTCGCCACCGGCGCCTCGGCCGGCGGCATGCTGATGGGCGCGGTCGCCAACATGGCGCCGGACCTGTTCGCCGGCATCATCGCCGAGGTGCCGTTCGTCGATGTGCTCAACACCATGCTCGACGAGAAACTGCCGCTGACCCCGCCCGAATGGCCCGAATGGGGCAATCCGATCAGCGACGCGCAAGCCTTCGCCACCATCCTTGGCTATTCGCCATATGATAACGTCGCGGCGCAGGCTTACCCGGCGATCCTGGCGCTGGGCGGGCTCGCCGACCCGCGCGTCACCTATTGGGAGCCGCTGAAATGGGTGGCGCGGCTGCGGGCGCGCATGACCGGCGGCGGGCCGGTGCTGCTGCGCACCAATACCGGCGCCGGCCATGGCGGCGAATCCGGCCGCTTCGACCGGCTGAAGGAAATCGCCCTGATGCAGGCTTTCGCGATCGCGGTCGCCTGCGCGCCGGAGGAGCCGCTGCCATGGCCTGAACAGCACGAGGCGTGAGCCGACGCTCCGCCGATGCCGCCCGCCTCAGCGCGCTGCGTTACCTCAGCCGCACCGAGGTGCAGCTGTTCAGGTAGGGCGGCAGCGGATAGCGCAGCGAAAGCCTTGCCTGCCAGAACTGGCACGCCTCGACGCTGCGGAAGCAGCCCTGGTAGGTGCGGCTGTCGAGCGGGTTGCTGTAGCGCGATGCGACCTGGCGGCTGCCCATGAAGAAGCCGGCAACGCCGAAATTCTCCGGCCCGCCGCCGAAGCGGCCGGCGCAGGCATAGCCTTCGGGGAAGACGACGCGCGCCTCGGCCGCCCCCGCTCCCAAGGCCAGGACAGCGAACAGGCAGGCTGCGAAAAAGGCGCGAGTCATCGAAGTCTCCGTCGGACGCCGCGTATTGGAGCAGCGGGCGCCGCCCTTGGCAAGCTCCATCATGAGCAAGCCATCACGGGCAAGCCATCATGCAACGAAGCCGGGCGCTTTCCGTTCCAGCAGGGCAACGGCTTCCGTGACGAGGCGCGTGACGATCTCGGCCGCCGCCGGCACATCATGGATCAGCCCCGCCGCCTCGCCGACGAAGACGCCGGCATTCTGCGCATCGCCACGCGCCACGCCGGCCGTGTACTCACCGGCGAGTTTGCCGGCGGTGGCGCGCAATTCCTCGTCGCGGCCGTGCCAGCGCTCGGTGAAGGCATTTTTCAGCACGCGCGCATCGAATTCCGGCGGCCAGGCGTAGCCACGCACGATATCGGCGGCGCTCTGGCGCACCGTGCCATCGCCGCCGGCGGCGATTGCCGCGGCATGGAAGCTCGCCGGCACCAGCGCCTCGCGGCTCGCCCAGAAGCGCGAGCCGACCAGCACGCCATCGGCGCCGAGCATCAGGGCGGCGGCGAGGCCGCGCCCATCGGCAATGCCGCCGGCCGCGACCAGCACGGTGTTGGCCGCGTGCTTGGCCAGATAATCGGCCGCTTCCGGCACGAGCGTGAAGGTGGCGCGCCGGCTGCCATGCCCGCCGGCCTCGGTGCCTTGCACCACGACGACAGCGGCGCCGGCCTCGATCGCCTGCCCGACATGGGCCAGCGTCTGGCACTGGCAGATCAGTTGCGCGCCCGCCGCATGGACCGCGCCGGCAAACGGGCGCGGATCGCCGAAGGACAGCATCAGCGCGCGCGGGGCATGCGCGAGCGCCTGTTCGAGCAGGGCGGGCTGTTTGGCCAGCGACCAGGTGATGAAGCCGCAGCCGACGGGACGGTTGCCGGCGGCCGCGAACTGGCCCTCAAGCCAGTCGGCATTGCCGTAGCCGCCGCCGATCAACCCGAGCCCGCCTGCATCGCTGACCGCGGCGGCGAGCGCGCCGCCGGCGGCGAAGGCCATCGGCGCGCTGATGATCGGATGCTCGATGCCGAGCTTTTCGGTCAGGCGCGTGTTGAGTGTGCGGCTCACGGGCGAATGATCCTCAAAAAACCAGACGATACCTCACCCTGAGCTTGTCGAAGGGTGGTCCAGAGCGCGCTGGAGCATGCTTCGACAGGCTCAGCATGAGGTGAGAGTTGTAGCGACGCCTTCACAGCTTGTTGGCGTGCGCGAACTCCCAATAGAGCTTGCGCGCCTTGCTATAGACCGGGCCGGCCTGCAGGTCGCGGTCCTCGATGCGCAGCACCGGTACGACCTTGGAATAATTGCCGGTGGTGAAAATCTCGTCAGCGGCGCCGAAATCCTCGTAGCGCAGCGTCGTCTCCTCGACCGTCTCGCCGGCATCGCGCAACAGCCCGATGACGCGCTGGCGCGTGATGCCGTTGAGGAAGGTGCCGTTGGCCTGCGGCGTCCTCACCACGCCGTCCTTGACCATGAACACGTTCGAGGTCGCGGTTTCGGCGACGTTGCCGAGCGAATCGCACACGAGCGCGTTGTCGAAGCCGCGCCCCTTGGCCTCGCGCAGCGCGCGGGCGTTGTTCGGGTACAGGCAGCCGGCCTTGGCATCGGTCGGCATCGTCTCGGATGTCGGGCGGCGGAAGCGCGTGCGCGTCAGGCTCATGCCGCCGGGCTGCGGCATCGCCGCCTCGAAGATGCACAGGCAGAAGCCGATATCGTCCTCGCTCGGCACGATGGTCGAGAGCCCCTCGCCTTCTCCCCAATACATCGGCTTGACGTAGAGCGCCGCGCCGTCGCCGAACTTCCTCGCGCCCTCGCGGGCAAGCTCGATGATGCGGCCATGCTCGACGTTCGGCTTCAGCCCCATCGCGGTGGCCGAGCGGTTGATGCGCGCGCAATGCTTGTCGAGATCGGGCGCCGTGCCCTCGAAGACGCGCGCGCCGTCGAACACCGAGGAGCCGAGCCAGGCGCCGTGGCTGCGCACGCCCATGATCGGCACATTGCCCTCGTGCCAGTTGCCGTTGAAGAACGTCAGCGTGCGCGACCAGTCAGCCATGGGGCTCTCCCGAGTTGAAAGAGCCATTCGATTCGCCCGGCGGCGAAAGGTCAACACCACGGCCGATGATGCTTGCTGATCGAAGCAAGACAGGTTTGTGATTGATCGCGCTTGTCGGGCCATCGCACGGCATGGCCCAATGCCGTCCCAGCCCATTGCCGAACGGAGCCCCCCGTGACCCGCGAACCCGCCACCGCCTTTGCCTTCGACGCCTACGGCACGCTGCTCGACGTCAACGCGGCGATCATGCGCCATGCCGGCGCGCTCGGCGCCGAAGCGCCGGCCATGGCGGCGCTGTGGCGCGTCAAGCAGCTCGAATATAGCTGGACGCGCACGCTGATGGGCCGCTACGCCGATTTCTGGCAACTGACCGAGGAAGCGCTCGACTTCGTGCTCGCCCGCCACGCGGCGGCGCGGCCGCTACGGCAGCAATTGCTCGACGCCTACTGGCAGCTCGATGCCTATCCCGATGCCGCGCCGGCGCTCGGCGCCTTGAAGGCCGCCGGCAAGCGCGCCGTGATCTTCACCAACGGCACGGCAGCGATGGCCGAGGCGGCGGCGCGCCGCGCCGGGCTCGAGACGCTGATCGAGGGCATCGTCTCGGTCGATGCGATCAGGCGCTTCAAGACCGCGCCCGAGACCTACCGCTCGGTGTGCGACCGCTTCGGCCTGCCGGCGGACAGGATCGCGCTGGTTTCGTCCAATCGCTGGGATATTGCCGGCGCGGCGGCGTTCGGCTTGCAGACGATCTGGTGCAACCGCGCCGGCATGCCGGACGAATATGCCGACCTCGCGCCCGGCCGCGTCATCGCATCCCTGTCGGAGTTGATGCCGGCGGCGTGATTCAGCCGATGCGCAGCAGGTGGATCATCACCACGCTGATCGCGCCAATCAGCACCAGCGACAGCACCACGGCGAGCGTGACCGGGCCGCCGGAACGGGCAACCGTGCGCACATCGACGCCGAGGCCGAGCGCCGCCATGGCGAGCACGGTCAGCCAGGTCGCGAACCAGCCGGTCACCGGCAGGATGGCGTTCGGGATCAGGCCGAGCGAGCGCAGCACGAGGAGGCCCACGAAGCCGATGATGAACCACGGCACCAGCTTCCTGAACGAGAGCCGGCCGCTGAGATCGCGATGCGCGCGAAGCCCGAGCACGACCAGCACCTGCCCGAGCATCAGCACGCGCGTCAGCTTGACCAGCGTGCCCATCTGCACGCTGATGAGGCCGAGCGGCGCGGCGGCGGCCAGCACCTGCGGCACGGCATAGACGGTCAGGCCGGCGAGCACGCCATATTCCAGCGCCGAATAGTGCAGCAGCGGCGCGGCCAGCGGCAGGAACAGCACGATCAGCACGCCGAGCACCGCCGTGAAGGCAATGGATGCGGCAACCTCGTCGCCGGTGGCGCCGATGATCGGCGCGGCGGCGGCGATCGCCGAGTTGCCGCAGATCGAATTGCCGCAGGCGACGAGCACGGCAAGGCGCGGCGGCAGGCCGAGCAGCCGGCCAAGCCAATAGCTGCCGAACAGGGCGATGACCACGACGACGATGATGCCGAGCAGCAGATACGGCCCGGCCGCCAGCACCGTCGCGGTGCTGATCGAGGCGCCGAGCAGCACGACCGCGACCTCGAGCAGGAACTTGGCCGAGATGTCGATGCCGGGCTTGAAGGCAGCACCTGGCGTCCACAGGCTGCGCACCGCGACGCCGATCAGGATGGCGATGACGAGCGCCTCGATCCAGGCCTGGCCGAAGAAATGCGCCTCGATTTCCGCGAGAACGGCGGAGACAAGCACGATGGCCACGCACAGAGCAAGCCCCGGCAGCAGGCGCCGGGCGGAGGGAATCAGGTTCGACATCAGGGGCCCCAAACAGATTTCTCTCCTGATGCTCTCCCGCAATCGTCAAATCCATTGCAATATTCTTCACCAACCATTCGCTTGAGACGAAAGATATGACCCTCGAACAGCTTCGCGTCTTCGTCGCCGTGGCCGAACGCCAGCATCTCACGCGGGCGGCCGAGACGCTGCACCTGACGCCCTCGGCGGCGAGCGCCTCGATCCGCACGCTGGAAGCGCGCTACGGCGTGCGCTTCTTCCACCGTGTCGGGCGCGGCATCGAGTTGACCGAGACCGGCCGGCTGTTTCTCGGCGAGGCGCAGGCGATCCTCGCCCGCGCGCAGGCGGCGGAACTGGTGTTTTCCGATCTCGGCGGCCTCCGGCGCGGCAGCGTGGCGGTGCATGCCAGCCAGACCATTGCCAGCTATTGGCTGCCTCCCGTGCTGGTGCGCTTCCGGCAGCGCCACCCGGCGCTCACGGTGCGGCTCAGCGTCGGCAACACGCAGACGGTGGCCGAAGCGGTCGCCGAGGGCATTGCCGATCTCGGCTTCATCGAGGGCGATATCGACGAGCCGAGGCTGGCGCGCCACGTGATCGCGCATGACCGGCTCATCGTCGTGGTGCGCCCGTCCCATCCATGGGCGGCGCTGGAGAGCATTGCGCCCGCCATGTTCGCCAGCGGTCCGTGGGTGATGCGCGAGCAGGGTTCGGGCACGCGCTCGGCCTTCGAGACGGCGCTCGCCCGGCGCGCGATTGCGCCGGACATGCTCAAGGTGACGCTCGAACTGCCGTCGAACGAGGCAATCCTTGCCGCCGTGCAGTCGGCGCCGGTGGCGGGCGCGCTGTCGGAACTGGTGACGCGGCCGCATCTCGAGGCCGGCCGGCTGGTCGCGTTGCCGTTCGAGATGCCGCCGCGCGACTATGCCGTGCTGCGCCACAAGGAGCGCTACCAGACGCGCGCCTCGCAGGCACTGGAGGAAATGCTGACGGAGTGATTCATCTCCGCCAGCCAGCCCCTTGTTATTTCAGCGCTTCGAGAATGCGCGCCCAACTCCGCGTGCCCTTGTGGAAGCTCGACAGGTCGTATTTCTCGTTCGGCGAATGCACACGGTCGTCGTCGAGCCCGAAGCCGACGAGCAGGCTGTCGAGGCCGAGCGTGTTCTTGAAATCGCCGACGATCGGCACCGAGCCGCCCGAGCCGATCACCGCCGGCTTGCGGCCCCATTCGGCCTCCAGCGCCTTGCCTGCCTTGACCAGCGCCGGGCTGTCGACGGGCAGCGCGATGGCGCGCGAGCCCTGGTGATCGACGAAGCTCACCGAACAGTCATCCGGCACGCGGGCGCGCACGAAGGCATGGAAGGCGTCGCGGATCTTGTCCGGGTTCTGGTCGCCGACGAGCCGGAACGAGACCTTGGCCTGCGCTTCGCCCGCGATCACCGTCTTGGTGCCCTCGCCGGTATAGCCGCCCCAGATGCCGTTGACGTCGCAGGTCGGGCGCGACTGGATCTGCTCGATCAGCATGCGGCCCTTCTCGCCGGCCGAATGCTTGAGGCCGACCTGGCCGAGGAAGCCTTCCTCCGCCAGGCCGAGATCGGCCCAGGCCGCCTTCTGGGCGTTGGTCGGCTCATGCACGCCGTCATAAAAGCCGGGGATGGTGATGCGGCCATTCTCGTCATGGAAGGCGGCGCAGATGCCGGCCAGCACATGGATCGGGTTGCGCGCCGCACCGCCGAACAGGCCGGAATGCAGGTCGCGATCGGCGCAGCGCACGATGATCTCCTCGTAGACGATGCCGCGCAGCGAGGCGGTGATGCACGGCGTATCGCGGTCCCACATGCCGGTGTCGCATACGAGCGCCATGTCCGCCTTGAGCTTGTCCCTGTTCTCGACGAGGTAGCGCGTGATGCCGGCCGAGCCGCATTCCTCCTCGCCCTCGAGCAGCACGGTGACGCCGATCGGAAACCCGCCGGTTTCAGCCTTCCAGGCGCGCAGCGCCTCGAGGAAGGTCATGACCTGGCCCTTGTCGTCGCAGGCGCCGCGCGCCAGGATGACCTTGCGGCCGGGCGCGATTTCCTTCAGGCGCGGCTCGAACGGCGGCACCTCCCACTGGTCGAGCGGATCGACCGGCTGCACGTCGTAATGGCCGTAGAACAGCACATGCGGCGCGCCGGGCTTCGGCGCGTGGCCGAGCACGAGCGGGTGGCCGCCGGTCGGGCTCTTCTCGACGCTGGCCGTGAAGCCGAGCGAGGCGAGATCGGCCTTCAGGTGCTCGGCGGCAGCGATGCAATCCTTGGCGAAAGCGCTGTCGGTCGAGACCGACTGGATGCGCAGCAGCGCGAACAGGCGCTGCAAGGATGATTCAAGGTCGGCATCTATGCGCTTGAGAACATTATCGAGAGAGGACATCTGGGCTTCCTTAGCTTGCAACCAATTCCCGCCCTGCCCGGCTCACCGCCAGCAGGAAATATTCCCTTCTCCCGCCAGCGGGAGAAGGTCCCGGCAGGGGGATGAGGGGTGATGGACGCCCCCTCATCCGGCACTTCGTGCCACCTTCTTCCGCACGCGGGAGAAGGGGTTTCTTGGCCTACCGCTTCTTCAGCAGGCCGCCGAGCACGCCACGCAAAATCGCCGAGCCGATCTGCCGGCCGGCGGTCGAGGCGGCCGAGCGCAGCGCCGAGGTCAGCACCTTTTCAGCCATGCTCTGCGGCGCCCGGCCGCCACGCGGCCCCGGCTGGCCTGAGCCGAAAATGCCGCCCAGCATGCCGCCGAGCCCGCCCGAGGTCGCCGGCGCTGCCGCCTCCGCGACCTTCTTCTGCAAGCTCTCGTAGGCGCTCTCGCGGTCGATCACGTCGGTATATTTGTTGCGCAGCGGGCTGGCGCTGATGATCGCGACCCGTTCAGCCGCGGTGAGCGGCCCGACGCGGGCCGAGGGCGGCGCGATCAGGGTGCGCGCGACCATCTCCGGCGTGCCCTTGCCTTCCAGCATCGAGACGAGCGCCTCGCCGACGCCAAGCTGGGTGATGACCTGCGAGGTATCGAAGGCCGGGTTCTGGCGGAAGGTCTCGGCCGCCGCCTTGACCGCCTTCTGGTCGCGCGGCGTGAAGGCGCGCAGCGCGTGCTGCACGCGGTTGCCGAGCTGGGCGAGCACGGTATCAGGCACGTCGAGCGGGTTCTGCGTCACGAAATACACGCCGACGCCCTTGGAGCGGATCAGCCGCACGACCTGCTCGACCGCCTTGAGCAGCGCCGGCGGCGCATCGGAAAACAGGAGATGCGCTTCGTCGAAGAAGAAGCACAGCTTGGGCTGGTCCGGATCGCCGATCTCGGGCAGCTTCTCGAACAGTTCCGACAGCATCCACAGCAGGAAGGTGGCGTAGAGCTTGGGCGAGCCCATCAGCTTGTCGGCGGCGAGGATGTTGACGATGCCGCGCCCGTCGCGGTCGGTGCGCAGGAAATCGTTGATGTCGAGCGCCGGCTCGCCGAAGAATTTCTCGCCGCCCTGGTTCTGGAGCACGAGCAACTGGCGCTGGATGGTGCCGATGGTCTGCGTCGAGACGTTGCCGTAGGTGGCGCCGACCTCGCGTTGCAGGTCCTTGTTGTTGCCGAACTCGGCCAGCAAGGCTTGCAGGTCCTTGAAATCGAGCAGCAGGAGCTGGTTTTCGTCGGCATATTTGAACAGGATGTTCAGCACGCCTTCCTGCACGTCGTTCAACTCGAGCATGCGCGCGAGCAGCAGCGGCCCCATCTCGGCCACGGTGGTGCGGATCGGGTGGCCCTGCTCGCCGAACAGGTCCCAGAACACCACCGGGAACACGGCCGGCTTGTAGTCGGTGCCGATCTCCTTGGCGCGCTTGACGAACGGTTCCTTGCTGTCGCCCATGGCGGCGATGCCGGACAGGTCGCCCTTGATGTCGGCGGCGAACACCGAGACGCCGACCGCCGACAGCCCCTCGGCGATGGTCTGCAAGGTCACGGTCTTGCCGGTGCCGGTCGCGCCGGTGACCAGGCCGTGGCGGTTGGCGAGCTTCAGCGTCAGCACCTCGCTCTTGTCGCTACCCTTGCCGCCATCCTTGCCGCTCTTGCCGATCAGGATCGTGCCGTCGAAGTCCGCCATGCCCGCCAAGCTCCAGGTTGCGTGATGTGATTGCGTGATTTGCGCGAGCGGTTATAGACCGTGCACGCCGCTGATTCCAATGCCGGGCGACACGGCGCGCTTGCGATTTGCGGCAAGGCACGGCACAGGAATGGGCAGCACCCGGACAATCGTTCGCATCAAAACCATCCTCAGAGGACCGCCCATGATCGATGACCTGATCGCCCGCATCACCGCCAATGTCGGGCTCGACGCCGATCTCGCGCGCAAGGCCGTCGGCATGATGCTGGCCTTCCTGCAGAAGGAAGGGCCGGCGGCCGAGGTCGAGGCGCTGTTCGGCGCGGTGCCGGGCGCCGCGGAACTGGCGGCCGAGAATGGCGCCAAGGGCGGTATCGGCGGCGCGGTGATGGGCATGATGGGCGGCGGCGTGATGGCACTCGGCAGCCAGTTGATGGGCGCCGGCCTCGGCATGGGGCAGATCCAGCAGGTCGCCAAGGAGGTCTTCGCCTACGGCCGCGAAAAGGCCGGCGAGGATGCGATGGGCACGATTGTCGGCGCCATTCCGGGCCTGGGCCAGTTCGTCTGAGTTTCGTCGGCCGTCTTGTGCCGGCCGATCCCGCTTCGAAAAGGCGCAAACGCTGTTCAGTGTCATTCCCGACGCGCGTCAGCGCGATCGGGAATCCAGGAGTCGTTAGCGCGGCGGCTCTGGATTCCCGCCTGCGCGGGAATGACACTGGATGCCGGGTCGCGCTCACCCATGACGGCGGCGGAATAAGCACCAAACCCTTCAGCCGTCATCGGCAGACTTGATCCGCCGGTCCCGCCTTGGAAAGGCATCCCTGTGGGCATGCGCATGCTCACTCTGCGCGTCCAGACCATCCCTACGATGTGGCCGTAGCATGCCGGCTTTTCGTGCGCGGATGATCGTGCGAAGAAGGCAGCCATGAACAAGCAAGCCCCCCTTCCCCCGACGCCGGCGTTTCCGGCCGCCACCCGCGACGACTGGATGAAACGGGTCGAGACGGTGCTGAAAGGCGCCGCCTTCGAGAAGGTGCTGGTCGGCCGCTCCAGCGACGGCATCGCCATCGCGCCGCTTTACGCGCGCAAGCATGACGGCGCGCCGATTGCCCGCGTCGGGGCTGCCAGCCGCTGGCGCGTGATGCAGCGCGCCGACATTCCCGACGAGGAGACCGGGGCGCGGCTGGCGCTCGATGACCTGCAAGGCGGTGCCGACGGGCTGGTGCTGGTTTGCGCCGGCAGCGCGACGGCGCGCGGTTTCGGCATCGATGCGAGCGACGCGCGTTCGCTCGACCTGGCGCTCGAGGGCATGCTAATCGAATCCGCGCCGCTCAGGCTGGAAACCGCGCCGTTCGACGGCCGCCGCGTCGCGGCGCTGATCGACGACCTGCTCGAGCGCCGCAGCCTGCGGCCAGAGGAAATCGCGATCGATTTCGGCCTCGACCCGGTTGGCGACCTCGCCCGCACCGGCGCGCTGCCGGCACCGTGGCCGACGATCGCCGAGCGGTTTTCCGGCGAGGTCAAGCGCCTGCGCAAGCGCGGCTATCGCGGCACGCAGGCGCGCATCGACGGCCGCGCCTGGCACGAGGCCGGCGCCTCGCAGGCGCAGGAACTGGCGGCGATGCTGGCGACCGGCATCGCCTATCTGCGCGCGCTCGAAGCGAACGGCATGGCGCTCGACGAGGCGCGCCAGAGCCTGTCCTTCCTCGCCGCCGCCGATGCCGACGAGTTCCTGAGCGTCGCCAAGCTGCGCGCGCTGCGCCTGCTGTGGGCGCGCGTCGAGGAGGCATGCGGGCTCGCGCCCCGGCCGATCGTCCTGCAAGCCGAAACCGCCTGGCGCATGCTCGGCCGGCGCGACCCGTGGGTGAACCTGCTGCGCAACACCATGGCGGTGTTCTCGGCCGTGATCGGCGGCGCCGACAGCGTCACCGTGCTGCCGTTCACGGCGGCGCTCGGCCTGCCGGACGCCTTCGCCCGCCGCCTCGCGCGCAACACGCAAACCGTGCTGATGGAAGAATCGAACCTGTGGCGCGTCGCCGATCCGGCCGCCGGCGCCGGCGGTTTCGAGGCGCTGACCGAGGCGCTGTGCGCCAAAGCCTGGGAGCTGTTCCAGGCGATCGAGGCCGAGGGCGGCATCGTCGCCAGCCTCAAGGCGGGCGCGTTGCAGGAGCGCATCGCCACGGTCGCGGCCAACGACGAGCACGCCGTCGCCACGCGGCGCGCGGCGCTGACCGGCACGAGCGAATTCCCGCATCTCGCCGAGGCGCCGGTCGCGGTGCTGCGGCCGGCGCCCGCCGAGGCAAAGCCCGCTCCCCTCGCCTTGCCGAGCAGGCGCCGGGCGCAACCGTTCGAGCGCCTGCGCGACGCCTCCGACGCCTTTCTCGCGCGCCACGGCCAGCGGCCACGCGCCTTCCTCGCCACGCTCGGCAGCCTGCCCGAGTTCAGCGCGCGCGCCGGCTTCGTCCGCAACCTGCTCGAGGCCGGCGGCATCGAGCCCGTCGGCGGCGAAGGCGCCATCGCGCCCGACGATCTGGCGCGCGCCTTCGCCGGAGCGGGCACGCCGCTCGCCTGCCTGTGCGGACCGGATGCGCGCTATGCCAGCGAGGGCGCGGCGGCGGTCGCGGCCCTGAAAGCCGCCGGCGCCCATGTCGTGCTTGCCGGCCGGCCGGGCGATCTCGAAACGCCGCTGCGCGACGCCGGGCTCGCCGGCGCGCTTTACGCCGGCTGCGACGCGGTCGCGATGCTCGCCGAACTGCACCACGTTCTTGGTGTTCCGCACGAATCCTGATCTACCTTGCCGGTCTCGGAGAGTTGGGAGCGCTGATATGGTGAGGTTGCTGCGCGCAGGCGCCATCGTCACGGTGATCCTGGCGGTGATCGCCACCACGGCGCTGACCTGGTTCGGCCAGTCCTATGCCGGCTACGACCTGTCCGCGACGATCACGCGCGTGCTGTTCTGGGGCACCGTGACGCTGATCGCGGCGGCGCCGCTCTGCCTGGTGGTGTTCCCGCTCATGCATCTGGTGCTCGGCGGCGGCGAGCCGGTCAAGCCGAAGAGCTTTGCCATTGTCGGCGCCGTGGTCGGCTTCCTGATCGCGGCCTATCTGGTGTGGCGGTTTCGCGCCTTCCTGCTGCAGGCGAGCTTCGTCGCCGGGCCGTTCCTGGTGCTGATCGGCGTGGTCACCGGCTTCGTCGGCGGCTTCCTGTTCGAGCGGCTGGCGCGCCGGCGCCTGGACCCGCCACCCGTTTAACCGCTGCTTCAGCCGAGGGTCCGCACGATCATGACATCCTACATTTTCGTGCTCCTCGTCGGCATGACGGCCGGCGCGATCGGCGGCATTATCGGCACCGGCACCTCGATCATGCTGCTGCCGGTGCTGGTCATCGCCTACGGCCCGAAACAGGCGGTGCCGATCATGGCGGTCGCCGCCGTGATGGCCAATCTCGCGCGCGTGCTGGCGTGGTGGCGCGAGGTCGACTGGCGCGCCTGCGCGGCTTACGTCCTGCCCGGCATTCCGGCGGCGGCGCTCGGCGCCAGCACGCTGCTGGTGCTGCCCGCGAACCTGATCGAGATCGCGCTCGGCCTGTTCTTCATCGTCATGGTGCCGGTGCGGCACTGGCTCGACAAGCACCATTTCCGCATCAGCCTGTGGCAGCTTGCCGTCGGCGGCGCGGTGATCGGCTACCTGACCGGCATCGTGCTCTCGACCGGGCCGCTCAGCGTGCCGCTATTCCTGGCCTACGGCCTCAACAAGGGCGCGTTCCTGTCGACGGAAGCGGCCAGTTCGCTGTTCCTCTATGTCAGCAAGACCCTGACCTTCCGCGGCCTCGGCGCGATGCCGGCCAGCATCTTCGTGCAAGGGCTGATCGTCGGCGGCTCGGTGATGGCCGGTACCTTCCTCGGCAAATCCGTGGTGATGCGCATGCGGCCGAGCCTGTTCAAGCACATGCTCGACGCGCTGCTGCTGGTCTCCGGCGTCTCGATGCTGTGGACGGCGTTCGCCTGACTGACGCTCGGAGTATTTCGTAGCCCTTGGAACTTCCCCCTTCTCCCGCATGCGGGAGAAGGTCCCGGCAGGGGGATGAGGGTTGTGGGACGAGGGGTGAGGTCGCGTCGCCCCCCTCATCCGGCACTTCGTGCCACCTTCTCCCGCAAGCGGGAGAAGGATTTCCAGTCTCTGCGCCCGTCAGCCTTCGTAGGCCCTGCGCAATTCGGCGATGTTGAGCTTGACCATGCCCATCATCGCCTTCATCACGCGTTCGGCTTTCACGGGATCGGGATCGGCGAGATATTTCGGCATGATGCTCGGCACGATCTGCCAGGACATGCCGTAGCGATCCTTGAGCCAACTGCACGCCACTTCCTCGCCGCCGCCCTCGAGCAGCTTGCCCCAGAGCTCGTCGACCTCCGCCTGATCGGCGCAATCGATCGAAAACGAGACGGCGTTGCTATGCGCGATCTTCGAGCCACCGTTCAGCCCCTGGAAGGACTGGCCGGCGAGCGTGAAGGCGACCATGAGCACGGCCACCTTCTTCCCGCCGGGATAGTCCACCGGGCTGCGCTGCACATGGTCGATGCGCGAATTGGGCAGCAGCGTGATATAGAAATTGGCGGCTTCCTCGGCATCGCCATCGAACCAGAGGCAGGGGCTGATCTTCGACATGACATGCTCCTATGTTGGCGTGCAGCTTTGCCGCGGACAAAGCGAGGACGGTGCGCGCCGCGAAAATCCGACAGGCCGGGGGCGATTTTTTGACCTCGTGCGCGCAATCCCTAAAATAGGATTTTTATCCTATTGCTAAGCGCCACCCGCCTCCCTACCCTTTCCGGCGAGCATGGGCGGGCGAAGATGTGCTATCTTGAGGCCCAGGCTCAAGGAACCTACGATGATCCCGGATTTCACCAGCATCCCCTTTCAGCGGACGCCGCAGCCGCCGGCAACGATGCTCGATGCCGAGCCATGGCTGACGCCGGAAGGCATTCCGGTGAAGCCCGTCCATAGCGCGGGCGACCTTGCCGGGCTGAAGGGGCTCGACGGCTATCCCGGCATCGCGCCGTTCCTGCGCGGGCCGTACCCGACAATGTATGTCAACCAGCCGTGGACGATCCGGCAATATGCCGGTTTTTCCACCGCCGAGGATTCGAACGCCTTCTACCGGCGCAACCTCGCCGCCGGCCAGAAGGGGCTATCGGTCGCCTTCGACCTCGCCACGCACCGGGGTTACGATTCCGACCATCCGCGTGTCGCCGGCGATGTCGGCATGGCAGGCGTGGCGATCGATTCGATCTACGACATGCGCACGCTGTTCGACCGCATCCCGCTCGACCGCATGTCGGTGTCGATGACGATGAACGGCGCCGTGCTGCCGATCCTGGCGCTGTTCATCGTGGCGGCGGAAGAACAGGGCGTGCCGCAGGCCAAGCTGTCGGGCACGATCCAGAACGACATCCTGAAGGAATTCATGGTGCGCAACACCTATATCTACCCGCCCAAAGGGTCGATGCGCATCATTTCGGATATCTTCGCCCATACCGCGAAGCACATGCCGAAGTTCAACTCGATCTCGATTTCCGGCTATCACATGCAGGAAGCCGGCGCGACGCAGGATCTCGAACTCGCCTATACGCTGGCCGACGGCGTGGAATATATCCGCGCCGGCCTGGCGGCCGGGCTCGACATCGATGCTTTCGCGCCGCGCCTGTCGTTCTTCTGGGCGATCGGCATGAACTTCTTCATGGAGGTCGCCAAGATGCGGGCGGCGCGGCTGATCTGGGCCGGGCTCGTCAAGCAGTTCAATCCGAAATCGGAGAAATCGCTGGCACTGCGCACCCATTGCCAGACTTCCGGCTGGAGCCTGACGGCGCAGGACGTGTTCAACAACGTCATCCGCACGCAGATCGAGGCGATGGCGGCGACGCAAGGGCATACGCAGTCGCTGCACACCAACGCGCTCGACGAGGCGCTGGCGCTGCCGACCGACTTTTCCGCCCGCATCGCCCGCAACACGCAGCTTTTCCTGCAACAGGAAGCCGGCACCAACCGCATCATCGATCCGTGGGGCGGCAGCTACTATGTCGAGCGCCTGACGGCCGATCTCGCGGCGCGCGCGCTCGAGCATATCCGCGAGGTCGAGGCGCTCGGCGGCATGGCCAAGGCGATCGAGGCCGGCATCCCGAAGCTGCGCATCGAGGAAGCCGCCGCCAAGACGCAGGGGCGCATCGATTCCGGCCAGCAGAAGATCATCGGCGTCAACACGTTCAAGCCGCATGACGAGCAGCCGATCGACGTGCTCAAGGTCGACAATGCCGCCGTGCGCGCGGCGCAGATCGCCAAGCTCGAACGCCTGAAAGCCGAGCGCGACGGCAAGGCGGTGGCGGCGGCGCTCGACGCGCTGACGCAGGCCGCCAAGGACGGCAGCGGCAACCTGCTGGCGCTCGGCGTCGATGCGGCGCGCGCCAAGGCGACGGTCGGCGAGATTTCCTCGGCGCTCGAACAGGTCTGGGGCCGCCATACCGCCGAGATCAAGGCGATCAGCGGCGTCTACAAGCGCGAGGTCGGCGCCAAGAACGAGCTGCTGCTGCGCGTGCAGGCACAGGTCAACGCGTTCAAGGAGAACGAAGGCCGCCTGCCGCATATCCTGGTCGCCAAGGTCGGGCAGGATGGCCATGATCGCGGCCAGAAGGTGATCGCGTCCGCCTTCAGTGATCTCGGTTTCGATGTCGAGATCGGCCCCCTGTTCGCCACGCCCGAGGAGGCGGCGCGCCAGGCGGTGGCCAATAACGTGCATGTCGTCGGCGTGTCGTCGCTCGCCGCCGGGCACCTGACGCTGGTGCCGGCCCTGAAACAGGCGCTCGAGGCGGAAGGGCGCGGCGACATCATGATCGTCGTCGGCGGCGTGATCCCGCCGCAGGATTACCAGGCGGTGACGGATGCCGGCGCGGCGGCGATCTTCCCGCCCGGCACGGTAATCTCGGAAGCGGCCTCCAAGCTGCTCGACGAACTCAACCGCCAGCTTGGCTACGCGCAGCGCGACGCGGCGGAGTAGCGAGGCAGCCATCCCCCGGCATGAAAAAAGGCGCGGCTCGCGCCGCGCCTGAAGTCGGAGGGTCTCGAAGGGTGTTCGGTCAGGTTTCCAACCAAAGTACCATTCGCCAGGGACAGTAATGGCTGATATCGGCCAAACAGTGGCAGCCGGCCCGAGGCAGGATTGCGCTTTCGTCGCAGCTGTCAGGAGGCGCGCTCGATCGCCCGCTTGACCACGGCCCGCACATCCTTGTCATACAGGAACGTGTCGTGGCCGATCCAGCCCGAGCCGAAATTCGAGGCGTCGGCGACCTGCACGCCGAGCTTTTCCAGCGCATCGCGGCTGGCGCTGCCGACGCGCGCGCCGCCGGCGATGGCGCTCGACAGTTCCAGCGCGCGATCCTTCTGCGAGATGATGACCGTGAAGCGCTTGGCCAGCGGGCCGATGCGCTTGAGGCTGTTGGTGAATAGGTCGAGATCGATATCGGGCGCGGCGAGCACGATGGCGCCGAAGCGGTTGTCGAGCGTGTCGCCGTCGCGCGTGCGCATCTGGCGCAGCGTCTCGACCATCAGCAGCGTGCCCATGGAATGGGCCACCAGATGCAGGCGCGGCACGCTCGGGTCCTTGACCAGCGCGGTCAGGCATTCCTCGAGCGCATCGCGCGACCACAAGGCGCTCTCGCGGTCGTAGCCGTAATCGAACAGCGCGCCGCGCGAGGGCCAGCTGAACAGTACCGGCTGGCCGGGATATTTGATGCCGTCGGCGAGTTCGGCCAGGCTGATGGCGGCCGATTCGAAGGTCTCGTTATAGCCGTGCGTGTAGAGCAGCGGCTCCTTGCCGTCGAGCAGGCGCGGCAGCACCAGCGCCGGCCGGTCCGTCGTCACCGGGCGCACCGCGTCGATGCTCCAGGTGCCGTTGACGGTCGAGGCGAGCATGCTCGCGAACGAGCCGGTGCGGGTATAGAAAAACAGCTCGCCGACCGTAGTGCGGGCGCCGCGCTCGCCGCTGAACCACGGGCTCTTGGTGCCGTCGCCAGCCGGCTTGCGCGTGGTGGCGAAGACGAGCCGCGGCTGGCCCTTGTGGCCGGCGAGGTTTTGCTCAGGGACCGGAACCGAGCCGGCGGCGCAGCCGGGCAGGAAGCCGGCCAACGCCGTCGCGCCCAGCGCGCGCAAGGCAACGCGGCGGCTGACAACACGGCTGTTCATCAGGGCGGAATATCCTCAGAATCGTTGCGGGCGGATCGCAGCCCGCACCAGAGAGTGACCTCAATCGCTAAAATGCGGCGAGAATGGGAGGCAACACCACGCAAATTCGCCATCAGCGCGAAAGCGTCGCAGGCGGGCCACACCTTGGCGGGCAGGCCGTCCCGCTCTGGCACAACGGGCGCGGCACGGAACTTGATCCGGCAGTCGCATGACCGCCACCAAGCTCCATCGCCGCGCGATCCTCGCCGGGCTCGGCACCACGCTCACCCTGCCCGGCAGCGCCGTCGCGGCACCGGCGCAGCCCTCGCTGCAAGCCGCGATCGAGGCCGCGACGCGCGCTGGACAGCCGTTCCGCCTGCCGCTGTCGGTCAAGCTCGCCGGGCCGCTGCAATTGCCCGATGGCGCGCATCTCATCGGCGAGCCGGGCCGCAGCCGCGTGATGCTCGATGGCGCGGGCTTGCGGGCAAGCGGACTGCGCCGCCTGACGCTGGAGGGCGTGACGCTGATCGGGCCGGGAGAGCCGACCGGCGCGCTTGCCCGTTTCAACGCGATCGAGCACCTCGACATCCGCGATTGCCGCTTTCTCGCGGCGGCCGGCAACGGGCTCGAGTTGCAATCCTGCGGCGGGCGCGTCCGCGACAGCGCCTTCGAGGGCATCGGCCGCGTCGGGCTGTTCGCGCAGGACTCGCGCGGCCTCACCATCGAGGGCAACCGGGTGACACGCTGCGGCGATAACGGCATCCAGCTGTTCCGCTCCGCCAAGGGCGATGATGGCAGCATCATCCGCGCCAACCGGGTCAGCGAGATCCGGGCCGATTCCGGCGGCAGCGGCCAATATGGCAATGGCATCGCGCTGTTCAGGGCCGGCGGCGTCATCGTCGACGGCAACGTGATCCGGGCCTGCGCCTATTCGGCGGTGCGCAACAATGGCGGCGACAACGTCACGATCAGCAACAATAACTGCGCCGGGCTCGGCGAGACGGCGCTTTATGCCGAATTCGCCTTCCAGGGCGTGGTGTTCAGCGGCAACACCGTCGATGGCGCGCTCGCCGGCATCTCGATCGCCAATTTCCGCGACGAGGGCGGCCGGCTGGCGAGCGTCAGCGGCAACCTGCTGCGCAATCTCGTGCGCCGCCCGCACCCGGCGACCGGAATGCCGGCCGGCGGCGTCGGCATCGCCGTCGAAGGCGATGTCGCCATCACCGGCAACACGATCGAGAAGGCGGCGCTCGTCGGACTGGCGCTCGGCTGGGGGCCGAGCCTGCGCGATGTCTCGGCCACCGGCAACATCATCCGCGATGCCGCCACCGGTATCACCGTCTCGGTGGCGGAAGGCGCCGAGGGCGCGCTGATCGCCAACAACCTGATCAGCGGCGCCAAGATCGCCATCCAGGGCATGACCTGGGACAAGCCGGCGACCGGCGACCTGACGCGCGAGACGCCGCCGCCGCAGATCAAGATCAGCGGAAACCTGGTGCGGTAACGGCCGAGGGCGGCTATAGCGCCATCATCCCCCATCACGAGGCGCTGACGATGATCCCCCGCATCCTGATCGATACCGCAGCCATTCCGGGCGGCGGGTCCTTGCGCCTGATCCGGCGCGGCGACGAATTCTCGATCATGTCGGGCGCGATCGAGCTGATGAACAGCCGGCTGAGCGGCTCCGAGGAAGCGCTGGCGACGCTGGCCGCCGAGCGGCTGCGCCACGTCAGCCAGCCGCGCATCCTGATCGGCGGGCTCGGCATGGGCTTCACCCTGCGCGCGGCGCTGGCGGCGTTCGGGCCTGAGGCGGCGCTCACCGTGGTGGAACTGGTGCCGGCCGTGATCGCCTGGGCGCGCGGGCCGATGGCGGAGCTGTTCGCCGGCAGTCTCGACGACGCGCGCGTCACCCTGCGCGAGGCCGATGTCGGCACTGTCATCGCCGCCGAAAAGGCGGCGTGGGATGCGATCCTGCTCGATGTCGATAACGGGCCGGAGGGCCTGATGCGGACGGAAAACGACGCGCTCTATGCCTATCGTGGGCTCGGCCTCGCCCGTGACGCGCTGCGGCCGGGCGGCGTGCTCGCGGTGTGGTCGTCAGGCGTCGACGGCGATTTCACGCAGCGGCTGAAGGATTCCGGCTTCGCGGTGCAGGAGGTTGCGACTCGCGCCAGCGTCAAGCGCCGGGGCGCGCGCCATACGATCTGGCTCGCGACGCCCGCCGCCGAGGCGAGCGTCAGGCCGCAGCGCCGGAAAGCAGCCCGGCCGGGCGCAGCGCGCCGACCTCGATCCGGTTCCAGTTCCTGAGCACCGGCGTCAGGTGCGGCTGCACGGCAGCTGTCTCCGTGTCGTCCAGCGTCAGGAAGCGCGCGATCAGCGCCGCCATCACCACTTCCGCGGCGCGCGTGGCGCCATCGTCGATCTTGAGCGCGAGGCCGAGCCCGAGTTCGGGGAAGGTGGCGCAGAACACGCCCTCGGCGCCGGTCTTGGTGAAGGCGCGCTCGCGCAGGGCCTCCATGATCTCGGTATCGAAGCGCCGCGTGCCGGCGACCATGAACGGCGCGCTCGCCACCGCCTTGCGGATGCGCGCCGCAGCCTTGGCCCGCTCCGGGCCGACGCCATGCCCGGTGCCGAAGCGCGCGAAGCCGAGCGCCAGCGCTTCGAGCGGCACGGCATAGGTCGGGATCGAGCAGCCATCGGTGCCGGCGATCGCCACATCATGGGCGGCACCGGTGATCTCGCTCATCGCGGCGCGCACGGCCTGCTGCACCGGATGTTCGCGCCCGACATAGCCTTTCGGGTCGACCTCCAGCCCGCCGCAGGCGAGGCAGATGAAGCCGGAATGCTTGCCGGAACAGTTGTTGTTGAGCGCGGTCGGCTCGCCATGCGCGCCGGCCAGTTTTCGCGTCGCGGCATCGTACATCGGCCAATGCGCGCCGCATTCGAGGCATTCCGGCCCCTGCCCGGCCTTGACGAGGATGCCGAGGGCGGTCGCGACATGCTCCGGCTCGCCGTTATGCGAGGCGCAGCACAGCGCGATCTCGGCCTCGGTCAGGCCATAGCGGTCGGCGGCGCCGCTCTCGATCAGCGGCAGCGCCTGGAAGCCCTTGACGGCGGAGCGCGGAAACACCGGCTGCGCCACTTCGCCGAGCGCCAGCACCGGCTTGCCATCGGCATCGTAGACGGCGACCGCGCCGCGATGGCGCGATTCCACCTGCCCGCCGCGCAGCACCTCGACCAGAACCGGATTGTCCATCGCTCGTCCCTCCCTCTCCCGCCTTCCGGCATAAGCCCGAAGCGCCCGCCATGGAAGCCTAGAGCAAAATCGAATTATGCCGAGCCAGTTGGCTCGGCATAATTCGATGAATTTGCTCGCTTATTCGAAGGCGGAGCGAGTTCGCAACTGACGAACTCGCTCTAGCATGGCCTTTCCCGATCGGTCGGCGCTGTCCCGGCGCGCAAGGCAGCCAAAAAAATACCGGGCGGTGGAAGACCCACCGCCCGGCTTTTCTCATGCGATCGCTCGGGATCAGGCCGGCTTGACGGCGTCCATGTCGAGCTGCCAGCCGGCCGCGGTCAGCGGCAGCTTGGCGAGCGAGTCGCGCACGGCGATCTGGTAGATCGGCTGGAACAGGATGACGTAGTTCGCCTGATCGACCATCGCCTTCTGGTACTCGACCCAGAGGTCGGACTGCTTCTTGAGGTCGAGTTCGCCGGCTGCCTGGTGGACGAGCTTGACGAGATCGGCCGGCGGCGTCCAGTGCACGCGCTTGGCGACGCGCTCGACGGTGGCCGCCGCCCAGAGCAGGTTTTCCACCGCCGGCGGGTTCCAGAAGGTCAGCACGCCGCCCTGTGCCTTGCCACCGGTATAGGTGGTGCGCAGGTTGACCTGGTCCATCGGCGCGAGCTTCACCTTGATGTTGATCTTGGCGAGGTCGCTCTGGATCTTCTGGCCGAGCGTCTGGTAGTTCAGGCCGGCGATGGCGGCGTTGCCATAGGCGATCTCGAACTCGAAACCGTCGGCGAGCCCGGCCTTCTGCAGCAGTTGCTTGGCCTTCTCGGGGTCGTGGCGGAAGCCGATCTCCTTGGCGATCTCCTTGGTCGAGCCGGAAACGCCGATCGGCAGGAAGCTCGCCGGCCGGACGGCCGCGCCGCCGAGCAGGCCGTCGATGATGCCGTCATAGTCGATGCCGTAGCCGATGGCCTGGCGGGCTTCCTTGACGGCGAGCGCCTTGTTGAACTCGGGCTCCTGCGTCACCGCCATATAGACGAAGTCGAGGCTGGTCAGCCCTTCGAGGCGAACCTTGGGCTCGGATTTCAGGGTGGCGATCTGCTCGGGGATCAGGTTGAAGGCGATGTCGATATCGCCGCGGCGGATGGCGAGGAGCTGGGCCGCGCTATCGGCGATGTGGCGGATGACCACGCGCTCGAACGGCGGCTTGCCGGCCCAGTAATGCTCGTTGCGCACGAGCTGGATCTGGGCGTTGCGCTCCCAGCGCACCAGCTTGTAGGCACCGGCGCCGGCCGAGTTGCTGTTCAGCCAGGTCGTCGCCTTGTCCTTGGTCTTGGCATCCTTGCCGGCCACGCCGCCATGCTCCTCGACGAGCTTGCGGTCGTAGATGACGAAGCCGGGCGCGGCCAGGATGTTCAGGATCGGCTGGGTCGGGTCCTTGAGGATCAGGTCGACGGTCTTGGCGTCGACGATCTCGGTGCGGTCGAGATGCGCGATGTACTGCGCCGTCTGGTCGCCGAGATGCAGCACGCGGTCCATCGACCACTTGACGTCTTCCGCCGTCATCGGATTGCCGCTGGCGAATTTGACGCCCTCGCGCAGCGTGAAGCGCCAGCCCTTGCCGTCCGGCGTCTTCTCCCATTTGGTGGCGAGCGCCGGCTTGAGGTGGACGTAATCGCCCGGCGACATCGTCACCAGCATGTCGTAGGCGGCGCGCAGCGTCATCGGCGGCGTGTACTGCGCCTGACGGGCGGGATCGAGCGTGATGGTGTCGCTGATGTCGATGCCGATCACCAGCGTGGTCTTGTCGCTTGCCGCGAACACGCGCTCGGGCAGGCCCGCCACGATCGCCGCACCGCCCACGCCGAGCAGCTTCGCCAGGTCGCGCCGGTTCATCCAGCCAGTCTTGTTCGTCATGTCGTTCTCCCTCTTCCCCGTTTTAAGACGCCCGCATTCCGTGGGGGCCTTTGCTTTAGATCGATCCAACAAGCCCGGACAGCCCGAGCGTGCCGTTGTTGTCAACTTGTCCGACTTCACGCTAGAGCATGACCGCGCAAAGTGGAAGCCGGATTTCCCGCCCGCCGATATGCGTGTCGCCGCAAGCGGTCACGCCGCATCGGTTGGCCTGAAGCGCCCGAGCAAGGTCGTCTCGCCGGCATGCACTTCCGTGCCATCCTGCTTGGTGACGGAAAAGCCGAGATTGACCAGCGGCTGCCCCTTGCTGGAGACGCGCTTGCCGATCACCCTGACCGCGACGCCGATGCGGTCGCCGGCCACGATCGGCCCCTTGAACTTCCACGTCCAGCCGAACGAGGCGACGACCATGATCTGGACCGGCGCGCGGTTCTTGAGCCCGTCGGCGAGCGCAAGCACCAGCAGCCCATGGGCGATGCGGCCGGGAAAACCCTGCTCGCGCGCGAATTCGTCATCCATATGCACATCGAACAGGTCGCCTGAGAGCCCGGCGAAGGACACGATATGCGTCTCCGTCACCACCAGCTTGCTCGTGGTGTAATGGTCGCCGGCCTCGATATCCTCGAACCAGTATTGGCCCGGTGCCAGCAGTCGTCCTTGCGCGTTCATCACAGTCTCCTGATCGCGAGGCCGCCATCGACACGGACGACCTCGCCGGTGGAATAGGGAAAGGCGCCGGAAGCAAGCCCGGCCACCGCTACGCCGACATCATCCGGCTCGCCCCAGCGCGCGATCGGCGTCAGGCCCTGCGCGAACAGTTTGTCGTAGCGTTCGCGCGCCACCGCGGTCATCTGCGTGCGCACGATGCCTGGGCGCACCTCGTAGGCATTGATGCCAGCCTCCGCGAGACGCACGGCATAGAGTTGCGTCATCATGGCGAGGCCAGTCTTGGAGATGCAGTATTCGGCCCGGTCGGTCGAGACGAACTCGACATTGATCGAGGAAATGGTGACGACGCTGCGGAACCGGCTCGTCGGTGCGGCGATCATGCGCCGGGCAACAGCCTGCGTCAGGAAGAACGGCCCGCGCAGGTTGATGGCGATCAGGCGGTCGAAGCTCTCGGGCGTCGTCTCCAGCATGTCGCCGCGCTTTGCAACCGAGATGCCGGCATTGTTGACGAGGCAATCGAGGCCGCCAAACGCATCCCAGGCCGAGGCAGCCAGCGTCTCGAGCCCGGCGACATCGCCGATATTGGCGCGCACCGCCACCGCCTTGCCGCCGGCTTTCTCGATCTCGGCGACGGTGTCGTCGAGTTCGCGCGAATCCGGCAGGTCGTTGACCACGACATTGAAGCCGCCGCGCGCCAGCGCCACCGCAATGGCCCGGCCGATGCCGCGCCCGGCGCCGGTGACCAGCGCATTGCCTTTCGATCCCGAACTCATCGTTTCAAACCCTCAACAGACGCTCTGGAAGCGTTCGGCGCAGACAGAAAGCGTGTCCTTGGCCTCGCGCCGCCACCAATTCGCAGCGGAAAAAATCTCGCATTCGACCGCGCCGGCAAAGCCCGCGCGCTCGACCCCGGCGCGCATGCCGGCAATATCGATGACGCCATCGCCCATCATGCCGCGGTCGAGCAGCATGTCGGTGGTCGGCACCAGCCAGTCGCAGACATGGAAGGCGAGGATGCGCCCGCCCTGCCCGGCGCGCGCGATGCTCGCCGCCAGCGCCGGGTCCCACCACACGTGATAGCAATCGACCGCGACGCCGATGCCGCCATCGCCCGCCGGATCGAGCGCATCGCAAATGTCGAGCGCCTCGGCGAGCGTGGTCAGGCACGAGCGGTCGCCGGCATACATCGGATGCAGCGGCTCGAGCGCCAGCGCCACGCCGAGCGTGCGCGCCTCCTCAAGCAGCGCGCCGATGCCGTCGCTAACCTGCGCGCGCGCACCCGCCAGATCGCGCGAGCCCGGCGGCAGGCTGCCGACGACCATGATGAAGCAGGCGGCGTTCAGCGTCGCGGCATCGCGCAGCGCGCGGCGGTTGTCCTCGATCGCGGCACGCGCGCCCTCGACCGTCGCAGCCGGAAAGTAAGTGCTGCGGCAATAGCCCGAAACCGCCAGACCGGCATCGGCAATGTGGCGCGCGATCGCCTGCACGTCCGCGCCCTCGATCTCGCGGCGCCACGGCGCGATGGCGCCGAAGCCGGCACGTGCGACCTGATCGATCACCGTCGCGATCGGCGCACGGTGGCCGAGCGTGGCGGTATTGATCGCGCACAGGTCGAGCCGGCCCCGCAGCGCGCGCGGGGCAGCGTTGGCGGCAGCGTTCATCGGCCTCACACGCCGTAAAAGGCGAGAAAACGCCGCATGCGGGCGCTGGCATCGGCCGGGTCGGCGAGCAGGCCGGCCTGATCGGCAAGCTTGAAGATGTCGCAGAAATACGGCAGCGGCCGCATCGCCTGCTGGCCGCCGACCATGACCGGGTGGTCCTGATGGCCGTTGAGGTAAGCCAGGAACACCACGCCGGTCTTGTAGAAGCGCGTCGGCGCCCGGAAGATCAGGCGCGACAGCGGCACGGTCGGCGCCATCAGCGCGTCGTAGCGGGCGCGGTCGCCGGCCGCCAACGCTGCGAGCGCGCTCGATGCCGCCGGCGCGATGGCGTCGAAGATGCCGAGCAGCGCGTGCGAAAAACCCTGTTCGTCGCCGGCGATCAGTTCGGGGTAGTTGAAATCGTCGCCGCTATACATCTTGACGCCGGCCGGCAGGCGACGGCGCATGGTGACTTCCTTGGCGTCGTCGAGCAGCGAAATCTTGATGCCGTCGACCTTGGCCGCGCTGTCGGAAATCACGCCGAGCGCGGTTTCCATGGTGTCCTCGAAACGCTCGCCGCCCCAATAGCCGGCGAGCGCGGGGTCGAACATGTCGCCGAGCCAATGCAGGATCACCGGCTTGTCGGCCTCGGCGAGCACGCGGGCATAGACCTTGCGGTAATCGTCCGGGCTTTTGGCGACGCGCGCCAGCGCCCGGCTCGCCATCAGGATGATGCGGCCGCCGAGCTTCTGGATGGCGTGCATCTGCGTGAGATAAGCGGCGACGACATCGTCGATCGAGCGCGCATCGGCCGGATCGAGCTGTTCAGTGCCACAGCCGGAGAAGATCAGCGCCTCGGGCAGGTCGCGCGTCTCGGCGAGCGTGCGCCCGATCAGCTCGAGCGCGCCGTGCCAGTCGAGCCCCATGCCGCGCTGCGCCGTGTCCATCGCCTCGGCGATGCCGAGGCCGAGCCCGATCAGGTGGCGGCGATAGGCGATGGTGCGCGGCCAATCGAGCACCGGCTTGCCGCTCGGCTCGGTGGCCGTGAACGGATCGGCGACGACATGGGCGGCCGAAAACGCCACCCGGTTGAAGGCGCGCGCCGGTTTGGCGATCGGCAGCGGCTCGCCGCGCAGGCGATAGACCGACAGCGAGCCGTCGGCGGCGGGCAGGCGAAGCTCGGTCGCACTGATATGCGTGTCGTTCATGCCGGCACTCCCTTGCTCAACAGTTCGCGCGCGATGATCGAGCGCTGGATCTGGTTGGTGCCCTCGTAAATCTGCGTGATCTTGGCGTCGCGATACAGGCGCTCGACCTCGAAGCCGCGAATATAGCCGCTGCCGCCGAAGACCTGCACGGCATTGGCGGTCTGGGCGACGGCCATGTCGCCGGCGAAGCATTTCGCCATCGAGCAGTAGATCGTCGCCGAGCGCTGGGCATCGAAGGCGTCGGCCGCGTTGCGCACCAGCAGGCGGGCGGCGGTGATGTCCTTGGCCATGTCGGCCAATATCCACTGCAACCCTTGAAAATCGGCGATGCGCTGGCCGAACTGCTTGCGCTGGTTGGCGTAATCGAGCGCCGCTTCAAGCCCCGCCTGGGCGATGCCGACGGCGAGCGAGGCGATGCCGATGCGGCCCTTGTCGAGCGCGCCCATCATGATGTGGAAGCCCTTGCCCTCGGCGCCGAGCATGGCGTCGGCCGGCAGTGCGACCTGATCGAAATGCAGCGCGCCGACCTGGCTCGCGCGCTGGCCCATCTTGTGCTCCTTCGGCCCGCGCGACACGCCGGGAAGATCGAACGGCACGATGAAGATGCTCATGCCGCGCTTGCCGGCATCCTTGTCGGTCCGCGCCAGCACGAAGCCGACATCGGCGACGGGAGCATTGTGGATCCACAGTTTGGAGCCGGTGAGCTTCCAGCCGGTGGCGGTGCGCTCGGCCGTGGTCTTGATGCCGGAAACATCGGTGCCGGCGCCGGCCTCCGTGATGCAATAGGCCGGCTTGACTTTGGCGCTGAGCAGCGGTCCGAGCCACTTCTTCTGCTGCTCCGGCGTGCCGTGCACCGAGAGCAGCGTGCCGATCAACTCGTAAAGCCCGCACTGGTCGGCGACGGAGGCATAGCCGCGCGACAGTTCCTCCATGACCAGCGCATAGGCGAGCGCGTCGAGCCCGGCGCCGCCAAGCTCGGCCGGCACGGTGATGCCGAACAGGCCGAGTTCGCCCATCTGGCGATAGATCTCGGCCGGAAAGGTCTCGTCGCGGTCGAGCGCCTCGGCCTGCGGCCGGATCACCTCCTCGGCGAAGCGGCGGGCGACATTGCGGATTTCTTCGTGGGTCTCGGAAAGGGACATGGTCGCTGGGATTTCCTTCAGGCCACCGGTGGCAGCCAACGCATGACATGGGTTCCGGCAAGACAAAGCGCGCCGTCCTGATTGGCGACCTCGACCCTGGCGCGATGACGGCCGGCCGCCTCGTCGATTTCCTCGACGCGATAGGTCGCGGTCAGCGTGTCGCCAATGAAGACCGGGCGCAGGAAGCGGATCCTGTCGTAGCCGAGCGACACCGAAACGCCCTTATAGCCGCGCTCGACGGCGCGGCGCGAGATCATCGAGGCGGTGCTGGAGAGCAGGCCCATCACCAGCCCGCCATGGGCGATACGCTGGCCGAACTGGCTCTTGCGGGCATAATCCTCATTGACGTGGATCGGGTCGAAATCGCCCGACAGCGCCGAGAACAGCAGCAGGTCGGCCTCGCCGATGGTCTTGGCGAAGCTGGCTTCCTCGCCGGCCTTGACGGGGATCGCGCTCATGGCCTGCCCTCTACATGGAAGAATTTCATCAGTTCCACGCCCTGCCCTTCCAGCATGGTCTTGCCGGGCAGTGCCTTGCAGCCGCGCTGGCGCGCCGCGCTCAGGAAGGCGGTGACCTCCGGCTTCATGATGATGTCGACGACGAGCATTTCGGGCCGCAGCCGCTCGATCGAAACGGGGAGCGGATCGCCCTCGGCCATGCCGGTCGGCGTGGCGTTGATCAGCGTGTCATGGCTGTCGAGATCGGGCGCGCCGGCGCGCGCGTCGCAGGCCGGATAGGCCCGCTTCACGCGATCGACCAGCGCCTGCGTCTTGACCGCATCGACATCATGGATGGTGACGGCCGCCGCACCGGCCTGCGCCAGCGCGACCGCGACGGCGCTGCCGGCACCGCCGGCGCCAAGCAGCATGACGCGGCGGCCGCGCGGGTCCTCGCCCTGCTCGCGCAGGCCGCGCATCAGCCCGACGCCGTCGAACATGTCGCCGCTCCAGCGCCCGTCCGGCTCGCGCCGCATGGCGTTGGCGGCGCCGACCGCCTCGGCCATCGGCAGCACCTGATCGATGAAGGGCAGGATGCGCGCCTTGTAGGGCACGGTGATGACGATGCCGTCGAGATTGGCGATCGCCTTCAGGCCACGCACCGTGTCGTCGAACTTCTCAGGCACGACATGGATCGGCACCAGCACGGCGTCGAGCCCGGCGGCGGCGATGCGCGGGTTGAAGGTCTGCGGCGACTTCACCTGCGCGATCGGGTGGCCGATGATGGCAAACAGCCGCGTCGAGCCGCCGATCTCGGCCTGCAAGGGAGCAACCATGGTCATTCGGCCGCCAGCGGCCGGGCCGCATCCGTGAGACGGGGCGAACCGGCGCGGGCCGCGCGGCCGGCCAGATGCGCCGGCAGCCCGACCGACTCGGGCTTGAACAGGCGCGCATCCATCGTCTTGAGGTTCGGCGAGATGGCCGGCTTGAAGTCCATGCGGGCGATGATATCGCGCTCGACATCGACGCCGGGCGCGACCTCGATCAGTTCGACGCCGTTCTCGCCAAGCTGGAACACGGCGCGCTCGGTCACATACAGCACGCGCTGGCCGCGCTCGCGGCCATACGGCCCGCTATAGGTGATCTGCTGCACGGCCTTGACCAGCTTGGCATGGGCGCCGTCCCTGGCGATGTTCATTTTGCCGCCGGCCCAGTCGATCTGCGATTTTCCGGCGGTGAACGTACCGCTATAGACCACCGTCCTGGCGTTCTGGCTGATGTTGATGAAGCCGCCCGGCCCGATGATGCGATCGCCGAAGCGGCTGACATTGACGTTGCCCTGTTCGTCGAGTTCCGCGAAGGACAGGAAGGCAAGGTCGAGCCCGCCGCCATCGTAGAAATCGAACTGGTAGGGCTGGTCGATCATCGCCTGGTAGTTGCGCGCCGCACCCGCCTCGTTGCCGGAAGCCGGCGCGCCGCCGATCAGGCCCTGCTCGTTGGTCAGGCAGACCTCGTCAAGCACGTCCTCCTCGGCCGCGACATTGGCGATGCCGGTCGAGATGCCGGAGCCGAGATTGCAGATCGCGCCCGGAAAAAGCTCCATGGCGGCGCGGCGCGCGATGATCTTGCGCGCATCGAGCGGCAGCACCGGAATATCCGAGAGCGGCATGCGCAACTCGCCGGCATAGGACGGGCTGTATTCGGTGGCGAAGGTCTGCCACTGGTCGGGGGCGACCACCACCAGATCGACGAGGATGCCGGGGATCTTGACCAGTTTCGGATTGAGCGTGCCGCGCTTGGCCATGCGCTTGACCTGCACGATGACGAGCCCGCCGCAACGCTTGGTGGCCTGCGCCTCCGACAGCATTTCCAGGAAGACCGCTTCCTGTTCCATGGTGACGTTGCCGTCCTCATCGGCGGTCGTGCCGCGCAGGAAGCAGACGTCGATATGGATCGGCTTGTAGAACAGGTATTCCTCGCCGCGGAACTCGATCAGTTCCACCACGTCCTCGGTGGCGGATTTGCTCTGCCGGCCGCCCTCGTGGCGCGGATCGACAAAGGTGTGCAGGCCGGTCTTGGTGATCAGGCCGGGGCGTCCGGCCGCCATCTCGCGCATCATTTGCGACATCGCGCCCTGCGGCAGCGTGTAGCCCTCGATCTTGTCGGCAAGGGCGAGATCGGAAATCTTCGGCGAGTTGACGAACGTGCCGCTGACGACGCGCTTCAGCAGGCCCTCATGCGCGAGATGGTTGGCGCCATGCTTGTCGCCGTCGCCGAGGCCGACCGGATGCACGGCCGTGATCTTGCGCGGCTCGTTCTCGGCCAGGAAGCGGCGCTCAAGCGCCGCCATCAGCGCCTCGGGCACGGCGTGGCCGCCACCCGAGCCCCCCATCAGCAAGGTATCGCCCGAGCGGATCAGCTTGACGGCTTCATCGGCGGTGACGCGTTTCACTTGTTTTCTCCACGGATCATTGCAATTGCCCGGCGAAATGGCAGGCAGCGACGTGGCCGGGCGCATGCTCGACCAGAGGGGGTGGCACGCTGGCGCAAATCTCCTTGGCGAGCGGGCAGCGGGTACGGAAGCGGCAGCCCGAAGGCGGCTCGATCGAACTCGGCGGCTCGCCGTCGAGCTTGAGATAGCCGCGCTCGCGCTCGACCACCGCATCGGGGATCGGCACGGCCGAGAGCAGGTAGCGCGTATAGGGATGCAGCGGCCGGTCGAAAAGCTGATCGGCGGGCGCGATCTCCATCACCTTGCCGAGATAGAGCACCACGACCCGGTCGGAGATGTGCCGCACCACGGCGAGGTCATGGGCGATGAACAGGTAGGTCAGCCCGTATTTTTCCTGCAGGTCGAGCATCAGGTTGATGATCTGCGCCTGGATGTTGACGTCGAGCGCCGAGATCGGCTCGTCGGCGACGATGAAATCCGGCTCCACGGCGAGCGCGCGCGCGATCGAGATACGCTGGCGCTGGCCGCCGGAGAACTCGTACGAGTAGCGCCGCCCGACGCGCGGATTGAGGCCGACCGTGTTGAGCAGGTCGGCGACGCGCTCCTGCGTCTCGGCATTGGTCTTGGTGATGCCGTGGAAACGCAGCGGCTCGGCGATCATGTCGCCGACCGTCATGCGCGGGTTGAGCGAGCCATAGGGGTCCTGGAACACCATCTGCAAGCGCCGGCGCAGCGGCCTGATCTGCTTCTGGCTGCTCCGGGCAATGTCCTGGCCGGCAAACACCACCTCGCCGGAATCGGGCTGGTGGATGCGCATCACGACGCGCGCCAGCGTCGATTTTCCGCAGCCGGATTCGCCGACGAGCCCGACCGTCTCGCCGCGAAACACGTCGAGATCGACATTGTCGACGGCATGGACGGCACGGCGCGGCTGGAAATAGCCGGTCTTGGGCAGCGGGAAGTGCTTGACGACGTCGCGCAGGCTGAGGAGCGGCGCCTCGTCACGGCCGGCGATGACGCGCGGCGTGGCGGCCTTTGCCTCAGTCTTGGCCTCAGTCTTGGCCTTGGCCTCGGCCTCGGCCTTGGCATGGCGCTGCTTCTTGGGCAGCGGCGTGCCGGCCTGCGTCACCCAGCAGCGCGACTTGCGGCCGGGCGCGACCTCGGCGAGGTCGGGATGAGAATCGCATTTCTCGATGCGGAACGGGCAGCGCGGCGCGAAGCGGCAGCCCTTCGGCAGGTCGAACGGGTCCGGCGGCTGGCCCTCGATGGTGGTCAGGCGGCGGTCGGACGGGCGAACCTCGTCGATGCGCGGCACGGCGTTGATCAGCGCCCAGGTATAGGGATGGCGCGGATCGGCGAGCAGGTCCTCGGTCAGCCCCTCCTCGACCACTTCGCCGCCATACATGACGATGGTGCGGCGGCAGACGCGGGCGATGACGCCGAGATCGTGGCTGATCAGCACCACCGAGGTGCCGAAATCGCGGTTCAACTCGCGGATCAGGTCGAGGATCTGCGCCTGGATGGTGACGTCGAGCGCCGTGGTCGGCTCGTCGGCGATGAGCAGCGCCGGCTCGTTGCTCATGCCGAGCGCCAGCATGACGCGCTGGCGCATGCCGCCCGAGAACTGGTGCGGGTAGCTCTCGACGGCGCGTTCCGGCGCGGTCACGCCCATGCGGCCGAGCAGGCCGACGGCGCGCTTGCCGGCCTGTTCCGGCGTGAAGCGGCCATGCACGACCATGGTCTCGACCAGTTGCTTGGCGATCTTCAGCACCGGGTTGAGCGAGGTCATCGGGTCCTGGAACACCATGGCCATGCGGTCGCCGCGCACGGCGCGCAGTTCCTCCGGGTTCATGGCCAGCACATCCTTGCCCTGGAAGTGCACCTCGCCGGCCGTGATGCGGGCCGGCTCATCGAGCAGGCGCATCAGCGACAGCGCGGTGACGCTCTTGCCGGAGCCGGATTCGCCGACGATGCCGAGCGCCTCGCCCTGCGCCACCGTGAAGGACACGCCATCGACCGCCGTGACGATACCGTCATCGGTGAAGAACTGCGTGCGCAGGTTCTCGACCTTGAGCGCGGGAGTGTCGGTATCGGGCGCCGCGCCGTTGAGCTCGGCCTTGAAGGTCATGTTCATGGCGTCCCTCACCGTTTCATTGCCTTGGGGTCGAGCCAGTCACGCACGCCGTCGCCGAGGAAGTTGAAGCCGAGCACGATGGTCAGGATGCAGAAGCCGGGGAAGGTCGCGACCCACCATTGCGCCACCAGTTCGCGGCCCTCCGCGACCATCGAGCCCCACTCCGCCGTCGGCGGCACGACGCCGAGCCCGAGGAAGGACAAGCCCGCGAAGGTGATGATGGCGTTGCCGACATCGAGCGTGACGAGCACGATCAGCGGGCCGACCGAGTTCGGAATGATGTGACGGAACAGGATGCGCGCCGGGCCGAAGCCGGCGACGATCGCCGCCTCGACATATTCCTGCGAGCGCTGCGTCAGCACCATCGAATGGGCGAGGCGGGCGAATTTCGGCCACCACACCACCAGCATGGCGATGATGGTGTTGGTGGTGCCGATGCCAAGCGCCGCGGCGATGGCGAGCGCCAGGATGATCGGCGGGAAGCACAGCACCAGATCGGTCAGGCGCATGATCGCCTCCTCGATCTTGCCGCGCGCGAAGGCGGCGATGCCGCCGAGCAGCGTGCCGAACAGCGCGCCGACGATGACCACCACGAAGCCGGTGGTCAGCGAGATGCGCGAGCCGAACAGCAGCCTGGTGAACACGTCGCGCCCGAGCGCGTCGGTGCCGAGCCAATGCGCGCCCGAGGGCGGTTTCAGCCGGTTGGTGACGTCGACCATGTTCGGATCATGCGGGCTGAGCAGCGGCGCGGTGATCGCCACCACGATCCAGATCAGCACGATGAGCGTGCCCATCGCCGGCAGGCCGTAGCGCCGGCGCCAGCGCTGCGCCCTGGTCGCGACGGGCGCGACGGCGCGCTGCGTCACGGGGGCGTCGGTCACGGCGCTCACCGCATCACCCGCGGGTCAAGATAGGCATAGCTGATGTCGATCATGAGGTTGATGAGCAGGTAGACCAGGGCCACCACCAGCGTGATGCCCATGATGGCCGGGAAATCGAGCGCCGCGGCGCTGCGGAACGTGTAGAGCCCGAGGCCGGGCCAGGAGAAGATCGTCTCGGTCATCACGGCGCCGCTCAACAGCTGCGCGTAGGCGAGGCCACCGAGCGTCACCACCGGGATGAGCGCGTTCGGGAAGACATGCCCCAGGATGATGGTGCTCTTCCTGAGCCCCTTGGCGCGCGCGACCCGGACATAATCCTGCTGGATGCTCTCGAGCATGCTGGCGCGCGTGGTGCGGGTGATCAGACCGAGCGTCGCTGCCGCGAGCACGATCGAGGGCAGCACGAGATGCGCGGCCGCATCGCGGAACGTGCCCCAGTCGCCGGCGATGACGGTGTCGATCAGCAGCAGGCCGGTGACGCGGTCCGGCGCTAAGGCGATCGGATCGAGCTGGCCCGGCCCGGGCGCGATCTCGAGCCCGCCATAGAACACCGCCAGCATGATGAAGGCGAGCCAGAAGGTCGGCGACGACACGCCGATCAGCGACACGACGCGCGCGATATGATCGACCCAGGTATCGCGCCACACGGCGGCGACGATGCCGAGCGGGATGCCGACGAGCAGGGCGAGCACGAAGCCGATCGTGGCCAGTTCGAGCGTCGCCGGGGCGAATTGCACGATGTCGTCGAGGACCGGGCGCTGCGAGGCGATCGAGATGCCGAGGTCGCCATGGATCAGGCCGTAGAGGAAGATCAGGTAGCGATGCCAGAGCGGCAGGTCGAGCCCGAACTTGGCGCGCCATTCGGCGACGAATTCCTTGTTGGAGGCGGCGACGTCGCCAAGCTGCGCCAGCACCGGATCGCCCGGCACGGTATTGGCGATCAGGAAGATCACCAGCGTGGCGAGCACCGCCATGACGATGGTAATGCCTAGTCGCGAGACGATATATCGCGTCATTCTCAAGTCTCCCGGCTGGAAAACGGCAACCGGGGCGCAATTTCCAGGAAATTGGCCATTCCCACGATTCCCCTCCCAAATTGACGTCTTTTTTCGATTTGGATCGTTCTAAATTCTGGGTGACGCCCTGTCAATTGCCGCTTAGCATGAGGCATGCGACATGATCGGCACCTCATGAGCGGACCAGAATGCCTGTAACGCCCCCCTGTCGTCCAGCTTTCAGAACGGCCGGCCGGCCGGCGCGCTCAGCGCGCGGGCGGGCAGCCGGATGCGCGGATGATCAGCCTCGGCTGCGAGATCTCGCGCTTGACGGGCGCATCCGGATTGTCGATGCGCTCGAGCAGCAGGCGCGCGGCCGCGGTGCCGATGGCATGGGAATCGATGCCGACCGTCGACAAAGCCGGCGTCCACAATTCGGCTTCGGCGAGATCGTCATAGCCGAACACCGCGAAATCGCGGCCGGGTTCGCGGCCGACCTGGCGCAGGCCGAGCATGACGCCGAAGGCGATGACATCGTTGAAGCACACCGCCGCCGTCGGCGGATCGTCGAGCCGCAGCAGCCGCTTGATGGCGTCGGCGCCCATGCTGCGGCTCGGCGTGCCGGTCACCACCAGCTCCGGCGCCAGCGGCAGGCCGTTGGCGGCGAGCGTCTCGCGATAGCCGGCGCGGCGCTCGCGCCCGGTCGAGGTCAGGTCCACGCCGCCGATCATGGCGATGCGCCGGTGGCCGAGCCCGATCAGGTGCTCGGTGACGAGGGAAATGCCGCGATGATTGGCGTGGCCGGCGTAATCGAGGCCGCTGCCGGCGATATCGCGCGACATCAGCACGCAGGCGATGCCCTGCTCCCTCAGCCGCCGCATGCTGTCGAGATCGGTGCCCTGCGCCGGGCAGATCACCAGCCCGTCGGCATTATATTCGCGCATCGTCGAGATGAACTGCTCCTGCCGGGCCGGGTCCTCATCCGAATTCGAGATGAACACCGTGCGGCCGAGATCGAGGAAGGCGCGCTGGATTTCCGCCGTCAGCCCGGTGAAATACGGGTTGGTGATCTCGTTGATGGCGACGCCGATGGTGTGGGTGCGCCGCGTGCGCAGGTTGGCGGCGCCGCGATTATAGACATAGCCGAGCAGGCGCGCCGATTCGAGCACGCGGGCGCGCGTCTTCTCGGCGACGAGCGGGCTCTTGGCCAGCACCAGCGACACCGTCGCCCGCGACACGCCGGCATGGGCGGCCAGATCGCGCAGGGTCAGCCGCTCACGGGCACGCAGCAATTTCGGCCGTTCATTCATGACGGCCGGTTCCTCCCCAAACCACAACCAACACCGCGACAGATGGAGAATATAGCATGACCGATGAAATCCGCATCGTGAAGGATGGCTTCATCGCCGAGATCATCCTTGATCGCCCCAGGAAAATGAACGCCGTCACGCCAGCCATGGCGGCGGCCATCGAGCGCCATTGCCGCGAATTCGACCGCGATGACAGTGTGCGCGTGGTACTGCTGCGCGGCGCGGGAGAGCGCGCCTTCTGTGCCGGCAGCGACCTCAACGCGCTGGCAGAGTATCCGACATCGTGGAAATTCCGCAACCGTGTGGAATATGCCACCGCGGTGCGCGACCTGCGCAAGCCGGTGGTCGCCGCCCTGCATGGCTGGGTTCTCGGCGGCGGCGCCGAAATGGCGCTCTCGGCCGATATCCGCGTGATGGGCCGCGGCGCCCGCCTCGGCTTCCCCGAGGTGACGCGCGGCTGGGTCGGCGGCGGCGGCGCCTCGCAGATGCTGCCGCGCCTGATTGGCTACGGCCAGGCGATGCGGCTCTTGCTGATCGGCGAGCCGATCGATGCCGCCGAGGCGCACCGGCTCGGCATCGTCGAATTCCTGGTCGACGACGCCAAGGTCGAGGACGAGGCCCGCGCCATTTGCCGCAAGATCGCCGGCTTCAGCCCGGTCGCCGCCGAATCGGTCAAGGCCGCCGTGCGCATGGCGCTGCAATCCGACCTGCCGAGCGGCATCCGCTACGAGAACGAGATGAACACGCTGTGCTTCGCCGCCGGCGACCACATGGAAGGCATCCGCGCCTTCCGCGAAAAGCGCGACGCCGAGTTCAAGGCATAACGATCGGCTTCAACGCATGCCCGGGACGCGCACGGGCTTGCCGTCCGCCGCACGCAGCACGCCATCGCTGCGCGGCGGCGGGTCGGCGGCGATTACCATCGCCCAATAGACGCGGTAGCGCGTCGCCGGCGCCTTGGCGAGCGCGATGCCGAAGCGCGTTGCCCCGGCAAGCAGCAGGTTGGCGTTATGGCCGGAAGACCGACGCCAGCCGTCGAAGGCTTCCTGCGTCGAGAGATAGCCGCCGCCGAGGTTTTCCCCGGCGCGCGCGCTGTCGAGCCCGGCCGCCAGCAGGCGCTGCGAGAAACTGCCGCCGATATCATGCGACAGCGTGCCGGAAGCAGCCATGGTATCGGCGTGGCGGCGCGCCATCGCGGTCAGCGCCGGATCGAGCCTGACGGAACCGAGGCCACGGCTCGCGCGATAGGCGTTCAGCAGCCGCAGCGCCTCGGCCGGATCGAGCTTCACGGCAGCGACCGAGCGCAGGACGCGCGCATCGACCGGGCCGGTCCGCGCCGGTTCACCCGCGCAACCCGCCAAGGCCAGCGCGGCCGCGAGCACGGCCAGGGCCGCAATATTTTTCCGCATGGTTTTGAACCCGCCTTCGAGAACCTCTTCGCCGCCTAGAGCAAGTTCGTCTGTTGCGAACTTGCTCCATGTTAAAATTGTCGAGCAAATTCATCGGATTATATGGATTCATTCGACTCCATATAATCCGATTTTGCTCTAGCCGCCAATCGGGGCAGCATCGCGACCGGCGCGGCTCAGGCGTTGCGGCCTGCCGTCAGGCCGGGGCGGCGCTCACGGCTTGTCGCGCGTCAGCACGCCGTCGAAACCGCAGGCCGCGCCATGGTAGGACATGCAATCGCCCGCCGTTTCGCCACGCAGGCTGCCATCCGCGCCGCGCTCGAAGGCGATGGTGCAGACGGGCGCGCGCGGGTTCTGCGCGTCGTAGCTCTTCGCCGTCACGCGGCGGCCTTCCGGCTTGCCGTACAGCGTGACGGCGCCGGAGCAGCCCTCGGTTGCCGTGACCAGATCGATCACCAGGAATTGCGGCTTGGCGTTGCCGCGCCGGATCGTGGCGGCAAGCTTGCCCTCGCCGCTGCCGGCCCAGGCGCCGCTCCACGGATCGACGACCGCCTCGGCCGGCGGAAGCCGCGCGAGGCACAGCCGCTTGGCGGTATCCTCCTCGGCTTGCAGGTCGGGCGCCTCCGCCGCATCGCGCGTGCACGAACTGTTCGCGGCATAGGCAAACAGGCGGCCATCGGCCGAGATCGCCAGCGGCTTGGTCTCGGTGCTGCCGCCGCGCGTGCCCTTCAGCCGCCGGGTGGCGAAAACCGTCAGGTCGACAACGCGCAGGCCATCCTCGCCGCTGTAGAAGATGCGCTTGCCGACACCATCAAGTTCGAAACCTTCGAGGTTCCAGCCGTCGCGGGCGACGGTACGCACCTCGCCGCCACCTTCCGCGACCTTGATCGCCAGCGCGCCGCCGCCGAGCTTGACCGCCCAGGCCGTATACGGCCCGGCGCTCTGCTCGTTGAGGCGCTCTTCCGCCTCGCCATACATCGTGGCGCGCGCCGCGCGCCCGGCCGCAAGCCTCGCCACATCGCGCGCCTCGAAGCGCTGCGCCACGGCCGGCGGCACCTCCGTCAATTCCTTGTAGCCCTCGGCATTCGCCGCCAGGATCATGTCCTTGCCGAGCGGGCGGTGGGCGCGGATATAGAGCGTGCCGTTGTCCCAGAGCCAGCCGCCGAACCCGCTGATATCGCCGGGCTGCTCGGGCGCGCCGCGATGCTGCAACGGCGAGGCCGCCACCAGCTTGCCATCCGCCAGGCGGTACAGCCAAAGCTGGTTGGTCTCATCCGAGACGACCTCGCTGACCATCAGCACGAGCATGCTGCCATCCGGGGAGAAGCGCGCCTGATAGGGAAGCTGCTGCCAGCGCTCGGGATAGGCCGCGCGCAGCGCCTCGTTCGGCAAGGTGGTGACGGTTTCCGGCACGAGCGGCGCTGCGGCGCTATCGAGAAGCGCGGCGATGCGCGGCGGATAGATCGCCTGCAGGCAGAGCAACTGGCCGAACTGCTTCGGGCTCAAGCCCTCCTCGCTGTCGGGGACCGGCTTGACCGCGTCGAGGGCGCAGCGCCGGTTGCGCTCGGCGAGCCAGGCGCGCTGGCCGGCCTGCACCTGCTTGCGCTCTGCGGGCTCGTCCTGCGCGGCCAGCGCCTGCTGGAAAACATCCGCCATCCGGCCATCGAGCGAGCCGACCGTACCCCAGCTACAGATCACATGTTCGATCTGGCTGATGCCTTTTTTGCAGACAAAACCGGGCTTGGCCGCCGCACTCGGGGAAAGTGCCGGCAATGCCAGGAAAGCGGCGAGAAACGCGCCATGCGCCAGGGTTTTCATGGCGCTTTCCCACCGCACATCGCGAACAGCTTGGCCGCGGCCTTCACCGCGCCTTTCAGCGGATATTCGGTGACGCGGCCCTCGGCCGTGACAGTGAGCTTGCCGGGCGCAGCGAGGATAGCGCGCAGCGCACGGCCGAGTTTCACCCGGCCCTGGAGATGCAGCAGGTCGTCCATTTCCTGATGATGCGCCGTGGTGGAGATCTCCAGCTTCAACGCGCCAGTGGTGAGCCTAACCGGCAGTTTCGCGCCATTCCTGGCCTTGATCGCTTCATGCTCCACCCGGAACACCGCGTCGGTCGCGCCCTTGTCGCAACGGATCACCAGCGGCGCATAATCGCTGTCGGGAATGCCATAGGCGAGCGCCGCCATGGCGCCGTCGCCATAGCCGAACCAACTCAACTCCTCCTCGGCGGCGGCGGGCGTCGCGAGGCCAAGCGCGAGTGCTGCGAGCAAGGCCCGGCCGGCCATTCCGGCGCTTGCGGCATGGTGTCGTTTCACGCGAAATTCCTTTGGTATGACATGATGTTAGCCGCCGATCAGACGGATGAAGGAGATGACCGCGCGGTAGTTCCAGCCGGCGGTGCGGATGATTTCGATCACCGGCTGTTTCAGCTCCTGCAGGTTGAAAGTATAGGTGTAGCTCAGGTCGAAACGCGGCTTGCCGTCGTGGAACATCAGCCCGAAAACGCGCTCCTGCCTGAATTCGTAGAAGGTGATGCCACGGGAGGATTTCCACGCCAGGCTGGCGAGGTTCGGGCCGCGCCCGGCCGACCATCTGAAGGATGCGTAACGGTCCTGCGCCCGCACATTATGCTGACCGGCATCGAAGCGCAGCACGAGCCGATAGGCCTCCTTCATGCTGTGCAGCCGCATCAGGTCGGCCCATTTGGCATCGGCATAGCGCCAGTCGACGAAAAGCTCGTTGGGGCGCGTGCCGCGACTGACCTCGAACGGGATATCCTGCTCGCTCAGCGCCAGCAGACGCTGCATCAGGGCCTCCGCCGCGATGGGGGCGACGCCGCGCACCGCCGGCTCCCCACCCGCCCAGGCGGCGATGCGGCCGAAGATAACGAATTGCAGCGCGGCCCAGACGAAAATTCCGTATTTGACGATCGTTTTCAACGTGTTACCGAATTCGTCTCCGGCCAGATCGCCTGCCGTCGGCAGGCCGGGCATGGCGGAAAACCGCGCCTCGGCGCGCGCGGCATCGGGGGCGAGCACCAGCAGAAGATGCCGGTCGTCGCGCCTGATGCGCCCGCGCCAGAAACCGTCGGCGATCGTCGCGTCAGCCGTGCTTTCGGGCAGTTTGACCTGATATTGGCGCGCGATTGCCGCCGCCGCTTGCGCCACCGCCTCGGCCGAGCCTGCCTGAATGGCGAGCACGATGGTGCGGTCGGGGTTGCTCGCCAAAGCGGCGGCTTCCGCCGACGGAAACATCCGGCGCATGTCGATCACCGGCGCATCGGTGGCGAGCAGGCGCCTGCCATGCACGAAGCGCCCATCCGATACCGCCCATGGCGACCCGGATGCTTGCGGCGGCCCGTCGATCAGGCCGTATTTCGCCTGCACGAGCCCGACCACGAGGGCCGGAAGGCCGACGCCGAGCCCAAAAAAATACAGGAAAAACAGCAGCACGCGCACGGATTTGCGCGGCCGCTTCGGCGGCGCGCTGCCACCATGCTCCATGTCGATCGCCGCGCCCCCTGACGGGTCCATGCCGGTTTGCCTCCCGTTCAGCCGAGCATGCCCATTATCGGCCGGTCCGTCGCGGACCAGAGGGAACCGGACCGGGCCTCGGCGGCCCCAAATTGACGCGCCGCCCGGGCTGTTGCATGTTTGCGACAGGTAACGGCGGGAGGGCGCCTTGGACGGTCAGGACGACGCACAGCCGCCTTCCCGGCATCTTGCAACCGCCACGCTGCCGGCGCGCGACCGGCTGCCGGTCTGGCGCGAAGCCTTCGGACGGACGATGGTGCGGCTCGAGATCGAACCGTTGTGCGGCACGTCCTTCCAGGCGGAGGGGGCGTTGCAGCTCCTGCCGGGCGCGGCGCTCGCCTCGGTGAGTTCGACGCCGTTCAGGGCTCAGCGCACGCAGCGGCTTATCCAAGGCGATGCGTGCGACATGACCATCCTGGTCACGGCAAGCGCGCCGATCCGCGTCGCGCAATGCGGCAGGGAAGCCGTGCTGGCGGCCGGCGAGGCGATCTTCCTGCGCAGCGGTGAGCGCAGCGACATCCAGTCGCCGCATGCGGCGCATTTCACCAATATCTCGGTGCCGACCGCCAGCCTGGCACCGCTGCTGCCGCATTGCGACGATCTCGCCATGACCGTCATCCCGAAGCAGGACGAACTGCTCGGGCTGCTGGTCGATTACGTCGCCTTGCTGCAAGCGCGGCACGACAGCGCCTCCGGCGCGCTTCGCCTGCTCGGCGCGGCGCATATCCGCGACCTGCTCGCCGCGGTGGCCGGGGCGCAAACCGGCACCACGGCGCTCGAACGCGGCGGCATCCGTGCGGCACGGAGGCGCGCCATCAGGGCCGAAATCCGCGCCCATCTGTGCGAACCGGGTCTGTCGATCGCCATGATCAGCGCCAACCAGGGGATTTCGCCGCGCTATATCCGCAAGCTGCTGCGGGAGGAGCATACAAGCTTCTCCGACACCGTGCTTGAGCTGCGCCTCGAACAGGCCCACCGCAAGCTGCTCCACCCCGGATATGCCATGGAGACCATCGCCTCGCTCGCCCATGCCTGCGGCTTTGGCGATCTGTCCTATTTCAACCGCTGCTTCCGGCGCCACTTCGGCATGACCCCGTCGCAACTGCGCAACGGCGCGCGATAGGCCCTCAGGATACAATCCGACCGAATCAGGTTTCTTTCCTATCCGCTTGTTTCCATGCATTTTCCCGAGAAGAACCGGTATGTCTCTGCGGGAAACGCTCTTTATCCGGGGATACTCATGCGCGTGACCCTCATCCATGCTCTCAGGCACTCACCGCCGCCGATCGAGGAGGCCTTCGCCCGGCTCTGGCCGGAGGCGGCGTTGCGCAACCTGCTCGATGACGGCCTGTCGGCCGACCTTGCCCGCGATGGCGCGCTGACGCCGGCGATGACCGAGCGCTTCATGACGCTGACGCGCTATGCGGTCGCAACCGGGGCGCAAGCGATCCTGTTCACCTGCTCGGCCTTCGGGCCGTGCATCGAGGCCTGTGCCCAGGCGTTTCCATCGATCCCGATCCTGAAGCCAAACGAGGCGATGATCGAGGAGGCCGTCGAGATCGGCGGCAGGGTCGGCCTGCTTGCCAGTTTCGCGCCGACGCTCGCCTCGATGCCGGCCGAGTTTCCGCGCGGCACGGAACTCCAGACCATGCTGGCGCCCGGTGCCATGGCGGCGCTCGACCGGGGCGACATGGCGACACATAATCGGCTCGCCGCCCAGGCCGCGCGCGGATTCGCGCATTGCGACGTGATCGCCCTCGCCCAGTTCAGCCTGGCTCGCGCGGCGCCGGCGGTCGAGGCCGCAACGGGGAAGCCGGTCCTGACGACGCCGGACTGCGCGGTGCGCAAGCTGCGCCGCCTGATGGCCGCGAAAGAGGCCGGGGACAGCGCAAACTGAGACAGCCACGCGTTCAAGGCGCCCTCGTGAACCGGTGCCGGCCGCGCGGCGCCTGTCTGCGGGCGCTCATGTCGCGGACGCAACCGTTGTGCCGGGCCTTGCCGCGGCCTAAGCATGGCGCAGGGCTGGGAGCCCCTGAGCCATGAACCACGCCGCACTCGTCACCGTGCATCTGTTCGCCGCCATCATGTTCGTCGGCACCGTGTTCTTCGAGGTGCTGATCCTCGAAGGCATCCGCAAGCCGGTCGGCCGCGAGACGATGCGCACGGTAGAGATCGCCATCGGCCGGCGCGCCCGGCGCATCATGCCCTTCGTGATGATCGCGCTCTATGGCGCCGGCGTCAGCATGGCCTGGCAATATCGCGATGCGCTGGCCCATCCGTTCGGCAGCAGTTTCGCGACGCTGCTCTGGCTCAAGATCGTGCTGGCGCTCAGCGTTCTGGCGCATTTCATCACCGCGATCACGCTTTTGGCGACCGGCAGGATGACATCACGCCACTTCAAGATCATCCATATCAGCGTGTTCTGCCACGTCGTGCTGATCGTGTTCCTGGCCAAGGCAATGTTCTATATCAGTTGGTAACGCGGTGCGGCTAAACCGCTCCACGAGCCCCTCACCTAGCAACTCCCTAGAAGGTCGAACCCGCGATGAGCCGCCTGATCTATGTCCTGAACGGACCGAACCTCAACCTGCTCGGCAAGCGCCAGCCGCAGATTTACGGCCATGAGACGCTGGCCGATGTCGAGGCCGACTGCCGCAAGGCTGCGGCCGAATACAAGCTCGACCTGCGCTTCCACCAGAGCAATCGCGAATACGAGATCATCGACTGGGTGCACGAGGCGCGCGAAACGGCCGGTGGCATCGCCATCAACCCGGCCGCGTTCAGCCATACCTCGGTCGCGATCCTCGACGCGCTCAACACCTGCGAGTTCCCGGTGATCGAGGTTCACATCTCGAACATCCACAAGCGCGAGGCGTTCCGGCACCACTCCTTCGTGTCGAGCCGGGCCGATGGCGTCATCGCCGGCTTCGGCACGCAAGGCTACCGCCTCGCCGTCATGCGCCTCGCCAGGCTGATCGACGAGAAGCACGCCTCGGCCTGAGCCAGCTTTGCGCTAGAAGTCGATCCATTCCGGCTCGGCGACCGGGTCGATATCGAGATTGACGACGATTTCCTCCGGCCCGCTGCGCACGAGCGCGCAATGCAGGTCCTCGGTATCGGACGCATTCAACTCCTGGTGCGGCATCCAGGCCGGCACGAGCAGGAAGTCACCCGGACCCGCCTTGGTGGCGAATTCGAGCCGGTCGCCCCAGCGCATGAGGGCGTGGCCGCTGACGATGTAGATCACGCTCTCGAGTTCGCCATGATGATGCGCGCCGGTGATCTCGCCCGGCTTGATGTGATTGGTGCCGGCCCACAGCGCCTTGGCGCCGTTCCGGCCGCCGCTGATCGCAACCTGCCGGTTCATGCCCTTGGTATCGGGCGTATCGCAGCTTTTGCTCACGGCCTTGACGACCTTGATCCCCTTGGTCTTCCAGTCCGTGGTCGTATTCGGCTTGTCGAGCATGCATCACCTTTTTGTTTGTCAGGACGTTAGATAGATCAGTTTGCGGATTGAGCAAGCGCCTCATGCGGCGGCGATTTTCGCCTGTTGCCGGAAGGCCGGCTCCTCGATCTCCCGCGCGTGCTGCGCCGGCCGGTGATCGAGCAGCGCGCGCAACTGCCCGGCCGCCTCGCCGAGACGCGCGCGGACGCCGGCATCGGCCAACGCGCCATCCTTGAAATCGGCATCGCTGGCGTAGACGGCGGTCGGCACCGTCAAGGCGGTGAAAAAGCCGAAGAGCGGGCGCAGCACATGCTCGACCACCAGCGCATGGCGGGGGCCGCCGCCGGTCGCCGTGATCAGCACCGGCTTGCCGACCAGCGCCAGCGGATCGACCAGGTCGAACAGATGCTTGAACAGCCCGGTATAGGCGCCCTTGTAGACCGGCGTACCGATGATCAGCGCATCTGCACGCTCGATCGCATCGATGACGCGGGAGGCAGGCAGCGTCAGATCCTCGCGCATCAGGGCCCCGCCGAGGCCCGGACCTGCATCGACGACATCGAAAATGTCGAACCGAAACGCCCGGCCATGGATGACTTCCTTTCCCGTCGCCTCGACAAGCGCCCTGGTCTTGGAGGGGCGGCGTAAACTGCCCGAGAAGCCGACAATATGCGGAACGGTCATGGGAGTTTATTCCTTTCATCGGAAGGATGTCGTCCGGCTTCGGTACCGCCGTGGCCGCTTTCATGCACGCCGAGCCAACCAAGCAGGCCGGCGCGCAGCCGGGCGAAGGCCGGGTCCGAGACATCGCGCGGGCGCGGCAGGGCGATGCGCTCCTCGTGAGCGATGACGCCCTGCTTCATGACCAGAACCCGGTCGGCGAGCAGAACGGCTTCCTCGACATCATGCGTGACCAGCAGGACGGCGCAGCCATGGCGCTGCCAAAGTTCGCCGACGAGGCTTTGCGCCTTGAGACGCGTCAGGGCATCGAGCGCGGCGAAGGGTTCATCGAGCAGCAGCAGGTCCGGCTCGCGCACGAGCGCGCGGGCAAGCGAGGTGCGTTGCGCCTCGCCGCCGGAGAGCACCTTCGGCCATTCATCGGCGCGATGGCCGATGCCGACCTCCGCGAGCGCGGCGAGAGCCTGCGCCCTGTCCGGTGCGCCCGGCAGCCCGAGCACGACATTGCGCCAGACCTTTTTCCACGGCATCAGACGCGGCGCCTGGAAGGCAACGGCGCGGCGCACCGGCACCTCGACATCGCCTGAAATCTCACGGTCGAGATCGGCGAGGATGCGCAGCAGCGTGCTCTTGCCGCAACCGCTGGCGCCCAGCAGGGCGACGAACTCGCCAGGTGCGATATCGAGGTCGAGATCGTCGAGAACCGTGCGCTCGCCGAAACGCCGGCTCAGGCCGCGCACCCTGACCGCGAGCGCTGCCGGCGTGGCGGGTGGCCGGGATGGCCACGCGACATCCGGCGCGGGAACATGAACTGTCATGGTCATGCTCCGCTGAAGGCCGGACGCCAGGCGAGCAGCCCGCGCTCGAGCATGCGCACCGTCAGGTCGACGCCGAGGCCGAGCAGCGCGTAGACGACGAGGCAGACGACGATGACATCGGTCTGGAACATCTCGCGGGCATTGGCCATCAGGTAGCCGATGCCGGCGGTGGCGTTGATCTGCTCGCCGAACACCAGCGAGAGCCAGGCGATGCCAAGCGCGTAACGCAGGCCGACGAGCCCGCCCGGCAAGGCGCCGGGCAGCACGACATGCCGGATCAGCGCGCCCCGCGACAGGCCCAATGTGCGGCCGGCCTCGATCAGCGTCGAATCGACATTACGAATACCGGAATAGACGTTGAGATAGAGCGGAAAGGCCGTGCCGAGCGCGACGAGTGCGATCTTCGGCGCCTCGCCGATGCCAAGCCAGATGATGAGCAGCGGGATCAATGCCACATGCGGCACGGTGCGCACCATCTGCATCGCGGCATCGACCAGATCCTCGCCGAGCCGAAACAGGCCGGCGACGATGGCGAGGCCGACGCCGATCGTGCCGCCAATCGCCAGCCCCGCCAGCGCCCGGCCGAGCGAGACGACCATCGCGGTCTGTAACTCACCACTCTCGATCAGCTTGGCGGCGCTGTCGAGCACCATGGACGGCGCGGCAAGCACCTCGCTCGGCAGAACACCGGTCGCGGAGGCCACCTGCCACAGGAGCAGGAGAGCGACCGGCCCGAGCCCGCGCCGCAGCCAGCGCGGCATGCCCTGTCTGCCGGCCGCCACCGGCATGATTTTCTGACGTTCGGGTGCGCGCGTGGCGGCGACAGCCGGATGCTGCGGGCGCCGCTCGACAACATCCGGCGCCAGTTCGATGGTTGCTGTGAAGCTCATGAGCTGTTGTCCGCTATGTGGATTTAGCTGATCGGCAGGTCGCGATAGACGTAGTCGGCGAGATTGATGTCACCGCTCAGCACACCGGATTCCTTCAGCGTGGCGAAAACGTTCTGCAGCGAGGCCGCGAATGCGTCGTCGACAGGCTTGCGGTGGTAAGCGGCCTCCTCGGCATAGAGGCCGGCGACGGTGTCCTTGTCCTGCCTGGTGAAGCCGGCATAAAATTTCAGATAGGCGTCCTTGTTGGCGCGCGACCAGTCGTAGCCACGCTGCAACCGGTTGGCGAACTCGGCGATCGCGGCAACCTTGCCGGCATCGGCCAACGCCTTGTCGGTGGCGCTGAGCACGTTGTCGCCGGTATTGATGCCCGGCCCGTCGATCAGCACCGTCGCCTTCAGCGTACCGATCGAGCGCGCCTTGTAGATGCCCCAGGTCGCCCAGGCATCGATGCTGCCGGCCTGGAACGCCGCGCTGGCATCGGACGGGTTGAGGAAAGCGAGCTTGACATCGCTCGGCTTGAGCCCGGCCTTTTTCAGCACACCGAGCACGAGGTAATGCGCGACGCTGCCGCGCGTCGTCGGGCAGATCGTCTTGCCCTTGAGGTCCTGGATCGTCTTGACCGGGCTGCCCGCCGGGATGATCAGCGAACTGCCGAGGCCGCCATTCGAGAAATTGGCGGCTATCCTGATTTTGGATCCGCCGGCAATGGCGCTGACCGCCGGGGAATCGGCCGACTGGCCGATATCGATCGCATCCGCCTTCAGCGCCTCGTGCAGATGCACCGCCGCCGGATAGACCGACCACTCGATCTTGTATGGCACGTCGGCGAGAAGACCGGCGGCTTGAAGCTTGGCGCGGGTCATGCCCATCTGGTCGCCGACGCGCAGCACTACCTTGCCCAGGTCGGCCGCGGCACGGGCGCGCGGGGCGGCGGCGGCGAAGGACGAACCGGCGAGCAGGCCGCCGAGCGCCAGATTGAAGCCGCGACGAGAGAATGCAGTCATAAGACAAGCCTTTCGATATCGGAAGGTTTTGGGCGGCGGCGCTTACTCGGCGGCGATGCTGGCGTTGCGCAGGCTGTAGCGGTTCGCAGGCACGGGAATGCCGAGATTGCCGCGGAAGGTTTCGGCCTCATATTCACTGCGGTAGAGGCCGCGCTTCTGTAGGATCGGCACCACCGTCTCGACGAAAACCTCGAGTTCCTTCGGCAGCGACACGTTGAACACGAAGCCGTCGGCGGCGCGGCCATTGAGCCAGTGCTCGAAGGCATCGGCGACCTGCTCCGGCGTACCGACGAAATCGGTGCGCGGCGTGGCGAAGCGCCGGGCGGTTTCGCGCAGGCTCAGCTTGTCGCGCCGGGCGAGAGACAGAATGCGGCCGGCATGGCTCTGGTTGCTGTTGGCGGCGTGCGCGGAAATATCGGGGAACGGCGCGTCGAGATCATGGCTCGAGAAATCGTAATCGTTGAACGGCCGGCCGAGCATGGAAAGCGCGTTCTCGATCGAGGTCAGGTCGGTGAATTCCTGGAACTTGCGCTCGACCTCAGCCTCGGTCGAGCCGATCACCGGCCGGATGCCCGGCAGCAGGAAAAGCTGGTCGGGATCGCGCCCGAAGCGGACGGCGCGCCGCTTGAGATCGCGGTAATATTCGGTCGCTTCCTCGAAGGTCTCCTGGCCGGCGAAGATCGCATCGGCGCGAGCGGCGGCGAAATTCCGGCCATCCTCGGAGGCGCCCGCCTGGAAGATCACCGGCTGGCCCTGCGGCGAGCGCGAAATATTGAGCGGCCCCTGGACCTGGAAGAACGTGCCCTTGTGATCGAGCCGGTGCAATTTGGCGGGGTCGAGGAAGCGGCCGCTCGCCTTGTCGAGCACCAGCGCATCATCTTCCCAGGAATCCCACAGGCCCTGCACGACATCGAGATGCTCGGCGGCAAGCTTGTAGCGCGTGTCATGCGCCAGATGCGTCGCCTTGCTGAAATTCGCCGCACTCCCCTCGAGCCACGAGGTGACGACGTTCCAGCCGGCGCGCCCGCCGCTGATATGATCGAGCGAGGCGAACTGGCGCGCGACATTGAACGGCTCGCTGTAGCTCGAGGTCAGCGTGCCAACGAGCCCGATATGGGAAGTGACGGCGGCCAGCGCCGACAGGATGGTCAGCGGCTCGAAACGGTTGAGATAATGCGGGCTCGACTTCTCCGTGATGAACACGCTGTCGGCGACGAACAGGAAGTCGAACCTGGCGGCCTCGGCCAGCTGCGCCTGCCGCTTGTAGAAGGCGAGGCTGGTGCTGGCGCTCGGGTCGGCATCGGCGTGGCGCCAATCGCCCCAGCCCATACCGACGCCATGGAGCATGAAACCGAGCTTGAGTTGACGTGGCTTTGACATCGCCGTCTCCAGAGCAATTCGCGTGAGGTCCGGACAGGGGCGCCTTGCGGAAGCACCTGCCTTCGATGCTCCGATTGTTCGCAATAACAGTCATTTCTGCAATAATTGTATTTTTTAAAGAACGACGCCGAAGGAGCACAAAATTCCCCGGAAGCTGCGCCGGCATGGAATTTCCTGGTGTCGAGCTGTTTTCCGCCGCTCGCCGGCGGCCGGCTCCATCATCGGCAGCGGCCGGTGGTTGCACGCATGCGGCAGGACGTAATGGGGTCAGGGCAAATTCGTCAGTTTCTAATTTGCCCGCCTTGAAATGGGCTGCCAAGTTCGCCGGTCCATATGGAATCTGTCGATTCCATATGATCCGATTTCACTGTCGTCAGCCTCTCGCTCCGCGCGGGAGGATGCTGATACCCGACCGCGCGGAATGCGCAGGACGATCAAACCATCTACCGAAAGGCGATGTCGTCGCCCTGATGGGCCGGGGGCAGGAATGCTCCGGTGTCGCCATCGAACACCAGCATATCGCCATCGGTATCGGCACTCGTGGTCGCGGTCCTGAAGAAGAGGTTGCCGACGCCGCCGATCACACCGCCGGAGGGCGGCATGGCGACCTCGCCAAAGGCGATATCGCTACCGCGGCCGGCCATCAGGGCTCCGAACCCTCCGAAACTCCCGAACCCGCCCGGCGTCGCACCACCCGACGGCACGGCGGGAGCGCTGCCGGCCGAATTGCCGCTGCTCGTCCCGAACGATCCGAAGGTCACACGCGCGGCCGGTGCATCGTCCTGCTGGCCGCCCGCTCCGAACCCTGCGAAACGCCCGAACCCGCCCGGCGTCGCACCACCCGACGGCGCGGACGGCGCGGCGGGGGCGCTGCCGGCCGAATTGCCGTTGCTCGTCCCGAACGGCGATCCGAAGGTCACGCGCGCGGCCGGTGCATCGTCCTGCTGGCCGCCCGCTCCGAACCCTGCGAAACCGCCGAACCTGCCCGACGTCGTGCCACCCGCCGGCGCGGCCGGTACGGCGGGCGCGCTGCCGGCCGAATTGCCGTTGCTCGTCCCGAACGGCGATCCGAAGGTCACGCGCGCGGCCGGCGCATCGTCCTGTTGGCCACCCCTTCCGAACCCTGCGAAACCGCCGAACCCTCCCGGCGTTGCACCACCCGCCGGCGCGGCCGGCTCAGCAGGCGGAAGCGGATCGCCGCCGGCACCCGCGGGTGGGACGACCGGCGGAACATCAACCACCGGGGGAGCGACAACATTGCCGCCGGGAATAACGACGGCCGGCACTGCGGGCACGCTGTCGCGCAGGAAGATCGGCGGGGCGGCCATCGGCAGCCCGTTATCATCGACCGCCAGGCTCGTCTCGACGACCCCGTTGATGAAGGCGGGGTCGCCATGCGGCCGATAGGTGGGCAGTTGCGCCACCGGCACGATGACCTGCGGCTCGCCGCCCGCCCCCGCGCCAATCCGCACGACATTGATCCCGGTCGGGTCGAGCAGCCCGGACGCGACGCCGACATCGCTGCCGAGCCCGGCCATGAACGGGTTGATCCAGTCCCGGCCGAGCACGGGGCTGTCGGCACTCGCATCGAGCGTCTGGTGCACGAAATCCCTGGTGCCGCCCCTGATCACCTTGTCGCGGAGACGATCGAAAGCGTAGGTGTTGGTGCCGGTGCCGCCGCCATCGAACGTATCGTAGCCGTTGCCGCCGGAGAGCTGGTCGTCGCCGGCGCCGGCGCTGACGAGATCGTCGCCGAGCAGGCCGTAAAGCACATCGTTGCCATCGCCGCCGGCCATGGTGTCGGCATCGACCGTGAACGGCGAGCGGATATTCACATCCATGGCCAGCGCGTTGTGCAACGCGCCGAAGGCGCCGAAAGCATAGACGTAGCGCAATGTCGCGGTCAGCGAGGCCCCTGTCTCGCCAATCGGCAGCACGCGCATGCTCTGGATCATGCCGGCGGCGCTCTGCTGCACGACCGGAACAACGATGGCATCATCGCCGAACATCAGGTCGTTGCCGGCCCCACCATCCATGGTGTCGCTGCCGAGCACGATATAGGAGGCTGCCGGGCGCTGGCCCTGGCGCTTGTCGCCGCTATCGAGCAACCAGGAACTGGTCGAACCGTTCTTCGACCAATCGGCGGTCGCCCCCAGCTTGGATTGCACGCCCCATGCCCCGGCGTGCGCCACGCCTGCACCAATCTGGCCGAGATAGAGCCGATCGACCGTCAGGAAGAAGGCATCCTGCAACCCGTCGGAGATCGCCTTGGCGTTGCCCGACGTGATGGCGACGCCGGCCATCGGCTGCTCGATAAGCGCGGTATCGCCGATCAGGACGTCATCGCCGCCGTCACCGAATATCTGGCCGTTGCCGACATTCAGCGCGTAGCCCAGGCCGTTGCCGAACAACCAGTTGCCGAGCTTGTTGGCATTGGCGTCGATGGCGTGATCGGCCGCGATATGCGCGGCGAGCGCGGTGGTGCGCACCGTATCCTGGGCGGCGAGCGCGGCATTGGCAGCCGCCAGCCGCTGGGCCGGGATGCTGTCGAGCGCTGCGGCATTGCCTGCGTTCACCGCCGGCAACGTCATCAGCGCGAAATCGCCGACGACCATGTCGTTGCCGCCGCCGCCATGCAGCACGTCGTTGCCGAGATCGAGCCGGTGCGTCGCGGGTCTCAGCGTCGTGGCGCCGGATACGAAGGTCTGGCCGGCCAGATTGGCTTTGGCGCCGAAGTCGGCGATCACCTGCTCGCCGGCGGCATGCGCGGTATAGGACGCGTCGGCGACAAGCCCCTGGAAATCCATCAGCCAGTTGTGCAACCCCAGCGCCGCCGCGCTCAGGTCGGTTCCGACGAGCGTGATCCGGCTCGCCGGCACCACGACGGTGCCGATATCGCCGATGACCGTGTCGTTGCCGGCACCGCCATCGATCTGGTCGGCACCCACGACGACATCGACAATCGGCGCGTTGACCGCCGCATCAAGCGCGTTCACGGCGAAGCCGAGCGAGGAGAAGTCGGTGAGCAGGCCGTTGAGCGACAGCGACAGGCCGGCGATCTCCTTGTCGATCACCGCGAGCCCGGTTTCCCGGATGCTGGTGATGCGTCCGTCATCGCCGAAAATCGTATCGTCGCCGGCGCCACCATCGATCGTATCGTTGCCATAGGCGAAAGCGCCGATGCGCGTGATATCGGGCAGGACCGACGCGAACACGCTGAAATGCTCGCCATCGTCGCGCGCCAGGCCGTTCTGGGCCGAGACTTCGCCGAGGAAGCCGTCGGCGCCCGGCATCACCTCGATCTGCGGCAGCATGTTGGTGAGTTCGGCCGGCAGCAGATTGATGCCGGGAACCACGAGCAGACCGCCGGCAGGCACGGTCACGGCGATGTCCGGATCGCTCACGCCGATGATGCGGAAGCCGTTGGCGATCTTCGGCAGGTCGGTCGGCACGCTGCTGTTGTTCGAGGCGCGGTCGCCGAAGATGGTGTCGTTGCCCGCCCCGCCCAGCAGCGTGTCGTTGCCGCGCTGGCCGAAGATCACATCGTCGCCGTCGCCGCCGTCGATATAGTCGTCGGAGGCGGCCTCGAGGTCGATGCCGAGCGCCGCGGTGTCGGGCGCCGCGCCCGCGATCACCTGCGCGCCATTGCCGTCATAGACGCCGGCGAGCAGCAGCATATCCGGATCGAGAAGCCGCGCGGCAAGGTCGCTGCGCGACACCGTCTTGCTGGAGTTGAGGTTGACCATGCTGACGATGGTGGCGACTTCCTCGAGCACCACGTCGCGATGCCAGCTGAGGTCGCTGTTCAGCAGGGCCGAGCCGTCGGCATTGTAGGCGCGCAGGATCTGGCCCTCGTCGCCGAGCAGGATGTCGACGCCGGCGCCACCCTCGATATGGTCGGCACCAAGGCCGCCGATGATCTCGTCGATGCCGTCGTCGCCGTAAAGCCGGTCGTCGCCGCGCTGGCCGAAGATGCGGTCATCGTCGGCGCCGCCATGGATTTCGTCATTGCCGCCGACCCCGTCGATCAGGTCGAAGCGCACCACGTCGCGCAGGAGCGAGGCCGCCTTGCCGGGCACCGCCGGGTCGAGCTGCCAGACCGTATCCTTCCACGATATGCCGCCGACGACCTTGCGCTGGATCAGGCCGTTATCGCCGAGGAGAACGTCCTCGCCGGCCCCGCCCTCGATATAGTCGTCGCCATCCGCGCCGCCCTGGACGTTGTGGCCGCCGATGATGTCATCGTCTCCCGCCTCGCCGAACAGCCGGTCGTTGCCCTGCTGGCCGACGATGATGTCGTTGCCGTCATCGCCATGAACCTCGTCGTTGCCGCCGCCATCCTGGGCGGAGAGGTAGATCGAGATGACGCGCTGGTTCTCGGGCAGCGTCAGGTCGAACAGGGCATGATCGCCGAGCAGGCGATCGTCGCCGGCGCCGCCATGCATGAGATCGTCACCCGTGCCGCCAACCACGATATCGTTGCTGGCGCCGGCATCGATCACGTCGTTGCCGCCGTCGAGCGGGCTGATCGTATAGCCGCGCTGCAATTCCGCGACGCGCTCGCCGGCGATCGTCACGATGGCAAATTCGAAGCGGGCATTGTCGCCGAAGATCACGTCGGAACCCGCTCCGGTGGTGACGCTGTCGCCGAAAGCGCCGCCCGCGACGATGTTGTCGCCGTCGCCGGTGGTGATGGTATCGGCGCCGCCCTTGGCGGTGTCGATCGAATAGGCCAGCGTCGGCAAGGTGTCGTCGAATGTGGCAAAGCCGCTATCGCCGAACACGACGCTGTTGCCGGTGCCGATCCTGATCTTGTCGTTTTCGCCGCCGCCGAACACGACATGGCGGCCGTCGCCGGCCTGGATATCGTCGTCGCCGTCATACTCGGTCCAGGCGCTGCGCACCGAGGCCATCTTGCCGCCGACATAGAGCGCGATGCCGTTATCGCCGAGCACGACATCGTTGCCACCGCCCGCCGTGATCGTGTCGGCGAAGGAGCCGCCCATCAGCACATGGTCGCCGGTGCTGACGGTGATGCTGTCGTTGCCGCCATAGGCGATATCGGTGGTCTGAACCGAGACGCGGCTGCCGTCAGTGCCGAAGATCGCCAGGCCGTTATCGCCGAGGATGACGCTGTCGCCGTTGCCGGCCGTGACGACATCGTTGCCGTTGCCGCCCATGACGACGTTGCGCCCGTCGCCGGCGTCGATCGTGTCGTCATAGGCGATGGCGCCAAGCGCCGGCACGTAATCGGCGAAGGTGCTCTCGATGCGCAGCAGCACCTTGCCCTGGAAGGCCGCCTTGCCGTTATCGCCGAGGATGACGTCGTCGCCGCCAAGCGAGGTCACCTTGTCATTGCCCGAACCGGCAATGACGATGTTGTTGCCGGCGCCGGTCGTGATGACATCGTCGCCATAATATTGCGGATCGGTGCTCTCGATATTGGTGACGTCGCCGGCGGCATCGAACAGGATGAAGCCGTTATCGCCGAGCACGACATCGCCGATATCGTTCACGCCGCCGCCGAGTACCTTGATGGTATCGCCCGCCGAACCGCCGACCAGGATGTTGCGGCCGCCGGCGCTGGTGATCTGGTCGGCGCCGCCGAATTCCGGATTCGTGGTCTCGACCCTTGTCGGCAAACCATTGGCGAAAGTGGCGCTGCCATTGTCGCCGACCACGACATCCTGCCCGCCGGTGCTCTTGAGGATATCGGAGCCGAAGCCGCCGAACACGATGTTCGGGCCGTCGCCGGCATCGATCTCGTCATCGCCGCCAACCGAGGGGTTGGAGGTCTCGACCTTGATGACGGCACGGTCGCGCATCATGTCGAGCGTGCCGGCGACCAGCACGAGCGTGGAACCGTCGATCTCCGGTTGCTGGGTGATGATGCCGTGGTCGCCGATGATGAAGTCGCCGGCTGCGCCGCCGGTGATGATGTCGGCGCCGGGCGTCTCGGTGACGTGATGCGCGTTCACGCCGTCATCGTCGATGCTGACGGTGCGCTTCAGGTAATCGACGTCGAAGGAGGAGTCGCCGATAATCCAGTTCTTGCCGGTCTGGCCGCCGAAAATCGTATCGGCATCGCCGCCGCCGGCAATGAAATTGGTGCCCTTGCCGCCGGTCAGCGTGTCCTCGCCCTCGCCGCCGTCGATGACGACGACGCCGGAGGCACCCGAGGCATCGATGATGTCGTTGCCGGTGTTGGTGAAATCGTAGGCGGTCCCGTTCGGAGCGCCGGGGATGGCGCTGTAGCGCTTGCCGTTGGCGGAGGTATCGCCGAACAGCACCACCGGCCCGGTGCTGCCGGTCACGGTGAGCGTGTCGCTGCCGCCGCCGCCATGCACGACGGTCAGCGTCGCATCCTTGGTGCTGGCGATGGTGAAGTTGTCATCGGCCTTTCCGAGCAGCACCTCGACCACCTGCATGTTGGCGTAGGTGATGCCGCGCGCCACATCCTGCGGCGGGTTGCCGTCGTTGTAATCCACCGAGAGCGGATCGGGCGGCATGCCGAGGCCGGAAATATGCGTGTCGGTGAGCAGGCCGGTGAGCGGGGCCGCAGCGGTGTCGCTGAACACGATCAACTGGTCGACATCGACGCCCGTGCTAGGCCCGACCTCGCGCTCCACCACCGGATTGAACTCGTCGGGCAGCGCCACGGACGGCGTCAGCGAGCGATCTTCCGGCCCGACGCCACCATCCACGAAGAGAGGTCCGCCGATGCGCGTGAGGTCGTGCGGCTGCTGCGAGAACACGCGGACATGGTCGGGCGGCGGCGGCGCAACCGTGCCGTCAAACGCCAGGTTGACCGTGACCGGCTGATCCCAGTTGCTGTCGTCGAAGGTGACGGAATAGCCGTCCCCGTCCTTCACCACGCGCGGCGAAAGCGCGAGATCGACCTTGGCCTGGGCGTCGATGACGAGGTGGACGGTGACTGGTGCGGTCGGCTTCGTCGTCAACACGATCTGATAACTGTCGGTCTCCCCGGCCTGCGAGACGGTGGTGCCGGTGCCGGTCGTGATGATGCGGACCGCGGCCGTATCGGAATCGATGACCTCGACGCTGACCTTCTGCGTATCGACATCGGCGTAGACGCCGTCCGGCCGGTCGGAGGTCACGGTATTGCTGACGGTGACGACCTGCCGGTTCTCAGGGATGCCATCGGCCGGCGACGACACGAGCACGCTCTGCGCGTCGTTCCAGGCAAAGACATTGTTGCCGGCATCGGCGACGAGGCCGAACTTGATCGTCGGGCGGTCGAGCGTGACCTGGCTGCTGCTGGCCGAGAGCGTGACGGTGACGATTTCGTTGGCCGCCGGCGGCTTGCTGAGCGCGACCGTGTAGCTGTCGCCCGCGCCGCCCTCTGACACGCTGGTCGTGCCGCCGCTCTCGGTGATGATCGCATCCGGCTTGTCGTCGTCGAGCACGGTGACGAGCACGTTGGGGATCTGGAAATTATCCAGCGCCGCCGGGCTGCCATCGGCGTTGCGGTTGATCACCGAATGGCTGATGGCGACGACAGTCTTGCCTTCCTCGGCCTGATCGGAGATCGCCTTGACGTAGATGCGCTGGCCGGCGGTCCAATTGCCATTGTCGAAGGCGACGGTCACGGCCTCGTGCCAATCGTCGGCGTTGCCGGTCAGCGACACCAGGATGGTCTGGCCGTGCTTCTCGCGCTGCTGCGCGGAGGCCTGTGCGGCCGAAATCGTGACATAGGCGATCGTGCCCAGCACGGGCGCCGTCGGCAGCTTCAGCATATAGCTGTCGATCGAGGTCGGGTCGTCCTCCTTGACGAGCAGGCCGTCGCCGCTATCAACGGAGACCACCGTGCTGCCCTTGGTGGTCAGGTCGATGCCGGGCGTGAACAGGCCGTTATAACGTGGGTCGGCGCTGCTCACGGTGTGGGTGATGGTGCCGCTATCGCCGCCGCTGTCGTCGGAAATCACCGGCATCACGACGTCGCCCGCGACATTGAACGTGTCGCTGCCGAGGCCGCCAATCAGCGTGGTGACGAGATTGTCGGGGGTCGACAGCACATAGAACGTGTCGTCGCCCTCGAGCCCGTCGACATCGAGCGCCTCGGCATTGGAGATGCGGATCGTCAACCCGGCGCCGTAGACGCCATCCTTGGTGATGACGAACGTGTCGGGAAGCTCGGTGCCCAGCACCACGACCTTATCGAAGCCGGCGCCGCCATCAATATCGACCGGGGCGTTGATATTGTACTGGATGAGGTCGTCGCCGTTGCCGCCATTGACCTTGACGTTGACACCATCGCCAAGCGCGAAGGCGCGGATGACGAACTCGTCATTGCCGTCCTCACCCTCGAGGCGCAGGTCCGCGTGGTTGGAATAGACGACGAACTTGTCCTTGCCGTCACCGCCATAAAGCACCGCCGGGACGGTAATGCCGTTGGACAGGTAGCCGAGCGTGGTCTTGGTCGTGGCGAAGCGATCCTCTTCCGAAATGATGGCGTAAGAGCCATTCACCGGGTCGAGCTTGCCGTCGGCATCAACCTTCTCGTTGCGCGAGCTGCCGAACATCTGGCCGACCTGGAAAAAGTCGTCGCCCTCGCCGCCATCCACGGTCAGGATCGCCGCATTGTCGTCGAAGTAGAAACTGTCGTCGCCGGCATTGCCCTCGACGATGACGCGCCCGTTGCTCGTGGCATCATAATTGATGCGCTCGACGGAGGGCTGATAGCCGCCGCTGCCATCGGGTACCATATGGGCGATGAAATTCTTGCGGAACAGGAACGTATCCGCGTCGCTCGTGCCATTGATGGTCAATGTGTCGACGCCATCGTCGCCCGCGCCGCTGTCGCGGATGTTCATGACATAGTCGCTGGCGCCGGCGATGTTGACGACGACCGCGTCGGTGCCGCCCTCGCCGTCGATGATCAGTTCGTCACGGATGATACGGCCGGTGCCGTCCCTGCCGAAAGCCGGCAGGCCGTTCGGCCCGGGCGCGACATCCTCGCCCAGATACGTGGTCATCGACGGCAGCTTGTTGACGGTGATCAGGTCGTCGCCGCCGCCGCCACGGACCAGCGTGTTGCCGCGCAACGCCGCGACGTCGAGCAGGATATCGTCCTTGTCGGAACCGCCCATGATCTCGATCTGCGGCGCCTGCAGCGTGCCGTAAAGTCTGATGCGCGAACCGATGCCGGGATCGGGATCGGCCACGCCCGGTGCCTGATAGTCGCCGGCGATCAGGATCTTGGTCGGCGAGATGATCACGGCAGTCGCATCGACATAGACGTCGTCGCCCGCCAACAGGCGCACGTCGCCCGAGGCCGCTTCCAGCGTCACGTTCGCCGCAACATGGATATCGTCAGGCAGAGCGTCGTCGCCCAATCCGGAGGCTTCGTTGTCATCCTCGGCCCAGAATTCGAGCGTGGCCTTCTCGGCGATGCTGCTCTCGGTAATGACGATCGGGCTCGACGCCATGATGTAGGCGCCGCCGCCGGCATTGACGCCGGATATCTGCTCCCTGACCCCGCCGACCTCAAGCGCACCGAGATTCTGGACCCAGGTATCGCCCTCGTAGGACCAGGATTCGAGGTTGCTCACCGCAGTCGTCACCCGCTTCGAGCTGGTGCCGATGCTCTTGGACGCGAACAGATAGGTCTTGCGCGACACGACATTGGCGAGGCCGTCGCCGCGCCCGTTCAGGATGCTGCCGTTGACCGCGGTGACGAAGGCCACCGCCTTATCGAACACCTCGCCACCGTCCGTGCCCGGACCGACCTCGTTGAGATAGAGATCGCCGATCGATTCGATCAGGTAGATGCTGCCGATATCGGTATGGGCCGAAACCGTGCCCTGCGCCGATGCGGAACTGTCGATATCCAGTTCGTTGCCGGCCGTGCCGATGCCGAGATGGGCGGTGAGGCTGATGCTGCGGCCGATCACGTCGGGCTTGGGCAACACCAGTGCGCGCGTCGGGTAAGCAGGGTCAATGTTCGAATCCGGCACCAGGACAGCGTTATAGGCAGGGTCGGGCCGCTCGGCATCAATGATCGAGCCTTCGGCCGTAACCAGCGTCACATCGCCAGCCAGCGAGTGGATGCCGCGCACGTTCATGTCGCCATGCGTCTCGGTCAGGAAGATCGAGCCGCCGGCGGTGGCGATGATGGTGCCGCGGTTGGTGGCGTCGATCGCAGGATCGCTCGACAGGGCGCCGTTCACGTCGATCTCGAGCGGATTGGCGCTGGTGCCGATCGTGCCGGCGGCGGTGAGCAGGATGTGCTGCGCCTGCACCTTGGTGGCGTCCGAGCCTGGCAGCGCGTCGAGGATCGACTGCGCCGTCGCGGTGAGGAAGGCGTTGCCGCTGCGTGAATAAACCGATTCCACGCGCAGATCGCTGGTCGGCGCCGTGATGCGCACGTCGTCCTGGGCCCGGGCGATCAGCCCGCCAGCGCCGCGCATCGTCACGGTCACCGGCTTGCCGTCCTCGCCGATATGGCCCCTGCCCGCCTCGAGCAGGATATTGGCGCCGTCGAGATTGACGCCGGACGAGGCGCCGTCGATCAGGCTGCCGCTGGTCTTGATGCGGATGTCGTCGCCGTCGACCGTGCCGTCGCCAGCGACGATGTTGCCGAGCCTGATCGTGCTTTCCGAGCCGAGATAGACGGCCCCGCCAGCCTTGGCCGTCACCGTATCGGCGGCCGTCAGGTCGATATCCTCGCGGCGGTTGATGAGGATGCGGGTGATGCGCTGGGTCGTGCTCATCGGATCGTCGACCACCGCCGCCAGGGTGACGGTACGGCCGAGTTCCGCGACCATCGTCTGTTCGGACTTGAGATTGACGACGATGGTGTTGCCGCTCACCGAGGCAACGGTGAAATACGCGTTATCCTCGGTCGTGTTCTGGGTATTGCCGGCGATGTAGAGCAGATCGCCCGCCTTGAACATGCCGGCGGGCCAGCTGCCCGTGGTGAGGGTGATGACGCCGTGCGTGGCATCGGATTGCGAGAAGTTGACGACGTTCGAAGCGGTGAACGCGCTCGAGATCACGCCCGGCGCAGTTTCGTAGCCGCCGACATAGACGATGTCCTGGCGCTCCGCTGCCGCCAGTGCGACACGCTGCTCCTCGCTCAGGGGAAGATGCTGGTTGCCGTCGCCGAGATCGATCGTCATCCCGTCCTGAACGCTGCCGACGCTGCTATGGGCGTGAATTTCGATCTTGTTGGCGACGATGTTGGAGCCTTCGATCACCACCTCGGTATCGGTCACCGATTTGGTCAGGCCCGAGCCGAAGGCATTGAGCAATTCGCTCTCCGACCAGACCTTGATCGAGCCGGTCAACTGGTCGGCCTTGGCGCCGACCGCGAACAATAGCTTGTAGCCGAAGGTCCGCGCAGCATTCTTCTGCGTCTCGTTGAGCGCGCCGAAGGTCTCGTTGAGCTTGCGGTACTCGGCGGTCTGGATATTGCGCTCGGTCTGGATGCCGCTGGCGACATAGGCATCGAGCGCATCGCCGGTGTAGCCGCTCAACTGGCCCTGCTGCTGCAGGGCGGCGGTGAGGTCGGTGAGTTGCTGCCCGGTGATCGCGACAACATATTGCGGGTCGAATTTCGTCGGATCGGCCTGGCCGGCACGATAACCCCAATATGTGTCGTAGTCGGCCTTGATCTCAGCGCTCATGAACAGCGCGGTGTCCTGCTGGGTTTCGCCGAGCCGGCCGAACATCTTGTCAAGATCGGCGTAATCGGCGCGTTCGGCCGCGCTCAGGCCGACGGCGGTGGCGGGATCGTAGGTCTGGGAATTGGGCTGGGTGTGCCGATACGCCCAATACTGCTGGTAGGCGGCATCGATATCCGGCCGGTAGACGGCGCCGTAACCGGCATATGTCGTCGCCAGTTCGGCCAGTTGCGCGCTTCTGTTCTGCTCGAGCGTGTCAATCGCAGCCTGCCCGTCGACTGCCCCGAGCGTATCAAGATAATATTGTTTCTCGGCGGCGCTGAGCGTGACGTGACCCGTATTGTCGGCGCTCAGCTTCAGGCGCCAGTAGGCATCGTACTGGCCGCGCGTCATCAATTCGTAGTTGAGAATCGTGGCGTTGACCTTGTCCTGCGCGCCCGTGGTGTTGGTGAGTTGCAGGTCGGTCCAAACGCCGGCCTTCAGTTCGTCATAGGTGCGCTTGTCCTTGATGGCGGTGTCGTCGGTGTCGAGCAGCGATCCCGTCTTGATCTCGATCCAGACATTGCCTTCGGTCTTGACGCGCTCCAGGTGCAGGTCGCCCGTCTTCTCCGAGACGAAGATGTCGTTGCGGGCGGTGATGTTGACGCGATCGTCGTTGGTATCTCCAGATTCCAGCGTCAGCGGCCGGAGCGTGCCGTTGCCGACGCCGCCCTGCGCGCCCCCCGGCAGGCCGCCCGTATAGGTATCGGCGGTCAGCGTGATCGACTTGCCCTGGACAAGGCCCGGAAGGTAGGTGCCGGGCGCTGCATCGGCGACCACGATACCGCCATGCGCCTGCAGCGTGACATTGCCGTTATCGGCGACGACGGAATTGACCGACATGTCGCCGGAGCGTTCGGTGATGAAGATGTCGCCGGCGGCCGAGTGGCCGGTCAGGTAGGCATAGGCGGTCGTCTTGCTGTAGCCCGACGGGTAGGTATCGATCAGATCGGTCTGCAGCGGCAGCAGCGCGGTGCCGATGCCGTTCCTGCCATCGAGCGTGATGCGCACGCCCTGAACGACGGAATCCTCGTTCCGGGCCTCGATCACCGTATTCGACCGCACCTCGGTCAGGCCGGTATCGTTATAGATGCCATTGCCGATGATGACCTTGCCGGCGCCGGTCGAATTGACCTTCACCGTCGCCTCGTCATAGCCGATGAAGCTGATCTGTACCGGCCGGTCCGCCTCGATCGTGCTCGTCGAGGTGGTCTGCACGCGCTGCTCGACCGTGAACTTCTGATAATAGGTCTTCTTGCCGTACCAGGTGCTGGTCGTCCATTTATCGCCCGGCGTCGGGGCGGTCTGGCTCAGGATCAACTGCTTCGAGACGTTGGTATAGGGGCTGGAAACGTCGCTGCGGAAGAAGTAGTCGCTGCCGGGAACCAGTGTTGCCTTGCCGATCTGCGTGTATTCGACATCGACGACATTATCGGGGTCTTTGGCAAGGGCATCGATGCCGATCCACGCCGACGTGCCATAGGTCGTGGTGACGGCGACTTTCGTCAGCGTCGCGATCGACCAGCCGTAGCGCCAACCCTGCGCGGGCTGGTAAACGGATGCGTAGTTCCAGGTCCCCGCATTATCCGTGCCGCCAGTGGTCGTGGTCACGGCATCGCCGACCTTCACGACCCTCTTCGTCGCCTCGGTGGTCTGGTTCACATGATCCGGCACAGTGACGTCGGGAGCGAATTGCGTCACGCGCACCTTGACCGTGCCGTCGAGCTGCGTCTGGTACCAGGTCTGCTCGTAGCCGCCGTCGGTGCGCTTGGCCTTGTCGTTGAGGATGATGGTGCCGAGGCCGCGCTCGGTGACGTCGATCCGATTGATCAGCACGTCGTAATCGGAAGCGTTGTTGAGCGTGACGTTGACGTAAGCTCCGAGCGCCTTGATCTGGCCGTTGCCGGTATTCATCAGATTGCCGGTGATGGTGATCGATCCGGCCGGCGTCCTGAATTCCTGGATGACGATCTTGCCGAGATCCGAATCCCAGTACGCCTTGAATTCGTTGTATTGGGCGGTCTTGAGCATGACCTTGCCGCCCTGGATCTTGCCCGAGGCGATATCCTTCTTGATCTGCGCGATCTCGGCGATCGTCGCGGCGCCGATGTTGAGCACGTAATCGCTCGAGCCGCTCTGGATCAGGCCATTCAGATTGATGTATTCGGCATTGATCGAAATCACGCCGGCATAGATGCCGCTCGACGGCGGCAGGCCCAGTTCGGTGGTGACGTCCGCGCTCGTGGCCGCCCCCATCCCGTCGGGAGGCGAGATCTGCTTCCACGCATCATACGGGTTCCCGCCGGTCTGGAAGACGCTGCCCGGCGGCAGGTCGACCACGAACATGCCGAAGGTGATCACGTTCAGCTTGGCGCTGTTGATGTCGGCCGTGATCGTGATGTCGCCCGAGCCGACACTGTTGTCGATGGTCACATCCGTCGTGATCGCCTCGATGGCGCCGGAAATGGTGATGCCCGGCCACGGCGTCTTGTCGGTATCGACGATCAGCGTGTTCTTGATCAGCACCGTATTGTTGGAAACAACGCCGAACGTGCGGGTGATATCGAGGTTGACGGCGCCCGGCACCAGCTTGGGCTCACCGCCACGCTGGCCATCGGAATTGTCTTCATCGGCGTTGTCCTGATTCTGGCCGGCGATGACGGCGTTCATCATGGAGCGCAAGGTGGCCGGATCGTTCGAGTCGGTATCGACTTCCGAGATTTCGTTCTGGAAGCCGTTGAAATAGACGCCGCCGTTATTCTCCGGGATGTAGATGCCGCCGATATCGAGATAGGCGGAGGTGTTGTTGGTGATGGTGACGCTGACATTTCCCGGCGCGTCGAGCGTGCCGGCGCCCTGGAGCACGTCGCCACGGATATCGATGTAGCCGGCTTCGGCCAGGATCGGGTCGACATGGATGGTGAGCACATCCTTGTGGACCGGCAGATATCCGAATTGCGGCACGCCGTTCACGACCTTCTGCGATCCATCCGGATTGAGCACCGGCACCTGCTCGACCAAGCCGAGGAACTTGAGTTCATCGGTCATGCGCTGGATTTCGCGGTCGTAGAACGCGACCAGATCCGGATCGTTGAGATAGGCTGCCTTTTTCTGCTCCGCCTCGGCGATCAACGCGAAATAGTTCGAGGATAGCGGCGCATTCGTGATGCTCGTCGACACGGTGTCGGAGCCGGCTCCGCTGACGTCGAATGTGGGGTTGGCCGCCGTGCCGCCGAGATTGTCGATGAGGATGTTGATGTTGCGGTTGAGGCCGGTCCTGACCGTGCCGTCGACGGTGACGATGGCATGGGAATCCGTATGCGCCGTGCCGTCGAACTGCGAATAGGCGTTGCCGCCGAGCGCCTTGTCGATCGCGCCGACCAGTGACGAGGCCCAGTTCACCGCCTTGCCCTGCGAGGTCATGTCGGCGAAGCCGGACTTGTCGGAGAACAGCCGGACGTTGCCGCCGGTCTCGACCAGCGCGCCGGCGAAGATGGTGATGAGGTTGCGCTGATAGAGCAGCGCGTCGGAAACGACGTGATCGATCGGAATGACGCTGCCGGCGAACGTATCGCTGTAGACGGCGACGCGATAGACATCGTGATCGGAATTGGCGTCCATGCCCGACAGCATGTTGACGTCGGCCAGCGCCTTGATGTGACTGCCGTTGCCGACCAGGATGCTGTTGGTCGGGCTCAGGTCGATGGTGGCGTCGGCCACCGAAACCGTCACGCCGCCGTAATTGTCGACGCTCACATGCAATTCGGCATCGGCATCGGTATCGGCCTTGAGGTCGATCTCGCCGACGGTGTTCAGCTCGACATGGTTGGCGACGCCGGTATTGGTGCCGATCTGCACCGTGGCGAAGACATTATCGGCATCCAGCTTGCTCTCGGCGCCAATGCCGGAGCCGAGCCCGCCGCCCTTGTAGGACACGTTCTCGTAGAACTTGATCTGGTTGCGCGCGGCAAGCGTGAATTCGCCCGCGTCGATCGAGGTGCCGATCACGTTGAGATGGGCGTTGTCGTTCACCAGCGTCGTGGTGTTGAGCGTCAGATGCGTGTCACTGGTCACGCCCGCGCCAGTGAACAATCCGCCTGTGCTGCCGTTGACGTTGTCGCCGATATTCGGCTTGTCGAAGCGGTTGAGCGCGGTGGCGTTGATCGCGTAGGCCGTGACGCTGGCGCCATTGCCGACGATGACGTTCGAGGTCGAGTTGATCGTGTTGTCGGCCTCGGCGCCGGAGCCCGACAGCACGCCGTAGGCGCTGGTGACGATCACCGTGTTGGCGCGCGCCAGATGATCGGAGGTCATGCTGAAGCGGCCGGCAATGCCCTGGTAGCTGGCAAAGGCGTCGGCGCTCTCGCCCGGCAATTGACTGGCCGCCTTGGTGAGCAGGACTTGCGCGTGATTGCCGAGGACGGCCTGCGTGACGGCATCCGATCGCGTATCGGCGATCGCCGCCGCACCGGCGATCGCGCCGCCGGCGCCGGGCGAGGAGGTCGCCTGGTTGTCGTCGCTGCCCAGCGCCGAGATGCTCATCGCGCCGGCGCTGATCATCACAGAATCCGCCACGCTGGCCGTGGTGTTGGCGACCGGCACGCCATTATCGGCATGCTGAGCCGAGCTGGCATTGGCCTTGGTGACGCCAACCCCGACCAGCCCGTAGGCGGCGCTGTTGGAATCAGCGCGCTGGCGGCTGTCATTCTGCGCCGCGACGCTGACGGCGCGCGCCGCCGTGATCATCGTGCCGGCGCCCAGCACCGCGACCACCGTGCTGGTATTGCTCGCATTCGTCACCGTCGAATCGACGCCGATCAGCCCGCCGGCAAGCCCCTGCGCCTTCGCGAAGGCCGTATCGCCGCTCGAGGGCAGCGTCTGGCGCGCGGACACGCGCAGGCTGTCGACATCGAAATGCGCATTGCCGGTCTCGGCGCTGACACGGGTGTCGACCGTCGCCTTGGCCAGCGACACGCCGACCGCCGCCGTGCCGGCATTGATGCCGGCCGACTGCGCGCGCGCCTTGGGCGTCATGGTCGCTTCGATACTGACGGCGCCGGCCGTGACCGTGGCGTCCGAAATCTCCGCCGAGACTTCCGACAGAATGTCGGACTGCGACACGGCGCCGCCGGCGGCAAAGCCGAAAATGCCGGCGGCGACCGCGAAGGCGCTGACCTCGCTCGAGACCGAGGACGTATCCTGCGCGCTCACGCTCAGCGCGCCGTTGACGGCGAGCGTGCTGGTCTTGATCCAGGCGTCGGTATGGGAGGTGGTGGTGTTGAGCGTGACGGCGCCGCCGCCCGCAATCGTGATGCCGAAATCCGTCGAGGCCGCCACCGAGGCCATGAAGGCGGTCGAGTTCAGCGTGGCGATTTCCCCGGCATTGATCGAGAACACGCCGCTATTGGCCTGATAGGCCGGCATGACACGCGGCGGGAAGACCGGAGGAGAGCCCGGCACCATCTGGATCGGCCCGCTGCCCGGCAACGTGTAGATATAGCCGTTCGACTCCACCGGAATCTGGCCGGTGACGGTGATCGCGGCATTCTGGGCATAGGCTTCGATATCGTTGGAGATGACGTTCTCGGCATAGGCGACGCCGAGCGCGACCGCGCTGCTGCCGCCACCGAAGCCGACCGCGACCGCGACCGCCGCGGCGCCCACGAAGGCATTGATGCTGGACGTGTCGAGCGCGGCGATGGCAATGTCGCCGGCCTTGACGATGCCGCCGTCGATGAATGCATGCGCGTCGACCCCGACGCGGTTGAGCGTGACGGCGGCAGCGCCGGCGGCGCTGAAGGAATACATGCCGGCCGCGATCGCGACCGATGCCGCCGCGACATTGGCGCTGATCGACTGCTCGGATTTCGCGGCGGCGGCGAGCTTGCCGTAGGTATCGACGTCGCTGCCCTGCAGATAGGCCGAGACCTCCACCGGCATGCGCGTTCCGCCGAGGTCGTAGCCGATCGCGTTCAGCGCCACGCCAAAGCCGAGCGAGGCGCCGACCGCCACGCCGCCGATCGACACTCCCGCCGCCAGCGCGACGATATTGGCCGCGATGGCCGAGTTGTTCGTGGCGTTGAAGGCGATGTCGCCGCCCGCCTTGAGCGTGCTGTCGAGCGCATAGGCGCGCGTGCCGCCGGTGATGACGTTCGTCGCCACCGCGCCGCCGCCGGCAACGGAGACGCCGACGGCGCCGCCCGAGATCGCGACAGCGGCCGCGGCCGAAATCGCGCCGATGGTGGCGTTTTCCGAAGCCGACACGCTGATCGTTCCGGCCGCCGGCGCCTGCGCCGGCCGGTTCGTCTCCACGCCGGCATCGGTATAGGTCGGATCATATGCTGGAATGTCGGTGACAGCGACATCGGCAAAGTCGAGATGGGCATCGACATCGTTGGCGATGCTGTTCCTGGCGATGGCAACGCTGACGCTGACACTGACGCCAACCGCGCCGAAGGCGGCCGCGACAGCAGCCGCGCCGGCCGTGGCGGTGATCGTCGAACTATCCTCGGCGCTCACGGCAACATCGGCGGCGCGGATCGTCGCCTTGTCGGCAGCGGACGCGCCGGTGATCGAGGCTTCGGTGAGAACACCGATCATATTCTCGGTATAGACGCCGGCACCGGCCACGCCGACGCCGACGGTGCCGCCGGCGACCGCAGCCGACCCCGCGACGACCAGCGCGTCGATGGTCTGGTCGGCCTTGGCATGGGCCTTGAGGGTGCCGGCCGCCGTCACGTCGCTGTTGACGATGGTGGCGCGCACGCCGCCGCTGCCATTCGCATCGAATGTCGGCGCCAGCAGCGGGTCGTTGTCGGGATTATTGGGGATCGTCCAGTTGCCGATCTGGTTGATCGCCACCGAGACACCGATGGCAACGCCGATGCCGGCACTCGGATCAGCGCCAATGGCGAGCGCGAGCGCGGCCACTGTCGCGGTGATGCTTGAGGTCGAAATCGCTTCGACGGTCACGGCGTCGGCGCTCTCGAGCGTGGTGCCGCTGACGGAGGCCGCCGTGTTGCTGTTGATGGTGTTCTTCGCGGTGGCGCCAGCGCCGGAAATGGCGATGCCGCCGGTGCCGAAGCCGATGCCGACCGCAAACGAGGCCGCGGCCGAGATCGCATCGATGGACGCATTGTCGGTGGCCTGGACCACGATGCCGGTGCCGGCGCCGTCGGTCGCCTCGACCTTGTCGTCGGCGTTCAGGATCGTGGCGGCAAGGTCGTTGCTGATCTTGTTCTCGGCGATCGACAGGCCGATCGAGATGCCGACCGCCGTCGAACCGAAGGCAAAGGCGATCGCCGCCGCGCCGGCATCGGCATCGATATGCGAGGTATCGGAGGCCGCGACCGTGATCGAGGCTGCGTGCACGCCGGCATTGGCGCCGCTGCCGTCACCGACGATGGCGGCGTGGGTGGCGACGGCGATCTCGTTCGTGGTGCCGACGCCGGCGCCGCTCACGGCAACGCCGGCGGTGCCGGCCGCCAGCGCAACCGAACCGGCCGCGACGATGGCGTCGATGGTGCTGTCCGACGTGGCCTCGACCGCCAGCGCGCCATCGGCATGCACGATGGCGTTGTTGATCGAAGCGGTGACCGCGCTGCGGTCTGCAGCACCGTTGCCGATCTTGTTCAAGGCGACCGCGATGCCGATGGCCGCGCCGATACCGGCGGTGGGATCGGCACCCACCGCCGCCGATGCGGCGACGATCAGGGCATGGATCTCCGACTCGAACGTGGCCTTGACCGTGACAGGGCCGGCACTGTCGATCGCGCCGCCATCGATGGTGGCGACCGTGTCATTGTCGATCGTATTGGTCGCCGTCGCGCCGGCTCCGGAGATCGCGACGCCGCCGCCGCCGCCGCCAATGCCGATACCGAGCGACGCCGCTGCCGATATCGCGCTGATCGTCGCATCCTGGTCAGCCGTGACCGAGACGCCGCCCGTGGTCGTCGTCAGGTCCTGGCCATCGATGATGCCGGCATAGATGCGGTTATGGGTCTCGTTGATGGCGATCGAGATGCCGATGGTGACCGCGACGCCGGTCGCGCCGAAGCCGGCGGCAAGCGAGGCCGCGCCGACCACGGCATTGATCGTGGACGTATCTGCGGCGGCAATGTCGGCCGCGCCGACCGTGATCACCGAGCCCTGTTGATCGACCGGATCGTCGATGAACGCCGCGGTGCGCACGGCGATGGAGTTGCGCGCGCCCGCGCCGGCGCCGCTGATGGCGACCCCGACCGAGCCGGCGCCGATCGCCGCCGAACCCGCCGCAACGATGGCGTCGATCAGGGCGCTCGAGGTGGCATGCACCGTGAGCACGCCCGTCGCCGTGACGGAACTGCCACGGATATAGGCCTGCACCTGGTCCTGGTCGCTCTCGCCATGGCCGATCTCGTTGACCGCTACCGCCGCGCCGAAGGAGGCGGCGCCGCCAACCGAGCCGCCAACACCGACCGAGAGCGAGACAGCCAGCACCTCGGCCTTGATCGTCGACGATGCGGCCGCCGTGACGGAGACGGAATCCGCCTGCGAGATGGTGCTGGCCTCGATGAAGGCATTGGTGTCGGTAGCGATGCTGTTGAGCGCAACGGCGCCGCCGCCGCTGAAGCTGATGCCGGTCGTGCCGCCGATCGCCGCCGAAACCGACGCCGTGGCGACGGTTGAGTGGATCTTGGTCGCGTTCTCGGCGGCAATCGACACGCCGCCATTGCTTGCCGCGACATCATCGATGTTCTTCAGGTACGCGGCGACGTTGTTCTCGATGCGGTTCATCGCCATCGCGAAGCCGATCGACACGCCGACGCCGGTCGTGCCGGCAAACCCGGCGGCGAGGCTGGCGGCGCCCGCGGCCACGTCGATCGTCGTCGCATCCTTGGCCGAGATGGCGATCGCGTCCGCGCTGACCGTCTCGGTGCCGGAGCCCTCGATATAGGCCTGGGTCGCGACGGCGACGAAGTTCAGCGTGAAGACGCCGGCAACGCTGACGCCGACGCCGGTGCCGGTGCCGCCGGCGAGCGCGACGGAGCCGGCGAGGACAAGCGCATCGACCGAGCCGGCCGAGTTGGCATCGACCTTGACCACACCATCGCTTGCCACGGCGGTCTTGCTGATGAAGGCGCGCACCCCGGTGCCGTCGCCGGCAAGCGTCGCATTGCCGGTCGGCAGGTCGCGGCCGCTGGCATCCGGCTTTTCCTCGACGGACCAGTCGCCGATGCGGTTGATCGCCACGGAAGCGCCGATCGAGGCGCCGACACCGGTGCTGCCGAGGGCGATGGCGGCGGATGCGGTGACGATCTTCGCGGTGATGACCGATGCGCCCGTCGCCACGACGGAGACGCTCGCGCTATCGAGAATGGCGCTGTTCGAAATCGAGGCCTCGGTATCGACGTCGATGACGTTGGACACCGCCGCCCCGGCGCCGCTCACCGCGACGCTATTGCCCGGCGACAGGCTGGCCGCGACCGAGGCCGCCGCGCCGATCGCGCTGATGACGGCGCTGTTATCCGCGCTGACGCTCAGCGCGCCGGTGGTGCTCAGCGTCGCGTGATCGGCGCTTGCCTTGAGGCTTCCCGTGATGTCGTTCAGCGCAACCGCCAGGCCGATCGACACGCCGATGGCCTTGCTGCCGGAGAACGAGGCCGCGATCGAGGCCGAGGCCGCCGTGGCATGGATGGCGCTGGTATTCGTCGCAGACACCGCGATGCCGTCATCGCCGGCGGTGATCGTGGAAGCGCCATCGATCGTGGCCGCGGTGTTGGCGGCAATTCTGTTCTGGACGAACACGCCGCCGGCGCTGAAGGTCGTGGCACCGCCGGAGACCGAGGCCCCGACCGCGACCGACCCGGCCACGGTCAAGGCATCGATGGTCTGGTTGGAGGTTGCCGAGACGGCGACCTTGCTGCCCTTCACGCTGGAATTTCCGATGCGCGCCTTGGCCTCCAGCGGCGTCGAAGCGCCTGGATCCTCAATGCTGCCGGCATAGCCGATATAGTTGAAGGCGAGCACGATGCCGACCGCCACGGCGGTGCCGCTGCTCGAGAAGCCGCCGGCGACGGAGGCCGCTGCCGCCGCGATCGTCGCGTCGATATCGGCGGTGTTGGCGGCCGAAACCGTGACCACCCCGCTCGCAGTGACGCCGCTATCCTCGATCAGCGCGCTCGCCGTGCCGAGAATGGTGTTGAAGGCAATGGTGCCGGCAACGCCGACCGCCAGGCCACTGCCGGTGCCGGCGCCGATGGAGACGGCCGCCGCTGCCGCGATGGCGTCGATCGAGCCGGCCTGGCTGGCGCCGACCGAAACACTGCCGGCATCGAGATCGGCGACGGAACTGATATGCGCCGACACCTTGGCGTCGATGGCATTGCGCGCCACCACGAGGCCGATGGCGACCGACTTGCCGTTCGGGTCGGCGCCATAGGTATAGTTGATCGAGACGACGGGCGCGACGACCGTGGCAGTGATGCTGCTCTGATTGCCGGCGTCGACCGAGAGCGCACCGCCCGCCTTGATCGTCGCCGAATCAGCGATCGCGGCCTCGACCGCCATCTCGACGCGATTGAGCGCGAACACGCCGCCGACGCTGACGGCGGTCGGTGCGCCGCCACGCAAGGTCTTGACGTAATTCGAGATTTCCGACGAGATGTCCTGGGAGCCCGTGGCGGAAACAGCCACGCCGCTGCTCATGTCGACGGTCGAACCCGTAATCCGCGCCGCGATCTGCGCCGCGGCATCGTGGCCATAGATCGCATCGACGAGATTGGTACCGAGCAGCGTATCGACGGTGTTGAACAGGAAGTTCTGCCCGGCAAGCCCGATGGTATTGAAGGCAAGCGTGATGCCGGCCGCGGTCGCCTTGGCGATGGTGTCGGCGTCGATCGTCGCATCGATCGTGGCGGCGCCGTCGGCTGTAACCGCAAGGTCGGTGCCGGCAACGGCCGTGCCGGTTATCGTGCTGTCGGTGACGTCGGCGGTCGCGTGGCCGACGACATTGTTGGTGGCGATGACACCGTTGACGGCGATCGACTTGCCCTTGGCACCGCCGGTGACTTCGGCGCGCGCCGTGACTGCGGCGGCGATCAGGCTGGTTTGCAGGGCCGCGACAAGCACGTCGCCCGCCGCGGTGATCGTCGCCGCGTTGACGAGTGCGCTGGCGCCGCTGTCGATATCGTTGCGGATCGCGATCCCGGCCACGCCGATGGCATCACCGCCGGCAAGGCTCGGCACGATGTTGTCGTTCACCCAGTCGATGACGTCATTGACGAGGAACTTCGACCAGTTGCCGTCCGAAAAATCCACGTTGTTGAGATCGATATCGGCATCGGAGCCGTTATAGACCCAGGTCTCGCCAGCCTTGGCCGCGCCCTTGTCCTCATCGATATAGACGAGGTCGCCCTTATGGACGGCCTGCGTGCCGGACTTGGTGGTGAATTGGTAGGAGCCGATCGCCGTCTTGGCGAGGTTGGCCAAGACGCTGATGCCGTAATCGTTCTTGATCTCGGCCAACGCCAGCACATTGCCGTCGGAATGGATCGAAGCGTCGTCCGTCGCCGAGACCGTGACGCCGGCAGCGACGATCGTGGCGCCCGGCGCACCACTGTTATCGATGCTGGCCGAGGCTTCGCTCGCCACCTTGTTGGAGGCGATGACGATGCCGATCGCCTTGCCGCTGGTGCCGGAAATCGAGGTCGAGGACGAGGTCGACTCGTTGCTGACCGAAGCCTCGATCGAGGCCTTGTTGTTGGCCGTGATCGACAGGGCGCCGTCAGCCTTGACGCTCGAATTGACGATCGTCGCCTCGGTCAGCGCCGGATTCCGCCCGCCGAAGGCATCGGCGATCAGATCGTCGCCAAGCAAGGCATCGACGCCATTGAACAGGATGTTGGTCGCCTTCCAGCCGATCGAGTTGAAGGCCAGCGTCACGCCGGCGGTATCGCCGCCGCTCGAATAGGCGGAACTCGCGGTGTCGGCCTTGATGGTGGACACGTTCTGCGCCGCCACATCGACGTCGCCGGCGGCCGTGACCGTGCTGTTCTCGATCGTCGCCGTGGCGCTCGACTGGACGATGTTGGTGGCGATGGTGCCGTTGATGGCGAGCACCTTGTCGGAAGGCGTCTCCTGCTTCGGATCGGCCGGCGTCACCGGCGTTGCCGGATCGGCGGCACCGCCCGGCACCGTGCCCGGATTGGTGTCGGCCGACCCGGTCTTCTTGTCGCCGTCCCAGTCGATCGAACTGCCGCCGGAGGCCGAGACCGAGCTATCGACCTTGGCGCTGATGGCGGCGCTCTCCAGCGCCACGACCTGCACGTCGCCGCCGGCCTTGACGATGGCGTTCCTGATCGCCGCCCCGGCTCCGCCGCGCACATCGTTCATCACCACCAGGCCGCCGACGGCGGTCGAGGGCGCGGCGGTGATGTTGAGGTCCTGGAGTGCGAGCGTCGCCTCCGGCGCTTCCTTCCAGTAGCCGAGGTTGGTGAAGTCGGTATTGGCGAGATCGATGTTCTTGCCGCTCGCGTCGTCGCCCATGTAAATATAGATGCTGCCGGCATTGCCGCCGATCCGGGTCCAGTTCGGATCCGTGTCGAGATCTTCGGTGCCGGCGTCGATCGCGTTGACCAACGCCTCGAGATCGATGACGCCGTCCGCGCCATTATACTGATAGATCGGGCCGCTATCCTCGCCGGCGCCCGCCGCGAACTGCACCGCGTCGCCATTGGAGATCGGGAATTTCGAGGGCGGCAGCATCTGGTCGAGATTGATGACGACATTGCCGGCATAGCCAGGGGCGAGCCGCACGCGGTCGCCGAACTGGATGTTGCGAACCTTGGTGCCGTTCGGATCGGGCAGCGTGTCGTAATCGGCTTCGTAGAGTTTGTTCAGCGTTTCCTGGATGATGGGAGCGCCGCCGTCGCTGGCGACGGTGCTGTCCGCCACCAGCTTCGAATTGGAATAGATGCCGGAGGAATCGTTGGCGCTGACGGTGACGGCGCCAACGGCGGTGACGTCCTTGCCGCCATTGTCGATCGTCGCCCAGGCGCCGCCCGAGACCTTGTTGCCCGAGATCACCGCGCCATAGGC
>CALKHP010000031.1 GCA_937988775.1 uncultured Alphaproteobacteria bacterium
GCCAGGGCGGCATAACTTAAACCAAAGGGCCTCCGGAAAACCCGGGGCGGTTCAGTACTCGGCCTGGCGACAGGTTACGGTCTCGATGACAATGTACTTGCGGCTTATCAATTTCTAATCGACCAGTATGAGGATGGCGACGAGATTTATCTGTTCGGATTCAGTCGTGGGGCATACACCGCTCGCGTCCTGGCAGGCTTGGTCCACCGAATAGGGCTGTTATCGCCTCAACAGACAAATCTCGCGGGCGCAGCGTTGACAGCGTACAAGCAAGTTGGACCGACGCCCGATCCAGTTGCGTCGCCAACTTTGGCGGGTGCGTCAGACGGTCTCGGCGAGGCAGGCCAACCCAACCCGTTGACGAGAGACGACCGCGCCTCCCAATTTGCTCGGATCGTTTCATCGAGGTGGCCCACGATCAAGTTCGTCGGAGTCTGGGACACGGTTGCGAGCGTGATCGTTCCTCGGCCCGACAGGTTCTATGCCTTTAGCCTCCAGACGCTGGCAAACACCAGGAGCAATCCGAGCGTCCGAATTTTCCGCCAGGCGATTGCGATCGACGAGCGAAGGAGGATGTTCAGGCTGGATACCTGGGATGAGCCGCAGACGTTCATGCACAACAGGTTCAGTGCGACGAACAATGCAGAGCCCCAAGATGCGAAGCAGGTGTGGTTCTCCGGAGTGCACGCCGATATCGGGGGAGGTTACCCCGAGGAAGAGAGCGGTCTTTCGAAGTTCCCGTTGATTTGGATTATCGAGGAGGCGGTCAAGCACGGTCTGGCCGTAGACCCGAGGACGGTCAACCAGTTGGCTTGGGGAGTGCCGCGGAAAGGAAGTCCATTCAGTTACGTCCGCCCCGACATCATGCGCGATCCACACGACTCCATGTCCACGGTCTGGCGTCTGCTAGAGTGGTTACCGAAGAACGATAAGTACAAGGAGTGGCCCGCCCGCAGGTCGGTTCTGGGCCACTATCTCCCGAATGCCGAGCCACGTTTCATCCCGCCTGGAGCGTTCATCCACCAATCGGTAATCGACAGGATGGCGGCGGTCCCGAGCTACACGCCGGAAAATCTGCCTGAGAAACGCAGTATCGTTCGGAGTTCGTCCGGACCCGGATAATCGGTGATGGTGTCCCGGAAGGTCGTCGCCGACGTCATCGTACATCCTTCCCGCATCACGCTTCGATTGGAACTGATACATGGTGGCTGGGCGGCTCAACGAGGAATTTCCCCGCAATCTCATCATCGCATATCTCGATGAATTGCCGGGTCAACGGAACAGAAGCCGTCCGCCTGTGGGTGTACTCAATAATACCTTCCAAACCTCTTAGGATGATGGCACACCACGGAGAAGCTCGAGTAGTCCCCCGGAACACTCGTTGTCGGCGTTGTGGTCGCGATATACTCGCAGCGTCGATTCGGAAGAGGTATGACTGGCTTGGTCAAGACGCTCTCGGAACAGCAGACCATTGGTAGCCGCGGCGCCTCTCTGTTCAAGGAGCTAATCCTCTCCCATGGCATGAGCTTTCATGAAACGGGGGCACTCGATACCGGCATCGATGGCTTTATCGAACTTCGCGATCCGGAGACGGGCGAGGTCAGGGCACAATACATCGCAGTGCAGATCAAGACCCGAGGCGAAGGATCGTTTTCCCAGGAAACCGATACCGCCTTCAGTTATATCTGCGATGCGAAAGACATCGATTATTGGATGCAGTCGAACGCGCCGGTGATCCTTGTCGTCGTTCGACTGAGTGATCGTTCGGCCCATTGGAAATCGATACGTAGCTGGTTCGAAGATCCTGATCGGATGCGATCTCGAAAGGTGGTCTTTGACAAGGCCAAGGATCGACTCGACGACGACGCTCTACCTTCATTTCGCGATCTTGTTGCCAGCTTCGCAAGACCGGGCTTGATCGTTCCGGGAACCAGGCGAGACGAATTGCTGGATACGAACTTGGTTCGGGTTCACTTTCCGGAGCGCGTTCATGTCGCGACAGCGACTTTGCCCTACAAGGATGTGCGCCAAGGCCTCTTAGAGGCATATGGAAACCCACCTTCAGACTGGCTGCTGAGCGGCAAGCGAATGTGGAGCTTTCGCGATCTTTCCATGCCGCCCTTCCGAGATGTGACCGAGGAAGGCACTGACGAGTGGCTCCCTACCAACGACTGGATCGCATCGGACGGCGACGTCACAAGGCGCCACTTCGTCGATCTTCTCCGCCGGACATTGGCCGAGATGCTTGGAGATGTCCTGATCTATTGGCGGTCGAAAGGGTATTTGTTTTTTAAGCGACAAAAAAACCGAAATTCGCGCAGGCACAGCTACCAATCGTTCCAGAAGAAGGCATCACGTGACGTCGTGAAAGGCTACGGAAGGACAGGGGAGAGGCCGACCTATTACCGTCATGCTGCATTCATCCCGAATTTCATCGAGATAAATGGCCAGTGGTATCTCGGGATCGAGCCGACCTATCACTTTACGTCCGATGGATATGCCGACTTTCGGTATGCGGCGGAGCGCCTCAGCGGCATCAAACGACTTGAGACCAATCAGTCGGTGCGCGGACATATCGGCATGTGGAAGGCATTCCTGATCAGGCAGCCAGATTTACTTCGCAAAGAATTGCTCAGGTTCGAAGACGTATCACCTCTTGAACTGGGCTTTGGTGTCGCCGACGATCTCTGGAACAGCAACGAGGACGATCAGGAGCGCAAGCGCGTGGCGGAGGCGCAGCATGAATTCGCCCTTTAGAGCCCTCCATGTGGCGGAGCCACTCCTCGAATTCGGAGGAGGCGGACGCCATGTCGACATGCGCTTCGGGCTTGTCGACTATGGACCCGTCGATTTCTCCACCGACAAGACACGCACGACCCGGCTGGGAATCGTCGGGTCGGCGCAGACTGCTGGAAAGCTTCAAGAGTGGCTTAGGCGTTGTGAGAGCGGGGTCCCCGCGAAGAACAGTCGGCAACCCAATCTCTTTCCGGCTTTCCCTGGTAGCTCAATCACAGGCCCTTTTCGGAGCTACTTCGAGGCGGCCGATGGCGACGTTCGCACGATACCGGCAAGCGTGATCTCGAAGATCACCAACGAGAAAAATGATGATACCGCGATCCGTGACGCGATCGAGGCGTTTGCCATGGAGGTCCAAACCCTCGCCGAAAGCGACCGGCCCCCACAGGTGATTATCTGCGCGCTTCCGGTTGAGATCATAGAGCGCGTCAGTAACATGCGTCCTGCTGTTTCTGAGGACGAGGAAGAAAGCGAGGAGGACGAAGAAAGACGCGTCAGGCTTGCGAACGAGAATTTTCGCGGCGGCCTCAAGGCCGTCACCATGAACTATCGTGTGCCAATCCAGATCGTCTGGCCTACCACCTACGACAATGACGCCGTCGTCAAAAGGAAGCTCGCCACCCTGTCGACCCGGCTTGTCCAGGATGAGGCGACCAGAGCATGGAACTTCTTCTGCGCACTTTACTACAAGGCCGGCGGAACGCCTTGGCGGATGATTCGCGACAATCGAGATTATGCGGCCACCTTTCTTGGCATCAGCTTCTTTGAGAGCCAGGACCGAGCGGCCCTTCTCACCAGCTCGGCGCAACTCTTTGATGAGCGCGGCGAGGGCCTGATCCTCAAGGGCGGGCCAGCGTTGGAAGACAAGACCAATCGCCAGCCGTACCTTTCTGCCGATGATGCGTTTAAGCTGGCTCGGACTGCTCTCCAAACCTACAAGCGAGAACACCGAAACTATCCGGCGCGCCTGGTGATCCATAAGTCGTCACGCTTCCACCCGGATGAGATGGAAGGATTCCAGGGAGCCGTCGAGGCCGCCGAGATCGACATCGCGGACTTCCTTTGGCTCCCGCATCGATCACCCGTCCGGTTATTCCGGAATGGGATTTACCCGCCCCTTCGCGGGACGGCTCTGCGGCTAGATGACGAACAGACCATTCTCTACACCCGGGGAAGCGTCGATTTTTTCAGGACCTACCCGGGAATGTACGTGCCAAACCCGCTGCGAATATGTGCCCAGCGACGGGACAGTGCGGATTGGGACCTTCTTTTGAGCGAGACGTTGGCGCTCACCAAAATGAATTGGAACGGAACTCAGTTCGACGGGGCGCTGCCGATTACGTTGAAGGCGGCCAAACAGGTGGGCGAGATCCTCAAGTATGTGCCGGAGGGCACCGTGCCTGACCCTCGTTACCGATTCTACATGTGACGATCGGGGGGCGACCCGTCACATGAGTTTTTGAAGCCAATCTATGTTCTCGCCATAATTATCACCTCGGCCATACATTGACCTGCCGCCGACGTCGCATTTGACGGCGAACTTGTCCCGCATTCGGTCACTTCGATGATCACCAGCCTGCGTATCTCAGGTCGCCCCAGCCTCCCGGGAGGAGGGTGTGCTCTCTTTGGGCTTATGGAACGATACCCACAGTCCGGCCGGAAAGGGGGAGCGCCCGATGATGCAGAGCAACAGCCCGGGCAGTTCGAGCGTCGACTTTCGGACGATGTCGCCGATGCTATCGAGATCGCGCATCGACGGCCTGGGAACGTCTTCGGGGTGGGTGTGCCAGTCGCCAAGGTAGTCGAAGCCTAAGGCGTGGTATTCGTTGATCTCGCGCTGTTCTCTGCCCCGATCTGGTCGGAAGCCGAATCTGAACCTTCGATCCCCGATGCCGGGACCGGTCGCGCGCGCAACCTTCCATCGGCTCCCGACGGCGCGCCCGAACAACTGTCCTCCGGCTTCACAATGGTAGAATCGGGTTTGGCGGTGGGTCTCGAAGAGATTCAGGGCGGATTGGTCGATTTCCACATCGAATCCCCCGATCCGGAACTTTAACGAACCATTCATTCGTCCCACCACGGCGCTACCAGGATTTGGCCGTTGGGGTTAGGAACGCCGCGCGCTCGCACCCACTCCTCCGTCCAGCTTCCTTCGGCGTCGCCGAGGGCCGCCTGATCCGTCAACCAGGTTTTCCAAATCGTTCCGGCAACCTTTCCTCGCAACTGATCGAGGGCGAGTCGTCCCACTAGAACCTCGGCCTGCGCAAGCTCGATGGCGCCGAACGGCGACGCGTTGGCACCGCACTCCGCCGGGATGGGCTTGCGGCTGGTAGAGGCCGTCATGCGTGGGTTGCCGACCGCGTCGTAGCCGACCCTATAGGAATGGCCCGGCAGGATCAGCACGGCATGGGCCGCAACCGCGTGGGCTTCCATCCAAGCGTATAGGACCGGCAGACGACTCCGCATCGACAGGTCGTCGAGCATGGAGTTCGCCGACCAGGTCGCCGTGCATGCGACGACCAAGTCGACGTTGTCTAGAGCGTCCGGATGCTGCTTGAGCAGGTGCTCGACCGTGGTGTTGTAAGGCTTGGTCGACCCAATATCGGGATTCTCCTGCGCGAGGGTTTTTGCCAATATGGCTGCCTTCGGATGCCCGACAAATGCAGCCCCAAGCTGATGACGGCGGATATTTTCCCATCCGAGTGTCTCCGGGTCGACCAAAATGAAATGACCGACGCCAGACTTTGCGAGAAGGCGTGTCACGCCCGAACCAAGCGCGCCGCAACCAATGATCGCAACCCGGGCGGCCGCCAGCCTGTCGCGTTCGAGATAAGGTAGACGAGTACTGGCGGCATCCAGGTTCTCAGTGACCAGGCGTTTCAGTAGAAGACGTCCGCACAACACGCGGGGAGGGGTCCCGCCACGGGCGTATCCATGTTCGATGACCCGGCGATTGACGGTGCGGCCCTGCTGATCGACGGGCCGCTCCATCAGTATGCCGACGGCGTGTCGGCGACCGTTGGGCGACACCCCGGCCAGCGCGACAAGCAGGGACTTGGGCGTCTGCTTCAGAAGGCCCACTAACACCTCGATGCCGTCCCTAGACCTGGCGGCGATGAGATCCCAGAGTTCTCCTCCAGTCGATGGGTATTGATCGGGATGGGGCAACTGGTCGAGTAGTATCACCGCGCCGTGACGGGTCTTCCGCAGATGATCATTGAAGCGATGCGACCACCACTGCCGAGCAGAATCTCCAGATGCGAAGCCATAGACTGCGGCTGGCGTCGCACAGGTAGAAATTATGGTGGATCTAGGGATATCTGAAAGCAGCAAGCGAGCCCTGCGGCCGGGCCCTACAGATTGATGCCAGTAGAGCGTAAAATCCTCAGCGAAATCGCCGTCCTCGACGCCTTTGTCGATGTCGTTCAGGAGATTGCGAGCATGCCTCAACGCCTCCCTCACGGCTGATTGTGGATCGGAAGGAATTTCTGGGTTGTCGAGGCAGAGACGGCCATTGGCCTCGACGTGGGGCATCGGGTCGTGGTCGCCCCTGAGGTACACCCTTGGCCGGGTGAACGGAAAGGCCTCGTCGACCACGACGGCTAGCTCGCGATTACGTGTAAGTACTAGCCAACCGGCACGGTTTCCAGCGAGGAGGGGATCACCGGCTGGCAGTTGCCCCTTGTACGATTTGCCGAGCGTGTTGAACCACGCGTCTGCGATCGCGACCTCATCTACCTCCGGTGGGCGGATGTAGGCGGTCATGCGTAGCCCTGACTCCCGCCCATTTTGATCGCGGGAGCCGCGTTTGTCTTCCTTTCCAGCTCGTCTTCATCTTCGGGGTCGGGTTGGTTTTTGAACCAATCGGTGTAGAAGAAGTCATCCCAAGCTTTCATGGCAGCCTCATGGGTGCAATCGGGGTCGTCCAGCACGTCGAGGATCGGCAATTTCTCGTCGAGCTTCTTGCGCAGGTATTTCGCCTTTGCGCTGCCGGGACCGAGGATATCCTCGTCAAGGATCGGATGCTTGACCCTATCATTCCAGCCAAGACGATCGCGGATGGCGCGGAGCACATCGCGGAACGCGATGTCGTCGCGGTCGGCGTTCTCGACGAAGTGGTCGCTTACCAGCCGGGATAAGGCGAAGCCGCCAGCGATCTTGCCGCTCCAATGCGGGCGACTGCGGGCGAAGGCCTTCGCCAGGCGGACGATCCGGACGAACTGACCCTTGTCGCCGTCTTTTGACGCATCGGTGGATTTTTCGAGATTCTGCTTCTTGAACCACTTCGTTGCGGCGAGCGCGTCCGATCTCTTCCAATCGGAGCTGGCCAGTTCATAGGTGTCGACATTCTCGCCCGTAACTGGATCGTTAGTACGGGTTCGGCGATAGACCGGAACGTCGATATGGTACTCTTGGTCGGCATAGTAGATGCGAACGCAGTTGTTGCGAACTTCAGGCTGTTCGCTGAACCGCTTGTCCTGCAATGCCTTGCAGACCATCTGTCGCGCCGCGATTGCCGTTTTGTCCGCGCCGCTTGGGCCAACCAGCGATTCCTTCGTGAAGTACACGCCGTCGTCGATATCACGGTCACCTTGCTCGTTATGGATCATCGTCCGCATGGCGTATGAGCCTTGCGTCGCGGAGCCGACTGGAGCCGGTTCCCCGTCACGCGCAAGGCCATTCCGTAGTCTTGTTCGGTTCGACTTGGCTCGATCAAGGATATCCTTGCGTCCTATGGAATTCATTCGAACTTCGTCGTCATGAAAGAAGCGGAGCTGGGTATGGGTGTTCTTGCTCATCGGGCACTCCAGTTGAAGCCGGTCGCTGGCATGGTCGGTAGATCCATCATCAACGCTTTGACCATCTGGCCATCGGGATTGCGGACGTCGTCGCAGGCGCTTTTGGTGATGTCAGCGTCCGAGTTGGCCTGCTGGACCAAGCGGTCCATCGCCTGCTTCCTGGCGTCGTCCAGTGCAAGGAATGGCATCATCTCGGCTGGAACATCCTTCTTCGGAAACCGAAGGGTCTTCACCGGCCGCCCGGCCTTGGTGAGAATGTTTGAGAGGAACCTCGCCATGTTGTCGAAGGCGAATTCCTGGGCCGTGATGCTCAGGGGCGCGACGTCTGCGCCAAGCTTCCAGCCGAGCATCGAGCGATGCGCTTTTTGGGGAGGTATATGCTCGCCCTCAGGGCGGGAGCACGTCCCGAGCGAGAAGATCTCGATGGGTTGCTCTGGAGCGGCGATCTGTAACGCGTCGATCAAGCCGACGAGGATCGGATTGTTGGCCCACAAGCCCCCATCGGCGAAAATCTGCTTAAGCCCGTGCTTCGCCATAGGGTCGTCGATGGCGGCCAGCGACCGGAAAATGGGTGCTGCGCTCGACGCCATGCAGACGTCGACCAACGGATATAGGTCGTCCCGAACCCCGCTCGCGGGCGTTTTTTTGAATACCCAGGCCCGATGGGTCTTCATCGATACTGTCGGGATAGAGAGCGAGATGCCGCGGCGCTGGTAGACTTCGAGCATGGTTGCATCGCCAAGCACGCCGTCTAAGGCTTCGCGAAGCGCCTTGTCTCCCATCCGGACTACGATGTTGCCAAGGAAGAACGCACGGAAAAGCGCGCTCGCCGTTCCCTTGATCCGGTGAGGAAAGATGTATGGTCCATGCTCTCGATAGAGTTCGACCACCTCGCTCAGCGGCTTACCAACGGCGAGGGCGCAAGCAACGATGGCGCCTGTGCTGGTGCCTGTGATGAGATCGAAGCCCTTGCCAAGATCGAGCGCCTCCACGTTCCGACTGCGGGCAAAATAGCAGGTCAGCCGATCAAGGAATTCGGCGGTGTAGATGCCTCGCATGCCACCGCCATCGAGGCTTAGCACTCGATACGGTTTGGGACTTGGCTTGCCGCCGACCTCCTGCCCCGGTTCGGGTGTGGTAGGTGGGATTCCGACTTCCATGCAATGCGCCTCCTTAGATCCATTTCGACCGTTGCGCGTCCTCACCCTAGATCTGATCTCGTTTTGTTCGACTTGGGCTTTGGCGGCGAGCAGAAGCTCACCGCCAATATTGTGCGACTGTGACCGCCTTCGCTTCGCGGATGCTCAGGCGCTGGAACCGTCTTGAAGTTGCCCGCCGCCGGGGTGCGGTCAGACTATGGGGTGCATTGCGGCGCACTATGGGTGGTTTTGGCCATCCTTTGGGGACGGCCACACACACATGGAGTGCTCCTGTCAGGAGCACCCCGTCGTGGCGCCGCAGGTGTCGCATTTCAGGCAGGTGCCGTTGCGGACCAGCGTGAAATTGGCGCATTCCGGGCAGGCTTCGCCGATATAGCCCTTCATCTTGGCTTCGATGCGCCGGTCGGCGATGGCGCGTTCCGGTGCGCCAGCGGCGGCAGGAGCCGGCCAGTTGAGCGCTTCGGTCGGTGCCGGGGCCGGCTCCTCATGTGCTGCTTCCTCCGGTTCGGCCTTCAGGGCGGTCGCGCCCGAGAAGGCATAGACCTGCGCGCCGCCTTCGCCGGTCGCCGGCTGGGGCGGGGTGACGCCGGCCAGGCCGAGCAGGTTGGTGGTGCGGCCGCGCACGAACCCCTTGGAGACGACGCGCGCCGCGCTGGCGCTGCCTTCCGGCGCCTTGCCCTGCGCCACGCCGCCGCCAAGCACATCATGGCCGATGTCGTCGGGCGAGACATGGGCGAGGTCGTAGCGCCCGAGATAGGAGACGGCGAGTTCACGGAACACGTAGTCGAGGATCGAGGTGGCGTTCTTGATGCTCTCGTTGCCCTGCACGAACCCGGCCGGCTCGAAGCGCGTGAAGGTGAAGGCGTCGACATATTCCTCGAGCGGCACGCCATATTGCAGGCCGAGCGACACGGCGATGGCGAAGTTGTTCATCATGGCACGGAAGGCGGCGCCTTCCTTGTGCATGTCGATGAAGATCTCGCCGAGGCGGCCGTCATCATATTCGCCGGTACGGACATAGACCTTGTGGCCGCCGACCAGCGCCTTCTGCGTGTAGCCCTTGCGGCGCTGCGGCATCTTCTCGCGCTCGCGGTCGCGAATGTGGTGCTCGATGATGCGCTCGACGATCTTCTCGGCCATGACGGTGGCGCGCGCCGCCGCCGGCTGGGCGATGAGCGCCTCGACCGCCTCGTCGGCTTCTTCGGCCTCGTCCTCGATCAGGGCGGCGTTGAGCGGTTGCGACAGCTTGGAGCCGTCGCGATAGAGCGCGTTCGCCTTGAGCGCCAGCTTCCACGACAGCAGGTAGGCGCTCTTGCAATCCTCTACCGTGGCGTCGTTCGGCATGTTGATGGTCTTGGAGATGGCGCCCGAGATGAAGGGCTGCGCCGCCGCCATCATGCGGATGTGGCTTTCGACCGAGAGGTAGCGCTTGCCGATGCGCCCGCACGGATTGGCGCAATCGAACACCGGCAGATGCTCGGCCTTGAGGTGGGGGGCGCCTTCAAGCGTCATCGCGCCGCAGACATGCAGGTTCGCCGCCTCGATATCGGCTTTCGAGAAGCCGAGGAAAGGCAGCAATTCGAAGGCCGGATCGGCGAGCTTGTCGGCCGGCACGCCGAGCGCGTCGCGCAGAAAATCCTCGCCGAGGCTCCATTTGTTGATGACGAACTTGATGTCGAAGGCGGAAGCCAGCGACTTTTCGAGCGCCTCGAGCTTGTCCTCGGTGAAGCCCTTGTTCTTCAGCGTCGAGTGGTTGATGGCCGGCGCCTGCCTGAGCGAGGCATGGCCGACGGCATAGGCCTCGATCTCGGCGATCTGCGATTCAGGGTAGCCGAGCGTGCGCAGCGCCTCCGGCACCGCCTGGTTGATGATCTTGAAATAGCCGCCGCCGGCGAGCTTCTTGAACTTGACCAGCGCGAAATCGGGCTCGATGCCGGTGGTGTCGCAATCCATCACCAGGCCGATGGTGCCGGTCGGCGCGATCACCGAGACCTGCGCGTTGCGGTAGCCGTGGCTTTCGCCCTTGGCGACGGCGCGCTCCCAGGCGGCGGTCGCGTGGGCGACGAGGCGCTGGTCGGTGCAGTTGACATGATCGAGCGGCACGGGCGCGACCTGCAGGTTCTCGTAGCCGGTCGCCTCGCCGCGCGCGGCGCGGGCATGGTTGCGCATCACGCGCAGCATGTGCTGGGCGTTCTTCTTGTAGCCGGGGAAGGGGCCGAGCTCGCCGGCCATCTCGGCCGAGGTCTCGTAGCACACGCCGGTCATGATCGCGGTCAGCGCGCCGCACAATGCGCGGCCTTCCTCGGAATCGTAGGACAGGCCCATGGTCATCAGCAGGCCGCCGATATTGGCATAGCCGAGGCCGAGCGTGCGGAACTCATAGGAGAGTTCGGCGATCTCGCGGCTCGGGAACTGTGCCATCAGCACCGAGATTTCCAGCACCACGGTCCAGAAGCGCACGGCGTGCTCGTAATTCTCGATCTCGACGCGGCGGCTGGCGTGATCGTAGAACTTGAGCAGGTTGAGCGAAGCGAGATTGCACGCGGTATCGTCGAGGAACATGTATTCCGAGCACGGATTCGAGGCGTTGATGCGCCCCGAGGCCGGGCAGGTGTGCCAGTCGTTCATCGTCGTGTTGAAGTGCAGGCCAGGATCGGCCGAGGCCCAGGCGGCGTAGCCGATCTTCTCCCACAGGTCGCGGGCCTTCAGCGTCTTCATCACCTTGCCGTCCTTGCGGGCGGTGAGGTGCCAGTCGGCATCGGCCTCGACGGCGCGCAGGAAGGCGTCGGTCAGCGAGACCGAGTTGTTCGAGTTCTGGCCCGAGACGGTGAGATAGGCTTCCGAATCCCAGTCGGTATCGTAGGTGTCGAAGCGGATATCGGTATAGCCCTGCTTGGCAAACTGAATCACCCGCTTGATGTAATTATCTGGAATCATTGCGCGGCGGGCGAATTTGATCTCGCGCTTCAGGGCCGGATTCTTCTCCGGGTTGAAGCAGTCGTCGCCGTCGCCCTCGCAGTTGACGCAGGCCTTCATGATGGCGCCGAGATGCTTCTTGGCGAGCTTCGAGCCGGAGACCAGAGCTGCGACCTTCTGCTCCTCCTTCACCTTCCAGTCGATATAGGTCTCGACATCGGGGTGATCGATATTGACCACCACCATCTTGGCGGCGCGCCGCGTCGTGCCGCCGGACTTGATGGCGCCGGCGGCGCGGTCGCCGATCTTGAGGAAGCTCATCAGGCCCGACGAGCGCCCGCCGCCCGAGAGTTTCTCGCCCTCGCCGCGCAGCGCCGAGAAGTTCGAGCCGGTGCCCGAGCCATATTTGAACAGGCGCGCCTCGCGCACCCACAGGTCCATGATGCCGCCCTCGTTGACGAGGTCGTCCTGTACGCCCTGGATGAAGCAGGCATGCGGCTGCGGGTGTTCATAGGCCGACTTCGACCTGGTCAGCTTGCCGGTGAAGGGGTCGACGTAGAAATGGCCCTGGCCGGGGCCGTCGATGCCATAGGCCCAGTGCAGGCCGGTGTTGAACCATTGCGGCGAGTTCGGCGCCACCATCTGGTTGGCGAGCATGAAGCGCAGCTCGTCATAGAAAGTCTGCGCGTCGGCGTCCTTGGCGAAATAGCCGCCCTTCCAGCCCCAATAGGTCCAGGTGCCGGCGAGGCGGTCGAAGACCTGTTTGGAGGAGATTTCCGAGCCGTAGCGCTCGGCTTCGGGGAGCTGGGCGAGCGCCGCCTCGTCGGCGACCGAGCGCCACAGGAAGGAGGGGACGTCGTTCTCCTCGACGCGCTTCAGGCGGGCGGGCACGCCGGCCTTGCGGAAGTATTTCTGGGCGAGCACGTCGGAAGCGACCTGGCTCCAGCCCTCCGGAACCTCGACGCCATCGAGCCTGAACACCACCGATCCGTCAGGATTGCGGATTTCGCTTTTGGCGAGGCGGAACGCAATACCCTCATATGGTGACCGGCCGGCGGTCGTGAAGCGGCGTTCGAAATGCATTCTAAGTCCCCAATGTTACGGACAAAAAGCCCTGTCGCTCGCAACGCCGAGCGGCACACTATCCGTACTGTTTGATAAGCCCCATACGCTCGTGACCGCTGGGCCTGGCGCCGGCCGGACAATACCCGGCTGCACTCTTGCACGGCTGTCTGACAGACCGCCGCGGGACTCGCTTCACGCATTGACAAGCTAGGGGCATGCGCTTGGCGACGTCAAGATATAGTAATAGCTTGACATGAATTTCGCTACATCTGGTGGCTGGCTGTGAAAACCGGGGATAAAGTGAGCCATGCCGGCTAAGCAACGGATTCGCTTGCGAGAATCGCCGGTCATCATCATGTGCGCCAGCTGGTGGCGCCGGTAACGGGCCATTTACCATGTCGCGAACCTCTATGGGTGTCGCTCATTCACACCACTAGATATGGTGTTGCCTGCGCCGTTTTTCCAGCTGGCCGAGGCCGGAATCATTGCGGCGCGGTGCTGGCCTCGAGCGGATCCAGGATGGCGTGGCAGGCAGGCCCGACCTTGGTGCACCAGCGCTGGCGCATCTCGCGGGCGGCGCTTTTCAAGGCGCGCAGGACATCGACAGGGGGGTGCGAATCGATCGTGACGCCCTGGTCGCGCATCTGCTGGCGATTGCGCGCGAGGCGGGTGAGCAGCGTCGTCCACAGTTCCGCCTCGGTGTCGTGCGCGGCGAGGTCGACGGCGGCCTTGAGATCGGCGGAGAGCGCGTCATAGGTCGCGGCGTTGACGCTGGCGATCGAGATCGGCAGCATATAGGTGATCTCGCTGAAATAGGGCAGCAGGCCGGGAAGCTTGCGTTCCAGGCCGCCTTCGCCGGAGGACAGCATGGCGTTCACGCTGCCGGCGCGCAGTTGCGCCAGCGTGTCGGCGAGCGAGAGCACGAGGGCCTCGGCGCCGGTGCCGCTGATGGCGATGCTTGAGGTCAGGTCGTAGGTGCGCACCGTCAGGCCCTTCAGGTCGGCGGCGCTGTGCACGGGCTTCTTCGTCCACAAGCCGGTCGGCGGCCACGGCGTCAGGTAGAGCAGGTGCACGCCCTCCTCGCGCAGGGCGGCGGCGAGGGCGGGGCGCGCCAGTTCCAGCAGGCGGCGCGCCTCATCGAGGCTGCTGACCATGGCCGGCAGCGAAAACAGCGAGAACAACTCGCCATGCGGGTCGAGCGCGGCGGCATAGGTATCGCCGGCCTGCAGCGTGTTCTGCGCGATGGCGCGGAACATCGCGGCCGAGCGCAGGCCGCTCTCGCCATCGTAGCTCGGCCGGATGACGAGGCCGCCGCGCGTATTCTCCTCGATATGCCGGGCGAAGGCCGTCACGCCGATGCCGGACATCGCGTTGCGCGGATATTCCGTCGCCATGTCCCACACCGCTTGCGCAAGCGCTCCCGGCGCATAAAGCAGCGCGACCGTGACAATCAGCCGTCTCACGAATCGCATATGGATTTTCCGCCAGGCAAACCCCATCCGGCCAAGGTTTTACGGCTGCCGGGGGGTTGTCAATCGCGATGCGGCGCTCATGCTGGACAGCCCGGCCAACTCACGCCATAAAGCCGGCGTTCCTGAGGGCTGGCGGCCAACGGCGCGCGGAAGGGTACGATTCGGCATGAAGACTTTCATCTCGGAGCTTTTTATCTGGTGGCAGGGCCAGACCATGGGCACCCGATTCTGGACGTGGCGCCATGGCGAGCGCGTCGGCAGCGACGAATTCGGCAACACCTACTACCGCACGCGCGGCGGCCGGCGCGACAAGACGCTCGGCTTCGAGCGGCGCTGGGTGACGTATAAGGGCTATGCCGAGGCTTCGAACGTGCCGCCCGGCTGGTACGGCTGGCTGCATCACACGGTCGATACGCCGCCGACGCAGGAAGATTACAAGGCGCGCGCCTGGGAGAAGGGGCACGAGCCGAACTATACCGGTACGGTCGGCGCCTATCGTCCGCCGGGCTCGGCGGTGAATGGCGGCCAGCGGCCCAAGGTCAGCGCCGATTACGAAGCCTGGACGCCAGGAAACTGAGTCTTGGTCGTCGAACCCTGGAAATTGAGCGGAGAAATGCCCGATGACGCAGTTCAAGGCGCATAGCCCGGCAGTTGCGACCGTAATGATCGACGACCGCAACAGTCGCGTCACGCGCTGGGATTTCGAGCCGGGCGCCGAAACCGGCTTTCACCGGCACGGCCTGGCCTATGTCGTGGTGCCGGTCACCGACGGCACGCTGCGGATCGAGGATGCCGAGGGCGCGCGCGACGTGAAACTGACCGCAGGCGTGGCCTATACCCGCGATGCCGGCGTCGAGCATAACGTCATCAATGGTGGCTCCGCCCACCTCGCTTTTGTCGAGATCGAGATCAAAGGCTAGTCGCCGTTGCGCAAAACCTCGTTTCCTCGCTCTATCACCCTGGCATTGCTGGGGCTCGCGGCGCTGGCTTCGCCTGCGGCGGCGGACAAGATCAAGAACCCGACCGCGGTGTTTGCCGGTCTCGACAAGATCACCGGGCGCACGATCTCGTTCGATGTCGCCGTCAACGAGACGGTGCAGTTCGGCTCGCTGCAACTGACGCCGCGCGTATGCTACAGCCGGCCGGCCTATGACAAGCCGCGCACCGATGCCTTCGTCGAGGTCGACGAGATCACGCTGAAGAACGAGTACAAGCGGATTTTCACCGGCTGGATGTTCGCCGACAGTCCGGGCCTGAACGCCATCGAGCATCCGGTCTACGATATCTGGCTGACCGAGTGCAAAGGCGGCACCGATATCATCAAGTCGGCCCCGGACGAGGATGAGCAGAAGACAGCGCCTTCCGAGCCCAAGACACCGCCGGCGGTCAGCCAGGCGCCGGCGCGCAAGCCGCCGCCGGTCGCGCATCGCACGCCGCCGGCGCAGCGCCCGACGCAGCGCTATTTCCCGACCAACGAGCCGCCGCCGCCATCGTCCGAGCCGATCATGCGGCCACCGGGGCGCATTCCGCAATTCGATCCGACGGCGCGCGACTCTAGCCGCTGACGCCGCCCGCGAGCGCGGCCAGCGCCGTGCGGCCAGCCATCGTCGCCTCTTTCGGCCAGGCGAAGAAATCCGCCGTCTCGGCCGTCGCCGCGTCGAGCAGGGTCCGGTAGTGGCGGCGCGAGATTTCCCGCGTTCCGAACTGGGCGAGATGCTCGGTCTGGAATTGGGCGTCGAGCAACCGGAAACCGCCGCTGCGCAACCGCGCGACGAGATGCACCAGCGCCACCTTCGAGGCGTCGGTCGCGGTGTGGAACATGCTCTCGCCGAAAAACGCGGCGCCGAGCGCCAGCCCGTACAGGCCGCCGACCAGCGCTTCGCCATCATAGACCTCGACGGTATGGCAATGACCGAGATCGAACAGCTGGCGATAAATCTCGCGGATGCGGCCGTTGATCCAGGTGCGGTCGCCATCGGGGCGCGTGCCGGCGCAAGCGGCGATGACGGCGCCGAAATCCCGATCGATACGGATGGTGAAGCGGTCGGCGCGCACGGTGCGCGCCAGCCGCCGCGGCACGTGAAAATCATCGAGCGGGATGATGCCGCGCTGGTTCGGCTCGATCCAGTGCAGCGTCGGATCGTCGGCATCCTCGGCCATCGGGAAGATGCCGCAGGCATAGGCGCGCAGTACGAGTTGCGGCGTGATCTCGAGAGCGACGGACCGGTTGCGCATATGGCTACCCTCCGCGCTGTAGAATAGGGACTTGGCCGCGTCAGGAAAAGCCCTGCACCCGCCTAGCCGACATTCTCCATGCCGCCGGCGGCGAGGAATTTCTCAAGCCAATGAATATCGTACTGGCCGTTCTGAATGTCGGGATTGCGCACCAGCGTGCTGAACAGCGGCAAGGTGGTCTCGATGCCGCCGATGACGAATTCGTCGATCGCCCGGCGCAGGCGCAGCATGCATTCGTCGCGCGAGCGGGCATGGACGATCAGCTTGCCGACCAGCGAATCGTAATAGGGCGGGATCGTATAGCCCTGATAGACCGCCGAATCGACGCGCACGCCGAGCCCGCCCGGCGGGTGGAAATAGGTCACCGTGCCGGGCGAGGGCCGGAAGGTCGCCGGGTGTTCGGCGTTGATGCGGCATTCGATGGCATGGCCCTCGATGCGCACGTCTTCCTGGCGCAATGAGAGCGGCGAACCGGCCGCGACCTTGATCTGCTCGTTGATCAGGTCGATGCCGGTGATCATCTCGGTCACCGGATGCTCGACCTGGATGCGGGTGTTCATCTCGATGAAATAGAACTCGCCGTTCTCGTACAGGAACTCGATCGTGCCGACGCCGAGATACTGCATCTCCTGCATCGCCTTGGCGACGATGCCGCCGATGCGGGCGCGCTGGGCGGCATTGAGGGCGGGCGAGGGGCTTTCCTCCCAGACCTTCTGGTGGCGGCGCTGCAAGGAACAGTCGCGTTCGCCGAGATGGATGGCGTTGCCTTTGCCGTCGCCAAGCACCTGGATCTCGATATGGCGTGGCTTCTCGAGATATTTCTCGAGATAGACCGCGTCGTCGCCGAAGGCGGCCTTGGCCTCGGTGCTGGCGGTTTGGAGAGCGACCGAAAGCTCGTCCTCGCTGCGCGCGACCTTCATGCCGCGCCCGCCGCCGCCGGCCGCCGCCTTGACCAGGACCGGATAGCCGATCTCGGCGGCGATGCGCTTGGCCTCGCTGCCGTCGGTGACGCCGCCTTCCGAGCCGGGCACGACCGGGATGCCGAGCCGCTTGGCGGTGCGCTTGGCCTCGATCTTGTCGCCCATCAGCCGGATATGCTCGGGCTTCGGGCCGATGAAGGTGATGTTGTGGTCGGCGACGATATCGGCGAAGCGGGCGTTCTCGGACAGGAAGCCGTAGCCGGGGTGGATGGCGTCGGCGCCGGTGATCTCGCAGGCCGAGACCAGCGCCGGAATGTTCAGGTAGCTGTCGCGCGCCGCCGGCGGCCCGATGCACACGCTCTCGTCGGCGAGGCGGACATGCATGGCGTCGGCATCGGCGGTCGAATGCACGGCGACGGTGGCGATGCCGAGTTCCTTGGCCGCGCGCAGGACACGCAACGCGATCTCGCCCCGGTTGGCGATGAGGATCTTGTCGAACATGGCCTTCGCCTATTCGATCACGAGCAACGGCTCGCCGAACTCGACCGGCTGGCCGTCTTCGATCAGGATTTCCGTCACCGTGCCGGCGCGCGGCGCGACGATCTCGTTGAAGGTCTTCATCGCCTCGATCAGCAGCAGCTTCTCGCCGGCGGCGACGACCGAGCCGACCTCGATGAAATCCTTCGCCTCGGGCGAGGGCTTGCGATAGGCGGTGCCGACCATCGGCGAGCGCACCAGGCCGGGATGAGCGGAGACTTCCTTCTTCGCGGCCGGCACCGGGATGCCCGGAGCCGGCGCCACGCTCGCGGCCGGAGCAGGGGCCGGCGCAAGGCTCGGAACCGGCACGCTCATATGCACCTGGCGGGCGACGCGAATGCGCAGGTCGCCCTTGGCAACCTCGATCTCCGACAGGTCGGTTTCCGCGATGAGCTGGGCCAGTTCGCGGACGAGATCAGGGTCGAACGGGTTTTGTCGTGCCATGCATCAATGCTCCTGCCCGGTCGGCGCGGCCTCAGGCCGCTGCCACGAGCGTAATGGTCGTGTGGTGGTGGAAGCGCTCGCGCGCGGCATGGCCGGCTGGGTGCGTCCGGTTGGCGGGAACGTTGCCATGGCCCGACAGCCTGCGAGCCGGATGACGCCTGCCTGAAAACGCCTGCCCGATGCCTTGGCCTGCCGGCGGCCTGCACTGGCCGCGAGCGAGGGAGTGCCAAAGGGATCAAAGCTTGCGTTCATGAAGAGCTTCACACCGTGAGAATGCGGCCCTTATAGGCGGATCGCAACGCCGGGGGAAGGCAATCCTGCCGTGAAACCGTCATGAACCTGTTGGCAAAGCGCCCTGATCCGCCAGCATCGGGCGCTGGCGGGGGCGTCGGCCGGTGTGGGGGCAGGTGGTGCCTTGCGAATCAGGAGCAGGTCGCCTTGCCGCATTTGCGCACCGAGGCGATCTTCTCCTTGAGTTCGTCGAAGCCGACGGCGCCGACGACCACTTCGCCGCCGATGACGAAGGAGGGCGTGCCGGTCAGGCCGAGCTGGTCGGCGAGGGTCATCGCCTGCTTGATGCCGGTGCTGACCTCGGTGCTGTCCATCTGCTTGGCCAGCGCGGCGGGATCGAGGCCGATTTCCTTGGCGACCTCAAGCGCCTTCTGCTTGTTGGCCGGGCCGCGCGAGCCGAGCAGGCGGGTGTGGAATTGCAGCACCTGATCCGGCTTCATGCTGGTGCGTGCCGCCATGGCGACGCGGGAGGCCTCGACCGAGCCAGGTCCAAGCACCGGGAATTCCTTGAGGATGATGCGCAGGTTCCTGTCGCCGTCCAGCAGCTTGATGTTGTCGCTGAGCGCCTTCTTGCAGTAGCCGCAATTGTAATCGAAAAATTCGACCAGCGTGACGTCGCCCTTCGGGTTGCCGATCTCCATCTGGTACGGCGAGGTGAAGAGCGGGCCGTTCTGGTCGAGGGTGATCTTCTCGCGCGCCTCGGCTTCCTTCGCCTTGTCGCGGCGGTCGAGTTCGACCATCGCCTCGCGCAGAACCTCCGGGTTCTTCAGCAGGTAGTCGTGGACGATGGTTTCGATCTGGCCCTTCTGCTCCGGGCTGATCGCGCCGGCCGGCTGCGCGCCGGCGGGCGCGGCGGCGGCCAGCGCCGTGGCGAGGACGAGGGAACTCAGGAAGAAAGCTTTCATGCGAATGGTGTCCTCAATGGATTCAGCCTGTGCAAACGCCGATTCTTCGGCAGTTCCAAGGCGATGTCTTGTGACTTTTGCGTGACTTCAGTCTTTTTCCGGCTTGGCGAGGTGGATGATGTCATCCGCCTGGCGCCAGCCGGGGCTGTTGCGGGGCAGGCCGGCCTGCGCCCGCTTGGCGACCTGCGCGGCGGCAAGCTTGTTGCCGGCCTCGGCATAACCCTTGGCCGTGACCAGCGCCGCCATCGGCTCGTTGCCCTTGATGGCATAGGCCTGCGCCAGGAAGCGATAGCCTTCCATCGCGTCGGGATCGGCCTGGAGCGCCGCGGTGAGTTCGCGCAGCGCCTCATCGGCATGGCGTGCATCGGCCGAGAGCAGCGCCTGGCCGAGCAGCATGCGGATCAGCGGCTGGCCGCGCGACAGCGAAACCGCCTTGCGCAACGGGGCGACCGCCTGCTGGGCGCGGGCGTTTTCGAGCAGGGACTGCCCCTTCAGCTCCCAGAAATAGGCGTTGCGCGGTTGTTGCCGGATCAAGGCATCGATCTGGCGCTGCGCGTCGTCGATGCGCCCGAAGCGATAGGCGGCGATGGCGCGCGCATATTGCGCCGGCAGGCCGGTTTCGCGCATCGGATAGCGCCGGGCGATTTCGTCGGCGCTGCCGGTGAAGCCGATCAGCTTGGCGCGCGCCAGATCGTGGCGCTGCTGCAGGGCAGGCGGGTCCTTCTTGTTGAAATACGGGCTTTCACGGGCGAGGCGCTCGACGCCGGCAATGCGCTCCGGTGCGAGCGGATGCGATTGCAGGTAAGGATCGACGCGCGAGCGCAGGAAAAGCTGCTGGTCGGAAAAGCGCTTGAAGGTGGTGAGGAAACCGGCCGCCGACTGGTGCGTCATGGACAGGAAGCGGAGGCCGGCGCGGTCCGCCGCCTGCTCCTCGCCGCGCTGGTAGGAGAGCAGCATGCGCTGCGCGACGCTTGGGCCGAGGGTCATAGCGCCGCCGGTATTGCCGCTGACCTGGCCGCTGCGCGCGCCGCCGATCGCCGCACCCGCGCCAAGCAGCGTGCCGATGATCGAGATGTATTTCGCCCGGTTGAGCACCTCGGCGCGGCGTACGAGATGACCATCGGCAATATGGCCGGCCTCATGGGCGAGGACGCAGATGACCTCGTTCGGCGTGGCCGAGTCGATTACCGTGCCGGTGTTGACGAACACGCGCTTGCCATCGACGACGAAGGCGTTGAAGGCACGATCGTTGATCAGCACGATGCGCGTCCTGGTGGCGTTGAGGCCGGCGGCCTTGAAGATCGGCCGGGCATAATCGCGCAGCAACTGCTCGATCTCGGCATCGCGGACGATGCTCAGCTTCGGCTTCTCCTGCGCCCGTGCGCTCGTGCTCGCCAGAGCCAGGCCGGTGGCGAGACCGCAGGCGAGCGCCAGCGCGGCCCGCGAAAGCTTTGGCCGGGCGGGTGTCGCGATTATCATCCCCCTTGGCATCTCCCTTGGCATTTGTCCTCCTCGCCATGCGGTTTGTTCCGCTATAGCCGGTTTTCGCGGCGCGTTCAGCCCGTGATGCCCGCCGGCTCATCTTGCGCATCGCGGCAGATTCGGCCAAGGGCATGAACGGAGCATGATCGCGGCGGTTATGCGGCACGGGAAGGTGGGCGGCGTGACGGGCAAGCGGGACAATCTGGCGCGGCCGAATCCGCCGAGCCCAAATCCGTCACAGCGAAGCGACGTCTCGCCCTTCATCGTCATGGACGTGATGTCGGCGGCGGCGCGCATCGAGCAGGCCGGCGGCGACGTCGTGCATATGGAGGTCGGCCAGCCGGCGGCGTCCGCTCCGCGCACGGCATTGGCCGCAGCCGAGGCGGCCCTGCATGCCGGCCGCGTCGGCTACACGGAGGCGCTCGGCATTCCGTCGCTGCGCCGGCGCATCGCGCGCCATTACGGCGAAACCTATGGCGTGAGCGTGCCGGAAGAGCGCATCTGCGTCACCACCGGCTCGTCGGGCGCCTTCCTGCTCGCCTTTCTTGCGATGTTCGAGGCAGGCGACCGCGTGGCGATCGCGACGCCGGGCTATCCGGCCTATTACAACATCCTGCAGGCGCTCGGCATCGAGGTCGTCGAGATCGAGACAAGCGCTGCGACGCGCTGGACGCTGAGCGGCGAGATGGTCGCCGCCGCCCATGCCGAAAAGCCGCTCAATGGGGTGCTCGCCATGAGCCCCGGCAATCCGACCGGCGTGGTGATGGCGCCTGAGGCGATCGCCGCCCTTGCCGCAACCTGCGAGCGGCTCGGCCTGTGGCTGATCTCGGACGAGATCTATCACGGGCTGACCTACGACCACCCGGCCGAAACGGCGCTGCGCTTCAGCGACGATGCGGTCATCGTCAACTCGTTCTCGAAATATTTCTGCATGACCGGCTGGCGCGTCGGCTGGCTCGTGCTGCCCGAGCGGCTGGTGCGCCCGGTCGAGCGGCTGACGCAGAATTTCAACATCTCGGTGCCGTATCTCAGCCAGGTCGCGGCCGAGGCGGCGTTCGAGGGCCGCGCGGAGATGGAGGGCGTGCGCGCCGGCTACCAGCGCAACCGTGACCTGCTCGTCAGGGAATTGCCGCGCATCGGCCTCGGCAACCATCTGCCGATCGACGGCGCGTTCTATGCCTTCATCGATATCGGCCATCTGACCAATGACAGCGCGCGGTTCTGCCGCCGCATGCTTGAAGAGGCCGGCGTCGCCGCCACGCCGGGGCTCGATTTCGACCGCGCGCGTGGGCACCGCTATTTCCGCCTGTCCTTCGCCGGCAGCGAGGCCGAGATCGCCGAAGCCGTGCACAGGCTCGGCCAATGGCTGCCGCGCGCCGGCCAGTGATGGAACCATAGGCGCAAGCGCTGCGTCTGTCCCTGAGTGGCGCCGGCGCTGGATCGGCGGCACACGCGCGAAGGGACAGGACCATGAAAGCATCCGGATCAGCCGTGTGGAGCGGCGGACTCAAGGACGGCAAGGGCGCGATTTCGACGAAAAGCGGCGCGCTCAAGGACTACCCTTACGGATTCGCCAGCCGCTTCGAGGGCAGGCCGGGCACCAACCCGGAAGAGTTGATCGGGGCAGCCCATGCCGGCTGCTTCACCATGGCGCTGTCGCTGATCCTGGGCGAAGCGCAACTGACCGCCGAGCGCATGGAGACGACAGCCGAGGTGACGCTCGACAAGGTCGATGACGGTTTTGCCATTACGGCGGTTCACTTGACGCTGACGGCGAAAATCCCCGGTGCCAGCGCGGCGCAATTCAACGAATTGACCGCCAAGGCCAAGGCCGGCTGTCCGGTGTCGAAGCTGCTCAAGGCTGATATCTCGCTCGATGCGCGCCTGGTGAATTGAGGCGGGCAGGGCGGGCGCCCTTCGCATCGGGATCGGCCGGTCAAGCCGTCCGATGACGGTGGCGGGGTTGGCAACCGGCCGGGCCTCCCCCCCCCCCTCAACCGTCATGGCCGGGCTTGACCCGGCCATCCCGATGCGACGATGCGGCGGCGCTTGTCCCGGTTCAGGGCCGGGACGAGCGCCTCAGTCGCCGCTGATGGCGTGCTTGGCGCGGGCCCACCAGCCGGAGCGCTTCGGCTTGTTCGGATCGGAGACCTCGAGAACCGGCGCGCTATCCTCCGGTTCGGCGGCCACGGGAGCCGGTGCCGGTGCCGGAGCCGGTTCCGGCTGAACGGCCGGCTCGGCCTCGGGCTGCGGCGCGGCGGCAACTTCCTCGGCGACGGGCTTGGCCGTGGCCTTGCGGCGGGTGCGGGCCGGCTTCGGCGCGGGGGCGGCTTCCTCGCCCTCGGCCGCGGGGGCCTCGGCTGCGGTGTCCGCCTCGACAGCCTTCGGCTTGCGGGTCCGGGTGCGCTTCGGCTTCTCGGCCGGCGCGGCCGCTTCGACCGGAGCCTCCGGCTCGGCCGCGCCGGCGGCAACCGCTTCGGGTGCAACCGCTTCGGGTGCGACCGGGGCCGGCATCTCGACGGGCGCGGCGTCGTCGCTCTCCGCGCTCACGATATCGCTGCCGGTCTCTTCGCCCTGCCGGCGGCGACCGCCGCGACGGCCGCGCCGGCGGCGGCGACGGCCTTCGCCATCCTCATGCGCGCCGGTGGCCTCGGCGCCGTGCTCGTCGTCGTCATGGCCGGATTCGGAGGCTTCCTCGCCGCTGGCGCTCTCGTCGCCGGCGTGTTCGGCATCCTCATGCCGGTCATGCCCGTTTTCGTGACCGTTGTCCTGGCCGGCCTCGTGACCGTTCTCGCCACGGCCGCCGCGCCGGCGCCGGCGCCGCTTGCGCCGACGGCCATTCTGGTCGTCGCCGTTGGTGTCGTCGCCACGGGCCTCGTGACGCTCGCCCTCGGCCTCGCTGTCCTCGGCTTCCTCGAAATCCTCGACCTCGTCGTCTTCCTCGGGCTCGATGATCGGGGCGGCCGACAATTTGGCGAGCGCCTCGGGCGTCGGGCCGGCCGCCGGCTCGCCGCGCTCGACGACGAAGGACTGGCCGCCGCTCAGGTGATCATCGGCGAGGATGCTGATGATGACGCCGAAGCGCTCCTCGAGCGCGCGCAGATGCGGGCGCTTGTGGTTGAGGACGTAGAAGGCGACCTCGGTGCGGGTGCGGATGATGAGGTCGTGGCTGGCGTTGCGCAGCAGCGTATCCTCGATGGCGCGCACCAGATGCAGCGCGAGCGAGGGCGTGGAACGCAGGAAGCCGGTGCCGTTGCAATGCGGGCACGGGCTGGTCGAGCTTTCGAGCACGCCGGTGCGGATGCGCTGGCGCGACATTTCCAGCAGGCCGAAATGCGAGATGCGGCCGACCTGGATGCGGGCGCGATCGTTCTTGAGCGCATCCTTGACCTTGCGCTCGACCGCCTTGTTGTTGCGGCTCTCCTCCATGTCGATGAAGTCGATGACGATCAGGCCGGCGAGATCGCGCAGGCGCAACTGGCGGGCGACCTCGTCGGCCGCCTCGAGATTGGTCTTGAGGGCGGTGTCCTCGATATTGTGCTCGCGCGTCGAGCGGCCCGAGTTGACGTCGATGGCGACGAGCGCCTCGGTCTGGTTCATGACGATGTAGCCGCCGGATTTCAGCGTCACCACATTATTGAACATCGCATCGAGCTGGGCTTCGACGCCGAAACGGGCGAAGAGCGGCTGCGGCTCGCGGAACGGCTTCACCGCCTTGGCATGGCTCGGCATGAGCATGCGCATGAAGTCCTTGGCCTCGCGATAGCCTTCCTCGCCCGAGACATGAACCTCGTCGATATCCTTGGAGTAGAGGTCGCGGATGGCACGCTTGACCAGCGAGCCTTCCTCGTAGACCAGGTTCGGCGCCGAGGATTGCAGCGTCAGCTCGCGGACATTTTCCCACACGCGCAGCAGATACTCGAAATCGCGCTTGATCTCGGCCTTGGTGCGGCTGGCGCCGGCGGTGCGCAGGATGACGCCCATGCCCTCCGGAACCTCGAGTTCCTGCGCCATGGACTTCAGGCGCTTGCGGTCGTCCGAGCTGGTGATCTTGCGGGAAATGCCGCCGCCGCGCGCCGTGTTGGGCATCAGCACCGAATAGCGGCCGGCGAGCGAGAGATAGGTCGTCAGCGCCGCGCCCTTGTTGCCGCGCTCTTCCTTGACGACCTGCACCAGCAGCACCTGGCGGCGCTTGATAACTTCCTGGATCTTGTATTGGCGGCGCGGCCGGTAGCTGCGCTCGGTGATCTCCTCGAGGGCATCGCCGCCGCCGATCTGCTCGACATGGTCTTCCTCGTCATGACCATTATCGTCATGGCCGTTGTCATCATGGCCGTGATCGTCATCGCCATTGTCGTGCTGGCCATGATCGTCATCGCCGTGATCATCACCATGATCATCCTGGCCATGGTCGTCATGATGGCTGTCATCGGCATCATGATCGTCGTGAACGGCGCTGGCTTGATCGGCGTCATCCGCGCCGGCTTCAGGGGCGGTCTCGCCGGCGGCTTCAAGGGCGGCGGCGTCCTCGCTCACACTCTCGTCGTCGCGGCGCGCGGCGCGTCCGCTGCGGCGCGGCCGGGTGCGGCGCTTGCTGCGGCGCGAGTGGCTTTCTTCCTCTTCCTCCTCGCCGCGCCTGGCGCTGCGCGCGTCTTCCGCGAGCAGCGCCTCGCGGTCGGCGACGGGGATCTGGTAATAATCCGGGTGGATCTCGCTGAAGGCGAGGAAGCCGTGGCGGTTGCCGCCAAAATCGACGAAGGCGGCCTGGAGCGACGGTTCGACCCGCGTGACCTTGGCCAGGTAGATATTGCCGCGAAGCTGCTTGCGCGCGGCGGATTCGAAGTCGAATTCCTCGACTCGATTACCGCGCAGCACCACGACCCGGGTTTCTTCCGGGTGCGATGAATCGATGAGCATCGTATTGGGCATTGAGAACTCTCTCGGGCGGCCAGGCGACGGCATAAGCGCGGGCGCTCGCGCGTGCGAGCCTTGCCTCGGGTGCCGGTGCGTGGGCGCATGGTGATGAAAATGAACGGACGCATTCCATCCATCCGCGATCTGGCGCGGCTGGGGCAAGGAAACGTCCAACGAAACGGGAAAGAAACGAGCGAAGGCGCCGGGCAGCCTGTGGTGTCCTGATTGCCGTGGCGATTGCTCTCATTACCTATCGTCCTCAGGCGGAGCATGTTGCTCCGGACGGGCCGCAACTCCCGAGTGACCAGTGCGGGCTGTGGCGGTGCGACGCCGACGCGAGGTTGCGTCGTGCTACTTCCACAGCTTTTTTCGATGAACACGGCGGAAGCGGGAAACGCCCGAGCATCCGACTCGCCTTCAAAAAAGACTGGCCTTCCGGCATTTAGTCTCGATCGGGGGGCTTTGGCAAGATGAAAGCGGCGTCTTTTTGCCCAGGTCTTTTGCCATGGCCTTGTCTGTTGTTCTCGTCTCTTGCCGTCGCTGGCGGCGCCGTCGCCACGCCCTTGCCGCATTCGGCATCGACACGGCGCTGATTGAGCGCAAACACGATTCACGCCAGAATCGGAGCGGCATGTCGGCACGATTCGTACCCTCTTTTCAGGTTGTCAGGGCAGTTCATGCGCTGGCGCTGCTGTGCGCGCTCGCGCTGCCGGCGCTGTTGCAGCCGGCGACGGCGCAGACCGCCGCCGTGCCGCCCGAGCGCATTGCCGCCACTGGCGTCGCCGTCCGGGCCGATGCCGCCGGCACCGAAATCCTGATCGACCTGACCGCCCCGGTCGAGGTCACGGCCGGGGTGCTGCTGCGCCCGGCCCGCATGACGCTGGACCTGCCCGGCGTGGTGTTCGGCAACGACGCCGGCACGGGCGGCAAGGGGGAGGGGCTGGTGGCCGGCTATCGCTACGGCGTGTTCATGAAAGGCAGTTCGCGCATCGTGCTCGACCTGACCGGCCCCAGCCGACTGGAAGCGGTCAAGACGGAGCCCGGCCCGGCCGGCACGCGCCTGATCGTGCGGCTGGCGCCAAGCTCGGCGCGCGATTTCGAGACCGCGGCGCGCGCCGCCGAAACGCAGCGCACGCTCGGCCACGGCACGGATGGGCCGGAGGGGGCGCCGCAACCGGATGGGCCGGGCGCCAGCGGGGCGGCGAACCTGCCGCTGGTGGTGATCGATCCGGGCCATGGCGGCATCGATCCGGGCGCCGCCAATGGCGATGAGGTCGAGAAGGATATCGTGCTGCGGTTCGGGCTAGCGCTGCGCGACAAGCTCGCCGCCTCCGGCAAGGTGCGCGTGGCGATGACGCGTGACGACGATACGTTCCTGCCGCTGGCGGACCGGGTGAAGTTCAGCCGCGAGCATGGCGCGCGCTTCTTCATCTCGATCCATGCCGATACGCTCGCCGATGGCGCGGGCGTGCGCGGCGCCACCGTCTATACCAGCGCGGCGCGGGCCTCCGACGCGCGCACGGCGCAACTCGCCGAGAAGGAGAACCGGGCCGATCTCGTCGCCGGGATCGAGGCTCCCGAGGAAAAGAACGAGGTCGCCGATATCCTGTTCGACCTGACGCGCCGCGAGACGCGGCACATGTCGAATCAGTTCGCGCACGTTCTCGTGAAGACGCTGAAACGCTCGATCGCCACCAACAAGAACCCGATGCGCTCGGCGAATTTCTGGGTGCTGCGCGCCTATGACGTGCCCTCGGTGCTGCTGGAACTCGGCTATCTCTCCAGCCGTGACGATCTGGCGCTGATGATTTCCGATCAATGGCGGGATTCGACGGCGCAGGCCGTCGCCGACGCCATAACCGGCTATTTCGGCGAAAAGGCCGCCGGCGCGCGGCGGCCGAACGTGGGCGCGCGCGGGGATGGGCCGTTGTGACAATGTCGGCTTTGCCACAGTTTCGCGCTAAAGTGCGCTCATCACGCGAGTTCGGTGGTTCGTGGCGCCGCAATCATGGTAAGCAATGCGGTAATCGAGCCCCGCGTCCCGCATGGCACGCCGGGCGGACGCTGGAGCAGGGATACGGACGTGGGTGCGGTGTTCACGCGGTTTCTGTTCTAAACTGTTGGAATCGATCATAATGATGCACGAAGCGGGAGGCTCCCGCCCGAAGCCATCATGATCCTCAAGGACCTGGGGCGCTTGCAGCGGCCTGACTGACAACAATGCGATTCATTGGTCGATTTCTCGGATTCGTGTTCGGTCTTGCCGCCTTCGGGGTGGTGATTGGCGGCGCTGTCGCCGGATTCTTCATCTGGAAATATTCGCAAGGCCTGCCGGATCACCAGCAACTCGCCGCCTACGAGCCGCCGGTGATGACGCGCATCCACGCCGCCGATGGCGCGTTGATGGCCGAATACGCCACCCAGCGCCGGCTCTATTTGCCGATCCAGACGGTGCCGAAGCTGCTGATCGATGCCTTCCTCTCGGCGGAAGACAAGAATTTCTACGAGCATAACGGCATCGACCCGACCGGCATCGCGCGCGCGGTCGTCAACAACTTCCGCGGCGGATCGAGCAGCCGGCAGCAGGGTGCCTCCACCATCACCCAGCAGGTCGCCAAGAACTTCCTGCTCACCAACGAGCAGACGCTCGAGCGCAAGATCAAGGAAGCGCTGCTGGCGCTGCGGATCGAGTCGACCTTCTCGAAGGACAAGATCCTCGAACTCTACCTCAACGAGATTTACCTTGGCCTCGGCAATTACGGCGTCGCCGCCGCGGCGCTGAATTATTTCGGCCGCTCGGTCAACGAGTTGACGCTGGCGCAGGCCGCCTATCTCGCCGCGCTGCCGAAAGCCCCGAACAACTACAACCCGTTTTCCCAGCACGAGGCCGCCGTGACGCGGCGCAACTGGGTGATCGATCGCATGGTCGAGAACGGCTATGTCGATCGCAAGGCCGGCGATGCGGCCAAGGCCGAGCCGCTGACCGTCACGTTGCGCACCGTGTCTCCCGACACGCTGTCGGCCGGGTTCTTCGCGGAGGAGGTGCGGCGCGAGTTGGCCGACCGCTACGGCTACAAGAAACTGTACGAGAGCGGGCTGTCTGTGCGCACCACGCTCGACCGCAAGCTGCAGCGCATCGCGCGCAAGGCGCTGACCGACGGGCTGGTCCGCTTCGACGAGGCGCATGGCTGGCGCGGCGCGATCAAGAAAATCCCGCCGACCTCCGACTGGGGCCAGATCCTCGGCGAGGAGAAGGCTTATAACGACATAAAGCCATGGCGTCTGGCCGTCGTGCTCAATGCCAGTGCGACATCGGCCGAGATCGGCCTGCAACCGCCGCGCGAGCCGTCCGGCGCGCTCAGCAAGCAGCGCGAAACCGGCACGATCACCGTGCAGGACGGCGGCCGGCTGGTGAAGAAGAACGTTGCCGCGACGCTTTCGGCCGGCGACGTGATCTATGTCGAGCCGGTCGAGGGCAAGCCCGGCATCTACCGGTTGCGGCAGATCCCCGAGGTCTCCGGCGCCATCGTGGCGATCGAGCCCTATACCGGCCGCGTTCTGGCGATGATCGGCGGCTTCAGCTACGACATGTCCGAGTTCAACCGGGCGACGCAGGCAATGCGCCAGCCCGGTTCCGCCTTCAAGCCCTTCGTCTACGCGACGGCGCTCGATAACGGCTACACCCCCTCCAGCATCGTCATGGACGAGCCGATCGAGATCGATCAGGGCGGCGGGCAGGGCATGTGGCGGCCGGATAATTTCGACTTCAAGTCGCACGGCCCCAAGACGCTGCGCTACGGCGTGGTCTATTCCAAGAACCAGATGACGGTGCGCCTCGCGCGCGATGTCGGCATGCCGCTGATCGCCGAATATGCCAAGCGCTTCGGCATTTACGACGATCTCGCGCCCTATCTGTCGATGTCGCTCGGCGCCGGCGAAACCACCGTGCTGCGGCTGACGGCGGCCTATGCCATGCTCGACAATGGCGGCAAGCGCATCCGTCCGACACTGATCGACCGCATCCAGGATCGCTGGGGCACGACGATCTTCAAGCACGAAGAACGCAAATGCATCGGCTGCCAGGCCGAGGAGTGGAAGAACCAGGACGAGCCCAAGCTGGTCGACGACCGCGAGCAGGTCATCGACCCGATGACCGCCTACCAGATCACCTCGATCATGGAGGGCGTGATCCAGTACGGCACCGGCGCCAGCATCCGTGATCTCGGCAAGACGCTGGCCGGCAAGACCGGCACGACCAACGGGCCGAACGACCTGTGGTTCGTGGGCTACTCGCCGGACCTCGCGGTCGGGGTCTATATCGGCTACGACAAGCCGCGCCCGCTCGGCACCGGAAAATCGGCGCAGGCCTCGACCTGGGCGGCGCCGATCTTCAAGGAGTTCATGAAGCTCGCGCTTGCCGGCAAGCCCGACAGCAAGTTCCGCATCCCGCCGGACATGAAGCTGATCCGCGTCAGCAAGGCGACCGGCCTGCGCGCCGGTCCGGGCGACGAGGGCGCCATCCTCGAGGCATTCAAGCCGGGCACCGCGCCGCCTGAAAGCTTCAACTATGGCGGCGCCGGCGCGAGCGGCGCGGAATCCGACAAGGCCGTGACCTCGGGCACCGGCGGGCTTTACTAACCGGGGCGAATAGCGAATAGGGAGTAGCGAATAGAGGGGCACGGTTCATGCCCCTGGCCGCTTTCCAGCTCCATTCGCTACTCGCTACCCCCTATTCGCTACTCCCCCCGAAAGGCATACCCACCCCCATGCGTGCTGAAACCGAGGCGCTCACCGAAGCGATCAAGCAGTCTGTCGGGCTGCTGAGGAGGCATCTTTGACTGGGATCGCGCCCAGAAACGCCTCGCCGAACTGAACAATCTCGCCGAGGATCCGACGCTGTGGGACGATGCGGCGGCGGCGCAGAAGCTGATGCGTGAGCGCACCGGGCTGGAGGATCGTATCGCCGGCATCAAGCGCCTCGAGAGCGGGCTCGAGGATGCGCTGACCCTGATCGAGCTCGGCGAGGCGGAGGAAGATGCCGCCACCATCGCCGAGGGCGAGGAGATGCTGCGCCAGCTCGAGAAGGAGACCGCGACGCTGCAGGTCGAGGCGCTGCTCTCCGGCGAGGCCGATGGCAACGATACCTATCTCGAGGTGCATTCGGGCGCGGGCGGCACGGAGAGCCAGGACTGGACCCAGATGCTGATGCGCATGTATTCGCGCTGGGCCGAGCGGCGCGGCTTCAAGGTCGAGGTCGTCGACCTTGCCGATGGCGACGAGGCCGGCATCAAGGGCGCCACGCTGCAGGTCAAGGGCAAGAACGCCTATGGCTGGCTCAAGACCGAGGCCGGCGTGCACCGGCTGGTGCGCATCTCGCCGTTCGATTCGAACGCGCGCCGCCATACCAGCTTCGCCAGCGTCACGGTCTATCCGGTGATCGACGACACGATCGTCGTCGATATCGATCCGTCCGATGTGCGCACCGACGTGATGCGTTCGGGCGGCGCCGGCGGCCAGCACGTCAACAAGACCGAATCCGCCGTGCGGCTGGTGCATATTCCGACCAACATCATGGTGGTGTCGCAAGGCGACCGCTCGCAGCACAAGAACCGCGACGCCGCGTGGAAGATGCTGCGCGCCAAGCTCTACGAGCGCGAGCTGAAGATCCGCGAGGAGGCGGCCGCCGCCGAACAGGCCGCCAAGACCGATGTCGGCTGGGGCCACCAGATCCGTTCCTATGTGCTGCAGCCCTACCAGCTCGTGAAGGACCTGCGCACCGGCAAGACCTCGTCGAGCCCGAGCGAGGTGCTCGATGGCGGCCTCGACCCGTTCATCGAGGCGGCGCTGGAGAAGCGCATCCAGGGCGGCGAGGACGTGATCGACGATATCGATTGAGTGGGGGCGAAGGCGGTTGCTCGGCTTCCCTCTCCAACTTCCCCGCCTCATCCTGAGCCTGTCGAAGGATGGTCCAGAACACGCTGGCTGGAGCGTGTTTCGACAAGCTCGACATGAGGTGGTGCAGGGGATTGAATGCCCGGCCTGTCGCCTCGCAGGTTTTCCTGTCTTCAGCGGCTCGCCAGCAGCGCGCCGGGCTTGATGAAGCGCATCGGATCGACCGGCTCGCCATCGACCCGCACCTCGTAGTGCAGATGCGGCCCGGTCGAGCGGCCGGTCGAGCCGACGCGGCCGACAATATCGCCCTTGCGGAGCTTGTCGCCGACGGCGACGCTGATTTCCGCCATATGGCCGTATCGGGTGACGATGCCGTTGCCGTGGTCGACCTCGACCATGTTGCCGTAGCCGCCGGTATAGGCGGCGACCGTCACGACGCCCGGTGCGGTAGCTGGCACCGGCGTGCCGGCGCGGGCGCGGAAGTCGGTGCCGGTATGCATGGCGTAGCGATGGAAGAACGGGTCCGGACGGCTGCCGAACGGGCTGGTGATGCGGTGGCCGGCCGGCATCGGCCGCATCAGGGGCAGGCGGGACACCGCATCGTACAGCAATCCGGCCTCCTTCAACCTCGCCTGGATCTGGCCGAGCCGCTCCTCGAAGCGTGCGCCGGGCGGCAGGGGCACGTAAGGCCCGCCGACATCCTTGTCATCCTCGTCGTGCTCGGCCTCGCCATCGAAGCGCGAGACCGGCAGGCCAATGGCGGCAATCAGTTGCTTCGCCTCGGCGATGCGGCCGCTGGTGGTTTTCTCGAGCCGGTCGAGCGCGCGATCCTGGCTGTCTTCGGTCTCGTCCAGCGCCTGGCCGATGCGCGCCACGGTCGCCTGCATATGGCTCGGCAGCACGCTCATGCGCAGGCCGGTGCCTGATGGCGCGGGGTTGGCCGGCGGCTGCTCGGCCGCGTCCTGCGGCAACGGCCGGGGCTTGGCGCCGAGCCCGAGCGGCGCGTAGGCATTGAGGCCGGGCAGGGTCGGCGCCAACGGCACCATGGCGGCGGGCGGCGGCGGCGCGGGCACGATGCCGGCTTTCTCGGCCAGCGGCGCGATCATGGTCTGGCGCGCCTCCAGCTTCACCTGCCGTGCGAGCAACTGGTCGATCTTGGCTTCCACGCTGTCCTGGTTGAGCAGGCCGCGGCTGGCGAGCTTGTCGATCTGGCCGCGCAGGCTGGCGATGCGGTCCTCGTAGCCGAATTGCATTTGCGTCTGCTGGTTGAAGAAGCGCGCGAGCAGATCGTCCTTGAACACGGCGTAGAGCGAGGCAACCATCAGCCACGAAACGAGCAGTCCGCCGGCGAGGCCGCCGGCAATGGCGAGCGCCGGCCTGATCTCGATGGTGCGCACCTGTCCGTGCCGGTTGATCAGCAGCGCGAGTTTCGCCTGCGAGTTGGCCAGCGGTTGGGGACGAGGCGCACGATACGGCATTGCGGTACCACGGGACGACGAGCACGACATCGCTCGACCAGTGGGAAGGATTACAAGGCATTAGGGTTAACGTTTCGCAAAGGCGGCTCCCCTTGCGGCAGAGGGGCGAAGGCGGCGGGGCGTGGCGACGGTCTTGTGCCTGCTTGACCCGGCACCCGGCGACAACCGTGGCGCGCTTCCAATCGGGATCGGCCGGTCAAGCCGGCCGATGACGGCTGAAATGTCGGCGCTTCCGTCTCCACCGTCATGGGCCGGCTTGACCGGCCCATCCCGACGCGAGAGGCGCGACGTTAATCTTCAGAGCCGCGTTGCCGCCGCCAGCACCTCGGCGGCGTGGCCGGCGACCTTGACCTTCGGCCAGACGTGGCGAATGAGGCCGGCGGCGTCGATCAGCACAGTGGTGCGTTCTATTCCCATGTATTTGCGGCCATACATGCTCTTTTCGACCCAGACGCCGTAAAGCGCCAGGGCCTTGTGCTGTTCGTCGGCCAGCAGCGGGAAGTCGAGCCCGTGCTTTTTTCTGAATTTCTGGTGGCTTGCCACACTATCGGCGGAAATGCCGAAGATATCGGCGCCGATGTTGGCGAAGTCGCGCCGGAGGCCGTTGAAGTCGATCGCCTCGCGCGTACAGCCGCTGGTATCGTCCCGGGGATAGAAATACAGCACGATCTTGCGGCCTCTCAGCGTGGACAGCCGGATCGGGCGGCCATCGTCGGCCGGCAGCTCGAAATCGGGCGCAAGCGCGCCAAGTGTAAGAGGATCGTTCATCTGTGCTTCCCTTGAGCAGGCTGGCGATTTGGCCTGAAACGATGGGGATTGATCATGATTGGCGTTTCGGGCCAAATCGACCCGGAATCATCGTGGTCATGAGGCATGATGCTATAGGAAATGACGCGAGTCGCGAGGGAACGCGAAGCTGTCTGGATCAGCGCTCTCCTCGACCCTGGCAATTTGAAAGTTCTTGGCCGTTTTGAGAGGCAGACGCCACCACCGGCAGGGTCCGGACCACTCCAGCCGCGACATCGGGGCCTTGCCGCAGCACGATGGGCTGGTGCGTCTGTTCTGCGGCGCGCGCCGCGCCATTCCTGCCCGTATCGGGCGCCATGCGCTGTTCGTCTGCGGCGGCCTGATGTCGCTCGGCGCGGTGTTCGTGCTCGGGCTGGTGGCGTTGCTGTATTTCGGCCCCATCCAGGTCGATTTCCTGCGCCAGCGCGTCGTCGCGGATCTGCAGGCCTCGTTTGGCGGCCAGCATGCGGTTTCGGTGGCCGGCATCCGGCTCGGCCTGGTCGATGGGGCGCCGGCGGCGCGGCTCGACAACATGACGGTCCGCGACGTCGAGGGGCGGGTGGTGATGAGCACGCCGGCGGCGTCCGTGGTGTTCGATCCTCTGTCTCTGCTCTCGCTGCGGCTGGCGCCGAAGCGGCTGGCGATTTCCCGGCTCGATCTCAGGCTCGATATCCATCCCGATGGCAGCGTCGCCTTTGCGGCCGGCGATTCGGCCAACCAGCCACTCGATCCTGTCGACACCACCATCGAAGGCGTGCAGACGCCGGCGCCGGGGCCTGACGGCGGCGTTCCGGTCGCGGCGCGCAGCGCGGCGATCGTGCGCGCGCTCGCCGAGTTCGAGAACGCCTTCGCCGAGAACGGCTTCCTCGACCAATTGCAGGGCGTCAGCGTTACCGACAGCCGGCTGATCGTGCGCCATCTCGGTAACGGGCGCGCGTTGACCTATGACAACGTGCAGGTGAGCGAACGGCGTGATGGTCCGGAGGCGCGCATGCTGACGGTGACCGGCTCCGGCCCGCGCGGTCCGCTGACCATCGCATTTGCCAGCCGGCGCGGCGACAACGCCTACCGCACCAGCGTCACCGCGAGCGGTCTGGCGCTCTCGGATGCCGCGACGCTCGCCGGACTGCCGGCCATCGCGCCGGCCGCCGATCCGACCGTGTCCCTGCATGCGGAAGCGACGCTCGATGCGACGCGCAGCAAGGCCGTGATCACCGCCAGCGCCAATCTCGGCCCGCTGCGTTTCTCGGTTGACGGCACGCCCGAGGGCATGATCGACCTCGATCAATCCAGCATCGCGCTTGGCTGGAACTCCGAGAGCGGGGCGATCCATGTCGACAGGCTTCGCCTGGTATCGGGCGGCAACCATGGCGATCTCTCCGGTGAATTGGTGCCGGATGCCGCCGTGCCGGGCCGTTTCGCGGTCGCGCTGCGCTCGGATGGCGGCAGGCTCGCCGCGCTTTCGCCCAAGGAAGAGCCGCTCGCGCTGCCGCCGGTGCGGGTGGAGGGCACGCTCGATGCCAACCGGCGTCAGCTTTCTCTGCCGGTGATTTCCATTGCCGGCGAGGGCTATGCGGTCAATGGCCGGCTCGTGCTCAGCGAGACGCCGGAGGGGCCGACGCTCGACTGGGGGCTGGATGCGGAACATGTTCCGGTGCGGCAGGCGCTGCGCATCTGGCCGGCGATCCTGTCGCCGCCGGTGCGCACGCATCTGCTCGACAACCTGTCCTCCGGCACGCTGGACTCGTTGAAGATCACCTCGTTCTTCAATGCGAAAGTCTTCCACGACGTGCTCAACGACCGGCCGCTGGCCAATGACAGCGTGCGCGGCGATTTCAGGATTTCCGATGCGACGCTGAGCGTGGTCGCCGGCCTGCCGCCGCTGACCCATGCCGAGATCAGCGGCTTCTTCATGGGGAGCAGCGCCACGGTCAACCTCAGCGGTGCGGCGCTCGATCTTGGCGGCGGCCGCAGCCTGGCGATCAGCGAGGGCAGCTTTTCAGTGCCCGACACGACGCGCAAGCCGCCGATGGCGCAGGCCGATTTCCGGCTCAAGGGCAGCGCCGATGCGGCGGCCGACCTGCTGGCGCAACCGCCGCTGCGGCCGAGCACCGGGCAGTTGCTCGACCCGTCCGACGTCAAGGGCAATGTCGATGCCCATGTCACGCTCCAGTTGCCGCTGATCGCCAAGCTGAAACGCGGCGACGTGACTTCGGTCGTGCAGGGGCACCTGACGAATTTCAGCCTCGAGAAGGCGTTTGGCGACGAGCGGCTCGAGGCGGCGAACCTGACTGTGTCGAACGATGGCAAGATCACGACGGCCAAGGGGGAGGGGCGCATCTTCGGCACGCAGGCCAGCCTGTCGCTCCGCCAGGCGAGCGGGCAGAGCGGCGAGGTTTCGGTGCAGTTCACCGCCGACGACGCGCTGCGCGCCAAGCGTGGCTTCGGCCCGCAATCGGGCATCAAGGGACCGATCCTCGTCACGGCCAAGGCGCCGGTGCAGCAACTCGGCCCGGGTGACCAGACCACCGTGACCCTCGACCTGACCAAGGCGGCGGTCGACGGGCTGGTGCCGGGCTGGAGCAAGCCCGCCGGCAAGCCGGCCAAGGCAAGCTTCGTCTACAAGCCGGCCAAGGACGGCACGCGCTTCGAGGATTTCAGCCTCGATGCCGGCCCGGCGCAGATCAAGGGGCTGATCGGCCTCGACCGCGACGGCGCCCTGCGCAATGCCAGGCTCGACACGTTCAAGCTGTCGCCTGGCGACAGTCTCAAGGTCGAAGTCGACAAGACCGCGGGCGGCTACAAGACCACGGTGCGCGGCAATTCGCTCGATGCCCGCAGCCTGTTGAAGGCAAGCCTCGGCGCGGCGAATGACAGCCATGACGGCAAGGCGCGCGCGGGCAAGGGCAATGACAGCGAGATCGACCTCAAGGTCGCGATCCTGTCCGGCTACAATGGCGAGGCGATGTCGAATGCCGAGTTGCGGCTCGCCAGCGACGGCGCGAACCTGCGCCGCCTCACGTTTTCCGCCAAGCTCAACGGCAAGGATGTGCGCGGCGCATTGAACCAGCCGAGCGCGAGCGGCGGCGTGTTGAGCGTGAGCAGCGACGATGCCGGCGGCCTGCTGCGGTTTCTCGACATCTACCCGCGCATGCGCGGCGGGCACCTGCAATTGCAGCTTTCCGGCGCGCTCGACCGTCAGAACGGCCTGATGAGCGTGCGTGACTTCGCCTTGCATGACGAACCGGCGCTGCGCGGCATGGCGTCCGGCCGGCCGAACGCCATGGCGAGCGCCGGTGACGTCACCGGGGCGACGCCCGCCGCGGCCGACGTGCCCTTCGCCAGGCTGCGCGCCGAATTCGTGCGCGAGCCGGACCGGCTGACCTTCAAGGATGCGGTGATGTGGGGGCAGCAGGTCGGCGGCTCGGTCAGCGGCACCATGGATTACGGGCGCGACCGCGTGCACCTGACCGGCACGTTCGTGCCGGCCTACCAGCTCAACAATTTCTTCGCCCAGGTGCCGCTGCTCGGCCGCCTGCTCGGCGGCGGCGAGCATGAGGGCCTGTTCGCGGTCAGCTTCCAGATCAGCGGCAAGGCGAGCGCGCCGGTCCTGAAAATCAGCCCGCTTTCGGCGCTGGCGCCGGGCTTCCTGCGCAAGCTGTTCGAGTTCCAGCGCGAGGATGCCGTTGCGCCGCCGCCAAGGCCGGTCGAGAGCAATCGCTGAGGAAATTATCGATAAGACAATGTGTCTTTAAGTAAGTTATATGGTGATATCTATCAGATTTTGAGCGTATATCTTTGAATTTTGTTTCATATCTAGGCTTTACTTCTGCTTTTTGAGAAATGTATCGCGATCATAAGTCGATTGAAAATCCTTCGCTAATGGCAGGTTGAAAATGGCCGGCCGCAAAAATCATTGAAATATTCTCTGCGTGAGATATATGATAGTGTGGTTGCCTGTGACAGGCTTCATCTGCTGGTTGGGGAGGACGCCTTGTCTCGCGACGCCCTCTTCCAATTGGGGATGGGCTCAGTTGTACTGAACGCCGCCCAAAAGGAAGAACTCTTCGTCCCATACGCCGCCACGGCGCATGCGACGCGATTTCATCTCATGTTCCGGCGTGGTCGCTGGCGCATCGGTTTCACGGTCCTTGCCGCCTTGCGCGGCATGGCGCACCGGCGGCGAGGCAATAGCGCGCAAGCGCGGCTATCCCGCGACGGAGCCCTGGCGGCGTCCGTCCTCTCCTAGGCGCTCCAGCCGCTTGTTTTCTCCGGGCCTCCGGCATGCATCGGCATGGTCGGGGTGAGCGGCGAAGCGGCTTGCCCGGGCCGGGCCGGACTGCGTTCAGCCTTGCCCTTCCTTGCGCGCGCAGGCCGGCCCCCGGCCGTACCGGGCGCCGATCCGCACCATGACAGGTGAAGCCGCCGAATGATCCAGACGCCATATTATCTCATCGACAAGAGCGCGCTGCTGCGCAACCTGCGCGTCATCGACACGGTGCGTGCGCAGTCCGGCGCCAAGGTGCTGCTGGCGCTGAAATGTTTCGCGACCTGGTCGGTGTTCGACCTGATGCGCCAGCATATGGATGGCACGACCTCCTCATCCTTGAACGAGGTCAGGCTCGGCCGCGAAAAATTCGGCGGCGAGACCCATGCCTATAGCGTCGCCTATGCCGGGCATGAGATCGCCGAGACGGTGGCCCATGCCGACAAGATCATCTTCAACTCGATCGGCCAGCTTGACCGGTTCGGCGCCGAGACGGCCGGGCTCGGCCGGGGCCTGCGCCTCAATCCCGGCGTCAGCTCGTCCTCGTTCGATCTCGCCGATCCGGCGCGCCCGCACAGCCGGCTCGGCGAATGGGACGCCGCCAGGGTCGAGGCGGTGATCGACCGCATCGACGGGTTCATGATCCATAACAATTGCGAGAATGGCGATTTCGCGCTGTTCGAGCGCATGCTCGACGAGATCGAGGCGAAATTCGGCGCGCTGATCGCCAAGGTCGATTGGCTCAGCCTCGGCGGCGGCATCCATTTCACCGGCGCGGGTTATCCGGTCGCGGCGTTCTGCGCGCGGCTCAAGGACTTCTCGCAGCGCTACGGCGTGCAGATCTATCTCGAGCCGGGCGAGGCCGCCATTACCGGTGCCGCCTCGCTCGAGGTCAGCGTGCTCGACACGCTGTTCAACGGCAAGGACATCGCCGTCGTCGACAGCTCGATCGAAGCGCATCTGCTCGACCTGCTGATCTACCGCCAGCCGGCGAAGGTCGCGCCGGATCGCGGCGCGCACAGCTATCTCGTGTGCGGCAAGTCGTGCCTCGCCGGCGACGTGTTCGGCGAGTTCCGCTTCGAGCGGCCGCTCGCCGTCGGCGACCGCATCTCGTTCCAGGATGCCGCCGGCTACACGATGGTGAAGAAGAACTGGTTCAACGGCCTCGCTATGCCGGCCATCGTGCTGCGCGAGCTGGACGGCCGCCTGACGCCGGTGAGGCGCTTCACCTACGACGATTATCTCGCCAGCCTCTCCTGAGGCTTTCTTCCCGGACCCCTGAAAAGAAAGAAGGCAGCGACATGAAGCGAAACGTATTGATCATCGGGGCAGGCGGTGTCGCCCAGGTCGTGGCGCATAAATGCGCCCAGCATGCCGTCGAGTTCGGCGATATCCACGTCGCCTCGCGCACGGTCGCGAAATGCCATGCCATCGTGCGCTCGGTGCGCGAGAAGGGCCACTTGCCGGCGGGCGCCGTGCTGAAGGCGCATGCGCTCGACGCGCTCGACGTGCAGGCGACGATCAACCTGATCAAGCGCACCCACAGCCGTATCGTGATCAATGTCGGCGCGCCCTTCGTCAACATGGCGGTGATGTCGGCCTGCATCGCCACCGGTGCCGCCTATATCGACACCGCGATCCACGAGGACCCGCTGAAGATTTGCGAGGCGCCGCCGTGGTACGACAATTACGAGTGGAAGCGCCGGGCGGAATGCGAGAAGGCCGGCGTGACCGCCATTCTCGGCGCCGGCTTCGATCCCGGCGTCGTCAACGCCTATGCGCGCCTCGCCAAGGACGCCTATTTCGACAAGATCGACTCAATCGACATCATCGACGTCAATGCCGGCGAGCATGGCCGCTATTTCGCGACCAATTTCGATCCGGAGACCAATTTCCGCGAGTTCACCGGCAAGGTCTGGTCGTGGCAGAACCGCAAGTGGACCGAGAACAAGATGTTCGAGATCCGCAAGGAATGGGACCTGCCGCTGGTCGGCAAGCGCACGACCTATATGACCGGGCATGACGAGATCCATTCGCTGGCGCGCAATCTCGACGTGCCGGATATCCGGTTCTGGATGGGGTTCGGCGATCACTACATCAAGGTGTTCGAGGTGCTGAACAATCTCGGCCTGCTCTCCGAGCAGCCGGTCAGGACGGCCGAAGGGCTCGAGGTCGTGCCGCTCAAGGTCGTCAAGGCGGTGCTGCCCGATCCGGCCTCGCTCGCCCCGACCTATACCGGCAAGACCTGCATCGGCGACCTGGTGCGCGGCACCAAGGGCGGCAAGACGCGCGAGGTGTTCATCTACAACATCGCCGACCACAAGCAGGCTTACGAAGAGGTCGGCAGCCAGGGCATCTCGTATACGGCGGGCGTGCCGGCGGTCGCGGCGGCGCTGCTTGTCGCCAATGGCGCCTGGGACGTGCGCAAGATGGTCAATGTCGAGGAGCTGCCGCCGCTGCCGTTCCTCGAATTGATGCACGGGCTCGGGCTCTCGACCCGCATCCGCGACGAGGCGGGCGACCGGCCGCTGACCGGCGTTGCGCCGGAAAGAGCCTCGGTGCCGCACCGTGACGAGCGTGTCGCCGAGACCGTGTAGGCGGAGATCAAGAGCGGCCCGCCGCTGAGGCTTCGTGGCGCTTTCCAATCGGGATCGGCGG
>CALKHP010000032.1 GCA_937988775.1 uncultured Alphaproteobacteria bacterium
GCGAGGAGCGCTGCATCGCCTGCAAGCTGTGCGAGGCGATCTGCCCGGCGCAGGCGATCACCATCGAGGCCGGCCCGCGCCGCAACGACGGCACGCGCCGCACGGTGCGCTACGACATCGACATGGTGAAATGCATCTATTGCGGCTTCTGCCAGGAAGCCTGCCCGGTCGATGCCATCGTCGAGGGACCGAATTTCCAGTTCGCGACCGAGACGCGCGAGGAACTCTATTTCGACAAGCAGAAGCTGCTGGATAACGGCGATCGCTGGGAACGCGAAATCGCCCGCAACATGGCCGCCGACGCACCCTACCGCTGAGACGCCCGCGCGGGCGCCCGGCCAAACACCGATTGTGCGCCTGACCGGCGCTCTCTATAGACAGGCGGCGGAGACAGACCCTCTGCCCACGACGAAGGACAGACGATGAGTGTCGTAACCGCCTTCTTTTATCTCTTCTCGTTCGTCGCCATCGCCTCCAGCGTGATGGTGATCTCGTCGCGCAATCCGGTGCATTCGGTGCTGTTCCTGATCCTCGCCTTCGTCAACGCGGCCGGGCTGTTCCTGATTCTGGGCGCCGAGTTCCTGGCGATGATCCTGGTGATCGTCTATGTCGGCGCCGTCGCGGTGCTGTTCCTGTTCGTGGTGATGATGCTCGACGTCAATTTCGCCGAATTGCGCCAGGGCTTCCTGCAATACCTGCCGATCGGCGCGCTGATCGCCGGCATCTTCCTGCTCGAACTGTTGCTCGTGCTGGGCACATGGTCGATCGCGCCGCACCTGATCGCCACGCCGGCAACCGCCGCCTTCACGCCGCCGGACATCTCGAACACGCGCGCCATCGGCCGGGTGCTCTACACCAAATACCTGTTCTACTTCCAGATTTCCGGTTTCATCCTGCTGACGGCGATGATCGGCGCCATCGTGCTGACGCTGCGCCATAAGAGCGGCGTCAGGCGCCAGAACGTCATGGCGCAGAACGCGCGCTCGCGCAAAACCGCGATCGAGGTCAAGCAGGTCACGTCGGGGCAGGGGGTCTGACCATGGAACTCACGATCGGCCATTTCCTCGTCGTCGGGGCGATCCTGTTCACGCTCGGCGTGTTCGGCATCTTCATGAACCGCAAGAACGTCATCATCATCTTGATGTCGATCGAGCTGATCCTGCTCGCGGTCAACCTGAACCTGGTCGCGTTCTCGGCCTTCCTCGGCAACATCACCGGCCAGATCTACGCGCTGATGGTGCTGACGGTGGCCGCCGCCGAGGCGGCGATCGGGCTTGCCATCCTCGTCGTCTATTTCCGCAACCGCGGCACGATCGCGGTTGAAGACATCAACATGATGAAGGGCTGAGCGCGCCGCCATGTATAGCGCCATCGTTTTCCTGCCGCTTCTCGGCTTCCTGATCGCCGGCATTGCCGGGCTGTCCTCGTATCGCTTTGCCAAGACGGTCGAGCATCACGAGGCCGGCGGCCATGACGATCACGCGGCGGGAACCCATAGCGATCATGCCCATGATGATCATGGTCATGACGACCACGCGGTGGAGCCGTCGCCGCACAGCCCGGGCGTGATCCGTTTCGCCGAGTTCGTGACGACGGGCTTCCTGGTGATTTCCTGCGTGCTGTCGTGGATCGCGTTCTTCAAGGTCGGCCTCGGCGGGCTGGAGACGCAGCGCGTGCATGTCGGGCACTGGTTCTCCGCCGGCGCGCTCCAGGTCGACTGGGCGCTGCGCATCGACACGCTGACGGTGGTGATGCTGGTGGTGGTGACCACGGTCTCGGCGCTCGTCCACCTGTATTCGGTCGGCTATATGGCGGAAGATCCGTCGCGGCCGCGCTTCTTCGCCTATCTGTCGCTGTTCACCTTCGCCATGCTGATGCTGGTGACGAGCGACAACCTGGTGCAGATGTTCTTCGGCTGGGAGGGCGTCGGCCTCGCCTCCTACCTGCTGATCGGCTTCTGGTACGAGCGGCCGGCCGCCAATGCGGCGGCGATGAAGGCGTTCATCGTCAACCGCGTCGGCGATTTTGGCTTCGCGCTCGGCATCTTCCTGGTATTCGCGCTGACGCAGTCGGTCGGGTTCGAGCAGATTTTCGCGGCCGCGCCCGGCCTCAAGGACAAGACGACGCTGTTCCTCGGCCATGACTGGCCGGCGATGACGGTGGCCTGCCTGCTGCTGTTCATGGGCGCGATGGGCAAGTCGGCGCAGTTCCTGCTGCACACCTGGCTGCCCGACGCGATGGAAGGCCCGACGCCGGTCTCGGCGCTGATCCATGCCGCGACGATGGTCACGGCCGGCGTGTTCATGGTCGCCCGCCTGTCGCCGCTGTTCGAGCAGTCGACCACGGCGTTGACGGTGGTGATGGTGGTCGGCGGCACCACGGCGTTCTTCGCAGCGTCAGTGGCGCTGGTCCAGAACGACATCAAGCGCGTCATCGCCTACTCGACCTGTTCGCAGCTCGGCTACATGTTCGTGGCGCTCGGCGCCGGCGCCTATTCGGCCGGCATCTTCCACCTGTTCACGCATGCCTTCTTCAAGGCGCTGCTGTTCCTGTGCGCGGGCGCGGTGATCACCGCGATGCATCACGAGCAGGACATGCGCAAGATGGGCGGGCTCATGCGCAAGATCCCGTTCACCGCGGCGATGATGACGATCGGCAACCTGGCGCTGACCGGCTTTCCGTTCACCGCCGGCTTCTACTCGAAGGATGCGATCATCGAGGCGTCCTATGTCGCGACCAGCCCGGCCAACGCCTATGCCTGCATCCTGCTGATCATCGCCGCCGGCATGACCTCGTTCTATTCGTGGCGGCTGTTCTTCATGACCTTCTGGGGCGAGACGCGGGCCGACAAGCACACCTACGACCATGCCAAGGAGAGCCCGCTCTCGATGACGATCCCGCTGGCGCTGCTGGCGATCGGGGCGCTGTTCGCCGGCTACGCGTTCGTGCAGTATTTCATCGGCCACCAAGCGGATGCGTTCTGGCGCGGCGCGCTGTTCTTCGGCCCGGACAACCACGTGATGCACAACATGCATGACGAGGCGATGGTCCCGGCCTGGGTGAAGTGGTCGCCGACGGTGACGATGGTGATCGGCTTCGTGATCGCCTGGCTGTTCTATGTCGCCAAGCCGTATCTGCCGGAAGAGCTGGCGCGCAGCCAGCCGCTCGCCTACCGCTTCCTGCTCAACAAGTGGTATATCGACGAGTTGTACGACCTCGTGTTCGTGCGTGGCGGCAAGTGGCTCGGCTACTTCCTGTGGAAGCGCGGCGACGGTACGGTGATCGACGGTATCGGGCCTGACGGCGTGTCCTCCCGCGTGCTCGACGTCACCGGCTGGACGGTCAAGCTGCAGAGCGGCTACGTCTACCATTACGCCTTCGCCATGCTGCTCGGCGTGGCGGCCCTGTTCACCTACTTCATGTTCGGGGGCCTCCGCTGATGTTCGGCTTCGGCATTCTCTCGCTGCTGCTGATCCTGCCGCTTGTCGGCGCAGCCTTCATCATCCTCCTGCTGAAGCAGGACGAGGCCGGCGAGCGCAATGCGCGCTGGGTCGCGCTGTGGACGACACTGCTGACCTTCGCGATGGCGCTCGTCGCATGGTCGCAATTCGACCCGACGCTTGGCGGCTTCCAGCTCATCGAAGAGAAGCAGTGGCTCGCCGAGACGATCACCTACAAGCTCGGCGTCGACGGCATCTCGATGCCGCTCATGCTGCTGACCGCCTTCCTGATGCCGATCTGCATCGCGGCGTCGTGGCAGTCGATCAAGCTGCGCGTGCGCGAATACATGGCGCTGTTCCTGATCCTCGAGACGATGATGATCGGCGTGTTCGTCTCGCTCGACCTGCTGCTGTTCTATGTGTTCTTCGAGGCCGGCCTGATCCCGATGTTCCTGATCATCGGCATCTGGGGCGGCAAGCGGCGGCTCTATGCCAGCTTCAAGTTCTTCCTGTACACGCTGCTCGGCTCGCTGCTGATGCTGATCGCCATCATGGCGATGTACTGGACGGCCGGCACCACCGACATCGTGGCGCTGCTCGCCTATCATTTCCCGAAGGAGATGCAGACCTGGCTCTGGCTCGGCTTCTTCGCCTCCTTCGCGGTCAAGGTGCCGATGTGGCCGGTGCATACCTGGCTGCCTGACGCCCACGTCGAAGCGCCGACGGCGGGCTCCGTCATCCTGGCCGGCGTGCTGCTGAAGATGGGCGGCTACGGCTTCCTGCGCTTCTCGCTGCCGATGTTCCCCGATGCGAGCGCGTATTTCTCGAACCTGGTGTTCGCGCTGTCGGTGATCGCCATCATCTACACCTCGCTGGTGGCGATGATGCAGGACGACATGAAGAAGCTGATCGCCTATTCGTCAGTCGCCCATATGGGCTTCGTGACCATGGGCATCTTCACCGGCAATGCACAGGGCGCGCAGGGCGCGGTGTTCCAGATGATCTCGCACGGCTTCGTGTCGTCGGCGCTGTTCCTGTGCGTCGGCGTGATCTACGACCGCATGCATACCCGCGAGATCGCCGCCTATGGCGGCATCGTCAAGAACATGCCCTTCTATGCGCTGATCATGATGACCTTCACCATGGCTAATGTCGGCCTGCCAGGCACGTCCGGCTTCGTCGGCGAGTTCCTGACGCTGATGGGCGCCTTCAGGCATAATAGCTGGGTCGGCTTCCTGGCGACGACCGGCATCATCCTGTCGGCGTGCTACGCGCTCTGGCTTTATGCACGCATCCTGTTCGGCAAGCTGACCAAGGCGGCATTGCAGGGCATCCACGACCTCACCCTGCGCGAGGCCGCGATCCTGACGCCGCTGCTGGCCATGACGATCTTCTACGGCATCCAGCCGGCCCGGATCCTCGAGACCTGCGCAGCCTCGGTCGACCTGATCCTGAAGAACTACCAAACGGCGATGGGGGCGGTCCAAACCGCCGCCCTGCTGATCAAGTGAGCCGAAACCGATGAACCCGTCTTTTCCTCCCGAGATCGTGCCACTGTTCATGCCTGCGGCGGCGGAGATCGTTCTTGCCGCCGGCATCCTCGTGCTCGTGCTGGTCGGCGCGTTCCGCGGCGAGAAGGCCAGCGCGGTCGTCAACATGCTGGCGACGGCGCTGCTGATCGTGGTCGCCGGCATCCTGATCATGGCGCCGACCGAGACGGTGGTGACCTTCAACGGCGCGTTCGTCGCCGATGGTTTCGGCCGCTTCATGAAGGTGCTGGTGCTGCTCGGCTCGCTCGCCGCGCTGCTCCTGTCGCGCGATTACCTGCGCCGGGATAATTTCGACCGCTTCGAATACCCGATCCTGATCTGCATCGCCGCGCTCGGCATGATGACGATGATCGCGGCCAACGACCTGATCGGGCTGTATATCGGGCTGGAACTGCAGAATATCGCGCTCTACGTGCTGGCGACCATCCATCGCGACAATGCCCGCTCGAGCGAGGCCGGCCTGAAATATTTCGTGCTGAGCGCGCTGTCCTCCGGGCTGCTGCTCTATGGCGCCTCGCTGGTCTACGGTTTCACCGGCTCGGTGTCCTATCCTGAGATCGCCCAGGCGGTGCAGGGGCCGCAGGGGCTCGGCGTGATCTTCGGCCTGGTGTTCATCATCGCCGGCCTCGCCTTCAAGATGTCGGCGGTGCCGTTCCACATGTGGACGCCCGACGTCTATGAGGGCGCACCGACCCCGGTGACGGCCTTCCTGTCGAGCGCGCCCAAGATCGCGGCGATGGCGATGAGCATCCGCATCCTGGTCGAGGCGTTTCCCGGCATCACGCGCGAGTGGCAGCAGATCATCGCCTTCATTTCGGTCGCCTCGATGCTGCTCGGCGCCTTCGGTGCCATCGGCCAGGCCAACATCAAGCGCATGATGGCCTATTCGTCGATCGGCAACATGGGTTACGGGCTCGTCGGCATCGCCGCCGGCACGGTCGAGGGCATGCAGGGCGTGGCGATCTACCTGGCGATCTACCTCGCCATGACGCTCGGCGTGTTCGCCTGCATCCAGGGCATGCGCACCGAGAACGGGCGGCCCGAACTGATCGCCGACCTTGCCGGCCTCGCCAGGACCAGCCCCGGCCGGGCCATGTTCTTCGCCGCGCTGATGTTCTCGCTGATCGGCATTCCGCCGCTCGCCGGCTTCTTCGGCAAGTTCTATGTCTTTGCCGCCGCGGTGCAGGCCGGACTGTATTGGCTGGCCGTGATCGGCTTCCTCACCAGCGTCGTCTCGGCGGTGTATTACCTGCGCGTCATCAAGGTGATGTATTTCGACGATCCGCGCGGCAGCTTCGTGCCGATGGCGATCGGCGAGAGGGTCGTGCTCGCGGTCACCGGCGTGTTCGTGCTCGCCTTCTGGCTCGCGCCGTCGCCGCTGCGCGCCGCCGCCGGCGTCGCGGCCAAATCGCTGTTCGCGCATTGATGAAACTTGGCGAAGCCGCCACGGCTTCCGGTTTCCGGCTCTCGGTTTTCGGCGAGGTCGGCTCGACCAACGATCTTGCCCTGGTGGCTGCATCGCATGGCGATCCCGGCCAGCACTGGTTCGTCGCCAGCGCCCAATCCGCCGGCCGCGGGCGCGGCGGACGCGCCTGGACGAGCCGCCCCGGCAACCTGTTTGCAACGCTGCTGCTGATCGACCCTTGCCCGGCGGCGGACCTGCCCAAGCTCGGTTTCGTGGCCGGCGTCGCAGCCCATCGCACCATCGCGAAACTCGCGCCGCAGCTTGCCGGGCTGCGCCTGAAATGGCCGAACGACCTGCTCGTCGGCGGCGCCAAGCTCGCCGGCATCCTGCTCGAGGGCCGGGTGCTGCCGGATGGGCGGCAGGCGGTTGCGATCGGCATCGGCCTGAACTGCCGGCACCATCCGGAAGACGTTCCATATCCTGTCACGAATCTGGCGCTGCTCGGCATGGCCGACGGGCCGGAGGCGGTTTTTCCGGGCCTGTCGGACGCGCTCGCCGCCAGCCTTGCGGAATTCGCGCAAGGGCGTGGCTTCACGACGGTGCGCGATGCCTGGATCGCGGCGGCGCATGGCATCGGCAGCGCCATCACGGTGCGGCAGGGCGCCCGTACCCGCGAGGGCCTGTTCGGCGGCATCGACGCGCATGGGCGGCTGCTGTTCGACGAAGGGCCTGCGCGCAGCACCATCGATGCGGCGGACGTGGTTTTTCGCGGCTCAAACGCCGCAAGCTAGAGCACGGCCCGGTTCCGGTGGAATCGGATCATGCTCCATCGTTTTGTTTTGACGCATTTTCTCACCGAAGAACCGGTATCTACTTCTTCGGAAAATGCTCCAAGGCCGGAGCGTGCCGGGTCATGCTGATCCGACGCGCCGATCCGTGCCTGCACCGAAATATCGTGCATGATCGGGCGGGACGCCGGTTTCCCGGTTTCCTGATCATGCTCCAGCCCGTACAAGGGCAGCATCACAAAAGGCGAGGCGTATGAGCGATCAGGAATTGGTATTCGTGGCCCTGGGCGGGCTCGGCGAAATCGGGATGAATGCCGGGTTGTATGGGCTGGGGTCCGGCAAGGATCGCAAGTGGCTGATGGTCGATGTCGGCATCTCCTTCGCGGGGGTGGATGCGCCGGGCATCGACCTGATCCTGCCCGATATCCGCTTCATCGAGGAAAACCGGCGCAACCTTGCCGGCATCGTCATCACCCATGCGCATGAAGATCATTTCGGCGCGCTGGCGGAACTGTGGCCGCGGCTGCGCGCTCCGGTCTACATGACGCGTTTCGCCGCCGACCTGCTGGCGACGCGGCGGCTGCGCGAGCCGGGCGCGCCGAAAATCCCGATCACGGTGGTCGAGCAGGGCGCCAACGTCGATATCGGGCCGTTCAATGTCGAGTTCGTGCCGGTGGCGCATTCGATCCCGGAAAGCTGCGCGCTGGCGATCACGACGCCGCCGGGCGTGGTGGTGCATACCGGCGACTGGAAGATCGACCCGACGCCGGTCGTCGGGCGCCCGACCGACGAGGCGCGCCTTGCAGCCCTCGGCGACGCCGGCGTGCTGGCGATGATCGGTGATTCCACCAACGTGCTGCGCGACGGCATCTCGCCCTCCGAAACCGACGTCGCGGCTACGCTGAAGACGCTGGTCGCCGAGGCGAAGGGCCGTGTCGCGGTGACGACGTTTGCCTCCAACGTGGCGCGGCTGCGCGCGGTGGCCGAGGCTGCGGTCGCGGCCGGCCGCGACGTCGTGCTGGTCGGGCGCGCCATGGACCGCGTCGTGACCATTGCGCGCGAACTCGGCTATCTCGACGGCCTGCCGCCGTTCCGTTCGCCGGATGCCGCCAGCCGCATCCCGCGCGACAAGGTCGTGCTGCTTTTGACCGGCAGCCAGGGCGAGGCGCGCGCGGCGCTCGCCCGCGTCGCGAGCGGCGACCACCCGGAGGTGAAGCTCGTCAAGGGCGACCGCGTGATCTTCTCCTCGCGCACCATTCCCGGCAACGAGATGGCGGTGGCCAAGATCGTCAATGAACTGGCGCGCATGGATGTCGAGATCATCACCGACCGGCACGGCCTGGTGCATGTCTCGGGCCATCCGCGCCGCGCCGAGGTCGAGCGCATGTATGGCTGGGTCAGGCCGCGCATCGCCGTGCCGGCGCATGGCGAGGCGATGCACCTGACCGAGCATGTCGCCTTCGCCAGGGCGCAAGGGGTGAAGGAGGTGCTGCGGGCCTTCAACGGCGACGTGGTGCGGCTGGCGCCGGGCGCCGCCACAATCGTCAACAAGGTGCCCGCCGGCCGCGTCTACAAGGACGGCGTGCTGCTGGTGGCGGCCAACGAGCCGACGATCCCCGAGCGGCGCAAGCTCTCCTTTGCCGGCATCGTCTCGGTGGCGGTGGCGATGGATGGCAATGGCGGCGTGGTCGAGGACCCGGTCATCTCGGCCAGCGGCCTGCCGCTCAAGAGCGATGACGGCGAGGTCATGGTCGATATCATCGCCGATGCCGTCGACGAGGTGCTCGAGAACCTGCCGCGCGCCAAGCGGCGCAGTCCGGATGCGGTGCGGGTCGCGATCGAGCGCACCGTGCGTGCGGCGGTCGCCGACGAATGGGACAAAAAGCCCCTGTGCCATGTTGCCGTGCTGCGGGTATGAGAGGGCGTCCGGCCGGCATCCCCGCATGGAGCCGGCCTTGACTTCCAGTTCGTGCGGAGGACGCCGATGATCGGACGCCTGAACCATATCGCCATCGCCGTGCCGGATCTTGCCAAGGGCATCGCGATTTACCGCGACCTGCTCGGCGCCGGCATTTCGGCGCCGCAGGCCCTGCCGGAGCATGGCGTGACGGTGGTGTTCGTGGAACTGCCCAACACCAAGATCGAGTTGCTCGAGCCGCTCGGCGCCAATTCGCCGATCGCGAAGTTCCTTGAGAAGGCGCCCGAGGGCGGCATCCACCACGTGTGCTACGAGGTCGATGATCTGGCGGCGGCGCGCGAGCGCCTGGTCGCGGGAGGGGCGCGCGTGCTCGGCGACGGCACGCCGCGGACGGGCGCGCATGGCAAGCCGGTGCTGTTCCTGCATCCGAAGGATTTCGCCGGAACGCTGGTGGAGCTGGAAGAGATATGAGCCAGGGCACATTCTATTCGATCTTCGTGCCGTTCGCGCTGGCCTCGCTGACGGCGCTAGTCACCTTCATCATGCGCAACGAACTGGCCGACGGCACCGAGCGGCCGCTGCGCCAGCGCCTGCAGTTCAGCGCCGTGGCCTTCGCGCTCGTGCTGCCGGCGACGCTGCTCGCCGCCTTCCTGCCGACCTGGTTCGCGGTTTACTACATCACCTGGTGGGTGACGCTGTTCGCGGTGCTGCCGTTCGGCATCCGCTCGCAGCATGAAGTGGGCGAATTCGTGAAGGGCACCGATGCCGGCGCGCCCGAGACGCCGGCGATCCAGCGCAAGTTCATCATCACGACACTGGTCTCGATCCCGGTCTACGGCGTGCTGGTGCTGGCGCTTTACCTGTTCCCGATCCTGTAGGGCGTTGTTGTCATTCCTGCGCAGGTGGGAAGGTAGCCTGCCGATCGCGCCGGGAAAAGCGGTGCCTGGGTCCCGGATCAAGTCCGGGACGAGACGGTTGAGTTTCCACGCCGTCTTTTCCGCGCCGATCTTGCCCCGGCCTTGAGCCGGGGCCCAGGGAAACGAAACCGCACCTTTCGCACGGGCATTCTTCGGAAATGCTCCGAACGAAAAAAGCAAGGCCGGCAAGGGCCTTGCTTTTTCTTGCCAGTTTCTGGCGCCGGCATCTTTGCGGTGCGGTCTCAAGACCGCTCCCCGTGCCGGTGTTCCTCCCTCGACTCGGACCAAGCCAAGCGCGGCGTAAACACGCGTCTCGCGCTTTGCAGGTGGTAGTGCTAACGCAGCGAAAGCGCGCTGTCATGACGCGCTGCACAAAAAAGACCTATTTTTTACATGTATTGGACGAAAATCTTACAATGCTCTCCCTGCCGCGGATTCGCGCGGGTTTACCGGATAAAGCGGTTGTGTTTTGACGCGACACACGCTTCAAGTCGCCTTGTCCTGAATTCAGCCGCCAATGGAAGTTCTTGAGTCGCCCGATGCATCTCTCGCGTTATTTTCTGCCCATTCTTCGTGAAACGCCCAAGGAGGCGGAGATCGTCTCGCATCGCCTGATGCTGCGCGCCGGCATGGTGCGGCAGGAGGGCGCGGGCATCTATGCCTGGCTGCCGCTTGGCCTGAAGGTGCTCGACAAGATCAGCGCCATCGTGCGCGAGGAGCAGAACCGCTCCGGCGCCGTCGAGTTGCTGATGCCGACGATCCAGTCCGCCGACCTGTGGCGCGAGAGCGGGCGCTACGACGCCTATGGCAAGGAGATGCTGCGCATCAAGGACCGGCACGAGCGCGACATGCTGTTCGGGCCGACCAACGAGGAGATGATCACCGAGATCTTCCGCGCCTCGGTGCGCTCCTACAAGCAGTTGCCGCTCAATCTCTACCACATCCAGTGGAAGTTCCGCGACGAGGTGCGGCCACGTTTCGGCACCATGCGCTCGCGCGAATTCCTGATGAAGGATGCCTATTCCTTCGATCTCGACAAGGAAGGCGCCCGCCATTCCTACAACAAGATGTTCGTGGCTTATCTGCGCACCTTCGCGCGGCTCGGCTTGAAATCCATTCCCATGCGCGCCGAATCGGGACCGATTGGCGGCGACATGAGCCATGAATTCATCATCCTGGCCTCGACCGGCGAGAGCGAGGTGTTCTGCCACAAGGACTATCTCGACTACGCCGTGCCGGGCGAGGAGACCGATTTCGACGACGCCGCCGGCCTGCAGGCAACCGTCGACAAATGGACGGCGCTTTACGCCGCCACCTCCGAGATGCATGACGCGGCCGCTTATGAAGCGGTTCCGGAAGCCTCGCGCGTTTCGGCGCGCGGCATCGAGGTCGGCCATATCTTCTATTTCGGCACCAAATATTCCGAGCCGATGGGCGCGGTGGTCGCAAGCCCCGACGGCAGCCAGAAGCCGGTGCATATGGGCTCCTACGGTATCGGGCCGAGCCGGCTGGCGGCGGCGATCATCGAGGCGAGCCACGATGAGGCCGGCATCATCTGGCCTGACGCGATCGCGCCGTTCAACGTGGCCATCCTCAACCTCAAGGCCGGCGACGGCGCGACCGATGCCGCCTGCGCCACGCTGGAGCGCGAGCTGACCGCGAAGGGGCTCGAGGTGCTGGTCGACGATACCGACGAACGGCCGGGTGCCAAGTTCGCCACCGCCGACCTGATCGGCCTGCCGTGGCAGGTCATCGTCGGGCCGAAGGGCCTCACTGATGGCAAGGTCGAGGTCAAGCGCCGCGCCAGCGGCGAGCGCATCAGCCTGCCGTTGGCCGATGTCGCCCAGCATATCGGCGGGTGAGGGCGGCTTGGACGCCATCGACAGCACCGTGAAGCAGGCGCCGCCGGGCGGTGCCAGGGCGTTCGCGCCGTTCGAGTGGATGCTGTCGCTGCGCTATCTCAGGGCGCGCCGCAAGGAAGGCTTCATCTCGGTCATCGCCGGCTTCTCCTTCGTCGGCATCATGCTCGGCGTCGCGACGCTGATCGTGGTGATGAGCGTGATGAACGGCTTCCGCACCGAGTTGATCAGCAAGATCCTCGGCATCAATGGCCACATCTTCGTGCAGGCCTACGAGACGCCGTTCACCGATTACGCCGCCGTCGCCGACCGGATCAACGCGGTGCCGGGCGTGGTCATCGCCATTCCGATGGTCGAGGGGCAGGCGCTCGCCTCGACGCCCTCGGGCAGCAACGGCGTGCTGGTGCGCGGCATCCGCGAGAAGGATATCCGCCGGGTGCATGCCATTGCCGACAATGTGCGCCAGGGCAGTTTCGACGGTTTCGACGACAGCGCCGCGATCGCCGTCGGCATCCGGCTGGCGACGCAGCTCAATGCGCATGTCGGCGATTCCATCACGCTGCTCAATCCGCACGGCGCCGCGACGCCGATGGGCCGCAAGCCGAACATCAAGGCCTATCCGGTCAATACCGTGTTCGAGGTCGGCATGTCGGAATTCGATTCCTCCTTCGTCTACATGCCGTTCAGCGAGGCGGAAGCGTTTTTCGACAAGCCGGGCGAGGCGACGGTAATCGAGGTCTACGTCAAGGACCCCGACAATATCGACGGCATCAAGGCCGAGATCGAGAAGACGGCCGGCCGGCCGGTGATCCTGTCCGACTGGCGGCTGCGCAACCGCACCTTCTTCGGCGCGCTCGCCGTCGAGCGCAACGTGATGTTCCTGATCCTGACGCTGATCGTGCTGGTCGCGGCGCTCAACATCGTCTCCGGCCTGATCATGCTGGTGAAGGACAAGGCGCATGACATCGCCATCCTGCGCACCATGGGGGCGACGCGCGGCGCCATCATGCGCATCTTCCTGATCACGGGAGCAAGTATCGGCGTCGTTGGCACGCTGGCCGGCTGCCTGCTCGGGGTGGTGTTCGCGCTGAATCTCGAAACGATCCGCAAGGCATTGTTCCCCAACACCTTTCCGCCGGAACTGTATTTCCTGTCGCGGCTGCCCTCCGAGGTGCGGCTCTCCGACGTGCTGATCATCGTTGCCATGGCGCTGACGCTGTCGCTGCTGGCGACGCTCTATCCGGCATGGCGGGCGGCCAAGCTCGATCCGGTCGAGGCGCTGCGCTATGAATGAACCGCTGCCGACGCCGGCCCTGTTCCTCTACCATGTCGAGCGGCATTTCGCGCAAGGGCAGCAGCGCATCGACATCCTGAGATCGGCCGATCTCGCTGTCTGGCCGGGCCAGTCGGTGGCGCTGATCGCGCCGTCGGGCACCGGCAAGTCGACGCTGCTCCAGATCGCCGGCCTGCTGGAAAAGCCCAACGCCGGCGAGGTCTATATTGCCGGGCGCCAGACCGCCGCGATGGACGATGCCGGGCGCACGGCGCTCAGGCGCAGCGATATCGGCTTCGTCTACCAGTTCCACCATCTCCTGCCGGAGTTGACGGCGATCGAGAACGTGATGATGCCGCAGCTCATCGCCGGGCTCGACCGGGCCGAGGCGCGCAGCCGCGCCACCGAACTGCTCGGCTTCCTCGGGCTCGAGCACCGGCTGACGCACCGGCCGGCCGAGCTTTCCGGCGGCGAGCAGCAGCGCGTCGCCATCGCACGCGCCGTGGCCAATGCGCCGCGCGTGCTGCTGGCGGACGAGCCGACCGGCAATCTCGATCCGAAAACCTCGTCGCACGTGTTCGAGACACTGTCGGCGCTGGTCTCGGCCTCCAAGCTCGCGGCCATCGTCGCGACGCATAACATGGAGCTTGCCGGCCGCATGGACCGGCGCGTGACGCTCAGCGACGGCAAGGTTACCGAACTCGCCTGAGCGCCAGGCAGCGATGTCATTCCCACGAAGGCGACTCCTGGAGTCCTGATCGCGCTGACGCGTGTCGGGAATGACGGGAAAAGCGCGAGGTCTGGTTCCCGGATCAAGTCCGGGACGAGACGGTTGATGCGTTTCCGCGCCGTCTTGCCCCGGCCTTGAGCCGGGGCCCAGGGAAACGAACCCGCCCTTCACATCGGGATGGGCCGGTCGAGCCGGCCCATGACGGTGGCGATGACAACACCACCTTTCCGGCCGTCATCGGCGGACTTGATCCGCCGATGACGGCCGGAAAGGTGTCGTGGGGGTGTTCGTGATCTCGACGCTTTTTTTATTCGGACCCGCGCGGTGTTTACCTCGCGCTAACCGCTTTTGCCGGCGCGTGCGGCGGCGCTTGATTTGGGAACAAAACAGGAATAAGAACATACCATGAACAATGGAGGTCGACAGATGCTGCGTTCCCTGATCGAAGACACCGCCGAACTGCTGGCAATCGGGCTGTTCCTGCTGGCGCTGGGTTTTTGGGCCGTGGCGGTCGGCGGGCTGTGACGGCTTCGGATATGAGAAGCTTGGGGATGACGTCGGCGATTCGCTCGACCGGCGCTGGCGCTGGCCTTAGATGAACGGGGCAGAGGAGGAATGAGCATGATCGAGGATGTCGGCTTCGTGCATCTCCATGTGCATTCCTCGTTCTCGCTGCTCGAAAGCGCGCTGACCGTCGCGACGCTGCTGAAGCTCGCCAAGGCCGATCATATGCCGGCGCTGGCGATGACCGACAGCAACAACCTGTTCGGCGCGTTGGAGTTCTCCGAGAAGGCATCCGGCTACGGCGTGCAGCCGATCATCGGCACGCTGCTCAGCGTCGATTTCGGCGATGCGACCGGCTCGGTCGGGCGCGCGAGCGCCCATAGCGGCGAGCGCGGCAACCTCGTGCTGCTGGCGGCGGACGAGACCGGCTACGAAAACCTGATGCGGCTGTCGAGCAGCGCTTTTCTCGACACGGCATCGCAGGATGCGCCCCATGTCGCGCTGGAGCAGCTTGCCACGTTCGGGCAAGGCATCATCGCGCTGAGCGGTGGGCCGACGGGGCCGCTCGACGCCGCCTTCCGGGCCGGCATGGGCGAGCTTGCGGCCAGCCGATTGCAGAGTCTTCTCAAGATCTTCGGCGATCGTCTTTATATCGAGATTCAACGGCACAAGCTTGCATCCGAGCAGCAGGTCGAGCCGCTGCTGCTCGATCTCGCCTATGGGCAGGGCGTGCCGCTGGTCGCCACCAACCAGGTGAGCTTCGCGGCGCGTGACGATCACGAGGCGCATGATGCGCTGCTATGCATCGCGCAAGGCAACCTGATCTCGGCGAGCGACCGGCACCAGCTCTCGCCGGAACATTGGCTCAAGCCGCGCGCCGCGATGCTGGAACTGTTCAAGGACCTGCCGGAAGCGACGGCGAACACGGTCGAAATCGCCATGCGCTGCAGCTATCGCCCGCGCACGCGAAAACCGATCCTGCCGCATTTCACGGTTGGCGACGGCGAGGGGGCCGAGGATGAGACCGCCGCCCTGACCCGGCAGGCCGAGGAGGGGCTGACGCGGCGGCTGGCCGCGCATGGCACGGCGCCGGGGGTGAGCGAGGAGACCTATCGCGAGCGCCTCGCCTACGAACTCGGCATCATCGTGCGCATGAAATATCCGGGCTACTTCCTGATCGTCTCGGACTTCATCAAATGGGCCAAGTCGCAAGGCATTCCGGTCGGGCCGGGGCGTGGTTCCGGCGCCGGATCGCTGGTCGCCTATGCGCTCACCGTCACCGATCTCGATCCGCTGCGTTTCGGCCTGCTGTTCGAGCGCTTCCTGAACCCCGAGCGCGTGTCGATGCCGGATTTCGACATCGATTTCTGCCAGGACCGGCGCGACGAGGTCATCCGCTACGTGCAGTCACGCTACGGCCATGACCGCGTGGCGCAGATCATCACCTTCGGCACGCTTCTGGCGCGCGGCGTGATGCGCGACGTCGGCCGCGTGCTCGAGATGCCGTATGGCCAGGTCGACCGGCTGACCAAGCTGGTGCCGCAGAACCCGGCCAAGCCCGTGACGCTGGAGGAGGCGATCGCCGAGGAGCCGCGCCTGCGCGCCGAGGCTGAGGCCGAGCCGGTGGTGCAGCGCCTGCTCGCCATTTGCCGCAAGCTCGAGGGGCTGCATCGCCACGCCTCGACCCATGCGGCCGGCATCGTCATTGGCGACCGGCCGCTCGACCGGCTGGTGCCGATGTATCGCGATCCGAAATCCGATATGCCGGTGACGCAGTTCAACATGAAATGGGTCGAGCCGGCCGGGCTGATCAAGTTTGACTTCCTCGGCCTCAAGACGCTCACCGTGCTGAAGCGCGCCGTCGACCTGATCGCGCGGCGCGGCGTGGCGCTCGATCTCGCGGCGCTGCCGCTCGACGACGAAAAAACCTACGCCATGCTGTCGCGGGCCGAGACGGTCGGCATCTTCCAGCTGGAAAGCGCCGGCATGCGCCGGGCGCTGCTCGAGATGAAGCCCGACCGTTTCGAGGACATCATCGCGCTCGTCGCGCTGTACCGGCCGGGGCCGATGGCCAACATCCCGGTCTATTGCGCGCGCAAGCACGGCACCGAGGTGCCGGAATACCCTCATCCGGCGGTCGAGCCGAGCCTGAAGGAGACCTATGGCGTCATCGTCTACCAGGAGCAGGTGATGGAAATCGCCAAGGTCCTGTCGGGCTATTCGCTCGGCGAGGCCGACCTGCTGCGCCGCGCCATGGGCAAGAAGATCAAGGCGGAAATGGA
>CALKHP010000033.1 GCA_937988775.1 uncultured Alphaproteobacteria bacterium
CCCTCGATGCTGACGGGCGTTTCCTGCGGGTTGACGGCGCTGACGCGCGTCGTCGGCTGCACCACGCGCAGCGCGCTTTCATGCGCCAGCGAGGTCATGGAGGCGGTGGAATTGGGATTGATGAGAAGAATATGCACGGGCAAATCTTTCAACGCCGCCGGTCGGCGGGGGGATTGGCGAAATCGCTGATCGGCGGAGCCTTCAGGACGAGCTGACGATCGGAGGTGATGTAGTTGTCGGCGTGCAGGCGGGCGATCGGCTGGTAGACGTCGGGATTGACGTAGCGGCCTTCGGCGTCGAGGCAGTCGCGCCGGACGTGCATGTTCACCACTTCGCCGAGCACCAGCACGCGGCGCGGATAATCGATCAGTCGTTCCACCCGGCACTCCATCGAGCAGGGCGCGTCGGCGACGTAACTGACGTCGATCTTGCTGCACGCCCCGGCTCGCAACCCGGCCATCTTCAACTCGTCGATCTCGCTACCGAAGCCGAGCCCGCAAATGAGCATCTGCCGCGACAGCGCCATGTCCACCATGTTGACGACGAACTCGCCTGTGCGCCGGATGTTGGCGACGGTGTCCTTTTCGTCGCCGTTCAGGCGCGGCTGGATGCCCAGCACCACGATCGGCGGATCGTGCGAGAAAACGTTGAAGAAGCTCATCGGCGCCGCATTGTCGTGGCCGGAGGCCGAGCGCGTCGTCACCAGCGCGATCGGGCGCGGGCCGACGAAGTTCGTCAGCAGCCGATACCGGCCTTCCGGCTCCAGCGCGGTGAAATCGAACTCCATATGGCGGCTCCCGATGTGATTTGATTTTATGTACAATGAACCCATATAATTGTCTACAATAATGCTCTCAAAATTGCGAGCGCTGCCGATTGACATTTATTTTCCCATGACGCTTTTCTGCATCACGGTGGAGACGAAAATGACCGAGCGAATCGAAATATCGACACAGCAGATCGTCGAGCGCGTCTGGCTCTCCATCGCCGAGCGGCGCCTGCGCCCCGGCGTCCAGCTCAAGGAAGAGCAGCTCGCCTCTATCTTCGACGTCAGCCGCGCGCGCGTGCGGCAGGCGCTGGTCGCCCTCGAGCGCGACGGGCTGGTGACGATCATCCCCAATCGCGGCGCCTTCGTGTGCCAGCCCTCGGTCGACGACGCCAAGGACGTCTTTCATGTCCGCCGCTGCGTCGAGCGGCGCGTCGTCGAGCGGCTTTGCGAGGCCAACAGCAAGGCCGACCTCACCCGGCTGCGCAACCATGTCGCCAAGGAAAGGCTCGCCAACGAGAAGGACATGACGACCGACATCATCAAGCTGTCGGGCGGCTTCCATCTGTTGCTCGCCGAGATCGTCGGCTCCGACTTCCTGTTCGGCACCATGCGCGACCTGATCGCGCGCACATCGCTGATTACCGCCGTCTACCGCAACAACAACCGCTTCAACTGCGGGCCGGACGAGCACGCCGAGATCGTCGAGGCGATCGCCAAAGGCGACGCCGAAAAGGCGATCCGGCTGATGGAGCATCACTTGGAGCATGTGGAGTCCGAACTCGACCTCAACGAGATTCGCCGCCCCTCCAACGACCTCAGGGCGGCCTTGGCCTTTTGAGCCTGAGGATCAGGCCGGCACCGGCACGTCTTCCACCAAGTGACAGGCGACACGCGTGTTGCTGGAAAGCGTGCGCACCGCCGGCACCTCGGCCGAGCAGCGCGCCGTCGCCAGCGGGCAGCGCGGATGGAAGGTGCAGCCGGACGGCGGCTTGAGCGGGCTCGGCACTTCGCCTGGCACGATGACGCGGTCGCGGTTCGGCTCCTCGATATTCGGAATCGTCTGCAACAGCAGCTGCGTGTAGGGATGGCGCGGATCGGCGAAGATCGTCTCGGTGTCGCCTTCCTCGACGATGCGGCCGAGATACATGACCGCGATGCGGTCGGACATGTGGCGCACGACGCTCATATCGTGGCTGATGAACAGGTAGGTGAGGCCGAATTCGTCCTGCAACCGGCGCATCAGGTTGAGCACCTGCGCCTGCACCGAGACGTCGAGCGCCGAGGTCGGCTCGTCGCAGACGAGGAATTCCGGCTCGCTGGCGAGCGCCCGCGCGATGGAGATGCGCTGGCGCTGGCCGCCGGAAAACTCGTGCGGGAATTTCTCGCCGTCGGACGGCGACAGGCCGACCGTCAAGAGCAGTTCCTCCACCCGGTCGCCGATTTCGGCGGCGGTCTTGCGCAGCTTCAGTTCGCGCAGCGGCTCGGCGATGATGTTCTTCACCCGCCAGCGCGGATTGAGCGAGGCGTAGGGGTCCTGGAAGATCATCTGCGCCGAGAGCGGCGCGCCGTCGCGGCCGGGCGCGAAGCGGATCTCGCCGCCGTTCGGCCTGTGCAGTCCCGTCACCAGTCGCGCCACGGTCGACTTGCCGCAGCCGCTTTCGCCGACGAGGCTCAGGCAGCCGCCGGCCGGGACAGCGAAGCTGATGTCGTTGACCGCCTGCAAAAGCTGGCGCGGCTTGCCCTCCATCACCCGGTTGAGCCAGGGCGCCGAGACGTCGAAGGTCTTGACGAGATGCTCGACGGTCAGCGCGGGTTTCGCTTCGGCACGGGTCATCAGGCGGTCCCTCCGCAATTGAGCCAGCATGCGCTCATGCCGTCGCCGACCGGCGCGAGTTCGGGCCGCTCGCGCAGGCAGCGCGGCCCGGCCGACGTGCAGCGCGGATTGAAGGCGCAGCCCGGCGGAATGGCGTCCAGCCGCGGCATCGAGCCGTCGATCTGGTTGAGCCGCTCGACGCGCGCGCCGAGCGTCGGGATCGAGGCCATCAGGCCGCGCGTATAGGGGTGGGCCGGCGCGCGCAGCACCTGCTCGACCGGTCCGATCTCGATCAGCCGGCCGGCATACATCACCGCCACGCGGTCGGCCGCCTCGGCGATGACGCCCATGTCGTGCGTCACCAGCATGACGGCGGTCTGCTTTTCCTTGCACAGCTTGCGCAGCAACGAAATGATCTGCGCCTGGATCGACACGTCGAGCGCCGTCGTCGGCTCGTCGGCAATGACGAGCTTGGGCGACGCCGCCAGCGCCAGCGCGATCACCACGCGCTGCCGCATGCCGCCGGAAAACTGGTGCGGATACTGGTCGACGCGCTCGCGCGGCGAAGGGATGCCGACATCATGCAGCAAGGCGACCGCCCGCTCCCTCGCCTCGGCTTTGCCGAGCCCGAGATGCTGGCGGATCGTCTCCTCCAGCTGCGCGCCGACGGTGAAGAGCGGATTGAGCGAGGTCAGCGGGTCCTGGAAGATGGCGCCGATCTCGCGGCCGCGGATCTTTTCCAGCGCGCGGTCGTCGAGATTGTCGATGCGCCGCCCGCCGAGGCGGATTTCGCCCTCGGCGATACGGCCCGGATATTCGAGCAGGCCCTGGATCGCCAGCCCGGTCATCGACTTGCCGGCGCCCGATTCGCCGACGACGCCGAGGATTTCCCCCGGCCGGATATCCAGCGCGACGTCCGACAGCGCCGTCACCACGCCGCGTCGGCCGGGAAACTCGACCCTCAGGTTGCGGACCTGAAGGATCGGCTCGCTGGCTGTCTCACCCATGTGCGTCGTCCTCTATCGGATAGCTCGGCGGGAAGATTTCGGCCACCGGGGGGTTGCCCCAGCTTCGCTCGGGATATTTGGCGATGAGGCGGTCGTACTGCGCCTGCGCCTGCCTGCGGGCGGCGGCCATGTCGATGCCGGCGACCTTGCCGAACAGCATGGCGACGCGGCCGTCGACGAAGGTGGCGCGCGTCACCTTGCCGGAACCGCCGGCCACCAGCGTGGTGATCGGGTCGATGGAGGGCGCCATCGCCACGTCGTCCAGCCCGAACACGGCGATGTCGGCGCAGGCGCCGGGCGCAAGCCGGCCGAGGTCGTCGCGGCCGAGCGCCCTCGCCCCGCCCAGCGTCGCCGCGTCGAACAGATCGGCGGTGCGCACCTTGTCCGGCGCGCGGTCGTTGACGCGGCAGGCGATCAAGCCGACCAGCAGGTTCATCAGCATGTCGGGCGGCGTGGTGTCCGTGCCCATGGCGATGTTGATGCCGCGCTTGCGGCAGGCCGAGAAGGAATTGAGCGTGCTGCCGCCGCGCGCCGAAACCAGCGGGCAATGGACGATGGAGACGCCGTGCCGGGCGTAGAGCCCGAGATCTTCCTCGGTGGCGTTGGTGGCATGCGGCGCGATCAGCCGATCGCTCAACAGCCCGGCGCGCGCCAGCCACACGGGTGCCGTGGAGCCATGCAGCTTGCGTACGGTTTCGACTTCCATGCCGCCCTGCGCCATATGCAGGCGGATCTTGCAGCCGAGGTCACGGGCGGCGGCGTCCGTGCGCTCAAGCAGGCCGAGCGTCGAGGTTTCCACCCGGTCGGGAACGAGCATGCCCCGCACCAGCCCGCCATGTCGGCCGTCCTGCCGTTCGATGAAGGCGACGGCGTCGGCAAGGCCGGCAAGGCCGCGCGCCTCGTCGAACACCGGCTCCATGCGGCCGGGTTCCTCCAGCACCATGCCGCCGGAGCGGTAGGCGGGGCTGAGATAGACCCTGAGCCCCAGTTCGCCGGCGGCGTCGGCGGCAGCGTCGAATTCGGCGACCGTCTCGCCCCATTCGCGGTAGAACAGCGAGGCGATGGGGGCGGCCGTGGTGATGCCGTTGAGCAGAAGCTGGCCGAAGGCGAAGCGCTTCTGGAAGGCCAGTTCGTCGGGCGAATACATTTCATACGGCCCGCGCTCGACATAGGAGCGCGGCCACACGCGGCCCTTGGCCCAGCCGGGATGATGGTCGATGCCGAGGATGGTGGTGTCGAGGTCGGACAGCGCGTCGAGGTCGATCAGGCCGGGACTGACGAGCGCCTCGCCGAAGTCGATGCGGCGCGCCACCTCGCCCGAAAAGCCGTGGCCGACGAACAGGATTTCGCCGTTTTCGAACACCACCTCGCCGTTGCGCAGCAGCCGGTGGGCGCCGTCCCTGTGGCCGAGCACCCAGCTTGCGGTGAGAAGCGTTCGCCCCTCGGGCCGGCGGCCGAGCGGCAGCGTGTCGAGGCCGGTCGCGCTCATGGCATGTCCACCACGGCCTTGCCCTGGCGGGCGACGACACGCCCGCCCTTGACCACCAGCGGGCGCGGCGCCACGTCGACGACCGCATGGGCCAGCGTCTCGCCGGTCAGAAGGGTCAGGTCGGCGTTGCAACCTTCCGCGATGCCGTAGCCGTCGATGCGCATGACGTCGGCGCCGCCTTGCGAGACGACCGACAGCAGATGCGCCAGGTCGTTGTCGCTGCGCAGGCCGTTCTTCATGCCGATCACCTTGGCGCGGTCGAGCATGTCGGGCTGACCCCACGGTCCCCAGGTGTCGCGGATGCCGTCGCAGCCGCCGCCGACGCGGATGCCGGCTTCCTTGAGCCGCATGATCGACGGCACCGTGGCCGACGGCGCGCCGGTGGTGAGAATGGCGACGTCGAGCGCGGCAAGCTCCTCGATCAGCCGGCCGACCCTGAGATAGTCGTTCATGCCGAGCGCGAAGGCGTGGCTGATGGCGACCTTGCCCTGCATGCCGTTGGCGCGGATGCGCTCGAACATCAGCTCCATGGTGAAGGCGCCGAGATCGCCGACCTCGTGCAGATGGATATCGATCGGCCGGCCGTGCTTCACCGCCAGCGCAAAGAGCGCGTCGAGCTGGCCCTTCGGGTCGCGGTCGATGCCGCAGGGGTCGATGCCGCCCAGCACTTCGCAGCCCTGCCGCAGCGCCTCGTCGAGCAGTTCGACGGTGCCCGGCATGACCATGACGCCCGACTGCGGGAAGGCGACGATCTCGATGTCGATGATGCCCTTGAGCTTTTCGCGCGTCATCCACACGCCTTCGACGATGGAGAGGCCGTGCGTGGTGTCGATGTCGACATGGCTGCGGATATGGCTGGCGCCGTGCGCCGCCAGGCCGATGGCGTGGCGCATCGACTGCCGGTGCGGATCGATGCCGATCTCGGTGCGGTGCTCGCGCTCGAAATCGATGCGCCCGCGCAGCACCGCCGCCCGGTTGTTGACGTGCCAGGGCATGCCCCACGTCGTCTTGTCGAGATGGGTATGCGCGTCGATCAGGCCGGGGATGGCGATGGCACCGCCGCCGTCTTCCACCGCCATGCCGGGTTCCGGCTCGAAGCGGCCGAGGCCGGCGATCTTGCCGTTCCTGACGAGGATGTCGCAGGGCGCGCCGGCCATCGGCCGGACGTTGCGGAGCAAAAGGCTGGTCACGCTTGTTCTACCTCAGTTTCGGATTCAGGGCGTCGCGCAGCCAGTCGCCGAGCATGTTGACCGCGACGACGAGCAGGCAGAGCTGGATGACCGGGAACAGCACGATCCACCACGAACCGGAGAACAGGAACTGGTTGCCGATGCGGATCAGCGTTCCGAGCGAAGGCTGGCTGGGCGGCATGCCGATGCCCAGGAAGGACAGCGTCGCTTCCGTCAGGATGGCCATGCCGAAATTGAGCGTGGCGGCGACGAGGATCGGCGTCAGCGTATTGGGCAGGATGTGCTTGCCCATGATGCGGCGGGCCGGCACATGGATGAGCCGCGCGGCTTGAACGTAGTCCTTGCCGGCCTCGACGATGGTCTGAGCGCGCACGATGCGCGCATATTGCACCCAGGCCGACAAGGCGATCGCCAGCACAGCACCGCCGAGGCGCCGATCTCGCGCAGTTCCGGCGGCAGCATCTGCCGCACCACGGTGGAGACGAGGATGGCGACCAGAATGGTCGGGATCGACAAGGTGACGTCGCCGATGCGCATCAAAAGATTGTCGATGAAGCCGCCGAAATAACCCGAC
>CALKHP010000034.1 GCA_937988775.1 uncultured Alphaproteobacteria bacterium
ACACCATCGGCACGACGGAGACGTCCGACCCGCCGGCATGGACGTCGATCAGCAGGTCGACCGCCGGGAACAGGGACTGCGTCATGAAGGCGGCGAGCCGTTCCGTCGGCGTTCCGTCGGCCTTGCCGGGGAAGACGCGGTTCATGTTCTGCCCGTCGAAGGGCGACAGCCTGCGGCCCTTCTCCGAGGCGGGAAAATTGATCGACGGCGCGATGATGATGCGGCCGCTCACCGTGTCGGGCGAGATCGACGCGGCGAGGCGGCGCAGCACGATCTGGGCCTCGTATTCGTCGCCGTGGATGCCGCCGCACAGCAGCACGGACGGGCCGTTGCCGTTATTGATGCAGCACAGGATATCGCCGGACACGCCATCGAGCGCGCCGGCGATCGGGCCGAGGTCGTAAACGGTCTTGCCTGGCCGTGCAGGGTCGAAATCGGGGATCATCTTGGACCTTTCAGGACGTGCCGGATCGGGGCGGCGCCGTTTCCGGCGCCACCGGCATCGTCAGTGGGATGGGGTTTGCTGGCGGCGTGGATCAGGCGGCGCGGCTGACCGCCGCCGCCCCGAGGAACGCCGCCGGCTCATGGAACCGCGTCGGGGAGAACGGCTTGAGCGCATCCGGCTTGGAGCCGGAGACGATCCAGTCCGTGAACAGCTTGGTGAAGCCGAGAGAGATGGCGAAGCCGTGCCCCGACCAGCCATAGCCGTAAAGCGTGTTGGACAGGGCCTCGGGCTGGCCGATCAGCGGAATGAGGTCCGCCGAAACCGCCTCGACGCGCGAGGCATCCGCCTTGACGAAGCTCGAATTGTCGATGAACGGGAAGGTCATGATCGCGTCGGTGACATTCTGCGTGATCGCGCTGAGCGAGCCCTTCCACAGCCCCTCGGGCGTGTAGGCGACATGGGCGCCGCCCGAGAGCATCAGCGTACCGTCCGGGATCTGCTTCACGGCCAGGCTGCGATGGGCATGCGACAGCAGGTAGTTCACCGTCTTGTTGAGCGGGTTGGTGACGTAGATCATCTGCGGCATCAGGTTCCAGACCGGGCTGGTCTCATGCGCCTTCAGCACGGGCTTGAGCAGGGCCTCGGCGCCGGCATTGGCCAGGATCACGAGCCGGTCGCCGACCGCAACGACCTCGCCGCTTTCGAGCCTGACGCCGCTGGCGACTCCCTTGGCATGCAGGATTTCGGCAACCTTCGCGCCGGTGCGGATGGTGACGCCGGCCTTGGCCGCCTCCTTGGCGAATTGCCTGGTCGCGAACGTGTGGTCGCCGACCCCGTCATGGGGGCAATAGACGGCGCCGAAAATGCTGCCGGCCAGTTCCGGCTCGCGTGCCAGCACCTCGTCGCGGCTCCACACCTGCGAGGGGCAGCCAAGGCTCGTCTGGCTGGCCGCCATCGCTTCCATGCGGCCTTTGACCTCGTGCTCGCGGTGGCCATACGACACGTCATAGACCTTGATGCCGCCGAGCCGGCGGTAGCCGACGCCGCCTTCGAACGTCTCCTGATAATGCTTCCACAGGCTGAGGGAGAGCGAGCAGATCGGCAATTCGCGGAAATCGCGGCCATTGCTGCGCACGCCGCGCTCGCCGGGGCCGCCGGACGCGCCGCAGGCGATCTCGCCGGCCTCGAGCAGCGTCACGGTCTTGCCGGCCTTGGCCAGCTGGTAGGCGAGGCTCGTGCCGTAGATGCCGCCGCCGACGATGACGACTTCTGATGGGGAATTGGCAGACATTATCGATGACCTTTCAGGCTGGTTGTAGCTGCGGGCGGGCTGTCGGAAGCTCGTCCTGGAAGTGGCAGGTCGCGGTGCTGGCGCCGTTGGGAGCGGCCTGGGATACGGGGTCCTGCGTCACGCAACGGCGTGGCAGCAGGCCATCGGGCGTCGCCACCGCACTCGCCGGATCGCGGGCGGCGATCAGGCGGGCCGCCGGGCAGCGCGTGTGGAAGCTGCAGCCGGAGGGAACGGCGAGCGGGCTCGGGATCGAGCCTTCGAGCACGCCGGCCTTGCCCGTGGCTCCGGCATGGGAGGTCGCCGCCATCAGGCTCTGCGTATAGGGGTGGCGCGGCGCATCGCAGACATTCTCGGCGGCGCCCTGCTCGACGAAGCGGCCGAGATACATCACGCCGACCGCGTCGGCGATGTGTTCCACCAGCGCCAGGTCATGGGTGATGACCACGAAGGTGAGCGAGAGCCTCTGCTTCAGTTCCATGAGCAGGTTGATGATCTGGGCCTGCACCGAGACATCGAGCGCGCTGACCGGCTCGTCGAGAACCAGGATATCCGGCTCGCAGATGATCGCCCTGGCAATGGCCGCGCGCTGGCGCTGGCCACCGGACAGTTCATGAGGAAAGCGGTCGAGATGCGCCGGGCTGAGCCCGACGAGGCCGATCGTCGTGGCGATGCGCTCGGCCCGCGCCTTGCGGCCGGGATGGAGGCCATGGACCGCAAGCGCCTCATGCAGCGTCTCGAACACGCTCATGCGCGGATCGAGCGAGGCGCGCGGGTCCTGGAGCACGAGCTGGATCCGGCGCCGCAAGCGCCGCAGGCCGGTGGCGTCGAGCGCCGAGAGCGGCTCGCCATCCACGACGACCTCGCCGGCGGTCGGCTGCAGCAGGCCGACGAGCAGGCGGGCGAGGGAACTCTTGCCGGAGCCGGATTCGCCGACGATGGCGAAGCAGCTGCCGCGCGGCACGCGGAATGATACGCCGTCGACGGCGCGCGCCACCGGCGCCGGCTTAGCGCTGAACAGCGGCCGCCGCCCGACGAAATGCCGGCTGAGCGCGGTGGCGACGATGGCGTCGGCGCTCATGACAGGCCCTCCTGCGCGAAGAAGCAGGCAACCTTGCGCCCGGCGACCATCTCGGCCGGCGGCTCGGCGCGCCCGCATTCCGGGCGGCCATGCGTGCGCTGGCAGCGCGGGCGGAAGGCGCAGCCGGCGGGCAGCATGCCGACCATGGGTGGCTCGCCGCCGATGGCGTCGAGCGGCTTGCCGCGCCGCCCGGCACCGCCGGGGATCGCGGCGCGCAGGGCCTGCGTGTAGGGGTGGCGCGGGCTGTCCAGCACTTGCGCGACCGCGCCATGCTCGACGATGGCGCCGGCATACATCACCGCGACATCATCGGCGAAGCGCGCGACGAGGTTGAGGTCGTGGGTGACGATCAGCACCGCCATGCCGCGCTTGCGCTGGATGTCGCCGAGCAGGGCGAGAATCTGCTGCTGGATGGTGACGTCGAGCGCGCTGGTCGGCTCGTCGGCCAATAGCAGCTGCGGGTCCTGCGCCAGGGCGATGGCGATGACGATGCGCTGCTTCATGCCGCCCGAGAACTGGTGCGGATACATGGCGAGGCGCCGCTCCGGATCGGAAATCCCGACATCGGACAGGAGTTCGGCGCAGCGCTGCCGGACCGCCGCCGCATCGAGATCGGTTCCGATGCGCACCGCCTCGGCGATCTGCGCGCCGATGGTCAGCACCGGATTGAGCGCGCTTGCCGCATCCTGGAACACGACGCCGATCTTGCGCCGGCGCAGGTCCATCATCGCGGATGGCGTGAGGTCGATGGCAGATTCGCCGCCGATCAGGATCGTGCCGCCGGTCACGGCGACCTGCTCGGGGTTGGCAAGCGTGGCGATGGCGCGCAGCAAGGTGGTCTTGCCGGAGCCGGATTCGCCGACGACGGCCAGCGTGCGTCCGGGCTGGATATCGAGATCGACGGCGCGCACCACCTCCAGAAGGCCGCTTCCGGCCCGGAAGGCGAGGCGCAGGTCGCGCACCGAAACGGCGGGCGCCGGGCCGGTAGTGGCCTCCGGCTTCGCGTCGCGGGATGCCGGGCGGGCCTTGCGGCGCAGCGCGCCAAGCCACGGCCGCTTGCGCACGGCATGGCGGCTCGCCGGATCGTAGATGGTGCGCAGCGCATCGCCGAGCAGGTTGAAGGCGAGCGCCGAGCCGGCAAGGAACAGTCCGGGGAAGGTGGCGAGATACGGGTTGCTGCGGATGTAGGACCGGCTCTCGCCGAGCATCGTGCCCCATTCCGGGTTCGGCGGCTGCGTGCCGAGGCCGAGGAAGCCGAGCCCCGAGGCCGAGAGCAGGGTCGAGGCGAACAGCAGCGTCGAAAGCGTCAGCAGCGTGCCGGAAATGTTCGGCAGCACGTGGCGCAGGATAATCCGCTTCGGGCTGGCGCCAAGCGAGGCCGAGCCCTCGATATAAGGTTCGGCGAGGATGCTCAGCGTCACGGCGCGCGCCGTGCGCGCGAAGATCGGTACCGAGACGACGCCGACCGCGATGATGACGTTCTGCGTGCTCGCGCCCAGCACCGCGACGATGGCGAGCGCGAAAACGATATCCGGGAAGCTGAGCATGACGTCGATGACGCGCATGACGAGGGCATCGATCCAGCCGCGCCGCCACGCGGCGAGCACGCCGAGCGGCACGCCGAACAGGAAGGCGAAGGTGACGCCGCCGACGCCGACGCCAAGCGTCGCGCGCGCGCCGATCAGGACGCGGCTGAACACGTCGCGGCCGAGCTGGTCGGTGCCGAACCAATGCGCGGCGGAGGGCGCCTTGAGCGTCGCCGCGAAATCCTGGCGGAAGGGATCGTGCGGCGCGAGCAGCGGCCCGAAAATCGCCAGCAGCAGATACAGGACGACCAGCGTCAGCCCGACGAGCCCCTTGGGCTGCGCCACCACCCGCCGCAATCCGCTCCAGCGCTGCTTGGCGGCGGCGGGCGCCGCCGTGCCGGTCTCCGGCGCCTGGTTGGTGGTACCGGCGGCGGCGCTCATGTCGTCCTCGCTTCGCGCGTGCGCGGATCGAGCCATTGCGTCAGCAGGTCGGTGGCGAGGTTGATGAGCACGAAGAAGATCGCGAACATCAGGATCGTGTACTGGATCACCGGATAATCGGAACGCGTCACCGCCTCGACCAGCAGCCGGCCGACGCCGGGAATGCCGAACACGGTTTCGGTGATCACCGAGCCGCCGAGCATGCCGCCGAACTGCACGCCGGCGACGCTGACCGCCGCCACCAGCGAATTGCGCAGGGCGTGGAACACGATGACGCGGGTCTCGCTCAGGCCCTTGGCGCGTGCGGTGTCGAGATAATCCTTGCCCATCGTCTCGAGCAGGTTGGCGGTGATCAGCCGGCTGAACATCGCGGTCGGGCGCGTCGCGATGACGAGGATCGGCAGCACGAAATGCGCCGGCGTCGAGGCGCCGGCCGCCGGCAGCCAGCGCAGATGCACGGCGAACAGCCAGATGCACAGCAGGCCGAGCCAGTAGATCGGCATCGAGATGCCGGTGAGCGTCAGCACGGTGATGCCGGCTTCCGCGACACCGCCCTGGCGCAGCGCGCACACCACGCCGGAGATCACCCCGAGGATGAGGCCGAGCACGAGGCCGCCAATGGCGACGATCAGGGTGTTGGGCAGCCGTTCCGCCAGTTCCAGCGCCACCGGGCGATGGGTCAGGAACGAGGTCGCGACGGAGGGGTCCCACAGCCCCTTGATGAACAGGCCATAGCGCGTCAGCAGCGGCTGGTTGAGGCCGAGCGCGTCGCGGATGACGTCGATTTCCTCATTGGTCGCCGACGGCCCGGCGAGCATCTGCGCCGGGTCGCCGGGGATCATGTCCATGAAGAAGAACACCAGGACCGACACGACGAGCAATGTCGGCACGGCCATCGCGAGGCGTCGTGTGATGAACATGATCGATCCTCGCGGATGTCAGCTCAGTTGACGCTGACTTTGTCGAAGACCAGCGTCTCGTCGGGCTTCACGCGCAGGCCCTTGACCTTGTTGGCCACGCCGAGCGCCTGGGTCTGGTACCAGAGGAAGATGAACGGCTGGTCGTTCCAGATGATCTGCTGGATTTCGCCGTAAATCTCCTTCTGGCGCGCCGCGTCGCTGGTGCTGCGGCCTTCGGCCAGAAGCGCGTCGACCTTGGGGTTGTTGTAGCCGGTGCGGTTGGCGCCGACCCCGGTCTTGAACAGGCGGTAGAGCGTGTAGTCCATGCCGGCCGTGGCGCGGCCGACCATGCCCATATTGTCGGTGCGCTTCTCCGGGTCCTGCCCGACGACCTTGCTCCAGGTGCCGCGATCGACGACGTTGGCGGTCGCGTTGATGCCGATATTCTGCAACGAGCCGGCGATCGCCTGGCAGACCTGGACATCCTTGATGTAGCGTCCGGTCGGGCAGGTCATGGTCAGCGCCAGGGCGCCGGGCTTGTAGCCGGCCTCGGCGAGGAGCTTCTTGGCGCCTTCCGGATCGAACTTGATCTGCGGGAAGGTGCGGCGCAACTCGTCCTGCGTGCCCGGCCCGACCATGCCGACCGAGGGTGTGCCCAGCCCGCCGAGGATGCCCTTGACCATGCCGTCACGGTCGATCGCCATGTTGAGCGCCTGGCGCACCTTGGCATCCTTCAGCGGCCCCTTCAGCACCATTTCCATGTTGATGGAGAACATGCTTTGCGGATTGATGACTTTCGCATCGGGGAGCGCGTTGATGGCGGCAATCGATTCCGGCGGCACGCGCTCGACGACATCGGTGCCCGCCGTTTCCAGCAGCGCCATGCGCGCGCCGTCCTCGGGCACGACGGTATATTCGATCGCCTTGAGCGTCGCGGGATAGTCGCCCTTGTAGCGCGGGTTCGGTACCAGGCGGATGCTTTCGCCGCCGACGAATTTCTCGACGAGATAAGGCCCGCTGCCGACCGGCTTGCGGCCGTATTCGGCGCCCATCGCCTCGACCGCCTTGACGTTGACGATGCTGGCGGCGGTGTTGGCCAGCAGGATCAGGATATGGCCGTTGGGCTCGGCGAGGTGGAATTCGACCGTATCCTCGCCGACCGCCTTGACGGTGCCGATCGAGGCATAAAGGCCGCGGTAGATCGAGCCGACCTTCTTGTCGAGCAGGCGGTTGAAGCTCGCGGCGACGGCTTCGGCATTCAGCGGGTCGCCGTTGCTGAATGTGTTGCCGGTCTTGATCTTGACCGTGAACATCATGCCATCGGGCGAGAAGCTGTAATCGGTGGCGAGATTCTTGATGACCTTGTTGTCGTCGCTCCAGCGGAACAGGCCCTCGAGCACGGCGAGATCGACGCCATTGCCGACCGGAAGATCGTTGAATGCGGGATCGAAGGTCGCGGGGTCGGCGCCGATCGCGACGCGGAGCACGCCTTCCGGCGCCGCCCATGCGGCACTGGAGGCCATTAAGGTCGCAGCGATGGCGACGGAACAAACAAGACGCAGCTTCTTCATGGCGTGGCTCCCGTTGCAGGCAAATGCAGATGTGCGGGTCATCGGAGCCCGCATTGACGCCCCGGGCTTCAGCCCATGGGTGCGCCCAGCCTGTGACGCTGCTGTCCTGCCGCTTGTTTTGGTCCGGACCTCAGCGTTGAGGGTAGGAAATACGAAGTCTGGCATTTCCTCAAATGACTATCTCTCCCATATGCATTACCTGAGGTTATGGGGTGAGCGCATGAACTATCGGCAGGTCGAGGTTTTCAAGGCAATCATGGATAGCGGCTCCGTGACCGGGGCGGCCGCGATCCTGCGGGTGTCGCAGCCGGCCGTCACCAAGGCGCTGCGGCTGATCGAACTGGATCTCGGGCTGCAGCTTTTCGTCCGCTCGGCCAAGGGCATCGCCGCGACCGACGAGGCGCGCGCGCTCTATGCGGAAGTCGAGCGCACTTATTTCAGCATGCAGAACCTGAAGCGCTTCGCCGGCGGCCTGAGGGACCGCAAGCAGGGGCGCGTCGTCGTCACCGTCATTCCGACGCTCAGCCTGGCATGGATGCCGCTGATGGCGGCGCGTTTCGCCAGGGCGAATCCGGGCGTGACGCTGTCGCTGTATTCGGTCAGCTCCGTCGATGCGGTGCGGCTCGTCGGCTCGGGCGAGATCGATATCGGCATTGCCCAGATCAGGAGCGAGGAAAGCAACCTGTCGCGGCGCAAGCTGTGCGACCTGGAAGGGCTTGTCGCCATGCCGGCCGGGCACAGGCTCGCCGAGCGCCAGGCGATCACCCCGTCCGACCTCGCCGACGAGCCGATCATCTCGCTCGGGCTGGAGGACGAGTTCCGCCGCAAGCTGACCGCGGCCATGGAGGCGGCCGGGGCGCGCTACCGGTCGGTGATCGATGTCAGCCTCGGCATGACGCTTTGCGCCATGGTCGAGCAGGGGCTCGGCGTCGGCATCGTCGATTCCGAGACAGCGCGCGTCAGGGGGAATGCCGCGCTCGTCTTCCGCCCGTTATCTCCGAAGATCATGGTGCCGATCTACATGTTCCGCCAGCGCGACCGGCGGCCGGGCGGCATCGCGGAAGCCTTCAGCGCCAGCCTGCTGCCACCGCCGCCATTCGCCGCCGGGGGATGGTGATCGGATCCGTTGCAAGCAAGCGGCGGATGCATGGGCGCGTTGGCCTGGCCGGGTCGCCGTTGGCTTGGTTGAGATCGGACGATCCTCGGCCGAACGCTTCGTCGCGGCCTGGCACCGCCGAGGCTGTCGCGGCGCTTCGGTCTCTCCTCCGGCAACGCACCGAAACCATCTGGTCGCCGTGATGACGGCGTGTCAGAGAAGCGGCCGCGCGATGACCGGCCGGTTGCGCGCCATGTGATGGATGGAGCCATGGTCTGCTATTCTCTCGTCATCGCGACGCTGCATGATGGCGGGAGCCTTGAAGATTGCCTTGCCAGCCTGGCCGAACTCCGCAACGCCGCCCCGTTCGAGGTCATCATCGTCGACCAGAACGGCGACGACCGTCTCGTGGCGTTGCTCGAAGCCTTTGCCGTGACATTGGAGATCGTGCATGAGCGCGTCGCTTTCCGTGGCGCGAGCCGGGCGAGAAATCATGGCGCGCGGCTGGCGCGCGGCGCCTGGCTCGGCTTTCCCGACGATGATTGCCGTTTGCTGCCCGACGCCTTGTCCGAGGTCGCGCGGGCAATTGCCGAGCAGGACGTCCATGTCGTGACCGGCCAGACCATCGACGAGGACGGCTGCCCCAACGTGCTGGGCTGGAAGCAGCAGCCGGTGCTGTTCACGCGCCGGACGATGTTCGGTTGCCTCACCGAGGCGACGCTGTTCGTGAGGCGGGACAGCTTTCTCACCGTGGGCGGCTTCGACGAGCGCTTCGGGCCGGGCGCGGCGTTTCCGGCCGCCGAGGGCATCGACCTGATGAACCGGCTTTTCGCCATTCTCGGCGAGGGCAAAGCCTGTTATCGCCCGCAGGTGAAGATGAAGCACCCGACCAAGATTCCGCCATGGAACGGCTGGGCGGTCAGCCGTTTTCACGCCTACGCCATTGGCGACGGCGCGCTCATCGCCAAGAACCCGCAGCCGCACATGCTCAACTGGGGCCTGCGCACGCTGGTCTCGGCGGCGATCCAGATGTTCTCGTTGCGGCCGTGGCGCGGGCTGGCCTTTGCCGCGCGGATCGCCGGGCTGATCAGGGGCTTTCTCGGGTTCCACATCGCATCGTGGCGCGCCTGACATGCTGGGCCTGAGATATATTTCGTGGGGCGACAATACCGGCTACGCGGTCGCCGCGAAATCCTACATCCGCGCCCTGGTCGACCATGGCACGCCTCTCACCTGGACGCCGATGCTGACCGGGGACGGGCTGTATGAGGTCGCGCCCGGCGCATCCTGGGATTGCCCCCGGCTCGATGCCGTCAGCAACCGGCCGCTCGCCTATGACACGGTCCTGATCCACACCGTGCCGGAATATTACCCGCATTGGATCGAGGCCGAGCGCGCCGAGGGGCGGCGGGTTTTCGGCTATACCGTGTGGGAACTCGAGTACTTGCCCGCGCATTGGCCGGCCATTCTCAATCGCCTCGACGGGGTGATCGTGCCGTGCCAGTGGAACGTCGACGTGTTTCGCCGATCCGGCGTCAAGGTGCCGATCCACGTCGTGCCGCATCTGTCGCAATTCGAGGATGCGGTGGCGGTCGCGCCGGCCGACCGGGCGGCGCTCGAGGCCCGGCTCGGCGGCGCCGAAGCGCTGCGCGACCGGTTCATCTTCTACACGATCGGCTTCTGGTCCAACCGCAAGGCGCCATATCTGGCGGCGCGCGCCTATTGGCAGGCGTTCAGCGCCGACGATCCGGTGCTGATGGTCGTCAAGACGAGCGCCAAGGACATCACGCGCTGGACGCGGCAATGGCGAAACGCCTTCAGGCTGCGCCATCCGGCGCCGCGCGAGACATTGGCCAAACTGGCGGCGCAGTTTCGCAATCCCGCGCCGCTGGTGGTGATTGCCGATGAGACGCTGTCCGACGCGGAAATGCTGGCGCTGCACCAGAGGGGCGATTGCTTCGTGTCGCTGGCGCGCACGGAAGGCTGGGGCCTGGGGGCATTCGAGGCGGCGCGGCTCGGCAAGCCGGTGGTGATGACCGGCTATGGCGGGCAAATGGACTTTCTCGAGCGCGACCTTGCCCATATCGTCGATTTCACGATGATACCGGTGCATGAGCCGACATGGTCCGCCAATTACCGGCCGAGCGATCGTTGGGCCGAACCGTCCATGGCCGGGGCGGTGCAGGCGTTGCGCGCCGTATTCGAGGACCGGCCGGCGGCGGGGGCGCGCGCCCGGCAACTGGCTGGCCGCATCGGGCAGAAATTCTCGCGGCACGCCGTCACGGATGCGCTGCTTCGGGCGCTGGGCTGACCATGGCCGGCGCGATCCCCAAGATTTTTCACTTCGTGTTCGGTCTTCGGGAGCAGACCGAGCCGTTTCATCTGATGTATTATCTCTGCCTGCGCTCCTGTTACGAGGTCAATCAGCCGGACGAGATCCATTTCCACTATCAGCACGAGCCCCATGGCGCATGGTGGGACAGGATCAAGCCGATGCTGCGCCTGCGCCGGATCGATCCCGAACGTCTCGTCGCCGAATACCGCTATGACGATGCGCGGATCGGCCAGTTTCGCTACGCACATCTGGCGGATTTCGCCCGTCTTGAGATTCTGGCGCGCGAAGGCGGGATTTACGCCGATATCGATACGCTGTTCCTGCGCCCGCTGCCGGACGCCTTGCGCGCGCATCAATTCGTTCTCGGCCGGGAGAAAGCGCCGCCGCAAGCCGGCGATGGCGGCTCGCTGTGCAATGCCTGGATCGCGTCGGCGCCCGGCGCCGCATTCTGCCGGCTCTGGCTCGAAGGCATGAGCGAGGCCTTCGACGGCAGCTGGAGCGCCCATTCGACGCTGCTGCCGTTCAGGCTCAGCCGCGCCTATCCGGATTTGCTGCATATCGAGCCGGAAAGCGCGTTCTATGCGCTCGACTGGACGCGGCAGGGCCTGCGCGACCTGTTCGAGCGCGAGGTGGCGTTGCCTGCACACGCTTACAGCCTGCATCTGTGGAACCATCTATGGTCCGACAGCAGGCGCCTCGATTTCAGCCGGTTTCACGCCGGGCGGCTGACGCCCGATTATGTCGCCTTCGCCGGCACGACCTATGCCCGGCATGCGCGCCGTTTCCTGCCGGCCGGGGTGAGCGCCAGCCGCCTGGGCTACACGGGCCAGATGGCGCGGGCCGCGATGCACTATCCGTGGCTTCGCCTGCAACGGCGATTGGAGGCGCGATGAGCGCTGCCGCCGAAACCGTCGCCGCCTGGCGTGAGATCGTCGCGCTTGCGGACGCGCTCGGCCGTTTCCTGCGGCCGGAGCACAAGCGCCAGTTGCTCGGCGTCTCGCTGCTGGCATGCGCGGTTTCGGGCCTGGAAACGCTGACGGCGGTGGCGACGGTGCCCTATGTGCAATGTTTGCTCGGCCAATGCCCCGTCGTGCTCGAAAGGGCGGCTGGCGCTGCCGGCATTGGCGTCGTGCCGGCGCTCAGCCTTGGCCTTTTGCTGCTGATCACCGGTAAGCTACTGGTTCAGGGCAGCCTGCAATGGCAGCAGGCGCTGTTCACCCAGAAAGTCCAGCGCGACACGGTCAGCCGGCTGTTCGAGGGCTATGTCCATCTCGACTGGATGGCGTTCCGCACGCAGCATCAGGCGCATTATCTGCGCCGCTGCGCCACCACCGCGGTCGATGCCGCCTATGTCAGCCATCAATGCGTGACGCTGATTTCCTCAGGCCTGATGCTGGTTTTCCTGACCAGCCTGATGCTCTGGCAGTATCCGCTGATTTCGCCGATTCTCGCCGCCGGATTCGCGGCGGTGAGCGTGCTGATCCAGCGCCTGATGGGCCAGGCCCAGAAGCACGCCGCTCACCGGCGCGAGGCGGCGTTGCAGCGCTGGAATATCGGCATGGCCGAAGCGTTCGCCTCGTTTCGTGAAATCCGGGTCTATCGGCTCGAGGGCTTTTTCCAGGGCCGCCTCGACCAGGCCGTCGATGCCCTGGCGGATGCCAACAAGATGCTCGGCTTTTTCCCGGTCCTGCCGCGGCTGGTGATGGATTTCGCGATTTTCGCCACGCTGCTGCTGGTCGTGACGCTATGGCTGATCCTCGCGCGCCCGTTGGCGGAATTGCTGCCGCTGCTGGTTTTCTATGGGGTCGTCGCCCGCGCCATCCTGCCGGCGATGATGAGCCTGTTGAGCACGCGGGCGCTTCTTTATGGCTCGATGGTCAATATCGAACTGGTGTTGGCCGAGTTCGCCCAGGCGGGCGCGGCGCGCGTCAAGGCCATCGGCATCGCGCCGGTCCCGGCGAAGCAGGCCGGGTTCGCGCTCGAGCGCGTGAGTTTTCGCCACACGACCGATGCGGCTCCGGTGCTGGAAGAGGCCAGTCTCGCCATCCCGCATCCCTCATGGACGGCGCTGGTCGGCCCGTCCGGCGTCGGCAAGAGCACGCTGATGGAACTGCTGTGTGGGGTTCTCGTGCCGCAGTCCGGCGCGGTCGTGCATGGCTGGCCGGCGCGCGAGCACGGGCGCGATGCGCCGGGCGTGGCCTATATTCCCCAGCACGTCACGCTGCTCGATGACAGCGTCACGGAAAACGTGATTTTCGGCTTCGATGCCGGCGAGCCGGACCGGGTGGAGGCCGCTCTCGCCCTCGCCTGCCTGAGCGAGGTCGTGGACCGGTTGCCCGGCGGCGTGCATGCGCGCATCGGCGCCGACGGCTCCGGCCTGTCCGGCGGCGAGCGCCAGCGCCTGGCGCTGGCACGGGCGCTGTATCGCTGCCCGGACCTGCTCCTGCTCGACGAGGCGACCTCGGGCCTGGACGAAGCGACCGAAACCCGTCTGCTGTCGGGACTGCGGCGCGCGCGTCCGGATATGACGGTGGTCTTCATCACGCACCGCTCGAACAACCTGCGCCTTGCCGATCGCGTGCTGCGGCTCGAGGATCGGCGCGTTCAGGTCGTGAGCCCCGTCCAGGCGCCCACATGAAGCCGCCTAAGCCGATTGCCGTGCTGGTGAGCCCGGTCCTGCCGCTGCCGGGGCGCTCGGGGCGCGCCTTGCGGGCCTGGGACTGGCTGAACGAACTGGCCGAAAACCACCGCGTCCATGTCGTGCTCGCCGGCGCCATGCCGGGCTCGGGCGGGCTCCCGCCGGATTATCCGGCCGAGGGCGTGTGGCCGCTTGGCGAGAGCCTCGCGCTGCCAGGCCGGTTCCGGCGCGCCATCGGCCTGATGTTGCCATGGCTGGCGCTGTGCTCGCGCCGCTTCATCGCGGACTGGCCGCAGGTGATGCCGGCGCCGGACCTGAACAGGCTGGCCGGGTTGCGCGAATCCGGCCCCGTCGCACGCATCATCGTGTTCAGGCTCTACCTGCACGATGTCGGCCAGGCCGTGGCGCGGCTTTTCCCCGACGCGGCGGCTTTTCTCGACATGGACGATCGCGAATCCGCCACGCGCCTGAGCGTGGCGGGCGCGCTGCTGCGCCTGGGGCGCGTGCGCCAGGCCGTGCGCGCCGCCTCCCTTGGCCTGCAATATGGCCTGGTCGCGCGCTTCGTCCGCGCCGGCTACCAGGTGGCCTATCTCAGCGCGCCGGACGATTGCCGAGGCTTCTCCACGCGGCTGGCGCGGCATGTGGCCTGTCGCCCGAATCGTATTTCTTTGCCGGCAAATCAGTCGCCTCGCCGAACGGCCGGCCCATGCCGGTTGCTGTTCGTCGGCACGCTCGACTATGCGCCGAACGAGGAAGCCGTGCGCATGCTGGTGCGGCGGGTGATGCCGTTGCTGCGCGCGGCCGGAGGGCCGTCCTGGCGCCTGTGCGTCGTCGGGCGGCATGCCCCGCGCCAACTGGCCGACATGTTGCGGGCCAATCCTGACGTCGCGTTTCTCCCCGACGCCGAGGATATCGCGGCGTGTTATCGCGGCGCCGATATCGCGCTGGTGCCGTTGCAGGCTGGGGGCGGAACCAAGCTCAAGACGCTGGAAGGTTTCGCGCATGGGCTTCCGGTGATCGCGACGCGTCACGGCGTCAGGGGGTTGGGCGCGGCGGCCGGACAGCATTATCTGGCGGCGGAAACGCCGCGGGATTTTGCCCGCGCCATCACGCTTCTGGCGGACGATCCCGCGCTTGCGGCGCGCATCGCCGCGGCCGGGCGGTGTTTCGTCGGCAAGTTCGCCGTGGCCGCCTGAATGCGTCTCGGGCCTCAAATCTCGCAGGCGACGGGCCGGACGCGCAACTGGATCCTTTACGACTACCTGCAGGTCAATGGCGGCGCCGAGCGCCTGGCGATCACATTGGCCGACAGCTTGCCCGGCTTCTCGCTGGGTGTGTCGGGAATCTACGATTCATTTGCCGGGACCGGCGACCTGAGAGGGGTCACCCCGGTCGCACCGGGCGCGCCGCTGTGCTGGCTGCCACGCGTTCCACGGGCGCTTGCGACCTTCGGCCTCGGTTATCCGGCCATCGAGCAGGCCGATTGCGTGATCTATAGCGGTGTTTACGCGCCGCTGGCGGTCGCGCGGCAGGCGGGCGGCAGGAAGATCCATTATTGCCACACGCCGCCGCGCTTTGCTTTCGACCGGCACGACGAATACGTGCAGCGCGCGCCGGCGCCGTTGCGGCCTGCATTGCGCCTGGCGATCCGGCGCTATCGGCGCTCCTATCTCGAATCCCTTGGCGCGATGGACACCGTGCTGGTCAATTCGCACCATGTCCGGGAGCGGCTGGCGCGGCTGACCGGCATCGCGGCGCAGGTCGTCTATCCGCCGATCGATCTGGCGGGTTTCCGGTTTCTCGGGCAGGAGGATTATTATCTCTCCGTCGGCCGGCTCGAGCCGAACAAGCGCGTCGATCGCATCATCGCGGCCTTCCGCGCCATGCCCGGCAAGAAGCTCGTCGTGGCCTCCGGCGGCTCGGAACTTGCGCGTCTCGCGGCGCTCGCGGCCAGCGCGCGCAATATCGCCGTGCTCGGCTGGCAAAGCCAGGCCAGCATGGCCAGGCTGATCGGCAACGCCATCGCGGTGATCTATATTCCAAGCGACGAGGATTTCGGCATGTCCGCCGTCGAGGCGATGGCGGCCGGCAAGCCGGTGATCGGCGTCGATGAAGGCGGGCTTCGGGAAAGCATCATCGACGGCAAGACCGGCATCATGCTGCATTTCGACCCTGACGAAACGGCCTTATGCGCCGCGATAACGGAATTGACCGCGGAGGCCGCAGCCAATATGCGACTTGCCTGCGAAAGGCGGGCGCGTGACTTCTCGGCCGCGCGGTTCGTGTCCGCCTTTCGGGCTCTTATTACTTGATTGAACGCCGATGTTGCGCGTTTTGCAGTTTTTCAAGACCTCGCTGCCCGAGACGATGGGGGGCATCGAACAGGTCATCCACCAGATCGCCCTTGGCGGAGGCAGGCACGGCTATGCCACCGATGTCCTGTCGCTGTCGCGCCAGGGACGCGCGCCCGCGATCGAGCAGGACGGCTACACGCTTCACCGGGCGCATCGCGATTTCGAGATCGCATCCACCGGCTTTTCCGCTTCGGCCGTGACGCGGTTCAGGCAACTGGCGGCCCGTGCCGACGTCATCCATTACCATTTCCCGTGGCCGTTCATGGATCTGGTGCATTTTGCGTCGCGCGTCAGCAAGCCGACGCTGGTCACCTATCATTCCGATATCGTGCGCCAGAAGCTGCTGCTGCAACTCTACCGCCCGCTGATGGAGCGCTTCCTCGGCCAGATGGACGCCATCGTCGCGACCTCGCCGAACTACCTCGCTACCAGCCCGGTCCTGACAAGATTTTCCGACAAGGTCAGCATCATCCCGATCGGACTGGACAGGGATTGCTATCCGGCGCCCGCGCCGGAGCGCCTTCGCCATTGGCGCGGCGTGCTTGGCGAGCGCTTCTTTCTGTTTGTCGGCGTGCTGCGTTATTACAAGGGGCTCCATATCCTGCTGCAGGCCATGCAGGGCGTCGATTTTCCGATCGCCATTGTCGGCGCCGGTCCCATCGCCCATGAGCTCGAAGCGCAGGCGCGCCAGCTCGGGCTGCGCAATATCCATTTCCTGGGGGGCGTGTCCGAGGCGGACAAAAACGCCCTCCTGACGCTGTGCCGCGCCGTGGTCTTCCCGTCCCATCTGCGTTCGGAAGCGTTCGGCGTCTCGCTGCTCGAGGGCGCGATGCACGGCAAGCCGATGATCTCGAGCGAGATCGGCACCGGCACGACATTCGTCAATATCGGCGGCGAGACCGGGCTGGTCGTGCCGCCGAGCGATCCGGCGGCGTTGCGGCAGGCCATGACGTGCCTATGGACCGACGCGGCGCGGGCGCAAGGCATGGGCGAGCAGGCGGGCGCCCGTTACCGGCAATATTTTCAGGCGGACCGGATGTGCGCGGCCTATGCCCGGCTTTACCGGGACTTGGCGGGCAGGCAGAGCCGTTCGGCCGCGCGCGACGAGGGCGAGGGTTAGCCGGCGCAAGCTTGGACGTCCGGTTGGGTTCCGCCGGTTCGCCGCGTTATGGATTGTTGGCCAGGGTCCAGACGACGTCGGCCAGCACCTGAGCGCCGGCGGTCAAATGTGCCGGCTCGGCCCATTCCTCGGGGTTGTGGGAAATTCCGCCACGGCACGGCACGAAGATCATGCCGGCCGGGCAGACATAGTGCAGCTGGCGGGCATCGTGGCCGGCGGCCGAATAGACATCCATGGCCGGAATGGCGCGCGCCGCTGCTGCTTCGGCAATGGTGGCGCGGATGGCGGGGGCGAAAGTCAGCGACGGCGAATGCTGGATCTGCTTCAACTCGACCTCGCACGGCCCCTTCATCTCTTCGACGATGCGGCGGATATCGGCATCGACGCGATCGACCACGCTATTGTCCGGGTGGCGGAGGTCGACGGAGAAGAACACCTTTGCCGGCACCACCGAGGGCGCGTTCGGCGTCACTTCCAGCATGCCGACGGTGACGAGCGTGTCGGCAGGCTCCATCGCGGCTTCGTCCATGGCCTGGATCATGCGCACGGCCGCCATCAGCGCATCGCGCCGGTCCTTGCGCAGGGCCGTGCCGGCATGGGCGGCCTCGCCGGTGACGGTGATGCGGTAGCGCCGGGTGCCCTGAATGCCGGTGACGACCCCGACCGGCACGTTCGCCAGTTCGAGGACGGAGGCCTGCTCGATATGCGGCTCGACATAGGCGGCGATCGGCAGGCCGAATGCGCGCAGCGGCACGTCATCGTCGGCGGCGAGAATGGCGTCCACCGCCTCGCCGATCGTGATGCCGTGCGCGTCGCGGATCGGCAGCACGTTGTCGAGCGTCCTGGTGCCGGTGAAAAGATCCGAACCGGTCATGCCGGGGGCGAAGCGCGAGCCTTCTTCGTTGGTCCAGGCGGCGATCTCGAACGATCGAAGCGGCTGCGTGCCGCGCGCGACGATGGCTTCGGCCGTCTCCAGCGCGGCGAGCACGCCGAACACGCCGTCGAACTTGCCGCCGGTCGGCTGCGAATCGATATGCGAACCGGCGACGACCGGCGCGAGCGCGGCATCGCGCCCCTCGAGCCGCAGGAACAGGTTGGCGGCCTTGTCGGTGAAGGACCGCAGGCCGATGGCGCGGCCCCAGGCGATGATCTGGGCGCGGGCCTGCGCTTCCTGCGGCGACAGCGTCGGCCGATCGACGCCGCCATCGGCGCGGGCGCCGAAAGCGGCGAGCGCCATATGGCGTGCCCAGAGCCGCGCGCCATCGACGCGCTCGGAAAGGAGGGGGGTGCCGGCCATGATCAGTCGGTCCGCATGATCTGGGCCGGGTTGGCGCGCGGATCACGCAGGCCCCAGCGCCCGGCCTCGACCTGCGCGATGAATTCGCCGAGCAGATGGTTGAACAGCGCCGGCTCCTCGAGATTGAGCGTATGGCCGGATTTCGGGAACACCGCCAGGCCGCAGCGCGGCACGACCCGCTTCAGATACAGCCCGGGCTGGATGCAATGGTCGTCCTCGTCGCCGGTCATGACGAGCAGCGGCGCTTGCATGCGGCGGAACTGGTCTTCGAGGTCGTAGAGCGAGGGCCGGCGCATCTGCACGCCGCGCATGGTGTTGGCGGCGCCGAGGGAATCGTGCTGGCCGAGGCGCTCGGCGAACAGCGCCCAGCCGCGCGGGTCCTTGTCCTGGAACTGCACGCGCGAGGCGCCCTCGGCATAGGTCGGGGCGAAATCCCTGGCGCCGCGCTCCTGGAAGTTGCGGGCGACCTGCTCGGAAATCCCCTTGAAGTAATCCTCATGCGCCTTCTCGGCGCCATAGCCGGCGCCGGCGGCAACGACCGAGAGCACGCGCCCGGGATGACGCAGGCCGGCATGAAGCGCCGCGAAACCGCCCATGGAAAGGCCGACGACATGCGCCTTGTCGATGCCCGCCGCGCTCAGCACGTCGGCGATGTCGTCGGCGGCGCGCGTTTGCGAATAGCTGTCGATGCTCGCCGGCACCTCGGAGGGGGGATAGCCGCGTGCGGCGAAGGTGATGCAGCGGTGCCGGCGTGCGAAGAAGTTGAGTTGCGGCTCCCAACTCCAATGGCTGCCGCCGAATTCGTGCACGAAGATGATCGGCGTGCCGGTGCCGGCCTCCTCGTAGAACAGCTTCACGCCGTCGCTGGCGGTGGCAAAGGCCATGTCGCTTCTCCTCAGATGACCGAGCGGCGGGAGGCAATGCCGCCATCGACGGTGAAGATCGCACCGGACGTGTAGCCGGAGCGATAGGAGGCCAGGAAGACGATCAGGTCGGTGATCTCGTGCACATGGGCCGGGCGCTTCAGCGGGTAGCGCTGCTGCAACTCCTCGTAGCGGCCGGCATCGCCGAGCCAGTCGGCGGCGCGCTTCTTCAGCATGTTGTAGATGCGATCGGTGTCGACCGGCCCCGGATTGACGCCGACGACGCGGATATTGTCGTCGAGCGAGTGGCCGCCCATGGCGCGGGTGAAGGCCATCAGGCTGGCATTGCCGGTGGTGCCGGCGACATAGGCCGGGTCGAAGACCTCGCCGCCATTGCCGATATTGTTGATGATGACGCCGCCGCCTTGCGCTTTCATGCGCGGGTAGATGGCGCGGGTCAGATTGATGTAGCCGAACACCTTCAGCTCCCAGCCGGCACGCCATTTCGCCTCGTCGACATCCCAGAGCGAGCCGCTCGGGATGACGCCGGCATTGTTGACGAGGATGTCGATGTCGCCGACCGCTTCGACGAGGCGCGCCACGGCGCCGGCCTCGGTCAGGTCGAGCGCATGCGCGGCGACCTTGACGCCATGATCGGCCTCGAGGGTGCGCTTGAGGTTTTCGAGCCGGTCGCCGGAGCGGGCCGCGACATGAAGGTTGCAGCCTTCCTCGGCGAAGGCATGCGCCAGCCCCTCGCCGATGCCCTGCGACGCGCCGGTGATGAGGACCGTCTTGCCCTTGAGCTTAAGATCCATGGTCGATTCTCTCCTTCTACGAGCGCCGCGCCGGGCGGGCTGCTCAGAACAGTTTGACGTCTTCGTTCTGGCCGCGTGCCTGCTCGACCATGGCCGGCAGGAGCGCGACGAATTCCTCGACCCAGGCGGTCGGCACGGTGGTGCTGATCTTGATGAAGCGATCGCCGAAATTCGGCGTGTGATAGGCGCCCTGGCGGATCATGATGGCGTGCTTCTGGCAGACGGCGACGAGCGCTTCCGGCTTGATGCCGGCGCGGTGGCATTCCACCACCAGGAAATTGCCGTTCGAGGGGTAGACCGCGACCGCCAGGCCGGGGAGCTTGTCGATCGCCTCCTTGATCAGCTTCTGATTGGCGCGCTGCTGGGCGAGGACGCCGGGGAACCATTCCGCCTTGATGCCGAGGCCGGCAAGCGCCGCGCGCTGGGCGAGGATGCTCGAGCCGAGATTGTTGGGCGGGGCGGCGGAGAGCTTTTCGATGATGTCGGGATGCGCGACGACGGCGCCGATGCGCATGCCGGCGAGGCCGAGCCATTTCGAGAAGCTGTAGATGGTCAGCGTGCGCTCGGGATAGCGTGACGCTGCCAGCGTGTGATCATGGGCGAAATGGCGATAGGTGCAGTCGTGGATCAGGTAGGCGCCAGCCTCGCGCGCCGCCGCGACGATGCCGTCGATCTCCTGCGGCGTGCAGGCCGATCCGAGCGGATTGTTCGGGTCGACGATGTAGATGACCTTGGTCTTCGCCGTGATCGCCGCCTTCAGCCGCTCTGGCGCGAGACGATAGCCGTATTCCTCGCCGAAGATCGGGATCTGCGTCACCGTGGCGCCGACCGCGCGCGCGAAGGCCATCGGCCAGTTCCAGGTCGGATCGGTGGTGATGAACTCGTCGCCGGGGCCGAGCAGGCTGTGGCAGACATGATAGAGCGAGGCGACGGCGCCGTCCGAGACAAGCGCCGCCTGGCCGGTGAGGCCGAGATCGGCGACGATGCCCTGGCGCAGCGCCTCGAGCCCAGCCGGCGGCGCGTATATGTGGAATTCCTCGTCGCGGATGCATTTTTCCATCGCCGCCAGCACGGCCGGATGCGGCGTGGCGTGATTGGTGTTCTGCCCCATCCAGCGCAGCCCGGATGTGTTCACGAGCCGGTCAAAATGAGCGTTGCGAATCTCGAAGGGCTTCATGATGCCTCCACGTCGTTTCTCGTGTTTGGTATAACGAGACAGGATAAATGATCAAGCTTGCCGACTGATTGCACAAAATTCGCATGCGCCATAGCTAAAAATTACGCCGATCCGCCAAAAAAATATGCAGGAATGTGTTTTTTGTATAATGGCACTTGCGCCGGGACAAGAACGCGGTGATGGTGCTGGAGTGATGCCGGACAAACGGCGCGCGCTGATCAAGGGAGGTCGAGGATGGTGATTTCACGTCGCAGTGCCCTCAAGGGCTTCGGTGTTGCCGCCGCGGCGGCAACGGCAACTTCTCTGGCCATGCCGGCGATCGCGCAGGGACTGAAGAAAGTCTCGTTCACCACGTCCTGGATTCCGGAAGGGCCGAACCTGTTCGCCTATGTCGCGCGCGACAAGGGGTTCTGGAAGAAGCACGGGCTCGATGTCTCGGTGGCGCGCGGCTCCGGTTCTGGCGCTGCTGCCCAGACGGTGAGCGCCGGCACCTTCGATTTCGGCATGGCCGCGACGCCGACCGTCATCGTGCAGGCGGCCAAGAAGCTGCCGATCACCTGCATCGGCCAGATCAACTACGACGCGCTGATGGGGATCGGCGTCCTGGCGGGCTCGCCGATCCGCGTGCCGAAGGACCTCGAGGGCAAGAAGCTCGGCGCCAGCGTCACCTCCGGCGAATATCCGTTTCTGCCGCTCTATGCCGAGAAGGCGGGCATCGATCTCAAGAAGATCGAGATCCTGCAGGTCGACGGCAAGGTCCGCGAGCGCACGCTGGTCGAGAAGCAGGTCGATGCGGTTTCCGCCTTCGCGACCAGCACGGTGCCCTCGCTCGCGCCGCTCGGCACGGATGTGCGCTTCATGCCGTTCTCGGCGGTCGGTATCGAGTTCTACGGCCAGTCGCTGACGACGCAGCCCGCCCGCCTGAAGGCAGATCGCGCGTTGTGCGAGGCTTTCGTGCAGGGCGCGATGGAGGCCATCGCCTTCACGATGACCGATTTCGATGAATCGGTCGCCATCTTCCTCAAGGCCAACAGCGAGGTGGCGATTTCCTCGACCGGCAAGGAATACGCCCGCATCGGGCTCGGGCTGACGAACCTGACCAATCTCGTGCCCGAGGTGAAGCAGAACGGTTTCGGCTGGGCGGATCCGGCCAAGGTCGCGACCATGGCCGATCTGGTACTGAAATACGCGGCCGGCGAGGGAGCGGTGAAACCCGATGTCGGCACGCTGTTCACCAATGATTTCGTCGGTAAGCTCAAGCTGTCTGCGGAGGATCTGGCGAAGGCGGAGAAACACGCCGCGCCCTATCGCAAATATGTCGGCTGAGGCGGCCACCTGATGCCAAGCGTGCCACTGAAGGCGGATCATCTCGTGGCCGAGGCGCCGCTTGTCTCGGTCGCCAACGTCCAGAAGACCTATTTCACGCGGCAATCGCCGATCCACGCGGTTGCCTCGGCGTCGGTCGACGTGGCGCGCGGCGAGTTCGTCTCGCTGCTCGGACCGTCGGGCTGCGGGAAGTCGACGCTGCTGATGATGATCGCCGGCCTCGAGAAGCCGACGGCGGGGGTGATCACATTGGCCGGCGCGGCGGTCGCGGCGCCGCGCCGCGACATCGGGGTGATTTTCCAGGATGCGACCTTGCTGCCGTGGAAAAGCACGCTCGAAAACGTGCTGTTCCCGATCCGCATCCTGAAGCTTCCGCTCGATAAATACCGCGATCGCGCCCACGAGTTGCTCAAGATGGTCGGCCTCGCCGGCTTCGAAAACAAGAAGCCGGGCGAGTTGTCGGGCGGCATGCGCCAGCGCGTGGCGATCTGCCGGGCGCTGATCCACGACCCCGAGATACTGCTGATGGACGAGCCGTTCAGCGCGCTCGACGCCATCACCCGCGACCAGATGAACGTCGCCTTGTCGGAAATCCTCGAGGCCTATCGCAAGACGGTGATCTTCGTGACGCACTCGATCCGCGAGGCGGCCTTCCTGTCGGACCGCGTGGTGGTGATGGGCGGGCGGCCCTCGACGATCATCCTCGACAAGAAGATGCCGTTTGCGCGGCCGCGCCGGTTCGAGATCGAGGAAACCCAGGAATTCGCGCAGGTCTGCCGCGAGTTGCGCCTGACCATCGAGGCGGCGCACGGGCAGAGGCAGGGGCACGGGCAGGGGCACGGGCAGGGGCACGGGCTTGGCGGCGCGCGGGCGGATGGCAGGCAGCAACCCGTCAAGGCGTCTGCTGCCGGCGCCAGCATCATCGAGTGAGGTCCAGCATGGCAAAGGCCACTATCAGCACCGAGACCGGCGTAGCGCTTCCGGCGTCGGGCGCCGGCAGGTTCCAGGGCGCCGTCGGCCCGAGCAGCATCGTGCTGCCGCTCGGCCTCGCCTTCCTCGTGCTCGCCGTCTGGCAGCTTTACGTGGTGATCTGGCGGGTGCCCGCGGTCATCCTGCCCTCGCCGATTTCGATCACGGAATATATCGTCGCCCATTACGACATCCTGCTGATGCATGCGGTGCCCACGACGGTGGAATCGGCGGCCGGCTTCCTGCTCGCGGTCGTGCTCGGCATCGCGATCGCCATCGTGATCACCTATTCGGACATGGCGCGCGAGGCGTTGTATCCCAATCTGGTGTTCTTCCAGCTCATTCCGAAGATCGCGCTGGCGCCGCTGTTCATCATCTGGCTCGGCGTCGGGTCGCAGTCGCGCGTGGCGTTTTCGGTGTTCATCGCCTTCTTCCCGGTGGTGATCGCGACGACGGCGGGCTTCCTGAGCGTCGATCGCGGCATCCTGAGGCTGTGCCGCGCGCTGACGGCGACGGAATGGCAGATCTTCACCAGCGTGCGCTTCCCGATGGCGCTGCCGCATATCTTCAGCGGCATGAAGATCGCGATCACGCTCGCCATTATCGGCGTGATCATCGGCGAATTCATCACGGCGCAGGCGGGGCTCGGCTATCTGATCATCTTCGCGACGGCGCGCGCCGACACCGAGGTCTCGATGGCGGCGATCGTCGTGCTTTGCATCTGCGGCCTGCTCCTCTATGGGCTGGTGGCACTTGCGGAGGCGGTTGCAAACAAATTTTATTCGGCGGATAGCCGGTGAGGCGCTGGGCGTCATGGTGCGGATGAGCGGAACAACGGTGTCGGACGAGCCTGAATCATTGTCGGCCGGCGTGGTGACCCGCCTCGAGGAGGAAATCCTCAAAGGGGTGCGCCGGCCCGGCGACCGGCTGGACGAGCGCCAGCTCGCCGAGCAGTTCGGCATGTCGCGCACGCCGGTGCGCGAGGCGCTGCAGCGGCTGGCGGCCAGCGGCCTGGTCGTTTCGCGCGGCCGGCAGGGTCTGCAGGTGGCGCAGATGTCGCTCGCCGACCTGCTCGATGCGTTCGTCGTCGTCGCGGAGCTTGAAGGCATCGCCTCGTCGCAGGCGGCGCGCCGCATCCAGGTGGAGCAGCGTGCACGGCTTCAGGCGGCCCATCGCGCCTGTGCCGAGGCGGCTGCCGCCGAAGATGCCGAGCTGTTCTACACCGCCAACCGTGAGTTTCACGAGGTGATCGCGGCGGCGAGCCATAACCGCATCCTGCAGGACGAGCTGCGCCGACTGACCTTGAAGATCTCGCCATACCGCCGAACCATCACCTACCAGCCCGGGCGGATGCATTCCTCGATCCCCGAGCATGAGCGGGTGATGGACGCCATCCTGCGCGGCGACGGTGTCCAGGCCGCGCAAATGATGCGGGCGCATGTCACGCTGCTCGGCGAGGGACTGTCGGACCTGCTGCATTTCCTCAGGGCCTCGGGAGAGCAGAGCCTGATCAGCGAAATATCGTAACCGGGTGACCGGCTGCCGCAGCGGGCGTGCTCCGCCGAACGAGCGCCATGCCAGCCGGCGTGCCGCCGCCGCGGGCATGTGACCGCGTGGCAGGCCAATCTGCTTCCCCACCGTGCCGATGCAGGCTTCAGACATCCCGAGCGACGAGGCGTTGCCGGCGCGCGAGGCCGCCTGCCGCTCGCCTGGCGATGCCGTGCACGATATGAAGGCCGCTCGTAAACGAAACGGTGGCGGCAGGGCTTACGAAACGCGCGCATCGTGCCCATGTTGCCGGGCGAAGCGGGTGCAGCCTTTTCAAGATACCCGTCGCGCCAGCCGCCCCGTGCCGGCGCCAAGCAGCGAGAGAGACATGCGGAGCCGAACGACCATGCCAGCAACGACCCTGCCAGGAACGACCCTGCCAGGAACGACCGGATTGCGAGCCCTGACACGCGCCATGGCGGTAGCCGCATTGCTCGGCCTCGTGCTCGCGCCGGTCGGCGCCGAGGCCAGGATGGGGAAAGGCGGCAGCTTCGGCAGCCGTGGCTCGCGCACCTTTACCGCACCTCCGGCGACGCCGACGGCGCCGCGCTCCGTCAGCCCGATTCAGCGTTCGACGGCACCGGCGAGCACCGGCGCCCAGCCACGGAGCGCGGCCCCCGCCCCGCGTCGCGGCTTCCTCGGCGGCCTGCTCGGCGCCGGCCTGCTCGGCGCCCTGTTTGGCGCCGGCTTCTTCGGCGGGCTCGGCTCGCTGGCATCGATCCTCGGGCTTGTGCTGCAGATCGGCCTGATCGTCATCCTGGCGCGGCTGGCGTTTTCCTGGTTCGCCAGCCGCCGCTTGCAGCTGGCCGGCGCGGCTGCGCGCCCCGGCATGGCCCGGATGGCGGCCGCCCCGCCGCCCGGCGCGACTGCCCAAGCCGAAGCCCAAGCCACGACCGCGAACGCGGGCAACGCCAACGCCATGCCGGCGATCGGACCCGACGACTACAATGCTTTCGAACAGTTGCTGATCCTGGTCCAGCAGGCCGCCACCAACGAGGATGCCGGCGGCCTGCGCCAGATCACCACGCCTGAAATGGCCGGCTATCTCGGTGAGGAACTCGCCGGGCATCAACGCGACGGCGTGGCCAATCGCATGACCGGCACCAAGTTGCTCCAGGGCGACCTAGCGGAAGCCTGGAGCGAAGGCCCGGTCGAGTTCGCGACCGTCGCGATGCGGTTTTCGGCGATCGACACCATGGTCGACCGGGCGACCAACCGCGTCGTTTCCGGCGACCCGGACAAGCCGGTGGAGGCGACGGAACTCTGGACCTTCCAGCGCATGAGGGACGGCAAACCGGCGGACTGGCGCCTGTCCGCCATCCAGCAGGCCGGTTGAGGGCCTGAGCCGGCCGCCGGTCAGGACACCCGACAGCCGGAACGGCTCTGGCGCGCTACAGCGGGCATCGCCACCGCGAGACGTTGCGGGCCACGCGAGCGGCCAACGGGTGGCCTGCCATGGCGAGCAGGGAACGAGAGCAGGTTCGTCTGTTGCGAATTTGCTCCTCTTTAAAATTATCGAGCAAATTCATCGAGTTATATGGAGCCGAATGACTCCATATAACTCGATTTTGCTCTAGGTCCGAATGATCGCGAATTGGCGCTATCCGGCGATTTGATGTGTCAAATGCAGGCTATAGGCATCGAGTTGCGCCTTGCGTTCGGCTTCGGAGGCGCGCGATACACCATAGGCGATGAAGGGCTCGAGCACGGTCAGGCCGATATATTCGAAAACGCCGCGGTGGAGCGGGTGCAGCGTCTCCTGCATCGGTGCGTAAGCAAGCGGCCCGTCCTTCGTGTAGCGATCGCCGAGGCTGCCGGTCGTCACCGTCAGCATGCCGCGCTTGCCTCGGAAGCGTCCGGTCTCGAAGCGGCTGTCGCGATCATAGGCGAACCCCGCCGCGAGCACCTGGTCGATCCAGCCTTTCAAGATGGCCGGCGTGCCGAACCACCACATTGGGAAATTGAACATCAGCAGGTCGGCGCGCATCAGCTTTTGCTGCTCGCGCAAGATCGTGGCGCTCGAACTGCCACCGGCTGTGGCGTTGCGCTGCTCGGCAAGATAGTCGAACGGCGCCGCGACCTGATGGGTGAAGTCGCCAGGTCCGCCGGCCGGCTGGAACCGATCCGCGTAAAGGTCGGAGACCTCGACGTCATGGCCGAGCGCGCCAAGCGTCTCGATGGCGGTATCCTTCAGCGCGCCCGAAAAGCTTGCTGGCTCCGGGTGGGCGAAAACGATGAGGACGTTCAGGGTGCTCTCCTGCCAGGGCAAAATGATTCCGGCGCGACTCTAGCAGCATGTCCGTCGGCGGCGACAGCATTTGGCAGGAGGGCCACGGCAAGGCTCGCGCCCTGGAACCGGAACGTCTGAAAATGCACGGGATTTTCTTGGCAGGCCACGAAGTTTCGACCTGCGGTCATTGGTAATTGAGAAAATACATGTTCGCCCGCCAGGGTCGCCATGTTGCGATGCCGGTTGCGGCCGGCTATCGCCACGGCTGGAATGGGAGGAAGCACCGCGATGGCACCGACGATGGATTGGCTTGAGCGATGCCGCATCCTGGTGACGAACCCTGATGTGGGAGACCCGCTGACGCTGCTGCGCGCCAGCCTGCCGCATGCCGCGATCGCGATCGTCTCGCAGATGGATGAACTGGCTCCAGCCATCGCCAGCCACCGCCCGCACGTCGTTTTCTCGTTCAGGCTCGGCGCGATGACACCCGCCAATTCCGGCGTGTTGTTTTCCTGTCCGGATACGGTCTGGTTCCACAATGGCGGCGCCGGCATCAATCATCTGCCGCCTTGGGATACGGCCAGGATTACGGTGACCAATAGTGGCGGCGTGCTCAGTGATTTCATGGCCGAGTATGTGCTCGGCGGCATCCTGTCGCTGAATTTCGGGCTGCCGCGTTATCGCGTGAACCAGCAGAGCCGTATCTGGCGGCCGGAACCCTGGTCAGGCGTGCGCGGCAAGATGCTGTTGATCCTCGGCACCGGCAATATCGGCCAGCGTGTGGCCGTGCGCGCCAAGGTTTTCGGCATGCGGACGATCGGCTTCAACAGCAGCGGGCGGCCGGTTGCCGGGTTCGACCATATCGTTGGCCGTGCCGACCTGGCGGACGCGCTGGGAGAAGCGGATTTTGTCAGTGTTCATGTGCCCCTGACGCAGGCGACGACCGGCCTGCTCGACAAGAAGCTGCTCGCGGGCATGAAGCCGGGCGCGATCCTGATCAACAGTTCGCGCGGCGGCGTCGTGGATGAAGCAGCCGTGGCCGATCTTCTGCGCGCCGGCACGCTCAAGGCTGCCCTGTTCGATGTGTTCCGCATCGAACCGTTGCCCTGCGACAGCCCGCTCTGGGACGTGCCCAACCTGTCCATCACGCCGCATAGTTCCGAACTCGTGGATGACTGGAAAGACCACATCGTGCGGTTTTTCTGCGATAATCTCGAACGCTTGCGCACCGGGAAGCCGCTGCTCAATGTCATGCAGCCTGACGGTAGCGCCTGAAGCGGCCCGGCTTTAGCGGCGCAGCCGGTCGGCCAGCTTGTGGTAGCGCTGGATATACGGCACGAACCAGGAATTGCCGTTGTAAAATGGCATGCTCGGAAAGCGGCGTGCCTCGAAGGCATTCTCGGGCGAGGGCTGCCCGAGAATGCGTAGCGCCGCGTGATGACCGAGATAGGGCGCCAGCGCATTGCCGGAAAAGCAATAGGCGAGCGCGAAGTGTATGCCGTCCCTGTTGCCGATCTTGGGGAAGACGTCGAAGGTCGTCGCGCAGCGTCCGGTCCAGGCATGCGCGATCCTGGTGCCTTCGAGCTCCGGAAACACGCCGATCATTTCGTCGCGCAGCCGCATGCCGAGCACGTCCAGCTTGTTTTCGAGATCGGCGCCGGTCTGCCCGCCGAAGATCAGCCGCGTGCCGTCCGGCGACCAGCGCAGGTAGTTCGAATCCTTGCGGATATCGGTATAGGTGCGGTTGTGGGGCAGCAGCTTGCGCAGCGTCTCGGCCGGCAGCGGCTCCGTGGCGACCATGAAGCCGCGGATCGGGATCAACCGGCGCTTCAGCCACGGCATCGCGTCGCCGGAATAACCGTTGGTCGAAACCAGCACATCCCGGCAGCGCACGGCGCCGCGCGTGGTGGTGACCTCGAACCCGGCATCGACGTGGCGCAGGCCGAGCACGCTGGTGTTCGAGACGATGAGGGCGCCGCGCGCCCTGGCACGCTGCGCCATGGCATGGGCATAGAAGCCCGGATGGATGGCGGCCTGTTCGCGCAGCAGCACGCCGCCCACCACCTTCGTCGAGCGATATTCGCTGAGGCCGCCTTCCGGCAGCAGCTCGAATTTTTCATCCAGATGCTGGCGGCGCAGGGCGTAATCGGTCTTGAGGCGTTCGAAATCCGAGACATTCATCGCCGCGATGAAACGCCCGTTCTCCTGCAGCTTGCAGTCGAGCCCCTCGGATTTCATCAGGTTGATGGCGAAATCGAAGCCGCGCCGCAGTTCAAGGAAATAGGCGAGCGCGGTCGGCACGTCGAAGCGCTTCAGCAGGTCGGCAAGCGAATGCTTGAAATGGCGCCCGACAAAGCCGCCATTCCGGCTCGATGCGCCGAATCCGGGCCATTGGCTCTCGATGACCACGACATCCCGGCCCGCGGCCGCGAGTGTTGCCGCGGCGGAACTGCCGGTGAGGCCCGCGCCGACCACCACGACATCGGCGCGCGCGGGCACGGCCTCCTCGCACGCGTCGCGCGGCACGCCCTCCCACCAGTAGGGCGTAGTCTTGAAATCGCTGGCCAGGCCTTGATGCATGCTCATCGCGTCTTATCGCCCCCAAATGCAGCCATTGCCGCCTCGTCTGAGCCGATTATCGTCATTGAACCACGGCCTTGCTGACCAGGAAGGCGCGGATACCTTCATAGCCGCCCTCGCGACCGTAGCCGCTATCCTTGATGCCGCCGAAAGGCAGCTTCGGGCTGGAGACGATGAAGCTGTTCACGCCGATGACGCCGCATTGCAGCGCCGAGACGATCCGCTCGCGCTTGTCCGCGTCCCTGGTGAAGAGATAGGCGGCAAGCCCGGCATCGTTGTCATTGGCGCGCGCGATCGCGTCGTCGACATCCGCGAACGGCGCAATGCTGGCGAGGGGGCCGAACGGTTCCTCGCGCATGAAGGGGTTGTCGCCTGCCACATCGGTCAGCACGGTCGGCCGAAAGAAGTATCCGCGCGCGCCGAGGCGCGTGCCGCCGGTGGCAACCCGCGCGCCATGCCGCACGGCCCGTTTCACCAGGTCGTCAATGGCGCTCAGGCGGCGGGCGTTGGCCAGGGGCCCCATTTGCGTCGAAGGCTCGAAGCCGTTGCCGAGCTTGAGGTGCTCGGCCGAGGCGACGAACGCATCGAGAAAAGCGCCGTGAATGGCTGCCTGCACGTAAAACCGCGTCGGAGAGGTGCAAATCTGGCCGGCATTGCGGAATTTCGCCGCCGCTGCCGCGTTGCCGGCCGCGACCGGGTCAGCGTCGGCGAGCACGATCACCGGCGCATGGCCGCCGAGTTCCATCGTCATCGGCTTCATCTTGTCGCCGGCGAGCACCGCCAGATGCTTCCCGATAGTGGTCGCGCCGGTAAACGTGATCTTGCGCACCACCGGCGAGGCGATCAGGTGGCGGGAAATCAGGTCGGGCGCCCCGAAGGCAAGCGACAGCACGCCTTGCGGCAAGCCGGCATCGATGAAGGCCTGCACCAGGGCGGCGGCGCAGGCGGGGGCGTCCTCCGACGCCTTGAGAATGCAGGGACACCCGGCGGCGAGCGCCATGCTCACCTTGCGGGCGGGCGAGAACACCGGAACGTTCCACGGCGTGATCGCCGCCACAACGCCGATTGGCTCCCAGCGCACGACGCCATGATCGCTGCCGCCTTGCGCGAACAATTCCTCGGCTGCTCCGGCATTCCAGGCAATCAGGTCGGCCGCCCGCAACACTTCGCCTTTCGAGTCCGCCAGGGGGCGCCCTTGCTCGCGCGTCATCATCGCCGCGATCGTATCGGCGCGCGCGCGCAGCAGCCGGGCGGCCTCGCGCAGAATTGCGCCGCGAGACGCAGGTGCTTGCGCGCGCCAAACCGGCAAGGCCGTGGCAGCTGCGGCAAGCATGGCGTCCAGCTCGTGCGGCCCGGCATGCGGCAACTGGCCGATCACCTCTTCCGTTGCCGGATCGATGACGTCCGATGTGCCGGAGCCTGTACGATGATGCCATTCGCCGGCAATACACAGGCCCAGTTGTGGATAGCGCGGCAGGTCGCTGGTCATGCCCGTTCCTGAAGCTCCGGAGCTTTCGTGGGATCAGATTGCGACCGCGACTTTACGCTCTTCAGTAACAAAGAGGTCCGGCCAATCGAACGCGTTGGCGCCAGTTCAATCCGGCCGGACACCAGCGTCAACACGAGCTATTATTGCAAGGGCCGTACAAAATGTTATATGTCCGGGGCATGCCTATATGAGCGGTATCGAATATTCCGAATATCCCGGCATGTCGCGGGACAGAACTATCTGATCCGCCCTTGCACGATACTTCCATGCGGAACGGCGTATGATTTAAAGTCGATATGCTATTCAAATATATCGGGTTGATCGAATCCCCTCGCTCTCGTTGACTAGGTTTAACGGAGCTTGCTCCGAAACAGAGAGGATTCGAATGCGCCGCCAGTTGCGAATAGCGGTCGATATCGGCGGCACCTTTACCGACGGGATCGTGGAGGATGCTGGCACCGGCGGCATCTGGGTCGGCAAATGCCTGACCACGCCGGATGATCCGGGCCGCGGCGTTTCCACCGTCGTCGCGCAGATGCTGGCGCAGATCGGCGAGGGGGCGGCGGCCGAGGTCGTCGAAGTGGTGCATGCCACGACGCTGGTCACCAATACCATCATCGAGCGGCGCGGCGCCCGCACCGGGCTGGTGCTGACCACCGGCACGCGCGACGTCTGCGATATCGCGCGCGAATTGCGCTATGACCTGTACGATCTCGATCTGGAGCTGCCCGCGCCGCTGGTTCCTCACGAGCAACGCTTCGAGTTGAATGAGCGCGTCGGCGCCGACGGCGGCGTCGTGCAGCCGATCGATACGGCGGAACTGGACCGTGTCATCGCGGCGATCAGGAGCCAAAAGCTCGATGCGGTCGCGATCTGCTTCCTGCATTCCTACCTCAGGCCGGAACACGAGCAACAGGTCGCGGATGCCATCCGGGCGGTATTGCCGGACATGCTGGTCAGCGTGTCGGCGCAGATCGCCGCCGAGCCGCGTGAATACGAGCGCATGTCGACGGTTGCCGCCAATGCCTATGTGCAGCCGCTGATGGTGCGCTATCTCGAGGCGTTGGCCGGCCGACTGCGGGATGCGAATATTGGCGGCGTCCTGCGCATCATGTTGTCGAGCGGGGGCTTCACCAGTGTGGAGGCGGCGGCGCAGAACCCGATCCAGCTGCTCGAATCCGGCCCGGCCGCCGGCGTGATCAGCGCCACCAATACCGGCGCGGATGCCGGGTTGCGCAATGTGCTCGCCTTCGACATGGGCGGCACCACGGCCAAGGCCTGCGTCGTCCGCGATGGCGAGGCGCTGGTCAAATACGGTTTCGAAACCGCGCGTGTGCGCCGCTTCAAGCGCGGCAGCGGCCTGCCGATCCTGATCCCGAGCATTGACCTGATCGAGATCGGCGCGGGCGGCGGCAGCATCGCGTCGATCAACCGCGTCGGCACGCTGGCTGTCGGTCCGGAGAGCTCGTCTTCGGTGCCGGGCCCGGCCTGCTACGGCCTTGGTGGCGAAGATGCGACGGTCACCGATGCCGACCTGATGCTGGGTTATCTCAATCCGGATCGCTTCCTTGGCGGCGAGATGAAGCTGCACAAGGATCACGCCGAGCGTGCGCTGGCGCGTCTCGGCGACAAGCTCGGCAAGGCGGCGGCGGAAACCGCCTGGGGGATTTGCAGCGTCGTCAATGAGGCGATGGCGTCGGCGGCGCGGGTGCACATCGCCGAGCACGGCCATGATCCGCGCAGTTTCAGCATGGTGGCGACCGGCGGGGCCGGTCCCGTGCATGCGGTGGATGTGGCGCGCCGCCTGCGCCTTGCCCGCGTGCTGTGCCCGATCGCGGTCGGCGCCGGGTCCTGCCTCGGCCTGCTCGCCTCGACCGCGCGCGTCGACCGGACCTGGGCGCATCGCTCGCTGCTCGCGGAAACCGACTGGGCCGAGGCGGCGGCCGCTCTCGGCCGGCTCCGCGAGGATGGGCTGGCGGAGCTTGCCGGCGGCGGCGCCGCCGAGAGCGATGTGGGATGGCTCGTCGGGGTCAACATGCGCTATCTGGGGCAGGGGCATGACGTCGAGGTGTCATTGCCATATGCCGCTTTCACCGGCGATGTCGCGAGCCTCGTCGAGCGAGAGTTCGTCGCGCGCTACAAGCATATTTACGGCCTGATCGTGCCCGATGCGCCGATCGAGATCGTGACCTGGCGGCTGACCGGCCGGCCGCCGCGCGACAGGCGCAGCTTCACCTGGGCCGAGGCGCGGGGCGGGGCCGGCAGCGCGCCGATCGCGCGCCGCCCGATCTACCTGCCGTTTTCGGGAGGCTTCGCCGAGGCGCCGGTCTATGACCGCTACGCACTTGCTCCCGGCACGCAGCTTGCCGGCCCGCTCATTCTCGAGGAGCGGGAATCGACCATCGTCGTCGCCCAACCGGCAGAGGTCTCGATCCTGCCGAACCTCACCGTCCAGATCGATTTGCAATCGAAGAGCAAGCAATGAGCCAGAAAATCGATCCATTCGCGCTCGAGATCATCTGGACGAGGCTGATCAGCATCGTCGATGAGGCCGCGACCACCTTCGTCCGCACAGCCTTCTCGAGCCTCGCGCGCGAAGCGAATGACTACGCCGTCGTCATCACGGATGCGGTCGGGCAGGCGGTTGCGCAATCCTCGGTCAGCATCCCGTCCTTCACCGGCACGGTGCCGGCGACGATCAGGTACTTCCTGAAGCGCTTCCCTGCCGAAACGCTGCAGGAAGGCGATGTGCTGATCACCAACGACCCGTGGATGGGCACCGGCCACGTTCACGACATCACCATTGCCACGCCGGTATTCTGGCGCGGCACGCTGGTCGCATTTGCCGGCATCACCAGTCATATGCCGGATATCGGCGGACGGCTGCGCAGTTCGGGTATCCGCGAGATCTACGAGGAAGGCCTGCAGATCCCGATGCTGAAGCTGGTCGAGGCTGGCCGGACCAACAGCGTGATCGTCGATTTCATTGCCCAGAACGTGCGTGTTCCGGAAGCGACGATGGGCGATGTCTGGGGCGAGGTCGCCGCTTGCCACAAGGTTTCCGAGCGCCTGCACGAATTGCTTGATGAAACCGAAGTCGCCTTCCCCGATCTCAGCCGCGAAATTCGCGCGCGCTCCGAGGCGGCGATGCGCGAGGCGATCCGCCAGCTGCCGTCCGGCGAATATCGTTACGACATCGAGCATGATGGCTTCGAGGACAAAATCCTCATCCGCGCCTGCATCAAGGTGGCGGAGGAGTCGATGCATATCGACTTTACCGGCACGTCGCCGCAATTGCCGCGCGCCGTCAATGTGGTGCCGAACTATACCTCGGCCTATACGATCTATGGCATCAAGGCGATGATCTGCCCGGACATCCCGAACAATCAGGGAAGCTCGGTGCCGGTCAGCATCTTCGCGCCCGAAGGCTGTATCCTCAATCCGCGTTATCCGGCGCCAGGCGGCGCGCGCGGCATGATCGGGCATCTGTTGCCGGTCGCGGTGATGGGGGCGCTCAGCGCCGCCGCGCCGGATCGCGTCTGGGCACCGGGCTCGGGCAACTCCGCCCTCACCATCGCCGGGCAGCACCACGGGCGGCCCTATGCCGGGGTGTATTTCTGGAATGCCGGCCAGGGCGCGTCGCAGAAGCGGGATGGCCTGTCGGTCATCAGCTTCCCCTCCAACCTGTCGAATACCGCCATCGAGCAGATGGAGGCCTCCGTGCCGATCCGCGTGCGCCATCGCGAAATCCGGCGGGGCAGCGGCGGTGCCGGTGCACATCGTGGCGGCGACGGGCTGAAATTCGCGTTCCGCTTCATCGGCGACAGTCCGGCGGTGTGTTCCTTCATCATGACCCGCATGAAGATCGCCCCGCCCGGCCTGCAGGGCGGGGAGGCCGGCCTGCCGGGCCGCGTCACCATCGACGGCAAGACGACCAACATCGTCGAGCATATCGTCCTGCAACCGGGCAGCGAGGTGGTGATCGAGACGGCCGGCGGCGGCGGTTTTGGCGCACCCGCATGATGCGCCAGCCGCCACGCCGCGCAATCGCAACAATCCGGGCAGGGGAAGCCGATGAATAGCAGCATCGTGCTGATCACTGAGGCTCAGGTGACGGAGATGGTCGGCATGGCTGAATCCATTGCCGCCGTGCAACGTGGATTGGAGAGCGAAGCGGCGGGTCTTGCCCGCGCCGAGCCCAAGATCGTCATGCCGAACGGCAATGGCACGAGCGCGCTGCACATACTTGGCGCCGCCGTCGTCGGGCTGGGCATTGCCGGAGTGAAATGCTTTGTGCAGTCTCCTTCCGGCGGCAGGCCGCTGCTCAGCGTGTTCGATGTCGCCGACAGCCGGCCGTTGGCGGTGATAGAAGCCTCGGCCCTCAGCAACCTGCGTACGGGGGCGCTTGCCGGCATTGCCACGCGTTGCCTGGCGGCCGACGGTGCCGACGAGCTGGCGGTGATCGGCAGCGGCAAGCAGGCCTGGACCCAGGTCGCCGCCGTGGTGGCGACGCGTCATCTCAAGCGCATCCGCGTCTGGAGTCCGACGCGGGCGCGCTGCGAAGCTTTCGCCGGCAAGATCGCGGCCACTCATGGCATCGAAACCGTGGCGGCGGCTTCGCCGCGCGAGGCGTTGGCTGGCGCATTGATCGTCACGCTGGCCGCGCGTGTCGACGCGCCGCTCATTACGCCGGATATGCTGGCGCGCGGCGCGCATATCAACGCGATCGGCATCACCGTGCCGGGACGTTCCGAGCTGCCGGCGGGCATCTTTCCGCGCTGTGCCGCGATTTGTGTGGATTCGCTCGCCACCGTGCAGGCTTCTTCCGATGAGTTCCGGAGCTACTTCAAGACCCAGGATCATTGGCGTGAAGTGCGCCCGCTTGCCGCTCTCGCAGCGTCCGCGAGCGTGCGGCCGGAGGGCGCCGACCTGACCCTCTACAAGGGCATGGGCAGCGCGGTGGCGGACCTGGCCATGGCTGCGGCAATCCTGTTGCGCGCGCGCGCGGATGGGCTCGATATCGCCCTGCCGGCTGCCCTGGAGCAATGATCGCAGCACTTGGGCAGGCGCATCTGCTCTAGCCGCCCGTCAGTGCCTCGAGCGCGCGGAGCGTCTCGTCGTCGACCGGTATGCCGTCGCGATTGGCAAGGCGCATCTTGTGCCGCTGTTCGGCCGGAAGCCGCGACACGCCGCCTTGCCGCAGGTGATCGAGCAGGGTGTTGACCCTGACCGGGAAGGCACCGTTGCCGAAGCGCGCCGGATCGATGACGATCAGCAGTTCGCCGGCATTCTGGGTCGCCGCGCCGCGCTGTTCGCCGAGCGTATCCTCGAAACCGAACTGGCCGCCGGTCAAGGCGCCGGCGAGGATCTCCACCATCAGCGCGATCGAGCTGCCCTTGTAGCCGCCGAAGGCGCGCAAGGCGCCGCCGCGCATCAATTCGTTCGGGTCGTCGGTCGGGTTGCCCTCGCGGTCGATCAGCGTGTCCGGCGGCAATTGCCGGCCCTCCTTGGCGGCGAGCAGCACCTGGCCCTGGGCCATGACGCTGGAGGCCTGGTCCCAGACCAGCGGCGGCTTTCCGGCACGCGGGCTGGCGAAGGCCATCGGGTTGGTGCCAAGCAGCTTGGTGCGCGCATCCCATGGCGCGATGCGCAGGCGGGAATTGACCAGCGCCATCGCCACCAGCCCGTCTTCGGCGAAGGGCTCCACATCGGCCCAGAGCGGCGCGAAATGGTGCGAGTTGTGGATCGCCATCACGGCCACCCCCGTCGCGCGCGCCTTTTGCGTCACCAATGCGCGCCCGGCGGCGAGCGCCGGCTGGGCGAAGCCGTTGCCGGCATCGACCTTGGCGACACTGGGCGCGACATCGTGCACGACAGGTTCGGCCCTGGCATCGACATGGCCGCTGGTCAGCGTCGCGAGATAGCCGGAGACGCGGAACAGCCCGTGGCTGGTGGTGCCGTCGCGCTCGGCCTCCACCAGCACGCGCGCGATGATCGCGGCATTCCCTTGTGACATGCCATGTGCCGTAAAGATTCGGGTCACGAGGCGTGACAAACTATCGAAATCGACCCGAGCCATCGTTTGCGTGTTCTCCAGGGGGGCCTCAGCCAAATCGCGTGACCTTGAACGGCGCCATGTCGATGTCGGGACGCGTGCCGGCATGAAGCGCTGCCACGGCCTTGCCCGTGGTGGCTGCCCAGCCGACACCCATGTGACCATGACCGAAGGCATAGATCACATTATCGACTTTCGAGGCGCGGTCGATGACCGGCAGCGAATCCGGCAGGGACGGGCGGTTGCCGTACCATTGGCTGGCCCCGTCGCGGCTCAGACCCGGAAAAACCTTGCAGGCGTTCTCGAACAGGCGCTCGGCGCGCGCGAAATTGGGCGGTGCGGCAGGGTCGGCGAGTTCCACGGTTCCGGCCAGGCGCAGGCCATGCTCCATCGGCACGATGCCCATGCCGGCCCAGCCGAGCGTATAGGAGCGGCGAACCTCGACCTGGGGATTGGGCAACATGAAGTGGTAGCCGCGTTCGGCGATCAACGGCACGTTGTCGCCGAGGAGCCGGCAAAGCGGCCGCGAAGCGGTGCCGGCCGCGATGATGGCGGCGCTCGCCGGCAGCATGCGGCCATCCTGCAGCCGCACAGCGTGCAGGCGGCCGCCCGTCACCTCGAAGCCGGATACCTCTCCGGTGACGATCTCGCCGCCCTTTGCGGTGAGCGCCGCGGCGAAGGCCTGCAGCATGCGCAGCGGGTTGGAGATGTAGGTTCGCCCGACAAACACCACGCCGAAACGAGAATGGTCGCTGATGGCCGGATCAAGGCTCTTGAGGGCGGCGGCATCCAGCAATTCATATTCGAGCCCGGCCTTTTCGCGCATCGCCCAGGTCTTGCCTTCCGCCTCCCAGTCCGCCCGCGTGCGGTAGAGCTTGATGCAATTCATGTCCCTGATGATGGCGCGGGCGCCGGGCAGCTCGAGCAACGGCGCGTAATCGCGGTGCATCCTGCCGCACAACTCCGCCATCGAGCGCGAGATGGCCGCGACCCGCGCCGGCCGGGAGGCGGCGACGAAGCGCAACAGCCACGGCGTCAGCATCGGCAGGTCGCGCCAGCGAATGGTGAGGGGGCCGAGCGGATCGAGCAGCCATTTCGGCACCTTGAACAGCACACCTGGCACCGAGAGCGGCACGACCTCGCCGACGGCGAACTGGCCCGAATTGCCGAAGGACGCCGCCCGTTCCGGCTCGCCCCGATCGACGAGCATGACCTTGTGGCCGGCCATCTGAAGTTGCAGTGCCGCGGCCAGGCCGACGAAGCCGCCGCCGATAACGACAACTGGAGCTATGGGATCAGCGGCGGCCGGCATGGCGATACCCTCCTTATTGGCGCCGTGGACTCTGCGCGAGCATGGCGTCGATATCGAGCTTGATTTCAAGAACGGTCGGCAGGTCGGCAGCAAGCGCGCGCGCCAGAGCCGGAGCAAACGCTGTGGTCTCGGTGATACGTTCCGCATGCGCACCGAAGGATTGCGCATAGGTGACGAAATCGGGGTTTTGCAGGTCGGTCGCGAACACCCGGCCGGGATAGCGCCGCTCCTGATGCATGCGGATCGAGCCATAGCTCTCGTTGTTGACGATGATGATGACGAGGCCGAGCCGATACTTCACCGCCGTGGCGAGGTCCTGGCTGCTCATCAGGAAGCAGCCGTCGCCGGCGAAGCAGATCACGGCGCGGTCGGGATAGGTGAGCTTGGCCGTGATCGCGGCCGGCAGGCCATAGCCCATGGTGCCGCAGGCCGGCGCAAGCTGGGTCTGGTAGCTGCGGTAGCGGAAATAGCGGTGCACATAGGCCGCGTAGGCGCCGGCACCATTGGTGAGGATGGCGCCCGCCGGGAGTTGGGTGTTCAGCCCCGCCACGATCTTGGCGAGGTCGAGCGTCTGGTCGCGAACCGGCAGGACGGCGAGCCGGGCATGCTCCTCGGCCGCCTGTTCGAGCCACGCGCTGCGATCCGGCGTGCCGCCGGGAGCAAGTTGCGCGACGCTTGCGGCAAATTCGGGGATGCCGGCGGCGATCGAGAGGCCGGCTTGGTAGACCCGGCCGAGTTCGTCCGGGCTCGGGTGGACATGGACCATGTTCTGGCGCGGCGTCGGAATGTCGAACAAGGTGTAGGCGCCGGTCGCGGCTTCCGACAGGCGGTCGCCGACGACAAGCAGCAGGTCGCTCGATTGCACGAAGCTGGTCAGGGCCGGCGGCGTGCCGAGGCCGATCACGCCGGCATAGAGCGGATGATCGTTGTCGAACACATCCTGGCGCCGGAAGGTGACGACGGTCGGCAGCTGAAAGCGTTCCGCGAAACGGCGGATCCCGTCGCAGGCGCGCGGCGTCCAGCCGCTGCCGCCAAGCACCAGCAGCGGGCGGGAAGCGCGCCCGATCAGGCCGGCGAGCTTGTCGAGATCATCCGCGGTTGGCGCCGCCGCGGCGCGCTGGTAGCTGGTCATCTCGACCGGCTCCGCCTCGTCGGTCAGCACATCCTCGGGGATCGCCAGCACGACCGGCCCCGGCCGGCCGTTGACCGCCATATGGAAGGCACGCCCGACATATTCCGGGATGCGACGGCAATCGTCGATCTGCGCCGCCCATTTCGCCAGCGGCGCGTACATGGCGCGGAAATCGACCTCCTGGAAGGCCTCGCGATCGGTGAACTCGCGCTCGACCTGCCCGATGAACAGGATCATCGGCGAGGAATCCTGCCTCGCGGTATGCACGCCGACGGCCGCATGCGTCGCGCCGGGGCCGCGCGTGACGAAGCAGATGCCCGGGCGTCCGGTCAGCTTGCCATAGGCTTCCGCCATATGGGCGGCGGCCGCCTCGTGGCGGCAGACGATGAGACGGATGCGATCCTGCACGTCGCGCAAGGCGTCGAGTGCCGCGAGATAGCTCTCGCCCGGCACGCAGAACGCCAGTTCAGCGCCGTGGGCGACAAGGGCATCGATCAGCAGTTGCGCGCCGGTTCGTTTCGCCGTGTTTTGCATGGGATAACCGTTCCGCCTTTCAGGCTGCAGTATCGGGCGCTGCGATGACGAGACCGTCGACCGCCATCACGCCCTGTCCTTCGGGCATGACGATCAGCGGGTTGATCTCCGCATCCTGGACCCAGGGCAGCAGGGCCAGTTGCGATATCGCCTGCACGGCTTTTGCCAATGCCTCGCAATCCCCGCGCGGCAGGCCGCGATAGCCACGGATCGGTGCGAAACCGCGCACCGCCGCGATCATCTCGCGTGCCTGATCGAGGTCGAGCGGTGCGTGGGCGCAGGCGAAATCGCGCTGTAGCTCAACCAGCGTGCCGCCGGCCGCGACCGTAACGATGGCGCCGAGCTTGCTGACGCGCCGGAAGCCGACAAGCGCTTCGCACAGCCCTTTCAGCATCGGCTGCACGACCAGCCCGTCCAATCGCGCGGCCGGGTTGTGCGCCGCGAAGCGGCCGAGGAGGAGCCGGGCTGCTTCTTCGAGCGCCGCACGGTCCGGGATGGCGAGCACGACGCCGCCGGCCTCGGTCTTGTGCGCCACGTCGGCCGACAGGATTTTCAGGACCGCTGGAAAATGGCTGATACCGTCGAAGGCGCCCGGCCGTTCGGGATCGGTGATGACCGTGCTGTCGATGACCGGAATGGCGAGCCGGGCGAACAGGGCGAGCGAGTCGCGTTCATTCAGCGTGCCGGCCTTTGCGGGCTCGGGCAGGCGGGCGAGCAGGGTGGCGGCGGCGGCCGCGTCCGGAAATGGCCGCGGGGCGCGCCATTCCAGGAAGGCGCGTACGCCATCGGCGCAGGCTTCCGGCGTGCGGAAGCCCGCGACACCGGCTTCAGCGAGCAGGCTCAGGCTGTCTGTCGCCTGCGGTGTCAGGAAGGCGGCGACCGGCTTGGCCAGGCCCCGGCTATGCACGATCGGGCTGACGGCGAGTTCGGGGTGGAATTGCGACGAGGAGCCGACGACGGCGACGATCAGGTCGCTGCCCTGATCCGCGGCGAGTTCCTCGAGCACCGCGCCGTAGATATCCTTGCGGGCACCGGCCATGGTGAGATCGACAAGCGGTGCCTGCTTGATCCTGATGCCGCGACCGGCAAGGCGCGCCACGGTATCGTCGGATGGCGCGGCGACCGTGATGCCGGTCTGGCCGAGCAGGTCCGCCACCATGCCGCCGCCGCCGCCCGTGGTTGTCACGATGCTGACGCGCCGGCCTTGCGGCGGCTTGCGGTGCTTGACCAGCGGCGGCAGCTCGAACAGCGTCTCCAGCATGTCGACGCGCATGATGCCGCTGTCGCGCAGGAAGGCTTCGGTCGCGGCATAATCGGTGGCGAGGGCGCCGGTATGCGACGCGGAAATCTCCTGCCCGATGCTCGAGCGGCCAAGCAGGAAGGCAATCACCGGCTTGCCGAGCGTGAAGGCCCTGGCCGCCATGGCGGCGAGCGCCGGCCCGTCGCGGACGGTCTCGAGAAACAGCAGCACGGTTTCGGTCTCGGGCTGGTCGAGCAGCATCTCGGCAATCTCGGCGACGCCGAGGTCGCTTTCGTTGCCGACGGAAACCAGCGTCGACAAGCCGACGCCGCGCGCCTGGGCGCGTGAGAGCAGCATGCCGAGCGCGCTGCCGCTCTGGGAGACCAGGCCGATCGAGCCCGGCAGGAACCGGTCGATCGACAGCGCCGCATTGGCGCTGAGCGCGACCTTGCCGGCGACGTTGATGATGCCGAGGCTGTTGGGGCCGAGCACGCGAATGCCGCTGGCGCGCGCGCGCCGCACCAGGCTGGCCTGGCGCTTCCGGCCGGTCTCGCCGGTTTCGGAATAGCCGTCCGAAAGGATGGTCGCGCACGGAACGCCGAGCGTGCCGCAATCGGCAACGGCCTGCTCGACATGCTCGCTCGCGACCATGATATAGGCGTGATCGACCGGACGGCCGACGGCGAGCACGTCAGGATAGGCTTTTTCCCCGAGGATTTCGTCGCGGCCGGGATTGACCGGGTAGATCGGCCCGGTGAAGCCGTGGTGACGCAGATAGCGCTGCGGCCGCGAACTCGTCTTTCCCGGGTCGCCGGAAGCGCCGATCAGCATCACCGAGCGCGGGCTGAGCAGCGCTTGCGCGAGGGATGTGCCGGGCCTGGTCTTGCGCATCGTCACCGTCATAGCGCTTCACGGCTGCCGGCGCGTTGCGAGAAGCGCCGTTCAAAGACCGATTCGGAGATGCGGTTCTTCAGGACCTCGATGGTGCCGCCGGCGATCATCCAGCCCTTGGTGCGGCGGTAGCAATACTCGACGAGGCTGTCGTCGCTGTAGCCCATGCCGCCCATCACCTGCATCGCCTCGCCCGCAACCTCATGCCCGACGAGGTTGCAGTAGGCCTTGGCGATTGCCGTCTCGTCGGCGCGCGGCAAGCCGCATTGCGCATTGGTGGCGGCGCGATACAGCAAGAGCTGCGCCGCATCGAGCTTGATCCTCATATCGGCGAATTTCCATTGAAGGCCCTGGAATTCGCATAGCAGCCGGCCGAACTGGCGCCGCGTCGTCGCCCATTGCCGGGCTTCCTCGTAGGCGTAGCGGCCAAGCGCCAGGGAGCGTGCGCTGTTGCCGAGCCGCTCGACATTGAACCCGTCGATCTGCTTCTTGAAGCCGCCCTGCTTCAGCAGCACGTTCTCCTCGGGCACGAAGATGTTGTCGAAATTCAGCGTGACCCATTGCTCGCCGGACATGAAGCTGCCGCCCTTGCCGACGGAAAAGCCCGGCATGTCGCGCTCAAGCAGCACGGAGCCGATGCCGCCGACGCCCGGGCCGAAGCGGACATAGGCGAGGATCACATCGGCGATCGGCCCGTGCGTGGTGAAGATCTTCGAGCCGGTGACGCGATAGCCGCTGCCGTCCGGCACGGCCTTGGTCTTCAATTCCGTGACCGCCGAGCCCGCATCCGGCTCGGTCATGCCGACGGAAATGACCGATTTTCCGGCCAGAAGCCGGGAGAGAAACCGCTTCTGCTGCTCCGGGTTGCCGTACTCGGCCAGCACCCGGATGGCGCCGAAATTACCCGCCTGAATCACGTCCGCGCTGCGTGGACAGACCGAGGCGACCGTCTCGATCGCGAGAATCGCATCCATCAGGCTGCCGCCCACGCCGCCGCTGCTCACCGGGATCGTCAGGCCGAGAAGCCCTTCGCGGGCCATCAGCCCGGCGACGTCGAACGGATACTCCGCAGCATGTGCCCGGCGCAGGCGTCCTTCCGCAAGGTGGCGGTTGGCGAACTTGCTGACACTCTCCTTGAAGAGTTCCTGTTCCTCTGTGAGATTGAAGTCCATATTCCGATACTATCCAATGTTGGGATTTGCCATTGGCCCAATGTTTACGTTTTATCGGGAATACGAAAACGTAATTACATGACGATGGCTATAGCCTGTGGTGCTGAACTCTTTTTGGCCCGCCATGGAACGCCCCGCGCAATCTTTAACTGATCTGGTCGAGATCGCCGGAAAACTCCCGCGAGGTATAGAAGGCGCCATGGAAGGTGCGGTCCATTTCGGGCTCGGCCTCGACGGGCGACTGAGCCAGAACCTCGGCCGCGAAATCCTCGGCATTATCCTGCGGCTGGTAGCCGATGCGCAGGCGGTTCGGGTCGAAATAGATTTGGCGCGTATTGCGCGACACGCCGTAGACGACCTCGAAATGCACGTTCTTCGCCTCGATCGCCGCGGCGACGAGACGGACGCAATCGTCATGACTGAGCCAGGTCGCGAGATGGCGCGCCGTCGTCGGGCGCGGCAGGCAGGAGGCGATGCGCAGGCACACGACTTCCAGCCCGTGCTTGTCGGCATAAAGCCGGCCGATCGCCTCGCCGAAGACTTTCGAGACGCCGTAGATCGAATCCGGTCGTGGCGGAGTATCGGCGCCGACTTTCTGGTCGCGCCGGTAGAAGCCGTGGGCGTGGATCGAACTCGCATAGACGACGCGCGTGACGCCCTGGCGCCGCGCCGCCTCGAAGATATTGTAGGTGCCGATGAAATTGGGCTCGAACATGGTGTCCCAGCCATTGGGCGAGACCGAGGCCGCCATGTGGATGACGGCATCGACGCCCTTCATCGCCTGTTCCATCGCGCCGATATCGGCAATGTCGGCGGCGACGAAGCTTTCGTTGGGGCCGAGTTCCGTGATCACCTGCCGATCGAGCAGGCGCAGGGCGTAGCGGTCGGCGAGGCCGGTGCGCAACGCGCTGCCGATGCGTCCGGCGGCGCCGGTCATGAGAACGGTCTTCATGGGGTTTTCCTCCGGGAGGTCACGGGCTGCATTCCGGCTGGCGAGGCGAGGTCAGCCACGGCCATAGACCGGCAGCAGCCAGTGGCGGTACTTCGGCACCCGCCCGCCCGTGACGTCGAAATACAGCGTCTGGATCCGCTTGGTGATCGGCCCGACCTCGCCGTCGCCGAACGGGTAATGGTCGAGCGAGACGACCGGCGTGACCTCGGCGCCGCTGCCGCAGAAGAAAGCCTCGTCGGCAATGTAGAGTTCGGAGCGGTCGATCTCGCGCTCGACGACCTCGAGCCCCAGTTCGGCGCGGCACAGGTCGATCAGCGTGGCGCGCGTGATGCTCTCGAGAATGTCGGCGGTGACCGGCGGCGTGACCACGACGCCGTCGCGCACCATCATGAAGCAGGAGGCCGGCCCTTCGGAGACCTTGCCGCGCTCGTTCAGCATGATCGGCGAGCTGAAGCCGTTGATGCGCGCCTCGACATGGGCGAGGCGGGAATTGTGGTAGTTGGCGCCCGCCTTGACGCGCGAGGGGGCGGCAAGATCTGAATTGCGGCGCCAGGTGCTGGTGCAGCTATGCACGCCGGCGAAGATGGATTTCGCGTGCGGCCGCGCGAAGGCAACGATGAACACGCCGGTGCTGATTTCCTCGGGCTTGTAGGCGTTGGATTCGCCCTCGCCGAAATACACCACCGGGCGAAAATGAATGCCGCCCTGGAAGTTGTTGGCCTTGATCAGCGCGAGGAAGGCGTCGGTCAGTTCCTGATCGGAATAGGGGATCGTCATGCGCATGATTCGCGCCGACTGCCGCAGCCGCTTGAGATGCTCGGCATTCTTGAAGATGAAGAGTTCCTTCAGATCCTCGTTCCAGTAGCCGCGCATGCCCTCGAAGACATTGGCGCCGCGCAGCACGAGATCGGTCGCGACGTGGACGGTCGCCTGCTCCCACGGCACGATCTTGCCGTCCATCCAGGCGAAATCTGCTTTATTGGCCATAATCCTGTGTTCTCCGTTTTGTGCGGTGGCCTTTTGGCTTGGCTGGCCTTTTTAGTGGGGGCGTCTTGCCGGTTCATGCGTGCGGCGGCCGCGTCAGGTCATTCCGGTGCGGCGCAGGCCGATGAACAAGTCGAGCAGGAGCACCACGACCACCGAGAGGTAGATCGTCAGCGCCGAGACGGCGGCCATGGACGGGTCGACGCTGGATTGCACCTCGCCGAAAATCCGGACGGGGAGGGTCATCAGGTCGGAGGATGAACTGAAGATGCTGACCTCGACGTTGATCCACGACATGATGAAGGCGAACAGCCCGCCGGCGATCACGCCCGGCTTGATCAGCGGCAGCGTGATCAGGAACATCGTCGCGGTGCTTCCGGCGCCGAGATCCTGCGCGGCTTCCTCGGTCGAGAGGTCGAAGCCGGCCAGCGATACCAGCGTCGATCGGATGACATAGGGAATGATCAGCACGCTATGGCCGATCAGCAGCGTCGCGAAGCTGCGTCCGAGCCCGATGGCGGAGGCGAATTGCAGCACGGCGACGCCGAGCACGATGGTCGGCAGGATCAGCGGCGACAGAAAGAGCGCGTTGATGGCGCGCGCGCCGAAGAACTGCTTCCTGACCAGGATCATCGCAGCCGGTACGCCGAGGACCAGGGCCACGGCGGTCGCCACCGCCGAAATCTCCACGCTGAGCCAGAACGCGTCGATGTAGACGGGATTGTTGATGACCTTCGCATACCACTTGAGCGACAGCCCGTGCGGCGGAAAGGTCATGAAGTTGGCGCTGGTCAGCGAGACGCCGATGATCACGATCAGCGGCAGCATCAGGTACACGATCACGCACCAGCTGGCGATCGCGAGCAGGGCATTGCCGAATTTTCCGGCGGAAAGCCTCATGTGACCCTCCCCTGGCTCGCGCCGGCGGCGTAGTGGCGGAACAGCAGCATATACGCGCTGATCAGGCCAAGCGTGCTGATGAGCAGGACGATGGACAGGGCCGCGCCCATGCTGAAATTGAACTGCACCATGTAGTAGTCGTAGATCAGGCTCGGCATCACCATCTGGCGGCCGCCGCTCATCACGCTCGGCGTGACATAGGCGCTGATGGCCAGCGTGAAGACGATGAGCGAGCCGGCGATGACACCGGGGACGCTCAGTGGCAGCGTCACCTTGAAAAACGTCACGAGATTGCTCGCGCCGAGATCATGCGCCGCCTCGTGGAGGGATGCGCTGATATTCTGGAGCGCGCTGCTGAGCGTCAGAATCATGAACGGCACCAGCACGTAGGTCAGGCTGACGATCACGCCGCCATTCGAATAGAGCAATTGCTGCGGCTTGTCGGCCAGGTGCAGGAAGAGCAGGCTTTCGTTGATCAAGCCATTCCGGCCCAGCATGATGATCCAGCCGAATGAGCGCACGATGCTGCTGGTGAAGAGCGGCAGGACAATCACCACGTAGAGAATCCGGCTCCAGAACTGGCTCTTGACGTGGAAGGTCATGTAATAGGCGATGACGTATCCCAGGATGAGCGAGAGCAGCGTCACCCAGAACCCGAGCTTGAGCGTGCTGAGAAGCACGCCCCAGTAATAGTCGTCCGAGGCGATGGCGGCGTAGTTGGCGAGGTGCCCGCCGCTCTGCGGATTGAAACTCGCCCACAGCACCAGCAGCAACGGCCCGATGAAGAAGATCAGCATGAACAGCACCGCGCCGCCGAGCAGGGCGAAGCTCTGCCGATCGCTGATGGCGATGCCACCGACCGGTGCGGCATTATCCTGCTTGCTCATGACTCGAGCACTCTGGCTGCCGACGTGCGCCACCAGATCCTCGTGCAGCCCTTGTCCCGCCCGATATGGGCATGTGGATTTTCCCTGACCTGCAGGTTGATCGGCTGCCCGCCTTCCAGTTCGGCGGCGATGCGCCAGAACTGGCCGACAAAGGTGGTCTGGATGATGCGGGCCGGTAGGGCGACGGTCTCGTCGGTGTCCGGGGGCGCGCCGAGCGCGATGTTTTCCGGGCGGATCATCAGGATCGCTCGGCCCGCCACCTTGCCCGTATAGGGCAGGGGCTCGCCTTGCGCGCCGATGCGCAGGGCGCCATCGGCGCCGACCGGGCAGGCGAGCAGGTTCGCCTCGCCGATAAAGTCGGCGACGTAGCTCGATTGCGGATAACGGTAGATCTCTTCGCCGGAGCCGAGCTGGATCATCTCGCCTTCCCTCATCACGGCGATGCGGTCCGACATCGCCAGGGCTTCTTCCTGGTCATGCGTGACGTAGACGAAGGTGATGCCGAGCTGGGCATGCAGGCGCTTGAGCTCTTCCTGCATGCGCTTGCGCAGCTTGAGGTCGAGCGCACCGAGGGGCTCATCGAGCAACAGCACGCGGGGACGGTTGATGATGGCGCGGGCGAGGGCGATGCGCTGCTGCTGCCCACCGGACAGCGCACGGGGATAGCGCGTGCCGAATGCTTCCATGCCGACCATGGCGAGCGCTTCCTCGACCTCGCGCTTGATCACCGCTTTCTGGATGCCGCGGCGGCGCGGGCCGAAGGCGACATTATCCGCCACCGTCATGTGCGGAAACAGGGCATAGTTCTGGAAGACCGTGTTGACCGGGCGCTTGTTCGGCGGCACGTCCTGCATCGATTTGCCGTCAATGAGCAGCGTGCCGGCATTGGCGGTCTGAAAGCCTGCGATGATGCGCAGCAACGTCGTCTTGCCGCAGCCGCTCGGCCCGAGCAGGGAGAGGAACTCTCCCTGCCGGACCGCCAGCGATATGCCCTTCAGCGCCTTGAACGATCCGTAGAATTTGGCGAGGTCCTGAATCTCGATGATATTCTCTCGCGGCGTATCGTTGCGCTGCATCCCTGCCTCTTGTGTCATCTTCACCGCCCGACGACTTGTCGGTTCCACATATCGGTGACGCGCTGGCGGACGGAGGCGATCTCGCGCCAATCGGGGATGGCGAGATCCTTGGCGGTGCCGTTCGCGCCCCAAGGCATGCGCTTCTTGGTCTCTTCGGATAGTTTCGGGTCCTTCAGCGGCGGCCCGGTGAAGATCTTCTCGGCCAGGCAGTCGAGCGGTTCCGGCTGCAACGCGAAGTTGATGAACTTCTCGGCCAACGCCTTGTTCTTGGTGCCCTTGACGAGATGCAGGCGAATCTCGGTGGTCGGCAGTCCCTCCTTGGGGTAGGCGATGGCGACCTTCACGCCCTGGTCCGCGAGCTGCCAGGCAATGCTCGGATAGGTGACGCCCATCACGACCTCGCCGCTCTGGATCGAGGCCTGCAACACGCCGGTGGAATCGTAATACGAGGAGGGCTTGAGCTCCTTGAACTTCTTCATCACCGGTTCGAAGTTGGCGTTGGTGCCGCCAAGCGCCTTGTTGAGAACCATCAGGAACGGCACGAACAGGGCCTGCCCCGGTCCGGGAGCAAACACGCGGCCGGCATAGTCAGGTTTCCAGATATCGAACCATGAGGTCGGCGGTTCCTTGACCACGGTCGGGTTGTAGAGCATCGCATAGGTCAGATAGCCCGTGCCGACGGCGTAGATTTCCTTCTTGTCCGTCCGGTACACCGCCCCCTCGAGCAGGTTCGACATGTTGGGGATGGCCTTCGGGTCGATGGCCTCGACCACGCCCTCGTCCCACGCAGAAGCGGAGAATGGCGCATCCATCCAGGCGACGTCGATCGACGGGTTGTCCTTCTGCTGGCGAAGCTTGGTGAAGGTCACGGGCGAGGTGCCGGGTTCGGAAACGGTCTCGATGCCGGTGGCCTTGGTAAACGGATCGAGCACGCAGGCTTTTTGCGCCACCGCCCATGGCCCGGTATACACCGCCACCGTTATGCGGTCCTTCGCCTGTGCAGTCAGCGGCAGGATGCCGGCGAACAAGAGTGCGAGGGCGCTTGCTTGCCCGGTATACTTTGCCGCGACCTTGAAAAGGCTTCGAGTATTACGGTTTTTCCAGTTCTTTTCCATCCTCGGCACTCCTCTCTAATGCGGTGCTGCAAATTTTTTATCTGGTTATGCAAAGCACTGCGCTAAGCGTCCTACACGTTGGAAGAGTAGCTATTTCAATGCCAGGGTAAAATGCCTATTTATATGCTACGGGTCAGTCTGAGGTATTGATCTTATGCGCCCTGCCTGGCTTTGGCCGGGTATGAGCGAACAGGCCGATGTGGCATGCTCGAACCGCGCGGCCTTGCGGTCTTTCAACGCGTTAGCGTCGCGCGGATGCCGATGGATCCGTGCCGGAGCGTTCCGCTTCCCGGCCGGCAACGAGCATAAGCGCATTTGACCGGAGGCCGGCGGCCGTGACAATGGGACGGTGGCACAGACTCGCGTGCCGCGTTCAGTTGTCGGGATGGCAACAGGCGCCGCCCACCGGCAAAAAAGGCAAGACATGCCGCCGGTAGATTTCAAGAAAAGGTCAGGACAGGATGGCAGAAAAACTCCCACCCTTGAATCCGCTGAAGGTCTTCGAAGCTGTCGCGCGCTTGAACAGCGTCACAAAGGCGAGCAGGGAGCTTTTCATCACGCAGGCGGCTGTCAGCCGGCAAGTCTACGTGCTGGAGGACTACCTCCAGGAACAGCTCTTCGTGCATCGCCGCGGAAAGATCACGCTGACGGATGAGGGGCGCTTCTATTTCGAGGCGATCAGTCCCTCCCTCAAAAAGATCGCCAGGGCGACCGACCAGCTTCTCAAGAACAAGAACAGGAATGTCGTCAGGGTCCGGACCTACCCGACCTTCGCGCATTACTGGCTCGTGCCGCGCCTGCCCTTGCTCCGGAAACTGCATCCGGAGATCGAGGTTCATATCGTGACCGAGGTCCAGCCCGCCGATCCCACGCAGGTCAGCAACGACATTATCATTCAGCTTGGCGAGGAGAATTGGCACGGCTTCGTCGCCACGAAGCTTCTCGAGGACCGCATCGCGCCGATCTGTTCGCCGGAATTCAAGGAAAGCCGCGGCCTGACCGGCGATGTGGAGGAATTGTCGCGCCTTCCGCTGCTCCATTCGGACTATCGCCGCCGCGACTGGATCGATTGGCTGCAAAGCATCAATGGCGAGGAGCCGAGCCCCAAGGGTGCGCTCCACTTCCGCAGTTCCGTGCTGACCTATCAGGCCGCCCAGCACGGCCTGGGGGTGGCGATCGGCCAGTTGGAACTGCTGGGCGAGGAAATCGCCGCCGGGCGCCTTGTCGTGCCCTATGGGCCGCCGTTGACGCGCCCGCTCGCCTATTACCTGCTCCATGTCGAGAACGCGATGATGCCCACATCCTCATCGCGCTTTATCGAATGGCTGATCGGCGAGGCGAAGGCCTCGGCAGCGCACAGTTGAGGCCAATGGGCGGCGACTGTTTCTGCCGCGCCCTGGCTCACCTTCGCTCATCTTGCTAGTGAAGGCGGGTTGCCTGGAGCGGCGGCCTTTCCTCGAAAGAGGCATGCCAACGACGAAGGTTAGGGTAGGCGGTGCGCCAGTCGATTTCCGGAAATCGCAGGTCGAGATAGGCGAGACCGCAGGCGAGCGATATCGTGCCGATGTCGAAGCGCTCACCGAAACGGGGCGCGGCGTGGTTGAAGGCCTGGAGGCAGGTGTCGATCTTGTCGAGATGACTCGTGAGCCAGTCGGGCCAGAGTTTGTCGGGCGGGCGCACACCGCGCTCGTAACGCGCGAGCAGCGAGGCTTCCATCATGCCGTCGGCGAGCGCCTGGTCGGTCAGGGCGCGCCAGCGGGCGGTTCCGCCGGCGGGAAACAGCGATCCCTGTTTCAGCGCATTCAGATAGTCGCAGATCACGCCGCTATCGGCGAGCATCGTGTTGTCGTCGAGCATCATCGTCGGCACCTGGCCGAGCGGATTATGCGCGATGATCCGGCGATCGCGCTGGACGGAATGCGCCGCGCAATCGAGCAGTTCGATCTGGTCCGCAAGTCCAAGCTCATGCGCCACGATCATCACTTTTCGGACGTAGGGCGAGCGTGAGGAATAAAATAGCTGCATCGGAGATCCTTCGGATTCGCAAAGGGAAGGGATGTTGCGAGCGCGTCCGTTCTCAAAGATGTCGGAGCCGCTCCATGACGATCGGGAAGGCGTTGAGCGGGTGAGGCGCATAAACCGGCTCGGCGGGCACAAGATGATCCGGCGTCAACTCGGCCAGGCTCGAAACACCGAGCAAGCCCATGGTCACCACGATTTCCTCCTCGAGGATCTCGAGCATGCGCAGCACGCCGGGGCCGGCGGCGGCGGCAAAGGCCCAGGCCTGCAGGCGGCCGATGCACACCGCCTTGGCGCCGCGCGCGACCGCTTTGACGATATCGCTGCCGCGCGTGATGCCGCCGTCGACGATGACATCGGCGCGGCCCCTGGCGGCGGCGACCACCTCGACCAGCGCGTCGGCGGTGCCCCGGCAATGATCGAGCGCGCGGCCGCCGTGATTGGAGACGTAAAGCACATCCACGCCGTGATCGAGGGCGCGTACCGCATCTTCTCCGGTCGTCACGCCTTTGAGGAATAACGGCAGCTTCGAGCGCTGCTTGATTTTCTCGAGCAGCTTCCAGTCGAATTTGAGCGCCTTGTCGTTGGCGATCGGGCCGCTTTCCCGCTCGGCGCGGCGCTCACGCAAATATGTGGCGTAGGATTGCGGGCTCTTGCGGCCGCTGATCAGCCCGCTGGTGATATCGCGCTCGCGGCGGCTGAAATAGGCCGCCTCGCTGACGAAGGCGATTGCCCTGTAGCCGGCCTCGACTGCGCGCTCGGGCAGGTCGTCGGCGAAGGCCTGTTCGATGTCGCCCTGGATGGCGTAAACCAGCCGCGCTCCGGAAGCCTTGGGGATCTCGGCATAGTCCGGGATGACGCCGCTGACGACCTGCATCACGCCGAAATCGGCAACGGCCCGTGCCGCGGCGACCGTGCCGGTCGAGGTCGGGTCGATCCGCCGCAGGGCGCCGACCGGCGACAGCATCACGGGCATGCGCAGGGGCTCGCCGATGATCTCCGTCGCGATGTCGATATCGGATACGTCGCGCATGATGCGGGGCCTGAAGGCGAGGGAGTCGAATGCCTGCCGGTTGCGCAACACGGTGGTGTCGGAGTCGGTGCCGTAGGTGATGAACTCCCACATCGGCGTCGACAGTTTCTGCCGTGCCGCCCAAACGATATCCTGGATCGTTGTAAATGCCACCTCAGCCCCCAAGGATGTTTGTTTCCAAGTCGCGGCATTCTAGAGGGTGTTTGCGAGAACAAGGTGTGAGTATTGCTTGGGCTATCATGATAATTCATTGAATCTTGCCTTGCTGTACCGGGTTGACCGCCGGTGGCGATCCGCGAAGATCGGCCGGGGTTTTCGCCGGCTTCCCGCCGGCCGGTGGGCGAGGTGAACGGTGACAGGACAAGACAGGCCCAAGGCCATCGTGATCGGTGCAGGTATCGTGGGCAGTTGTTGCGCCCTTCAGTTGCAGCGGGACGGGTTTGCGGTCACCATGCTCGACCCGGCCGGGTTCGGCCGCGGTTGCACCGAGGGCACCGCCGGTATTTTTGCGACCGGGCACATTTTTCCGGCGGCCACCGAGGGAGCAGTACGGCAGTTCCTGGCGGCTGCGTCGCGCGACAGCCTTGACTCCCCGGTGATTGACAAAGCCTCCCTGCCGGCCTTGCTGCCGTGGTTCTCCGCGCTCGCCGCATCGGCCGCGCCGCCGCGCGCCGCAGTTGCGGGCGCTGTCTTGCAGGCGCTTTTGCCGCTCGCAATTCCGCACATGAAAACATTGCTCGGAGAGACAACTTTCGCTGCTTTCATGCACAAGCGCGGCTGGCTGTATGTCTACGAGACGGAGGATGATTTCCAGCGGACGAGCGGGGAGCGCGATGCGCGCAGGCGTGCCGGCATCGCCGTGGAGGAGTTGGACGGGGCCGCGCTTCACAGGCTCGAGCCGGGGCTGCCGAAGCGCTTTCGGCGCGCCGCGCTCTTGCCTGACATCGTTCAGGTGCCCGATCTCGATGGTCTCCTGCGCGCCGTCGGCGATGCGGCGTTGGCCGAGGGTGCCGTGCTGCGGAACGAGGCTGCCGACGCGATTGCCTGTCTGGACGATGGAAGCTTCGTCGTCGAGGCCGGCGGCGAACGGCTTTGCGCCAGTCTCGTCGTGGTCGCGGCGGGGCCGCGTTCGGCGCGGTTCGTCGCGCGGTTAGGGCTCGATGTGCCGCATTCGCCGGAGCGCGGCTATAGCGTCACGCTACCGCATGCCGGCGTAACCCTCTCCCGTCCGGTGAGCTTCGCCAGGCAGAAGATGGTGGCCGCGTCGATGCGTGGCGGCCTGCGCCTGACATCGACGGCGGAATTCACCGATGCGCAAACCCCGCCGGATTATCGCCATGTCGAGCGCCAGCTTGCATTTGCCCGGGAGATGTTCGGCGCCAGTACGGAAGGCGCCGGACGCTGGCATGGCGACCGTTCGGCAACGCCTGATGGCCTGCCCGTTATCGGTCCCGTTCCGGGCAACAAGCGGCTCATCCTGGCCTATGGCCATGGCCATCTCGGCCTGACGCTGGCCGGTGTGACCGCCACGCTGGTCGCAGCGCTTGCAGGCGGCAGGCCGGCGCCGATCGATATGGCGCCGTTCCGGCCGGAGCGCTTCCCGCTGGTGCCCGCGGCCTGACGCGGCGCTCAGGCCAGCGCGTCGAGCGTCTGGTCGACGGCGCCGCGCCGGAAGCCGGGGCCGATCGCCGAAGCGGCGCGATCAATGGCGGCATGGATCACGTCGCGTGGCCGCCGGCTCGCCCAGAACAGCGGCCCGCCTTTTACCGCCGGGAAGCCATAGCCGTTGACCAGGACGAGGTCGATGTCGGAGGCGCGCTCCGCTATGCCCTCCTGCAGCACGAGCGAGGCCTCGTTGACGATCGCGGCCAGTGCCTGGCTGACGATGTCGGCATCAGCGAGGGGAAGCGCCGGTCGATCCGCCGCCCGGGCGTGGTCGGCGATGAGCGAATGCACGAACGGGTCCGATGCTTTCGATCGCCAGCCGTCCGGATAGCGATACCAGCCCGCGCCGGTCTTGCAGCCGAGCCGCCCGCCCCGACACAGCAGATCGAGAAACGGCGCGTGCTGTTCGCGCCTGTCGCCGACTTCCGCCAGGCGCTGGCGCGTGCGCCACGCGATATCGAGCCCGGCCAGATCCCAGGCAGCGAAAGGGCCCATCGCGAAGCCGAACCCGGTCAGTGCGGCATCGACCGCTTCCGGCATGGTGCCGTTTTCCAGCATGGCTTCGCATTGCCGGCGATAGGCCGCATGGATGCGGTTGCCGATGAAGCCTTCGCCGACGCGTGCGATCACGGGCAGCTTGCCGAGGCGCCGCGCGACCGACACGGTCGCGGCCAGCACTTCGGGTGCGGTATGACGGCCTCGCACGACCTCGACGAGGCGCATGACATGAGCGGGGCTGAAGAAGTGCAGCCCGACCACCCTGTCTGGTCTCGTCGTGGCCGCGGCGATGGCATCGAGGTCGAGATAGGACGTGTTCGAGGCCAGGACGGCATCGGGGCGGGCGAGGCGATCGAGTTGTGCCATCAACTCCGTCTTGACGGCCATGTCCTCGAACACCGCCTCGACGATGAGATCGGCATCGCCGGCGCTGGCAAGGTCGCGGGCGGCCAGCAGGCGCGCGGCGCGGGCGCGTCTCTCGTCGGCGCTCAATCGCCCAGCCTTGAACGCTGCCTCGTCGATTGCCGCGATGCGCTGCTGCCCGTCCTGAACCGCCTTTTCGTTGGAATCGACCAGCGTGACCGAAAAGCCGGCCGACAGGAAAGCGCTGGCGATGCCGCTGCCCATCGTGCCGGCGCCGATCACCGTCACCGTCGCGACCTGCGGCAGCGAGCCCGCCGGAGGCACCTTCCCGGACAGCCTTTCGGCAAAGAAAAGGTGGCGCAGGGCCCGGGCATCATCCCCTGTGCGGAGCCGCTGGAACGCGGCGCGCTCCGCCGCAAGCGCGCTGTCGAACGGTTCGGTCAGCGCACGGCGGATCGCGGCCACGGCTTCGCGCGCCGCTTGGCGGCTTTTGCATTTGCGCATCAGCGCGTCGGCTGCCGTCGTCATTGCCGCCATGTCGGTGGCGACCGGCGGCCGGTCGCGCAGCCGGCGTTTCCCGACGCGATGTCTTGCGGCGAAGTCGGCTGCGAATTCCGCCAGATCGCCGCTGGCGATCGCGTCGATCAGCCCGGCATCGCGCGCCTCGCGCGCACCGATACGGCGGCCGCTGAGAATGATCTCGGCTGCGTTGGCGCCATCGACGAGCCGGAGCAACCGCACCGAGCCACCGGCGCCGGGCATCATGCCGAGCGTGACTTCTGGCAGACCCATGACGGCGTCGGGTGTCGCGATGCGCGCATCGCAACCGAGCGCGACTTCGTAGCCGCCGCCGAGTGCCGCGCCGTGGATCGCCGCGACAATCGGTTTCGGGCAAGCCTCGATCGCCGCGATGACGGCGGGCAGTTGCGGCTCGGCAAGAGGTGCGCCGAATTCCCGGAGATCGGACCCTGCGATGAAGCTTGTGCCGGCGCCGATCAGGATGGCTGCCGTGACGCCGGGATCGTTCGAGATCGTCGTGATCGCGGCGAGCAGGCCTATCCGTACAGCGCGCGACCCGGCATTGACCGGCGGGTTGTCGATCACGATCCGCGCGACATGCGGCAGGCGCTGGTCTTTCTCGATCCGCACGGCGTTCGGCCCGATGGTCGGCTCGAGATGCGTCATGTCCCTGCCTCTGTCTGTGCTTGGTATGATGTTCTGGTTTGCGGCGAGGGCAGGCGGCAATTTAGCGATGGGCAGGATCAAATGTGCTCATCACGAGAAGATTTCAATCAAATCATAGAATATATTATAGAGATATAGGTCTATATAAATTTTATTCATGCTGTATATTTACGAGAAAAGCCTTTCTGGTGAAAATTTATAATTATTGATAATATATAACAATATCGTATGATATTGCCGAGAGCTCAAACGGCTTTCGATTCCACGCTTCGACTATTCCTGTGTTCGGAATGTGCCTGACAATATGAGGCGGATTGCGGCGGTGCGGCGCGGTCGATGTCCAGCTTCATCATGTCATCGGCGGCGTTCGGGATGCAGTCCCGCGCGAAGCAATGCTTCTCGCCACAGCGGATGGACTGGTTGGCGACGACAGTGCCTGGTTGATCATCGACGGCGCCGCATCGCCGAAGAAAGGCCATCAGGCAAGCCATCCTCGATCACTAAAAACAAGGTGCCAAAGTCGTTCTGGATTATCGACCCATCACGCCGCGGCGACTCGGCCGGCTCCACGATAAGCCAGCCTTGCTCAATTTGCAGTTCGTTTTGTATGCCCGGCTCGAAGAGTCGAATAAAAGTGCGGCAACTTCAATTCGCTGCCGAGATTGCTGGCGGAGAGGGAGGGACTCTTCGACAATAGAAGACAAATCTCCGTCAGTTAAATAGCATCGCGGAATCGGCGATATAGATGACGATACATGCGTGTCTACAGCACTATTACCCTAGCGTCAATCGGATGCACCGCAGTCGCGGAAGCGATGAGCTTGTGAAGACGCTTTGGCGTGCGGGATTCCGTTTCAGAAATCATTTCCGAATGTTGCCAACGTGACTGGCTTTGCTTGAAGTTCGTGCCCTCGGTGCGCAGGGGGCGAGGCTGAACGTCGTTCCGTTAAGAAATGGTTTCGAACGGCCCCGAGGCAAAAAAGCACGACTGGTCTTGAGCCAAAGCAGAAGCTTGTGCTGCCCATCAGTGACGTCGGCTTTGCGCCCCCATTGCGGTCACGTCCCGATCGATCGAAAGCGGCCATTTGCCGAGGCGACGATGAATGCCTGGCAGTGCGTCACCTCCATCTTTGTCCATAAAGCTTAGGAGCTAGTGTCACGGCGGTAGAGGTTGATGCGGATCTCATCACCGAAGAACGTGTCACCCCACGACGAAATTATGTTGCGCTCATCGAGCCACTTCACAAGTTCGATGTTGATGTCCGTTTTATCGATCCTCGGGGTATAATAGCCGGTCTTAATCTCGGAGAATGGTTCTGGGAAGGCGGCGAGGATCTCGCGTACCTCACTGTTGCTCAAGACTTTCTGGCACTTGTTGAACAGTGAAATCTGGACCTGAATCGGTGCCGAGTTCAGGATGACCGCGCGCGCGGCTTCGGTATCCAGAGCGCTCGCATCCGCTCCTGTCCTATCAAGGATCGCCCCCACTTTGCCCGCCCGTGATGGCAGGCCGCCGAGCAAGGTAAGATCCATTGACCGGATGATCGCCAGTTTACGGGCGTCACCGATATCCTGGACAAGGAGCATCTCACGGAAATCGTCTTTGAGCGCGAACGTCGCCTCGTCCTTCAAATAGGTCTCGATGTTCCTGACCACGAAGAGGACTTGAAGATCGATTTGCTCTTGAAGCGTGTCCACATTTTCTTTCGTGAAATTGACCCTCGCTTCCTCGATCAATATCCGCAATTTGCCGGGACCAAGATCACTCGGAAATTTCTTGAAAGTCTTTGGTAGCTCTTTGACATAGGTTCGATACGTGGCGTCATGCAGGGCGTCGTTGCCGATCAGGAATTGGCGCAGGGCAGCTGCTTTATCGTCATCGGGAATAGCCTGCTGTGGAAGCGCCGCCAGTGCTGTCTTTGTGTCCAGAAAGCCGGTGAGGATTGCCGCATCGAAAACCTCGCTGTCTATGAATGCGAGGCAATTCGCCCATGTCGCCTCGATTCTGGCCAACTGGAAAACGAGGGGATGGAAACGGACCGGCACGTCGTCGAGGGAAGGGATGGTCGCCGACTGCCTTCCGAGAAAGGTACCCAGATCGTCAAAGTCGGCATCGTTTCGAGCGAGAATGGCGAGAATGGCGGCAACGCTCTCGTGCGAGTTGCCCTCCAGGCGTAAGAGCACGTTCTTCAGATAGTCTTCGAAGCCGCGCTCGATCCTTGAACTCAGAACCGCATTGCCGACGCCGGTGACCGTCGTGTAATTCTGGATGCGCAAGGGCTGGAGATCGCCAACTCCCAGAACCGCCCGAAAGATAAACTCCAGATTCGCGACGGTGAGCGTGTAGAAGCCCTCTTCGAAGAGGAAACGAGCAATCCCGGGAAAGCCCTCTATACGGGCAAGGTCCTCCAGCTCGATCCCAAGGGGCTTGAGACGGGACGGATCGAAGTCGATTCCAAGTGCAAGGATCTCAGCCAGATTCTCGGAGACGAATGGCGAGATCTCGGGATACGCGCCCGGCAGCGCTTTGAGGGCCGGCTCAGGCAAATGGGCGATGATCTGTCCAACGTGGGAAAGATGTTCGGGATTGTCGAGAGCAGCTGGAACGAAGCCTGACCATGCCGCGCGCAGCCCGGCAACCAACTTGGGCACCTCGGCACCTGTGACGTAATAACTCGTGAAGAACGCACCGCAATTCTCAAATTCTGAAGCCATATACTCAAACATTTTGGCAATCTGCCCAGCATAGGTAGGTTCGTCACCTAGCAAGCAATCGATGATTTTGACGTTGAGGACGTAGTGCTGACGGAAATCCTCGTCACGCATCGCCGCCACGACTTCCTTCGCATTGTCGATTGGAAAGTTGGGATCCGGGTTTATGAAGCCGCGTATCTGGATGAGGAATTTGTTATCGTTGGGCGACAGTCGACCCGCATGGAAAAGTGACGTATACTGATAATAGGTGTCATCGAGATGACCTTCTAGTATCAGAAAGCGAGCGAGCTCGCTTTTTTCGCCAAACGCATTGAACAGATTGTCCAGCTCCTTTGAGTTGAGCCGGGCAACCTCATTAAACTTGGCGGAGCGCAGGGTAGCGATTTTCGCCCGCAACACTCGCAACCTCTTAGAGGCAGAGCTCCTAGACTCAGCGGCCCGCTGTTCAACCTCTTCCTTGCGTTGCCCGAACGTTCTCAGGCTATCGACCTCGGCTTGCAAACCGGAAATGTTGATATTGTGCTGATATCCGTTGGCATCTCTATACATAATAGTTTGGCTATTAATGATCTGGTCGAAACCTTCATTCTTTGCGAGAGCGCCAATTTCGATCAAACTCTGCCCATTATGGAAGATGTGCTTCGCATGGGCTGGTAGTTTCTCAACGAACGCCATCGCGTAAATTCGACGCAAATCCAGCAGGTCGGATGGGACCTGTCGTTCAGCAACATCAATTTCATGCTCAATTTGCTCAATCTCGGCCTTATATCTCGCTTCGCCGGCCGCAATGAAATCGTCATGCCGGCCGAGAATCTGCGCGAGATTACCCTTGCCGCCATGCAGGCTCTCGAAATCTCTCGGGAAGACATTCTTATATATCAGGACCGCCAGGAGCTTGTTCGTGTCCAACACGTTGTCATCATCGGTTTCCAGATTGGCGACATAGATAGCGTATTCGTTGAAAATATTCTGGATCAGCCTCAGATCATTCAGATAGCGCGACACCTCACGCAGAAACTGGCGGTCAAGCCGACTGTCCAATGAAAGCCGCTTCCCTTGCTCCAGAACCTTATCGATCGAGTTTGAGCTATTGATGATAGGCACTACGGGAATGATGAATTCAAAGAATTTTGTTCGGTCCGTGTTCGCGAACATGTCGTCGCGCAACGCATAAAGAAAGCGTATTGATCTTTTCACCCCGGCGTTTTCGTTGACGAGGCTGTTTATCTCTCGAAGAGTGACGAAAATCTCTGAATTGTTGAATCTGTCCAAATCCTCAATTATAACGAGATCATACTTCGTCGACTGAAAGAAATAGATAATTTCGTCCAGGTGTCGGTTTAGGATCGACTCCTGGCTGGCCGCCGCAGGCGTAATTTCGATATCTTTAAGCGAGATACTCTTGAGGGAGAAGCCGAAGCTGGCCTTATAGGCCTGATAGACCATCAACCAAAGGAACGATGCCCCCACTGCAAACCACAGGAAATTCGGCCAATTACTTACGGCAAAAGGCAAGAAGAACTTGCCATCAACGATGTCGGCGCGCTTTTGCAAGAGGTGCCAGCAGGCGACGACGCCAAGGGTCGCGTACAAGGACAGCAAGATCGACCATCTGCCGGGCGACTTAATTCGCTTGAACCGCGAGAGCGGCAACTGGTTCGCATCCGCGCCGTAGAGCATCTGTTGGAGGATGCTTCGCTCGATCTCCTGCTTGCTCACACCACCGCCTGAGGCGGTCGCCTCAGGAAGGAATGCTGCGAGCGATATTTGCAGAACAGGATGTCGGTATTCCTTCAGGAAGGACTTGATGATGCTGCTTTTCCCCGAACCGTAAGGGCCGGTCAGCGCGATATTCGAAACTCTGGGGTTGCCCATCGCGTACAGAAGCGCATCGGAATACACTCCCGCCTCGTCCGCCTTCTCGGTTGGGGCAAGATCGATGAATTTTGATTGTGCTTCGACCACCTTGTTCGAGTGGCGAAGCCAGTCTGCGATTCTAGTGATGATTTGCCGCAAGCTATTTCGAAGTCCCGTAAACAGAGGCGTAAGCGCTTCAAGGGTTAGCACGCGTGTTGGTACGACCAAAGCCGATTAGCGCGTCGATGGAAACAAGAGCCTGCTACCGCCTGCCGTCCGCGCGATGTGTTCGAAGGTCATAAGAGCAAAGCGCGCCTACAGGCGATCGAGGGCGGCCTCGATGACGTCCTGTCTTCTCGATTGTGCTTGTGGCCCTCAGAAAACCGCACGTTGAGGATGTACGAGCATCCGGACATGGGAGCAGCAGGGAAAAGTTTGATAGTGACTAACGGGTCTTCACTGCACCACCATACGCTCAATGAATGGCGGCTCCTTTGGGCTCGTACCTGGAACCAGTCAGTCCGCTGTCGGCCCCCTATTCGCCATGCGCGGGCTCCCGCCGGCCGGGCAGACGACAGCGGCCGCGATGGGGTGGAACACGGACCGTCCGCTATCCTACCGAAAAGCATGGGTAGCAGACATTATTCCCGGTGAAGCTAAGGACGCCTAGAGTCCATGAGACGCTTCATCGTCGAGAGCGCCCCTCCTGTTCGATCTGCTTGTTGGCCCTCATGTCTCATGCTGAATCTGCCGATCAATCTAGTAGTCATTCTCGCACCGCAACAAAAGTAGGGTGCTTTTCGGCGATTTCGAGATTTCCCAGCAGAGTAAGTTGTTGATGCGCCCTTTCAAATAGTGGCAGGGGCAGTGAAAAATCGCTACAGTTCCTCTGTGAGCGACTTATACATCCCCAGAGAGCTGGTTGTTGGCGAACGAAGCTATAGTGAGGAGCAGCTACTCCGCACGGGCTCGCTGTTCGTCGTCCTTGCGGAACCCGGCGCGGGAAAAACCGAGCTTCTTTCACAACTCGGCCAGCTATTGAACGTCAGTCCTATCAGGGCGAGCGTCTTCCGCAACAAGACACTTGGGTCGCCTCTCCAAGCCCTTGTTATCGACGCGATGGATGAAGTCGCGCGCGTAGACCCCCTAGGCGTTGAAGGCATCATCGTCAAAGCCAGTGAACTTGGCGCAGGCACAGTTATCTTCGCGGGCCGCTCTAGCGAGTGGGACACTGCCGAAACCGAGCATGTAAAAGGCTATTTTAAGGCCGATCCTATTGTCGTTCAACTGAAGGCCTTCACGCAATCGGAGCAGCGGCAGCTTTTCACCGCCAACTTTCCCGCAGAAAGCTTCGATGCGTTCGCAGCCGAGTGCGCGCGTTTTGAGCTGGATGCCCTTCTCGGAAACCCGCAGTTCCTGTTGCTGTTCGGTGAAGCCTATATCGAGAGTGGCCGGCATTTCGTATCGAAGAAGGCAATTTACCTGGACGCCGTGCGCCGATTGGCCCACGAAGCGAACCCGCTCTTGAGGCGATCGATCCGCCCACCCGATGCCGAAATCGTCGAGATGGCGTGTGAGGTCTTTGCTAAGCTAATGCTTTCGGGAAGCACTGGCGTCAGTGCTAGCGAAGGACTTCCTTCGAGCGAATACCCTTACCTTCGGTCGCTCGTCGCAGACACTCCTCAGAACGCGCGCTATCTTGCTGATACCCGTCTTCTAAAGCCTTCTTACGATCCAGGATTACACGAACCGACCCACCGCATTGTCGCTGAATACTGCGCCGCCAGGTATCTTGTCAGTCGGATCGATGATCCTGCCGACCGATTGTCCCTAGCGCGGGTGCTGGCGATCATCGCGCCCAAAGGAACGGTCCGAACCGAATTGAGGGGTATGCTCGGATGGATGGCCACCCTTGCACAAGGATCGACACAGCGCCAGTTGATCGAACTCGATCCTTACGCTGTAGTCGCGAACGGTGATCCGTCTGAATTCGCGACAGGCTCCAAAAAGACCTTGCTGAAGACCCTGAGCCAGCTCGCGGATACCAACCCGCTTTTCCGGCGAAGCGATGCTTGGCGGCAGTTCAACGTCGGTGCATTTTTCACTGCCGACATCATGGGCGATGTCGCGGTCCTGTTGTCTCCTGCACCAGTCGATAGTCCGCTTCGAGACCTTATTTTGGAGCTTCTGTCTTCTTCTCACGCCGCCGGGCAATTCGCGGGTGAACTGCGCACGCTTGCCCTAGACGGCGCCTCACGTCGCTATGTTCGCAAGGCGGCGTATTCCCTGCTGCTGGAGGACGCACAGTTTGATCCGCGTCGCGATATGCCAGCGCTTCTATCAGAGAACTCGCCAGTTTCGCTCGAACTAGCAGCGACTGCTGTCCGCTCGTTCAGCTCGGAAAAATTCGAGCCCTCTCGTATGGTAGACCTGCTTCGTAAACTATCCGAACTGTACCCGAAGAAAGACGGGGCCCGAGACCCGAATAGCGGCTCTCGTTACTTCATCAAGATGATGGTCGAATCCCTGGACCAGCAATTCACGGCCGAGGCCCTGAACCAACTGACGACCGGTTTGGCCTGCAGCTGCAATCCAAAATACGAGTTTCAGTGCACGTGCCGACCCGGGATCAGCAAGATAGTCGGATTTCTTCTCGATCATCATCTGTCGGAAGCGAGCAATCTCGACGCGGCGCAGGTTTGGGGGTGGACACGCGCCCTCATTTTTCACAATCACCGACCCCGCGACGATAGCCCAGCTGTAAAGTTCTTGAGCGAAAACTCAGACTTGCGTCAGGCGATACAGCGGTTGGCTATATATGGTCTGAACGGCAAACAGGCGCGAGAGACTGTCAATCGCTTCTTTCAGTCCAATATACATTCCGGCATCCGATTCCACGCAACCGATCTGATTTCGCTTGCGGAGTATGCCTTTCATCAGGGCTTGGTCGATGTGTGGTCCGCCCTCTGGGCGCGGCACAACATTTATGACGAGCAAAGCCGCGCAAATCCGCTACGAACTCTGATGAGGACGCAAGCCAACAGCGATTCGCGCTTCCTGCGAGTGTGGGCCCAGTTCGACAGATCGACTAAAAGAAACGACGACGAACGGCGCTTTAAGTTTCGGTCGCGGCGAAAGCGATTTGAGCGTCGTGAGGCGGAGGCCATTGAACACAACCGGGGACATCTTATCGTGAACCGGGCGCAAATTGAGGCCGGGGAGCATTGGGGATGGCTCGCGGAATTCGCCAACCAGTACCTGTTCGAACCGGAAAAGCTCACGAATCCGGACTACGGCGATACGCCGCTACGGGCATTGCGCAATTGCATTCCATTACTCACGCCGCATGTTCCAAACTTAGAGGAACTCTCGCAGCGCAAAGGGGCCAACATTGCAGAAGTGCTTTTTGCGCACTGCCTAGTCCGCTTCCGCGCCAATGAACCGCTCGACGAGCTCAAACCGGAGATACTTCGCGCTGTCGTGACAGAATTCGCCTCCTATCCGGCAATCGAAAGCGAGGAGGAGCTATACGCCATAGAGGCGGAGCTGAATCGCTTGGTGTTTTCGGGGGCCGGCTCGGTGCTGGCGTTTGCGCGCGCTTATATTGAGCCTCCACTCGAATCTAAAAATGACACGTCAACAAACGTGGAGTGGTTGGAGCGCAAGCAAATCTTCCATAGCCTGCGCGACACGTTGCCCCTCGAATGGCTGCAGCGTTACCCAGGCATGCCAATGAGTGCCCAACACAGTCTGTTTGCAATGGCTGCAAAGCATGGTGACCGAAAGCAGCTTGAGGCGCTGATAGACAAGGGCTTCGACGAACCGCTGCCGATGCTAAACGCCGATAGTCCTGAGCGGCAGATCGCTGAGCACCGTCACCGCTTTTGGGCACTTAACGCGTTTTTCTTCTCCACCGCACGACGCGGCGAAGCCATGGCCGAGTTGCGGCAGGACCCCAAGTCAATCATCGCTATTGCGGATTGCGCCGGTCGGTTTGGTGGGCACGAAAGTGACCACATACCCCCGCTTTCTGCCGAGGCAATCTTCAGCATACTGGACGCGTTTGCTGAGGCCTGGCCCAAGGTCCACTTGCCCAGCAGCTACGGCACTGGCGACCCAGACAACGAGGCCGCCTACCGGTTTCTTCGTGACGTTGTTTGGCGTATCGCCTCGGACATACCGGGCAGAAGGCTTCCCGTGCTCAATCGGCTTCTCGAAGATAAGCGATTTGAAGACTATGGGCCAGTCTTGTTGAGCCTGCGAACTGATGCGATGCGCGAAGCGGCCCTTGCTGACTTCCGACCCCCCTCATTTGAGAGCGTTTCCGAGCTGCTGGATAGCAATGCCGTGGCCAGCGTCGAAGACCTGCGTGCGCTCATGGTTGAAATACTAAGCGGCGTTCAGGTCGATTTGAAGGGCCTAGACACAGACCCGCTGGACACCTTTTACGATGGCGGAAGACACGTAAATGAAAACACGGCGCGTAACCGCGTTGTTGACATGGTCCGTGCCCGCCTGACAGCGCTCGGAATTCCTGTCGTGATCGAACATCACATGGCAGAGGGTAATAGGTCGGACTTCACTGCCACCGCCTCGGTGTCGGGCACCAATCCACTTCTCGTCGTGGAGGCGAAGGGGCAGTGGCACGCTCAGCTTTTCACAGCCGCAGCAGCGCAGTTGAGTGAGCGCTATTCCGTCCACCCCAATGCGTCAGGCCAAGGCATCTATCTGGTCTTCTGGTTTGGCAACGGTGAGCCTGTTGCGGGAAAGGTGGACGCAACCATTAAAAGTGCCTCTGAACTGCGGAACGCAATCCTCAAACACATGCCGGAGGATCTCAAGAAACCGATTGACGTTGTCGTCCTCGATTTGTTTCGCTCTCAGCCCGAGCCGAAACCTGCCAAGCCTAAAACCGTCAAAAAACCGCGCCAAAATTCGCCGCCAAACCGTAGTCGGATGGGAAGTCAGCAAGAATGACATTCTCCGGGGGCTTGTGGCAGTTATTGGGAAATTCTGCTGTCAACACGATTGTCTGCATTGGCGTCGGCACCTGCCTCGAGTGTAGCCTGCCGGCGAACGGCAGCTTGCCGAAAATCCCAGCCGAAACCGGACCGTCTGCTCCCGGCCCCGTTTCGGTAATTGCGGCAGAACTGGCGGAATGCCCGAGAGCCCCCGGGGCGGGTAAGAGCAGAATGCGTGCTGGCGGGATTCGCTCCTGCGAAGCCGATAGCGCAGCAGCATTGGCGATCAGGGCAATGGCTGGTCGCTGAGCCGCGCGAGCGTGCCGTCGTCAGGCTTGCCGTCGAAATAGCGTTCGAGCGCCCTCTGGAAAGGAGAATCCGATGAGCCGGCAGCCTCGCCGAACAATGTCATCGAAGAGTGGAATTTGAGATCATCCGGCGAGCCAAATATCGCGTTCACCGAGCCTCCCTCCACCCCGACCGCCGCCTCGGTCGCCATGCGCAATCGGTCTCCCAGAACCGGGTCAGCGAGATAGGCGCGAGCTTCGGCAAGCGACGAGATCCCGTAGAAATGCGCGGTCGGTGAGCGGCCGAGTCCTCGCAACTGGGGGAAGATGAACCACATCCAATGGCTGTGTTTGCGCCCGGCGCGCAATTCGGCAATCGCAGTCTCGAAGACCGGATCCTGTGCGATCCTGAACCGGCCAAGGTCGAACGGATTGTCCATCGTCATTCTCCTCCCCCCCCCCGCACGCTCGATCCAGACGGGGGCGTGGTCATTCGCCTTCTCCCAGCCGTGAATGTGGGGATTGACGCCAACTGCTTGAAGGCGGCTGGCGCTAAAGGAAGTGGTCGGTCCGAAGCTCGGCGTCGCGTCTCCAGGCGTTCCGGAAATAATCCCAGAACGTATGGATACCCTCTCCAGGGTGGAGCCTGCGCAAAGCATCCGCCCATCCTTCACAAAGGAACGGTTCCCGAACTTTCCCAGCGGTGAGAAAATCAGGGCTGCCGGCAAGGCGTTAAATCACAGGTCGATGCGGAGGCTATGACGAGTGGCAGGCCACGTCTTATAGAATACCGGTAATGAAACGGTCGAAGCGCGTGTTTTCCCGATAGGCCATGCGGACAATGATGGCGGCGATGATTCCGGTCATGGCCCCACCCAGAACGTCGCCGGCATAATGGGTTCCAAGATAGACGCGCGAGAAGGCGACGAGGGCAGCGGCGGCGAGGAAGCCAAGCCCGGCGCGCCGCATGCCGTGCACGAGGAACGCCGCCGCGATGGCGAAGCTCGCCGTTGCATGGTCGGACGGGAATGAGGGATCGGCGCTGGGGGCGATCAGGAGATGGGTGACGCCGCCATCATAGGGCCGCATCCGATGTACGAGGAGCAGGATGATCTGATTAAGCGCGAGCCCGGCAAGGAAGGAAAGCCCGGCGGCAACGAGAACATGGCGCGTGTGCGGCCTGTCGCTTCGTCGCCACCATTGCACCGCGACGGCCAGCACGAGCACCGGGATGCCGATGGTGGACACCCAGATCATCAGGAAATCGATGGCTGCGCTGTGTCCGGCCAAGCCGTTGATTGCACGCGTCACAGCCGCGTCGAGTTGATACATTTGGAACTCCCGGGTTGTCACTCCAGCGTCAGTGTCTTTGATGTGTTCCGCAGGGCCGACATTGGCAGGTCGGCGGCATGGCGGGGCGCGTGTTCAGGCATTCGCCCTCCCTCTCAACCGGCCGCGAATGGCGGACAATCCGGCGAGCGTTAGCATGGCGAAAGCCGCCCCCGCCAGGAATGTCCCTCGTGGCCCGGCCATGTCCCAGAGCAACCCGGCGACAATGCTTGCAACGAGCAGGGCAACTCCGGTCATCAGATTGAACATGCCGAACGCGGTGCCGCGCAGTTCCGCAGGGGCCGCCTCGGCAACGAGGGTTGCCAGCAAGCCTTGCGTGAACCCCATGTGGAGGCCCCAGAGCACGACGCCACCCGCAAGCCCAATGATGTCCGTCGCAAAGGCCAGAACGAGATCGGCCAAAACGAGAAGAACGAGGCCAAGAGCCAGAAGCGTCAGGCGATTCACGCGATCGGACAGGACGCCGACCGGATAGGCGGACAGCGAATAGGCGAGGCTCATGATCACCAGGACGATCGGAACCGATGCCAGCGGCAACCCGATCGACTGCGCACGCAGAACCAGGAAGGCTTCACTGAAGCGAGCAAGCGTGAAGAGCGCCGCAATCGCGACGATCCACCAATAGGTCGCGCCCAGGCGGGCCAGTTCATCGCGGTGCAGGGGCATGCGAACGCGGCGCTGCGCCTTCGGTCGGTCCGGCTCCTTTACGGCGACCAGAAGCAAGCCGACGGACAGGACGGCAGGAATGACGGCGACCCAGAACACCGCCTGGAAATGATCGGCCGTCAGCCACATCAGCCCGATGGCGAGGAGCGGCCCGAGAAACGCGCCGATCGTATCGAGCGACTGGCGAAGACCGAAACTCGCGCCACGTAGATGCGGCGGCGCGATGTCGGCCACCAGGGCGTCCCGCGGCGCACCGCGAATGCCCTTGCCGATGCGGTCGATGAAGCGCGCCAGGATGAGCCAATCGAGGGTGGGGGCCAGCGGAAAGATCGGCTTGGTGCAGGCGGCTAGGCCGTAACCGAGTGCCGCGAGGAGTTTGCGCTTGCCGAGCCAGTCGCTGAGCGCGCCGGAGAACACCTTGGTGATCGAGGCGGTGGCTTCGGCAATGCCCTCGATCACGCCGACGGCGAGCGCCGAGGTGCCGAGCACCGTCACCATGTAGACCGGTAACAGCGCATGGATCATCTCCGACGAGACATCCATCAGGAGCGAAACGAAGCCGAGGGCCCAGATGCCGGCCGGAATGCCCTGTCGGGTTATCGCTACAGGGTCTGTTCCGGGTTCCTTGCCGTCCATCTCGTCGGGTCTCTTCGTGGGCATCGAAAACCTGTTGGGCGGAACGTCGAAGCATCCAGCGCAGCCCTGGCTGTCAGGGTCGGAATTTGGCCCGGCTTCGCTTTGCTGTCGAGGTATTTGGTCAACAGCACCGTCGTGCAGAGTTGCGCTTTAGAAATAGAATTATTCTAGATAATAATTGAGTCCTGTTTGATGGTTTGGTTTCGTCGATTCCTCGTGCTTATACGGTAATAGAATTTATATCAATTATAAAGTAGAGATTTATAATTTACGATTACTTGTCTTTCTGATGAAGGATGCGACCCTTCAATGCAGAGGGGATTAGGGAATGCGCCGTGTCCTGTTGGCCGCCGTGGCAACGCTTGTAACCGTCATTGGATCGGCCCATGCCGATGAAACGAAGACCATAGAAATCACCTTGAAGGGCACGGTGTTCACGCGCAGCGAGGTCAAAGTTCCCGTCGGCCAGACCATCGTGGTCAAATTCAAGAACCTGAATGCCGCGCCTGCCGAGATCGAGTCCAAACCGCTGAAGATCGAGAAGGTCGTCCCGGGTGGTGGCAAGATCGTCGCGAATGTGAAGGCAAAGGCCGCCGGCCGGATTCTCTTCGTGGACGAGTACCATGAGGACGTGGCCAAGGGCTATTTCATCGCCGAGTAAGGGATGGGTCATGTTGGCCGCATTGATCATTGTCTTCCGGGAAATTATCGAGGTCGGCATCGTTGCTGCCGTCACGCGCGGCATTTCGGGCAGCGCCTTGTGGATCACCATCGGAATCCTCGCGGGCGTAGCCGGTAGTTGCATAGTGGCGCTTTTTACCGGCTCGATTGCGGCGACGTTTTCAGGCTCCGGTCAGGAACTGCTGAATGCAGGCATCTTGTCTATCGCGGTTCTGATGCTCGCCTGGCACAATGTCTGGATGGCTCAGCACGGCCGGGAACTGGCGGACGAACTCCGCATCGTCGGCAAGTCCGTAGCCTCCGGTTCGCGCAGCCAGATGGTGCTGGCCGTTGTCGTCGGCATTGCTGTCCTGCGAGAAGGAGCCGAGGTCGTGTTGTTCCTGTACGGGATCTTCGTAACCGGAAGCGAGGCCCCCCTGCATCTTGCCCTGGGCGGCGGATTGGGCCTGTGTCTTGGAGCCCTCCTCAGCTTCCTGACATTCCATGGGCTCGTGCGGATTCCTCCCCGGCACATCTTCCGGGTTACGGGGATCATGGTCACGCTGTTGGCCGCGGGTATGGCGGCTCAGGCCGTTGGCTTCCTCGAGAGCGCGGGGATTGTTACCCTGTTCGACGCCATAGCCTGGGATACATCCAATATCCTCTCGGAGGGCAGCATCACCGGACGCATTCTCCATACACTCATAGGCTATACCGAGCAGCCGACCTATATGCAGCTGTCCGTCTACGTCACGACGATTATCGTCATCACTGGGCTATCCCGGTTGGCCACTCGAATGCCCACGCCGCCTTATAAGCCCGCCTGATCCGTTCCAAACCACTTCGCGCCGCTGCTTCGATTTATGATGTTTCCAGCGGCTTGCCGCATGACCTGGTTTCAAGAATCCCGGAACGCAGTTTGGCCCCCGATCCAGGAAATGCCGGCTGATCTGCGGGCCGGGGACAAAGATCGTGACAACCGGCTCTTTCCGGAAATTCTGCACTATTCCTTAGTTCACGACATCACCTTGTGAGCGCCGCCGCTGGCGGTTTCACGGCTTGCCGCTATCAGCGACAAGGTGGTGTGCCGGGCCGACCGCAGGCCTGCCGATTCTGCTGGGGGGCGCGGGCGCGCTGTTGCGCGGCCTGCATCGCCCTCTGCTGGGCAGCCTGCTGCGCCCTCTGTTGGGCAGCCTGTTGCGCCCGCTGTTGGGCCGCCTGCATCGCCCGCTGCTGGGCAGCCTGCTGTGCCCGTTGCTGAGCCGCCTGCTGTGCCCGCTGTTGGGCCGCCTGTTGCGCTGCCTGTTGCGCCCGCTGCTGGGCTGCCTGTTGCGCCCGCTGCTGGGTAGCCTGCTGCGCCCGTTCCTGCGCTGCCCGTTGCGCCCTTTGCTGGCCCGCCTGCTGGGCGCGTTGCTGCGCCGCCTGCTCGGCGCGCTGGCGGGCGACGTCCTGCGCCCGCTGCTGGGCGGCCGGTGCGCCAGGGCGAGCGGATATGGCTGGGGTAGCGCTCGGCATCGGGGCGGCGCCAGGCGGTCTGGCTGGTCTGGCCGGCTGAGTCCCTCGTGCGGTCTCAGGGATGTTTTGCGGCTGGTGCAGGCCCGGGCGCCGGCCGGGCTGTGGAGCAATGTTGCCAGGCGTCGGCAGAGGCCGCGCCCCCTGAACTGGCGGTGCGACGAGCGCGCCGGGTCTCCGGCCGGACTGTGGCTGCGGCAGAGGCGTGCGTTGCGCCGGATTGATGACGGGGCCGTTGGGCGCTCGCGTCTGCGGCGCAGTATTATCCGGAACCGGCAGCGGACGGCCACCCTGGACCGGCGCGACCGCCGTTGCGCCCGGCCTCTGCCCGGGTTGCGGCAGCGGTAGAGGCCTACGCTGCGCGGGGTTGCCGATGACGCCGTTGGGAGCCTGTGGCGGCGCGACGACACCCGGACGGGGAGACGGGCCAACCTGTCCGGGGGCAAGAGAGGCCGGTCTGCTGAGTTGACGCGCCCGCAGCGCGGCTGGCAGCGCGACGGCAGCGGCTGCCGCCGCGGCGCTCGCCACCGGATGCGCCTGGATGATGCTTTGCGGGCCCGGGCCCGGCTGCTGGATGCCTACAGGCGGTACGTTGGTGGGTTGGGGTGCGACGGAACCGGCCGGGCCAGTCGGTAGCGGCTCGACCCGGTGTCCCGCAGGGTCTGTAACCACGACCGTCCGCTCCGTTGGATTGGCGACGACGGTGTTGTGGATGTTGACGTTGATGACGTTTACCGGCGGCGGAGCGACATAGCGCGGACGCTCGACCCATAACGGAACCGGGTGATAGATCGGGATTGGCAGGACGTATTCCTCGATCGGCGGCGGAGGCGGCGGCAGTTCGACGAAATAGACCGGCCGGGGTGGTAGGAAGAAGACCGGCACCGGTGGAGGCGGCGGCAGTTCGTAGACCGGATCGGCGAAGTAGACGACCGGCCGCTCCACATAGACGATCTCTTCCTCCGGCGGCGGCGGCACATCGTAGTCGATGGCGGTAAAGGAGGCAGGCGGTTCCAGCGCCGCGGCGAAATGCGCCAGGCGTCGGCGCGCCTCATGGGCATGCGGCCCACGCGCATAACGTCGGAGATAGGACCAATAGGCGTCCGGCGTATCCGCCACCGCGCTCTCGTGCCAGGTTGCCGCCTCGCGGCGCGCCGCGACGATCACCCGCACGCGCTTGGCGAGCGGATCGCGCGGATAGGCGGCGAGGAAATCGAGATAGCCGCGCATCGTGTCGCGAGCCAACGCCGCCAGATAGGCGTCATGCGCATCGAAATCCTTGATCGGCTTCGAGCCCAGTTCGGAAAAGCGGTCGGCCGTCGGTTGTGGCGCGGCGTTCGAGCGCTCGAAGAACAGGAACGGCTTGTCGATCCGCGAGACCTGCCACGGCAACTCGCCGCCATGGGTCAGTTCGTCGACGCGCAGCCGGACGCGCTCGAACAACGCATCAAGCGGCAGGCCGCCCTCCTTGATCATCTCCGACAGCGAGGTTGCGTAGGCACCATACGGCCCCTTCCCCTCGGAGCCGATCGTGCCGGGCGCAGCGTTGAAGGCGATGAGTGTGCCAGGATCCGGTTGCATCAGCGCCAGACCGCCAGCCAACGGCTGGCCAGCCTTCGCGAAGCCATTGGGATAGGCGGCGTCGAGGACGACGATGCGCGCCTTGATGTTCAGCGCCGCCAGCGGCCGGGTGAGGTCACTCACCCTGATCGCGGCAAGCGGCACATCCGCGTCGCGCTCGATGCGCGCGTCGATCGGCACGAGATAGTTCTCGCCCTCGTATTGCAGGCCGTAGCCGGAGAAATAAACCAACGCCACGGTGTCGGGGCCGGTGGCGTTCGCCTTGTCCAGGAAGTCGCGGAAGGAGGCGCGTAGCGCCGCCGTGTCAAGATCGCGGGCGCCGACGACGTCAAACCCGGCAGCCTGCAGCGTCTGCGCGACAAGACCGGCATCGTTGGCGGCAGTCGCGAGCGCGCCGGTCTGATAGGCGCCATTGCCGATGACCAAGGCGACGCGCTTTTCCAGGGGTTCCGCCCGAGCGAGCACCGGCAGGATGAGAAGGCAAATCAGGATGATGAGCAATCGCGGCAGCTTGGACATGGGCATTTCCACCAACGAACCGACACACTGTGGCACGGCTAGCCTGAACCGCAATTGAATGGGAAACCGGGTCAGTGCGCAACTCCATTGACAGCGATTCTGACGACACGGGCGACTGACCGGATACGAAATAGGGCGACATGATTGTCCTGTCAGGAAGCGTTCGAGGTTTTCATCATCCGGCCACAAAAATACCTCGGAGCAGGAGCGCGGTCCTCGGCGCTGGGCGGCGATGATTCTGGGGACTTTCCGATGCGAAATTTGGCTTTTGCTGCGGTGGTTGGGTTGCTGGCCGCTGGGCCTGCCATGGCGGGACCTGGCAACCGGAGCCAATGCACCGGCCTTTGCGCGCAAGGCTATATCTGGGCGCAGGAGAACCAGATCATGAACCCCGAGGTTTGTGCTGGCCAGCCGGAGGGGTTTGTGGCGGGATGCGGTGCTTATCTGAATGACACAGCGCTCGGCAGTGCGGACGATGAAGGCGACGAACTGAACTGACCGCGCCCGAAAAAAACCAGAAGCGGGCTGGAGGTTCGCTAAGAAGCGGTCTGTTTAGAGGAGCTGATGGGCACGCGCCGCTTGGGTCGAATCTGCGTTGAATATGAGAAGAGTCAGCATCCGAAGCGTCTTCCCCTCGGCTGAGAGCTTCGGATCGCCGGAAGCCGCGAAAGCAATTCCGGACCCAGTCCTTCCAAAGATCGGCCGCCCATCCTATGTCCGCCCCTTTGTGTCGCGATGTGAGAGAGGCGTCCGTGGAACGGCGACGTATCAACAAGGGCAACCTGATCACCATCATCAGTCTGGTCATCTTGGTCGGGACGGAGATCGTCGGCGCGACGATCGCCATGGCATATGTGGCGGGCAGTTTTCTGGAATTCGAGCAAGACCTGCTCTACGCGCTGCTCGGGACCGGCTTTTTGGTTGGCGGCTGGTTCACGTGGAAGTTTGCGCGCGCAGCCAATCGGGTTGAGCCGATCATGGAGGAGTAGTGCTCGTCTATCGCGAGCGCTCTTTAGCCCCGCCACCTTTCGGTAGCGGGGCCCTTGGCTAATGGGCGGGAGCAACTTCGGGGATCCGTGCTGCGCGCTGCGGCAGGAGGATCACGCACAAGACGATGAAGACGGCCAGGGCAAGCGAGGCCAACGGTCGGCTCAAGGCTAACCCGCCATGGTCAAGCGGCTTGTCCAAGAAATCGCCGACCGTCGCTCCCAGCGGGCGCGTGAGGATGAACGCGGCCCAGAACAACGCGACGCGCGAGATGCTGGTCCATTCATAGAGCGCGATGAGCGCGAGGAGACCGGCTCCAAAGAGCAGTGCGCCTCCCTCGTAGCCGAGGCCACCGGTGTCGGCCACCCAATCGCCAAGCGCGGTTCCGAGCGTCTGTGAGAACGTGATGGCTGCCCAATAGAATGCCTCGACCTTGGGACGGCTGACGGTGTTGACCGAGATCGTCCCTTCGGACCAATACCAAGCCGCAAGGATTGCCATCAGGCAGAGGAACAAGAGGGTCGAGCCGCCGGTGTAGCCGATGCCGAGGGAGCGATCGGCAAAATCGGCCATCGTGGTTCCAAAGGTCGTGGATGCGACAATTGTCGCCCAGTAGAGAAACGGGTGAAATTTTCGCGCGCGAATCTGGGCGACAACGAGCGTCGCGAGGATTGCGAGAAAGAGCGCCGTTCCGGCGAGATATCCCCAGTTGAGCGTCATGGTGACGGTGTCGCCGCCGGTTTCTCCAAGCGTCGTGGCGGCAATCTTGACGACCCAAAAACCAAGGGTAACGGCGGGGACCTTGCTCAGCGCCTGTTGCTTCCAGTCATTCTGCATCGCGTGCATCCTGTGTCGTGTGAGCGCCCAGCACAGGCAGCGCGTCATATCGGGCGAGAGTTCGGCACGATCGACTGAGCATGATTGCGCAATTTGCCGCAGTGGCAGCAGGGCGCCGAGACTTTTGGGTCGGCTCACCTCGATGATGGCCGGGAGATTCGGGGAAAGGTTTTTGAGGGAGTTCTGGATGGCGAAAGCGAAGCGGCCGGCGCGAATACACAACGTGCGCCGGCCACCTTACGCCTCGTGTCCGGCAAGCCGTCTCGCGGACCGGATAGGACAACACTGCGTCAGTATAGTTAGCAAACGATTACCGGGCTTTCTCAGCACGGCACCTCGATCGGGTCGCCATATTCGTCGTAGGCTCGGCAATAACCGCCGTATCGACGGTCCGGTGCTGTTCCGGCTCCAACGATGGCGCCGCCCGCACCACCGATCGCCGCGCCAGCTAAGGCACCAGACGCCCGCCCGGTAGCGGCACCCCCGATTATAGCGCCTGCTCCGGCGCCAAGAAGGCCGCCGGCAACGGCGCGGTCGCCGGGTGAATCGCTGACGCAGCCCGCGAGGCTGCCAGCTAGGGCCGCGCATAGGATGATGTTCCGCATGAAGAGAACTCCGCTGTTGCGTTTAAGGCGCCGCCTGACCGGCGAATCATTCACGTTCCTGGTGTCACTTGGTTCCATCAGGTTCAGGGTCCGACAAGATCAATCGTCATCAATCGTCCCATCCCTCGCGATGATACCAGCGCCGCTCATGCCAGCGCGGCCCGCCATAGTAGGCGCGCGGTGGGCCATAATAGACGCGAGGCCCGCCATAGTAGCCATAGCCACGGTAAACTGGCGCGGGCCGCCAACGGTGCCGATACCGCACGCAACGCCCCCACGGATCTGGGCGCCAACCTGGGCCGCAGCCGCCAGCGACCGTAGTGATCGCGGATGGAACCTCTGTCGGCGCTAGCGGCATGGCCTGCGCGGCTGTGATGACGCCGGCAAATCCGAAAGCGATGACCATTGCTGCAAGCTTCATGTGACCCTCCATGATCAGCCCGCCCATCTCACGGCGTAGAGCCTGAATGTGGCGTGAAAAGCCCCTTTCGCTGCTGTTCGGATTCTGCCGCGCCCACCCTCTGAAGCGGCTTGGAACCCATGCCCCTCGCTCTCGGGTGGCTCTCGCCGCCGATGGATGCAGGATACGGCTGTCAGCTTTGCCGACAGACGAACTGTAAAAAGGAGAGCGGACGGCATTCACCGTCCGCTCTCCTTGTATATTTAGAATTTGACCTTGCCCTTGATCGCCGCCTCGGCATTGGCGGGAACGACCTTCTTGGCGACGAAGTCGTCCCAGTTCTTGTACGGCCGCTTGGCGATGATTAGCTTCGCACGAGCCTCGCCGATCTGGGGCAGCTTGTCGAGATCGGCGGCAGGCGCGGTGTTGAGGTTGACAAGCTGGCTCTGCGGCGTGGCCGCCTTTGGAGCGGCGGCAGGGGCCGCCGGCGCGGTCTTTGCCGGAGGGGCAGCCGGAGCAGGAGTTTGTGCAAAGGCGAAGGGGGCGGCGACAAGCGACGCGGCGAGGATGGCAGCGGTCGTGACGATGCGTTTCATGGCAGGTCTCCGGTTTACCCAGCGTCCGTTTCGAGTATCCGCCAGCCGGGCTAGAGCGGATACTGCCAGAGATACCGAAGCAAAAATGAACACTCGCAAACTGGCGGGTTCCGGCGCTGTTCATCCGTTTGGTCAAATGTGGGCGGGGTGAGCGGCGGGCGGCTAAAAATCGTCAAAAGGCGCGTGGTCTTTCACGCTGACCTCGTCCTGTCACGCCGTGTCGGCGCAGGTTATCGTATCCGCGATCCGAGATGGTCGGATGTTCCGCTCGGGGCGCGACTTCGCGGCCTGGCTCGGTCTCTCAGGCCAGGGGGGCGATTCTTGCACCTTGGGAGTGGATTCCTGCCTGACCGTTTCAGGAAGGCCGAACGCGATAGCTGCCGTTGATCGTGCCAAAGCAACGCGGCAGCTCGCGACCGCATAGCTGCCGCTCATGGCAGGAAACGGAATCTGACAGCGGACCTTGCCGATGACCGTCGTCGCAGACCATATCTGTCGCGCATGTCATGTGCAGGCGTGGCGTTTTAGTCGCGATTTCTTTGTCACTAAATTTTTGGCCGTGAGGTCGGTCTTCTCAGACCCCGTCGACGTCAACAGCCGCATGGATCGTCGATTCGCACCTTGATTTTCAGGTGGCATTTTGCTACCTATGCTGCCACGCAGGAGATGAATATGGCTCAGTCCGTGAAACTCGCTGACGACATTATGGCACTCGTCCGCCGGGAAGCCGACCTTCAGAGCCGGTCCGTTGCAGGGCAGATCTCCCATTGGCTAAAGATCGGTCGGGCAATCGAACATTCCAGCACTTTCGACTATGGCCGGGTCAAGCTGGCGCTCGAGGGTCGGCTCGAAACCTCCGAACTCAAAGAGGGCGAGGTAGCCGCCTGGCTGGACGAATTCACCAACAAGATGGCTGAACCGACGGCGGATGAACAGGAGTTCTTCACCCAGCGCAGAATGCTCGGTCTTGGCGTTGGGCTAGATGCTGGCGGCAACCTCATCTATGCAAAGGATGGCGCAGCCGCATGAGGCCCAGCCTTGTCCTGCTTGCCGGACCAAATGGCGCTGGCAAGTCGACGCTCTATCAGACCCGCGTTGCTCCAAGCTTCGCGGGTCCTTTTATCAATGCCGACATTATCCAGCGCGAGGAGCTCAAGGACATCTCCATGGAAGCGGCCTATAAGGCTGCCGAGGTTGCGCGCGACCGCCGGACGGAGATGCTTCGTGCAGGCAAGAGCTTTGCAACCGAGACCGTCTTCTCTCACCCATCGAAACTGGAAATCATCGAAGAGGCACGGGAGCATGACTACATCGTCATCGTCATGCATGTCGGTGTCGACAGTCCCGATCTCTCCGTAGCGCGGGTTAAGGGACGCGCCGACGAAGGTGGTCATGATGTTCCGGAAGAAAAGGTTCGAGCGCGCTATACTCGTGGGCAGCCACTCATCCGCGAAGCCGTCCTGCGTTCCGACCGGGGTATGGTCTTTGACAACTCTCCGCTCAACGAACCCCCTCGTCAGGTTCTTGTATTTGCAAATGGCCGTCTTATGCAGGCCGCTCCCTACCTGCCAGGATGGGTACTCTCGGCCTATGCCGACGACCTCAAATTTCCGTGACGCCTATTCTCTGCGGCCGATAAGGAGCCCTATCGGCCAAATGCCCTTTGGTTTCCAACCTCGCGCCTTTTTTCTTTCACCCTTATATTTCAATCGATCCTATGGTGAATCGCTATCTCGTACGCTGGTTACTGCCAAAATCGATCCGTAAGGCAGTGTTCAAAACGGCAGCCTCGACGAGTGTTCTCGTGTCTGGTTCAAATATTCAACCGCTACGCTACAGTCATCCTTGGCTCCGATTTTCCACCGGAACCAAGTCTCGACGCCACGGCTGGACCCTGTTCAACATGAAGGTGACCGAAGATCCGACCGCAGTCGCCGAGATTGAGCGACGCGAGTGGAATGTGCGATCCGAGGGAAGTCGGGACTCCTCTCTGACGGTCAATCATTGAGGCTGAACGCCGCCGCCGCATCGCTTACCTACGCCGGATCATTCGCCGGACTCTGCGACGTTCCGTCTCTCGTCGGCTATGCCGATCGCGATTCCGCCTACGAGCAAAGCGAGCGCGACCAGCAGGGAAGGTTCCAAAGGCTCGCCGAGAATAGCGACGCCACTGACGATACCCAGCGCTGGCGTCGCCAGCAGGCCAAGCGATGTCGTGACCGCAGGTAAGCTGCGATTAGCAACGGACATGGCCCAATAGGCCAACGCGGTGCAGACAATTCCGCTAAAGAGCAGAAGGCCAATGAGGCGCGGCGTCCAAGCGATATGCGGGATGCCGTTGACCGCCAAGGCCGTAACCGACAAGACGACGAACGCTAGCGTCACCTGCCAGAACGCGAGTTGGAAGGGGGACGAAATCCACTTGTGCGCCCGGACGTAGATGATGTTCGCGGCCCAGCAGAAGGCGGCAAGCATAATCAACCCTGCTCCGAGCAGCGCGTGACGGTCACCCCAATCAAGGGAGCCAGGGCTGAAGATCACCGCCAACCCAGCCAAGCCGGCAATGACGCCGATCGCTTTGCCCTTCGTGATGCTCTCCGACAGAAAAATGTGGGCACCGATCATGACCCAGATCGGTGTCGTATAGCCAAGCACGATCGCGCGCCCCGCTGGCAGGTACTGCAATCCAGCCGCGACTAGCACGGAGTAGGCGGACATATGCAGCAGCGACGTCGAAAGAACGACCGGTATGTCGCCGCGCTTGGGAACAATGAACTGACCGCGCACTAACAGCAGCGCCCCTAAAGCAACCGCAGCGATGGCGCAGCGAAACGCCGTCGACCATAGTGGCGACACCTCGCGCACGATCATCTTCGTGATTGGCCAATTCACGCCCCACGCCAGCACAACCAGGCACAGCATGCTGAGAGCGGAGCGAAGAGGGAGACTTTGAGGAGTCATCTTGCGTGGCGCTCCATAGCTTCGGACAAGATTGCCTAACGTCGATATTGGTCCTATGAAAAGAGCCAATCCAGATTAAATGAAGGTTCCAATTTGTGGATGAACTTCTGGAAGGACTTGTCGATCTGTCACGGGAGGGCGAGAAGCCGCTGACCAGCCAGCTCGCCGGGCAGTTGCGATCGTTGATTTCAGACGGACGCCTAAAATCGAGGCAGCGCCTTCCTTCTAGCCGCGCCTTGGCCGCGAGGCTCAGCGTTTCCCGCAATACGGTGACGCATGCGATCGAGCAGCTCGCGGCCGAAGGTTATCTTGACGTTTCGCAGAGTCGGCGGCCGGTCGTCGCTGCGGGGGCGGCTCTCCTGACAGCCCACCGACTTGACGACCGCGCCCATGGCGTGTTTTCGCGGCGTCAGCCCTCGACGTGGGCGCAGCATCTTGCCAGTTTCGACTGGCCGCCGCTTTATCGTGGCCGGCCACGTCCGTTTCAACCTGGTTGGGCAGATGAGCGCGAGTTTCCCCGCGACATCTGGGGTCGTTGTCTCAGACATGCCGCCAATCGCAGGTTCTGGCGGAGCCATCCCACGCCCAACGCCCCGGCATTGCAAGCGGCGCTATTGAATCATCTCGCGACGCATCGGGGAATCTCGGCGCGCCCCGAACAGATCGTCATCGTGCCCTCTGCTCAGGCTGGGCTGATGTTGATTGCCCGTGTCATGATCGACGCCGGCGATGTCGCATGGATCGAAAGTCCCGGATATGGCGGCGCCTACGCGGCGGCATTCGCAGCCGGCGCCGAAATAGTCGGCGTCCCCGTCGATGCCGATGGATTGAAGATCGCTGCCAACGCGCGGGCGCCCCGACTCATCTTCGTCACGCCGTCCCACCAGTATCCGACCGGCTGTCTGATGCCGATAGGCCGCCGGCTCGAACTCCTGCGTTTCGCGGAAGGTGTTGGGGCAGCCATTATTGAAGACGACTATGATGGCGAGTTTCACTATGAGGGGCGTCCGGTCGCCGCATTGGCAGCTATCGACCCGGATGCGTTCGTCTTCTATGTCGGGACGTTCTCGAAGGCGATGTCCGCGGACATCCGCGTCGGCTACGTGGTTGTCCCCGAGTCCATGATTTCGACCTTCGAGCTGGCGCAACGCCATCTCGGTCTTTTAACGTCGGCCACATTGCAAACTGCTCTCACGGAGTTCATCGAGCGTGGTGCCTACCTAGCTCATGTTCGGCGGATGACTCGTCTCTATCGGGAGCGGCGCGATTGTTTGATCCGAGCGCTAGCGGAGGTAGTGGGCACACGGCTCGCCGTCGATGTTCCGGCCGGCGGAATGCAACTTCTCGTCCGCTATACAGGGCTGACCGATGACAGCGATTTGTCGCGCCGCCTTCTCAGATCGGGCGTGGTTGCCCGGCCCTTGAGCAAGATGTTCCATCATAGATCCCAGGAGCGCGGGCTCTTTCTCGGCTTTGCCGCATGGACGAACGCCGAACTCGTAGACGGCGTCAAACTGATTGGCCGTTGCATACTTTGATAGAGGCCTGTCGCTCCTGCTATAGGGCTAAGCCCTTTTCCCGCCCCAACTGCCACGACACCGAACCGCCTTGCACGACTCCCATCACCTCGCGGCCGAGTTGGCGGTCGATGACCGCTCGCCTGGGGACAAGGGCGAACTCGTGGCTTTTCTCGACGACGGTGAACCTGCCGCTCGATAGCTGCACCGTACCGGTGAACCGGCCGCTGACCATCTTACCGTCCGTGGCCGCTCGGAGCGGCAGCGCCTTGTTCGCGGCGATCTTCGCGCCGACGCCGGCAACCTCGCGCTCGCATAACGTCGCGAGAAGATTGCGCCGGTAGAACACGCGGCCGTTCTGGCGGCGCGTGGCGTCGCCCTGTGCGATGTGATGCTAGCGGCGCTGATCTATCGCCTCGCGCACCTGTTGGCCGAAGCCAGATGATGCAAGGTCGGAAGTCTCTGGCCACGCCAGCCGCCGGTCGAACCATGTCGCGCCGTCCGAGCCGATCTGCTTCTCTAGGTCACGTACCCTTAACGGGATTCCCTTGGGCGTCGGGTTCTGTTTCTTCGGTGTCGGGCAAGTCCTAAAGCTCGCTATGTTGCAGGTTTCGAGGTTTTTTTGCGTCAGTTCATTGCCAAAAGGGTTTCTGGCCCTCCCGCATCGCCTCACTTCTACTAATCCCAAGATCACAAAGTTGCTCATTGTCCATTTCTCGGAGATCGCGGCGCTGGTGACACCGATCCGGCCAGATACAGAAGATCATCCGGACCATATGTGCGAGCCATGACATGCTGCTCATCCGTGTTTTCGGGTAGGCAGCGTCATGGCGACGACACCTGCAACCACGCAGGCCAACCCGATCCATGCTGTTGAGGACAGCGTTTCGCCGAGAAACAGAACGCCGATCGCAACACCGATTGGCACCCGGAGATAGGCTTGTGCCGTTGTGCCGACCGAGCCGAGCGTCTGGACAAGCCGGAAGTAGATCACGAAGGCCAGCGCCGTGGAGAAGATCGAGAGGGCCAGGAGTGCGAGCACGGAGTTAGCGCTGGGAGTCAACGTCCACGGCTGATCGACAATAAGGCTGATGGGAATGAGGATGGTCGCACCGCAGATCAACGAGCCAGCCGCTGGCATTATCGGATCAAGCCCCTTGAAGTTTTTGCCGAAGATCGCGGCTCCCGCATAGCAGATCGTGGCGGTGACGATGGCGAGCTGCGCCCACAATTCGTGCCCAAACCCACTCAGCGCTTCGACGCCGACGATCAGGCATATTCCGATCAATCCCGCCGAGACGCCGAACAGCTTGCGGCGCGTTACGGGTTCATGGCGGGTAATCAGTACCGTCAGCAGGAAAGCGAAGATGGGTGACGTAGAATTCAGGATCGTCGCAAGGCCTGCATCGGTCGTCTGCTCGGCCCAAGCGATCAAAGTGAAGGGAATGACGCTGTTAAGGCCGGCCTGAAACAGGAACCGTGACCAGGCTTTCCGATCGCTCGGCAGCTTTAGGCGGCGCAACTGGATCACAGCGATAAGGATCGCCCCGGCAATAAGTGTTCTAGCGGCGATAAATGTCACCGGCGGGATGGTTTCAACGCCAATCTTGATAAAGGTGTAGGACGCTCCCCAGAGCGTTGATAGCATCAGAAGTAATACTAGATCTGTTGCCATGTTCGTTTTGCTCGCCATCGTATTCCCGTTCTTGTTGATGCAATCTTGTCCTCCTCATTAGCGAGTTTCGGGAGGCGAACGTTTCGGCACAGGCCGAACTATTGACGGCTGACGGCGTACGGTTCTGCTGGTAGACTTTCGGTATGTCGAACATCGCTTCCGGGAATACGATTGCAGAGGTCGCGAGCCTGATCGGGGACGCGGCGCGCGCCAATATGCTCTCTGCTTTGATGGGCGGGCAGGCGTTGACGGCGGGCGAACTGGCCCGTCATGCTGGCGTCACCGCTCCGACCACGAGCGGTCATCTCGGAAAACTGTCGGAAGCTCGATTGATCGCCGTTGAGAAGCAGGGGCGGCATCGCTACTATCGGCTTGCTTCGCCTGATGTTGCCCACGCGATCCATGCCCTGATGGCCGTCGCCGCGAATGGCCCGAAGCGCCATCATCCGATCGGTCCGAAGGACGACGCGCTACGGCTTGCCCGGACCTGCTACGACCATATGGCCGGCCGTCTCGCTATCGCCCTTGCGGATACGCTGACCATTAAGGGCTACGTTATGCTCGCGGATGGGGCAGGCCTCATCACAGACGAGGGACGGCGTTTCTTCTGTGATTTTGGCATTCATCTCGATGTGCCACGCTCCAAACGCCCGCTGTGTCGGACCTGTCTTGATTGGAGCGAGCGCCGCCCACACTTGGCTGGCCGACTGGGTGCAGCCCTTCTTGACCAGACACTTGGCCTCGGATGGATCAGCCGAACGCCAGAAAGCCGCGCCCTCCGTATCACGCGAGCCGGCGAAGCTGGTTTTGGCAGCTCATTTGGCCTTCCGACAAACTGGCGAATACCGCCAGTGTCGCAAAATTTCTAAGTTTCGCGTCAAATTGGCCATCCCTGAGATCGAGGGGGAATTTTTTCCGCAAAATTCAGGCGCAAAACTCCATGGTATCGTGAGGAGCTGACGTGAGCCCTTATATCTCCTTCACAAATGAGTAGAGCCCCTGAACGCATCAGAGTGTCGATGATCTGGATGGGGTGGCTCCCGTCGCGTTGGCCATAACGGCCACCATCATGCCACGCCGATACCGAGGGCAGGGGCCGTTCACCTGATCAACAGTTGAGCGGAAGGAAGCCGTATAGCGGTAAACACCATCGCGCGCGAATACGCTCACGGCCTGACGCAAGTTATTGCGGACCGTCCTCGCCAGTGGAATCGCCGCCTACCTCTGTGCCCACCATCCGGTCCCGCACGGCCGAAAGCGCCGCCTCCAACTCTTCTCCCTCAAGCGTCTCGTGCCTGATAAGCGCCTCCGCCAACACGTGGGCAGCGCCCCGGTTGCGCCGGATCAGCTTACGAGCCTTCACATATGCCTCCTCCAATCTCGCGTTGACGCGTTTGCCAAGCTGCGCACTGTCGGAGATAAACGCGGATCGCTCGGACGCAGGGCGATACAGCAGCGGCCATTCAGTCGCAAATCCAAGGGTAGTTTCCATCGCCTGAGCCAAAACGGTGGCTTTCGCGAGATCGCTGTCCGGAGAGCCGCCCGACCCGGCGGTGACGGAGCCAAGGAGTTCGTCTTCGGCGGCGCGGCCAGCGAGATTGACGATGAGCATGCCAGCGAAGAATGCTTCGGTCTCGGTCTCCATAGCCGGCGTCTCGCCTTCGGTATAGCCGCCGTCGGGACTGTCGATGCTGATCGCGGTGATGCGCCCGAGGCCAAGGGCCAGCCTTGCGACGGCATGGCCGGATTCATGGAGTGCCATGCGCCAGCGCAGTGCTTGCGGCCGCTCCGGCTTGGCCATGAGCAGGATATCGAACAGGTCGGAGAAGGTCAGGTCTCGGCGGCTACGGCGGGCCTTATGGCGCGCCTCGCGGACGAGCCGCTCGACATCGGCGCCGGTGAGACCGGTGGCCTTCAACGCCAGGCGGCGCAGCACGATGCGGGCTACGGCCCCGGCTTGCGGATTGTCGTCAGCTACGATCATGCAGACCTCCAGCGTTCAGGGATTGCGGTTGCAGGCGATGTGAGCGAGGTGCCGCCTTCGCCGTTTTTGAGGCGCTCGCGGTGTGCCCGGCCGGGCGGTCGTGCAGCATCTCATGGCGTGTCACGTGCGCTTCCGGCTGGGCGGCCGAGCCGATACCAGCGCGACAGGGTCCTTGCCCAACGCCGGTCCTCCGAGATCAGCCAGAGGTCGGAGGTGATGATCGGCCTGCCTTGGCCGACCAGCCTCGGATGTCCCGTCGCCATGCCGGTAAGGCAGGGAATCGGGCGCTGATCGACAAGCCAGTGGTCAAGGAGCGGGACATCGCCAACCAAATCCTCTGGCGAGGCGCCTGCGCCGATCTTGTCCATGTCGGCGACAAGCGCCTTCAGCCGCGCCTGCTCGAATGCGAAGGCGGGACCCTGTTCGGGTCTGCGTGGATCAAACCTCACCATGACCGGAGACCTCCGTTGATGCAGTGCCTGTTGGCGATTGGGTGCTGCGCGGCTGATCAGGCTCTGCCACCTCGGTTGCCTCGATGCTCCGGCTCAGGTCCGGCGGTGCGCTGGCGACGACAGCGGCGAGATCGTTGCCGAGGTGATGCTCGAGGATGCCGGTCAGCGCGTCGGTGGTCGGAGGCGGAATGACGATATGCTTCTCGAGCCGCCCGGACCGAATGAGGGCAGGATCAAGCATCGCAGGACGGTTGGTGGCGCCAATCACGATGACGCCGGTGCTCCTGGCCGCGCCGTCCAGAAGCTCAAGCGCTCGATTGACGACGGTGTTCCAGTAATCGCTCCAGTCCCGGCCCGAAGAACGGCGGCCAATGCCATCGATCTCGTCGAGGAACAGGATGGCAGGGCTGGCGGCCTCCGCCTCGGCAAAACTCGCTGTCATGCGCAGCAGGACATCGCCGAGATAGCCGGGCTCGAGCCAGGTCGCGACCGAGGTGGCGAATAATGGAATTTGCAAGGTGTTGCACAGCGCTCTGGCGAAGGTCGTCTTGCCGGTACCCGGCGGGCCTGACAGCAATAGCTTCACGCTCATATCGTCCCATTGGAGCGTGCCTGCTCGCCACAGCGCCAGATCGTCCTTAAGGCCGAGCGCCCAGTCCCTCGCTTCGCCATAACCGGACAGTGTCTCGACACGGGGAATGAAGCGGTCGGTGTCGGTGTCCGTCAGTAGCGCTGGTTCGATCCGCTCACAGCCCGAAGAGGGGTCGCCCCGCTTCGACTTGGAGGCGGTCGTCGTTGAGGATGACTTACGGCCAGATCCCTTACCTGAACCGTCTTCGTCCTCGCTGCTTTCCTGCTCGACGGCAGCAAGCCGCGCCCGCGCGAGCTCTTCAAGAAGGTCGAGGGCACGCCCGACCGATTGTCCAGGCCGGATGGCGAGGGCAAGATCAGGCAGCGTCAGCGCCTGGCTATGGCGCCAACTGATGCCACCCTCCGAGACCTCGCCCAGGACGGCGCGCATGGTCTCGTGGATGATCTCCATGCCGAGGGGGCCGCAGACAAGATTGAGCCCGGTTGCCTGTTTGAGCTGTTGCGGCAGGTCGCCCTCGCTCTCGGTCACGCCAAGGATTGGGTGGCTGCTCCTGGCGGCGATCGCGACCTGTTGTTCCATCTTGATGGGTGTGTCTGGGGAGAATCCTTCGCCCTCGAAGGTGATGACGCGCCAGCGCCCATCGTTGGCGTCGGCAAAACGGAAGCCGTAGGAGAACTGACTGAGGTCATAGCCCTTGCAAGTGGCGACCTTGCCGGGAAGGATCAGGCCGCGCCGGAGCAGGTCGAGGAACACCTCCTCAAACCCCTTGACCCGTCCGGTGATGGTGATGATCGGGCTTTTGACACGTAGCGCCTCGAGGACTTGATCGAGGGAGGTCGCGCTCAGGGTGATCGACTGCGCGATCAGCAGCACGGTCGCGACCTCGGCCGCCTGCAACGGTCCGGCCGCTGTTCGCACGGTGCGCAGCAGGGATGTAATGTCTGGCAAATCATCAGCCCGCACCAGATCAGTGCCGGACGGGAATCCTTGCCGAGACTGGTCGACCGGCACGAACAGGTCCTCGAGTGGTCCGGGGAACGCATCATGGTTTGCCTCGCGGGCTGCTGTGGAACGGGCGCGGGGCCCGTGCCGGATCAGGCGGGCAATCGCGGCCTCGGACCTGCCCGCGACGGCCGGTCCCGGCGCGAACACGCGGACCTCGGCCCCCGCGACCGTTCGGTGTTCCGCGATGAGGATGCCGCGCGCGATCGCCTGGGTGATGGCGTCGGCTCTAGCGCGATGACGCAGGCGGCGCACGAGGTGGTGTGCGACACGGCGATCCATCAGGAACACCTCCGCCGCGCACGCGATAAAGGTCTCAGCCTGACGAGCCCGCATGCATCGAGCCATTCGGCGACGACGATGCAGGCCGGATCTCCATCCTCGACGCCCCGCGCCAGCAGTTCGATGATGACGTCGGGAAGAGGGCATCGCTGTGCGAGGCTGATCCTGGCAAAATGCACCACGACGCCGACTGTCACCGCCGGATCGTCCAGGGGCCTGGTTGGGCAATCGCAGGACGCGACCAGCCCGGCGCGCTGTAGCTGCGCGCAGGATTCGCGGTGGCCAAGCAGGGTCAGGAGCACGACAGAGGCACTGGTCTTTGTGGGCGACATCATCACCGCCGGCGTCACGGTCATACCGCCGCCGGCACGGCGGGCGGGGCCAGGCGTCTTTCCGGATCTATGCTTCCGGGATTCACTGCCCCACGGAGCGGGGCTCTCGCTCGCATTCGCGGGCAGCGCCCGATTCCGTATCGGGGATGCTGGGGGCTCGACCGTCAGCCGTGTCGGCAATGTCCAGGGTACGGGCTTCTTCACGGGGCAATACTCCTGCGTTCCGCGGCAAGGCCACGGGCATCAATTCGGCAAGGGGGGATTTGCGAGTGGCGGCGGACGGATCAGCCGCTTTCGGCCGTCAGTGCAGATTCGACCTGCGGGCGTAGCCGAAGCGACGCGGCGCCTCGGGCGCGGCAGAATCCGGCGACGAAGCCATGCGATCCGTGCCAGACCCCTCGGCTCCAAACGCTCCGCACCGTCGGGCGAGTTCCATCTGCACGCGCTGGGAAAATACTTCCCTGACCTGTCGGATGGAATCCGCGGCCCCTTCGGTCTCAAGAAGCGCGTCGATCTCCGAGAGCCGGAACACGCCGCGCGCGGGATCGGAGACCTCGTCGGCGGCATCGACGATCGCCGTCTCGACCGCGACCAGCAACGTGTGCTGATGCTCGGCAATCCATTCCGGGGCGATCGCCGCCACGGCGAGCATCCTGAAGCGGAGCCGGTCGATCTGTTGCGGCCGATACGAGCCCAGGCTGCGCTTGATGTCGAGGATCAGGCCCGAGTGCCGTGTCCTGTTCACCACGACGAGATCTGGCTTGTAGGTCTCGGCCGCATGGACCCGCGAGGGAAAGCGCACGCCCGTGATCTCGTCGGCCGGGGTGCGCTTCAGCATCTCCTGCGCGGCGGCGACGATGGGCATCGCCTTGGTCGGCAACAGCTTCAAATGGTCGTTGCGCTGGATGGCCTGCGCGATCGCCATCTCCACCAGCCGCCCCTCCTGCATCACCGCCGAGCGAAAGAAGCTGAACAGCGACGCGTAGGCGCCAAAGGTGATGTCCGCGCGGACCTCCCCAGCGAGCGCCGCCTTCATGACCTCATCGACCAGTTTGTCGCTGTCCGCCTCGGAGGCCTCTTGTAGCGGCCTAGCCTCCGGCGAACGAAATTGGCGTCGATAACCCGCCAGGCGTTTTGTAGAACTCGGCCACGCCCCTTCCGGACGGCGCGGATGCCATCTATCAATCCTCATAGCCCAGGTACCTCTTGATCAGGTGGTTGGGTCAGGCCTTCGTCAGGTGTTACCAGCACCAGGCGGAGGCCGATTTGTGTTCGCCATCTCGCGTGAACTGCGCCAATCGATCGGGATCCGCGACGGATCTCAAGGCGCCGGGCTCATTTATGGTTAACGTGCGGGGCAGCCGCGTGGCGCCAGGTCGCCGATCGCGTCGCTGACCGCGCCAATCTCACTGATGCCATCGTGGTGGCGGCTGCAGCCGGCACCGCCGGGAAGACGGGCATCGAGATGGATGTGCATGGCCATCCTCTTCACGCGAGCTGGTGGAGAGCGGCAGGCCGGGCAGGCACGGTAACCGCACCAGCAGCATGCTGCCGCTCAGGCTCACGCAGATAAGCCGCACGCAAATGCTTGAGTGCCCGAAACAGACGCGACTGCACGGTACCGAGAGGAATGCCGAGCAGATCGACGATCTCGAGATAGGAGAAGCCCTCGATGTGGGCGAGGCGGATGAGGTGCTGCTCAGCTTCCGGCAAGGTCGCCAGCACGCGGAGCAGGTCGGCACATTCGACCGTGCTCTGCTGCGTCGCGGCCACCGGCGCGTCGAGGGTATCCTCGCGACCGTCATCACTAGCAAGGGTCAGCGAGACGGTATTGGCCCGCCTCAGCGCCCGGCGGCGGCTATTGCGCACGTGCCCAAGCAGGATGGTGTAGAGCCAGCCGCCGGGATTGCCACCCTCGAAAGCATGGGCGTTGCGCAGCGCCGTCAGCACCGTCTCCTGCACGAGATCGTCGGGGCCGAGGTGGAGGTGACGGTCGGCGCTCAGGTGGACCGCGCTGCGCCGCAGTTCGGGCATTGCCGCCACGATCTGATCGGCGAGGCTGCGCACGGGGCGGGTAAGGTGCGAGGGGTGAGAGGTCGTCGCGATGGTCATCGGGCACTCCGTCAAAATTGTTCTGACGGCATGCCTGACACAACCTTGCGCTCCGCGGAGCCCGCCCTTGCTAGCGATCATATAACGTGGCCAGGAGAGCATGAGCCCGCCGCCAGCAATCGATCGCGCCGTGGTAACGCTTCCTGAGCCCTGTCGCACTGGGGCGATGCGATCCGCCTCGTCGGGGACCGGCCGCCAGGCCATCAGGGGGACATTATCGTTCGGGCGCACGACAACAGCGTTCCGGCGACGCCAGGTGCGTCGGCTGGCATCGCGGGGGCCTCCGGTCGGGCTGGCGCTGCAATGAGCACGAACGAACTCGATCGCCGCGACGGCCCGGATGAGGCATGTCGCGTTGCGGGCACGTCAGCTCAACGTGAATTAAATTGCGGAGTTCTGATTCAGGATCCCGGACGAGCGATTCGAAGCGCAAGGCATCGGATTCAAGGATAGAGACAAACGATTCGAAGTTCGGGATTGGCGTGGCGCCCGGCAACGACGTTGCAACGATGATGTAGCCTGCGTCGCCCGCACGTCATCTCGAAGCATTTCACATCACGATAAATTGTGGATTGGCGATTCAAAAGCCCGAACAGACGATTCGAACTGCGAGATTGGCGTTGCACCCTGCAACGGCGTCGACCCCGCGGGATGTGCTGCGCGCTCGTATGGCCTCCCACTATCGTGGCAGGTAGCGGGCAGATGGTTCAGGGCTGGACGCCACATCAAGGCTGGCGGAGACCTGAAGCGGTCGAGTTGCCCGCGACCGATAGCAATGTGTGATGAAACTCAATCGCCTTACCGGCAACCTGAAACGACTTATCTCAAGTTGCGGAATTCCGATTCATATCCATGGACATCTGATTCAAGGCGACGGGTTCCCGATTCAAAAGCCGAGGATTTCGTTGCGAATGGCAACGGCGTTGCGCGACGGGTACGATGCTTGCCTAGGAACGGGACTGCCTGGGTGCGAGGATCACGGTGGCGTCGCCGCCGTCGGATTCGGCTCCGCCATGAGGCGCAGCGCCAAAGCTTCGATCTGCGCCTTGCTGGCGGTCGCCTCGGTAAAGCGATCGCTGCGATATCCTGGGTTTCGAAGCTCCAGCGCAGGCGCGTCTTGAAGATCGTGGGCCGAACACTTGCCATCTTGTCATCTAGGGGAGGAGAACGAATCCGCCGCAGAGGTGGGGCACATCCATGACAAGGTCATGACATGCCCGCCGACCTGTTGTGGAGGTTGATGCCATCCGTTGCGTGTGAGGCCAGGATAGGCTGGCGCCAAGCGCGGTGCTGCGCCTCGCATCCCAGCCGACAATGATAATCGCATGGCCAGCGACATCACCGTCCCGGCCTGATCCACCCCGCTGGTCGGCCGACCCCGCCGGGTCGGCCGTCATCCCTTTCGGAAATCATTTCCGAAATATCATCAAGCCTATGAAGATCGGCTTCGGGTATTTTTGCCATCGATGCCAATCCCCTGGCCCAAAGTCGCCTTTTGTCCGTCGGAGTTCCCGTGCCCAAACTGCCATCGTCCCGCCGCCCAGCGGCAGCCGCTTATCAAAAGGAATATCGCGCCAAGCTGAAGGCCGCCCGTAGTCCGTCGCGCGATGACATCGCGCGGGTTGCCCTGCACTGGGTCATCACGCAGGCGCTCAAGAACGAGCCGGAAAATCTGCCCAAGTTCCGGCAGGCCATCGTCGCCCTGCTGGTCGACCAGGGTTTTGCTCGCACGAAGGCCGAGGCCAAATTCGATGCGCTCTGCGACAGTTACGAAGATGGCTGGAGCTTCCAGCGCAAGCCTCATCTTCTCAGCGATGGCGAGGCGTAATGCCGTTGCGCGCTGAGCCTCGTCCCCCCATTACTTCGTACAACGGCGTTGCAAGGAGTAACGGTGCCGGAGCGCCCGCAAGGGAAGCTGGCCCAATCGGGTCTTTCAACGTTTGAGGCTTTTCCCGTTTGCGTGCGGGGCGGCGCTCGGAACGTATACCGCTCGACGCCCCCTGGTTCTCTCGGTCTTTGCCATGCGATCGAAGTCCAGCCCGTAAAAAATCGAAAAGTCGATCTCGTCTGGCAGGGGCATGCGCGCGATATCGCGGGCCTGCTTTTCCGTCAGGGCCTGGAACCCGTAAATCTCATGCTCGTCGCCGAGCTGGTGGCCGGACTGAAGGCGGCGCGAGCGGGGATCGACATCATGGTCGCGCATCTCCTCGATCTTGCCGCCGCGCAGCGAGTGGAAGACCTCCCGGCCGATCGCCCGCCCTCCCGTTCGCGTCAGCAGCCGGTTCATATAGGCCGAAGCGGATTTTGGGGGATCGGCGAGCTTGCGCAGGGTCTCGAAGATGAAGCCATCGCGTTGCCGCGCCCAGTCGACGAAGCCGATGTCGACCAGGAGTTGGGGCAGGACGAAGAAGGAGACGCTCGCGCCGGTCTTGTACGGCACGCGGACCCAGGCGCCCTTTTGCAGGACGATGCCGCTGGTCTGGGCGACCCAGACACCCTTGTACTTCTCGCGCAGGTCAGAACCCTGGAGAGCGATCAGCAGGCCGAGCCGGCGTCCGGTCAGGAAGGCCATCAGCGGCAGTATCGCCTCATCGAGGATGCCGTAATGGACCCCGACCTTGAACAGCCGGTCGACCATGTCGAGGCCGAGCGGTTCGCGCGGCGATGAGGGCGCGGCCGTGTCCGGCCAGAAGATGCGCGCGTTGTCGAAGGGATCGCGGTATTCGAGTTCCGTCATCTTGAAGCGCATCATCGCCTTGACGTTGGCGACGTAGCCGTCCTGGAGGGTCTTCAGGCGGAGCGGCCTCTGGTGCAGGTCGGAATTGGCGGCGATCAGTTCTCGTGGCGTCATGCCGCCGAACGCGGCCCGCTTGGTGACATTGGCGGGCCAGTATTTGAGGTAATTGACGAACGCCTGCAGATCGGACGCGTTGTAGGTATCGATTGGGTGGTCGCCGATCAGGTCGAGGAAGACGTCGCGCCGGAGCCGTTCCGAGCCGACATCGGGGTTGCCGTCGCCGCGCTTGGTGGCGCGCATGCGCAGGTACTCTTCCGAGACCTGGCTGAACAGCGGCTTGCTCGAGGGCGGCCGGTCGACGGTACGGCGATCGAGCTCGTAGGCGGGCACGAAATCCTTGACGCGATCGGCGCTGCCGAGGCTACCGATGGTGATGCGCTCTGGCGCAGGTGCCTCCCGCGTGGGCGCCGGGTTCGCCGTCCTCGCGACGGATGTTTCGGGGGCGGGCGCTTGCGGGGGAGCGTGCCGCATCGGCGTTGGCTGCGCTTCGGCGATGGGGCGATCGGCAACCGTCGCTGTCGGACCACCAAGATTGCGCAGATAGCGGTCGCGAAGCGTATCGGCATTGTCGGCGATCAGCGGGTTGGCTTCTGGCCCCTTGGCCAGTTCGCGCTCGATGAGGACCAGGCCCTTCAATGCGTCGCGATCGGCATTGGGGGCTGGTTCGGGCGGTGTCTGGCTGATGAGGTCGTGATGCGCCTTCAGGTAGCCCTTGACCTCGGCCATGGCCAGCATCGCATCGGTCTCGGAGTCGTCCGTCCCGTCACTCACCCGCCTGATCCTCCGGCGCTCGAAGGCGACCCGCGAAAGGCCCGCCAGGATGTCGGCCTGCCGCCGTGCCTCGCGGGCGGGGAGCACGCCGAGGCCGATCCGGATGGCGGGGCAGCGCCCGTTCGGATCGATCCTGCGCGGGATTCTTATCTGGAAGAGGTAAGCAGCTCCTGAACGGACGAGATACGGGGTCCGCGGGCTGGTGCGGCGCGCTACAATCGGGGATACGGGCACGTGTACAATTCCCTGTACAGAGCGCCGACCTCGCGATTCCCCTGTGATTTCAGGGGGTTTTAATTGACGAAGAGTGTCTGTGGATTGGCGGAGAGGGAGTCCGCCATACTATGGCTGGCGCCCGGTCGCATGTAGTCGCAGTTGACACGTTTATGTGTTGATTTATCTCGCCTCTTCCACGAATTTTGCATAGAACGGTCGTTGACGGCCGTCTAAAGCCGGAGATATTGCTGGGGCCAACGTTGCTATGATGTTGGGGCTGACATGGCGAAGCGCGAGCAGAAGAAGCTAACTGACCTGGCCGTTCGCGCCCTCACCAAGCCCGGTCGTTATGGCGATGGTGGCAACCTCTTTCTCGTCGTCAGCAAGAGCGGCGCGAAGAAATGGACATTCCTGTTTCGGTGGCAGGGCAAGCTTACCGAGATGGGGCTTGGCTCGTTGGTGGATGTCTCGCTGGCGCATGCTCGGCAGAAGGCCATAGCCGCCCGCGTTCAACTCGATGCTGGAACCAATCCTGTCGAGGCGCGGCGCGCAGCAGAGCACGGCAAGACGGCCTCGCCAGAGTTCGGCGCCTTTGCGCTTGATCTGATCGAAACCATCAAGAGCGGCTTTCGCAATCCTAAGCACCAGGCGCAATGGCGCTCCACGCTAGAAACCTATTGCCGGCCGATCTGGAAAACATCTGTCGATAAGGTCGACACGGCTGGTGTGTTGAAGTGCTTGACACCGATATGGAATGACAAGCCAGAAACGGCATCTCGTGTCCGAGGCCGTATCGAGCGCGTCTTAGACGCTGCCAAGGCTCAGGGCCTCCGCTCGGGCGAGAACCCTGCCGTGTGGCGCGGGCACCTGTCCGCCACGCTCCCAAAGCCGCTGAAGCTGTCAAGAGGGCACCATGCGGCGTTGCCCTACGATCAGATGCCGGCATTTATGAAGGATTTGCGGACGCGCGATGCAACGGCGGCTTTCGCGCTTGAATTCCTGATCCTCACGGCTTGCCGTACGGGCGAAGTGAGGGGCGCGACGTGGGCTGAAATCGACCTAGAGCGCGGCCTATGGACCATCCCGGCCAATCGCATGAAGGCTGGCAAAGAACACCGCGTGCCCCTCAGCGGTCGCGCCAAGGCCATCGTCCAGCAGATGAGCGATGCCAGGATCAGCAGCTACGTGTTCCCCGGCCTCAACAAGGGGCGGCCTCTATCCGAGGGAGCGTTCGACGCTTTGCTCGAGCGGATGAAGCGCGAGACTATCACGGCGCATGGCTTCCGATCCGCGTTCTCGGACTGGGCGTCTGAGGTTTCGTCGTTCAGTTCCGAAACGCGCGAAACGGCACTGGCTCACACCATCTCGAACAAAGCAGAGGCAGCGTACCGCCGGGGCGACGCGCTGGAAAAGCGGCGCCTGATGATGGAAGCTTGGGCGTCTTGGTGCGAGCCAAGAGCCGATGGCAACATTCTTCCTATGGCGAGGGTCGGCTGATGGCTCGCCACTCGGGCGTGCCAAAGCTCGCCAATAGTCTCTCGCCGGCCCTCGACCCTTGAGCCGGTTAACGCCAGGGGATGACCCATGACAAGAAAGTCAGTCAAACTAGCAATCGACGCGCTGCCGCTTTATGCCAGCGACGCCGAACTTGGCCGCGCCATCATGGGCGACCGGGCCGCAGAATGGAAACTCATCGCGCTCCTGTTCGAGCCGCGCGGCTTGCCGAAAGTCGATACTCAACTCCACGGCCGCTATGTGCCAGCCGTGCTACAGTTCTTCGACGCTAGGCATGGCGTCGGCGGCGTCGATGCCCCTTATCCAGACGCGAACAGCCGCCTGTCCAGCCATGAGGAAGCCATATGGAATTCGAGGCAGAAGCGGCGGGGCGCGCGCCAGACTACATCTCCAAAGGATAAATGAAGGCCCCGCATCACCTGGAAGAACCTAAAACTCATGGCATCGAAGAATTCTGTTGAGCCTTCCGACTTCGCAAAAGAGGTCATTGGTTTATACAAAACGCTACTTCAAGCGCCGGAACATCGCGGCGCCAGCGGCGGGCCTAATCTTGCTGCAACAGTCGACGCCCGCCGTGTGGCGTTTGGGTTGGCCGCGATCCGTAGACTTTTGGACACCAAGCTTGCAGAGATTGGCTTTAACGATGATTTCGTTCGGTCAGGTCTCCTAGAGGCTTACAAAATAATTGAGCACCTCACTACCGGCCTCGACCACCCGATAGCAATGCACATTGCTGGCCTCAAAACAGCGTATTTCCGGCCATCCCGGCAATCCAAGACCCCGTTAGGCGAGCAAGGTCAAATGTCCGTCGTGGGCTTAGTTCGTGCGTATGCGGATTTGAAAGGGATAGGCTTCAAGCCTGCTGCCTCAACGATTATAGAGAAGCTCCAAGTCGAGGGTGTGCACCTGACAGTGGAAACAGTGCGGCGTTGGAACAGCCGCTTTAGGGATCGAGAGGAAGTCGGCCCTGACGCTTATGCAAACCATTTCATAACCTCGGGAAACAATGATTTAGATGCCGTGCTTCAACATGGGCTAATCTGGTGTTGGCGATGGTTGGGAGTAGCAACCATCTCGACAAAGTAGGCTCGTGGGCAAGAGCCCCTGTTTAATGCCCATAGATGCCATCGCATCCTCCTGATCGTCGCATCAATCGCGATTGTTCAGCAGGAGTCACGAAATGTCAGCAGAGCCACTAGCGCTCAGCATCTCCGACGCGGTTCGTATGTCCGGTATCGGCCGAACCAGCTTGATTGCCGAAATTCGGCATGGCCGCCTTCGGGCAATCAAAATCGGCAAGCGAACAGTTGTGACAGTCGAAGACCTTCGCTCATGGCTGGCGTCGCGTCCGGCGTTCAAATCGCGCGCTGCCTGAAAAGGCGAAACCCGGCCGCGTGACGGCGCAACCGGGCTTCTAAATCACCAACTCCGACCAAGGATTAGATGACATGGGAACTGTATCCCGTGGAGCGCAGACGCGCAACCAAAGCGCGGAACCCCTCCCCCTTTTTGCATGGGCGCCGACAAGCCGCCCGGCCTCATCCACTGCCGTCCCCCTTGCCGCTCAGAAGCTTGCCCAGCGCTTCGGCCTACCGCCGATCCGCGCGCAGATCATTGCCGAGTTGGCCGGGTTCAACACGATGGAGCATGTCCATGACCTCCCTTGATGCCGTTTCTTCCTCCGTCTGTCATTTCGTTCCTCGTCCCGCCGCGCTCGACGCCCCGCAGATCGTGCGCTTCAAGCTCGAGCCCGACGGCGCCACCCTCAAAGCGAAAGGCCGGCCTGCATGGGCGCTGGCGAATTTGATCCGCGCCGGCTCGCGTGGTTGCACGCCGATCAGCCATCCTGGCCCGCGGTGGGCGGCCTACATCTTCAAGCTTCGCAAGCTCGGTCTCAGCATCGAGAAGATTACCGAGCAGCACGAAGGCGCCTATCCGGGCCACCATGCGCGCTACGTCTTGCGCTCGGCTGTCACGGTCATCGGGGCTGACCGATGACGCCGGCGTCCGCAGTGACCTTTGCAGAATGGCGAGCTGTGCCAGGCGAGGTTTGGCGCGTCCGCATCTCTACCTTCAAAGACCGGCCGCTCGTCGACGTGCGCGTGTTCTACCGGGGGAAGGGCGGCGACTTTTTGCCGACGAAGAAGGGGGTGGCGCTCGGCGTCGCCCATCTTGCCGAACTCGTGGACGGCCTATCCCTGGCTCTCGAATATGCGCGCGCTCATGAACTCGTCGGTCCGCCAGACACCGAGTGGAAATGATGGACGCGAGCGGCCGAGCAGCGATTTTCAACAGCGGGCGGTGGCACTGGCACAGTGCCGTCATCCGAGACCGGAAGCTAACCCTGTCGGCGCAGCGGGTAGCGCAATTGCTTTTTGACCTTCAAAATGTTGACAGAGGTTTCGCTTGGCCGTCTCGCGTCCATATAGCTCGAGAACTGCGCATCAGCCTGCCAACCGTGAAGAGAGCCATCCGCCAGCTCGAGCAGCGCGGCTGGCTGGCAATCAACCGGAGCCGAGGCCGAGGTCACGCGAACGAGTACCGGTTGGCATTTGGGCAGGCTGGATCGGAGCAGGCGGCCGCAGAATAAAAGGGGTCACGCCTGTCCATAAAAGGGGTCAGCCCTGTTCATTAAAAGGGGTCAGCCACGACCCCCCATTACCGTATAGATATCCGTACTAATACTGTACGGGCTCGGCGACGGTTCAGGATATAACTCTAGGGAGCGACCAAGCTCGAAAGAGCCCCTGAAAAGGGGTCGCATTTTTTTGCGCAACAACCGAGCGTCCTGCCAATCTGGCACGGCCGAGAATGTTCAACACCGTGGCCGCGCCCGGGTGGAGCATGACAATCCCCCAATTCACCATCGCGACAATCGGGCTGCTGCCAATCCCGATATTCCCATGGATGGCCCTCCGTCGTTTGGCTATCCTACTCGAGGGGGTGTCGGAGTGTGATTTGCAATTTGTCAGCCAGGAACTGTTCGACCGCCTAGCCTTAGCCCTCATCCTCAACACCGACCCTGCTGCCCCCAACAAAAAGAGTGCGGGCGCGGTGTCCGATTTTCTACGTGATGTCCGAGCAGCCTTTCCGGGCGATGACTTCAGCCCCGAGCTATTTCAGGCGGCCAGGTGGCTTGCGCAGTGGCTGGTCGAAAGCGGCGACGCGGATCATGGCCCGGGCTTTGACACCCTTCATTTGGTGAACCAGCACTGCCAGGACTTCTATCCCGGCGGCGGCCGGCGGCCATCCCACACGAGCGACGCGCAGCCGCTCCCATTCGCGCCCGGTGAGCGCCTGCGAACGTTCAAGGCGAACATCGGCGTTTACATGGAGCAGATCAGCGGCGGATCGGCCGGGCCAGCGCAGCAGTAGCAGGGGTGCGTTTTCGTGCGTTTTCGTGCGTTCGATTGCGTTCGGTTGCGTTCGGATTTTTCAGCCGAGTTCGTTGGGCGCCGCAGCGAAACGTTTCACTTTCGAGCCAACAGGGGCGCAAGCCCTTGAAACCGCTCATAGCGTGGCTTTCGCAGCCCTCGTTGAACGGGCGTTAAGCGGCCGCTTAGTCGGGCATAGGCTCCCGCCTTTTTGCCCTCTCGCGCGGGCGCGTGTCAGAACTTGCCATGAAACCAACCCGCTAGGTGCCAACAAAGGCGCCACCAGCAATTTCCGGGGGTGTCGGCAAATATCACGACGGATGCCCAAAAGCCGGAGTGATAGCCGCCGCTCAACTGATCCTGCCGATCCTGTTGACACGAATAAATCGCAGCCGTTAGCTGAAACTAGGGGCTCACCATGAAACTCACATATCTGACCTTTTTCCTAGCGCTCGCCACGTGTGGGCCGCTTGCGGGCTACGCGGCCGCTCAGAACTACCCCGCTCCAGCGATGACCGAAGCTCAGAAGCGCAAGACACTTCTTCCATATATCCGAGCGGCGACAAACTGCGTGGCGCGAGCGACTTTGGCGCAGCCAAACGTTGTGACGCTATACCAGCAGGGCAAACTTTCGGACGCCATCTACGCAACGGGAGGCAGTTGCACTGCTGAAGTTACCGCAATGGCCCAAGCTCACGACCAATTGTATGGAGCCGGTACAGGGGGTGCCTTTTTCAAGGGCCCGTATGTTGCGGACCTTCCCCGCGCTGTACTCAAGCGCGTTAAAGGGGAGCTAGACAAGCGCGTCGCGGAGGTGGAGCGGGCCGCAGCCGTGCAACGAGCGGAAACGGTCAAAGCTGAAGCCGCCCATAGGGTCGCCGTCGAGAATGCTGACAAGGCACGCGAGATGCTGCGCGATCGAATGTACGAATGCACGACGAAGCAGGTGGTGGGCCTTCTGCGTTCGTCCGAAAGTGCCGAGGTCTTGGCAACGGCGGCTATGACGATCTGTCGAAAGGAGATCGACGAAGCGATCGAGCAAACCGTTCGAGCAAACAACCTGCGTTTCAATACCGGTTTGACCACGGAGGTCATTCGGCCGAGCCTACTCGAAACGGTACGGAAGAACGTTGTGACGACAGCGGTACAAGCAAAGGCTACCGGCGGCGCACCCAACACATCGGCGCCGGCGTCGCCGCCCGCGGCGCAACCAGCATCCCCGTCGACGGCCTCCTTGTCAGGGACCATCGTCACGGAGTGTTTGAAAACCGTCAGCGGCGTTCAGAAGGGGAAGGTTCAGGATCGAGATACGCGCATCAAGACAATGCTCGACCTTTGCCGGCCTGAAATAGAGACGGTCGCGCGGAAGAACTTCTTGGCGTCGTCGGGAAAGACAATTGATGAGGCTCGATCGGAAGTTGCGGCGTTGGCACTGAAAGACGCGCGTACGATAGCGGGCCCCGAACCGACGCCCTGATGGCCCGTGGCATTCACGCGGCCAGCCTGTTCATTCCTCAATGTCCCACTTCGCAATGAAACGGGGATTGAGCACTCCGAAGGCGGCCAACTCCTTACCCGTCATCTTGTGAAGCGAGCCGTCCGCTTCCTCGACAATCAGGAAACCCTGAAGGCTCTGACCCGGTCCGAAGGTGTCCGTCTTCTCGATGGCGTGAACGGTCTTGCCGGGAAGAGGGATGTTCGGCGGACAGTTCCGATCGATAACCGCCTGCAAAACGCGTTCCGCGTATTCATCTATTTCGGCGGGAGCGCTTCGCATGTCGCTCGTCGCCCTGGCGTCGTGCCCCCCGCGTTCATTGCCTATCGCGCGCATGGACCTGCCCTCCCTTTTTGCAAAAAGGTAAGCGGCACTCGCGCCATCATCCAGCAAGCATTTGGCATTTGCACATGATCCACGGCACACGAACGTGCCGGGCGACCGCCGATGCTGCAATAGGCCGGGCGCGGCCCGAAGTCGGGAATTCAGTACACGTTTAGCAAATCCTGGCGCATGCACTCCCGCACCGCATCCATGTCGCTTGCTTTGCTCAAACAAAGCCTGAGGCTGTCATACCCCGACGCTATACGGCCGGCTCTGTCCGCGAATGTTTTCGCGTTTGACGCAAGCTCATCCAAGCTCTTTTTGCACACGAAGCCGCCGGGCAAACACGCGAAGCTGTCGAAGCACTGGGCATCGCTCTGAACTACTTTCTGCCCGTATTGGATACATGCGGGCTGACCGATGGAACAGGAAAATGATTGAGCGTGCACTGGCGCCAAGAGGCTCGATACGGCTACCATGCACGCGATGCCAGTGATGACCTTCATGGCGCTTCTATCTCTTGTTCTGATATCCGCGGTACAGGTGGGCTCCGGCATAAATCACGCCGCCGATGACGGCCAACCAGAATAGGCCAATCACGGTATTCCCGATATCGTAGGCGATGTCAGATTGGCTCGCTCCACCAAAATAGGCGCGCCAACAATAGCCATCCCGAGAAAGAACTGCACTGGGCCTATCAGGTCGCGATCCATTCTTGCTTCCCGTGCTGATCTGAGCACCACGCCAGAGCGGCGTCTATTCAATTCACGCTCTCATCATCATGCCGCCGTCACGTCGGCGCCGGCTCTGTCTGCCTCCCGCTTGGACCCCAGTGCGTTGATGGGTTTACTGCTGCGCGTACCGTCGCGGCATGGCTACGCTCCCCGATATCCCGCCGATCCTCGATGTTGATCGGTATATCCTGACGAATGCGACTTCGGACATCACGTCCATCGATGTGACGTTTCCGGTGTTTGGCGATGGATCGGACATTCAGGTTCGCGTCGCTGGCCTGGTGCTCGACCCGGCCAAGTGGACCTTCACCTCGCGTTCCGGCATTCCGCTGAACTTGCTTCCACTGCCGATCAGCGATGGCACAATCACCTTCGATCCGATCTTGGCCGCCTCTGTCGGCGCACCGTTGACGATTGAAATTCTCGGCGCCTGGCATCCGCGCCGCACAATTCAGCCGACGGCACCGGGCATCACGCGCCGCGAGTTCAATCAGGCGCTGTCGACCGTTATCGCCGGCATGCGAGAAGCGCAGTTCGGCGTCAGGCGAGCGCTGGTGTTCTCGCAGTCAGATGTTGAAGGCAATGGCCTGCTCGATGCGCTTGGCGCCGTGTTGCGGCGTCTCGGCGATCCGGTCGAGGGGTCGGATGCCGTCAACCTTCAGACGCTTCAGACGTATGTCGACAGCATCGTAGTCGGCGGTGGAAACGTCTCGCCGCGCGTGTGGACGGCAACCTCCGACGGCGTGTCAAACACCATCGCCATCCCCGGCGCGGACATTGCGTCCTCGCTGCTCTACCTCGTCACGCTCGATGGCGTCGTGCAGGCGGGCGAGACGGATTTCACGATCGCTCTTTCCCCGTCACCTGTCCTAACCTTCGTCGGCGGCCCGCCGCCGGCTGGCGTCGTGCAGCGCGTCGTGCTGCTGGGATATGCACGCACAGTGCCGACGGGCGTTGTCGACTGGTCAAACATCACGGGAAAGCCCGCGTTTGGCACAACCGCTGGTTCCTTTGCCGCAGGCGATGACGCCCGTTTCTCCCGCTTCGTGCCGGTGGCCGACCGCGCCGCGTTGAAGGCACTCAACCCATCGGTCGGCGTTGCGTATCTTACGGAGGCGTCTCGGGAAGGCGTCTGGCGTTGGGACGGCACAGTTCCGATTGCGACGCACCAAGCCGACGCGGCTTATGAAGGCCGCTACATCGCGCCGAACGCGACGGCAATCGGCGCATGGGTTGCGCAAATGTCGGTCGAAAGCGGCTGGCGCTGGACATCTGATAATCCACCAGTCAACGTCAAACGCATTGGCGGGAGGCTGTTTGTCGGCGCTTCGGTTGTGAACAACGGGGCCGCTGGCGCTGGACGCACACATTCGTGGATCGACGACAGCACGTACGTCGGCATGACTGCGGGCGCGGCGTCGCTGGAACAGAACGCTCAGGCTGCCTTTGTCACCAATTCCGGCCTTGGCGGTATCCTCGCTGCAACGCGAACGAGCGACTACCCGTTCGTAACTGGCGGCACGATCGCCGTCACCGGGTGGGCGTTTGACGACAGTGCAAATGCGAGTGGAGCGTGGGCCGGGTATTTCATCGGTGTGCGGAAGCCCGGCGGAAAAGGTAGCATCCAAGTCGCTGAAATTGGCGCATGGAACCAAGACGCCGATGCTCCATCGATAAACCCCTACGCAATGTTTCCCGCCGGCGCGATTTACACGGTTCACATAGCCAATGGTATACCCGCGAGCGCAGGCGCGGCAGCCCCCAGCTTCGCCGCGTCCTCGGCCATCTCCATCATCAACAACCACGAAACGGGCGGCAAGTTCGCATCCGGCATTGTGTTCAAGGCCGAATCTCTCGCAGCCGATGTCGGTGGCAATTTGACCGCAATAGCCTTCGGCAAGAGCCACCGCATGGCGTGGTACTACGATGGCGGAAATGTCGGCGCAGAAATCCGTTCCGATGTTGATAGTGTTGCGGGTGACAATCGCCAATCCTTGGTGTTTTCGAATTTTGGTGTTCAAGTCAATAACAACGTAGGTCGAGCGCAATTTGTCGTTGCTCGCGCCGCTAATACCATCAACTACCTTTCGGTGGCAGCAGCGGCAGCGGGGGCCGCCACGATGATATACGCTAGTGGCGAAACGGACGTTTCCTTGCAGATTACACCTAAGGGGGGTGGCGAGGTTCAGATTACCGGGGGCGACTTCACTGCAAGAATTCGGGCGTCATCTGCCGGGTTGGGTTTCTTCGGCAGCGCGCCGCAAGTCAAACCAACGGGCGTTGCCATAACCGCTGCCGGTGTTCACGCGGCGCTCGTCACACTTGGTCTAATCGCTGCGTAAAGGCATCAACACATTACGAGGGTACAAAATGAAATCTATCCCGTTACGCGGCGGAAAATTCCCGTCGAAAGTCGTCATCAAGCAGATCGCCGAACTCGGCTCTCAACAGGGCATGAACATCGCTGAGATGCGCATGAGGATGCGAATTCTCGACGCGCTTGAGCCAGCGACCGACGAACTTCGCCTCGAAGACGCGGATCACAATCTTCTGGTCAAATTGGTCGCCACCTTTCCGTTCGCTGTTGCAGATGCTGCCTTACTTCGGATCGCGGACGACATTGAAAAGGCAAGCCCTGCTTAGGTGGCGGCACACGTCTGTCGAAAGATAGTTTTGCACCCGCCTGACCGGCGGGTTTTTATTGGCGCCGTCCGGTGCGTTGCCGCGCTCGCTTCGCGTCGTACCTTGGCATCATCGATCATGGAGATGCGTCACCGTGCAGAAGGTTTCCCGGACCCTGCTCAATCCCAAAACGGTCCCGATCAGCGATGTCGTCGACCTTCAGACCGCGCTCGATGGGAAAGCGACGACGACGCAGGGCGGTAAAGCCGATAGCGCGATCCAGCCGGGCGATCCGCGCCTTCTCAATGCATGGGGGAATTTCAAAGGCACGTCCCCGCTGGCGGTCAACAAGTCCTACAATGTCTCGAGCGTCACTCGAGTGGCGCAAGGGGTATACGATGTGAATTTGGCGACGGCGATGACCGACGCAAATTATGTCGTGACCGTCGGCGTTCGCGGCTCGCCGGGCCACAACACACACGAGCCTGAAATATCTCTGCAAACGACGACATCGTTCAGAATTCAAACCCCTTCTGACGGCGAGACAGCATACGGCTTGTCCGATTGGGACATGGTTAGCTTCATGGTCAAAGGATGACGGTCATGTCCGATCTCGTCATATATCCGATCGATGGCGGCGGCATTGCTATCGTCACGCCCACGGGCGTGCTGCCGATTGCCGAGGTCGCCCGCAAGGACGTGCCAGCCGGCGTGCCGTATCTGCTCGTTGCCGATACTGATCTGCCGACCGACGGCTCGTCTCCCGACCTGTGGACGGCGGACTTCAGCGCGCCGGACGGCCATGGCATCGGTGCCGAGGCGTGGTTCGCCGAGCAAGCGGCAAAGCGGGAGCCCGCGTCATGACCATCATCACCGTTCGCCCGGCCCCGCCGCCACCTGTCCCGGCCGAAGTCACGCGCGCCCAAGCCAAAATCTCCCTGTTGCGGGCCGGGCTGCTCGATCAGGTCGAGACGGCTGTCACCGCCGCCGGCGGCGAGGTGGCCATCTGGTACGCGGACGCGCTGACCTGGCGCCGCGACAACCCGTATGTCTCCAGCCTCGCCGGCACGCTTGCACTGACCGATGCGCAGGTCGATGCTCTGTTCGTGACGGCGGCGTCGATCACGGCTTGATCGCCAACGTTACATCCGACGCCCTCCCGGCCCGCCGACCTCAACCGGCGGGCTTTACATTGTAACCTGATCAGCAGGGCACCTCGATCGGATCGCCATATTCGTCATAGGCGCGACAATAACCGCCATAGCGACGCTGGGGAGCAGTAGCGCCGCCAAGGATTGCACCACCAGCGCCACCGATCGCCGCGCCCATGAGAGCGCCCCCTGGATGACCCGTCGCGGCTCCGCCGATGATGGCTCCCGCACCGGCACCGAGGAGCCCGCCGGCGACGGCTCGCTCGTTCGGGGAATTGCTGGCGCAAGCGCCGAGGCCAAGCGCCAAAGCGCAAACAAGCACAACCGACTTCATGTCGTTCCTTTCATTGATGTGGCGTTTGGATGTTCAGCGTGGCGACGAGTTACCACCCGCGCCAGTAGGGGCGATGCCAACGCGGGCCGTAATAGTAGACTGGACCACCATAATAGACACGCGGCGGGCCATAGTAGCCGCGCCGGTAAACCGGGGCTCGGCGGTAGCGAAACGGAACGCATCGCCCCCAGCGATTGGGATGCCAGCCGGGGCCGCAGCCTCCGGCGACGGTGGTGATAGCGGACGGCGCCTCGGTGGGTGCGACCGGCATGGCCTGGGCGGCCGTAACAGCGGCGCCGGCAAATCCAAGAGCGATGACGATTGCTGCAAGCTTCATGTGTCCCTCCTGATCAGCCCACCCATCTCACGGCGTAGCGCCTGAATGTGGCGTGAAACGACCCGTTCTCTGTCGTTCAGATTCCATCCACCACCCGCCCTGGCCGGCGGGTTTTCCGTGGCGCGCGGGTGCGTTGCGCAGACGCGCCCGCGCGTCACGGTGAAGCGGCACCTTACTCGCGAGTTTCCCAACATGGTTGATCTCAACATCCCGAACCAGCCGACTGTTCTCGCCGAAGCGCCGACCGAGCGTGTCAGCGCGCGCGACATCGCCGCATCGAGCAGCCACCTGGCCAATGGGCTGACAGCGCTTGGCACCGGCCTCGAAGACCTGTCCGTGCCAATCGCCGAACAGGAAGGCCGCGATGCGGTCGCCAACGCGCCGATGATGCGCGACGAAAACGGCAATCTGGTCAAGGCCACGCCGGCCAACAGTTTCATCACCGGTAAGGGCGGCTATGCCTATGCCGGCACCGTCGCGGCCGGCGCGCTGGCGGAAGGCCAGAACCAGACCTCGACCGACGTCAATAATCTGCGCGTGCAGCATATGGGCGACCCGGAGGGCTTCAAGACCGCCGCCGCTTCCTATGTGCAGAACCTGAAGGCGAAGCAGGGCGACGGTCCGCTCGGCGCCTCGATGGTGCAATCGGCCGACACGCTGGTGACGCAGCACTATAACGGCATGGTGAACCAGAAGGCCGCGCAAGACGTAGCCGGCGCCAAGGCCAGCATCCTGACGCAGATCGAGGTGCATCAAAACGATCTGTCAGCGCTGGCACGGCAATCTGGCACGGAAACGCACGAGTTCGAGGCGAAGTCCGACGAACTGAACGCCCTCTATGACCAGTTAAAGGCCAATCCGAATTTCCAGATGCCCGAAGCGGTGGTGGAGGCGCAGCGCAAGTCCTCGGAGGAATACCTTCAAGGCATGGCCATCGTCGGCCATGTCGATGCCGTGCAGGCCGAGAAGGGGCCGATTGCGGCGCAGAAGGAACTTCACGATCAGGTCAATTCGCCGGAGCTTGGCCTGTCGGATGCCCAGCGCAACACGCTGATTGCGCAGGGGCAGGCCCGCATCGCGTTCAACCTCGGCCAGAACAAGGTCGAGATCGACGCCAACCAAGAGAACTTCAAGGCCATGGATGCGGCTGTGAAGGCCAGCACGCGCTTTAGCGAGGACATCTGGCAAACCGCCATCCAGCGCTCGACTGCCCTCGGCGATGTCGAGACGGCGGCGCGGCTGAAGGCGTTGCATCTGGCCTATCCGGTGCAGGCGGCGACCTCGGGCTACTCGCCCCAGCAGAGCGCCGCGGCGCAGGGCGTGCGCCCCGGCCTCGCCGACCGTCAGCCGAGCGGCGATTATATCTCCAATCTTGCCCGGCAGGAGAATGCCTCCGGTAGCAACACGGCCTCGCCCGGCACGTCGTCGGCGCTCGGCAAATTCCAGTTCACCGAGGGCACCTGGGCCGCCGTGCGGGCTGCACACCCCGAACTTGGCCTGACAGCCGACGGCCGCACCGATCCGGCGCAGCAGGACAAGGCGATTGTCGCGCACACCGCCGACAATCGGAAAATCCTGACCGATGCCGGGATCGATCCGAGTGACAAGAACACCTATATGGCGCACTTCCTCGGCGCTGGCGGCGCGGTGAAGTTCCTTCAGGCAGCGCGGACCAACCCGAACCAGTCGGCCGCCGCGCTGTTCCCCGATGCTGCCGCCGCGAACCGGCCCGTCTTCTATAATAAGGACGGCAGCGCGCGCACGCTCGCGGAGGTGTATGCGCTTCAGACCGCGCGCTTCTCCGGCAACAGCACCGTGCTCGCCCCGCCGCCGCGCTCGATCAACAACGTGCCGTTCACGCCGGATCAGTTGCGCGACAATCCGTTCTTGATGTCGACGTGGGTGCAGAAAATTGCGAGCGACGCCAAGAACCAGCAGGCTATGG
>CALKHP010000035.1 GCA_937988775.1 uncultured Alphaproteobacteria bacterium
TGTCATGCGGTTCGGCCCGAGCGATCGGCACCGCCTCTTCAACATCCAAGGGACACCATGGTCAAGGTCATCGCCAGTTCGGTGCGCAAGGGCAACATTCTCGAGGTCGACGGCAATCTCTACGCCGTGCTCACCGCCGAGAGCTTCCACCCCGGCAAGGGCACGCCCACGACGCAGATCGATATGCGCCGGATTTCCGACGGCGTGAAGACGACGCAGCGCTACAAGACCACCGAGCAGGTCGAGCGCGCCTATGTCGAGGATTTCGACTACACCTATCTCTACCAGGATGGCGACGACTACGTCTTCATGAACCCGGAGAGTTTCGAGCAGTTGCACGTCAAGGCCGACGTGATCGGCGATCAGGCGGTCTATCTCCAGGAGAACATGACCGTGCGCCTGTCGATCTTCGAGGGCCAGGCGATCTCGTCCGAACTGCCGGCCCGCGTCACGCTCGAGATCGTCGAGACCGAGCCGGCGATGAAGGGCCAGACGGTGTCCTCGTCCTACAAGCCCGCCATCCTCTCGAACGGCGCCCGCACCACGGTGCCGCCGCATGTCGGCCCCGGCACGCGCATCGTTGTCCAGACCTCCGACGGCTCCTATGTCGAGCGCGCCAAGGACTGAGCGCGGCCCTTGTCGGCACGCCTGATGCGAAGGCCCGGGGAGCGATCGCTTGCCGGGCCTTTTTCCTGTTCGCCGGGACGATGGCGGCATTGACAGATGCCCGCCACGCTCGCCAGCATGCCGATGCACGCTGATCGACCCCTCTTGCTGAACCGGTTCCAGCGGTTCATCCTGCTTCGCAACGATAAGGGATCGGGCGTCGAGGAGGGAGCATGACAAGGTTCACCAACAGCCTCACCAACGGCCTCACGCGGCGCGGCCTGCTGCGCTCCGGCGCAGGGTTCGCCGGCGCCGGCCTGATCGGCGCGCCGGCGCTCGTCTCGAGCGCCAACGCCCAGTCCAAATTCGACTGGAAGCAGTTCAAGGGCGAGAAGATCGACGTTCTGCTGGTCAAGAACCCGCGCGCCGACCTGATCCAGGGCGCCGAGAAGGCCTTCACGGAACTGACCGGCATCACGGTCTCCTCCGAGCAGGTGCCCGAGCAGCAGCAGCGCCAGAAGGCGATGATCGAGTTCTCGTCCGGCCGGCCGAGCTTCGACGTGTCCTTCATCTCGCTGCATGTGCAGAAGCGCCTCGCCTACAAGGGCAAATGGCTCGAGGACCTCAAGCCCTATATCGCGGATGCGACGCTGACCTCGCCGGATTTCGACTTCGCCGATTTCAACAAGGCCGGGCTCGCTTTCGCCACCCAGTCCGACGGCTCGATCCAGACCATCCCGCAATTCGTCGATTACTGGATGGTGTATTACAACAAGGAACTCTTCGCCCAGAAGGGCCTCGCATATCCGAAATCGATGGACGAGTTGATGAAGACAGCCGCCGCGCTGACGGACCCATCGAAGCAGATATACGGTTTCGTCTCGCGCGGCCTGAAGAACGCCAACATCCCGGTCTGGACAAGCTGGCTGCTCGGCCAGGACCAGCAGACCGTCAGCCCGGACGGCAAGCTCTTGACCGACACGCCGGAAGCGATCTGGGCGGCGGAATTCTATCGCAAGCTCAACAAGGAATACGCGCCGCCCGGCACGATCGGCTTCAACTGGAACGAATGCCAGACCACCTTCATGCAAGGCCGCGCCGCGATGTGGCTCGACGGTATCGGCTTCGCCACGCCGCTCGAGGACAAGACCAAGTCGCGCGTCGCCGGCAAGGTCGGCTACGGCATCACGCCGCCCGGCCCGAAAGCGCATCATTCGGCAACCTTCGCCGACGGCATCGGCATTTCGCGCGGCTCGTCGAAGGCCAAGAAAGGCGCCGCCTGGCTCTACATCCAGTACATGACGAGCAAGAAGGAGCAACTCAAGCTGATCAAGAGCGGCGCCGGCTCGCCCGCGCGCCAGTCGCCCTTCGCCGACCCGACCGTCAACGAAGGCTCGATCTTCCCGAAGGATTATTTCGAATGCCTGCTCGGCTCCGGCAAGATCGGCGAGCCCGGCCTGCCGGCGATCATCCCGGTGACCGAGTTCCGCGACGTGTTCGGCGTGGCGCTCACCAACATGCTCTCGGGCGCCGACCCGGCGACGGAACTGAAGAAGGCCACGGAAGCCTTCAAGCCGGTCCTCGACAAGAGCGAATTGTGAGGGCAGGCGGCGGTCACTGACGGAGCGAGGCTCGCATGACCGGCATGCCGGCCACGTCTCTCGGCACGGGCAAGGCGCTGGCGGCCACGCCGCCGGCCGGCCATTACGACTTCTCGCGCAAATATTGGCTCTTCGTGCTGCCGGCCGTGGTGATCATCCTGGCGGTGATCGTGTTTCCATGGCTGTTCACCTTCTTCATGGCGACGCAGGAATGGCAGGTCACCGGCGCGACCAGCTTCGTCGGCCTGGCCAATTTCTACACGCTGTTCCAGGATACCCGCTTCCTGGAATCGATCGGGCACACCTTCTACTTCACGATCCTGGGCGTGGCGCTGCCGGTATTCTTCGGCACGCTGGCGGCGCTGGTCTTCCATCGCGAATTCCCGTTCCGGGGCCTGCTGCGCACCATCTTCGTCATGCCGATGATGGCGACGCCGGTCGCGGTCTCGCTGGTGTGGACGATGATGTTCCACCCCCAGCTCGGCGTGCTCAACTACCTGCTCTCCCTGGTCGGCATTCCGCCGCAGGCCTGGACCTACGACCCCGCCACCGCCATCCCGACGCTGGTGCTGGTCGAGGTCTGGTTCTGGACGCCGCTCGTCATGCTGATCGTGCTCGGCGGCCTCGCCGGCCTGCCCAAGGAACCGTATGAATCGGCGCTGATCGACGGCGCGTCCGACTGGCAGATGTTCCGCCACATCACGCTGCCGCTGCTATGGCCCTTCATCATGATCGCGCTCGTCATCCGCACCATCGACGCGCTCAAGGTGTTCGATACCATCGTGGTGATCACGCAAGGCGGCCCCGGCACCGCCTCCGAGACGCTGAACTACTTTCTCTACCTGCAGGCGTTCCAGTTCTACAAGATCGGCTACGCCTCGGCCGTGGTGGTGATCTTCTTCGTCATCATCGTCGCCCTGTCGCTGCTGCTGCTCTATGCACGACAGAAATCGAAATGGGACGCCTGATGCCGCACGTCCTGCGAAAGCTCCTCAAGAAACTCGGCTTCTATCTCTCGGTCGCGGTGCTGGTCTCGCCGGCGCTGCTCGTCTTCCTGTGGATGCTGTCGCTGTCGCTGAAGAACGAACTCGACAACACCGCCTACCCGCCGGTGTTCATCCCGAGCCCGCCGACCTTCGCCAATTACATCCAGGTCTTCGCGCAAAATAATTTCGGCCTGTATCTGTGGAACTCGATCCTCGTCACCGGCGGCGCCGTGCTGATCGGCCTCCTCGTCGGCGTGCCGGCCGGCTACGGTATCGCGCGCGGCAAATCGGCCAAATTCGCCGTGCTGATCCTGATTGCGCGCATGACGCCGGCGCTGTCCTACCTGATCCCGCTCTTCATCCTGTTCCAGATTGTCGGCCTCGTCGGCACCAAGACCGGCTTGATGATCACCCATCTCGTCATCACCATCCCGATCATCGTCTGGATCATGATCGGCTATTTCGAGAACGTGCCGATCGAACTGGAGGATGCGGCGCTCGTCGACGGCTGCTCGCCCTGGCAGAGCTTCCGCTACATCGCCTTTCCGCTTGCCCGGCCCGGCATCACCGTCGGCGGCATCCTCGCCTTCATCTTCTCGTGGAACAATTTCATCTTTTCCGTGGTGCTTGGCGGCAAGGCGAGCCGCACGCTGCCCTCGGCGGTGTATAACTCGCTGACCTTCGAGCAGATCTCCTGGGGGCCGCTCGCCGCCGCCGCCCTGCTCGTCACCCTGCCGGTGCTGCTGCTGACCGTGGTGGCGCAGCGCGAAATTGTTGCCGGACTTTCCGCCGGCGGCTTAAAGGATGGCTGATGAGCCAGACCCTCCCGCCCCCCGCCTTTCCGACGCTTGCCGATATCGAAGCCGCCGCCGCCCGCATCAAGGGCCAGGTGCAGCTGACGCCCTGCATGCCGTCGCTGACGCTGTCGCGCTTCATCGGCACCGACATCGCACTGAAATTCGAGAACCTGCAATTCACCGCCTCGTTCAAGGAGCGCGGCGCGCTCAACAAGATCCTGTCTCTGAGCGAGGCCGAGCGCGCGCGCGGCTTCGCCACCGTCTCGGCCGGCAACCACGCGCAGGGCCTCGCCTACCACGCAAGCCGCCTCGGCTATCGCGCCACCATCGTCATGCCGGAGACGACGCCGGTCACCAAAGTGCGCAACGTTGCCGCCTTCGGCGCTGAAGTGATCCTGACCGGCGAGACCTTCGCCGACGCCGCCGCCTCGCTGCCCGAGATCGCCGCCCGCGACAATCTCGTCATCGTGCACCCGTTCGATGATGCGGCCATCGTCGCCGGCCAAGGCACGATCGGGCTCGAAATGCTCGCCGCCGACCCGCTGCTCGAGACGCTGGTGGTGCCGATCGGCGGCGGCGGCCTTTGTTCAGGGATCGCCATCGCCGCCAAGGCGCTGAAACCCTCGATCCGCATCATCGGCGTGCAGAGCGAACTCTATCCCGGCATGGCGCTGGCGACCGGCCATGCCACGACCCCGTTCCGCGGCGGGCCGTCGGTTGCCGAGGGCATCGCCGTCAAGCAGCCGGGCGCCCTGACCAGCGCCATCCTGCGCACGCTGATCGACGATATCGTCGTGGTGCCGGAAGCCCCGATCGAGGATGCCACCGCGCTGCTGATCGAGATCGAGAAGACCGTGGTCGAGGGCGCGGGCGCCGCCGGCATCGCCGCCATGCTGCACCGGCCGGAGCTGTTCAGGGGCCAGCGCTGCGGCGTGGTGCTGTGCGGCGGCAATATCGACACGCGCGCGCTCGTCACCGTGCTGCAGCGCCATCTCGTGCGCTCCGGCCTGTTCGTGCGCCTCGGCATCACCGCCGCCGACAGTGCCGGCTCGCTCGGCCGCGTCGCCACGATCATCGGCAAGCGCGGCGGCAACATTCTCGAACTACGCCACGAACGCGCCTTCGGCAGCAAATACGCCAAGGAAACCACCATCGAGATCGATATCGAGTTGCGCGATGCCGGCGACCGCGACCCGCTCATCGCCACGCTCGAGGAAGCCGGCTTCGCCGTGCGCATCGAATCGCAGTAGATTCGCGACGCTCGTCCGCTTGGCGACTCGTTCCGCTCGAGCCTTTTCTCCATCCTCATCCTGAGCTTGTCGAAGGATAGTCCAGTCCGGCGCCAAGCTGGAGCACCCTTCGACAAGCTCAGGGTGAGGAGAGTTCCCAGCCCTTGGCAAGGCAAGGCCGCCGGAAAATCCCGCCCATTCACAGCGGCAGCCGCAACTCGTACTTGACCTCCTCCATCACGGCGTAGGTGCGGGTTTCCTTGACGCCGGGCAGCGCCAGCAGCACCTCGCCGAGCAGCTTGCGGTAGGCGGCCATGTCGGCGACGCGCGTCTTCATGAGATAATCGAAACCGCCGGCGACGAGATGGCATTCCAGCACGTCGGGCGAGCGCTGCACGGCGGCGCCGAACAGCTCGAAAACATCCGGCGTGGTCTTGTCGAGCGTCACCTCGACGAACACCAGGAAGGCGCGGCCGAGCTTGGCGGCATCGAGCCGCGCGCCATAACCGAGAATATAGCCGTCGCGATGCAGCCGCTTGACGCGCTCGCTGGTCGCGGTGGCGGACAGGCCGATGCGCTCGGCGAGATCGACGGTCGAGATGCGCCCGTCCTCCTGCAGCACGGTGAGGATACGGCGGTCGAGGCGGTCCAGATCGGACATGATATTTTTCTCTGTTTGTTGCCATCGAAGTAGAGATTTATCACGCTACTATTCTTTTATCGCCACTGGAAGCACTACGAGATAGCGGCGATGATAGCGGATATCGAATGTGAGGCAGAATCATCGCCATGGCCCAGATTTCCCCTTTCCGCGCGCCCTTCGCCGAGCCGGACGAGACGCTCGCCGCAGCCTTGCTGGCCGAGGCCGGGCTGGGCCAGGCGCGCGAGGCCGCGATCGATGCCCGCGCCACCAGCCTGATCGACGCCATCCGGGCGAGCGGCGGCGGCCTTGGCGGCGTCGAGGACGTGCTGCGCGAATATTCGCTCTCGACCCGCGAGGGGCTGGCCTTGATGGTGCTGGCCGAGGCGCTGCTGCGCGTGCCCGACGCCGCCACCGCCGACCGGCTGATCGAGGACAAGCTCGGCCAGGGCAATTTCGCCGGCCACACGCCAAGTTCGGACGCCTTCCTGGTCAACGCTTCCGCCTGGGCGCTCGGCATCACCGCGCGCATCATCCAGCCGGGTGAGACGCCAGAGACCGTGCTCGGCGCGCTCGCCAAGCGCGTCGGCCTGCCCGCCGTGCGCACCGCCGCGCGCCAGGCGATGCGTGTCATGGGCAACCAGTTCGTGCTCGGCCAGACCATTGGCGATGCGCTGAAACGCGCCACCAGCGGCGCCGGCCGGCTGTATCGCTACTCGTTCGACATGCTCGGCGAGGGCGCGCGCACCGCTGAGGATGCCGCGCATTATTTCGCCAGCTATGCCGCGGCGATCGAGGCCATCGGCGCTTCCGCCGGCAACGAGCCGCTGCCGAACCGGCCGGGCATTTCCGTCAAGCTCTCGGCGCTGCATCCACGCTACGAGGCGGTCAGCCGCGAGCGCGTGCTGCGCGAGCTGGTGCCGCAGATCATCGATCTCGCGCGCCAGGCCAAGCAGCACGAGCTGAACTTCACCATCGATGCCGAGGAGGCCGACCGGCTCGAATTGTCGCTCGACGCCATCGCCGCCGTCGTCGCCGACCCGACGCTTGCCGGCTGGGACGGGTTCGGGCTGGCGATCCAGGCCTACCAGAAGCGCGCCCGCGCCGTGATCGGCTGGGTCGAGGCGCTTGCCGGCGCCCATAACCGCCGCTTCATGGTGCGCCTCGTCAAGGGCGCCTATTGGGATACCGAGATCAAGCGCGCGCAGGAGCGCGGCCTTGCCGATTATCCCGTCTTCACGCGCAAGGCGATGACCGACCTGAACTACCTCTCCGCCGCCACGGCGATGCTGGCAGCGCGGCCGCGCCTCTATCCGCAATTCGCCACCCATAACGCGCTCACCATCGCCTCGATCCTCGAGCGCGCCGGCAGCCGCGACGGTTTCGAGTTCCAGCGCCTGCACGGCATGGGCGACGCTGCCTACACCAGGCTGCTCGCCGACGAGCCCGGCCTTGCCTGCCGCACCTACGCCCCCGTCGGCGGCCATCGCGACCTGCTCGCCTATCTCGTGCGCCGGCTGCTCGAGAATGGCGCCAACTCGTCCTTCGTCAATGTCGCCGCCGATCCGAATGTCGAGATCGCCACGCTGCTCAAGCGCCCGGCGGCGATCATCGCCACGCCTGAGCGCGCCCGCCACGCCCATATCCCGCTGCCGGCGGCACTCTATGGATCGGCGCGCCGCAATTCGGCCGGCGTCGAGTTCGGCCATGCCGACAGCCTTGCCGGCCTCGCGCGCGAGATCGCCGGCCAGCACCAGACCGGCATCGTCGCCCGCCCGCTGATCGACGGCGCGCTGCTTGAGGGTGCCAAAACCCCGGTGCGCAGCCCGATCGACGGCCAGATTGTCGGCGAGGTCATCGAGGCGGACGGCGATGCCATCGCCCGCGCCCTCGATACCGCCATCGCCCATGCCGCGAACTGGAACGGTCTGGCAGCGGAAAAGCGCGCCGCCATCCTCGAAAAGGCCGCCGACCTGCTCGAGGCGCGGCGCGGCCTGTTCCTTGGCCTGCTCCAGAGCGAGGCCGGCAAGACGCTCGATGACGCGCTCTCGGAAGTGCGCGAGGCGGCGGATTTCTGCCGCTTCTATGCCGGAGAAGCGCGCCGCATCTGCGGCGCGGGCGAATTGCTGCCCGGCCCGACGGGCGAAGAAAACCGCCTGTATCATCGCGGGCGCGGCGCCTTCATCTGCATCTCGCCATGGAATTTCCCGCTCGCGATCTTCCTCGGCCAGGTCACGGCGGCGCTGGCGAGCGGCAACACCGTCATCGCCAAGCCGGCCGAGCAGACGCCGCTGATCGCCTTCGAGGCCGTCAGGCTGTTGCACGAGGCCGGCATCCCGACCCACGCGCTCGCCCTTGTGCCGGGCGACGGCAAGGTCGGCGCGGCACTGGTCACTGACGCGCGCATCGCCGGCGTCGCCTTCACCGGCTCGACCGAGGTCGCGCGCCTGATCAACCGCACGCTCGCCGCCAAGGACGGCCCGATCGTACCGCTGATCGCCGAGACCGGCGGCATCAACGCCATGATCGTCGATGCCACGGCCCTGCCCGAGCAGGTCGCCGACGATGTCGCGATGAGCGCGTTTCGCTCCGCCGGCCAGCGCTGCTCGGCGCTGCGCCTGCTTTGCGTGCAGGATGACGTCGCCGACAAGGTGCTCGCCATGGTCGCCGGCGCGGCAAAGGAGTTGCGCATCGGCGATCCGCGCGACATCGCCGTGCATGTCGGCCCAGTCATCGACCGCGAGGCCAAGGACAAGCTCGACACCCATGTCGCGCGCATGCGGCGCGAGGCGAAAACCGTGCTTGCCGGCACGCTGCCGGCGAACGAGACCGCCGACGGCCATTTCGTCGCGCCGCATATTTTCGAGCTGAACAGGGTCGAGGACCTGACAGAAGAAGTGTTCGGCCCGGTGCTGCATGTCGTGCGCTGGAAAGCCGACAGGATGGATGCCCGCACGCCGCGCGGCCTCCATGCGTTGCTCGACAGCATCCGGGCCAGCGGCTACGGCCTGACCATGGGCCTGCATTCGCGCATCGACACCACGGCCGAGATCGTCACGGCGCGGTCGCCGGCCGGCAATCTCTACATCAACCGCAACATCATCGGTGCCGTCGTCGGCACCCAGCCCTTCGGCGGCTCCGGCCTGTCCGGCACCGGGCCAAAGGCCGGCGGTCCGAACTACCTCAAGCGCTTCGCCACCGAACAGGTCGTCAGCATCAACACCGCCGCCGCCGGCGGCAATGCCAGCCTGGTGGCGATGAGCGAGGAATAGGCGCGGCGCGCCATCCGGCCGCTGCTGCGAGACGGTTGCAACCATACATCGATCACGGCAGAACGCGTCCCTTCTCCCCTTGCGGGAGAAGGCCCCGGCAGGGGGATGAGGGGTAAGGTCGCGCGCGCGCCCCCTCATCCGGCACTTCGTGCCACCTTCTCCCGCGAGGGGAGAAGGAATTCACTACCGGCATCACCCAGCAACCGCCTTCACTCCAAGGCCCGCAGCAATAAAAAAGGGCCGCGTCAGCGGCCCTTGTCATAGCGTGCGGGAGAAAAACCTCAGTTGCGCACCAGCGCCATCATCTCGCGCAGGCCGTCGAGCTTTTCCTCGGCATAGGCGCGCGCTTCGTCCGAGGTCGCGTCGCGCAACTGCTCTTCGGTTTCGCGCATCTGCTCGGCGACGTCCTCGGCCTTGATCTCCTCGACCGGCACCGCGACCTCGGCCAGGATGGTCAGGCCGCTCGCGTTGACGTCGGCGAAGCCGCCATGCACGAACATGCGCTGCGCCACGCTGCCCTTGCCGTCCCAGACCGCGACGACGCCGGCGCGCAGCGTCGTCATCACCGGCGCGTGGTTCGGCAGGATGGTCATGTCGCCTTCGCTCGCCGGAACGATCACGCTCTCGACCGGGCCCTCGAACAATTGCCGTTCGGGAGACACAAGTTCAAAATGAAAGGTGGGCATGCCGCTTTCCTGACCAACCATTGATGGCGCTAAAAGGAACCTGCGCGGGGGAATGTCCCGCCGCGCCAATGCTCGCCTTGCGCTTGAGTGTCACGCCTTTGGGCGACCAATGCAAGCGATTGGTGCAAACCTCAAGGCAGACCGTTCGATTAGGCGGCTTCCGCCGCCAGACGCTGCGCCTTCTCGATCGCTTCCTCGATGGTGCCGACCATGTAGAAGGCCGATTCGGGGAGGTGATCGTATTTGCCGGCGCAAAGATCCTTGAAGCCCTTGATGGTGTCCTCGAGGCGCACGAGCTTGCCCGGCGAGCCGGTGAACACTTCCGCCACGAAGAACGGCTGCGACAGGAAGCGCTCGATCTTGCGGGCGCGCGCCACGGTCAGCTTGTCCTCTTCGGACAGTTCGTCCATGCCGAGAATGGCGATGATGTCCTGCAG
>CALKHP010000036.1 GCA_937988775.1 uncultured Alphaproteobacteria bacterium
CGAGCGGTCGAGCCAGAACTCGTTCGCCGGGCGCAACGCGTCCATGCCGAGGCGGTGCAGGTAATCGCGCCACGTCACCGCGTTGCGCGAATGGATCAAGGTGGCGCGCGACAGGTCGGACAGGGTGCGCAGGCCGATCTGTTCGGCGAGCGCCGGGCTGCACAGCGGGCGCAGGCGCTCGACCAGCAACGGCTCGACGCTGTGCCTGGTCGTGGCGGGACGCTCGTAGGCAATGGCGATATCGAACCTGTCGGCATCGAGTTCGTCGGTTCCCGACAGCGTCGACAGCCTGATCCTGACATCGGGATAGGCGCGCTGGAACTCCGACAGGCGCGGTTGCAGCCATTTCGCGGCGAAGCTCATGCCGGCCGCGATGACGAGATGGCCGTGCTGGGATTGCGGCGCCAGCAGCGTCGTCGCGCCGGCGATCACGTCAAAGGCGCGCTCGAGTTCCCGGGCGTAGATCCTGCCATCGCTGGTCAGGGACACGCGGCCGCCATGGCGCAGGAACAGTTTCACGCCGAGGAAATCCTCGATGAGCTGGATGTGATGGCTGACCGCCGACGGGGTCACGCCAAGTTCCTCGGCCGCACGCGCGAAGCTCTCGTGCCGCGAGGCCGCCTCGAAGGCCAGCAGGGATTTGAGTGGTGGAATTCGACGTCTTTTCAAGGCAGCCGATGAATCCAGTTGATGGAGTGCTGAGTTATTTCCGCTGGCCCCGCGCCGCGGTCCCTAGCATGCTTCTTAGCAGATCGTGCAACACAAGTCGTGCGCCGCGCCTGTCGGCAGCGAGCCGTTTCGGCGCATCGGGTTATGGGCGCGGACCGCGCCGACGCATTGAGGGAGAAGGACATGAGCGACGCACTTCTGGAAGCATCCAAGGAATATCTCGTGCGCTACGGCGGCGACGTCTTCCCCGCCCTGTTCCGGTCGGCCAAGGGCACGGTGGTCAAGGATTCCAAGGGGCGCGAATATCTCGATTTCACCTCCGGGCAGATGTGCGCCACGATCGGCCACAACCACCCGGCCATCGTCGAGGCGGTGCATCGCGCCGGCGACAAGGCGTTCCATTTCTTCAGCGGCATGATCCCGGAAGTGGTGGCGGAGCTTGCCCAGACGCTGGCGCGCGACTGGCTGCCCGGCGACCTGAAGCGCACGATCTTCATCAACACCGGCTCGGAGGCGACCGAGGTCGCCCTGCGCATGGCGAAGATGTACGCCGACGGCTACGAAATCCTGGCGCTTGGCGGCTCCTGGCACGGCATTACCGGTGGCGCGAGCGCCGTCTCGATGGCGAGCGACCGCAAGGGCTACGGCGTGCCGGCGCCGGGCGTGTTCGTCATCCCGGAGCCGAATTCCTACCGTCCCTACAACAAGGGCCTGTCGCCGGAAGAGGATGCGCTCGCCAATCTCGACGTGGCGCTGAAGATGTTCGACATGCAGTCGGCCGGGCGCGGCGCCGCGATTATCGTCGAGCCGGTGATCAGCGCCGGCGGCGTGCTGGTGCCGCCGAAAGCCTTCCTGCAGGCGCTGCGCAAGGCGGCCGACGATCGCGGCATGCTGCTGATCTTCGACGAAGCCCAGACTGCCTTCGCGCGCATCGGCACCAAGACCGGCTCGGAGTATTTCGGCGTGGTGCCCGACATCATGACGATGTCGAAGACGCTCGGCGGCGGCCTGCCGCTCGCAGCCGTGGCGACGACGGCGAAGATCGAGGACAGGATCCATTCCCGGAAGTTCGCCTACTATACCAGCCACGTCTCCGATCCGCTGACGGCCGAGGTCGGCCTCGCCGTGCTCGACGTCATCACGCGCGAGAAGCTGGTCGAGCGCGCCAACGTGATGGGCGCCTACCTCAAGGGCCGCTTCGAGGAGTTGCAGCAGAAATACGAGGTGATCGGCGACGTTCGCGGCCTCGGCCTGCTGATGGGCGTGGAACTGGTGACGGACCGTGCCTCGCGCGCTCCCGCCCATGCGCTCGGCGCGCTGACCACGCAGAAATGCTTCGAGAACGGCCTGAGCATGAACATCCGCCGCCGCCCCGAGCGTGGTTCGGTCTGGCGCATCGCGCCGCCGCTCACGGTGTCGCATGCCGAGATCGACCAGGCGGTGGACATCCTCGAGAAGTCGCTGCGCGACAGTCTCGACGAAATGGCACGCAGCAAGGCCGCGTGACAGAAACCGGCCGCTCCCGGGCTCGATCCTCGGGGGCGGTCTTGTCATTTCCCACGCAGAAAGGGCGGCGAACGCCTGTGGGGAAAACCCGACCGAAACCGCACCGGCAGGCGCCCGGCGCACAGGGGGATACGATCATGACCAACGCACGACGACTGACACTTCCGGCAGTGCTGCTCGCCGCACTCGGATTTTCGACCGCCGCGAGCGCGGCCAGCGCCACGCTCGACAAGATCAAGAATTCCGGCGAGATCACGCTCGGCTATCGCGAATCCTCGGTGCCGTTCTCCTATCTGGGTTCGGATCAGAAGCCGGTCGGCATTTCGATCGACCTGTGCATGGCGGTCGTCGAAAAGCTCAAGACCGACCTCAAGATGCCGAACCTCAAGGTCAACATGACGGCGGTCAACCCGTCGAACCGCATTCCGCTGATCCAGAGCGGCACCGTCGATCTCGAATGCGGCAGCACGACCAATTCCGCCGACCGCCAGAAGCAGGTCGCGTTCTCGGTCGCGACCTTCGCCGGCCAGACGAGCTGGCTCACCACCAAGGCTTCGGGCATCAAGCATGTCGCCGAGCTGAAGGGCAAGACGGTGGCGGTGACGCAGGGTTCGTATAACTACGCCACCGCCCAGAAGATCAACAAGGACGAGAAGCTCGACCTCGTCTTCGTGCAGCCCAAGGATCAGGCGGAATCGCTGCTGATGGTCCGCACCGGCCGCGCCGTGGCCTGGTTCGAGGACAATATCCTGCAGGCGGGCCTCGTCGCTGCCTCGCCCGACCCCTCGGCGCTGATGTTCCTGCCCGAGCATTTCGGCGGCACCGACTATTACGGCCTCATGATGCCGAAGGGCGATGCCGGGTTCAAGGCGATCGTCGATGGCGCGATCAAGGAAAAGATGGCGTCGGGTGCGTTCACCAAGCTCTACGACAAATGGTTCACCCAGCCGATTCCGCCGAACGGCCAGAACCTCGCCCTGCCGATGAGTGCGGCGCTCAAGGCGCGCGTCGCCAAGCCGAGCGATGCCCTGACCGACTGATCGCTGGTCACGCGCCAGCCGGCCTGCCTGCCGGCTGGCGCCACCTGCGGCGCGGGAGCCGGGAGGCCGATCTGGCCATTCGTGGTATTTGGTTCCCGGACAGTTGAAATCGCTCACGCCGATGCGCCCGGGCGGCGCCGTCCGAACGCATCGCGATCTGGGAGGGTCCGTTGTTCGATCTGCTCTTCGAACGCGGGCCTGACGGCTTGCTCTATATCGAGTGGCTGCTGTCGGGCCTCGGCTGGACGTTGGCGCTGGCCTTTTTCGGCTGGTGGTTCGCCTTCGCCATCGGCATCGTCGTCGGCGTCGGCCGGACCCGGCGCGGCAGCCTGATCCGGCCGATCGCGCGCGCCTATGTCGAGCTGTTCCGCAACGTGCCGCTGCTGGTGCAGCTCTTCCTGTGGTATTTCGTGCTGCCGGAAGTGATCCCGACGGCGGCCGGCACCTGGCTGAAGCAGATAGCGCCGCCCTGGGGCGCGTTCGTCCCGGCGCTGGCCTGCCTGAGCTTCTATACGGCTGCACGCGTCGCCGAGCAGGTCCGCGCCGGCATCGAGGCGCTGCCGCAAGGGCAGAGCGAGGCAGCCGCCGCGCTCGGCCTGAGGCCAGGGCTGACATATCGGCTCGTGCTGGTGCCGCAGGCGCTGCGCATGATCGTGCCGAGCCTGACCAGCGAAGTGATGGGCATCTACAAGAACACCTCGGTCGCGCTGACGATCGGCGTCATCGAGCTGACGGCGGCGGCGCGCCAGATCAGCGAGGCGACGTTCCAGACCTTCGCGGCTTTCGCCTGGGCGACGGTGATCTATCTCGCCCTGGCGCTGGTCGCCTACCGGCTGATGAGCGTCATCGACCGCAGGTTGCAGATTCCGGGGCTTAGTTCGGCGCGCGGGCCCGTGCGCCGCCGCCAGAGGACCTGGAATGGGCTGAATCTCGGCGCCTTGCGGCGCGTGGGGGGAGCGTCCTGATGGAATTCGACACCTCCATCATCTGGCAGGCCACACCCTATCTCTGGGAGGGTCTCAAGTTCACGCTGAGCCTGACGGCGGCCGCCTTCGCCATCGGCATGGCGCTCGGCATCGTGCTGGCGCTCGTCCAGCATCTCGAGCTTCCCGTCTTCAGCCAGGCGGCCAAGGTCTATGTCGCGCTGATGCGCTCGATCCCGCTGATCATGGTGCTGTTCTGGTTCTTCTTCCTGGTGCCGATCATTGTCGGTCACCTGACCGGCAGCAGCCGGCCGGTGCCGATCGGGGCGAACGCCACGGCCTACATCACCTTCGGCCTGTTCGAGGCGGCGTATTATTCCGAGATCATCCGCACCGGCCTGCGCGCGGTGCCTGCCGGGCAGAACGAGGCGTCGCGCGCCCTGTCGCTGAACGTGTTCCAGACCTATCGCCTCGTCATCCTGCCGCAGGTGATCCGGGCGGCGAGCCCGATCATCCTCAGCCAGACGATCATCCTGTTCCAGGATACCTCGCTGGTCTATGTCCTGTCGCTGACCGACCTGCTCGGCGCCGCCTCCAAGATGGCGCAGATCAATGGCCGGCTGGTCGAGATGTATCTTGCCGCCGCGGCGGCCTATTTCGTGATTTCACTGATTGCCTCGCAACTCGTCGAGAAGCTGAAGCGCCAGACCTCGCGCTGAGCGTCGCGGGAAACCGACGGGACGGGGTATTTCAAGCAGGATTGGGGACGAGGTTCCCGCAGGAAGGATATGCAATGGCTCAGTGGCTCAAGACCTCGATGACGCAAGGCGATCGCGACGAGGCCGACCTGAAGGTGCGGGCGACCGTCGAACAGCTTCTCCTCGACATCAAGGTGCGCGGAGACAAGGCGGTGCGCGAGTTGTCGAACAAGTTCGACGGCTGGGACCGCAGCGACTATCGCCTGACCGACAAGGAAATCCGCGCCTGCCTGGCCGAGCTTTCGGCGCGTGACATCGAGGATATCAAGTTCGCGCAGGCGCAGGTGCGCAACTTCGCCGAGCATCAGCGCGCGGCGATCAAGGATATCGAGGTCGAGACGCTGCCGGGCATCGTGCTCGGCCACAAGAACATCCCGGTCAACGCGATTGGCAGCTACGTGCCGGGCGGCAAATATCCGATGCTCGCTTCGGCGCATATGTCGGTGGTGACGGCCAAGGTCGCCGGCGTGCCGTTCGTTGCGACCTGCGCGCCGCCCTTCGAGGGCCGGCCGGCGCCGGCCATCGTCGCGGCGCAGCATCTGGCCGGCGCCGACGTGATCTATGCGCTCGGCGGCGTACAGGCGATCGGCGCCATGGCGCTCGGCACCGAGACGATCCGCGCCGTCGACATGTTGATCGGCCCCGGCAACGCCTATGTCGCCGAGGCCAAGCGCCAGCTTTACGGCCGCGTCGGCATCGACCTGTTCGCTGGCCCGACCGAGACGCTGGTCATCGCCGATGACACCGTCGACGGCGAAATCTGCGCCACCGACCTGCTCGGCCAGGCCGAGCATGGCCCGACCTCGCCGGCGGTGCTGCTGACGAATTCCGAAAAGCTCGCGCGCGACACCATGGCCGAGATCGAGCGGCTGCTGACAATCCTGCCGACGGCCAAGGTGGCGCGCCAGGCCTGGCAGGATTTCGGCGAGGTGATCCTGTGCGAGAGCGAGGAGGAGATGGTCAAGGTCGCCGACGACATCGCCTCCGAACACGTGCAGGTCATGACGCGCGATCCCGACTATTTCCTGAACAACATGACCAATTACGGCGCGTTGTTCCTTGGCGCGCGCACCAATGTCGCCTTTGGCGACAAGGTCATCGGCACCAACCACACGCTGCCGACCAAGAAGGCGGCGCGCTATACCGGCGGTCTGTGGGTCGGAAAATTCCTCAAGACCTGCACCTATCAGCGCGTGCTGACCGACGAGGCTTCGGCCATGATCGGCGAATATTGCTCGCGCCTGTGCATGCTCGAGGGCTTTTCGGGCCATGCCGAACAGGCCAACATCCGCGTGCGCCGCTATGGCGGCAAGAACGTGCCCTACGCCACGGCGGCCGAGTAATGGTGGCGGATTTGTTCAGCCTGGCGGGCAAGCGCGCCCTGGTGACGGGAGCGGGCAGGGGCATTGGCGAGGCCCTGGCCAGGGCGCTGGCGGAAGCCGGCGCCGAGGTCACGCTCGTCGCCCGCACCGGCGCGGAAGTCGAAGCGGTTGCTGCCGGCATCCGCGGCAAGGGCGGCCGCGCCTGTTCGCTGGCCGCCGATGTCACCGATGTGGCGGCGTTCCGGGCGATGGCCGAAAAGGCCGGCCCGTTCGACGTGTTCCTCAACAATGCCGGCACGAACCGCCCACAAGCCTTCCAGGACGTCAGCGAGGACAATTTCGACACGGTTGTCGATCTCAACCTGCGCGCGGCGTTCTTCGCCGCCCAGACGGTGGCGCGCGGCATGATAGCAAAAGGGGCAGGCGGCTCGATCATCAACATGTCGAGCCAGATGGGCCATGTCGGCGGCGCCGGGCGCAGCGTCTACTGCGCCAGCAAATTCGCCCTCGAGGGCATGACCAAGGCGGCAGCGCTCGACCTCGCCCGGTTCGGCATCCGGGTGAACACCATCTGCCCGACCTTCATCGAGACGCCGATGACGGCGGGTTTCCTGGCTGATGAATCGTTCCGCGCCGGCGTGCTCGCCAAGATCAAGCTCGGACGGCTCGGCACCCCGGCCGACCTGATCGGCGCCGCGATCTTCCTGGCAAGCGACGCCTCCGCCCTGATGACCGGCAGCCACCTGATCATCGATGGCGGCTGGACGGCCGAGTGAACCGCGGCTGCCGACCGGCTATCGGACCATCTACAAGCTTGCCGACAGAACCGACCCCGTCGCTGATTCGCTGATGACGAGCCGCGTCCCCGCCGGGTCGAAAGCCAGATTTGTCGTGGTCGCGCCGGCGCAGGACCGGATGCGCGCCGATAGTTCTCCGTTCGGCGCGAACACGAAAACCGAGCCCAAGGACGCATGCGCGACAAACAGGTTGCCGTGCCGATCCATCGCCAGTCCGTCCGGGCCGCTGGTGCCGAACATCGAGCAGAAGCGCCCGACCTTGGAAATGCCGCCGTCCTTCATCAACGGCACGCGCCAGACGGCATTGTCCCGGGTCATCGCCACGAAGAGCACGGTTTCGCTCGGATCAAGCACGAGGCCGTTGGGGCTGATGCCGGTCGTCAGCAGGCAGTCCAGTTGCCCTGTCGTGCGCAGCCGGTAGACGCGCCCTGTCGGGTCATGAAGGCCGGTTTGCCCCTGGTCGGTGAAATAGACGTCGCCGTTCGACGCGATATGCAGGTCGTTGCACCCTTTGAAGGATTCGGAATTGCGGCTCGTCAGCAGCGGTTTTATCGCCCCGCTGCCGGCGTCCAGTTCCATCAAGCCGTGCCGATAGTCCGCCACGAGGATGCGGCCGTCGCGCCCGATCTTCAGGCCGTTGGGCCAGCCGTCATATTCGACAAGCAACGTCCATTCGCCGCCGGGCGATATGCGAAAAATGCGGCCAAAGGGGATGTCGACGATATGGAGATTGCCGTCCCGATCGAAAGCCGGCCCCTCTATGAAACAGTCGACCGGCAGGCCGGCCTTATTCGCATCGGCCCAGCGGCTGGCGGCGCCGGGGCGGCGATACCGGTCGGGCATGCGCGTGAAGATGCTCGTCTCGATCAGTTTCGGCGGTGTCTCGATCCACATCATGGCTGGCTTCCTCGGGAATCAATGCGGATCGCCGCTTGTATCGGCGATCACGCCGCTGCGCAGGAGGTCCTCGATCGCCGCATCGTCGAGACCGATCTCATGAGCCACTTCGGCGGAATGTTCGCCGGCTTTTGGAACATCCCGATAGCGACCGAACCGCCTGCCGTCGAAAGCCAGCGGCAACACGGGCACCTTGCTCTTGCGGCCGTCGGCCAACGTCACCTCGGTCATGGCGCCGGGATAGTTGAGATGGGGGTCGTCGAACATGTCTTCCGGCCGGTTGATCGGCGCGAACGGCAGGCCGAGGCGCTCGCATGTCTCCAGGATCGTGGCGCGAGACAGGGTTTTGAACAGCGCGTGCAACCGGGGCATGAACTGCGCGCGTGCCAGCACGCGGTCGCGATTGGAGTGTAGCGCCGGATCGGCCTTGAGCGCGGCAAGCCCGAACTCGTCGCAGAAGATCGCCCATTGCGTATCCGTCACGACGCCAATGAAAACCTGCTCGTCATCGGCGGTGTCGAACACGTCATAGACCGCCCAGGCCGAGATGCGGTTCGGCATCGGCGCGGGGGCCAGCCCCGTCACGGCATATTGCATCATGTGCGGGGCAACCAGCAGCATGTTGTTCTCGAACAGGCCGACCCTAATTTCCCGGCCGGCTCCGGTGCCGCCTCTTTCCTGAAGCGCCGCCAGGATGCCGATGACGGCGAACATGCCGCCCATGATGTCGTTGACCGAGGCGCCGGCGCGCAACGGCCGGCCCGGCGGCCCGGTCATGTAGGCCAGGCCGCCCATCATCTGCACGACCTCATCCAGCGCGGTGCGTTGCTCGTAGGGGCCTTCGAGAAAACCTTTGAGCGAGCAGTAGATCAGGCGGGGGTTGGCGGCGCTCAATGCGTCATATCCCAGCCCCATCCCGTCCAGGGCTCCCGGCCGGAAGTTCTCGGTCACGACGTCGCTTGCCCCGATCAGGCGCTTGACGAAGGCAAGCCCCTTCTCGCTCTTCAGATCGACCTGTATCGAGCGCTTGTTGCGATTGAAGGTGACGAAGAAGCCGGCGCCGGAACCGACCAGCCGCCGGGTATTGTCCCCCGATCCGGTCGGTTCGACCTTGATCACGTCGGCGCCGAGATCGGCCAGGATCAGCCCGGAGGACGGCCCCATGATCATATGCGAGAATTCGACCACGCGGATGCCGCTCAGGGGAAGCGCCGGATTTTGCGAAAGGGTCATGCGACGCTCCGTGTCGCGGCATAGACAAACCCCTTGGGCAGGCCGGCATCGGCGACATGGCCGTAAAGCGGTTCCTCGGGCAGGCCCTCCAGAATGAGGGAGCGCGCCGCGGCGAGCTTTTCGATGTCGATGCCGGTCCTCAGCCCCATGGCCTCCAGCAGGAAGGCGAGGTCTTCGGTCACGATGTTGCCGGTTGCGCCCGGCGCGTAGGGGCAGCCGCCGAGCCCGGCCTGCGATGAATCGAAGGTTGTCACGCCCACTTCCAGCGCCGCGACGACATTCGCCAGCCCCTGGCCGCGCGTATTGTGGAAATGCGCGCCGCCGGCCTTGTCCCCGAGTTCGCGCTGCAAGCGCGCAAACAGGCGTTTGACCTGCGCCGGGTTCCCCATTCCGGTGGTATCGGACAGGTTGACGGTATCGGCGCCGGCCTTCGCCGCCATGACAGCGAGCGCGATCACCCAATCCTCGGCAACCGGCCCTTCCATGGTGCATCCGAAGGCGGTTGAAATGCCGACTTCGACGAGCGGCCTGGTTCCGGCGGGCGTGACCGGCAGGCTGTCGCGCAAATCGACCACGGCAGCGACCTGATCGATCGCCTGCTCCGGCGACATGTTGATGTTGGACTGCGAATGCAGCCGCGAGGCCGAAACCGGCATGGTGACGCGTGGCGTGCCGGCCGCGAAGGCGCGTTCTGCGCCCTTCCGGTTGGGGACGAGCGCCAGAATGGCGGTGTTCCCCAGTCGCAGCGCGGCCCGCACCACATCGGCGGCGTCGGCCATTTGCGGCAGCAGGCGCGGCGAGACGAAGGAGCCGACCTCGATTTCCGGCAGACCCGCATTGGCGAGAGCGGTGATCCAGGCGATTTTCGCCTGGGTCGGCATGGTGCGCTTGACGCTTTGAAGGCCGTCGCGCGGGCCGACTTCACTGACGATGACGTCGATCGAATTGCGATCAGACATGCCGCTTTCTCCTGGTTTCGAGATGGCGACAGGGCGAGGGTCAGGGTGATTGCTCGTCAATTTGACCACTGGGGCGCGTCGCCGCCGAGTTCGGGCGTCGGACGCGCCCAGTGACATGGTGTCTCCGACATGGCCAGCACAGGCCCGAGCGTGCGCAACCTGCCGTAAGGCGTATCGGCCTCGACCGAGAGGGCCCCGAGTTCCTCACCGGAAAGCCGCTCGGGGGCGTCGGCGAATTGCTCCAGCAGGCCTTGATCCTGGATGAACATCGCGGAGCGGCACAGAGACACTTCCACGCGGTAGCTGCCGCCTTCGCGGGCGCGCCGTGCCAGCGCCAGCATCGTGCCGTAGGCTGCAAGATAACCGGTGGTGTAGTCGCACATGGGCGCGAAGACGAGCTTCGGCTTGCCGCCATTCGTCAGCTCGCCATAGGTTTGGCAGACGCCCGTGACCGCCTGTGCAACCTGCTCCCAGCCGGCGCGCCCGGCGAAAGGGCCGCCGGGGCCGAAACAGTCGATGGCCAGATAGATCAGGCCGGGCCTGCGGGCCAGGAGCGCCTGCGCGCCGAAGCCGAACTTGTCGAGAACGCCCGGGCGATAGCCGTCGATGAAGACATCGGCGTCATTGATCAGCGCCGCGAACCGATCCGCGTCGGCCGGCATTCTCAGATCGAGAAAGCAACTGCGCTTGCCGTGGCTCGTGTCGCGCACATGCCCTGAGGCCTGCGGCAGGTGGGGGGCGGTGACCATCAGCACATCGGCGCCGTGTTCGGCGAGCGATCGGCCGGCGATCGGTCCGGCAAGAATCCGCGTCAGGTCGAGCGCGCGAATGCCCGAAAGCGGGCGGTCGCCGGCGGGAAACGGCATGGGCGCGCTGTCGGCCACCTTGACGATGTTGACGACCGGGCGTGCCGCCAGGAAACGGCCTTGCGCATGAGCGCGCCATTCCTGGCGCGTGCGAATGACGCCGCCGCAGGCGCGCGCGCCCGCGATCGCTTCCTCGAGCTCCCCGGCGTTCCAGCGCGCCACGGCGGCAGCGACGCCCGCCGGCGTATTCTCGCATTCCAGGACGCCAAGCACGCGGGCGGCAAGGTGCTGCAGATTGAGATGCGGCAGGAACCAGCGGCCGTCCCGGGCCGGCCACGGTTGCGTCACCGTCAACATATGCGCCATCGCGTCAGGGATCGGTATCGGCTGGAACAGCCCGTCTCGACCTCTGCGGCGCGAATAATCGACGGTGCGCAGGGTTGCCGCCGCATGACGGACATCGATCGCCACGCGTTGCCGGCGGCCGGTGCGCAGTTCCCAGATATCGCTCGCGGCCGTCCCGATCGCTGCCAGCGCCGCCGCAACGGTCTCGCCGATGCGGAACGGCGTGCGATAGAAAGGATCGGCGCCAGTGATGCGAACCGCGCCTGCCGCAGGCAGCGGCAATCCGCGCACGCGCATCAATTCCGCAAAGGCTTTCGGGTGCCGGCCGGCATCGGCCGGCATCGTCATGTTGGTCATGTTGGGCTCTCCGTCGCCGACCGCACCGCGCCGATCGCCCGATTGACGGTCTGGCCGTAGGCGATGGCCTCGTGCCAGCCGGCGATCTCGGCCGGAACGCGATCAAGCGCTTTCTTGGTTTCGGCGAGCGCGACCGGGTCGAAGCCGGCGATGCGGGCGGCAAGTTCGCTGGCGCGCGCCAGGAGTTGCCGGCCGGTGGACAGCTCGTTGACGAGGCCCCAGTCGCGGGCCTCACGGGCCGTGATCCGGTCGGTGGCGAGGAGCATCCAGGCCGCCCGCTTGCGATTGAGCAGGATCTGCGAGGTCGGTCCGGCCATGCTGGCATAGGTTGCGAAACCGATCTCGGGCGTGCCGAGTTCGGCGTCCTCCGCCATGATCGCTAGATCGCAGAAATTGATCAGCGTCACCCCGGCACCAAGCGCAAGGCCGTTCACCGCGGCGATGAAAACAGCCGGGTGGTTGCGGATCGCCATGTTGAGTGCGATCGCCTCCTCACCGGCGCTATCGGGGCGGCCGGCCTGCCGCTCGGCGGCGCGTTCCTTGAGATCGAGACCGGCGCAGAAGCTCCTGTCCGTTCCCGTGAGCACGACGGCGCGAACGCCGCCGCGCAGCGCATCGAGAGCCGCGAGCAGCGCCAGCCGCGTGGCGCGGTCGAGCGCGTTGCGTTTGGCGGCACGCGCTATGCGCAATATCGCCCATCCGGATCGTTCCTCGACGATCACCGTGCCGGAGCGAGACGGCATCACATCCTGCTCGGCAGCCATGTCGCGATCTCCGGAAAAAGCCAGATCAGGCAAAGCACGACAAACATCAGGAAGAAGAAGGGCACGACCCCCCTGATGACCTCGCCGAGCTTGCCGTCCCAGATGCTCTGTATGACGAAGAGATTGATGCCGAGCGGCGGGGTAAGCTGGCCGATCTCGATCAGGATCACCATCATCACGCCGAACCAGATCAGGTCGACCCCGAAGCTGTTCAGGATCGGATAGAGCAGCGGCAGGGTGATCACCATGATGCCGATGGATTCGACGAAGCAGCCGAGAATCAGGAACAGAACCACGATCGCGCCGAGCAGTTCGTTCTTGCTGAGGTTCATGTCGACGAAGGTTTTCGTGAGGCGCTCGCCGACGCCATCGATGCTGACGGCATAGGAAAATATCTGCGCGGCGTAGATGATGAACATCAACGAGGCGCCGGCGATCATGGCGCGCCGGATGCTGCCGCGCAGGATGGCCCAGTCGAGCGTGCCCCAGATCTTGCCGATCACCAGGGTGAGGAGGCAGCCGAAGGCGGCGGCTTCCGTGGGCGTTACGACGCCGACATAGATGGAACCCAGCGTCAGCCCGATCAGCACGACGAAGGGCAGGACATCGGAGGCGGTGCGAAGGGAAAAGATGGCGATATGGCCGTCGGACGAGTCGCCGGCGCGGGGCACGATATTCGGGCTCAGCAAGGCGCTTGCCGCGATATATGCCATGAACACGGCCGTCATCAGCAGCCCGGGCAGGAGCCCGGCAAAGAACAGTTTCGCCACGGATGTATCGGTGAAGGACCCGTAGACGATCATCGCGATGGAAGGCGGGATCAAGATGCCGAGCGTGCCGCCCGCCGCGAGGCTGCCGGCCGCCATCGTTCTCGAGTAGCCGCGCCGGAGCAGTTGCGGCATGGCGACCGAGCCGATGCCCGCGGCGGTGGCGACGCTCGAGCCGCTGATCGCGCTGAAAATGGCGCAGCCGGCGATATTGGTTTGCAGCAAGCCGCCGGGAAGATGCCGGACGATGCGGGACAGGCCGTCATAGACGCGCGTCGCCACGCCTGAGCGGATCAGCAGTTCCGCGAGCAGCAGGAACAGCGGAATTGCCGTCAGCGTGAACGAGTTGAGGCTGCTCCAGGTGACGAAGCCGAGGGCGTTCAGCCCCGGCCAGCCCTGCACCAGCAGGATGTAGACAAGCGAGGGGATCGCGATCGCGAACGGAATCCACAGGCCGCTGAACAGCAGCAGCATGAACAGCATCATGACCAGCAGGAGGTTGAGCATTATTCGGCCTCCGAAATCGGGTGAATGAGCTTCTCGACGATCGCGAGGATGACGAAGCCAAAGCCGATCGGCATGCTGATCTGGGGAATCCAAAGGGGAATCGCATACATTCCGTCAGAGACGACGCCGCGATGGATCGAGTGGGATACATAGACGATAAGGTATTGGAAAAGGACAAGTGTCGTCGCCAACGCCAGAAGGTAAAGAACCCGAAGGTATATCGTGCGTAATCTGTCGGGGATGGACAGGACGATATAATCAAAGCGAAACAGCGCCTCGTGACGGATGGCTATCGCGATGCCGAAACACGTCATGGAGACGAGCAGGTAACCGGAGACCTCGTCCGAGATCCCCAGTGAGGCGTTGAAACCTTGGCGGAGGGCGATTTCAACGCCCATGATCACCACCATCACGACGATGGAAAGGTCCGCCAAGGCTGCCGCGATGCGAAACAGCGGCGTGAGGAGCCGGCCGGTGGCGCTACCGCTTTCGCCGGGCCGATCCTCGCTCATTTACCGAGCACCTTGCGGATGGCGGCGAGCGCCTCGGGGGCCTTGCCGCCCTTCTGCTTCGCCCATTCACCCCAATAGCCCGAGAGCTCCTTGGTCGCTTTCGCGACGTCCTTGGGATCGGCGGCCGTGACGGTGATGCCCTGTTTCTGCAACTTCTCGGTCCAGACCGGCTCTTCCTTGGCCAGGAGCTCGGTTGCCTGCTTGCCGCCCTTATCCGCTGCGGCAAGGAGGGCCTCGCGCTCCGGCTGCTTCAGGCCGTCCAGGAAGTCGTTATTGACCATATACATGCTGTCCACGGTCGATGTGTTGATGCGGTAGTTGTATTTCAGCAGATCGCCGAGGGTGCGCGCGCCGCCGGCCGATGCCGTGATCAGGCCGTCTATCAGGTTGCGCTGCAGCGAGGGCGCGAGTTCGGACGAGGGAAGCGTGATTGGGAAACCGCCGAACTGTTCGACGAATTTGCCTTGCTCCGCCGAAGTGACGCGGATCTTCTTGCCATCGAGATCGGCGAGCGAGCGGATTTCCTTCACCCCCCAGATGACCTGCGGCGGATACACGTAGTGGCCGATCACGGTCACGCCCTGCCTGGAGAAGCCGCTCTTGAGATACGGTTTCAGCACTGCGTAGGCCTTTTCGTATTCCGCCACGTCCGAGACCAGCATCGGCAGGCGCAACAGCCCGGCGATCGGCACGACGCCAAGGTAAAACTGGTTGTCGGCGAGTTTGATGACGCCATCGCCGAGGGCCTGGGTCGTATCGGAAGCCTTGATCGGCAGCGATCCGCCCAGATTGACCTGAATCTTGATCGCGTCGCCGGATGCCTTGGTGAGGGCGTCGGCGATGGATTGCAGGCCAATGACGCCCGGCTTATCGGCGACGGTCAGGTAGGTGTAGGCCTGATAATTGGCTGCCAATGCAGCGCCGCTACGCAGGATCAAGGGGCTGGACAGCCCGGCTAACGCGGCGGTTTTCAAAAATGCACGGCGATTTTGCATCATCTTTTCCTCCCTGATTGCAGCCGATTTCCCGGTTCCGCTCGGCTTGACGTCGCTGTTGTATTTCTGTTAGACAGAAACGTGTTTCTATTGACGCCAGCGTAGGTTTCCGCAAAATGCTTGTCAAGCCGTGCCGTGTCCTTCAACGACACCCGTATCTGTGATCTGGAGGGGCGAATGGCGGGTGAGCAACGTGTCGAGGCGGTCGAGCGCGCGTTCTCCATTCTCGGAGCGTTCTCGGACGGCACCAGAAGCCTGTCGCTCACGGAGTTGTCGCGCCGGACCGGGTTGTATCCGAGCACGATCCTGCGCCTTGCGGCCTCGCTGGAGCGGTTTGGCTACATCAGGCGCGATCAGGCCGGCGCGTTCTGGCTCGGGCATACGCTTTGGCGGCTAGGCGTGCTCTATCAGGCGAATTTCGATCTGGCGGAGTTCGTGCGCCCGGTTCTGCGCTACCTGTGCGGGGAGACCGGGGAGACGGCGGCGCTCTATGTCCGCGAGGGCGACAAGCGCATCTGCCTGTACCGGGTCAACGGAACCCACGTCATACGCTCCCATCTCGAGGAGGGCGCGGAACTGCCGCTGGACCGGGGAGCGAGCGCCCATATCCTGATGGCTTATACCGGCGGCGTCAGCGCAAAATACGACAATGTCAGGAAGCAGGGCTACGTCGTGTCGCTGGGCGAACGGGACGCGGATGCGGCGGCGGTTTCGGTGCCGTTATTCGGCAAGCGGGGGGAGTTTGTCGGCGCGCTGGCGCTGACAGGGCCGTTGCGGCGGTTCTCGGAGGATAATCAGTTGTGGTTCCGAAAGCTTCTTGTCGAGCAGGCCGAACTTCTGAAATCAAGCATCAATTGAAAACGGGGGCAGGACGCGCTTTAACCGGGAGGCTGCCGAAGGCTTGCGACTTGCGCCGGCGGGCGTTTCCTCTGCGACGCGCGCGCCGCCACGGCGTATGATCGGCGGAATCGGCCGCTTGGAGCGGCCGCCTGGACCGGCCACGCGAAGACACGAGGAACAGCCCATGGACGCACTGCCCTTCACGCCCAACCTTGCGGTCAAGCCCGAGGTCGTGCCCTTCCTCGACCAGCAGACCAACACGATTTCCTATATTGTGCGCGACCCGGCCTCGTCCGCCTGCGCGGTGATCGATTCGGTGATGGATATCGATTATGCCGCCGGCCGCATCACGACGGAGGGCGCGGACCGGATCGTGCGCTATATCGTCGAGCAGGGCTGGACGCTCGAATGGATCGTCGAGAGCCATGTCCATGCCGATCATCTCTCCGGTGCGCCCTATATCCAGCAGAAGCTCGGAGGAAAGCTCGGCATCGGCGAGAACATCACCGTCGTCCAGGATACGTTCGGCAAGATCTTCAACGAAGGCACCGAATTCCAGCGCGACGGCTCGCAATTCGACCGCCTGTTTGCCGACGGCGACAGCTACACGATCGGCGCCATGACGGCTGTCGTCATGAACACGCCGGGGCATACGCCGGCCTGCACGACGCATATCATCGGCGATGCCGCGTTCATCGGCGATACGCTGTTCATGCCGGATGGCGGCTCGGCGCGCGCGGATTTCCCCGGCGGGGACGCGCGCACGCTGTTCCGCTCGATCAAGCGCGTGCTGGCGCTGCCCGGCGAGACGCGGCTGTTCATCTGCCACGATTACGGCCCGAACGGCCGCGAGATCCGCTGGGAAACCACCGTCGCCGAGGAGCGCCAGCACAATATCCATGTCCGGGACGGCGTCGGCGAGGACGAATTCGTGGCGATGCGGGAGGCCCGCGACGAGAAGCTCGCCATGCCGCGGCTGATCATCCCGTCGCTGCAGGTCAACATGCGCGCCGGCCAGGTGCCGAAGGACAAGGATGGCAGCCCGGTGCTGAAGGTGCCGGTCAACCGGCTCTGAACGGACCCTCGCCGACGCCCCCGCCATCCAGCGGCCTGTTCGCCCCTGATCTTCGATTGGATCGAAGGGGCGAACGGCCTATGACAGGCGGGAGCGGCACGCAGTCATGCGCCGTCTCAGGTGAATTCCGGAGAATGAGATGAAGCTCTATTATGCAAAAGGCGCCTGTTCGGTTGGTATCCATGTCATCTTGGCGGAGATCGGCAAGCCATATGACGTTCAGGTCGTGAGCTTCGCGGATCAGGAACAGTATGGCGAGGCCTACAAGGCGATCAATCCGAAATCCAAGGTGCCGACGCTCGTGCGGGACGACAAGTCGATCCTCACCGAGTTTCAGGCGATCGCGATGTACCTGGCCTTGACGGCGCCCGACAAGAAGCTGGTGCCGACCGATCCCGACGGCCTGGCGCGCTGCCTCGAGGTCATGGATTACGTCGTCGCCACGATCCATATGCAGGGCTTCGCCAGGCTGTTCCGGCCGGGCAATTTCGGTCCCGATGACGCGCTGCACGAGCAGGTGAAAACGCGCGGGCGCGACATTGCCGAGAAGGGTTTCGCGCTGATGGACAAGAAACTGGCGGGCAAGGATTATGTTCTCGGCGCCTTCTCGATCGCCGATGCGGCGCTGTTCTATGTCGAGTACTGGGCGGTGCGGGTTATGAAGCTGCCGCTCCCGGCCAATTGCCAGCGGCATTTCGAGACCATGCTGGCGCGCCCGGCCGTCAAGGCAGCCTTGACGGCGGAGGGGCTTGCCTGAGGCGATCGCGCCGACGGCGTGCCGCTCGATCCGGATGCTGCCGGCTGATGACCGGCAGCCATTCGTGCCGGTCGTCGGGCGGTGGCGGTCCGCTGCCATGACGAAGCGGCGGCGGCTGATGTTTTCAGGCGCAAAGGGGGTGTGCGATGGTGAGCGAGGGGCAGCGCATGACGGTGCGGGAGGCAGGGGGTGATCTTTCGGCGGAGGATGTCGCGCGCTTCGGCCCCGACCCGCTCGCCATGTTCACGGCCAATCTGGCGAGCGTCGAAGAGCGCATAGCGCGTGCCTGCGCGCGCGCCGGCCGCGACCGCGCCTCGGTCAGGCTGCAACCGATCACCAAGACCGTGCCGGCGCATATCCTGCGCTTCGCTTACCAGGCCGGCATCGCGTCCTTCGGAGAGAACAAGATCCAGGAGGCGATGGCCAAATACGAGGCGCTTGGCGATCTTGCCATCGCGTGGAGCATCGTCGGGCATCTCCAGAGCAACAAGATCAAGTATCTCGCCCGTTTCGCGCATGAGTTCCATGCGCTCGACAGCGTCAGGCTGGCCGAACTGATCAACAAGCGGCTGGAGCGGGAGGATCGTTTCCTCGACGTCTATGTGCAGGTCAACACCTCCGGCGAGGACAGCAAGTTCGGCCTCCACCCCGATGCGCTGCTGCCTTTCGTCGATACGCTGACGCAGTTTCCACGGCTCAGGCCGAAAGGCTTGATGACGCTGGCGCTGTTCAGTTCCGACATGGAGCGGGTGCGGCCGTGCTTCCGCCTGTTGCGCCGGCTGCGCGACGCGGCGATGAAGCGCAACGCGGCGCTGAGCGAACTCTCCATGGGCATGTCGGGGGATTTCGAGGAGGCGATCGAGGAGGGCGCCGACGTGGTGCGCGTCGGCCAGGCGATTTTCGGCAAGCGCCCGACGCCGGATGGCTATTATTGGCCCGGATTGGCGCCAGGGGGAAACTGATGCAAGCCGTGCCGAAGCAAGCCGCCCCGAAGCAGGTCATCTCGATCCAGAGCCAGGTCGTCCACGGCCATGTCGGCAACAGCGCCGCCGTGTTTCCCATGCAGGCCTGCGGGCTCGAGGTCGCGGCGGTGCCGACGGCGCTGCTGTCCAATCATCCGCATTATCCGACCACCCATGGCAAGGTGCTGGAGCCCGATCTGGTGGAGGGCTTGCTGCGCGGCGTCGAGGAGCGCGGGCTGGTCGATACCGCGACGGCGATCGTCAGCGGCTATCTCGGATCGGTCGGCAACGCCGCCGTGGTCGCCGCGTTCGTCGAGCGCGCCAAACGGCGCAATCCCAGGCTGCTCTACGTTTGCGATCCGGTGATGGGCGACGATGATCTCGGCCTGTTCGTACAGGCCGGCTTGATCGAGGCGTTTCGGGATCGTCTCGTGCCGATGGCCTCGCTCACCACGCCCAACCAGTACGAATTGGAGCTTCTCGCCCAGCACAAGGCGCGCTCGGCGGACGCGCTGCGCGAGGCCGCGCGCATCCTGTCGGCACGCGGCACCGGCGCGGTCGTGGTGACCGGATGCGTGCTCGACAACAGCGCTGCCGATACGGTGGAGACGGTGGCGTGTTCGCCGCACGGATTGCAGCGCATGCCGACGGCGCGCCTGCCGATCCGGCCTTGCGGCACGGGCGATCTGCTCACCGCCCTGCTGGTCGCAGGCCTATGCCGGGGCGAGGACCTGGCTCAGGCGAGCGAGCACGCGACGGCTGAGATATTCGCCGTCCTCGAGCGCACCAAGGCGGCGGGAGCCGAGGAAATGCGCATCATCGGCTTTCCGTTCGGGGCCGCGACACGGCCGCCGCACAACTGACGTTTCAGGCGGCGGCGCGTACGTCGAGGATCGAGGCTTCCAGGATATCGAGCGCCTCGGCGAAGACCTCGTCCTGGATGGTGATCGGCGCCAGGAAGCGGATGACGTTGCCATAGACGCCGCAGGTCAACAGGATCAGGCCCTTCTCGAGCGCTTTCTGGCGCACCTTCTCGGCGAAGGCGGCGCTCGGCAGCTTCGTTGTCACGTCCTGGAACTCGACGGCATTCATGAAGCCGGGGCCGCGGATATCGACGATTTCCGGCACCTGATCGCGGATCGCGGCCAGGCGCTGCTTCAGGCGGTTGCCGAGCAGGTTGGCGCGCTCGCACAGCCCTTCCTCGGCGATGACGTCGAGCACGGCATGGGCGGCGGCGATCGAGAGCGGATTGCCGGCATAGGTGCCGCCAAGGCCGCCGGGGCCGGGCGCATCCATCAATTCCGCGCGGCCGGTCACCGCCGAAAGCGGGAAGCCGCCGGCGAGGCTCTTCGCCATCGTCATCAGGTCGGGGGCAACGTCGTGGTGCTGCATGGCGAACATCTTGCCGGTGCGCGCGAAGCCGGTCTGGACCTCGTCGGCGATGAGCAGCATGCCGTGCTTGTCGCAAATCTCGCGCAGCGCCCGCATCAGCGCCGTCGGCGCCGGATAGAAGCCGCCCTCGCCCTGCACCGGCTCGACGATGATCGCGGCGACGCGCCCCGGATCGACATCGGCCTTGAACAGTTTTTCCAGCATATCGAGCGAATTCTGCACGGTGATGCCATGCAACTCGACCGGGAAGGGCACATGGAACACGTCGCCCGGCATGGCGCCGAAACCGACCTTGTACGGCACGACCTTGCCGGTCAGCGCCATGCCCATGAAGGTGCGGCCATGGAAGCCGCCCGAGAAGGCGATGATCGCCGAGCGGCCGGTGGCGGCGCGCGCGATCTTGACGGCATTCTCGACCGCCTCGGCGCCGGTGGTGGCGAAGATGGTCTTCTTGGCGAAGTTGCCGGGAACGATGTCGTTCAGGCGCTCGGCCAGCGCGACGTAGTTCTCGTAAGGCACGACCTGGTGGCAGGTATGGGTGAAGCGGTCGAGTTGCTCCTTGACGGCGGCGACGACCTTCGGATGGCGATGGCCGGTATTGAGTACGGCGATGCCGGCGGCGAAATCGATATAGCGCTTGCCGTCCTTGTCCCAGATCTCGCTGTTTTCCGCGCGGTCGGCGTAAATCTGCGTCGTCATGGCGACGCCGCGGGAGATGGCGGCATTCTTGCGGTCGGTCAGCGAAACTGCGGTCACGGCATTGCCTCCGGCATGGCGTCAGGAAAGAGCGCCTTGCATGATGTCTGCCAAGGCTCTTAAATACTCTATATTTCTTCTGTAGAGTTTCAAGCGGAAATCGGAGCGCGCGGGCGCTCCCTGAACGGTCGCAGGGACGGGAGGAGCGCCGATGGACGACATGCAGGCCCGGCGCTTCAAGGTGGCGGAAGCGGCGCGGCTCGCCGGCGTCTCGGCATCGACGCTCAGGCTGTGGGAAAGCCAGCGCCTGATCGAGCCGGCGCGCTCGGCGACCGGACAGCGGCAATATAGCGCCGGCGACGTGGCGCGCCTCAAGCGCATCGCATGGCTCAGAGGTGAGCGTGGGCTGAACCCGGCCGCGATCCGCGAGGCGCTCGAGAGCGAGGACAGGTCCGGCCAGCCGGCATCGCCCGATGCCGAGACGGGCGGGCAGGGCGAGATCGGCCGGAAGCTGCGTCGCCTGCGGCATCAGGCCGGCCTGACGCTGGAGAGCGTGGCGCAGGCGATCGGCATCGCGCCCTCGATCCTGTCGACGCTCGAGCGCACCTCGCAGGGCGTCGCCTTCAAGGTGCTGCACGACCTGGCGGTCTATTACGGCACGACGGTATCGCGCCTGTCGGGCGAGGAGGGCAGGAGAGATCGGCCCGTCGTGCCCAACGGCGCGTGGCGGACATGGCCGATGACCACGCCCGGCGTGACGGTGCAACTGCTGGCCGAGGGCCGGCTGATGATGGATTGCCACCGTTTCGTGCTCGCGCCCGGCGCCTCCAGCGAGGGCGCCTACCGGCACGAGGGTGAGGAATTCCTGCATATCCTCACCGGGCGCCTGGAAGTGGTGCTCGATTCCGACCAGTTCCACGATCTCGGTCCCGGCGACTCGCTGTATTTCGAGAGCCGGCGCCAGCATGCCTGGCGCAACCGCCATGACGGCGAAACCGTGCTGCTGTGGATCAATACGCCGCCGAGCTTCTGACGGACCAGCCGGTCCCTGGGTCATGTCGCTTGCGCCGATCGGCTGGACAGTGCCGGCCTGTTGGCGGATAAATCGATCCAAGATGCAAAAACGATAATGGGGGGAGACGTGTGGTGGCGGACAAGGTCGGTGTCCTCGGCCTGGGCAATATGGGCCGTGGCATGGCCGCGTCGTTGCGGCGCGCCGGTTTCGAGGTGTCCGGTTACGATGCCGCGCCGGCGGCCTTGCGGCAGGCGGCCTCGGACGGTATCCGGCCGGCCGGCTCGGTCGCGGAACTCGCCAGCGCGGTCGACATGCTGGTCATGTCGCTGCCCGCATCGGCCATCGTCGAAGCGGTGGTCTTCGGCGAGGATGGCGTGCTTGCCGGCGCACAGCCCGGCCTGATCGTCATCGACACCACCACCGCCGATCCCGCCAGCACGCGCCGCGTCGCCGCCGCCTTGCATGACAAGGGCATCCGCTTCATCGATGCGCCGGTGAGCGGCGGCGCCAAGGGCGCGGCTTCCGCCAGCCTGACCATGGTGCTTGGCGGCGATGCCGCCGCTATCGCCGCCGCCGAACCGGTGCTGGCGGCGATGAGCGCCAGGCGCACCCATGTCGGCCCGGTTTCGGCCGGTCATGTCGTCAAGCTCCTGAACAACCTGCTGTGCGGCGCCCATCTGCTGATCGCCGGCGAGGCGATGCGCGCGGCCAAGCAGGGCGGGCTCGATCCGGCAACCGTGCTGCGCGCGATAAATGGCGGCTCGGGCCGCAGCGCCGTGACCGAGGTCAATTACCCGACCTGGATCCTCGACGAGCAGTTCGATTCCGGCTTCACCATGAAGCTGATGCGCAAGGATATCGCGCTGGCGCGCGCCCTGTTCGACGATCTCGGCGTCACGACCCCGTTTGCGCAGGCCTGCGCGGCGCTGTGGGCCGATAGCAGCGCGCAACTCGCCGATGCCGAGGATTTCAACCGCATCGTGCAGTTCGAACCGAAATAGCCGCGCCGCCGCGCCCGGCATGAGTGCAGGACAGGACATATGGATACCGATCTCAGCCACGCCCTCGCGGCCGCCTTCGCGGCGTTGTTCCCGGAGGCTGAAACGGTCGGGTCCTATATTGGCGGCGCGCTGGTCGAGGGCGAGGGCGACGGCATTGCCCTCCATGACCCGGCAACCGGCCGGCCCTCGCTCGCGTATCGTGATGCCGGTCCGGTGCTGGCGCGGCGGGCGGCGGCGGCTGCGGCGGCGGCGCAACTGGTGTGGAGTGGCCTTCCGCATGCCGAGCGCGGGCGCATCGTGTTCGCCGTCGGCCACGCGATCCGCGAGCGGCTCGAAGCGCTGGCACGGCTTGAATCGGTCAATGCCGGCAAGCCGATCCGCGATTGCCGGGCCGAGGTGACCAAGGTCGCCGAGATGTTCGAATATTACGCCGGCTGGGCCGACAAGTTTCACGGCGATGTCATTCCGGTGCCGAGCGGCCACCTGAACTACACCCGGCGCGAGCCGATCGGCGTCGTGCTGCAACTGACGCCGTGGAACGCGCCGATCTTCACCGCCGGCTGGCAGGTGGCGCCGGCGATCGCCATGGGCAACGGCGTAGTGCTGAAACCGTCCGAACTGACGCCGTTCACCTCGCTCGCCGTCGCGGCGCTGGCGGAACGGGCCGGCGTGCCGAAAGGCCTGATCAACGTGCTGGCGGGCTACGGCCACACGAGCGGGCAGGCAGCACTCGCCGCACCGCAGGTGAACAAGGTGGTGTTCGTCGGCTCGCCGCAAACCGGCCGGCGCATCGCGCTCGCCGCCGCCGAGCGGCTGGTGCCGTGCGTGCTCGAACTCGGCGGCAAATCGGCCAATATCGTGTTCGAGGATGCCGATCTCAGGCGCGCGTCGCTGGGGGCGCAGGCGGCGATCTTTTCATCCGCCGGGCAAAGCTGCGTCGCCGGCTCGCGGCTGATCGTGCAGCGCAGCATCTATGACCGTTTCGTCGCCATGGTCGCCGAGGGCGCCGACCGCATCCGCATCGGCGCGCCTGGTGAGGATGCGACCGAGGTCGGTCCGCTCGCCAGCCGCAAGCAATATGATCACGTGCGCGCGATGATCGGAGCCGGGCTCGAGGCCGGCGCAAGCTGCGCGACGCGGGCGCAGGAGGCAGCCGAAGCCGGCTTCTTCGTGCGGCCGACGGTGCTCGCCGGCGTGAGCAACGAGATGGCGGTCGCGCAGGGCGAAATCTTCGGGCCGGTCGTGGTGGCGATCCCGTTCGACACGGAGGACGATGCCATCCGTATTGCCAACGACACCGCTTACGGCCTTGCCGGCGCGGTATGGACCGGCGATGTCGGGCGCGCGCACCGCGTCGCCGAGCGCGTCAGGGCTGGCACGTTCTGGATCAACACCTACAAGACGATCAGCGTCGCCTCGCCCTTCGGCGGCAGCGGCGAAAGCGGCTATGGCCGCTCGAGCGGCGTCGAGGCGCTCTACGAATATACCCGGACCAAGAGCGTCTGGGTCGAGACGCAATCCGACAGGCCTACGACCTTCGGCTATGCCAGATAACCGGACATCGCCTTGCTTCCTGTCGACCCAAGCCGCTAAGTTGGCAACGGCAGGTGCTGCCCAACGCTTAAAAATACCGCAAGAAATATTGTCAGGGGGAGAGACAAGATGTTGAGAAGTCACGACGTTCTGAAGTTTGCCGGCGGCGCGGCGCTGTCCTTATCGCTGACCATGGGGTTTGGTGTCGGCGCACGGGCGGAAACGACGATCACCGCGGTAATGCAGGCGCCGCTGCGCTCGCTCGACCCGGTCATTACCACGGCCTATGTCATCCGCAACTACGGCTACATGATCTACGACACGCTGCTCAGCGTCGATGCCAAGGGCGAGATCAAGCCGCAGATGCTGGAGAAATGGGAGGTCTCGGCCGATGGCAAGACCTACACCTTCACCCTGCGCGACGGGCTGAAATGGCATGACGGCAAGCCCGTCACCGCGGCCGATTGCATCGCCTCCATCAAGCGCTGGGCGAGCCAGGACAAGATGGGCCAGGTCATGCAGTCGCTGACCACGGCGACGGAGAAGGTCGACGACAAGACCTTCAAGATGACCTTCAGCACTGCGACCAACATCGTGCTGCGCGCCCTGTCCAAGCCATCCTCGCTCGCCGCATTCATGATGCCGGAGCGCGTCGCCAACACGTCGCCGGCCGAGGCGATCACCGAATCGATCGGCTCCGGCCCGTTCAAGTTCGTCGCCAGCGAGTACAAGCCCGGCGTGCAGGCGGTGTTCGTCAAGAACCAGGATTACGTGCCGCGCGCCGAGGCGCCGAGCGGTATGGCCGGCGGGCGCGTCGTCAAGGTCGACAAGGTGCGCTGGGTGGCGATGCCCGATGCCATGACCGGCGTCAACGCGCTCAAGAACGGCGAGATCGATTTCATCGAGCAGGCGCCCTACGACCTGCTGCCGCTGATGAAGAGCGACAGCAATATTCAGCTCATCGCCTCCAAGGCGCAGGGCGGCCAGCCCGTGATGCGGCTCAACCACCTGCTGCCGCCCTTCAACAACAAGCTGGTGCGCCAGGCGGCCGTGGCGGCGATCGACCAGAAGGCGATCATGCAGGCCGATATCGGCGATCCCGCCTATTACAGCACCTGCGCCGCCCTGTTCGGCTGCGGCACGACCTATGCCTCGACCGCCGGCGCCGATGATCTCGTCAAGGCCGATCCGGACAAGGCCAAGGCCCTGCTGAAGGAGGCCAAATACGACGACACGCCGGTGATGATCATGCACCCGACCGATTTCGCCAATGCCGGCGGCTCGTTCGTGCCCGTGATCGCGCAGCAGCTGCGCCAGGGTGGCTTCAAGGTCCAGGTCCAGGCGATGGACTGGCAGACGGTGGTGACGCGGCGCGCCGTGCAGAAGCCGGTTGCCGAGGGTGGCTGGAACATCTTCACCACCTATCTCTCGCTCGCCGATATCAGCGACCCGCTCAGCAACTACACCGTGGCCGCCAACGGCACCAAGGCGTGGTTCGGCTGGCCGACCTCGCCGAAGATCGAGGAGTTGCGCCAGAAATTCGCCACCTCGGCCGATGCGGGCGAGTTGAAGACGATCGCCAACGAGGTGCAGAAGCTCGCCATGGATGATGTCGTGGTCGTGCCGCTCGGCGAGTTTTCCGTGGTGGCGGCGGCGCGCACGTCGCTGAAGGGCATCCTCGACGCGCCGGTGCCGGTGTTCTGGAACATCGAGAAAACCGGCAACTGATGCTCCCTGTCATCCTGAAGCGGCTGGCGGCCACCATTCCGGTGCTGTTCGTGGTGGCCGTGGTGATCTTCAGCGTGCTCAGGCTGACCCCCGGCGACCCGGCGGCGATCGTCGCCGGGGACGGCGCCACCGTGCAGCAGATCGAGGCGATCCGACACCATATGGGGCTGGACCGGCCGATCCCGGTGCAGTTCGTGACGTGGATCTCGGACGTGCTGCGCGGCGATTTCGGCACCTCGCTGATCTCCGGCCTGCCGGTCAAGGACATGATCGTCGACCGTATGGGGCCGACGATCGCCATCACGCTCTATACGGTGATCTACACGCTGCTAATCTCGATTCCGGTCGGCATTCTCGCTGCCTGGCGGCGCGGCAAGGCGATCGACCGCCTGGTCACGGCCGGCTCGGTGCTCGGCTTCTCGGTGCCGGTGTTCATTACCGCCTACCTGCTGATCTTCCTGTTCTCCATGGGCCTCGGCTGGCTGCCGGTGCAGGGCTACAAGCCGCTGAGCGATGGCGTCTGGAACCACCTGAGGCATCTGATCCTGCCGGTGGCGTCGCTGAGCACGATCTATATCGCGCTGATGACGCGCTTCGTGCGCACCAGCATCATCGACACGCTCGGCGAGGATTATATCCGCACCGCCCACGCCAAGGGGCTGAACGAGCGCGAGGTGCTGGTCCGGCACGCGCTCGGCAACGCGGCGGTGCCGATCCTGACCATTATCGGCATTACCGTCACCATGCTGATCGGCGGCGTCGTCGTCACCGAATCGGTGTTCAACATTCCCGGTCTCGGCCGCCTCGTGGTCGAGGCCATCCTGGCCAAGGATTTCACGATCATCCAGGCGCTGATCGTGCTGTTCTCGGTCGTCGATATCTTCGTCAATCTGGTGATCGACGTACTCTACCGCGTCGTCGATCCCCGCATCGATTCCTGAAGCGCCGCCGATGCCTGGTATCTCCTGATGGTTGCTCAAACGAAGCTCGGGACCTTTCTGTCCAGTTGGCCGACGCGGCTGGCGCTACTGATGATTGTCATCGTCATCGTCATGGCGGTGTTCGCGCCGTGGCTCGCGACGCATGATCCGCGCTTCCTCGATCCGGCCGTGAGGCTGCGCGGCCCCTCGGCCGCCCATTGGCTCGGCACCGATTCCTATGGGCGCGACCTGTACTCGCGCATCATCTTCGGGTCGCGCGTCTCGCTGCTCGTCGGCTCGGGCGTGCTGGCGATCGCCATCGTGTTCGGCGTGCTGTTCGGGGCGCTCGCCGGCTATTTCCGCAGCCTCGATTCGCTGATCATGCGCATCATGGACGGCGTGATGGCGATCCCGGCCATCCTGCTCGCCATCGCCATGGTCTCGGTCTCGGGTTCGAGCCTCAGCACGGTGATCGTCGCCATCGCGATCCCTGAGATTCCGCGCGTGACGCGGCTGGTCAGGGGCATCCTGCTGAGCGTACGCGGCGAGCCTTATGTCGAGGCGGCGGTGACGCTCGGCACCTCGCCGGCGGCCATCCTCGTGCGCCACATGCTGCCGAACACGGTGGCGCCGCTGATCGTGCAGGGCACCTATATCTTCGCCGCCGCCGTGCTGATCGAGGCGATCCTGAGCTTCCTCGGCGCTGGCATCCCGCCGGAAGTGCCGTCCTGGGGCAATATCATCGCCGACGGGCGCACCTATTTCCAGCTCCTGCCGGGGCTGGTGCTTTATCCCGGCATCGTGCTGTCGCTGACCATCCTCACCATCAACATGGTGGGCGATACGGCGCGCGACGCGCTCGATCCCAAGCTCGCCGGCAGGGCCTGAGCGATGGCTGGAACGTCTCCATCAACCGAGCCGATCCTGTCCGTGCGCGACCTGCGGGTCGTGACGGCGTCACGGAGCAACCCGCGTACCGTCGTCGAGGCGGTGACGTTCGACGTCATGCCGGGTGAGACCTTGTGCATCGTCGGCGAATCCGGCTCGGGCAAGTCGGTCACCGCCTTCTCGGTGATGGGGTTGCTGCCGCCGGACGCGCTGCGCATTGCCGGCGGCGCCGTCACGCTCGAGGGCCGCAACCTCGCCGAAGTGCGCTACGGTGAAATCCTGGCGCTCAGGGCGACGACGATGTCGATGGTGTTCCAGGAGCCGATGACGGCGCTGAACCCGGTGCAGCGCATCGGCGAGCAGATCGGCGAGGTGATCCGCATCCACCGCGACACGCCGGCGGCCGAACGGCGCCGCATGGTGCTGAAAATGCTGGCCGAGGTCGATCTGCCCGACCCCGAGCGCATCTACGCCGCCTATCCGCACGAATTGTCGGGCGGGCAGCGCCAGCGCATCGTCATCGCCATGGCGCTGATCCTCGAGCCGAAGCTGCTGATCGCCGACGAGCCGACCACCGCCCTCGACGTCACGACGCAGAAGCAGATCCTGCACCTGATGCGCGAGTTGAAGACCCGGCACAACACGGCCGTGATCTTCATCACCCATGATTTCGGCGTCGTCTCCGAGATCGCCGACCGCATCCTGGTGATGAAGGACGGCATGGTGGTGGAGCACGGCACGCGCGAGCAGATCCTCACCAATCCTGTCGCCGCCTACACGCGCAAGCTGGTCGCATCGGTGCCGAACCTGCATCCGCCGGGGCGCGAGGCGGCCCGCAACGCCGCCATCCTGCAAGTGCGCAACATGAGCAAGACCTATGGCCGCGCGTCGCTGTTCGGCAAGACGGCGGGCGTGGCGGCGCTCAGCGCCATCGATCTCGACGTGCATCGCGACGAGGTCGTCGGCATCGTCGGCGAGTCGGGTTCCGGCAAGTCGACGCTGGCGCGCTGCATCATCGGCCTCGTCGATGGCTGGCAGGGGGAGGTGCGGCTTGGCGGCGAGGCGCTCGCCCCGAACTCGCGCCAGCGCTCCAACGCCATCAAGCAGCGCATCCAGATCGTATTCCAGGACCCGTATCGCTCGCTGAACCCGCGCCGCGTCGTCTCGGCCTCGCTGATGGAGGGCCTGCGCAATTTCGGCATGGGCGAGCGCGAGGCGCTGGCCAAGGTCAGCGAGGTGCTGGCCATTGTCGGGCTCGAGCGCGACGTGCTGCGGCGCTACCCGCACCAGTTCTCCGGCGGTCAGCGCCAGCGCCTCTGCCTGGCGCGCGCCATCGTCATGGAGCCGGAAATCCTCATCGCGGATGAGGCTGTCTCGGCGCTCGACGTCACCGTGCAGGCCCAGGTGCTCGACCTGCTTGACGACATCAAGCGCCGCACCGGCGTCGCCATCTTGTTCATCACGCATGACCTGCGCGTGGCGGCGCAGATTTCCGACAAGATCGTCGTGATGCAGAAGGGCCGCATCGTCGAGCAGGGCACGCCGCATCAGGTGATCGGCGCGCCCCAGCAGGACTATACGCGCGAGTTGATCGGCTCGGCGCCGGGCGCCGGCTGGGATTTCAAGAATTTTCGCGCCTTCGACACGGCGCCGGGCTGAGGCTTGCCATGCGGATCATCTTTGCCGGCTTCGAGCACGAGACGAATACCTTTGCCACCAGCAAGGCCGACTGGCGCGCCTTCCAGCATGGCGGCGGCTGGCCGGGCATGGTGTTGGGCGAGGCGGTGTTCGCGGCGATCGCCGGCGCCAACATCCCGGCCGCCGGCTTTGTCGCGGCCGCCCGCGCGCGCGGCCACACGCTGGTGCCGACGCTGTGGTGCGCGGCAAGCCCCTCCGCCCATGTCACCGAGGAGGCATACGAGCGCATCGCCGGCCTGATCCTCGATGGGGTCGCCGCCAGCCTGCCGGCCGATGCCATCTATCTCGACCTGCATGGCGCCATGGTCGCCGAGCATCTCGACGATGGCGAAGGCGAATTGCTCGCGCGCGTGCGCAAGCTCGTCGGCCCCGCCATGCCGATCGTGGTCAGCCTCGACCTGCACGCCAACGTCACCCGGCGCATGCTGGAGACCGCCGACGCGCTGTTTGCCTTCCGCACCTACCCGCATGTCGACATGGCGGAAACCGGGGCGCGCACCTTCGACCACCTGCAGCGGCTGTTCGACGGCATGGCGCGCCAGCATCTCGCCTGGCGCCGCATCCCGTTCCTGATGCCGATCTGCTGGCAGAGCACGATGAGCGAGCCGGCGGCCGGGCTCTATCGTGAACTAGAGCGGCTCGAGGCAGGCCCCGGCATCAGCGGCATGTCGTTCTGCATGGGCTTCCCGGCCGCTGATTTCGCCGAATGCGCCGGCATGATCTGGGCCTATGGCAACGATGCCGCGAGCGCGAGTGCCGCCGCCGACCGGCTTTATCAGGCGGTGCTGGCGGCCGAGCCGGCGTTTGACGGCCGGCTTTACGCGCCCGATGCGGCGGTCACTGAGGCGCAGCGGCTGGCGCGATCGGCCAGCAAGCCGGTGGTGATCGCCGATGCGCAGGACAATCCCGGCGCGGGCGGCGATTCCGACACCACCGGCATGTTGCGCGCCCTGATCGCCGCAAACGCCACCGACGCGGCGATCGGCCTGATCGTCGACCAGGAAGCGGCGGCGAAGGCACATGAAGCCGGCGAAGGCGGCACGGTGCGGCTCAGGCTCGGCGGCAAGTCGGGCGTGCCGGGCGATGCGCCCTTCGAGGCCGATTTCCTGGTCGAGCGCCTGTCCGACGGGCACTTCCTGGCCAAGGGCCCTTATTACAACGGCTTTCGCATGGCGCTTGGCCCATCGGCCTGTCTGAGGATCGGCGGCGTGCGCATCGTCGTCGCCAGCGACAAGGCGCAGATGGCCGACCTCGAAATGTTCCGCTTCGTCGGCATCGAGCCGAGCGCGCAATCCATTCTCGTCGTCAAGAGTGCGACGCATTTCAGGGCGGATTTCACGCCGGTCAGCGCGGAGATCATCGTCGCGGCGGCGCCCGGCGCCATGAAGATCGATCCCGCCCTGCTGCCGTGGCGCCATCTCGACGGCAATATCCGGGTGAGGCCGTGCGGGCCGGCCTTCCGCGACCTCGCGTCCGGCGCCGGCGCCTCAAGCACAGGAGCATGATCATGCAACCGCAATCCTTGGCGATGATCGAACGGCTGATCGGCTTCGACACCGTGTCGCGCAACTCGAACCTGCCCCTGATCGATTTCGTGCAGGATTATCTTGCGCGCCATGGCGTCACGAGCCATCGCGTGCCGAGCGCGGACGGCGCCAAGGCCAACCTGTTCGCCACCATCGGGCCTGCCGTCGAGGGCGGCGTCGTGCTGTCCGGCCACACCGATGTCGTGCCGGTCGACGGCCAGCCGTGGCACAGCGATCCGTTCAAGCTGACCGAGAAGGACGGGCGTCTCTACGGTCGCGGCACCTGCGACATGAAATCCTTCATCGCCATCGCCCTGGCGCTGGTGCCCGAGATGCAGCAGGCCGGGCTGAAGCGGCCGATCCATTTCGCGCTGAGTTATGACGAGGAACTCGGCTGTGTCGGCGCACCGGCGATGATCGCGCGGCTGACCACCGAGATCGCCCGGCCGGCGGCGGTGATCGTCGGCGAGCCAAGCAGCATGAAGCCGATCAAGGCCCATAAGGGCATGGCGGTGTCGCGCACCACGGTGATCGGCCACGAGGCGCATTCGAGCCAGATGCAGCGCGGCGTCAGCGCCGTGATGACCGCCGCCGGCCTGATCTCCTTCCTCAGCGAGATGGCTGCCGCCAACAAGCAGGCGGCCGACCCGGCCTGCGCATTCGTGCCGCCTTATTCCACGGTTCATGTCGGCACCGTCAATGGCGGCACGGCGGTGAACATCATCTCGCGCGAATGCAGCTTCACCTGGGATATCCGGGCGCTGCCGGGCGAGAGCGCCGGCGATTATCTCGATCGCTTCTCGGCCCATTGCGATCGCGTGCTGCCGGGCATGCGGGCGGTCGCGCCGGAAAGCGCGATCAGCACCGAGGTGCTCGCCGCCGCGCCGCCGCTCGCCGACAAGGGCGGCGTGGCGCAAACCATCGCCATGCGGCTGTCCGGCTGCGCCTGCTGCGGCGTGGTGCCTTACGTCACGGAGGGTGGCCAGTTTCAGGAAGCGGGTTTCGACGTGGTGATTTGCGGGCCGGGCTCGATCGATCAGGCGCACCAGCCGAACGAATATATCGCCATCGAGCAGGTCGAGGCCTGCGAGACGTTCATGCGCAAACTGATCGCCGAACTCGCCGCCTAAGAGCGCTTGCCTTACATCATGCCCGGCGCGCCGAGATCGGTGCCGTCGATCATGCGGCTGTAGCGATAGGGGTGCGGATCGACGATCGGCGTGTCGCCGGCGATCAGGTCGGCGGCAAGACGGCCGGCACCGGGGCCGGTGCCGAAACCGTGCCCGCTGAACCCGGTCGACAGGAACAGGCCGGGCAGCGAATCGACGGCCGAGATGACCGGAACCGCATCCGGCGTGCAATCGATCAGGCCGCCCCAGCTTTGCGCCACCTTCAACGTCTTGAACACGGGATAGACCTCGCCGAGCCGGTCGAGGCCCATGCGCACCAGGGCGGGATCGGGCGGCGGATCGAGTGTCCGCATGCGCTCGAACGGCGAGGTTTGGTCGAGCTTCCAGCGCGTGAAGGATTGCGGGCCGCTGAAGAAGCCGCGGCCGAGGGAGAACTTCAGCTTGGCGCGCCGCTTCTTGAACATCGGCCAGAACTGCCGAGAGTAGAGCAGGCCCTGCGGCGTGATCTCGAGCAGGCCCCGGCCGCTCAGGCCGACGGTGTAACCGCCATCGAGCCGGCGCCGGATGGTGACGTCGGACATGGCGAGGCCGCCCGGCGTCACTTCTTCCGCCGGTTCGGTGAAGAACGAGGTCGATTTCACGCAGGCCTGCGCCAGGCGCAGCCCTTCATTGCGGCAAAACAGCGAGGCCCAGGCGCCGCCGGCGCATAGCACGGCGCTGGCGCCGATGCGGCCCTTCTCGGTGACGACGCCGGAGACGCGGCCGGCGCTGATCTCCAGGCCGCGCACGGCGCAATCCTGATGGATCGTCGCGCCGTGCTTTCGGGCGCCTTCGGCAATGGTCGGGCCGGCCATCGCCGGCTCGGCCCGGCCATCGCTCGGCGAGTGCAGCCCGCCGATCCAGTCCTCGGTGCTGCCCGGCGTCATCGCCTTGGCCTCGGCGGCGCTGAGGATGCGGCTGTGGAACTGGAATTCCCGCGCCCGGTTGATCCACGCTTCCCATTCGGCCAACTCGGCCGGATTGCGCGTCACGTAGATCAGGCCGGTGCGGCGAAAGCCGGTATCGGCGCCGAGCTCCTCGTTCAGGCTGTCCCACATCGCCACCGAATGCATGGCGAGCGGCAGCTCCCGGAGATCGCGATTCTGCTGGCGGCACCAGCCCCAGTTGCGGCTCGATTGCTCGCCGCACACGTTGCCCTTGTCGAGCAGCGCCACGGAATGGCCCTTCCTGGCCAGCGCGTAGGCGGCGGAACAGCCGGCGATGCCGGCGCCGATAATAACGATATCGGCGGCCGGCGGCAGTTTTTCATCACTCGAGATGCGCTTGACGGGAGGGGACATCGGCGGGCCTTGATTTTCCGTGAACCTGGTTTTCGTGAACTTGGTTGCTGTCAGATATGCGTGTCGAGCACGCTCATGATCCAGAGCAATGTCGCCTCCCGGTCGGAGCGGTTGCGGACCTGATGCGGGATTTCGCTGGAGAACTGGAAGCTGTCGCCTTCCTCGAGGTCGCAGAGGCTGTCGCCGACCTTGAGCTGCACGCGCCCCGCCATCACATAGCCGCCCTTCTGGCCACGGCCGATCAGCACGTCCTCGCTCTCGCTGTCCGGGGGCATCTTGATCAGCATGAAGCGCAGGTTCTGGTCGGCCTGCGACAGCAGTTCCTTGATGAGGCCGCTCCGGCTCATGATGATCGTCGGCCGCTCCGACTGGCGGCGCACGAAAGGCGGCTCGCCCGTCGCGCGCGCCTCGCCGCGATCGAGGAATTCCCACAGGTTGACGCCGAGCGCGGCACGCAGGCGTTGCAGCGTCTTGATCGACGGATTGGAGACGCCACGCTCGATCTGGCTGATATTGCCGGCCGAGACGCCGGCCGCCGCCGCAAGCTGGTGGATCGTCAGGTTGCGCTGATTGCGCAAGCCGCGCAGCCTCTCACCAATTTCCCGTGGGTCGATGGCGGATGCTGGAGTCGCCGTGGCTGGCTTCATTCCTGGCCCGAACACTTCATTTTTATGTCTGCTCCTGCGAGCGGCTGCGTTGCATATATTTAGCGGGCTTTGCGGGTGAGTGCAATCTATCTTGCTGTTTTGCGGCGGATGGGTGCCAGATTTGGCTAAAATCAGGCTGAATCCGCCACTAGGCTGGCCTGAGCGCGGCCGCGCGAGGAATGCGCGGCTCTTGACAACAAAATCATTATAATGAAGCCTGCTCTGACGCGGCGGCATCAAGACCATCAAAAAGCACGTGGAGGAGACAGTCATGCTTGATCGAGCGACATTCGATATTTCGCGCCGGAGCCTGTTGCGCGCCGGAGCGGGCTTGGGTGCCGGCCTGCTGGGCGGCCTTGGCGGCGCGGGACGCGCATTGGCGGCCGACAAGCCGAAATTCAAGACCGTCAACGAGGGCGTCATCACGATCGCGATGAGCGGCGTGATGCCGGTCACCGGATTCAAGGACGGCAAGATCACCGGCAGCGACGCTGAAATGATCGTCGCCATCGCGGAGAAGCTCGGGCTCGGCGTCAAGCCCAACATCATGGCCTGGGCCGCGACCGTGGAATCGATCAGGTCGGGCCGCGCCGATATCATGTGCGGCGACATGGGTTGGACGGCGCCGCGCGCCAACGCGATGCTGCTGACCGATGAAATCTATTACGGCACGAATTTCGTGACGATGAAGAAGAGCATGCCGTTCAACGGCACCTTCAACGTCAACGATGCCAAGGGCTACAGTGTCGGCAGCGGCACCGGTTACAGCTACGTGCCGGATATCAAGAAAATCCCCGGCGTCAAGGAAGTGAAACTCTATGACAGCGTCGATGCCTGCGTGCGCGACGTGCTGGCCGGGCGCCTCGACCTGGCCGTGCTCGACAGCATGACGGTCGATTACATGCTGCTCCAGAATCCGAATCTCGATCTCAAGCAGGTGCCGGTCACGCCCAACGACCAATATCCGCATCTGTCCGGCAAGGGGCATGCGGTGATGGGCATGAGCCTCGAAAATCCCGATATGTTCGACGCCGTGAATGCCGGCGTGAAATGGCTGTGGCGCACCAAGAAGAACGCCGAACTGCTCAAGGAAAACGGCATGACGAGCCCGAGCTACCTGGAAAAGGCCGACAAGAACCCGCGCATCGGCGTGGATCGCGACGGGAAGGGCAATATCCTCGGGCCGGCCGCGCATACGCCGAAGGATTTCTCGGCCCTATTCGCGTAAGCGCCCTTGCCGTGCTCGGGGCAGCAGAGACGATGATCCGGCGGGCGGGAGCGTGCGAAGCCGCCCGCCCATGCCGCGCGCTTCCAGGGAAAATGCATGAGATGAGTAGATGACGCAGCACGGCGCCCCGGCGACATCCTCGTGCGAAACGGCGGTTCCGCTCGTGCGCATCGAGGCGCTGCATAAGCGATACGGGCATCTCGAAGTGCTCAAGGGCATCGATATCGATGTCGCGGCCGGCGAGAAAGTATCGATCATCGGGCCGAGCGGCTCGGGCAAGACGACGCTTCTGCGTTGCATCAACTATATCGAGAAACCGTCGGACGGCCAAATCTACATCGATGGCCAGCTGATCGGTCAAAAGCGCGCGGCGAAAGGCTATGGCGAGCTTCCCGACCGGGTTCTGGCGCGGCAGCGCTCGCAGATCGGCATGGTCTTCCAGCGCTTCAACCTGTTCCCGCATCTCACCGTGCTGCAGAACATCCAGATCGGCCCGGTCAAGGTGTTGAAACAGCCGCCCGAGGCGGTGCGCGAGCATGCGCTCGACCTGCTGAACAAGGTCGGCCTCGCCGACAAGCGCGATGCCTATCCCGAAATGCTCTCCGGCGGCCAGCAGCAGCGCGTGGCGATCGCCCGTGCGCTGGCGATGCGGCCGCGCCTGATGCTGTTCGACGAGGCGACCTCGGCGCTTGATCCGGAGCTGGTCGGCGAGGTGCTCAACGTGATGGCGCAACTGGCGGCCGAGGGCATGACGATGATCATCGTCACGCATGAAATGCAGTTCGCCGAGGAAATCTCCGACCGGGTGATCTTCATGGATGGCGGCAAGGTGGTGGAGCAGGGCGACCCCGCTCACATCTTCCACCGGCCGTGCCATGACCGGACGCGCAATTTCCTGCGCGCCATCCTGCGCAAGCAAGTGCTGCAATGACGGATTGGGCGCGCACCTACGAGAATCTGCCGTATTTTCTCGATGCGCTCCTGACCGGCGCGGTGATGACGGCGATCGTCACCGCCGGCGGCTTCATCGTCTCGGTGCTGCTCGGGCTGGTGCTTGCCGGCTGCAAGACCTCGCGCTCGCGGCTCCTGAGGACGTTCGCCTATATCTATGTCGAAATCTTCAGGGCCGTGCCGGTGCTGACGCAGCTCTTCGTGATCTATTTCGGGCTCGGTTCGATCGGCATCAAGCTTGACCCGATCCCGGCCGCGATCATCGGCTTCGGCCTGAATGGCGGCGCCTACCTGACCGAGGTGTTCCGGGCCGGTATCGCGGCGATCGATCGCGGGCAGAGCGAGGCGGCGATCGCCATCGGCATGACGCGCGGCATGGCCTTGCGCACGATCATCCTGCCGCAGACGGTGAGGGTCGTGCTGCCGCCGATCGCCAATTTCGCCATCGGCCTGCTCAAGGATACCTCGCTTGCCTCGGCCGTGGCTGCGCCGGAACTGAGCTTCCAGGCCCATATGCTCGCCGACCGCACCTTCCTGACCACGCAGATCTACCTGCTCGTGGCGCTGTTCTACCTGGCGATGAGCGTGCCCTTGTCATGGCTGTCGCGGCGGCTGGAGCGGCGCGCCTCACGCGGGGTGCGCGCATGATCTCGCCGCGCATGCTTGCCCTGATCGGCGAATGGATGCCGCAATTGATCGAGGCGGCGGGCTATACGCTGAAAATGACCGTGCTGGCCTATATGCTGGGCGCGGTCATCGGGCTGGCGCTTGCCCTTGGCGGCATGGCGCGGCAGCGCTGGATCGTGATTTGCTGCCGCGGTTATATCGAGTTCGTGCGCGGCACGCCGACCCTGACCCAGCTTTTCCTGGTGTATTTCGGGCTGACCTCGTTCGGCATTGCCCTGCCGAGCTTCGAGGCCGCCGTGGTGACGCTCGGGCTGCATTACGCCGCCTATATGGCCGAAATTTATCGCTCCGGCATTTCGTCGGTGCATGGCGGCCAGCAGGAGGCGGCCCAGGCCATCGGCATGACGCGCGGCGAGGCGATGCGCTATATCATCCTGCCGCAATCGCTGCGGGTCATCCTGCCGCCGATGGCCAATTCGGCGATTTCGCTGCTCAAGGACACCTCCGTCGCCTCGCTGATCTCCGCGCCGGAGATCATGCTGCGCGCCAACGATCTGGCAAGCCAGTACTACATGCCGATGCAGCTCTACCTGATCACCGGCGCGATGTATTTCGTGCTGGCATATCCGCTGTCGCTCGGTGTGCGCTATCTGGAATGGCTGACGAGCCGCGGCCATCGCAGCACCATTGCCGGCCCGGCCGCCGGATAGGGCCGGGCGGCGAGATTTCCGGCAAGGCCGGAGCGCGCTTGCACGATGGCGGTTCGTCCTGTTCGATCATGCTAGGCTCCCAACAGCCGGCCTTGCCGCTTGTTCTCAAGGTCATATCCTCACACGGAAACCGCATGACATTCCTAATCCTGTCCTACCCTGCCCGTGTCGCCACCTTCCGGCAGGTCTTTGCCCGCGATCTGCCCGAGGTCGGTTTCGCCGACGATGCCGGCGCCGTCGATGCGGCGGATGTGCGCTACCTGATGACATGGGTGCCTCCGGAAGACCTCGAGACGCGCTATCCGAACCTCGAATTGCTGTTCTCGACCGGCGCCGGCATCGACCAGTTTGCCACGATGCCGGCCGGCGCCAAGCTGGTTCGCATGGTCGAGGAGGGCGTGACATCGCTGGTGCGCGATTATGTCGTGATGGGCGTGCTGGGATTGCATCGCGATCTGCCGGCATATCTTGAGCAGCAGAAGCACAAGATCTGGAAAGTCGGCGATTTCGCCTGGGCCGACCAACGCCGCGTCGGCATCCTCGGCCTCGGCGAATTGGGCCTGGCCGTGGCGAACGCGCTCCGGCCGTTCGGCTTTCAGCTGTCGGGGTGGAGCCGCAGCCCGAAATCGATTGCCGGCGTTGCTTGCCACCACGGTGCCGATGGGCTCAGCGCCATGCTGGCGCAGACCGATATCCTGGTGTGCCTGCTGCCGCTGACCGCCGAGACGCGCCATATCCTGAATGCCACGCTGTTCGCGCGACTGCCGCGCGGTGCCGGGCTGGTCCAGGCCGGGCGTGGCGGCCATCTCGATCAGGACGCGCTGCTTGCCGCGCTCGATTCGGGACAACTGTCCGGCGCCTTCATCGACGTGACCGATCCCGAGCCGCTGCCGGCCGATCATCCGCTCTGGCATCAGCCGCGCGTTGTGTTGACGCCGCATATTGCCGGGCATACGCGCTCGGAAACGGCGGCTGCGGCGACGGTCGAGAATATCCGCCGCCACCTGAGCGGGCTGCCGCCGAAAGGGCTGGTCGAACCGGGGCGCGGCTATTGACGGCACGCCGGCGCGCCCGGATTTGGCAGAAAATGCCGCATCCGCCCCGCAGGCTGGCGCAAGCCTCTCCCGGTTCCATGGCAGGATCGGGTGCAATGGCAATGGGGTTTTCATGCACAATGCTGCGATAGGAGCGGTGACGATCGTCGATCTGGCCGCCGGACATATTGGCGAGGCGCACCGGCTATCGCTGCAGGAGGCGTGGCCGCATCGCGTCGCGGACTGGGAATTCATGCTCGGTTTCAGCGAGGGCATTGGCGCGCTGTGCGACGGCAAGCTCGTCGGCACCGCGCTCCTCACGCCTTACGGTGCGACGGGAGCGACCTGCAACATGATCATTGTCGATCCGTCGATGCGCGGCATTGGGCTTGGCCGCCGGTTGATGGAAACGGTGCTGGAGCGGGCAGGGGGACGCGAATGCCGGCTGACCGCCACGGCATCGGGCCTGCCGCTTTACGAAAAGCTCGGCTTCGCCGCTGCCGGCGAGATCAGCCAATATCAAGGCGTGGTCGCGCCGCTGGTTATGCCGGACGGCGTTTCCGAAGCGGGACCGGGCGATCTCGCCGCGCTTATCGCATTGGATCGCGCGGCGATCGGGCTCGAGCGCGGCGCGTTGCTCGCGCGGCTGGCCGCCGAACGCCCTTTCCTCGTGCTGCGGGACGCTTCGGGGCTTCGCGGTTCTGTCTCCTGCCGGGCCTTCGGGCGCGGCGCGCTGGCGGGGCCGCTGGCGGCGCGCGATGACGAGGCGGCCGGCATGCTGTTCCAGGCGGCGCTCGCATCGCATGCCGGGCAGTTCCTGCGCGTCGATCTCACCGGCGCCGGAATGCGCCATCGCGCCATGATCGCGGCGGCGGGGCTCGTCCATGTCGGCGGCGGCGTGGCGATGATCCGGCCGGGCACCACGCGGTGCCATGCTTCCGGCGATGCCGAAATCCATGCGCTGGCGAGCCAGGCGCTGTGCTGAAGTCGGTTCAGCGGAGACGGTCGAGCGCCTTGTACCAGGCGCCGACGAGGGGCAGGAACCAGGGCTTGCCGAAATGCCCCGGCACGGCATCCCAGGCGAGCCCGTCCCAGGGGTTGCGGTTGGCCCGGCCGGTCATCAGATCGGCCATGATCTCACCCATATGGCTGGCGATCTGCGCGCCGTGGCCCGAATATCCCATGGCGAAATACAGCCCGTCCGCCTCGCCGGCGCGCGGATAGCGGTCGCGCGTCATGTCGACCAGCCCGCCCCAGCAGTAATCGATTGCCGCATCGGCCAGATGCGGAAAGACCTCGATCATGCCGTGGCGCAGGATGGCGCCGGATTTTGCGTCCGAGCGCTGGTCGGACGTGGCCGAGAAGCGCGCCCGTCCGCCCCAGAGCAGCCGGTCATCGGGCGCGATGCGGAAATAATTGCCGATATTCTTGGTGTTGACATAGGTGCGCCTGCCCGGAACCGTCGCGGCGATTTCGGCGGCGGTCAGGGGGCGGGTGGCGATGAGGAAGCTGCCGACCGGGACGATGCGGCGCCGGAACCACGGAAAGGCCGGGCCGGTATAGGCGCCCGTCGCCAGCAGCACCTTGCCCGCGGTGACGTGGCCGCGCGGCGTGACCAGCCGCCAGCCGGCGCCGTCGCGCTCGCGCGCGGTGACGGGCGCATGCTCGTGGATCGTCGCGCCATGCCGGGCCGCCGCGCTGCCGAGGCCGCGAACGAAGCGGCCCATATGCATCATGGCGCTCTTCTTGTGCAGCACGCCGCCATGATAGGCGTCGGAGCACACCTCGTTCGCCAGCTCGGACCGGTCGAGCAGCGCGGTGTCGGGATCGACGCTGCGGTTCAGCGCCGCGAAATTGCGCGCCAGCCCTTGGAAATGCGCCGGTTTCGAAGCCAGTTTCAGCTTGCCCGAACGGCGGAAATCGCAGGCGATGCCCTCTTCGGCGATGATGCGCTCGACCGTTGCGATGCCGTCGTCGAAGGCGCGATAGATCGCCCGCGCCTTATCGGCGCCGAAGGTCTCGCAAGCCTGGAGATAGCTGTGCGCGATGCCGTTGTTGAGGTGGCCGCCATTGCGCCCCGAAGCGCCGAACCCCACGGTTTCCGCCTCGAGCACCACGACGGAGCGGCTTTCGCGCGCGAGCTTGCGCGCCGCGCCGAGGCCGGTGAAACCCGCGCCGATCACCGCGATATCATAGGCCCCGGAGACGGGGCCGGATGCCGCCGCGGTGAAGGCGGGCGCGGTGTCGTGCCAGTAGGAAACATATTTCATGCGATGCTTCAGAGTCCGAATACGGCCGGCAGGCCGGAGATATCCCTGATCTCGGTATAGTCATAGAATGGATTGGCCGGCTCGTGCCCGCGATTGACCCAGACCTTCGATTTGATGCCGAGATCATAGGCCGTCATCAGGTCGTAGCGGAACGAGGACGAGACATGGGTGATGTCCTCGGGGCCGCAGCCGAGCGTGTCGAGCATGTATTCGAAACCGTGCATCCGCGGCTTGTAGCTGCCGGTCTCCTCGGCGGTCAGCACGAGGTGGAACGGCGCGCCGAGCTTGTCGACATTGGCCATGATCTGGCTTTTCATGGCGTTGGACAGGATAACCAGCGGGATGTCCCGCGCCACCCTGGCCAGGCCGGCCGGCACATCGGCATGCGGCCCCCAGGACGGCACCTCCTCATAGATGCGTTGCGCGTCCTGTGCGCGAAAGGCGATGCCGTGTTTCCTGCAACTGCGTGCGACGGCATTGTGGATGACCTCGCCATAAGGTTTCCAGGCGCCGAGGATCTCGTCGAGACGATAGGCGGAAAAGCTCTTGTTGAAGGCAGCCATCTCGGCTTCGTCAAGCGCGCCGCCATAGACGCGCCGTGCGGCGCCGGCCATGTCGAAATTGGTCAGCGTGCCGTAGCAGTCGAAGGTCACGAATTTCGGACGGAACGTCATGGCGGGATCCTGCGCTGGAACGTGAGGGAAGGGAACGCTCATTGCCGATGCTAGAACCGCGCGCAGGGCCGCGCGCGCCGCATTGCCCGGTGCCGGAAGCAGAAAACGCCGTATGGCCCGCCCGCTGCGCAAGCATGTGCGGCATTTTCTGCGGCGATGGTGCGTGCGAACGGCGCATCATTGCGCGGCCTGATGACGATAAGCGGCAACCGGCCTCGCGGGCCGGCAGATAATCGAGGCCAGCGCCCTCATGTCGCGCGGCGCAGGGAACGGGCATGGCGACGAGGAAGATCGACAATTTCGAATTGCGGCTCGTGCCGATGGAGATGGCGCATATCCCGCGCCTGCATGAATTGTCGATCGCCGTGAACTGGCCGCACCGGCCCGAGGACTGGGCCGCCGCGCTGTCTCTCGGCCAGGGTGTGGTCGCCCTCGATGAAATCGACCGCCCGGTCAGTTCCGCCATGATCTTCCCGGTCGGAAAGGACATCGTGACGATCGCCATGGTGATTACCTCGCCCCGGTTGCAGGACCAGGGTGCGGCACGCTGGCTGATGGGCGAGATGCTGCGGCGCAGCAAGGGCAAGGTCCGGCGCCTCAATGCCACCAAGGCGGCCTACCGGCTCTATGTTTCCCTCGGCTTCCAGCCCGTGACGGAGATTTATCAGCATCAGGGTATCGCGCACGCCGTGAGTGGCCAAGACGGGCGGGTCCGGCGGCTCGAGCGCACCGACCGGGACAACATCCTCGATGCCGACCTGAGGGCCTACGGGTCCGACCGCAGGCATGTCATCGACCATTTCCTGGCGATGTCGGAAGGGACGGTGCTCGAAACCGAGGGGCGTTTTGCCGGCTATGCGCTGTGCCATCGCTTCGGCCGGGGCCATGTGCTCGGCCCGGTGATCGCGGCGTGCGAGGACGACGCCGTCGCGCTGATCCGGCCGCTGATCGCCGCGCATCACGGCGCCTTCCTGCGCATGGATACGCCCAAGCCGGGAGGCCCGCTGCAGGGGGAACTCGCGGCGGCGGGGATGAGCCTTTTCGACACCGTCACGACGATGCAATCGGGCGCGACGGCGCCACCGTCCGGCGCGGCGATTTACGGGCTTGCCGGCCATGCCTTCGGGTGAAGCTGGCCGGGCGCAGGCGCTTGCGCTATCAGGTTATCCAGCTGTCGAAAGGCGTGCCACGATATGAGGCGGGCGTGAAGCTCGATCGGATCGATATCCGCATCCTGCATGAATTGCAGCGCAATGGCCGGCTGACCAATGTCGAGCTTGCCGAACTGGTGTATCTGTCGCCGAGCCCATGCCTGATGCGCGTCAAGAAATTGCAGCAGGCCGGCTATATTCTGGGCTATTCGGCCCATATCGATCTGGCGAAGCTCGGCGCGACCGTGACGGTCTTCACCGAGGTCACGCTGAAGAAGCACCGCCAGCATGATTTTGCGTGTTTTCAGCAGGCGATCGAGAAGGTCGACGAGGCGATCGAATGCCATCTCATCTCGGGCGGCTACGATTACCTGGTGAAATTCGTCACGGTGAGTATTTCCGCCTATCAGGAGTTGATGGAGCGCCTGACCGAGTCGGATATCGGCATCGACAAGTATTTCAGCTTCGTGGTGATGAAGTCACCCGTGGTCAAGCACCACCTGCCGCTGAAGAAATTCTTCGCCGACCGGCATGATGGCTGACGGGGGCGATCAATTAACCGGGCCTCGCCTCGTGCAAGGCCATGCGCAACACCTCGAAAATGCGCTCGTCGCAGGTTTGCGAAACATTGAACCGCATGAAACCGGTGGCCGATTGCGACAGGCTGAACACGTTTCCCGGCGCCAGCACGACGTTTTGCGCCAGCGCGGCGCGCGCGACCTGCGCCGCGTCCAGTCCGTCCGGCAGGCGGCACCACAGGAACATGCCGGCCTGCGGTTCGATCCAGGGCTGGATGCCGATGGATTGCAACCGCGCCGCGGTCTCGGACCTTGCCTGCGCCAGGCGCGTGCGCAGCCCCTCGACATGCTTGCGATAGCTGCCGTCGATCAGCACATGCAGGACGAGTTCGGCGGCGAGCCGCCCGGCGCCGAATGCGGTGGCGATCTTCAGGTCGATCAAGCCTTCGATCCAGTCGCGCCGGGCGGCGATGAAGCCGCAGCGCACCGAGGCCGAAAGCGTCTTGGAGAAGCTGCCGATATGGATCACCCGGTCGAGCCCGTCGAAAGCCGCGAGGCGCGGCGCCGGCGTGTGCTCGAAATCGCCGAAGATATCGTCCTCGATGACGGTCAGGGCGAATTGATCGGCGAGCTTCAACACCCTGTGCGCGATGACGGGCGACAGCGTCGCGCCGGTTGGATTGTGGATCGCAGCGTTGGTGATGTAGAGCCGTGGCCGGTGCTCGGCGAGCGCCTTGGCGAACAGCGCGATATCGGGGCCGCAAGGCGTATAGGGAACGCTGACGATGTTGGCGCGGTGGGCGCGCAGCAGGGCATGGAAATTGAAATAGCACGGATCGTCGATCAGCACCGTGTCGCCGGGCTCGATCAGGAAACGGCACAAAAGGTCGATGGCCTGCGTGGCGGAATCGGTCAGCATGATCTGGTCCGGCGCGCTTTCGATGCCGCGATCGGCCATGCGCCGGGCGATGAGATGGCGCAGGGGCGCCAGGCCCAGTGGCAGGCCGTAATCCGACAGCGTGGCGTTTTCGGCGCGGGCGAGCGCGCGCAGCGCGCGCCGCAACGCACCCTCGGGGAGCCATGACGGCGGCAGCCAGCCACAGCCCGGTTTCAGGTCCGCCTCGCCCGCCTCCAGCGACTGGCGCGATACCCAGAACGGATCGACGGCGCGCTCGCGCCGCGGGCCGGCCTCCGCGAGGGCGAAGGGAACCGTCTGGTCGGCGACATAGAAGCCGGAGCCCGGCCGGGACAGGATGACGCCCTCGCCCACCAGCCGCTCATAGGCATCGACCACCGTCGAGGTCGATACTTTCAGCGTGCCGGCGAGTTTCCGGACGGACGGGAGTTTCGTTCCCGTGGTCAGGCCGCGCCCGGCAATGCGCTGCCTGATCGTCGCCATCACCATCGCCACGCGCGTGGTCTGCATCGGCCGTTCTTCCATCCGTATCGTACAGATTGCCATAACAGTTTGACAAAACTGTATCGGACTGCCACTGGCGGCACCAGAGGCCATCCCGGATAAGGGCCGCGTCGTCGATGGAGCGTGGCATGGAGCAGACATCAAGCGGATGGGCCAATGGTTTCATTGGCGTGGTGATCTTCAGCGGGTCGCTGCCGGCGACACGCGTCGCCGTCATGCAGTTTGATCCGGTCTTCCTGACGGTCACGCGGGCGGCGATCGCCGGCATGCTGGCGCTGTGCCTGCTGCTCGTCTTCAAGGAAAAGCGCCCGGTGCGCCGCGACATCGGCTCTCTGGTGGTCGTCGCCCTCGGCGTCGTGGTCGGCTTTCCCCTGTTGAGCGCGCTGGCGCTGCAATATGTGACATCGGCGCATTCGATCGTCTTCGTCGGCCTGCTGCCGCTGGCGACGGCGATTTTCGGGGTGATTCGCGGCGGCGAGCGGCCGAGGCCCGCGTTCTGGCTTTTTTCGGCGATGGGGAGCGCGCTGGTGGCGGGCTTTGCCCTGTCGCAGGGCCTTGCGGCGTCACCGATCGGGGACGGGCTGATGCTGGCGGCGATCATCGTGTGCGGGCTGGGTTATGCCGAGGGTGCCAGGCTCTCGCGCACGCTCGGCGGCTGGCAGGTGATTTCCTGGGCCCTGGTGATATCGCTGCCGGTCATGGCGGTGCTGGCGCTGGCCTATCTGCCGCCAAGCTTCGCCGGCATCGGCGTTCCCGCCTGGATCGGCCTCGCCTATGTCTCGCTGTTCAGCATGCTGATCGGCTTCGTGTTCTGGTATCGTGGCCTGGTGCAAGGCGGCATCGCCGCCGTCGGCCAGCTTCAACTCCTGCAACCGTTCTTCGGCCTCGCCCTGGCCGCGACCCTGCTGCACGAGCCCGTGACCTGGATGATGCTGGCCGTGACCGTCGGCGTCATCATCTGCGTCGTGGGCGCGCGCAAATTCGCCAACTAAGCGATTCAGAAGACAACGGAATATCGGATATCGGCTTTGCCATCCCCCGACAGGTCACGGGGGAGGCTCCGATCGCGTGCCTATGGCATCGCGCAAGCCGTTGCGCCAAGGCAACGGCCTCGCACGGCAGGTTGGGGGCTTGGCGCCGGCATTGTTAGCCGCTCAAAACTCCGCTTGCTTTCATGTATGAAATCAGTTTTTCTATGTGAGAGGCGCCCACGAAGAGGCGTGCTCCCGGAGGCGCCTTTGCACATCCTCGTCGCTGCCTACCGAGCGCTGCTCATCGCGCTCGTCGTGCTGATTGTCGCCATCGTCTCGATCGCGGTGGTTTACCGGTACGTTCTGAACACGCCGCTGATCTTCAGCTTCGACCTTGCGACGATCCTGTTCGTCTGGCTGATCTTCCTGGGGTTGGCGCCGGCAGCCCATGAGGGCTCGCATATGGCGGTCGACCTGTTCACCGCGCTGCTGCCGGCAAAGCTCGCCGCAATTCTCGCCGTGATCGTGCGGGTCATGATGATCGCGATCGCGCTGTTCCTGATCTATTATTCCTGGAACCTTGCCATGCGCACCCGCATGGAGATCGCCTCGATGCGCATCTCGATGATCTGGGTCTATCTCGCGATGCCGATCGGCTTCACGACGTTTGCTGGCTACGAGATCTGGTCGCTTTTTAAGAGTGCGCTTGGCCGACCGATCGGGAGGCACGCCCGATGAGCCCGACCGCGCTGATGGGCGCTTTTCTGTCGATGATGGTGATCGGCCTGCCGATCGCGTTCGTCCTGCTCGGCACGGGCATCGCTGTCACGCTCTCGGACCCCGACATTCTCTCTGTCGCCTATGTCCAGAACATCATCGTGGGGACGCAGTCCTTCCCGCTGATCGCGATCCCTCTGTTCATTCTCGCTGGTGAGCTGATGAACGTCTCCGGTATCACGCGGCGGCTGATGGATTTCGCAGCGGCGATGACGGCGCATATGGTCGGCGGGCTGGCGCAGGTCAATATCGTGCTGTCGACGCTGCAAGCCGGCATGACCGGCTCCGCCAATGCCGAAGCGGCGATGCATGCCAAGATGCTCAACCCGGAAATGGTCAAGCGCGGCTACAGCCCGGCCTTTGCCGCGATTGTCACGGCGGCCTCAGCCCTGATCGCGCCGATGATCCCGCCCGGCATCGGGCTGATCCTGTACGGATTCGTCACCAATCTTTCCATCGGCCAGTTGTTCATGGCCGGCATCCTGCCGGGCCTGATCATGATGACCGGCATGATGATCCTGGCGCATTTTGTCGCCAAGCGCCGCAAATACGAGCAGGCGACCGGGCGAGCCAGCGGCGCCGTGATGCTCCAGACATTTTGGGGCGCGCTGCCCGCGATGCTGATGCCGGCGATCATCGTCATCGGCATTCGCATCGGTGTGTTCACGGCCTCCGAGGCCGGCGCGGTCGCGGTGCTTTATGCGCTGCTGTTCTGCGCGATTTATCGCGAGTGCACCTGGAAGGAGCTAGAGGAGGCTCTGTGGTCGACCGCGACGATGACCAGCGTCATCATGATCATCCTCGCCGCCTCGACCGCGCTGAGCTGGGCGCTCTCCTTCGAGCAACTGCCGCAGCAGGTGGCGGAAATGCTGGTGACGGTGGCCGAGGACAGGTTCAGGCTGTTCCTGATCGTGGCGGTGCTGTTGCTGATCGCCGGCATGTTCGTCGAGGGCACGGCGCTGATCCTGATCCTCGGGCCGATGTTCGCGCCGGCGGCGGCGAAGCTCGGCGTGGACCCGATCCATTTCGGCATCTTCTTCGTCTACATGATCCATCTCGGCGGCATCACGCCGCCGGTCGGCACGGTGATGTTCACCACCTGCATCATCGCGCGCGTGCCGCTTCACGATTTCATCAAGGAATCATTGCCCTGGCTGGCGATGTTGCTGGCGATCGCCGGCCTGATCGCCGCCGTGCCGGGCACAGCGACCTGGCTCGGCTATCTGTGACTTCGATACAATAACTGGGAGGACCAACATGATAATGAAGATACTGACCGTATCGGCCGGTCTCGCGCTTTCCGCGCTGGTCGTGCCGTCAGCCGCGCAGGCGCAGCAGAAAACGCCCGTTCTGCGCTTCGGCCATATGAATTCGCCGACCCATATCGTCAATCTCGGCGGCCAGCGCCTCAAGGAGGCCATGGCGAAGGCGAGCGGCGGGGCGGTCCAGATCGACCTGTTCCCGAGCGCGCAGCTGGGGGAAAACTCCGCCGTGCTCGAGCAGTTGACGCTCGGCTCCAACATCATCACCCAGGTCGGCCCCGGCACGATCGCGCAATATGTGCCGAACTATTCGGTGATGGTGCACCCGTTCCTGTTCAAGAACTGGGGCGAGGTCAAGAAGGTCGCCAACTCTCCTCTCGTCAAGGGATGGGAGAAGGATCTGGTCAAGTACAACATCAAGCCGTTGTGCTTCTTCAACTTCGGCACGCGCGATCTTTACACCCGCAACAAGGCGGTGCGGGAGTCGGCCGATACAACCGGCCTCAAGATCCGCGTGCAGCCTGTCGCGATCTATACCGAGCTGGTGAAGTCGATGGGCGGTCAGGCCACGCCGATGCCGTGGCCGGAAGTCTATAGCGCGCTGTCCCAGGGCGTCATCGATGCGGCCGAGGCGCCCCCGAATGCGGTCATCGACCAGAAGCATTACGAGGTGGCGAAGTTCTACATGAAGACCAATCACATCCTCGATGCGGCGATGCTCGTCATGAGCCTCAAGGCGTTCAAGGCGCTCAACCCCGAGCAGCAGAAGGCGATGGCGACCGCATCCGATGCCGCCTGCGACTGGATGACGGAGGAGTCGAGCAAGGTCTACGCCAAGTCGGTGGCGGAACTGGAAAAGCACGGCATGACGATCATCTCCGACGTCGATCGGCCTGCCTTCGAAAAGGCCGCCGAGTCGATCCAGAAGAAATTCCCCGAGTGGTCGCCCAACCTGGTTGCCGATATCCGCAAGCAACTCGGCCGCTGAAGGCCGACGCATCGGGGCCAGGCGCCAAATGATCGCGCCTGGCCCCGTCGATGAGGAGTTGAACAGGTGAACGAACATGTCGGTGCCTCCGGCCGATATCGTGCCCCGGCCCTCGAGAAGGGGCTGGACATCATCGAGCTGCTCGCCAGTTCGGCGAGCGGCATGTCGCTGACGACGATCGCCGGCACGCTCGGCCGCTCGATGGGCGAGATCTACCGCATCGCACTCGCGCTCGAGGCGCGGGGCTATATCCGCCGTGACCAGAATTCCGATCACTACGCGCTGACGCTGAAACTGTTCGAACTGTCCCATGAGAACCCGCCGACGAACCGGCTGTTGTCGGTCGCGCTGCCGCTGATGGAAAAACTGGCGGCGGATTCGCAGCAATCGTGCCATCTGGCCGTCCTGAGCGGGGCGCGCGTGCTGATCGTCGCGCAGGTCGATGCCCCGCGCGCAATGCATTACTGCGTCCGGCTCGGCACGCAATTCCCGCTGGCCGAGACCAGTTCGGGTGCGGTGCTGTTTGCCTATCAGCCGGAGCATCACCAGAACGCGCTGCTGGATGCGAGCATCGCCTCATTCCCGGAACTGGCGGAAACGCTGCCGGAACGGGCCGCGAAAGTTCTCGCTGAGGGCGGCGAGCGCCGGCCGAGCCTCGTCGTCTCGGGCGTGACGAATTTGAGCCAGCCGGTTTTCGATCATCGCGGCATCATCGCCGCCGCCCTCACAATTCCGTTTCTGGCGCAGACCGGCCTCGCGGTCTCGGTCGACGAGGCGGAGCAGGCGGTCATCAAGGCGGCAGCCAGCATCTCGGTCGCGCTCGGCTGGCGCGATCCACAGCAATCCTATGATCATGAAGGAGAGGTCGTATGAGCGGAGCCCTATCGGGACTGCGCATCCTGGATTTCAGCCACTTGTTGTTCGGGCCGTTCGCAACGCAGATGCTCGGCGATCTCGGCGCCGATGTCATCAAGGTCGAGCGCCCGGTGAGTGGCGATCTCTATCGCGACCTGCCGCCATTCTTCAATCGCAAGATCGCCGATTTCGAGAATCCGAGCTTTCTCGCCTGGAATCGCAACAAGCGCTCGCTCGCAGTCGATCTCAAGAACCCCGAGGGCAAGAAACTGCTTCACGAGATCGTCGCGACGGCCGATGTCTTCGTGCAGAATTTCCGGCCCGGCGTGCTCGATCGGCTCGGTTTCGGCTATGAGGAACTGTCCAGGATCAATCCACGCCTGATCTACTGCTCGGGCTCGGGTTATGGCGAAAGCGGGCCTTACCTGGAGCGGCCGGGGCAGGATCTGCTGCTGCAAGGGCTGTCCGGCATCATGTCCGTGACCGGCCGCGCCGATGTCTCGCCGACGCCGCTTGGCGTCGCGATTGCCGATCAGCTTGGCTCATACCATATGATCTATGGCATCCTGGCGGCGCTCTATTATCGCGAGAAGACTGGGCACGGGCAGAAGATCGAGGTCGATCTGTTCCGGGCGCTCATTGCGCACCAGACGCAGGAATTCGTCACCACGCTGAACACGGGCCGGGTCTTCAAACGCCCGCATTCCGGTATCGCCCATCCCGGCATGCCGGCGCCGTTCGGCGTTTACCGGACATCGGACGGTTTCCTCAACATCGCCATGAACCCGTTCGCCAGGCTTGTCGAGGCGCTGGAGGCCCCGGACTTGCTGCGTTTCGACGATGCTGAGATGCTGTTCGACCAGCGCGACGAGGTCCATGCCGCGATCGAAGCCGTCACCGCGACGCGCACGACGGCCGCGTGGATGGAGCGCCTGCTGTCGTTCGATCTCTGGTGCGGCGAGGTCGTACGCCAGGAGGATGTGCCGAACGACCCGCAGGTCAGGCACATGCATGCCTTCACCTCGTATCAGCATCCGGTGATCGGCGAGGTGAAGACCGTCAACGTGCCGGTCACCTTCTCGGAAACCCCCGGCAAGGTCGAGCGGCACGCGCCGATGGTCGGCGAGCATACCGTCGAGCTTCTGAAGGAACTGGGCATCGAGGAGGTGCGGATCGCGGCGTTGCGTGCCTCGGGTGCGATATGGCTTCACCCGCTGGCGGAAGCGAACGCTGCATGACCCGGACACTTGCCATCATGGAGCGGCGCGGCGATGTCGCGCTGCTGACCTTCTCGCGCCCGGACCAGCTCAACGCCATGAATGGCGCCATGGTCGAGGAGATTATCGCCGGCCTTGCCGAGGTCGAGGATGACGCCACGTTGCGGGCGCTCGTGCTGCGCGGCGCCGGCGGCAATTTCATGGCCGGCGCCGACGTCAAGGCTTACGCCAACCAGTCGGCGGAAGCGTTTCGGGATTTCCAGGAGAGTGCGGGGCGTATCTATCGCGCGCTGGAAGCGCTTTCCAAGCCGGTGATCGCGGCGGTGGAAGGCTATGCGCTCGGCGGCGGTTTCGAGATCGCGCTTGCCGCCGACATGATCGTCGCGCATCCCGATGCCAGGCTTGGCCTGCCCGAGGTCAAGCTCGGCCTCGTGCCCGGCGGCGGCGGTACGCAGCGCCTCGCCCGCAAACTCGGCCCCAACCGTGCCGCCGAATTGCTGATGACTGGCCGTTTCGCCAGCGCGCCGGAGATGCTGGGCTGGGGCATCGTCAACCGGATCGCGGCCGATACGCTCGACGAGGCCCTGCAACTTGCCGGGCAGGTCGTGCGCTATCCCGCCGGCGCGCTTGCCGACCTCAAGCGCTTGAACCTGGCGGCCTGGCAGAGTGGCCTGGCCGCAGGCCTCGATGCCGAGCGCGATGCGGTGTGCGCGCTATTCCTGACGGGAGACGGCATGCAGCGCATCCGCGATTTCGTCGCGCGATCGAACCAGAAAAACCACAGGACAGCGAAGCCGTGACGATTACGCTTGAAGGCATTACCTGGGACCACCCGCGCGGACGAACGCCGCTCGAGGCAAGCATCGCGCGTTATCGCGCGGAGCGGCCCGATGTCGCGATCAACTGGACGGCGCGCAGCCTGAAGGATTTCGGCGAGTTACCGCTCGAGGCGCTGGCCGAACGGTTCGACCTGATCATCTTCGATCATCCGTTCATCGGCCAGGCGGCGAAGCGCGGGTTGCTCGCCGATCTGTCGCCGCATATCGACGGCGCGGCGCGCGGCTGGCTCGATGCCGGCGCAGTCGGCCCGTCCTGGCGCTCCTACCATTGGCAAGGCGGCATCTATGGCCTGCCGGTCGATGCCGCAGCCCATGTCGCGGCCTACCGGCCCGACCTTCTGGAGCAGGCAAGGCGCTTCCCGCCGGCGAGTTTCGATCAACTGCTCGCTTTGGCGCGCGACCTGCGCGAGCATGGCCTGTGGGTCGGCGTGCCGGCCTGTCCGATCGATGCGTTCTGCATGGTACTGACGCTGGCGGCCAATCTCGGCCAGCCGGCGGGTGACGGGGCGCGCTTCATCGAGCCGCAATTCGGCGCCGCGCTGCTCGAACGGCTGAAGCAACTCGTCTCGCTGTGTCATCCGAGCTCGGTCGAGATGAACCCGATCCAGATGCTCGACCAGGCGACGTGCGGCGACGAGATCGCCTATATCCCCTACACGTTCGGCTACACCAACTATTCCCGCCAGGTCGCCGGCAAGCCGCTGCGCTTCACCGATATCGTCGCGGCCGGCGCGCTCGGCTGCAGCGGCGCGCTGCTCGGCGGGGCCGGGTTCGGTGTGACCGGCCGCTGCCGCAACGTCGCGGAAGCGGCCCACTACGGCCTGTGGCTATGCCGGCCTGACTATCAGCGCACGCATTATCTCGAGGATGGCGGCCAGCCCGGCATGCTGCAGGCATGGAACGATCCGGCCTGTGACAGCGCCACAGGCGGCTTCTTCACGGGCACGCTGCGTACGCTGTCCTCGGCCTATCTCAGGCCGCGTTTTGCCGGATATGTGCCGTTCTTCGAGGAGAGCGGCATCCGGACGAACGCGTTCCTCAAGGGCAATGGCAGCGCCGGGGACCTCGTCTCCTGGCTCAACCATGCCTATGGCGCGGCGCTGAAAGCCGCCTGATCAGGAGAATTGCGCGATCATGACCGGCCTTCGCTTGCGCGGGATGACATGGGATCATCCTCGCGGTTACGATCCTCTTGTCGCCTGTTCTGCACTCTATAGGGAAAGCAACGGCGTAGAAATCGTCTGGGACAAGCGCTCGCTGCAGGATTTCGAGTCGTTCCCCGTCGAGGAACTCGCCGCCTCCTATGACCTGATCGTCATCGATCATCCCCATGCCGGCCAGGTCGTGCGCGAGGGGTGCCTGCATCCGCTCGATCAGCCGGGCTTCGAGGCGCACAGGCGCTCGATGCTCGCGGGCTCGGTCGGGCTGTCCTATCAGAGCTATCTGTTCGGAGGTCGCCTATGGGCGCTGCCGCTCGACGCCGCCACCCAGGTTCAGGCCTGGCGCCCCGACCTTCTCGCGCATGCGCCCGAGCATTGGGATGAGATCGCGGCGCTCGCACAAGTCGGCAAGGTGGTGCTGCCGCTGCGCGCGCCGCATGGCCTGATGTGCGTCATGACGCTGGCGGCCAATCTCGGCTGGCTGCCCGGTTCGGCCGGCGGCCCATTCTTGCCATCCGACATCGGGCTGGAGGTGCTTGAGCGGCTGGTGGAGCTGGCGAGCCATCTCGACAGGCGATGCTTCACCCTCGATCCGATCGGGGCGCTCGACCTGATGAGCAGGGATGACGCCTTCAGCTGCTGTCCGTTCGTCTATGGCTATGTCAACTATGCGCAAGCCGGCTTTCGCCCGCGCCGGCTGGCTTTTGCCGATATTCCCACCCTCGGCCGCAGCGGGCCGCTCGGTTCGGTGCTGGGAGGAACCGGGCTCGCCATTTCCGCCAGGTCGCGCCATCGCGAGGTCGCGGTCGATTTCGCGTACTGGATCACCTCGGCCGAGATCCAGCGCGGCCTCTATGCCGCGTCGGGCGGGCAACCCGGCCATGGCGCCGCCTGGCTCGATCCGGTGGTCGATACGGCAGCCGGCGGCTTCTACAGCGCCACGCGGGCGACGCTGCAAGGCGCCATGGTGCGGCCCCGCCACGATGGCTATATGGATTTCCAGGATGCCGCTTCGCGCATCATTGTCGCTGGCCTTGCCGAAGGGGCATCCGCCAGCCGCATCCTCGGCCTTTTGAACGCCGTCGATGCCGGGCGGGTTCCAGGCGCGCGGGATAGCGCGCGTGCTCACGCGACGTGATCCGGTTTGGCGCTAATGCGCTGCTATCGGCTCCGAGGCGCCTGCATTCTCTTTGCGGTGGTCGGCGGCCAGCACCATGTAGACCGCCGGCACGACGAACAGCGTGAACAAGGTGCCGATGGCCATGCCGGTCGCGATCACCAGCCCCATATTGTAGCGCGAGGCCGCGCCCGCGCCCGTCGCCAGGATCAGCGGCACGACGCCGAGCACCATCGCGCCGGTGGTCATCAGGATCGGGCGCAGCCGGATGCCGCACGCATTCTCGATCGCCTCGCGCTTCGACTGGCCGGCGGCCTGCAATGTGTTGGCGACCTCGACGATGAGGATGCCATGTTTGCTGATCAGGCCCATCAGCGTCACCAGCCCGACCTGGGTGTAGATGTTCATGGTCGCGCCGCCGATGCCCAGGCTGATGAAGGCGAGCGCGCCGGCAATCGACATCGGCACCGAAACCAGGATGATCAGCGGATCGCGGAAGCTGTTGAACTGGGCGGACAATGCCAGGAAGACGATGATCAAAGCGAGCGCGAAAGTGGCGGCCATGCCGCTCGATTCCTGCACGAACTGCCGCGACTGGCCGCCGTAATCGACCGAAAAACCCTGGGGCAGGGTGCGCGCCGCGATCGCCTTCAGCTCGTTCAGCGCGTCGCCCACCACAACGCCCGGCGCCGGCACGCCGGCAATCGTGGCCGAGTTGAGCTGCTGGAAATGCGCGACCGAGCGCGGAGTCGCCGCGAGGCTCGCGGTCGCGATCGCCGAGAGCGGGATCTGGGCGCCGTTCACGGTGGCGATCGGATAGTTCATGATCTGGTCGATATTCTGGCGCGAGCGCTGCTCGACCTGCGGGATGACCTGATAGGAGCGGTTGTCGATGCTGAAATAGTTGACGTAGCCGCCGCCCAGCATCGCGGCCAGCGATGCGCCGACATTGCTCATCGACAGGCCGAGCGCCGATGCCTTGTCGCGATCGATGCTGATCGAGAATTGCGGGTTGTCGAGATAGAGGTCCTTGGTCAGGAAGATGAACAGCCCCGACTTCTGCGCCTCCTGCATGAAGGCGCTCGAGACGTCGTTCAACTGGTTGAAGCCGCCCGTGGTGCCGATGACGAACTGGACCGGCAGGCCGCTCGCACCGGGAAGCGAGGGGAACTGGAAGGCGACCGTCTGGCCGCCGGCAATGGTGTTGAGCGCGGTCTGGACCAGCGGTTGCAGGACGTTGGCGGTGCGGGTTCGGTCAGCCCAGGGTTTCAGCACCATGATGTCGAACGAGATGCCGGGCGCCTCGATCTGCAACGCCTTGTCGGTCTCCGGGAAGCTGCGGAATATCTTGGCGACCTGATCCGAGTTGAGCAGCTTCTGCTGCAAGGTGGCGTTGGGCGCGTTCGTCACCTGCGCGGGGATGGCGCCCTGATCCTCGTTGGGCGCGAGTTCGCTCTTGGCGCTGGTATACAGGAAATAGATGCTGCCGAGCACGATGGCCGCGAAGACCAAGGTGACGGGCAGGGTGTTGAGGCTGCCGTGAAGCATGGCCTTGTAGGGGCGGTGGATCTGGGAAAAGCGGCGGTCGATGAAATCGGAGATGCGCTCCTCCCAGCCCGAACGGTCGGCGAGATGCGGCTTGAGGATGCGCGAACTCATCATCGGCGTCAGCGTCAGCGCGATGATCATCGACACGGTGACGGCGCCGACCAGCGTGAAGGCGAATTCGCTGAACAGCGAGCCGGTCAGGCCGCCCTGGAAGCCGATCGGCACATAGACCGCGATCAGCACGACGGTCATCGCCAGGATCGGCGAGACCAGTTCGTGCGCGGCGGCAAGGGCCGCCTGCATCGGCGGCGCGCCGTCCTCGATATGGCGGTTGACGTTCTCCACCACGATGATCGCGTCATCGACGACGAGGCCGATGGACAGCACGAGCGCCAGCAAGGTGAGCAGGTTGATGGAAAAGCCGAAGGCCAGCATCATCGCGAAGGTGCCGACCAGCGAAAGCGGAATGGCGACAATGGGAATGGCGACGGAGCGCGGCGAGCCCAGAAACGCGAACACCACGAAAATCACGATGACGAGCGCCTCGAGCAGGCTTTTCACCACCTCCTCGATCGACTGGGTCACGAAAATCGAGGTGTCGTAGACGATATAGCCTTCGAGCCCGTGCGGCAGTTGCGCCTGAATGTCGGGAAACACCGCCCTGACGCCGGAGATCACGTCGAGCAGATTGGCGGTCGGCGCGATCTGGATGCCGACGAAGACGCCGGTCTGGCCGTCGAATGCGACCTGGGTATCGGGGTTTTGCGAGCCGAGCGCGACGGCGGCGACATCCTTGAGCCGGACGATGGCGCCGTTAATGTGCTTGACCACCAACTGGTTGAACTGCGCCACGGAATGCAGGTCGGTCTGCGCGGTCAGAACCGTCTGCGTCATCTGGCCCCTGGTCGTGCCGATGCCCGAGATGACGTTGTTGCTGGCAAGCGCCGTGCGGACATCGCCTGCCGTCAAGCCATAGGCGGCGAGCCTGTCCGGTTTCAGCCAGACCCGCAGCGAGAAGGTCTTGCCGCCCAGGACTTCCGCCGTCTGCACGCCGTTGACCGCCTGCAGCCTGGGCACGACCACCCGCGTCACATAATCGGTGATCTGGTTCGCCGCGAGCACGCCGCTGCGAAAGCCCATATACATCGCGTCGGTGGTCTGGCCGACCGAGACCGCCATGCTCGGCTGCTGCGTGCCCGAGGGCAGTTGATTGAGCACCGAGGAGATCTTGGCGCTGATCTCGGTCATGGCGGCGTCGGCGCTGTAGTTGAGACGAAGATTGACCGTGATCGTCGACAGGCCGCTGGTGCTCGACGAGGTCATGTAGTCGATGCCGTTGGCCTGGGCGATGGCATTCTCGAGCGGCGTCGTGATGAAGCCGGCGATGACATCGGGCGCAGCGCCGGCATAGATCGTGGTGACGGTGACGACGGCGTTCTGGGTCTGCGGATATTGCCGCACCGTGAGCGAGCGGAACGACTGGTAGCCGATCACCACGATCAAGGCGCTGACCACGAGGGCAAGAACGGGCCGGCGGATAAAGATATCCGTGACGTTCATGGCTGCGCCTCAGTTCGGATTTGCCGGCGCGGCATCCGCATCATTCGACGGCTGCACCGCGTTGTTGATGATGACCGGCGTGCCGTTACTGAGTTTCAACTGGCCGGAGGTGACGACGGTCTGGCCTTCGCTCAATCCCTTCACCACGGCGATCTGGTCGCCGCGCGTCTGGCCCGTGGTGACGAAGGTCTGGTTGGCGACGAGTTGCGGCTTGCCGTCGGGGCCGCTGCCCTTGTCGGTGACGACGAAGGCGACATTGCCGTAAGGGTTGATGGTCACCGCCGTCTGCGGCAGGGTGATGTAGTCGTGCGGTTCCCCGACCGCGACCGTGATGCTGCCGAACATGCCGGGCAGCAGCTTGTCGCCGGGGTTCGGGAAGCTCGCCCGGATGGTCAGGCTGCGGCTCTGGCTGTCGACGAGCGGGCTGATCGCGGTGATCTTTCCCGCGAAACCCTGGCTGCCGTAGGTATCGACCGTGGCGGTGACCGCCTGCCCGACCTTCAACTGCGACAGGGCCTGTTGCGGCATGGTGAAATCGAACTGGATCGGATCGAGCGATTGCAGCGTGACCACGCTCGTGCCGCTCGCCAGATACTGGCCGAGCGTCACCAGCCTGATGCCGAGCCGGCCGTCGAACGGTGCCCTGATCGAATATTGTTCAATCAAGGCCTGTTGCGCCAGGACCTGCGCCTGCGCCGCCTTCAGGTTGGCCTGGTCGCTATCGACCACGGATTGCGCGATGGAGCGCGTCCTGATCAGCGAGGAATCGCGGTCATAGGTGAGTTGCGCATTGGTCGCGGCCGCCTGGTACTGCTGCAAGGTGGCGATCTGCTGATCGGCCACGAGCTGGACGATGAGCGCGCCCTTCTTCACGTCCTGCCCGTCCTCGAATGCGATCTTCTGCACGATGCCGGGCACCTGCGCCGACAGGTTGGTGCCCTGGACGGCGTTGAAGCTGCCGACGGCGTGCAGCACGCTCTGCCACGGGCTCATGGCGGCATCGATCGTCGAAACGGTTTGCGGCGGCGCTTTCAGCTTGGCGAGATAGGCGGTGATGGCGCGGTTCTTGAAGGCCTGGAATCCGAACAGCCCGCCCAGGATCGCGCCAAGCACGATCAGCATGATCACCATGCGCTTCTTCATGGCCTGATCTTCATGGCCCGACACCTCCGCGCCCCAGCAACATGTGCCGAAGCGTGGCGCGCTTCAAGGCCGGGCGGGCCGAATGCCCGCCTCAGGGCGCAAGGCGCGCCGGCCGCAGGCCACGCAAGCTGTTGCCGAGAAACCAGTTTTCAGCCTGCGCGAGGTCCTCGATGCGCAATGATCGTTCGACGGCCTCGCCGCTGTCGAGCAGGCTTTGGCGCAGCACGCCGGGCAGCACGCCGTCATCGCATGGCGGCGTCAGCAGGATGCCGCCACGCGCCACGAACACCGTGTTGCGCGTCGCTTCCGTGACGCAACCGGCCCGGTTCAGGAAGATCGCCTCGTCGGCGCCTTGCGCCGCCGCAGCCGTGAAGGCTGCTTCGTGGAGCCGGCGCCGCGTCGTCTTGTGGCGCAGGAAAGGGTCGCCGGCATCGGTGCGCTCGGTCGCGATCGCGACCGCGAGCGGCCGGTCCGGCTCGGCCGCGAGCAATGGCGCGGCGAGGTCGAGCGTGCCGTCACGGCCGAGCTCCAGGCGGATGCGGCGCTCGCCCGGCGCGGTGAAGCTCGCGGCAAGCGCTGCCAGCCTCGCCTCGATGTCCTGGCGGTCGAAGCGGAAGCCGAGCGCCGCAGCCGAGCGCGCGAGACGGGCGAGATGCAATGGCAGCCGCACGAAGCCGGCCGCCGCCGACCAGCGCAGCGTTTCGATCAGGCCGTAATCCCCGGTGAGATCGCTCAGCACGCGCGCCTTCAGCAGGCTCTCGGCATATTCGCTCGGCGCATCCGAATCCACGACGATGCCGCCGCCGCAGCCATAGCAACCGGAGCCGTCGCGAAACAGCGTCGCGGTGCGGATGGCGACGTTGAAGCGCAGGGCGCCGTTCGGGGCGATGGCGCCGATGGCGCCGGTATAGACGCCGCGCGGCCGCTCCTCGATCTCGCGGATGATCTGCATCGCCCTGAGTTTCGGCGCGCCGGTGATCGAGCCGCACGGGAACATGGCGCGCATGAGGTCCTCGAGCGACAGGCCGGGTTTGAGCTCCGCAGTCACGGTCGAGGTCAGCGTGTGCAGCGTCGGATAGGTCTCGACCGTGAACAGGCTCGGCACGGCGACCGAGCCGAGCGTGCTGATCCGGCCGAGATCGTTGCGCAGCAGATCGACGATCATCAGGTTCTCGGCGCGCTGCTTGGGGTCGGCCTGCAACGCGCGCATGGCGGCGCGGTCGGCCTCCGGGCCGGCGCCGCGCGCCACGGTGCCCTTCATCGGCCGCGTCGTCGCCCGGCCGTCCGCCACCTCCAGAAACAGTTCCGGCGACACCGACAGGATGCTCGCATCCTCGCAGGCGACGACGCCGCCATGCGCCACCGGCTGGCTGGCGCGCAGCGCGGCATAGAGCGCCAGCGGCGCGCCGTCATAGCGGAAATCGACCGGGAAGGTCAGGTTGATCTGGTAGGCATCGCCGGCATGGAGATAATCCAGTATCCGCCCGACGCGGGCCGCGTGTGTCGCGGCTTGGCCGGGTGCCGGGACCAGCGTGAGCGGTGGTGGTGTCAGGCCCGCGAAATGCCGGTCGAGCTGCGCTGCCGCGATCGCTTGCGGCTCCCGAAACAGCCCGAACCACAACAGCGGCAGCGCCCGCTTCGGCGGCATCGCCGCGGCGAGGCGGGGCTCGAACGCATAGCCCAACTCGTAGCTCAGGAAGCCGGCCGCATGCAGGCCGCGCGCCAGACCGGCCTCGATCCTGGCAAGCGCGGCCGGGATGTGCGCGCCATCATCGCAGCGCACGAGTTCGACCGGATCGCTATAGAGCTGCGCCGGCGCCGATCCGGCAAGCCGGTCCTCCAGCAGCACGAAGGGCCGTTGCGTCGTCAGCATCGTCCCGAAAGGCTTTTGCCCTGAAAGCCGGAGCCGTTCACCGTCGGCGTCGATCATCACGCCCTCCCCCGCGACGGCCATGCGCCCAGCCGGTAGCGGGACGGGACGGATGCGTCAATGGGCGCGGGCGCCGCGCTGGAGAAGGGGCGTTTTCGGACAGGCCGCCATCGGGTTGCGTCGCGTTCTTGCCGAAATGAAAAAGGTCTGTTTTCGGTTTTGTTACGCCATCCGTCGAATTGCCAGAGCGATTTTCCTGTCCGCACAATGTCGGCCCCAATGCGCGATCTACAAGCGACACCCAGGGAGGCAACATGACAATCAGCCAACAGCCATTCGGAATCCTTGCCGGCGCGGTCGCCGTGGCACTGGGCAGCGCCATGCTGCTTCCGGTACCCGCACAGGCCGCCGACCCGATCCGCATTGGCGTCATCGCCGAGGCGCAATCCGTCGCCGGCTCGTCCATTCCGCAGGCGGCACAGCTCGCCGCCGAGGAGATCAACGCCAAGGGAGGCGTCGACGGTCGCAAGGTGGAGATCATCACCTACGACAACCACTCCTCCTCCGCCGATTCGGTGCGTGCCTTCCAGCGCGCCGTCAACGAGGACAAGGTCAACGCGGTGATTTCGAGCTATATCAGTGAGGTTGTGCTGGCGCTCGAACCATGGGCTTCGCGCCTGAAGACCGTGCTGATCACGCCGGGCGCCGCCTCCGATGTCATCACGCAGAACATCGCCAAGGATTATGATCACAACAAATACACGTTCCACGGCTACCTGACCTCGAGCGCGCTCGCCGGGCTGGTTTGCGACGCCGCCAAGGATCTGCTCGTCGACGGCCTCAAGATGAAATCGGCCGTCATCATGAGCGAGGATGCCGCCTGGACGACGCCACTCGACGCGGCTTATGAGAAATGCCTGCCCAAGATCGGGCTGAAGGTGCTCGATCATATCCGCTTCTCGCCGGACACCACCGATTTCACGCCGATCTTCAACAAGATCGAAGGGCAGAAACCGGACGTGATCATCACCGGCATCTCGCATGTCGGCACGCAGCCGACCGTGCAGTGGAAGAGCCAGCAGGTGCCGATCCCGATGCTGGGCATTTCCTCGCAGGCGACCAACTCGACCTTCTGGAAGGATACCAACGGCGCGGCCGACGGCGTGCTGTTCAATGCCGTTTCCGGGCCGGGCGTCGCGGTGACGCCGAAGACGCTGCCCTTCGTGGACGCGTTCCAGAAGAAGTTCGGCAACCTGCCGTCCTATGCCGGCTACACGAGCTATGACGAGGTTTATTACATCGCCGAGGCCGTGCATCGCGCCGGCTCGCTCAACAGCGACAAGCTGGTCGCCGCGCTCGAGAAGACCGACTATGTCGGCACCATCGGCCGTGTGGAGTTCCTGCCCAAGGGCGATCCCCATGTGCATGGCCTCAGGACCGGCAAGGGCACCATCACCGGGCTGATGCTGCAATGGCAGGATGGCAAGCAGGTCAATCTCTGGCCGGCCAACGTCGCCAACGGCAAGCTGAAGTTCCCGTCCTTCGTCAAGACGGCGTCCCACTGAGGAGGCGCGCGGGGTTGCCATGAGGCAGGCCCCGCGTGTCGCCGAGACGGGCTCCCGGACCTGGCCGCCGCCGCTTGCGTCGGCCGCCCTGCCGGGAGCCTGCCTGCAACGCCTCGGACGGCTTCTTGACCAGCGCTCCGGCAGGGGCGCGTCGCTGAAGCTGCTTCGGGACCTCCTGACATAGCGGTCGAGACGCCGCTCGCGTGGCCCGCCGGGGCCGGGTTTGCGAGCCGTTTCAGGTGCTACAGCCCGCGGGACCGATCTCCACATGCAATTCTGGCAAATCCTGATCGACGGTTTCGCCATCAGCGCGCTCTACGCGCTCGGCGCTACCGGCTTCACGCTGATCTTCGGCGTTTCCGGCGTGCTCAACCTGTCGCATGGCGCCTTGATGGTCGCGGCGGCGGTCGCTGCCTGGGCGGCGGCCAGCGAATTCGGCACCGGCAGCTATCTCGGCGCGCTGATCGGCGTGCTCACCAGCCTGGTGCTGGCCTTCGCGACCTATTTCATCGCGGTGCGGCCGATCCAGAACTCGAAGCGCATCGCCGAGCGCGAGAAGGAAATCTTCATCCTGACCTCGACGCTGCTCTGGGGCATCATCATCCAGGAGGTGGTCGCCTATCTGTTCACCAACAACGCCAAGACGGTGCTGCCGATCATCGAGGGCGTGGTGGTGTTTCTCGGCGTGCGCACGCCGTCGAACGAGTTCTTCACGGCCATCGTGTGCTGGCTGGTCATCGCCGTGCTGTGGCTGCTCGTCAACCGCACCAAGGCCGGCAAGGCGGTGCTCGCCGCCTCAATGAACCCGCGCGGCGTCACGCTGCTCGGCTTCGAACTGTCGCATATCTATCTCGCCGTCTGGGGCGTTTACGGCATCCTGGCCGGTATTGCCGGCGTGCTGCTCGGCATGTTCCTCGGCGTCAGCTCGTACAGCGTCGGACCGCTGACCGCGAGCGCCTTCTCGATCGTCGTGCTCGGCGGGCTCGGCAGCGTCTCGGGCTCGCTGATCGCGGCTTATGTCGTGGGCTATCTCGAGACCCTGACCGCCTATCTGGTGTCGCCGGCCTATCGCTCCATCCCCGCGCTGCTCCTGCTGGTGCTGGTGATGTATCTGCGCCCGCAAGGGCTGTTTGGAAGGAGGTAAAGCCATGATGCGCGAGACCTTTGCCTCCCGCCCGTTCTGGTTCGGGCTGATCTTCGTGGCGCTGGCGACCGTGCTGCCGCTTGGCGTTTCCGGCTACATTCTCGGGCTGCTGACCATCGCCTATTACACGGCGGTGTTCGCGATGTCGTGGGACCTGCTGTTCGGCTTCGCCGGCGAGGTCAATTTCGGGCCGACCTTCCTGATCGGCCTCGGCGCCTATACCGCCGGCATTCTCGATGCCCGGTTCTCGCCCGGCCTGTCGCTATGGATCTGCGTGCTGGCCGGCGCTCTCGCGGCGGTGATCGGCGGCGTGCTGCTCGCCCTGCCGGCGCTCAGGGTCACGGGGCCGTATTTCGGCCTGATCACGCTGGTGGCGGTGCAGCTCCTGCAAAGCTTCGTGGTGGTGTTCGCCAGCCTGACCGGCGGCGAGATCGGCCTGTCGGTGCCGGACGTGATCTCGATCGATGCCGGCGTCAATTATTATCTCGCCTTCGGCTTCATGATGGTCAGCGGCGCCATCCTCTACGGGCTGTCGCGCTCCTCGATCGGCCTGATCCTGCAGGCGAGCGGGCAGGATGCGGTGCAGGCGGGCGCGCTCGGCTTCAACGTCGCCAAGCACAAGCTCGCCGCCTTCATCGTCAGCGCCTTCTTCTCCGGTCTCGCCGGTGCGCTGATGGTGTTCTACATGGGCACGGCCTCGGTCGGCACTTTCGTCGATATCTCGGTCGGCGTGCAGATCATCATCGCGGCGGTGCTCGGCGGGCGCCGCACGGTGATCGGCGCCGCCATCGGCGCGGTGTTCCTGATCGGCATGGGCGAGTTCCTGCGCCCGCTCGGCGAACTCGCGACGCTGATCGTCTCGGTGATGGCGCTGTTCGTGATCCTGTTCTTCCCGGACGGGTTCCTCGGCATGCTGCGCGGCGGAGCGCGCGCATGAACGCCCCCGTGCTGGAGGTTCGCGGCCTCACCAAACGCTTCGGCGGTCTCGTCGCCGTCAAGGACCTGAGCTTTTCCATCGCGCCGGGCGAAATCCTCGGCCTGATCGGCCCGAACGGCTCCGGCAAGTCGACGGCGATGAAATGCATCATCGGCGTCGAGCGGCCGAGCGCCGGCTCGGTCAAGCTCGAAGGCCAGGAACTGGCCGGCCTGCCGGCGCACCGCATCGCCCGGCACGGCGTCGGGCTGGTGTTCCAGCATTCGCGGCCGCTGCCGCGCCAGACGGTGCTGGAGAACATCAAGGTGGCGCTGCTGCCCGACAGCCTGCTCCAGCTGTTCTCAGGCCCCGAAATCGACGCCAAGGCACGCGAAATCGCCGAGCGCGTTGGTCTAGGCAGCGTGATCGAGCGCAAGCCGCCGACGCTCGCCTTCGCCGACCTGCGCCGGCTCGAGCTTGCCAAGGCGATTGCCCGCGACCCGAAGCTGGTGCTGGTCGACGAGCCTTTCGCCGGCCTGACCGCCTCGGAGGTCAAGGAATTCTCCAGCCTGATCACGGCTTTCCGCAATGAGGGCAGGGCGGTGCTACTCGTCGACCATAACGTCAAGAGCGTGTCGGCGCTGGTCGACCGCGTGCTCGCCATGTATCTCGGCGAATATATCGCCGAGGGCTCGGCCGCCGAGGTGATGCAGAACGAGACGGTGCGCCGCGTCTATCTCGGCGGCGCGCTGAAGAGCAGCGCCCGGCCCGAGACCAGTTTCGGCGATGCCACGCCGGCGTTGCAGGTCGAGAATGTCAGCGTGCTCTATGGCAAGGCGCAGGCGCTGCAAGGCGTCTCGCTGCATATTCACGAGGGCGAATTCGTCTCGCTGGTCGGGCTGAACGGCGCCGGCAAGACGACGCTGTTCAACGCGATCTCCGGGCTGGTGCCGCATTCGGGCGAGATCCGCTGGTCCGGCGCGCCGTTGCGCGGCAAGAGCGCGGCGGCGATCGCGCGCGACGGGCTCGTGCAATGCCCGGAAACGCGCGAGTTGTTCGGCGAGATGAGCGTGCTCGAGAATCTCGATCTCGGCGGCCAGCACCTGGCGCGCGCCGAACGCGCCGAGCGGCTGGAATGGCTGTTCGACCTGTTTCCGATCCTCAAGGACCGGCGCGGCCAGATGGCGCGCACGCTGAGCGGCGGCGAGCAGCAGATGCTGGCGATCGCCCGCGCGCTGATGATGAAGCCGAAGCTGCTCATTCTCGACGAGCCGACGCTCGGGCTGGCGCCGGTGATCCTCGAGACGCTGTCGAAGGCGCTCGACCGGCTGCGGCAGACGACGTCGATCACCGTGCTGCTCGGCGAGCAGAACGTCACTTTCGCGTTGCCGCATGCCGACCGCGTCTATGTGCTCGACCATGCCCGCATCGCCTGGGAGGGACCACCGGGCCGGTTCGAGAAGGAGGCGGCCGCGACCTATCTTTAGGCGTTGCCGGTTTTCGCGCCCATCGTCAGCCATGCGGCCGCCGCGCAGGCGATCTGGACGGCACCGCCGGCGAGCATGGCCAGGCGCAGGCCGTCCGGCCCGCCTTGCATCATCGCGAATACCGCTCCGAGAATGGCGACGCCGATCGTCGCGCCGGCCATGCGCGCGACGTTGATGAGGGCGCCGGCGGTGCCCGAGCGCGCCGCGGACACGGCGCCGACGGCCGCGCCCATGAGCGGGCCGGTGGCGAAGCCCAGGCCAAGCCCCGCCAAAGCCAGGCCGATCTCGGCCGGCGCGATGCTGGCCTGATCGGCGCTGAGGCCGACCAGCATCAGGCTCGCCCCGATGATGGCGACGCCACTGGCGGCGGCGAAACGCGCGCCGAACCTTTCAGCCAGTGCGCCCGAGAACGGCGACACGATGAGGAAGACCAGCGCCATCGGCATCAGCGCCAGGCCAGCCCCGACGGCATCGAGCCTGCCGGTGCCTTGCCATGTCAGCGGCAACATGAACAGCATGCCATAGACGCCGAATGTCATGCCGGCGGTCGCGGTGACCGCGCCCCGGAACTCCCGGACCCGGAAGATATCCAGGGGAACCAGCGCAACCGCGCCCTTGCCGGCCTCGACCCGGATGAACAGGGCGAAGGTGACGATCGCGACGAGCAAGGCCATCGCCGCGATGCCGGGCGATCCGTGCGATTCAATGGCGGCGAAGGCGAGGCTTCCGAGCGCGACGGCTCCGAAAAATTGCGCCGGCATGTCGAAATGCCGCCCCTCTGGGTCGGACGATTCCGGAATCGTGGGGATGGCGAGAACGAGCGCCGCGAGGCTGAGCGGAATGACGACGACGAAAATGCTGCGCCAGCCGGATTGAGCGATCAGGATGCCGCCCAATGTCGGGCCGATCGCCAGGGCAAGGCCATTGCACGCCGCCCAGATGCCCAGGGCGCGGCCGCGTTCGGCGGCATCGTGCCAGACCACGCGGACGATCGCGAGAGAGGCGGGCAGAAGCAACGCCGCCGCGAAGCCCGCGATGGCGCGGCCCCAGATCAGCATCGAAACCGAGGATGCGAGCGCGCACAGGAGCGATGCAGCCGTGAAGATCGCCGCGCCGATCATGAAAATCCGCCGCCGGCCGTAAAGATCGGCGAGCAGGCCGCCGGTGAGCAGCAGCACGGCGTAGACGAGATTGTAGCTGTCGATGACCCATTGCAGCGCGGTCACGCTGGCCGAGAAATACGCGCCGATCGGCCGGGTGGCGAGGTTGACGACCGCCGTGTCGATCTGGGCGACGAGCACCGCCAGGCAAAGCGTGGTCAGGGTCAGCCAGCGGCGCGCGGGCGCCGTGACGATGCGCAATCGGGACATGTCATCCATGGCGTTCGGGCCTCGCTTCGCGTGAGGGCCGAACCTATCGGAGCGTGAGGCCGTGATGCTTCGCTGCGTGTCGAAGCGTCAGGAAGGGGCGCTTAACGCGCGGGGTCGCCGCCATAGAGCCGCAGGATGGCGGCCGAATCCGCCATCTCGTTGCCCTGCTCGACAAAGGCGCGGTAGCGCTCGGCCGCCGCCTCGACCACCGGCAGGGAGAGGCCGAGCGCGTCGGCGAAGCCATGCACCGCCTTCATGTCCTTGAGCAGTTGGCGGGCATAGGCACGCGGCGGGTCGAAATCCCGCGCCAGCATCTGCGGATAGAGTTTGCGCAACAGGCTGCTGTCGGCGAAACCGCCGGCAAGGCAGGCCGGCAATTGCGCCGCCTCGATGCCGGCCGCCTCGGCCAGCGCCAGCGCTTCCGCCATCAGCACGAAGCCGGTGCCGACGATGGCCTGATTGATCATCTTGGTGGTCTGGCCGGCGCCGGACGGCCCCATATGCGTGAAGTTGCCGGCCATATCGCGCATCAGCGGGCGGATGGCCTCGATGTCGCCCGCCGCGCCGCCGGCCATCACCGTCATGGTGCCGTCGCGCGCGCCGCCGGGGCCGCCGGAGACCGGCGCGTCGACCCAGCCCATGCCGGTCTCGCGCCGCAGCCTCGCCGCCATGTCGCGGGTGGCGTTCGGATCGGCTGTCGACAGGTCGATCAGGAGCTTGTCGGGCCGTGCCGCCGCCGCGATGCCGTTGGGGCCGAAGACGCAGGCCTCGACCGCCGCCGTATGCAGCACGCATAGCAGCACGATGTCGCTCGCCTCGGCCACGGCGGCAGGCGAGGCCGCCGCGACGGCGCCGAACGGCACCACGGTCGCGAGCCGCTCCGGTTCGAGGTTCCACACCGTGACGGCATGGCCACGCTCGAGTAGGCGCCGCGTCATCGCCTCGCCCATCAGGCCGATGCCGACGAAGCCCAGCCGTTCTGCGTTCACGGGCATGCCCACTCCGCTATCGTTCGGGATTGCGGAGAGGCTCAATCCCGCGCCAGGCCGAGATCCTTCAGCACGGCGATGCCCTTGCGAGCGAAGTCGTCGACATAGGTCGCGGCGGCGCCCGGCTTATCCCAGACCGGCGTGATGCCGCGCTTCTTCATCATCTCCTGCACCTCCGGCCGGGCCTGTGCCCGTTCGGCGGCGGCATAGAGCTTGTCATGGATGTCCTTGGGCAGACCCTTGGGGCCGACGAGGGCGAACCAGTTGGCATATTGCCAATCGACTTTCGCTTCCTTGGTGGTCGGCACGTCCGGGAAGGAGGCAACGCGATCTTCGGTCATCATCACGATCGTGCGCACCTTCTTGGCCTCGAGCAGCGCCTGGGCCTCGACGGGCGAGCCGCTGAACATGGTGACGCCGCCGGCCACGACATCCTGCAAGGCCGGGGCACCGCCCTGGCTCGGCACCCATTTCACCAGCGTCGGGGTGATGCCGGCCGCCTTGAGCAACCCACCGATCGCCACATGCCACGAGCCGCCGGTTCCGGTGCCGGAGGCGGAGAGGCTGCCCGCCGGTTTCTCCTTGACGGCCGAAAGCAGGTCGTCGAGCGACTTGTAGGGCGAATCGGCGGCCACGGTGATGCCGGCCGGCAGAATGGCGAGGCGGGAGAACAGGTCGAAGCTCGCCGGCGTGATGTCGGCGGTGCCGAGGGTCTTGTAATAAGCGATTTCCGGGCTGGCGATGCCGATCGTATAGCCGTCCGGCTTGGCGCTGGTGATGGCCGCGTGGCCAGCGACGCCGTTGCCGCCGGGGCGGTTGACGATGTTGATCGGCTGGCCGATTTCCTGCTCGAAGCCCGCGCCGAAAATGCGCGCCACCGCGTCGGTGCCGCCGCCCGCCGCCCAAGGCACGATGATGGTGATCGGCCGGTCCGGGAACTCGGCCGCCGCCGGGCTGGCAAGAGCCACAAGGGCGCCAAGCGCCATGGCCAGTGTGGTGAGTGTCTTCATCCCGTTTCCCGCCCCTTGTATTTTCAGAAGAATTGCCGGGCAGGCTAACGAGCACGGTTGGGGTGGTCAAGTTTGCGGGGCGGGGCTGCTAAAGCCCGAGATAGGCGCGGCGCACTTCCGGATCGTCGATCAGGGTGCTGGCCGCCGCCTGATGCACGATACGGCCGGTCTCCATGACATAGCCGCGATCGGCGGCGGTCAGCGCCAGGCGCACATCCTGCTCGACGAGCAGGATGGTGACGCCCTCGGCCCGGATCGTCGCCAGCACGTCGATCAACTGCTCGACGACGACGGGGGCGAGGCCGAGGCTCATCTCGTCGACCATCAGCAGTTTCGGCGTCGCCATCAGGGCGCGCGCCATGGCGCACATCTGCTGCTCGCCGCCCGACATCGAGCTGGCGAGCTGGCGCCGGCGCTCGCCGAGCCGGGGGAAGATGGCATACATGCGCGCGATGTCGCGGGTGACCGCCGCCTGGTCGCGGCGCAGATGCGCGCCCATCAGCAGGTTGTCCTCGACGCTCATGCGGTCGAAGAGCTGGCGGCCTTCCGGCACCTGCACGAGGCCGGCGGCGAAGACCTGATCCGGCGTCAACGGCAGCAAATCGTGACCGTCGAAGCTGATGGCGCCGTCGCAGGCGATGACGCGCGACAGCGCCCTGAGCAGCGTCGTCTTGCCGGCGCCGTTGCTGCCGACCAGCGCCACGATCTCCGCCGGCCGGACCTCGAGCGAGACGCCGTGCAGAGCCGGCATGCCGCCATAGCCGGCGCCGAGGTTCTCGACGCGGAGCAAGGGGGCCTGGGTGCCTGCGCTCATATGCGCCTCCTCATGTCCGCCTCTTGCCGAGATAGGCCTCGATCACGGTATCGTCGGCGAGCACCGCATCGGGCGGGCCGTCGGCGATCTTCTCGCCGTGATGGAGCACGAGCAGGCGGTCCGACAGGCTCTTGATCGCCTTGATGACATGCTCGATGACCAGGATGGTGATGCCGCGATCGCGCAACTGGCGGATGACGCCGATGACCTCGTCGATCTCGACATGGTTGAGCCCGGCCATGACCTCGTCGCACAATAGCAGCTTCGGCTGCATGGCGAGCGCCTTGGCGAGTTCGAGCCGCTTGCGGCCGGGGCCGCCCAACTCGTCGGCGCGCTGGTCGGCGAATTTGGCCAGGCCGACGAATTCCAGGTATTCGCGCGCCCGCTCGCGCGCCTCGGCCAGGCCGGTGCCGCTTTCGGCGCGGCCGAACAGCGCGCCGACCGCGACATTGTCGAGCACCGACAGGCCGGGAAACGGGTGCATGATCTGGAACGTGCGGCCGATGCCGAGCCGGGCGCGGCGGTAGGCGGGCAGGGAGACGATCGGGTGGTTCTCGAACAGGATGTCGCCGGCGCTGGGCGCCAGCGTGCCGCTGATCAGGCTGACCAGTGTGGTCTTGCCGGCGCCGTTCGGGCCGATGACGCCGAGGATCTCGCCCTCGTTCAGCTCGAAGCTGACATCGTTGACCGCGACGAGCCCGGAGAAGCGCCGGGTGACGTTGCGCATGGCAAGGATCGCGCTCATATCCGGTGCGCCCTGATGTTCTCGATGAAATAGCGCCAGCCCGAGGTGCGGAAGCGGCGCAGCAGGTCGGCGAGGCCGCGCGGCATCAGCACGACGGCTGCCACCACGACGAGGCCGAAGAACAGGCCGGCAAGGCTGGTGACCTCGCTCGAGAGCACTTCCGAGACGGCCGAGAGCGCGAAGGCGCCGACCACCGGCCCGAGCACGGTGCCCGGCCCGCCGAACACCGCCATGATGATCATCTTGACGTTCAGGCTGATGTCGAAGGCGCTGGCGGGGTCGAGGAAGGTGATCCAGTAGGCGTGGATGCCGCCGGCGAGCGCCGAGAACACGCCCGACAGTGCGAAGGCCAGCACCTTGTAGAGCGTGGTGTTGACGCCCATGACGGCCGCCCCCTCCTCGTTCTCACGGATCGCGATCAGGCCGAAGCCGAAGCGGCTGCGCGTCAGCCAGAACACGGTCGCGGTCGCCGCCACCAGCAGGATCAGACAGTTCGTAGAA
>CALKHP010000037.1 GCA_937988775.1 uncultured Alphaproteobacteria bacterium
TGGCGCGCCTCTTCGGCGACGCGCCAGGCATAGACGCCGATGAAGGCGAGGCCGAGCAGGATCGCCAGCCAGACGCCGGCGACATAGAGCAGCGGCAGGCTGACCGGCTGGCCGGGGTGCCAGGGCAGCGGCAGGTGGAACTTGGCCAGGAAACTCGCGGCCCCAACGGCGAGCGCGCCGAGCAGCAGGGTGCGCAGCGGCGACAGCGCGGTGGCCGAGATCATCACCGGCGCGAGGAACAGCAGCGCGAACGGATTCTCCAGCCCGCCGGTCAGGTAGAGGAGCGCCGCGAGTTGCAGCGTGTCGTAGCCGAGCAGCACCGCGGCGGTGGAATCCTCGAGCCGCACGCTCACCGGGTAGCGCACCCTCAGCGACAGGTTCAGGAAGGCCGACAGCCCGATGATCACCAGGCAGGCCTCGATCGGCACGGTGAAACCGAGGCCGAAATGCACCACCATGATCGTGGTCGCCTGGCCCGCGACGGCGAGCCAGCGCAGGCGCACGAGCGTCGCAAGGCGCAGCCGCCGCGCGTCGTCGGTATTGGGGGAGCCTAGCGTGGTTCTCGCAGCGGGCATGGTCGCTCTCGGCGCATTCAGCACTCATCAACCTTTCAGTATTCCAATGTAAGTCCCGAAATGCTACACAACGCGCCTTCCTTGTGCATCGCACAACCCCACGGCACGCCTGCCGGACCCGCGCGGGAGCTCCACCCTCATGAAGCGCAACTACTATTATCTCTACGATGCCGCGCACGCGGTGGTGGGTCCGGCGCGCGCCGCATCCGACATGATGCGGCTGTATTTCAAGAACCCGGTCAATCCGCTGTCGCATACGTTTTACGGCAAGAGCGTCGCCGCCGCCTGCGAAATGTTCGAGCGCTCGACGCGCCGCTACGGCAAGCCGGCCTTCAATCTCGGCCATACGGAGATCGACGGCAAGACGGTGACGGTCAGCGAGCAGGTGGTGTGGAGCAGGCCGTTCTGCCAGTTGATCCATTTCAGCCGGGCGCTGCCGGCGCGCACGCCGCGCCAGCCACGCCTGCTGATCGTGGCACCGATGTCGGGCCATTACGCGACGCTGCTGCGCGGCACGGTCGAGGCCTTCCTGCCGACGCATGAGGTGTACATCACCGATTGGGTCGATGCGCGGCTCGTCGCGCTCAGCGAGGGCCGCTTCGGCCTCGACGACTATATCGACTACATGATCGCCATGATGCACCATCTCGGCCCCGAGACGCATGTGCTGGCGGTATGCCAGCCGGCGGTGCCGGTCGCCGCGGCGGTCGCGCGCATGGAAGCCGAGAACGATCCGGACATCCCGCGCTCGATGATCCTGATGGGCGGGCCGATCGACACGCGCAAGAGCCCGACCGCCGTCAACCGGCTCGCCGAGGAGCGCGGCATCAAGTGGTTCGAGGAGAACTGCATCGTCACCGTGCCGTTCCCGCATCCGGGCGTGATGCGGGCGGTCTATCCCGGCTTCCTGCAATTATCCGGCTTCATGGCGATGAATATCGACCGCCATGTCGAGGCCCATCTCGAAATGTTCCAGCACCTCGTGCAGGGCGATGGCGAATCAGCCGAGAAACAGCGCGAGTTCTACGACGAGTATCTCGCGGTGATGGACATGACGGCGGAATTCTACCTCGAAACCGTCGACACGGTGTTCGTGCGCCATGCCCTGCCGAAGGGCGAGATGCTGTATCGCGGCAAGCCGGTCGATCTCGGGCAGGTCCGCAACGTGGCGCTGATGACGGTCGAGGGCGAGAAGGACGATATTTCCGGCGTCGGCCAGACCAAGGCGACGCATGACCTGTGCGTCAACCTGCCGAAGGACATGCAACTCTACCATCTCCAGAAGGGCGTCGGCCATTACGGCGTGTTCAACGGCTCGCGCTTCCGGCGCGAGATCGCGCCCGCCATCACCGCCTTCACCTATCAGCATGACGGACGCGGCAGTCGGGCGCCGGCGGAAGGCGGCAATATCGTGCCGCTGCGCAATGTGGTTGAGCCTGCGGCTACAGCGCCGGCTCCGGCTGCCAAGCCCGAAGCCGGCAAGCCGAGGCGGCGCCGGGGCACGGGTGCCGGCGGGAAGCCCCATCCCCAGGCCTCGTGATGCTGTGACAAGCGCTCGAATACGGCTGATCGGACGCGAGAATCGCACTAGATCGTTTCTCGTTTTGATGAAATCATCAAAACGAGATAAAAATGATCTAAATCATATAATTAGAGCATTTCTCCCGCAGAAACCCGGTAGCCACTTTTCTGCGAAATGCTCTATCCTGCCGTGATGCTGCGCAACCTGTTCAAGACAGCCATGCCGCCGGCCGAACAGTGGCTCTCGGTCGCCCATGACGGGCGCGAGATGAAGGTGCGGCTGCGCCCGAGCGCGCGGGCACGCCGTTTCACGTTGCGCGTCAAGGTGGCGGAAGACGCCATCGTGCTGACCATGCCGGCGCGCGGCAGCCTGCGGGCGGCGCAGGATTTCGCCGATCGCTATGCCGGCTGGATCGCCAGCCGGCTGACCCGCCTGCCCGAGCCGGTGCCGCTGCAGGCAGGCGACGTGCTGCCGCTGCATGGACGCGAGCACATCATCGTCCATCGCCCGGGCGTACGCGGCACGGTGTGGATCGAGGAGGAGGCAGGCGGGACGCCGCGCCTCGCCGTCGCCGGACAGACCGAGCATGTGCCGCGCCGCGTGCTCGACTATCTGCGCCGCAGCGCGCGCCAGGAACTGGAACAGGCGGCAACCCGGCACGCGGCGACGCTCGGCGTGACGCTGAAGCGCATCAGCATCAAGGATACGGCGAGCCGCTGGGGCTCGTGCAGCAGCACCGGCAACCTGTCGTTTTCCTGGCGGCTGATCCTGGCGCCCCCCTTCGTGCTGAACTACCTCGCGGCGCATGAAGTGGCGCACCGTATCGAGATGAACCATTCGGCGCGCTTCTGGTCCGTGGTGCGCCGGCTCGATCCAGACATGGACGCGGCCGAGCTGTGGCTGAAACGCCACGGCAGCACACTCTACCGCTACGGCCCGCGAAACCGGTCGACATCGTAAGCGCCAGAGGCTCTACAGCCTGCCACGATGCTGCGCCCCGACACTCTCGCGATGACGGCCATGCTGGCGCTGCTGACGGCGCTCGGGCCGCTGTCGACCGATCTCTACCTGCCGTCGCTGCCGAGCATCGCGCGCGATTTCGCCACCGGCACCGCCGAGGTGCAGTTCACGCTGTCGGTATTCCTGTTCGGCTTCGCCTTCGGGCAGATCTTCTACGGGCCGCTCGCCGACCGGCTCGGCCGCAAGCCGGTGCTGCTCGGCGGGCTCGCACTGTTCCTGCTCGCCAGCATCATGTGCGCCAGGGCCAGCTCGATCGAGATGCTGATCGCCGGGCGCTTCCTGCAGGCGCTGGGCGGCTCCGGCCCGATCGTGCTCGGGCGCGCCATGGTGCGCGACCTGTACGAGGGGCCGCGCGCCGGGCGCGAACTGGCGCGCATGGGCATGATCATGGGGCTGGTGCCGGCTTTCGCGCCGCTGATCGGCAGCGCCATCGAGAGCTGGCTCGATTGGCGCTGGTGCTTCTGGCTGTGCACGGTGTTCGCGTTTGGCCTCGCTTTCGTCGCGATCACCCGCCTGCCCGAGACATTGCGGCGTCACGCAGCCCATCCGGCCTCGCTCAAGGGCTATCTCGGCAGTTTCCGCATCCTGAGCGCGGACCCGCGTTTTCAGGCCTATGTCGCGCTGGTGGCGCTCGCCTATGCCGGGCTGTTCAGCTTCATCTCCGGCTCGTCCTTCCTGCTGCAGGAGAGCTACCATCTCGGCCCGCGCGGCTTTGCCGGCTCGTTCAGCCTGATGGTGGTCGGCTATATCAGCGGCACCATCGCCGCGCAGCGCCTCGTCGACCGGCGCGGCCTCGACGGCGTGATCGGCCTCGGCGTCGCCAGCCTGGCGCTTGGCGGCGTGCTGATGACCGGATTGACCCTGATCGGCACCGGCTCGTCGCTGGAGATCACCGTGCCGATGATGCTCTATGCCTTCGGCGTCGGGCTGACCATGCCGCAGGGCCAGGCGGCGGCGATGATGCCGTTCCCCGAACGCGCCGGCGCTGCCTCCTCGCTGCTCGGGCTGGTGCAGATGTCGCTCGCCGGCGTGGTCGGCGTCGCGGTCGGCAACACGGTCGGCCTCGGGCGCTGGCCGCTGCCGCTGGCGATCGCGCTATCCGGCCTCGCGGCCTTCGCGATCTTCCACGCCTCGGCGAGATTGCGCGCGGCCCGGTAGGACTTGCCTTGCCCCGGCCTTGAGCCAGGGCCCAGACCGGTGCGAGCGCCGGAAAGGGCTGGGTCCCGGATCAAGTCCGGGACAAGACTGCACCGACGCGGGACCGCTCTACCAGCTAAGTCCCTACCCCCCGATCAGCCGTTCCAGAAAGCTCTTGTCGCTGCCGCTCGGGCCAGCGGCGCGCGGCACGTTGCGTGGCGGCAGCAGGGTCTGGGGTTGCGCCTGATTGGCCGCCATCGGCGTCTCGGCCGGCGGGGCTTCGCCGCTTGGCCGCCAGCCGATGCCGGGCAGCGGCATCGGCTGCACGCCGCGATGGGCGGCCTGCATGAAATGGCTCCACACCTCGGCCGGCAGGCTGCCGCCGGTGACGCGTTTGGTCGGCGCGCCGTCATCGTTGCCGAGCCAGACCACGGCCGTCAGGTAGGGCGTGTAGCCGACGAACCAGGCATCCTTGTAATCCTGCGTCGTGCCGGTCTTGCCGGCCGGCTCCCAGCCCGGTAGTTGCGCCCGCTTGCCGGTGCCCCAGGCGATGGTCTGGCGCAGCATGGTGTTCATCATCGCGACCTGCTCGGGCTGCACCACGCGGCCGAGATTGATCGGCGCGCGCCGGTAGATCGCCTTGCCGTCGGCGGTCTTCACCTCGGCGATGACATGGGGCACCACGCCGATGCCGCCATTGGCGAAGGCGCTGAAGGCGGTCGCCATCTCGAGCGGCGTCACTTCCGAGGTGCCGAGCGCGATCGAGACATTGGGCTGGAGCGCCGAATTGATGCCGAGGCGCTGCGCCGTGCGGATCACGGCGCGCGGCGTGAACTGCTGGACGAGCCGCACCACCGGCGTGTTCAGCGACATCGCCACGGCGCGGATCATCGAGATCTGGCCGAAATACTTGTTGCGCGTGTAGTTCTCCGGGCGCCAACCCTTGATGTTGATCGGCGCGTCGGTCAGCAGCGTGTCCGGCGTCATGCCGTGCTCGAGCGCCGTCAGGTAGACGAAGGGCTTGAAGCTCGAACCTGGTTGGCGATGCGCGTTGACGACGCGGTTGAACTGGCTGTCGGCATAGTTGCGGCCGCCGATCAGCGCCTTGACGGCGCCATCGGGCGCCATGGCGACGAGCGCGCCCTGCGAGACCTTGGCCTTGGCGCCCTTCTGGTCGATCTCGTCGACGACGGCGCGCTCGGCGGCCGCCTGCATCGCCGGGCTGACCGTGGTGCGCACGACGATGTCGTGATCGATCTTGCCGACATAATCGTCGAGCACGTCCATGACCCAGTCGGCGACGTAGTTGGCCGAGCCCGCACCGGCCGGGCGCCTGGTGCGCGCCGGCTCGGCGAGCGTCATCTTCGCCATCTTGTCGGTGATGAAGCCCTGGGCTTCCATCGCGGCGACGACCTGGGCGGCGCGCGCCGCCGCGCCCTTCGGATTGCGGTTGGGCGCCAGCCGCGAGGGCGCCTGCACGAGGCCGCCGAGCATGGCGGCCTCGGCGAGCGTCACGTTGCGGGCCGACTTGTTGAAATAGCGATGCGCCGCCGCCTCGACGCCATAGGCGCCGGCGCCGAAATACACCCGATTGAGGTAGAGTTCGAGGATCTGGTCCTTGCTGTAGCGGCGCTCGAGCCACAGCGCCAGGATCGCCTCCTGGATCTTGCGCGACAGGGTGCGCTCCTGGGTCAGGAACAGGTTCTTGGCGAGCTGCTGCGTCAGGGTCGAGCCGCCCTGCGAGATCTGGCCCGAGAGCACGAGATGCAGGAACGCCCGGCTCAGGCCGATCGGATCGATGCCGAAATGGCTGTAGAAGCGCCGGTCCTCGATGGCGATGAAGGCCTGCGGCAGGTATTTCGGCAAGTCCTTCAGCGACACGGTCTGGCCGCCGGTCTCGCCGCGATTGGCGAGCAGGGAACCGTCATCGGCGAGGATGGCGATATTGGGCGGGCGCTGCGGCACGGTGATCTTGTCGATCGGCGGCAGCTTGGTGACGTTGTAGGCGACGACGCCGCCGACGGCGATCAGGCACCACAGGCCCAGCACCGTCGTCCAGTAGGCGAGACGCCCGAACCAGCTGCGGCGCTTGCGGCCGCCTCCCGACCTCCGGCCGCCGGAACCGCCGCCACCGCCGGAGCCCTTGCCGCCGGAGCCCTTGCCGCGAGAGGGCTTGCGGCCCCGCGCGGATGGCTGGTCTGCGGCTCTGCGGGCTCGGGCCATGCCTTCCTCTCCTGCCGTGTCTCCCGCTGCGACGGCAGGGGTCTCCCGCTCGCGGCGGGCCTCGAGGGTCGGCTCGAAGGTCGGAGCCCGGCGCTGGCCGCGCACCGCGCGCGCCCGGCCGAGGCCCGGCACGGCCCGGTCGTCGGCGCTGAGGCGGAAATCGCTGCCGCTTTCCTGCCCGCCCGCGAAGCTCGGCTCCTTGCGCTCGCCCCGACCCATTGTCCGCATGTTCCTCCGCACTTTGCCGCTACCGCCGCGCCTCGTGCTGCAAGAATCCACCGTAAATAAGGCGGATTAAGACGGCGTTAGCATTGATGGCCGTGGGTGTTGCCCGCTTGCACGGGCCGCAGGCCCCCGTTTGGGCGCCTATTTCCGGTCGAGCATCTGGCCGACGAGGCGCGCGGTGAAGTCGACCATCGGCACGACGCGGGCATAGTTCAGCCGGGTCGGGCCGATGACGCCGAGCACGCCGACGATACGCTGGTGCTCGTCGCGGAACGGCGCCGCCACCATCGACGAGCCCGACAGCGAGAACAGCTTGTTCTCCGAGCCGATGAAGATGCGCACGCCCTCGCCGGCCTCGGCGCGCGACAGCAGGTCGATCAGGCCGTTCTGGGTTTCGAGATCGGCGAAGAGCAGCCTGATGCGCTCCAGATCCTCGACGGCGCGCAAATCCTCGAGCAGGTTGGCCTGGCCGCGCACGATCAACTGGCCGCGCCCGCTCTCCAGCCCGGCCCAGGTCGCCATGCCGGTATCGACGATGCGGGCGGCAACCGCGTCCAGTTCGCGCTGGGCGGCGGCGCGCGTCGCCTCGATATCGGCGCGCACCTCGTCGAGCGCGCGGCCGCGCAGCCTGGCGTTGAGATAGTTGCCGGCCTCGATCAGGGCCGAAGCCGGCAGGCCGGGCGGCAGCGCGATCAGCCGGTTCTCGACCTCGCCATCCTCGCCGACGAGCACGACGAGCGCCTGCGCCGGGTCGAGGCGGACGAACTCGATATGCTTGAGCCGGCGCGCCGCCTTGCCGGTCAGCACGACGCCGGCGCCGCGCGACACGCCAGAAAGAAGCTGCGAGGCTTCCGAGAGCACGCCGTTGAAGGTGCGCTCCGTGCCGGCGGCGCGCACCTGCGCCTCGATATTGCGGCGCTCCTCCTCGGCGAGATCACCGAATTCCATCACCGCATCGACGAAGAAGCGCAGGCCGGTCTCGGTCGGGATGCGGCCGGCGCTGGTATGGGGCGAGAAGATCAGGCCGAGCGATTCGAGATCGGCCATGACGTTGCGCACCGAGGCCGGCGACAGCGTCATCGGGATCAGCCGGCTGAGATTGCGCGAGCCGACCGGCTCGCCGGTCTCGAGATAGCTCTCGACGATGCGCCGGAAGATTTCGCGCGAGCGCTCGTTGAGCTGCGACAGCACGCTCAGATCGACGGAAGAGGTTTTGCGATCATCGGACATACGCCAAGCAGTAGGCACTGGCGAGGGGTGGTACAAGGCTCCCGTTGCGGCGCGTGGCGCATTGGCCGCTTGCAGGCGCAGGGCGCGCCGCCTACAAGCCGGCTTCGACGGAACGGGAGAGAGCTTGATGCGGCCATCGAAACGCGCAGCCGACGAAATGCGCAAAGTCACCCTGGAGCGCAACGTCGCGCGCTATGCCGAAGGCTCGTGCCTGGTCAAGTTCGGCGAGACGCATGTGCTGTGCACCGCTTCCCTCGAAGACCGGCCGCCACCGTGGCTGCGCGGCCAGGGCAAGGGCTGGGTCACGGCCGAATATGCCATGCTGCCGCGCGCGACCCATGAGCGCACAAGGCGCGAGGTCACCTCCGGCAAGCCTTCGGGCCGCACGCAGGAAATCCAGCGCCTGATCGGGCGCTCGCTGCGCGCCGTCGTCGATCTCGCGGCGCTCGGCGAGCGCCAGATCACCGTCGATTGCGACGTGATCCAGGCCGATGGCGGCACGCGCACCGCCTCGATCACCGGCGCCTGGGTGGCGCTGCATGATTGCCTCGCCTGGATGAAGGCGCGCGACATGCTGAAGGGCGCAGCACTCAAGGATCACGTCGCGGCGGTGTCGTGCGGCATCTACAAGGGTTCGCCGGTGCTCGACCTCGATTATCTTGAGGATTCCAACTGCGAGACCGATGCGAATTTCGTCATGACCGGCTCCGGCGGCATCGTCGAGGTGCAGGGCACCGCCGAGGGCGCGCCGTTCTCGCAGGAGGAACTGCTCAAGCTGCTCGGCCTGGCGCAGGGCGGCATCGGCCAGCTCGTCGGCCTGCAGAAGATGGCGACGGCCTGAGATGACGCATCGTCTCCTCACGGGCCAGGTGGTAATCGCCACGCATAATGCCGGCAAGCTGGTCGAGATGCGCGAGTTGCTCGCGCCCTACGGCGTCAGCGCGAGTTCGGCCGGCGAGCGCGGCCTGCCCGAGCCCGAGGAGACCGGCACGACCTATGCCGAGAATGCCGCGATCAAGGCGCATGCGGCGGCGCGCGCCACCGGCCTGCCGGCCTTCTCCGACGATTCCGGTCTCGCCGTCGATGCGCTCGACGGCGCGCCCGGCATTTTCTCGGCGCGCTGGGCCGGAGCGAGCAAGGATTTTGCCGCCGCCATGGCGCGCATCGACCACGAATTACGCAAGCGCGGCGCCAACACGCCGCCGACGCGAAAAGCGCATTTCGTGGCGGCCTTGTGCCTCGCCTGGCCGGACGGGCACGAGGAAATCTTCGAGGGCCGGGTGTTCGGGCGTCTGGTGTGGCCGGCGCGCGGCACCAAGGGCTTCGGCTATGATCCGATGTTCCAGCCCAAGGGGTTCCGGCGCACCTTCGGCGAGATCAGCAGCATCGAGAAACACGGTATCGACCGCTCGGGCGCGCATCCGCGCGCCCTGTCGCACCGGGCGCGCGCCTTCCTGGCGCTGGCCGATGCCTGCCTGAAAGGCAATCGCGATGGCTGAGGCGGAAGGCACAGCCGGTTTCGGCGTCTATGTGCACTGGCCGTTCTGCCTGGCCAAATGCCCGTATTGCGACTTCAACAGCCATGTGCGCCATGCACCGATCGACCAGGAGCGCTATGTCGAGGCGTTCCGACGCGATATCGAGCATCGCGCCGCGCTGACGCCCGGGCGCTACGTGCGCTCGATCTTCTTCGGCGGCGGCACGCCCTCGCTGATGAAGCCGGCGACGGTCGGCGCGATTCTCGACGCGATCGCCAAGGCGTGGAATGTCGAGCCCGGCGTCGAGGTGACGCTGGAAGCCAACCCGACCAGCGTCGAGGCCGAGCGTTTTCGCGGCTATCGCGTCGCCGGCGTCAACCGGCTCTCGATCGGCGTGCAGGCACTAAACGACCCCGACCTCAAGGCGCTCGGGCGCCAGCACACGGTCGACGAGGCGCTCGCCGCCGTCAAGATCGCGGCCAGCACCTTTCCGCGCTATTCCTTCGACCTGATCTATGCCCGGCCCGGCCAGACGCCGGCTCAGTGGCAGGCCGAACTCACCCGCGCCATCGGCTTCGCCGTCGAGCACCTGTCGCTCTACCAGCTCACCATCGAGCCAGGCACGATGTTCGAGAAGCTGCATGCCGCCGGCAAGCTGAAAATCCCCGATGCCGATCTCGGCCGCGCGCTATGGGACATCACGCAGGAGACCTGCGAGGCGCATGGCTTGCCGGCCTATGAGGTCTCGAACCACGCACGGCCCGGCGCCGAAAGCCGGCACAACCTGATCTATTGGCGCTATGGCGAATATGCCGGCGTCGGCCCCGGCGCGCATGGCCGCATGCGGGCGCTCGACGGGCGGCGCGCGCAGGTGACCGAGGCTTCGCCTGAAGGCTGGCTCGAACGCGTCGAGCATTGGGGCCACGGGTTGATCGAGGATGCGCCACTGACGCCGGAAGAACAGGGCGACGAATTCCTGCTGATGGGGCTCAGGCTGCGCGAGGGCATCGACCCGGCCCGCTTCGTCATGCATGCCGGCCACGCGCTCGATGCCGGCCGCATCCGCTCGCTGATCGCCGACGGCATGATCGAGCGCACGGCCGAGGGCCGGCTGCGCGTCACCAACGAAGGCATGCCGGTGCTTGACGCGGTGGTTGCCGATCTGGCGGCATAAGGGCTGGGTGCCGGGTCAAGCCCGGCACAAGACGGTTGCGTTTCCACGATGGTCTTGCCCGGCCTTGAGCCCCCACTTTGTCATTCCCGACGCGCGTCAGCGCGATCGGGAATCCAGGGGCCGCCCGCGCTGGCGGTTCTGGATTCCCGCCTGCGCGGGAATGACAGGCCGTTAGCGGGTGCTCTACTCACACATCACGAACTGACATAGGCCGATTGCCGGCGCTGGTTCTCGTCGATGTCGAGCTTCTGGGCGAGCGCCGGCACGGCGCGGTCGGCGCAATCCTGGCGCGGGCAGACGCGGCACGACACGCCGATCGGCGTGACCAGCGTCTCGTCGTCGAGATCGAGCCCGTCGGCATAGACAAGCTCGCGGGCATGGCCGACCGTGCAGCCGAGCCCGATCGAGAGCTGGCCGCCGCGCGACATCAGCGCGCCGCCACGCCCAACGCTGCGCCCGGCCGGCTGCACGGTGCGGGCGACGCAGAAATAGCTCTCGCCGCCTGGCATGCGCGAAATCTGCAGGCGCAGCATGCCGGGGGTGGCGAAGGCATCGTAGACGTTCCAGCGCGGGCAGGCGGCGCCGAAACGGGCGATATGGATGCCCGACGCCGAGAAGCGCTTCGAGATGTTGCCGGCGATATCGACCCGGATCAGGTGGAACGGCACGCCTTCCGCGCCGGCGCGCCGCAAGGTGGTCAGGCGGTGGCAGGTCTGCTCGAACGAGACGCCGAAGCGGTGCTGCAGGATCGTGATGTCGTAGCGCGTGGCCCGCGCCGCCGCCAGGAAACGGTCATAGGGCATCATCACCGCGCCAGCGAAATAATTGGTCAGGGCCGAACGGGCGAGCGCTTCCGACTGGGCGCTGGTGAATTTTCCGGACGAAACCAGCTTGTCGATATCGTTGCGGTAGGCAAGGTAGCCGATCTGGCAGGCAAGCTGGAAAATCCGGCTCGGCGGCGGCAACATCTCCGACAGGCGCAGCCGGCGGGTGAGCGGGTTATAGTCGCGCAGCAGCCCGTCGAGCTGGGTGGCCGGCAGCACGTCGACATCGACGGCATAGCTCTTGGTCAGCACGTCGACGAGATCGCGGAACAGCGAATGCAGGCCGAGCCCGTGCCGGCGCCAGAGCTCGTCGGCCGCCTCCTCCAGTTCGACGAAATGATTGCCGCGCTGCTGCAGGAAATCCGACACTTCCTCGGAGGGCAGGCCGATCGGCAGGCTCTCGCCATCGAGCCGGTCGCCAATCTCGTCCGGGCCGGCCGGGCCGCGCCGATAGGCCTGGTACAGGTCGAGCATGGCGCGCCCGAGCGTCGGCAGGCCGGCGACCAGTTCCTTGACGTCGCTCGCCTTGATGTCGTGGCTCTCGAATAGCGGATCGGACAAAGCCTCCATCAGCGCGGTGGCGAGCCGGTCATCCTCCTCGACCGCGAGCGAGCCGAGATCGAGCTGGAAGCGCTCGGCTAGCCTGAGCAGCACGCGCACCGTGACCGGGCGCTGGCCCGATTCGAGCAGGTTGAGATAGGAGGCGGAAATGCCGAGCTCCTCGGCCATTTGCACCTGGGCAAGATGACGCTCCTGGCGCAGGCGGCGCAGCCGGCCGCCGATGCGGATCGCTTTCATGGCCTTCCCTTTCGTGTCGCGGGCCGCTTATTGACAAGATTTGACACTTTACACCACAGAGTTTGTAATTTTTGTTGCGGTTTTCATATTTTCCTTTGATTATCAATCAGTTATTGATCAAGCGCGCGTGCTTTGCAATGCTCATCGGCATCCGGTTTTACAAATGAGGATTGCCACGATGAGCCTGCACACCGCCACCGACCGCTTCAAGGGTATCAAGCGCGACTACTCCACCGCCGATGTCGAGAGGCTCTCGGGCTCGCTCCGCATCGAGCACACGCTCGCCAAGGTCGGCGCCGCCCGCCTGTGGAAGCTGCTCAACGAGCGCCCCTTCGTGAGGACGCTGGGCGCACTCACCGGCAACCAGGCCATGCAGCAGGTCAAGGCCGGGCTCGAGGCGATCTATCTCTCCGGCTGGCAGGTCGCGGCCGATGCCAACAATGCCGGCCAGATGTATCCCGACCAGTCGCTCTACCCGGCCTCGTCGGTGCCGGACGTCGTCAAGCGCATCAACAATGCGCTGCAGCGCGCCGACCAGATCGCCAGGATGGAAGGCGACAACTCGACCTACTGGTACGCGCCGATCATCGCCGACGCCGAAGCAGGTTTCGGCGGGCCGCTCAACGCCTTCGAACTGATGAAGGCGATGATCGAGGCCGGCGCGGCGGGCGTGCATTTCGAGGACCAGCTCGCATCGGAGAAAAAATGCGGCCATCTCGGCGGCAAGGTGCTGGTGCCGACGCAAAGCTTCCTGCGCACCCTGAACGCCGCGCGCCTTGCCGCCGACGTGATGGGCACCGAAACCGTGCTGCTGGCGCGCACCGACGCGCATTCGGCGACGCTGATCACCTCGGATGTCGATCCGTACGACCATCCGTTCATCGATCGCGACAGCCGCACGCCGGAAGGCTTCTTCCGTCTCAAGCAGGGCAACACGCATTCGGTCGAACACGCGATCAGCCGCGGCATTGCGTACGCTGATTACGCCGACCTGATCTGGTGGGAGACCTCCGAGCCCGATCTCGGCGAGGCGCGCGAGTTTGCCCGCGAGATGCACGTCAAACACCCCGGCAAGCTGCTGGCCTATAACTGCTCGCCCTCGTTCAACTGGCAGGCGAAGCTCGATGCAAAATCGATCGAGAGCTTCCAGGAGCAGATCGCCGCCCTGGGCTACAAGTTCCAGTTCGTGACGCTGGCCGGCTTCCACGCGCTCAACCTGTCGATGTTCGAACTGGCCAAAGGCTACTCGGCGCGCGGCATGGGTGCCTATAGCGAGATGCAGCAGCGCGAATTCGCCGCCGCTGCCCAAGGCTTCACCGCCGTGCGCCACCAGCGCGAGGTCGGCACCGGCTATTTCGATGCCGTGGCAACCGCAATCTCGGCCGGCAAATCCTCGACGACCGCCATGGCGGGTTCGACCGAAACCGCGCAGTTCCACGATGCGCCTTCAGCCAAGGGCATCGCTGCCGAATAAGCCAACCCGCACAAACACCAGGAGGACCAAAATCATGTCGCAGCAATTCTGGGTCATCGGCGGCGAATTCCGCGACGCCGAATTCCACGAGATCGAGCCGGCGAGCAGCCGCGTGCTCGGGCCGTTCCACAGCTATGACGAGGCGAATACGGTCTGGCGCCAGCGCGCCGAGGAAAGCCGCTCGCAGGCCTATATCCGCTACTCGATCGTCGCCTCGGCACCCAATCCGGCGCGCAGGCTGGAGGCGGTGCCGGCCTGAAGTGGCGGTTGCGGCTTCCTGCATCGGGATGGGCCGGTCAAGCCGGCCCATGACGGCGGAGAAGGCAGCGCAAACATTGCAGTCGTCATCGGCGGACTTGATCCGCCGATCCCGATTGGAGAGGCGTCAGGATCGACGGGATGGCGCGGCGCCTGCCACTGGATGCCGGGTCAAGCCCGGCAAAAGGCCGTCGAGGTGCTTCGACGTCTTGGCCCGGACTTGATCCGGGGCCCAGCCGTTACGCGACCTCGCCGTTATGAGCGTCATTCCCGACGCGGGTCAGCGCGATCGGGAATCCAGTAGCCAGCCCGCGCGAAAATGACCTCGGCGTAGCCGGCAACGGCCTTGCGAATCCGAAAGCCGCATCAATCCCCTGTGGATCGGCCGGTCGCGACGCTCGCAATGGATGCGCATGCGCCTCGCGTTTGCTAGCGTCGCCGCCGCCATGGCCGAACCGCAGAAAAAAACCGCGCAGAACCACGTCACGCCCTCCATGGCGCAGTTCATCGAGATCAAGGCGGCCAATCCCGATTGCCTGCTGTTCTACCGCATGGGCGATTTCTACGAGCTGTTCTTCCAGGATGCCGAAATCGCCTCGCGCGCGCTCGGCATCGTGCTGACCAAACGCGGCAAGCATCATGGCGAGGACATCCCGATGTGCGGCGTGCCGGTGGCGCGCTCCGACGATTACCTGCAACGGCTGATCGCGCTCGGCCACCGCGTCGCGGTATGCGAGCAGCTCGAGGATCCGGCGGAAGCCCGCAAGCGCGGCGCCAAGGCGATCGTCAGGCGCGACGTGGTGCGGCTGATCACGCCCGGCACCGTGACGGAAGAAAACCTGCTCGAGCCGGGCCGCGCCTCGCTGCTCGTCGCGGTCGCCCGCGTCAAGGCCGGCGAGCAGGATTTCCTGTACGGGCTGGCGGTGATCGACATCTCGACCGGCCGTTTTACCGTCTCGACCACGGCCGGCGGCAGCCTTGGCGCCGAGATCGCCCGGCTCGAGCCGCGCGAGATCGTCATGCCCGACGCCGTGCACGAGGATGACGGCTTGCGCGAGTTGTGGCGCGAGACGCCGGTCGCCGTGACGGCGCTGCCGCGCACTGATGCCGATGCGGCCTCCGCCGACCGCCGGCTGGCCGCCTATTTCGGCGTCAGCGAGATCGACGGGTTCGGCCAGTTCGAGCGCGTGGAACTGGCAGCGGCCGCGCTCGCCATCGGCTATATCGAGCGCACGCAGCGCGGCAGCCGGCCACCGCTCAGCCCGCCGCGGCGCGAGGATGTCGGCGGCACGATGCAGATCGACGCCGCGACGCGCGCCAATCTCGAACTGACGCGGCGGCTGTCGGGCGAGCGCGACGGCAGCCTGCTCGCCGCGATCGACCTGACGCTGACCCCTGGCGGCGGCCGCCTCATCGCCGAGCGGCTCGCCGGCCCGCTGACCGACCCCGCCCGCATCAATCGCCGGCTCGACGCGGTCAGCCACCTGCTCGACGAGACCCGGTTGCGCGAGGATTTACGCGCCCTGCTCAGGCAGGTGCCGGACATGGCGCGCGCGCTGGCGCGGCTGGCGCTCGATCGCGGCGGCCCGCGCGAACTGGCGACGATCGGCGCCGGCGTCGCGGCGGCGGCCGAGACCGCGCGGCTGATCGGCGGCGGCTCGGGCCTGCCCGAGGCCTTGGCCGAAGCGCGCGATCATCTGGTGCAGCTTGGCGGCAGCCTCGCTACCCTGCTGGCGGACGCGCTCGCCGACGACTTGCCGCTGGCGCGCCGCGATGGCGGCTTCATCCGCGCCGGCTTCGATCCGGCGCTCGACGAGCTGCGCCAGTTGCGCGACGCGAGCCGGCGCGTGATCGCCGAATTGCAGCAGCGCTATGCGGCCGAGACCGAGTGCCGCACGCTGCGCGTCAAATACAACAATTTCCTCGGCTATTTCCTCGAAGTGCCGCAGGCGATCGGCGAAAGGCTGCTCAAGCCACCCCATGCCGGCACCTTCATCCACCGCCAGACCATGGCGGATGCGATGCGCTTCTCGACGCTGGAGCTTGGCGAACTCGAAAGCCGCATCGCCTCGGCCGGCGAGCGGGCGCTGGCGCTGGAACTCGGGCATTTCGAGCGGCTGAGCGAAGCGGCGCTGGCGCAGGCCGACGCGCTGAAGCTGGCGGCGCAGGCCATCGCGACGATCGATGTCGCAGCCAGCCTGGCGACGCTCGCCGAAAAGCGCGGCTGGGTGCGCCCACGCATCGATGACAGTCTCGCCTTCGCCGTCAGCGCCGGCCGCCATCCGGTGGTCGAGGCGGTGCTGAGCGGCGCTGGCGAATCCTTCGTCGCCAATGACTGCGACCTGTCGGCGCCCGAGCGCCAGCAGGCCGGGCGCATTTTCCTGATGACCGGGCCGAACATGGCCGGCAAATCGACCTTCCTGCGCCAGAACGCGCTGATCGCGGTACTGGCGCAGATGGGCGCCTATGTACCGGCATCGTCCGCGCATATCGGCGTCGTCGACCGGCTGTTCTCGCGCGTTGGCGCGGCGGATGATCTGGCGCGCGGGCGCTCGACCTTCATGGTCGAGATGGTGGAAACCGCCGCGATCCTCAATCAGGCAGGCCATCGCAGCCTGGTGATCCTCGACGAGATCGGGCGCGGCACCGCGACCTTCGACGGCCTCTCCATCGCCTGGGCGGCGATCGAGCACCTGCACGAGAACAACCGCTGCCGGGCGCTGTTTGCGACGCATTACCACGAGTTGACCGCGCTGACGCAGCGCCTCGCCCGGCTCGCCAACCTGACGATGCGCGTCACCGACTGGCAGGGCGAGGTCGTGTTCCTGCACGAGGTGGTGGCGGGCGCCGCCGACCGCTCCTACGGCATCCAGGTCGCCAAGCTCGCCGGGTTGCCGGCCGGCGTCGTGGCGCGCGCCCGGCAGATCCTCGCCGAATTGGAGCAGGCCGACCGCCAGGCGCCGACGCGAAAGCTGCTCGATGAGTTGCCGCTTTTCGCGGCGATCCGTGCGCCGGCGCCAGCCCCTGCGCCTGCCGCGCCAGACCTGCTGCGCGGCGCGCTGGATGCGCTCCAGCCCGACGAGATGAGCCCGCGCGAGGCGCTCGAGGCGCTCTACCGGCTGAAGGCGATCAGCGCCGCGCCCGACGCGTGACCAGGCGCAGCAACAGCAGGCCGCCATTCCAGGCAAAGCTGGTCAGGAGGCCGAGCGCCAGTGCCTGGAAGCGGCCGAGCGGCGCGCTGGCGAGATGCACGACCGCAAGCGCGGCCGCGAAACCGAGCAGCCCCGGCAAGGTGCTGGCCATGACCGCGGCCGAGGCGCGCCCGCCGACGCGCGGCTGCAGGATGACGATCAGGCTCGACAGCACGATCGGGAACACCACGAGCATGCCGGAATAGGCCGGGCCGATCGCACTGCTGAGCAATGTCAGCACGCCGATCAGCGCGGCGACCGAAAGCGCCCTGATTGGGATGGCGAAGCGCGCCCGCGCCGCCAGCGCCGGCATCGGCACCTTCATGTAGCGCAGGCTGAACGGGATCAGCGCCGCGAACAGCACCAGCGAGCCGAGCAGCAGTTGCGCCAGCGAAAACACCTGCCCCGTGACCGGCAGCGCCATGGCGAACCAGGCGATGAGCGCCAGCCCGAGGGCGCGCACGGTATCGAGGCGCTGGGCGAGCGCGGCATAGACCAGGCAGAACACGCCGTTGACGGCATTGGTCGCCATGGCGCCAAGCGCCGCGCCGGCGATGAAAGCATCGTCATGATCGAGCGCCAGGAAGACCAGCGCCGGGCCGGCCGAGATCGGCAGGGTGGCGATCATCGCGGCAACGAACGGGCCGCTGCGTTCGGCAACCACCGAAGCGGTCACCACCAGCGAGGCGGCCGCGATCATCTTGGCCACAAGGGCGAGGAGAGGAGTCAAAAGCACGAAAGAATCGATTCGCTTGGCCGGCGCCGCCAGCATGGGCGAAAGCGCGCCCTCAGGCCAATGACATCCGTTGAACCGTCACGGTCGAAGCCGGTGATGTCTTGAGAGTCTGGAACACGACGCAATAGCGCTCGGTCAGCTTGATCAACTGCGCGATCGTCGCCTCGTCGGCGCCGGTATCGAGGTCGAAGAACAGCCGGATCGCCTCGAAGCCGACGGGCGCGCCCTTGTCGACGCCGAGCGTGCCGCGAAAATCGAGATCGCCCTCGGCGCGCACCGTCGCCGCCTTGAGATCGACGGCGAGCGCGGTCGCCACCGCCTTCAGCGTCACGCCGGCGCAGGCGACCAGCGCCTCGAGCAGCATGTCGCCCGAGCACAGTTCGGCGCCCGAGCCGCCGCTGAGCGGATGAAGCCCGGCCTCGGCGATGGCGCGGCCGGTCTCGATCTTGCAGGCGATCTTCGTCTCGTCGATCGACCCTTTCGCCTTGAGCGTGATGCGGGCGGCGCCGGGCGCGGCGCGGTAGTTGTCCTTGAGCGGCGCCTGAAGCGCGCGCAGGGCGGCAGCGTCCATGATCGTGATCCTTCTGCTGAGGGGCCGCCGACGGGCGGGGCTTGGCCGGAACGGCTATCCCGCGACATGACGGACCGTCAACGGAAAAGCACCGGATCGCACGCCGCCCTCGTTCATGACCTGTTCTTGCACGGCCGCGCCGGCCCCGCTAAGGTCGCGGCGGGTGGGGGAGTTCGGGCATGGTGACGCGCGTCGCGACGGTCGCGTTCGAGGGCATCGAGGCCAAGCCGGTCGACGTGCAGGTTCAGGTCTCGAGCGGCATGGTCGCCTTCGTGCTCGTCGGTCTGCCGGACAAGGCGGTCGCCGAATCGAAGGAGCGCGTGCGCGCCGCGCTGACCGCGTCCGGCCTCGCCATCCCCGCCAAGCGGCTGGTGGTCAATCTCGCGCCGGCCGACCTGCCCAAGGAAGGCAGCCATTTCGACCTGCCGATCGCGCTCGGCGTGATGGCGGCGATCGGCGCGATCCCGGCCGACGCGCTCGCCGGCTACACCGTGCTCGGCGAATTGTCGCTCGATGGTTCGATCGCGCCGGTTGCCGGCGTATTGCCGGCGGCGGTGGCGGCCAATGCGCGCGGCCAGGGCCTGATCTGCCCTTTCGCCTCCGGCCCCGAAGCGGCCTGGGCCGGGCGCAATGTCGATATCCTCAGCCCGCGCTCGCTGATCCAGCTCGCCAACCATTTCAAGGGCACGCAGGTGCTGGCGCGCCCGGAACCGGCGCTCGGGCCGCGCAGCGGCGACCTGCCGGACCTCAGCGACATCAAGGGCCAGGAAACCGCCAAGCGCGCGCTGGAAATCGCCGCCGCCGGCGGCCACAACCTGCTGTTCTGCGGGCCGCCAGGCGCGGGAAAATCCATGCTGGCGGCGCGCCTGCCCTCGATCCTGCCGCCGCTGACGCCGGCGGAACTGCTCGAAGTGTCGATGGTGCATTCGATCGCCGGCACCATTGCCAATGGCGCGCTGACCGACCGCCGGCCGTTCCGGACGCCGCATCATTCGGCCAGCATCGCGGCCTTGACCGGCGGCGGCATGCATGCGCGGCCGGGCGAGGTTTCGCTCGCCCATAACGGCGTGCTGTTCCTCGACGAATTGCCGGAATTCCAGCCGCAGGTGCTCGACAGCCTGCGCCAGCCGCTCGAAACCGGCGAGATCAGCGTGTCGCGCGCCAATAACCGCGTCACCTATCCGGCAAGGTTCCAGCTCGTGGCGGCGATGAACCCGTGCCGCTGCGGCCGCGCCAACGAGCCGGGCTTCGCCTGCAAGCGCGGCCCGAACGAGCGTTGCACGGCGCAATATCAGGCCCGGCTGTCGGGGCCGCTGCTCGACCGCATCGACCTTGCCATCGCGGTGCCCGCCGTCAGCGCCAGCGACCTGATCCTGCCGCCGCCAACCGAGGGCTCGCGCGAGGTCGCCATCCGGGTCGCCCGCGCCCGCGCCATCCAGACAGAGCGTTTCGCGGCGCTCGGCCTGCCGAACCTGCGCACCAACGCCGCCGCGCCGGCCGGCATCATCGAGGAGATCGCCCGGCCGGACGAGGCGGGCGCCGCCCTGCTGCGCGAGGCCTCCGAGCGCATGCACCTGACGGCGCGCGGCTTCCACCGCGTGCTGAAGGTTGCCCGCACGCTGGCCGATCTCGACGGCGTCGAACGGGTCGGGCGCATCCATCTTGCCGAGGCGGTGTCGTATCGCGGCGTGGCGCAGGGCATCATGGCCTGAATTCATTGCTGGCTGAATTCATTGCTGGCTGAATTCTTGGATCGGATTCACCGCTCGCAAACCCTGTTGCCGCGATTTCGCCCGATTTGGCCGGCCGTGGCGCGACTGTTGCGGTTTTGCCACGGCTCTCTCACCGAAAATCAACTTCTCGACCACAGGCTGCCTGTCAAAGTTCGAGGCGTAAAACAAACATGGTCGAAACGGCCTTTGCAGGAACCGCTGGCGCGGTGACGGCCATCAGTGTGGCGCTTGCCTTGCTGATGGCCGCAGCGGCGCTGCTCTTGATGCGCGACGTGCGCCGCCTCGAGCGGCGGCTCGCCGAGCGCCTTCGCGCGCCGCAGCCTGACAGGGAGGCGGCGCCTTCTCCCTCCCCTTCCGCCGATGCGGTCGATGCCAAGACGCGGTTTCTGGCCACCGTCAGCCACGAGATGCGCACGCCGCTCAACGGCGTGCTCGGCATGGCGGGGCTGCTGGCCGAGACCGGGATCAGCGCCGAGCAGCGCACCTATGTCAGCGCGATCAAGACCTCGGGCGAGGCGCTGCTGAGCCTGATCGAGGAAATCCTCGACTTCTCCAAGATCGATGCCGGCAAGCTCGACCTGGTGATCGAGCCGGTGGCGCTCACCGGCCTGATCGAGGGCGTGGCCGAGTTGCTGGCGCCGCGCGCGCAGGACAAGGGGCTCGAAATCGCCGCCTATCTCGCGCCCGCCCTGCCGGCGCGCATCCTCACCGATGGCGGACGCCTCAGGCAGGTGCTGATCAACCTCGCCGGCAACGCCATCAAGTTCACCGAACATGGCGGCGTCGGCATCCGCGTCGCCGCCGCGCGCGACCGGCTGCTGATCGACGTCACCGATAGCGGCATCGGCATCGCGCAAGACCGGATCGAGGCGATTTTCCAGGCCTTCGAGCAGGCCGACGACACGGCGGCGCGGCGCTACGAGGGCACCGGGCTCGGCCTCGCCATCTCGCGCCGCATCGTGGCCGGGCTCGGCGGCACCATCACGGCGACGAGCCGGCCGGGCGAGGGCTCGTGTTTTCGCGTCTCGCTGCCGCTCGCCGCCGCCGAGGCGCCTGATTCGCCCGATGCGCCGCGTCTTGCCGGCGAAACGCTGCTCATCGTGTCGCAATCGCGCTTCGAAGCGCCCTACCTGACCGAATTGCTGCGCGAGGCGGGAGCGGGCGTGACGCTGGTCGCGGATGCGGCGAGCGCGCGCGCCGCGATCGCCAGGGCGGCCTTCACCGGCCTGATCGTCGATTGCGCGCTCGGGCCGCAGGTCGCGCGCACCATCGCCACCGAAGCGGCGCTGGCCGGGCTCGGCCTGCGGCTGGTGATGCTGTCGCCCTATGAGCGCCGCGCCTTCGGGCCACCGGCCGCCGCCGGCTTCAACGGCTATCTCGTCAAGCCGTTGCGGGCGCGCTCGGTATTCGCGCGCCTGTCCAAGCTCGCGCCGGAAAGCCCGCCCGACGCACCCGCCAGAGCCGAGCCGGCCCGGCTCGGGCTGAAGGTTCTTCTGGCGGAAGACAATGATATCAACGCGCTGCTGGCGCTGCGCCTGCTGCAACGCAGCGGCTGCGAGGCCGTGCGCGTCGGCGATGGGCTCGCAGCACTCGAGGCGGTGCGCAGCGCGAACGCCGCGGGCACGCCCTACGATCTCGTGCTGCTCGACATCCGCATGCCCGGGCTCGACGGGCTGGAAACGGCGCGCCGCCTCAGGGCGGCGGAGACAAGCGCCACACCGCTGCGCATCGTCGCACTGACGGCCAACGCCTTCCCCGCCGACCGGGAGGCTTGCTTTGCCGCCGGCATCGATGCCTTCGTCGCCAAGCCCCTCGACCAGGCTCGCCTCGCGGCGGCCCTCGGCGCCCCCGCATCGCCGAACGTGAAAGACATGCCCCCAGTGAAAGACATGCGCCAGCCGGCATAGCGCTTTGCCTCAGTCTGTCATATTTATGTCCGAGACCTGTGCTGATTGGGTAAAAGGGCTTTCATGCGTTTGCGCGTTTCCGACCGCCGGGGTGACCCGCTCGCGGACGGCCGAGGGGGGCAACGGCAGGCAATGCTGATCGACATCGAGAAGCCGGTAGCGAGACTGACGCCGCTGCAACTCGTCAAGCGGCTGCACCCGGCGGCATGGAGCCATGTCGGCGTCGATGGGCTGCTGCCCCGGCTGAAGAAGCTGCAACTGCCGCTGATCGAGAATCGCGACCTGCCCGAATCGCTCGGCCGCGTCGGCTCGCTCGAGGTGCGGCTGGCGCATTCGGCCAAGGAAATCCGCCATGCGCAGCGGCTGCGCTACAAGGTGTTCTACGAGGAGATGTCCGCCATTCCCTCGGCCAGTTCCATGCTGGCGCGGCGTGACATGGATGCGTTCGATGCGATCTGCGACCATCTGCTGGTGATCGATCACGCGGCCCGCCTCAACCGCTTCAAGAAGGCCAAGCCGCGCGTCGTCGGCACCTACCGGCTGCTGCGCCAGGATATCGCCGAGCAGAATTTCGGCTTCTACACCGCGAGCGAATACGGCGTCGACGAGTTGCTGCAACGCAACCCCGGCGCGCGCTTCCTCGAACTCGGCCGCTCCTGCGTACTGAAACCGTACCGCAACAAGCGCACGGTCGAACTGCTGTGGCATGGCATCTGGCAATATATCTGCCATCACGGCATCGACATCATGATCGGCTGCGCCAGCCTCGATGGCACCAATGCCGAGCGCCTCAGCCTGCCGCTGTCCTTCCTGCACCATTATGCCGCAGCCCCGGCGGATAACCGGGCCGCCGCCCTGCCGGCGCGCTACGTCTCGATGAACCGGATGCCGAAACACGAGATCGACACCAGGGCGGCGCTGCACGCCCTGCCGCCGCTGATCAAGGGCTATCTCAGGCTCGGCGCGACCTTCGGCGACGGCGCGGTCATCGACCGGCAATTCGGCACCACGGATGTGATGGTGATCCTGCGCACCGCCGATATCAGCGCGCGCTATGTCAGCCACTACCATTCCTCGGTGGTCAAGCGGGCGGCGTGATCCCCTCGCCGGCCCGCAACAACGCCGCCAACCCCTCGCGATAGCTCGGATAGCGCAGGGCGAGGCCCAATTCCCGCTTCAGGCGGGTGTTGTGGCAGCGCCGGTTCGCCGCGTAAAAACTCAGCGCCATCGGCGACAGGCCGGCCTCGGCCAGCGGAATCAGCGGCGGCGGCTCACGCCCGAGCAGGCCGGCGGCATAGGCCACGACATCGCTCGCCGGCGCCGGTTCGTCGTCGCAGACATTGAACACACCCGATTGCGGGTGCGCGATGCCGGCGACGAGCGCGCCGGCAATATCGTCGACATGGATACGGTTGAAGACCTGGCCCGGCTTGAAGATGCGCCGGGCGCGGCCGCTCGCCAGATCGGCGAGCGGATTGCGCCCCGGTCCGTAAATGCCGGCAAGGCGGAAGATCTGCACCGCCTTGCCATGCGCCGCGCCAAAGGCCTGCCAGGCGGCTTCCGCCGCGACGCGCCGCCCGGTGCGCTGCACGGCGGGCTCGAGGGCAGCGCTCTCGTCGATCCAGGCGCCGCCATGGTCGCCATAGACGCCGAGCGTCGAGAGATACTGGATGAGTTCGAGATGCGGCGCGGCGGCGAGCGCGGCGCCAAGACCGGCGAGGAACGGATCGCCGGCCTCGCCCGGCGCGGCCGAGACGATGACGGTGCGCGCTTCCGCGATGGCGCCGGCGAGACCTGGCGATGGAGCGCCGCCGGCATGGACCTGCAAGGCGACCGGACCGCTGGCGAGCCTTGCCGCCTTCTCGGCCTTACGCACCGTGCCGTGCAGGGGCCCGAAACGGGTGCCGGCCGCCTGCGCAAAGGCGGCCGCGCTATAGCCGAAACCGAGCAGCAGCACGCTCATGCGGCGTTCCTCCATTTTCACTACGCCGCCCTCATCCTGAGCTTGTCGAAGGATGGTCCGGAAAGCGCCAGGCCGGAGCATGCTTCGACAGGCTCAGCATGAGGGGGAAAACCCCGCCGGATATCAAAAGTCGAGATCGGCGTAATGCACCGGCGGCGTCACGCCGCGCAGCCGCTCGCCGAGCAGCAGGCGGAAGGAAGGGCGCGACTTGATGCGCGCGTACCAGAGCTTGGCGGCCTCGTCCTCGTCCCACGGCACGTCGCCGAGATAATCGCACACCGAGAGATGGGCCGCGGCGGCGAGATCGGCATAGCTGATGCGATCGCCCGCCAGCCAGTGTCGGCGCCCGATGAGCCAGCCGATATAGTGCAGGTGATAGCGGATATTGGCGCGCGCGGTGCGCATCGAGATCATGTCCGGCGAGCCGCCGCCCTGGTCGCGGCCCATGAAGCGCTTCATGACCTTCTCATGCGCCAGCGGCCCCGAGACTTCCTCGTGGAACTTGCGGTTGAACCAGTCGGCGATGCGGCGCACCTCGACGCGGCGCGCGGCACCTTCCGGCATCAGGCCGGGCGAATCGAGCGCCTGGCCGCGCGTCTCCTCGATATAGGCGACGATCAGGTCGGCGCCGGGCACGGCAAGCCCGTCCTCGACCAGCACCGGCACGGTGCCGGCCGGATTGAGCACCAGGAAATCGTGACGCCGCTCCCAGACGCGCTCCTCGACGGCTTCGTGCTCGAAGCCCCATTCGCCGAGAACCAGCCGGATGAAACGCGACAACGGACAAAGCGGCGAATGATACAGCGTAGACATCTGTGCCACAGGTTACGGCAGGGAGTGGAAAGCGCCGCCGGACGCGGGTGACGCCGACGGCCCAGCCGGTATATGTGGCAAAGGTTAACGGAAACGAACTGATTCGCTTCCGATACGGGGCCGGACATGGATATTGCTGCGCTTGCCCGCGCCCTGCTGCTCGGCACTGTCGAGGGTTTCACCGAATTCCTGCCGGTCTCCTCCACCGGACACCTGCTGCTGCTCCAGCACGTGATGGGCGTCGGCGACGACGAGTTCGGCAAGACTTTCGCCGTGCTGATCCAGCTTGGCGCCATCCTCGCCATCGTGCTGGTCTACCTGCGCAAGCTGATCGCCATCGCGGCCGGCTTCTTCACCGACCGCCGCACGCGGAATTTCGTGTTCGCCGTCGTCGTCGCCTTCCTGCCGGCGGCGCTGATCGGCGGCCTGTTCTCGCAATTCATCAAGGGCGTGCTGTTCAACCCGCTGATCGTGTGCGTCTCGCTGATCGGCGGCGGCATCGTGCTCAGGCTGGTCGACGATGCCGACCTGAAAGCCGAGCGCCACGATATTTTCGATTTCTCGATCCCGATGTGCCTGAAGATCGGCTGTTTCCAGTGCCTGGCGATGATCCCCGGCGTGTCGCGCTCGGGCGCGACCATCGTCGGCGCCATGCTGATGGGGGCCGACAAGCGCTCGGCGGCGGAATTCTCGTTCTTCCTCGCCATGCCGACCATGGCGGGCGCCTTCACGCTCGACCTGTACAAGAATTACCACCTGCTGACGGCCGATGGCGCGCTCGTCATCGCCACCGGTTTCGCGGCGGCCTTCGTCGCCGGGCTCGTGGTGGTGCGCGGCTTCCTCGACTTCATCTCGCATCACGGCTTCACGCCGTTTGCCTGGTGGCGCATCATCCTCGGCAGCGCCGGGCTCGCCTGGCTATACGCTTTCGGCTGACCCTCAGGCGCGCGCCACGCTTTTCGGCTCGTAGGCGCACAGGTCGTTGAGCGGGCAGCGCCAGCATTCGGGCAGGCGCGCCTTGCACAGGTAGCGCCCGTGCAGGATCAGCCAGTGATGGGCGTGCAGCCGGTACGGCTCCGGGATCAGGCGATCGAGCCCGGCCTCGACCTGCTCCGGCGTCTTGCCCGGCGCGAGCGGAATGCGGTTCGAGACCCGGAAGACATGCGTGTCGACGGCGAAGGTCGCTTCGCCAAAGGCCATGTTCATCACGACATTGGCGGTCTTGCGCCCGACGCCCGGCAGTTTCACCAGCGCATCGCGATCGGCCGGGACGATGCCGCCGTGGTCACGCAACAACTGCTGCGACAGGGCGATGACGTTCTTCGCCTTGTTGCGAAACAGCCCGATGGTCTTGATATGCTCGCGCACGGCATCCTCGCCGAGCGCCAGCATCTTCTGCGGCGTATCGGCGCGCGCGAACAGGCCTCGCGTCGCCTTGTTGACGCCGCTATCGGTCGCCTGCGCCGACAGCACCACCGCCACCAGCAGCGTGAACGGGTTCAGATATTCCAGTTCGCCCTTCGGCTCCGGCTCGATGGCGTGCAGGCGGCGGAACACCTCGGCGACCAGGGCGGGTGAGGCCGGCTTCCGGGCCTTCATCCTGGGAGCCTTGGTCTTGGACATTTTAGCCTTGGCCGGCTGCGTCTTGATCGATGCGCGTTTGGCGCGGCGCGGCACATCATCGGGAGCATTGGTCATCAGGCGGCTTTCTTCATATCGGGCTTTATTCACATCGGGCTTTCTTGGCAGCACGGGCGCGCTATAATCTCAAGCCATGCACGCGATGCACCCGCTACATGCCGTGCACCCGGCCGGCAAGCTCGTCTTCTCGGCGCGGCTGCACCCCAACCGGTCGCTCGGCCGGAGCGGGCGCCTTTTTGTCCTCACCGGCATCGGGCTGGTCGGGCTGGTGCTGTCGATCCCGCTCTATGTGCTCGGCGCGTGGCCGGTGATCGGCTTCTACGGGCTCGACATCACGGCGCTCTATATCGCCTTCCGCGTGTGCAATGCGCGGGCGCTGGATTACGAGGAACTGATCCTGACCGAGGTCGAACTGCTGTTCCGCAAGGTGCCGCACAAGGGCTCGAAGCGGGAATGGCGCTTCAACGCCTTCTGGGTCCGGCTGCAGCGCGAGGAGCACAAGGAATTCGGCGTGCAGCGGCTGGCGCTGGTCGAGGGCGGCAAATCCGTGGTGGTCGGCAGCTTCCTCGGCGCCGAGGAGAAGGCCGAAGTCGCCGGCGCGCTGCAAAGCGCATTGGGTCAGACGCGGCACGCCTGAGCGCTGTTGCGCCGCACCATCCGGTCCGGCGTCAAGAAACGGCTTTCCTCTCGCCGCCGGCGGGCTATCCTGCCTGGCTTGGAGACGCTCCCATGCCACAAACCGCCTACCGCCAGACCTCGGCCAATGCCGCAGGCGCGCCTGAGATGCTGGCCGATTACCGCCAGGTCGCGGCCGCGCTCGCCTTCATGGCCGCGCAAACCGGCCGCAGGCCCGGTCCGGACGATGCCGCCCGCCATCTCGGCCTGTCGCCTGAAGCCTTCCGGCAGCTCTTCCTGCGCTGGGCCGGGCTGACGCCGGCGGCGTTTCTGGCGGTGGTGAAACAGGCCAGGACGGCGCGGCGCGACGCTCCGGGCTTCGATTTCGCGCCGCCGCGCCAGCCGCGCGATCTCGCGGCCGTCGCCGAATCGATTGCCTCCGGGACATGGAAGGGCGGCGCCGGCCAGCGCCTTGTCTTCGGCTTTCACCCCTCGCCCTTCGGCGAGGCGCTGGTGGTGAGCGCGGGGCCAGGTCCTGCGGGGTCGGGTCCTGCGGGGTCGGGTCTGGCCGGGCTCGGCTGGGTCGATGACAAGGCGGCGCCAGGCCGGGCCGCCACCGACGGCAAACATGGCGGCGGCCGCGACGGTGCGCTCGCCGACATGCGGCGGCGCTGGCCGAAAGCCGCGTTCGTCCAGGACCAGGACGCGACCGCGCCGCTCGCCGCGCGCGCCTTCGAGCCAGCCGCGTGGCAGGCGCGCGATCCGTTGCGCGTGCTGCTGATCGGCACCGATTTCGAGGTCACGGTATGGCGCGAACTGCTCGCCGTGCCGGTCGGGGCCACCACGACCTATTCGACGCTCGCCGCCCGCATCGGCCGGCCCGCGGCCGCGCGCGCCGTCGGCGCGGCGGTCGGCAAGAACCCGATCAGCTTCGTGGTGCCGTGTCACCGCGCGCTCGGCAAATCCGGCGCGCTCACCGGCTATCACTGGGGCCTCGCCCGCAAGCAGGCGATCCTCGGCTGGGAAGCCGGTCAGTGCCAGGATCGCTCCGGTATTCGCCAGCAACCGGCGCCGTAATGCGCGCGCGCCAGGGTGTTCGCAGGTAATCGCGCGCTTTCGCCGGCACGCCGGCGATTTTTATAGTCCGGGGCCGCCAAACCCCGACTACGCGCGGCGGCCACGAAAACTGCGCCATTGCGCCTCGACGCAGCATGGCGGCGGCGGCGATTTGCCTGCGGACAGCAACGCGCCGCCGCGCGCGCGCCGGCGAAAACTTGGGGCGAGACACCCTTGTGACGTTTCGCTCTCCTCCTTATATCGGGCTCATCGCTTGCCGGACCGGTGCTCTGCCGGGCCGGCGCCAAAATCTCCATCTCCGGGCCGGTCGCTTCGGGACGGGCTCGGGAGAGCTGCTGAAAAGGGCTTGAAATCATGGCTAAAGTTATCGGTATCGATCTTGGCACCACCAATTCCTGCGTGGCCGTCATGGAAGGCACCACGCCGAAGGTGATCGAGAACGCGGAAGGCGCGCGCACCACGCCGTCCATCGTCGCTTTCACCGATGACGGCGAACGCCTCGTCGGCCAGCCGGCCAAGCGCCAGGGCGTCACCAACCCCGAGCGCACCTTCTTCGCGATCAAGCGCCTGATCGGGCGGCCCTATAACGACCCGATGACGCAGAAGGACAAGGGCCTCGTGCCCTACAAGATCACCAAGAACGCCAATGGCGACGCCTGGGTCGAGGCCGACGGCAAGGATTACTCTCCCTCGCAGATTTCCGCCTTCACGCTGATGAAGATGAAGGAAACCGCCGAATCCTATCTCGGCACCAAGGTCGACCAGGCCGTGATCACGGTTCCGGCCTATTTCAACGACGCCCAGCGCCAGGCGACCAAGGATGCCGGCAAGATCGCCGGGCTCGAGGTGCTGCGCATCATCAACGAGCCGACGGCGGCGGCGCTCGCCTATGGGCTCGACAAGAAGGCCGCCGGCACGATCGCGGTCTATGACCTGGGTGGTGGCACGTTCGACGTCTCGATCCTCGAGATCGGCGACGGCGTGTTCGAGGTGAAATCGACCAATGGCGACACCTTCCTCGGCGGCGAGGATTTCGACATGCGCCTGGTCGAGTATTTCGCCGACGAGTTCAAGAAGGAGCAGGGCATCGACCTGAAGAAGGACAAGCTCGCCCTGCAGCGCCTGAAGGAAGCGGCCGAGAAGGCCAAGATCGAGCTGTCCTCGACGGCGCAGACCGAGGTCAACCTGCCCTATATCACGGCGGATGCTTCCGGCCCGAAGCATCTGGCGATGAAACTGTCGCGCTCGAAGCTCGAATCGCTCGTCGACGACCTGGTCCAGAAGACGATCGCGCCGTGCAAGAAGGCGCTCAAGGATGCCGGCATCTCGGCCAGTGATATCGACGAGGTCGTGCTCGTCGGCGGCATGACGCGCATGCCGAAGATCCAGGAGATCGTGAAGCAGTTCTTCGGCAAGGAGCCGCATAAGGGCGTCAACCCGGACGAGGTCGTCGCCATCGGCGCCGCCGTGCAGGCCGGCGTGCTGCAGGGCGACGTCAAGGACGTGCTGCTGCTCGACGTGACGCCGCTGTCGCTCGGCATCGAGACGCTGGGCGGCGTGTTCACGCGCATCATCGAGCGCAACACCACGATCCCGACCAAGAAGAGCCAGGTGTTCTCGACCGCCGAGGACAACCAG
>CALKHP010000038.1 GCA_937988775.1 uncultured Alphaproteobacteria bacterium
CGCGGCACGTTCTTGCAGATGATCGGCTCGCGGAAGATCACGCCGCCGAGGATGTTGCGGATGGTGCCGTTCGGGCTCTTCCACATCTCCTTGAGCTTGAATTCCTCAACGCGGGCCTCGTCCGGCGTGATCGTGGCGCATTTGATGCCGACGCCGTATTTCTTGATCGCCTCGGCGGCATCGACCGTCACCTTGTCGTTGGTCTGGTCACGGTGTTCGACGCTGAGATCGAAGTATTTGATGTCGAGATCGAGGTAGGGAGTGATCAGCTTGTCCTTGATCAACTGCCAGATGATCCGGGTCATCTCGTCGCCGTCGAGATCGACGACCGGATTGGCGACCTTGATTTTTGCCATGACAGTGACCCTTCCTGAAATCGGAAAATGTAGGAGAAAACTGATGTGGGAGCGGCGGTTTACCCGTCGCGGTGCAGGGCATATAGCACCGACATGTTCCATGGCAAAGCCAGCGTTGGCCGCGCCCGATTCCGATTAGGTGGCCCTTGCCAGAGATCGTTGCCCAGCAGCCGGACGCGCCCGTCATCGCGCCGGCCGTCATTCTGGTCCGCCCGCAAATGGCGGAGAACATCGGCATGTGCGCGCGCGCCATGGGCAATTTCGGCTTGAGCGACCTGCGTCTCGTGGCGCCGCGCGACGGCTGGCCGCAGAAGACGCGCATGAAGAAGGGCGCCTGGCAGGCGGCATCGGGCGCGACGCATATTCTCGATGGGGCGCAACTCTTCGAGACGGTGGCGGCGGCGATCGGCGACCTGAACCGGGTATATGCGACCACGGCGCGCGAGCGCGGGCAGGCGAAACCGGTGCTCGGCGCCGACGGCGCGGCGGCCGAGATGCTGGTGCGCGGGCACGCGGGCGAGCGGACCGGCATCCTGTTCGGGCCGGAGCGTACCGGGCTCGACAATGACGATGTATCGCTCGCCGATACGATCATCACCTTTCCGGTCGCGCCGCGCTTCGCCTCGGTCAATCTGGCGCAGGCCGTATTGCTCACCGGCTACGAATGGTACAAGGCGGCGACCGGCGCCGCCCTGCCGTTTGCGGCCCATCTCGAGACGCCGCCGGCCCGTCGCGAGGCGGTGACGTCGTTTTTCGACTTCCTCGAGCAGGAACTCGATGGCGCGGGTTATTTTCCCGAGGGCGAGAAACGGCATGTCATGGCGCGCAACCTGCGCAATATCTTCCACCGTGTCGAGTTGCACGAGCAGGATGTGCGGACGCTCAGGCGCGTGGTGCGTTCGCTGGCTGATGCCCGCCAACGTCGAGGTTAGTGGCATATTGCCATAATCCGGCGGTATTTTCGGGGCGTATGGCGCAGCTTTCGTAACGCGTGCCACCGTTCTGGAACCAGCCATGGCCTTGTCCCGCCGCAGCTTCCTCGCCGCGCTTGGCGCCACGGCCGCCACGCGCGCGCGCGCGGCCGATCTCGACGTGGTGATCGTCGGCGCGGGAGCGGCCGGGCTCGCCGCGGCGCATGCCTTGCGCGCCGCACGGCGCAACGTGCTGGTGATGGAGGCGCGTGGCCGCATTGGCGGGCGCGTGTTCACCGATGAGAGCCTCGGTCCGCGTTTCGAGACCGGCGCCTTCTACATCCACTGGGCCGAGCGCAATCCGTGGACCGGGATCGCCAAGGCGCAGGCGGCCGAGACCGTCGACGATCGCACACTCGGTGGTAGTTTCGCGGCGTTCCGCAATGGCGAGCGGCTTTCGACCGATGCGCGCCGCCAGCATCGCGAGGCCTTCGGGCGCATCAATACCGTGCTTGGCACCTATGACCACACTACCGACCAATCCTTCGCCGACCTGATGAAGGGCCAGCCGCCGGCGCTGAGCGACGTGGCGACCGCGATTGCGCTGATGTCGCTTGGCGAGGACCCGCAGCGCGTCTCGGCAGCCGATTACGAGCAACTCGATTCCGGCACCGATCTGGTGGTGCCCACCGGGTACGGCAAGCTGGTCGAGCGCTATGGCGCGGGTCTGCCGGTCAGCCTGTCGACGCCGGTGACCGCCATCGACTGGAGCGGGCAGGGCGTGGTGCTCAGCACGGCCAATGGCACGCTGGCGGCGCGTGCGGCCATCGTCACCGTTCCGGTCGGCGTGCTGGCGCGCGAAGGCATCCGCTTCACGCCGGCGCTGCCGCCTGAAACGCTCGCCGCGATCGATGGGCTCGGCATGGGCGCGATGACCAAGCTCGCGCTCAAGGTCGAGGGCGACCGGCTCGGCCAGGCGGCGTTCACGCAATATTTCGACGACACCTCGCGCCACGAACTGATCAATTTCGAGCTGTGGCCGTTCGAGCAGGACCTGATCGTGGCGACGTTCGGCGGCGACTATGCGCGCGGCGTCGCCAAGCTTGGCGAGGCAGGGGCGATCGACCACGTCACCGAGCGCCTGCTGAAGCTGACCGGCGCGGAACTGCGGCCGAAGATCGCCGGCGGCAGGCTTGCCGGCTGGAGCGAGGAGCCGTTCTCGGCCGGCTCGTATTCGCTTGCCAAACCGGGCCATCTCGCGGCGCGCGAGGCGTTGGCGCGGCCGGTCGGCGACCGCATCTGGTTCGCTGGCGAAGCGGTGCTCGGTCCATCGGCGATGACGGCGGGAGGCGCGGTGCTGGCCGGGCAGGCAGCGGCACAAGCGATCGCAGGCTTGCTGGCAGCCGAGAATGTCGAGCGTAAGTGAGCTGGGTTCCCGCGACGATCTTGTCCCGGCCTTGAGCCGGGACCCAGGGACGTCGAGCGCAAGTGAGGGGCGGCCGGAAGGGCGGGTTCAAGTCCGCCGATGACGGCTGAAAGCTTTGCGCGCGCTCCTCCACCGTCATGGGCCGGCTTGACCGGCCCATCCCGATGCGAAGAGTTCGACATCCCTGGGCCCCGGCTCAAGGCCGGGGCAAAACGCGCGGGAATCACAACCGTCTTGTCCCGGCCTTGAGCCGGGACCCAATGACCGCCGCCCCCGCTTCGGAAAATCGCGGCGGTTCGGGTGTTCGCCGGATCATCCTTCGACAAGCGCGGAATGAGGGGACTATGAGAGGTAAGCTCGTCCCGTTGTGATTCGGCCCCCGCCATGCAGCCCACCATTCTCGTGTTCGATTCCGGTCTCGGCGGCCTGACCGTCGAAGCGGAGATTACCCGGCAGCGCCCGGATGCGCGCATCGTCTATTGCGGCGACGACGCGGTGTTCCCCTATGGCCGGCTGTCGCCCGAGGCGCTGGTCGCGCGTGTGATGATGGTGATGGAGCGGCTGATCCCGCGCTATGCGCCCGACATTGTCGTGATCGCCTGCAACACCGCCTCGACGCTGGTGCTGCCGCATCTGCGCTCGCATTTCGAGGTGCCGTTTGTCGGCACGGTGCCGGCGATCAAGCCGGCGGCGGCGCAATCGAAGACCGGTGTGTTCTCGGTGCTGGCGACGCCGGGCACGGTCCGGCGCGACTATACTTACGACCTGATCCTGAAATTCGCCGCGGAGAGCCGCGTGACGCTGATCGGCGCCGAGGGGCTGGCTGGGCTGGCGGAGGCGCATCTGCGCGGCGAGCCGGTTTCGGATGAGGCGATCAGGGCGGAAATCCTGCCGGCCTTCGTCGATCACGACGGCAAGCATACCGATACGATCGTGCTGGCCTGCACGCATTATCCGCTGTTGCTCGAGCGGTTTCGCGCGCTCGCGCCGTGGCCGGTCGCATGGATCGATCCGGGCCCGGCCATCGCGCGCCGCGTGGTGCAACTGATCGGCGTGCCGCCGCCGGGGGCCACCAAAGGCGAGGGGCTGGCGCTGTTCACCGGCGATCGGCCGCCGGCACCGCCCTTGCGCGCGGCACTGGCGCGGGCCGGCTTCGGTGAAATCGCGGCTCTCCAGCTGAATTGAGCGATGGTTGACGCGCATCGGCATTGTTCTAGAACGAGTGGCCCGTCCCGCCCTTCAGGAGCGCCCATGCGCCGCCTCGTCCTTGCCTCGTTCGCAGTCGCCCTGATCGCCGTTGGCCTGTCCGGTTGCAGCAAATGCGCCAACTGGGTGCCGTGGTATGGCAACGGCGCGTGCCAGACCACGCCGCAGCAGCAGTAGATTCGGGCCGAGCTTTTATCGGGAGGCATCGTCCATGGCCATCATGCCGGCCGAACAGATCAGCGTTTCGATCGCGCGGGACTATGCGGCCGTCTACGGTTTTCTCGCCGAACCTGCCAATTTCGCGCTTTGGGCGGCGGGGCTCGCCGATACGCTGCATCGGGATGAGGCAGGCGTCTGGCGGGCGCAAGGCCCATCCGGCGAGGTGACCTTGCAGTTTACGCCGGAAAACGCCTTCGGTATTTGCGATCATCGCGTGCTGTTGCCGGATGGCGCAGAGGTCTATGTGCCGATGCGGGTGATCGCCAATGGCGCGGGCGCCGAAGTGCTGTTCACGCTCTTTCGGCAACCCGGCATGAGTGACGCGGTATTCGCGCGCGATATCGCCTGGGTCGAGCGCGATCTGGCGGCGCTGAAGGCGCTTCTCGAGAAGGCCTGAATCTTCCGCCTCGTTCCTGTTGCGTCTATTCGATCACGTTAACAATAAACAGCGCGATGTCGCCTGGCGATATTCGGATGAATACCTTTAACTTATCAATTTAGAATAATTATAAAGTGATGAATGTGTTTTCGCCGCACCCCAAAACAGCATTTTGAGCATAGCAAGACTTGACGGCCGATAGCCTCTGGTTGCAGTTGCATGGGTATGGCCTTTATAAATCTGGAGTTGTTCTAATGTTTAGCATGACAAGGCGCGCCTTGCTGCGTGCCGGCGTTGCCGCTGGGGCGGGCGTGGCGATTTCCGGCATTCCCGCGCAGGCGGCGGAAGAGAACCTGCTGATCTATAACGGCCAGCATCGCAAACTGACCGACGCCGTGGTCGCGGCCTTCACCAAGACGACCGGCATCAAGGTCACCGTGCGCCAGGGCGGCAGTTCGCAGCTCTCGAACCAGATCACGGAAGAGGGCGCCAACTCGCCCGCCGACATCTTCTTCTCCGAGCAGAGCCCGCCGATCGCCGCGCTCGACGAGCAGGGTTTGCTGGCACCGACCGCTGCCGAGACCCTTGCGCAGATTCCGGCCGCCTATGTGTCGCCGAACAAGACCTGGATCGCGGCCAGCATGCGTGTTCGCGTCCTGGTCTATAACAAGGACATGCTCAAGGAGAGCGACCTGCCGGCATCGATTCTCGGTGTCTCCGGCGCGCCCTGGAAGGACAAGGTCGGCTACGTGACGCGCGACGGCTTCGAGGAGCAGGTGATGGCGATCGCCAAGCTCAACGGCAAGGATGCGGCGCTCGACTGGCTGAAGGGGCTGAAGGAAAACGGCCGCAAGTATAGCGGCAACAGCGCCGCGATGCGCGCCGTGGAAGCCGGCGAGGTCGCGTCGGCCCTGATCAACAACTACTACTGGTTCGCGCTCGCCAAGGAAAACGGCGCCGACAAGCTGAAATCGGCCGTGCATTACTTCAAGAAGGGCGATGCCGGCTCGCTCATCAACCTGTCGCCGGCCGCAATGCTGAAGACCAGCAAGAACCAGGAGACGGCACAGAAATTCCTCGCCTATCTGATCAGCGAGGAGGGCCAGAAGGTCGCGGTCGCAAGCTACGCCGAGTACCCGGTGCGCCCGGGCGTCGCCTCGCCATATCCGCTCAAGCCGCTGTCTGAAATCGGCTGCGACGTCACGCCTGCCGATATCGGCAGCGCCAAGGCGGCGCTCGACCTGATGAAGCAAGCCGGACTTTTGTGAGCCACGTCAAGGTTCGGGAAGGGCGGGGAAGTTTCCCGCCCTCGCTGCTTGCGCTCGTCATCATTCCGGCCCTGCTGGCCTTCCTGCCGGCGGCCTATGTGGTGATGCGCGGCGCCGAGGCCGGCTGGGCCGGCACGGTGGCCGAACTGCTCCGGCCCGAGACGGGGCGGCTGCTGTGGAACACCACGGTGCTGGCGGTGTCCGTGACGCTGGTCGCGGCCGCGCTGGCGCTTGCCGCCGCATGGTGCACCGAGCGGCTCGCCGTGCCGGGGCGCGATGTGCTGCGCGTCGTCGCCAGCCTGCCGCTCGCCATGCCGGCCTTTGTGTCGAGCTATGCCTGGGCCTCGCTCGGCGAGACCTTCCAGGGCATGGCCGGCGCGGTGGTGATCCTCGCCTTCGCCACCATGCCGCTGATCTATCTGCCGGTCGTCGCCGCGCTGCGCGGGGTCGATCTCGGCTTCGAGGAAGTGTCGCGCAGCCTCGGCCGGGGGCGCTGGCGCACGTTTTACGAGGTCATCCTGCCGCAGATCGCACCGGCGCTCGGCGGCGGTGCGCTGCTGGTGTCCTCGCATATGCTGGCCGAGTTCGGCGCGCTGTCGTTCCTGCAGGTCGAGACCTTCACCACCGCGATTTTCACGCAATATGACGTGCAATTTGACAACGCCGCCGCGGCGCAGCTCTCCGCGGTTCTGATGGTGCTGTGCGTGCCGCTCGCCTTCGGCGAGATGTCGCTGCGGCACGGCAAGCGGTTTTCGCGGGTCGGGCGCGGCAATGCCCGCGCGCTGCCGCCGCTGGATATCGGCCGCTGGCAATATGCGGTTCACGCCGGATTCGGGCTGTTCGCGCTTCTGTCGGTCGGCGTGCCGTTCGCGACGCTGGCCTATTGGCTGGGGCGCGGCACCTCGCTCGGGCTCGGCATGGAGCATGTTTTGCCGGCGCTGGTCGGCTCGCTGAGCTATGCGCTGCCGGGGGGGCTGGTGACGACGCTGCTCGCGCTGCCGCTGGTGCTGGCCTCGATCCGGCTGCGCGGGCCGCTGGTGACCTTCGCCGAGCGCATGCCGTTCATCATCCACGGCCTGCCCGGGCTGGTGATCGCGCTGACGCTGGTGTTCTTCGCCATCCGCTACACGCCGTGGCTGTATCAGAGCCCGGTGCTGGTCATCGTCGCCTATGCCATGCTGTTCCTGCCGCTAGCACAATCCTCGATCAGGGCTTCAGCCGAACTGGCGCCGCCCGAGATCGAGGACGTGGCGCGCACGCTGGGGCGCAAGCCGCTCGCCGCCTTCATCGCCGTGACGCTGCCGAGCCTGATGCCGGGCATCGGAGCAGGACTGGCGCTGACCGTGCTCGAACTGATGCGCGAACTGACCGCGACGCTGCTGCTGGCGCCCTCCGGCGTCACCACGCTCGCCACCGAGTTCTGGTCCTATACCAATGATCGCTCCTATGCGGCGGCTGCCCCTTTCGCGTTGCTGCTGGTGCTGGTATCGGGTGTGCCGGTCTACATCTTCACCTTGCGCAGCATCGGCCCGGCGCGGCCACCACTGGCCGCCGTGCCGCGCGCGCAGGATCACCTGATCGCCGGGGAAGTGTGACGGGTCGCCGAAAGGACAGCCGCGCGCGGCGATGCATCGAGCCATGAGCTATCTGCAGGTTTCCGGTCTGGACAAGAGCTTCGGCACGACGAAGGTGCTGCGCGGCATCGATCTCGACGTGCCCGAAAGCAGGATCGTGGCGTTGCTCGGCTCGTCCGGCAGCGGCAAGACGACGCTGCTCAGGCTCGTTGCCGGCTTCTCCTATCCCGATGCCGGGCGCATCCTGATCGGCGGCCGGCTCGTGGCGGGCGAGGGCGCCAAGGTGCCGCCGGAGGCGCGCCGCATCGGCTATGTGCCGCAGGAAGGCGCGCTGTTCCCGCATCTGAGCGTCGCCGAGAATATTTGCTTCGGGCTGACGCGCGCCGAGCGCCAGGGCGGCCGGCTCGACGAGCTTTTGCAGATCACCGGGCTCGCCGGCCTTGAAGGCCGCTATCCGCATCAATTGTCGGGCGGGCAGCAGCAGCGCACGGCGTTGGCGCGGGCGCTGGCGCCGCAGCCGGCGATCGTGCTGCTCGACGAGCCGTTCAACGCGCTCGATCTCGACCTGCGCCGCGCCGTGTGCTCCGAGGTGATCGCGGCGCTCAGGGCCACGCGCACCACCGCGATCCTGGTGACGCACGATCCGGCGGAAGCCTTTGCCAGCGCCGATCTGGTCGCGGTGATGCGGCAGGGGCGTATCGCGCAATGCGCCGCTCCGATCGTGCTCTATCATACGCCGATCGATGCCGAGGCGGCGCGGCTCACCGGCCCCTCCATCCTGCTCGAGGCGACGATCTCGGACGGCATGGCGACGACGGTGCTCGGCGAGATTGCGTTGCGCGAGGAGGCGGCGCTCGAAAGCGGCTTTGCCATCGCGATGCTGCGCCCGGAGCAACTGGCGATCACGCGCGGGGGCCTTGGCGGAAATGAGGGCGGGGATGGCGGCGTTTTGGCGCGGGTGGTCGGCAGCACGTTCTATGGCGATCACCATCTGGTGACGGTCGAGACCGGCGGCAAGCGCCTGCCGGCCCGCATCGCGGCGGGGCCGGCTCCCGCGCCCGGCGCCACGGTGCGCGTGTCGGTGCTTGGCTCCTGCATGGCGTTCTCGCGCTAAAAACGGCGCTGTGTGACCGCGCCGGGCCGATGTTCGCTTGACATTTCGTGTGCCTTGCGATTAACCGGCGCGTATCAGCGCGGGCTCAAACGGCCCGCGTTGCTGTTTAGTTACGCACCCGCGGCAACGGTTCGCATCGTTGCCTGTCGCCGCCCACAAGGCGGAGGAGGAGGGCGCGTTCCTCAAAACGCAAACCAAACGAGGAACCGCGATGTCAAAGCGCACAACGTCAAAGTATAAAATCGACCGCCGCATGGGCCAGAACATCTGGGGTCGTCCGAAGAGCCCGGTCAACAAGCGTGAATACGGCCCCGGCCAGCACGGCCAGCGCCGCAAGGGCAAGACGTCTGATTTCGGCACCCAGCTCAAGGCCAAGCAGAAGCTGAAGGGCTATTACGGCTCGATCACCGAGAAGCAGTTCCGCCGCTATTACGCCGAAGCCGTGCGCATGCGTGGCGACTCGGGCGAGAACCTGATCGGCCTGCTCGAGTGCCGGCTCGATGCCGCCGTCTACCGTGCTAAGTTCGTGCCGACGGTGTTCGCGGCGCGCCAGTTCGTCAGCCATGGCCATGTCAAGGTCAACGGCCGCCGCGTCAATGTCGCGAGCTACATGCTCAAGGTCGGCGATGTCGTCGAGGTCAAGGAATCCTCGCGCCAGATGGTGATGGTGCTCGAGGCCGTGCAACTCGCCGAGCGCGACGTGCCGGATTATTTCGACGTCGACCACAGCAAGATGACCGCCAAGATGACCCGCGTGCCGGGCCTGTCCGAAGTGCCGTATCCGGTGCAGATGGAACCCAACCTGGTCGTCGAGTTCTATTCGCGCTGATCCGTTCCGCGCGTCGCAAGACCGAAAAGCCGCCCTTGGGCGGCTTTTTTGTTGGTGGGCGTTCGGAGGTTGATTCTGAAAAGTAGCGCAAGTGGTTGTTTAGGCTAATAAAATCAGCAGATAGCCAGTGTCATTCCCGCGAAGGCGGGAATCCAGAACCGCCGCGCAATCGACTCCTGGATTCCCGATCATGCTACGCGTGTTGGGAATGACAGAGGCTACGTAGGGTGGTCTTGCCTCGCATGATCGCGCGGTCGCGCCTCCCCAATCGGGATCGGCCGGGCAAGCCGTGCGATGACGGCGGTGGTATTGGCGCCTGGTTCTTAACCGTCATGGGCCGGTTCATCCGGCCCATCCCGATACGGAAAACCGCGCCACTCAGAGCTTGTTGAGGAAACCCGCGAAACGCATCAGCCCCTCGGGCCAGGGGCCGTGGCCGGATTCGGGATCGAGGTGGCCGGAATCGCCGGCATCGGCGAAGGCGGCGCCCCAGGCGAAGGCCCATTCCTCCGCTTCGAGGATCGGGCAGGTCGGGTCGTTGCGGCTGGCGATCACGGTGGCCGCGAAGGGCAGCGGATCGGTTGGGAGATGCGCGAGCCTGCTATCGAGATCCTCTTGCTCCAGCACGAACCGCGAGCCGGTCGGCGCAACCAGGAAAGCGCCCTTGACGATGGCCGGATCGAGCTTGCCGGCGCTGAGCACGGTGAGGTTGACGCCGACGCCATGCGCGACCAGCACGACCGGCTTTTGCGCTGCGCCGACGGCCTGCAGCAGGCACGCCTCCCAGTCCGGGAGCGATTGCATCGGCTGCTCGCCGGGCAGGTGTCGCGCCGCGGCGAGCTTTTCCTGCCAGCGGTTCTGCCAGTGGTTCGGATCGTCGGCGGTCCGATCCGGCACCATCACGATTTCGCACTCGGATGTGCGCATGGCCGCTCCTTTCCACGGTAACCCTAGCGCTTAGAGTAGCGGCAGGCGCCTGACAAATCCGTTTTTGCCCGGCGGGTCATTCCCGTATTGACGGCGGGGCGGATGCAAGGGTATGCAATAGTATAACATAACATATCTTGACCTCGCCCCGGAGCCATCATGCCCTCACGCCGCGCCGTTCTGCATTCCGCCGCCCTGCTTGCCGTCGGCGCGCTCGTCCTGCCGGGCGCCGGGGGCGGCCCGGCTCGTGCGGCGGGGGAGGTCAAGGTCGTGGCGAGCTTCTCGATTCTCGCCGATCTGGTGCGCGCGGTCGGCGGTGACCGCGTGGCGGTGACGGTGCTGGTGCCGGTCAATGGCGACGTGCATGTCTACCAGCCGACGCCAGCCGATTCCAAGGCGATCGCCGAAGCGCGGCTCGTCGTCTTCAACGGATTGGGGCTCGAAGGCTGGAGTGCGCGGCTGGTCAAGGCCGCCGCCTACAAGGGGCCGCTGCTCACCGCTTCGGACGGCATCGTGCCACGCAAGGCGGATGAGGGAGATGACGGGCACGCAGCGGGGCACGGCCACCACGACGCGTTCGATCCCCATGCCTGGCAGGATGTGCGCAACGTCCGAATCTATGTCGCCAACATCGCCGCCGCGCTCGGCCGTGTCGATCCGGGCGGCAAGGCCGGCTACGATGCGCGCGCCGCCGCCTATGACGCCAAGCTGGCGGCGCTCGACGCGGAAATTCGCGCGGCCTATGGCGCCATCCCGGCGCGCCAGCGCCGCGTGATCACCACGCATGACGCCTTCGGCTATTACGGCGCGGCTTACGGCATCACGTTCCTGGCGCCGCAGGGCACCAGCACGGATACGGAAGCCTCGGCCAAGGATGTCGCGCGCCTGATCCGCCAGATCAAGGCGGAGAACATCAAGGCAATCTTCGTCGAGAACATCACCGATCCGCGCCTGATCCAGCGTATCGCCGCCGAGACGGGAGCAAAGCTCGGCGGGGCGCTGTTTTCCGACGCGCTGTCGGGGTCTGGCGGGCCGGCCGTGAGCTATCTCGCCATGATGCGGCACAATCTCGTGCTGCTGGCCGCGGCCATGCGCGGTGGCGCATGAGGCGCGAGCGTGTCAACCCTGCGCGGTCGCCTTCTCGCGCAGCCGCAGCGGGGCGCGTTCCGGCGGCGCCTGCCGCACGAAGCTGACCAGCACCAGAACGAGGCCCGCTGCCAGCACATACCAGGCCGGGCGGATCATGATATCGGGCGTGAGGTTGGCCTGCATGATGCGCAGCCACGGCGCGCTGGTGCCGAAGGCGTACCACGCGCCCTCGAGCGCCACGGTGCCGAAGCCGCTCGCGAGAGCGAGGCCGGTGAGTGTCCATGCCGTGATCGGCAGGCGGAATTTCAGCAGCAGCCGGAACAACATCAGATACAGGAAAAAGCCAGCGATCAGAGTCGCCTGCGTGGCATCGATCTTCGATTGCATGAAGTAATGCAGGCAGGCGAGCGCGCCGAGGCCGTAGACGAGGCTGTGCAGGCGGTTCCAGCGCTTGCCGCCGAGCCGGCGGATCATCGCGTCGGTCGAGGTGACGCCTAGTGCCGCGAGCCCGAGCAGGGTCACGAAGCCGATGGTCAGGTAGATGCGCAGCGCGATCTCGCTGGCGACGCGGACGAGGTCGAAACGCTGGTCGACGACATAGAGCGACAGGTGCGTCACGGCATAGGCCAGCGCCGCGATGCCGATCATCCGCCGCACCGTGATCAGCTTGTTCCAGTTGGCGATGCGCCTGAGCGGCGTGACGAACAGCGACAGCATCAGCAGGCGGACCGCCCAGTCGCCGGTCTGGTGGATCATCTCCGTTACCTGCTTGGGCAGCAGGTCGCCGTTCCACCATTGCCAGAGAATCCAGGCGGCCGGCAGGAACAGCGCGACGAAGGTCGCGAGCTTGAGAAGGGACAGGCGACCGGAACGGTCGTGCCAAGGACAGGCGGGCGTAAAGCTAGGGACGAGCATGAAGCCGAGGTTGTTTTCGTGTTACGACGCCGTCAGAATAACCTCAACGGGCGAGATTGGCACGTCACGAGCGGACACGTCTGCGCCAACGCTTGCGTGAACGTCGCCGCGCCAACGGGTCGAAGGAGGATATGCATGGGACGTATTTGGGCGATTGGCGTGATTTGTCTGGCGGTTGGCGGCTGTGCCAAGGTTGGCAGCGCGACCGATAACATGTTCGGGAGCACGGGCCGGGCCGAGGCGACCCAGCAGATGTCCTATCACTTCAACGAAACGCCTGCCGTGGAGCCGGCGGCCGAACCGGCGCCGGCCAGGCACAAGGCGAAGCAGGCGCGCAAGCGCACGCGCAAGGCCGCGACGCCCGCAGCGGAGCCGGTTTCGGAGTAGACCGTTCGGCTCGCGTCAGCTTTGTCCAAAAACCCGCCGGAAGATGGTATCGACCTGCTTCAGGTGGTAGCCGAGGTCGAATTTCTCGTCGATATCAGCGGCTGAGAGGAATTTGCCGACCTCGGCATCGGCCTTGAGAAGCTCGCGAAAATTGCCTTCGCCGCGCCAGACCGGCATGGCGTTGCGCTGTACGAGCCGATAGGCGTCCTCGCGGCTTGCGCCCTTCTGGGTGAGCGCCAGCAGCACGCGCTGAGAGTGCACGAGGCCGCCGAGCCGGTCGAGATTCTTCTGCATGTTCTCAGGGTAAACCAGCAGCTTGTCGATGACGCCGGTCAGGCGCGCCAGCGCGAAATCGAGGGTGATGGTCGCATCCGGGCCGATCATGCGCTCGACGGAGGAGTGCGAGATGTCGCGCTCGTGCCACAGCGCCACGTTCTCCATGGCGGGTAGGGCGAAGGCGCGCACCATGCGCGACAGGCCGGTGAGGTTTTCCGTCAGCACCGGGTTGCGCTTGTGCGGCATGGCGGAGGAACCCTTCTGGCCGGGCGAGAAATACTCCTCCGCCTCCAGAACCTCGGTGCGCTGCATGTGACGGATTTCGATGGCGAGCCGCTCGACGCAGGAGGCGATGACGCCGAGCGTGGCGAAGAACATGGCGTGGCGGTCGCGCGGAATGACCTGTGTCGAGATCGGCTCAGGCGTCAGGCCGAGCTTCTCGGCGACGTATTCCTCCACCGCCGGATCGATATTGGCGAAGGTGCCGACGGCGCCCGAAATGGCGCAGGTGGCAATCTCCTTGCGCGCGGCGACGAGCCGGTCGCGGCAGCGGCTGAATTCTGCATAGGCAAGCGCGAGCTTGAGGCCGAAGGTCACCGGCTCGGCATGGATGCCGTGCGAGCGGCCGATCACAGGCGTCATCTTGTGCTCGAAGGCGCGCCGCTTGAGGGCGGCGAGCAGCCCGTCGAGATCGGCGAGCAGCAGGTCGCTGGCGCGAGCGAGCTGCACCGCGAGCGTGGTGTCGAGCACATCTGAGGAGGTCATGCCCTGATGCACGAAACGCGCTTCCGGCCCGACGATTTCGGACAGATGCGTCAGGAAGGCGATGACGTCATGCTTGGTTTCGCGCTCGATCTCGTCGATGCGCGCCACGTCGAACACCGCCTTGTCGCCCTTCGCCCAGATCACCTCGGCGGCTTCTCTCGGCACGACGCCGAGTTCGGCGAGCTTGGTCGTGGCGTGGGCCTCGATCTCGAACCAGATGCGGAAGCGGGTTTCCGGCGACCAGATGGCGACCATGTCCGGCCGGGAATAACGGGGGATCATCAGCATCTACTCCATGCGCGAGGCGCCGCCCGCGGCTTGGCGGATGGCGGCGATATTGGCGGCGTAGGCGGTCTCGCCGCCCTTGAAAACCGCGGTGCCGGCGACAAGCGCGTTGGCGCCGGCGGCGATGACGCGCGGTGCGGTGTCCGGCGTGATGCCGCCATCAACCTCGATATCGATCGGGCGGGCGCCGACGAGCGCCTTGACGCGGGCGATCTTGTCGATCACCGAGGCGATGAAGGCCTGGCCGCCAAAGCCCGGATTGACCGTCATGCACAGCACGAGATCGACCATGTCGATCACTTGCGCCACAGTGCTCTCCGGCGTGCCGGGATTGAGCGCCACGCCGGCCCGCTTGCCGAGCGCGCGGATGGTCTGCAGCGAGCGGTGCAGATGCGGGCCGGCCTCGGCATGCACGGTGATGATGTCGGCGCCGGCTTTGGCGAAGGCCTCGAGATAAGCGTCGGCCGGGGCGATCATCAGGTGCACGTCGAGCGGCTTTTTCGTCAGCGGCCGGATCGCCTGTAGGATGGCCGGCCCGAAGGTGATGTTGGGCACGAAATGCCCGTCCATCACGTCGCAGTGGATCCAGTCGGCTCCGGCATGATCGGCGGCCGCGACTTCGGCGCCAAGGCGCGAGAAATCGGCCGACAGGATCGAGGGAGCAATGGCGAGCGAGCGGCTCATGACGGCCTTTCCGATCAGGCTGTGCCGGCTTGGCCGGCTGGTCGGTTGGATTCCAGCCGCTCCATACGCCGGAGATAGGCCCGCGCCAATGGTGAAACCAGCAGCGGCGTCAGGTAGACGGGGAATTGCGTCATGGCGAAGAACAGATAGGTGTCCTTCGGCGTCGCATAGCCGAGCACGGCGATGATCAGGCCGACATTGCGCAGGCTGGTGCCAAGGCTGGTGGTGAAAGCATCGTTGGGGCCGAGCCAGTTCATGACGACGAGCGCAAAAATCTGCATCGCCCCGCAGGTGACGACACTCAAGACGAGCAATGTCAGCACCCAGAGCGGATCGGCGAGGGCAGTCTCGATGACGCCGTCCATTGCGGCAATGGCGAAGAGCAGATAGCAGATCACGCCGACGCCATCGAACTGGTGCTTCAGGCTTCGCATGGTTTGCGGGCCGAGCCAGCGGCGCATCACCATCCCGGCGGCGATGGCGCCGCCGACCAGCAGCAGCAGGCGCAGGCCGAGGACGCCGGTGCTGATCGGGACGTTCGTGCCGGTCAGGAACGTCAATAGCGGCGGCACAAGCAGCGGCGACAGCACGGTGGTGACGAACAGCAACGCGATGATCATGCCGTTGCGGAAACCGAGCAGCATGGCATAGGCCGGGCAGCCGACCAGGATCGGCGCCGAGGCATAGAGCGCGAAGGCCAGCAGCAGTTCCTGGTTCCATTCCGGGCGCGGCAGGATCAGGAACGAGCCGAGCAGGACCAGCGGCGGCACGGCCATGATCCAGAGCAGGGCGAGCGCGAACCGGCGCGGCCGCTGCAGCGTGGCGCGCAGGTCGTCGCCATCGGTGCGGGCGAAGGTCATCATGATGAAAATGAAGGTGCTCACCGCCAGGGCCGGCCGCATGATATGGGCGAGCTGCGGCAGCGCCAGCCCGATGAAGATGCTGAGCGCGAAAAACACGGTGCCGTTGCGGCCAAGGAACGACAGGGCGCGGTTCAACGGTGCTAGAAGGCTGGTCATGAGCGGATGATCGTATCCCGGTGCGGGCGGGCGGAAGCTTCCATGTGCCACGTCCGGCCGCCGAGAGCCATCCGGTTGGCGCGGTTTTCCTCCGCGCATGGCTATTCCACTGTCACTTTCCGGGCGAAGCGGTTGATCGGTGCGGCGATTCCCGGCAAGACAGGGGCGGCACGGCCGGCACAAGAGCACGGCGCGGGCAGGGGGAAGCCGAAGCATATGCGTAGCGATGTGATCGTTCTTGGCGCGGGTATCGTCGGCGTCGCCACCGCGCTTAATCTGCAGCAACGCGGCCGTTCGGTAGTGCTGGTCGACAAGGGCGACCCCGGACGCGGCACCTCATATGGCAATGCCGGCATGATCCAGCGCGAGGCGGTGACGCCATATGCGTTTCCGCAGGATTTCAGCACGATCCTGTCCTATGCGCTGAACAACCGGCGCGATGCGCATTACCATCTCTCGGCGCTGCCGAAGCTGGCGCCGGCGCTGTTTCGCTACTGGCGCAACGGACGGCCAGAGGCGGTGGCGCGCACGATCGCTGCCAACATCCCGCTTTTCGAGCATTGCCTGAGCGAGCATGCGGCGCTGGCCCAGGCAGCCGGCGTCAGCGCGGCCCTGCGCAAGGATGGCTGGATCAAGGTGTTCCGCACCGCCGCCGCGCAGGATGCCGCTCTCAAGATCTTCGAGGAGGCCAGGCGCTACGGCGTCGAATCGATCAGCCTCGACAAGGCGGCGCTCGCGGACAAGGAACCGCATCTGCGCGACGGGCTCATTGGCGGCCTGCATTTCGAGGCGCCCTATACGCTGGCCAACCCGCTGGCGCTGACGCTCGCCTATGAGGCGCTGTTCGAGGCGCGCGGCGGCAAGTTCTTGCGCGGCGATGCGCGCAAGCTGAACCTTGGGAGCGATGGCCGCTGGAGCGTGACGACGGCCTCCGGCGCGGTCGATGCCGCTGATGTCGTGCTGGCGATGGGGCCGTGGTCGGATGAGATTTACCGGCCGCTCGGCTATCGCATGCCGCTATTCGTCAAGCGCGGCTATCACCTGCATTTCACCTCGCAGGGCAATGCGGTGCTGAACCGCCCGGTGCTCGATGCCGATGGCGGTTTCATGCTGGTGCCGATGAGCCAGGGCGTGCGCCTGACCACGGGGGTCGAGTTCGCGCTGCGCGATGCGCCGCCGACGCCGGTGCAGATGACGCGCTGCGAGCCGTGGGCGCGCACGCTGTATCCGCTCGGCGAGGCGCGCGAGAAACAGCCGTGGATGGGCTGCCGGCCGTGCCTGCCCGACATGCTGCCGGTAATCGGTCCGGCGCCGCGCCACAAGGGCCTGTGGTTCGCCTTCGGCCACGCCCATCACGGGCTGACGCTGGCGGGCTCGACCGGCCGGCTGATCGCCGAGATGATCACGGGCGAGACGCCCTATACCGACCCGACGCCGTACCGCGCCGACCGGTTCTGAACGGCCACAGGCTCGAGGCCGGGGCAAGACGGCGAGGGGGGTGGTATTTTGCCGGGCTTGACCCGGTATCCAGGAACAACCGCGCCCCACGGATCGGGATCGGCCGGTCAAGCCGGCCGATGACGGCTGACATGTTTTACACCTTTCCTCGGCCGTCATGGGCCGGTTTATCCAGCCCATCCCGACGCGAAGAACGGCTCGGTCAGGCCGTGCTTGAGGCCAGCCAAGAGTGGCAGGGCTCTTGAAGTGCTTCACCGCCGCCCGAACCGATCCCGCCAGGCGGGCAGGGCTCTGGCGAAGGGCAAGGCCGTCGCCGCGTGAACGCCGCGCGCGATGGCGCGTGACAGGCAATCGGCTGCGGTGGCCGCGATTTCGGTCAAGTCGTCCGGCCCCGTGAGCGGGCGCTTGGCCGTCGCGGCGGCGAACACGGTGTCGCCGTCCATGGCGGCGTGCGACAGCCGCAATGCGCGGGCGATGCCGCCATGCGCCGCGACGGCGAGGCGCTTGGCGCGCGCCTTGTCGAGCACGGCATCGGTGGCGACGAGCGCGATGGTGGTGGCCTGCACCTGACCTTTCCACGTCAGTTGCTGTGCGCCCGCCGGGATCGGCGCCGGAAAGCCGAGGCCGCCGAACTCGGCGTCACGTTCGAGGCCGGCCGCCCAGAAATGCGGGCCATCGCCAATGATGGCCGAGCCGAGTGCGTTGACGATGACGAGCGCGCCGACGGAATGTCCGCTGCTTGTCGTGGCGCTGGCCGAGCCGAGCCCGCCCTTGAGGTTGACGGTCGTCGCGCCATAGCCGCCGCCGACCGTGCCGAGCGCGAAGGCGCCGGGCCGGGCCGCGCGGCACGCCTCGTAGCCGAGATCGCGATATGGCGAGAACCGGCCCCAGTGCTTGTCGCCGCCGTTGAGCAGGTCGAAGCAGATCGCCTGCGGCACCAGCGGCACGCGGATATCGCCAATGGCGAGGCCGCGGCCGTTCTCGCGCAGCCAGGCTTGCGCGCCGCCGGCCGCATCGAGCCCGAAGGCCGAGCCGCCGGACAGCAGGATCGCATCGATCGCCGGCACCGTGCTCTCCGGCGCGAGCAATTCGGTTTCGCGCGTGCCGGGCGCGCCGCCGAGCACCGAGACCGAGGCGACGGCCGGAGCATCGAAGACGATGGCCGTGACGCCGCTGGCCAGACCCGCATCGTCGGCATGGCCGACGGCGAGGCCCGGAACATCGGTCAGCAGGTTGAGCGGCGACGCGTTCATCGTGGATTACCCCCAAAGAAAAAGGCCCGCGTGCGGGACGCGGGCCTTTCCTTGCTTGTCGTTGGAAAAGGATCAGTCGTTCTGCACGTAGGTGATTTTATCGCCGACCTTCTTCCAGGTGTACATCACATAGTCCGGCCGGGTGATGTCGCCCTTCTTGTCGAAGGACAGTTCGCCGATCACCGTATTGAACTTGCCGCCCTTGTGGATTTCAGCGGCGACCTTCTTCGGATCAAGCGACTTGGCCTTCTCGGCTGCTTCCTTGATCACCTGGAAGGCGGCGTAGGTGTAGAGCGTATAGGCTTCCGGGTTGATGCCCTTGGCGTTATAGGCGTCGACCACCTTCTTGGCTTCCGGGCGCTTGCGCGGGTCCGGCGGGAAGGTCATCAGCGTACCGATGACGCCCGGGCCGCCGATCGTGGCGAACTCGTCCGAGGTGATGCCGTCGGCACCCATCATCGGCGCCTTCACGCCCTGGTCGCGCATCTGGCGCACGATCAGGCCTGCTTCCGTCTGCAGGCCGCCCCAGTACACGAGATCGGCATCGGTGGTCTTGATCTTGGTGACAAGCGCCGAGAAGTCCTTCTCGCCGACATTGATACCTTCGAACAGCACCGGCTTGATGCCGTGCTTGGCCAAAGATTTACGCGTTTCCTCGGCAAGGCCCTGACCGTAAGGCGTCTTGTCGTGCACCATGGCGATCTTCTTGCCCTTGAAGTTCGCGGCGATGTAATCGGCCGCCACGACACCCTGCTGGTCATCGCGGCCGCAAACGCGGAACGTGTTCCACAGCTTGCGCTCGGTATATTTCGGATTGGTCGCGGCCGGGGAGATCACCAGCACGCCGTTCTCGGCATAGACGTCCGAGGCCGGAATGGTCACGCCCGAGTTGAAGTGGCCGACGACGAATTTGGCGCCGTCGCCGACGAATTTGTTGGCGACCGAGACGCCCTGTTTCGGGTCGGAGACGTCGTCGCCCTTCAGCAGCTCGACCTTCTGGCCGAGGATGCCGCCGGCGGCGTTGATGTCGGCGACGGCCTGCTCGGCGCCGTCAACCAACTGCTTGCCGAACGAGGCGTTCGGGCCGGTGATCGGGCCGCCGAGGCCGATCTTGACCTGGGCATTGGCGCTGGCTGCGAACAGCAGGCCGATCCCCAGAGCCACTCCTGTGAGTAAAGCTTTTCTCATGTAGCACTCTCCCTTTGAATTCCTTCGGGATTTCCGTCCCGTGGCGGATTGCGCGCTCGCCTTACAAGCGCGATCAAATCGGCTTTTTTAGCGACTGTCACTCGAATTTACGGGCCCGTTTCCGGAGCGGGTGCCGGCGCGATCCTGGCCCGCCAGCCGAACGGGCCATGGCGCTCATAAGCCCAGCAATAGCGCCGCGCCATCTGGCTTGCCCGGGCGAGCCGGTAGCCGATCGATGCCGCGATCAGGCAGACCAGCGTATCCACGATGTAGAATTGCAGCGAGATCAGCGTTTCCTGAAACAGCGCGTAGTGCAGGAAGCGCACCGCGATGGCGATCACCATCGAATAGAACAGCAGAAGCCAGAGCGGGCGCCAGGTCTGGGCCACGGCGCGGCCGGTCTGGAAGGCGGCGGCGCCGCCGAGGATCACCGTCAGGAACAGGAACAGCCAGGGCGATTCCGCTTCGTAGAACAGGCCTTGCATCAGTGATGGCCTCCCTCGAGATAGGCGGCGCGCACTTTCGGGTCGGCGAGCAGTTCCTTGCCGGTGCCCGACATGGTGATCTCGCCATTGACCATCACGTAGCCGCGATGCGCGAGTTTCAGCGCGTGGAAGGCGTTCTGCTCGACGAGGAACACCGTCATGCCATCCCTGCGGTTGATGTCGCGGATGACCTGGAAAATCTGCTTGACGACCAGCGGCGCGAGGCCGAGCGAGGGCTCATCGAGCAGCAGCAGCTTCGGTCGCGACATCAGCGCGCGGGCGATGGCCAGCATCTGCTGTTCGCCGCCCGACAGGGTGCCGGCGCGCTGCTGCAGGCGTTCCTTCAGGCGCGGGAAGATGGTGCAGACGCGCTCGAGGTCGTCCTGGAAATAGGCGCCGCCATTGACCGTGGTGCCCATTTGCAGGTTCTCGAGGATCGTCATGCGCGCGAAGATGCGCCGGCCTTCCGGCGATTGCGCGATGCCCAGATGCGCAATTTTGTGCGTCGGCAACTGGGTGATGTCCTGGCCGAAATAGACGATCGAGCCGCTGCGGGCGCGCGGGTCGCCGCAGATCGTCATCATCAGCGTCGACTTGCCGGCGCCGTTGGCGCCGATCAGGGTGACGATCTCGTTCTCGTGCACGTCGAGATCGACGCCCTTCAGGGCGCGGATATGGCCGTAGAAGGTCTCGACGCCGCGAATCTGCAGCACCGTCCGCGCGGTCGCCGGCTGGACGAGGCCGGCATTCTCCGTCGCCACGCTCATAGGCCAACCTCCGCTTCGACGGCTTCGACTTCCTCGTCCTCGACGCCGAGATAGGCGGCGATCACCTTGGGGTCGTTCTGGATCTCTGCCGGCGTGCCGTCGGCGATCTTGGTGCCGTATTCGAGCACCACGACATGGTCGGAGACCTGCATCACCACGCTCATGTCGTGCTCGATCAACAGGACCGAGGTGCCGTGCTCGTCGCGAATGGCGCGCAACAACGTGTTGAGCTGGCCGCTTTCACGCGGATTCAGGCCGGCCGCTGGTTCGTCGAGGCACAGCAGCACCGGGTCCGTGCACATGGCGCGGGCGATTTCGAGCCGGCGCTGGTCGCCATAGGGCAATTCGCCGGCCGGATCGTCGGCGCGCTCGATAAGGCCGATCCTGTCGAGCCAGAACTTCGCCTTGTCGACGGCTGCCGCCGCGGCGAGCTTGTATTTCGACCGGCCGAACAGGCCGCCGATGGTGAAGTCCGAGGCGACCATCAGCGGGTTGTGCTGGGCGACCATCAGGTTCTCGAGCACCGTCATGCCCTGGAACAGCCGGATGTTCTGGAAAGTGCGGGCGACGCGCGCCTGCGCCGCGATGCGAAAGCCCGCCATGCGCTCGAGCAGGAACAGCGTGCCGCCCTCGACCACGAGCGAGGCGGTGTTGCTATCGGTCGCGGCGGTGAGGTTGGCCGCGATGTCGGCCGCGCCATGGCGCAGCGCGATGCGCCCCTCGGTCGGCTTGTAGAAGCCGGTGATGCAGTTGAACACGGTGGTCTTGCCGGCGCCGTTCGGGCCGATCACCGCGGTGATGTCGCCTTCGCGCGCCAGGAAGGACAGGTCGTTGATGGCGACGAGGCCGCCGAAGCGCATCGTCATGTGCTCGACGCTGAGCAGCGTGGTTCCCGCACTCATCAGCCGTGTCCTTCCTTGACGAGGCTGCCGGAGATCGATTTGCGTTTCTTCAGGAAGATCGTCGGCTCGCGTGTCGAGATCAGGCCGCGCGGCCGCCAGATCATCATCATCACCATGCCGAGGCCGACGATCAGCATGCGGTACTTGACCGGATCGTCGCCAATATAGGGCTTGAGAAACTCGAACTCGCGCAGCAGTTCGGAGCCGCCGATCAGCGCGATCGAGGCCAGCACGACGCCGAGCAGCGAGCCCATGCCGCCGAGCACGACGATGGCGAGGATCAGCGCCGATTCGATGAAGCGGAACGATTCCGGCGAGATGAAGCCCTGGCGCGCGCCGAAGAAGCAGCCGGCGAAACCGCCGAACATGGCGCCAATGGCGAAGGCGGTCAGCTTGGTGTTGGTCGTGTTGATGCCGAGCGACTGGCAGGCGATCTCGTCCTCGCGCAGCGCCTCCCAGGCGCGCCCGATCGGCAGGCGTTTCAGCCGCATGGTGACGAAGGCGGTGAACAGCGCCAGGAAGAAGATTGTGTAATACAGGAAGATCGTGCGGTAGACCGGCGTGAACTCCAGCCCGAACACTGCGGCGAAACCATCGTCATTGGCGGTGAACGGGATGCCGAAGAAGTCGATCTTCGGCGCCGAGATGCCGGCGCCGCCGCCAGTGAAATCGGTCCAGTTCAGCGCGACCATGTAGATGATCTCGCCGAAAGCCAGCGTGACGATGGCGAGATAGTCACCGCGCAGCCTGAGCACCGGGAAGCCGAGCAGGATGCCCCAGAAGGCTGCCAGCACGCCGGCCACGGGCAGGCAGAGCCAGAACGAAAACCCGAAATGCTGGGCGAGCAGCGCATAGGTGTAGGAGCCGACGGCGTAGAAGGCGACATAGCCGAGATCGAGCAGGCCGGCGAGGCCGACGACGATGTTCAGGCCCCAGCCGAGCATGATGTAGATCAGGATCTGCACGCCGAAATTATCGACCCATTTCAGCGAGCCGGCCTGTCCGGCCAGCAGCAGTGAAAGGACGGGGAAGAGGCCGAGCAGCAGGATCATCACCGGCTGCACCGACGGCTCGAAGCGCTGGAGCAGGCTCGGGCCGGTGCGCGGCTTGGCCGGCCTCCTGGTTGCGGCGCGCAGCAGCATCAGCAGCCGGCCGAAGAAGATGAAGGCAAGCATGCCGAAGAACAAGCCGGGGCGCTGGACCAGCACCATCTCGTTGTTCATCGCCTGGTTGGCCTGGAAGTAGATCAGCGGCAGGAACAGGCCGACACCGACCAGGGTCCAGAAGCCGGCGTCCTTCAGGGCGGCGACGGCGTCGAAGCGAGGCTTCACGACGGCGGTGTCGCGCATCAGACCTTCTCCACGTCGGGTTTGCCGAGAATGCCTTGCGGCATGAAGATCAGCACGACGATCAGGATGACGAAGGCGGCGACGTCCTTGTAGTCGATCGAGAAATAGGCCGACCACATCGTCTCGATGACGCCGATCAGCAGGCCGCCGATTACCGCGCCCGGTAGTGAGCCGATGCCGCCAAGCACCGCGGCGGTAAAGGCTTTCACGCCCGGAATGAAGCCGTCATTGTAGGAAACGACGCCGTAATAGACGAGATACATCACGCCGGCGACCGAGGCGAGGGCGGCGCCGATGATGAAGGTGATCGAGATGGTGCGATCGACATCGACGCCGAGCAGCGCCGCCATGCGGCGGTCCTGCTCGCAGGCGCGTTGCGCGCGGCCGAGCGAGGTATGGCTGACGATGTACCAGAACACCGCCAGCAGGATCGCCGTCGCCACGAAGATCAGGATCTGCTTGTAGGCGAGTTCGACGGTGAAGCCGGTCGGGCTTTCCATCAGCGTCAGCCCGCCGCGCAGCATGGGCGGCGTCGGCTTGTTGCGCGCGCCCTGCGCGATCTGCACGTAGTTGACCAGCAGGATCGACATGCCGATGGCCGAGATCAGCGGCGCGAGGCGGAACGAGCCGCGCAACGGCCGGTAGGCGATGCGCTCGATGGCCCAGTTATACAGCGAGGCGATGAACATGCCGACGATCAGGCAGGCGATCAGCGCCACCACGATGACGCCGGAACTGACGCCGAACAATGCGGTGACCACCAGGAAGGTGATCAGCGCAACGAAGGCGCTGACCATGAACAGGTCGCCATGGGCGAAGTTCACCATGCCGATAATGCCGAACACCATCGTGTAGCCGATGGCGATCAGGCCATAGATCGAGCCCAGCGTGACGCCATTGATCAGCTGCTGCAGGAACACTTCCATCGATGCCGCACTCCCCGTCGATCACATCGTGATGTGGAACTTGTCACGTTCCTTCATCGATCGCTCGTGAGAGATTGTTAGCAGCGCCTTTTGCGGGCGGCAATTCGACAGAGAGCCAGAGTGTTAAAAAGCGTGAATAACGGAATTGTCGGCAATTCTTGGAGAATCATCTCAAAATATTGAAATAATCCCGTGATATTCGCTAATTCATGGACGCGCGCCCCGCCGAAGGCCCGGATTTCACGCGCCCGGCGGTGATCGGACCACTTATTCTTTGGACTCATGCGGCCTATTTAGAAGAGCTATCGATCGGCCAGCTGGAAGCCGTGCGCATAGGGGTCGCGCTCATCGACGAAGATGGTGTTGAAGCCGGTCATGCGCGCCCAGCCCTCGATGGCCGGGATAATGGCTGGCCGGCCGGCCAGCGTGATCTCAGCGACGATCTCGCCCTTGAAGGTCGAGCCGATGATCGATTCGTGCACGAAGCGGTCGCCCGGCTTGAGTTCGCCACGGGCGTGCAGATGCGCCATGCGGGCCGAGGTGCCGGTGCCGCAGGGCGAACGGTCGATCGCCTTGTCGCCGTAGAAGACGGCGTTGCGGTGGGTGGTTTCGCTGCTGGTCGGGCGCCCGGTCCACATGACGTGGCTGAGCCCCTTGATGGTCGGGTTCTCGGGGTGGACGAACTGATATTTCGCGTTAAGCGCACGGCGCAGCAGCGGCGACCAGCGCAGCACGTCCGAGGGCTGGATATCGGCAAGGTCGGTGTAGTTCTTCTGCGGCCCGACAATGGCGTAGAAATTACCGCCATAGGCGACATCGACGGTGATTTCGCCAAGCCCCTCGACCTCGGCGGTGAGGTCCGTGGCATGCAGGAAGGACGGCACGTTGACGAGCCGCACGCTGTCGACATGCTGGCCGGACTGCTTGTATGTCGCCTCGACCAGGCCGGCCGGCGTGTCCAGCATCAGCTTGCCGGGGGTTTTGGGCGTCACCAGCCCGCGCTCCAGCGCCATGGTGACAGTGCCGATGGTGCCGTGGCCGCACATCGGCAGGCAGCCCGAGGTTTCGATGAACA
>CALKHP010000039.1 GCA_937988775.1 uncultured Alphaproteobacteria bacterium
AGGCCGAGAACAGGTTGGTGATGACGGTGGCGCCCCAGAAGCTCATCTGGCCCCATGGCAGCACGTAGCCCATGAAGGCGGTCGCCATCATCAGCACGAAGATCACCACGCCGAGGATCCACAGCACCTCGCGCGGCGCCTTGTACGAGCCGTAATAGATGCCGCGGAAGATGTGGATATACACGGCGATGAAGAACATCGAGGCGCCGTTGGCGTGCAGGTAACGCAGCAGCCAGCCGTAATTCACGTCGCGCATGATGTCTTCGACGGACTGGAAGGCGAGCGTCACATGCGGCGTGTAATGCATCGCCAGCACGACGCCGGTGAGGATTTGCGCCACCAGCATGAAGGTCAGGATGCCGCCGAACGTCCAGAAATAGTTCAGGTTGCGCGGGACGGGGTAGGAAACCGCCGTGTCATGCGTCAGACGAATGATCGGCAGGCGAGCATCGAGCCATTTCGTGAAGCCAGTGCTCGGGGCGTAGGAGGAATGTCCGGACATAGATTACCTCGGGATGCCGTCGGTCAGCCGATACGGATTTTGGTCGGGGACAGGAAGGTTGCCGGCGCCAGCGCGAGATTGAGCGGCGCGGGGCCTTTCCGGATGCGGCCGGCGGTATCGTAGACCGAGCCGTGGCACGGGCAGAACCAGCCGCCATACTCACCGGCATAACCCGTCGGAATGCAGCCAAGATGCGTGCAGATGCCGATCACCACCAGCCAGGGCTCGTCCGGCTTGCCGTCGAGCTTGGGCACGCGGTCGGCGTCGGCGACCGGATCGGGCAACGTCTTGAGGTCGACATCCTGCGCCGCCTTGATCTCGGCCGGCGTGCGGTGGCGGACGAAGATCGGCTTGCCGCGCCACTTCACGGTGATCGCCTGGCCCTCGGGAATCGCCGCCAGATCGACCTCGATCGGCGCGCCGGCCGCGATGGTCGAGCTGTCCGGCATCATCTGGCTGATGAAGGGCCAGACGGCGCCTGCCGCGCCCACCGCGGCAACGGCCCCGGTGGCGATCAGCAGGAAATCGCGCCTGGTCGGTTCATCGGCTTTCGTCGTCGTGGCCATTCAGGATCCCCAAAACATTCCGCACCCGGCGCATCGCATCGCCCGGGATTGAATTCTCTCAAAACCCGACAGGGCCGTGCAGCACAATGCGACCCATCGTCACGAATGTGCCGCTTTTGGCACTGTGCCGCCGCCTTGTCCATACCGTGCAATGGTTCTAAGCGAGTCAGCCCGCACCAAAAAAGGCTACCCCATGCCCGCACGCCCGCATCTGGCGTTGTATCAGCCTGATATTCCGCAGAATACCGGCACGCTGTTGCGTTTGTGCGCCTGTCTCGGCGTTCCGGCCTCGATCATCGAGCCGGCGGGATTTCCGGTGAGCGACCGGCATTTTCGCCGCTCCGGCATGGATTATCTCGATCAGGTCGCGCTCGAGCGCCACATTTCCTTCACAGCTTTCGAATCCTGGCGCGCCGAACGCGGCGCGCGGCTGGTGCTGCTGACCACGCGTGCGCAACTTTCCTATACCGCTTTCGCCTTTAGGCCCGGCGATATCCTGCTGCTCGGGCGCGAGTCGGCCGGCGTGCCGGATGCGGTGCATAACCTCGCGGATGCGACAATTCGCGTGCCGATGCGGCCCTCCTTGCGCTCGCTCAATGTCGCGGTCGCGGGAGCCATGGTACTAGGCGAGGCGCTCCGGCAGATGGGCGCGTTCGAGGATGAGGACCTGACATGAGCGAGAGTGACGAGATGGCCCGTCGCAAGGCATCGGCCGCCACCTGGTTCGCGGCGCTGCGCGACGACATCTGCCGCGCTTTCGAGGCCCTGGAGCAGGAGGCGTCCGGACCGTTCTTTCCCGAGGCGCGCGAACCCGGCCGTTTCCGCCGCCAGCCCTGGCAGCGCACCAATCATGACGGCGCGCCCGGCGGCGGCGGCACGATGAGCCTGATGGCCGGGCGCGTGTTCGAGAAGGTCGGCGTGCATGTCTCGACGGTGCATGGCAGTTTCGCGCCGGAATTCGCCGCCCAGATTCCGGGCGCCGCCGACGATGCGCGCTTCTGGGCTTCCGGCATCTCGCTGATCGCCCATCCGTGGAACCCGAACGTGCCGACCGTGCACATGAACACCCGTTTCGTGGTCACGACCAAGGCGTGGTTCGGCGGCGGCGCCGACCTGACGCCGATGCTGGCAAGCCGCCGCCGGCAGGACGACGCAGATACGCGCGCCTTCCATGGCGCGATGGCGCGCGCCTGCGCCGGCCACGCCGTCGCCGATTATGAGCGCTACAAGGCGTGGTGCGACGAGTATTTCCTGCTCAAGCACCGCAACGAACCGCGCGGCACCGGCGGCATTTTCTACGATTACCTCGCCAGCGGCGACTGGGAGGCGGATTTCGCCTTCACGCGCGCTGTCGGCGAGACGTTTCGCGAGACCTATCCGGCCATCGTCAGGGCCAATCTCGGCACGCCCTGGACGGAGGCCGAGCGCTACGAGCAGCAGGTGCAGCGCGGGCGCTATGTCGAGTTCAACCTGCTTTACGATCGCGGCACGCTGTTCGGGCTGAAGACCGGCGGCAATGTCGATGCCATCCTGTCCTCGATGCCGCCGAGCGTGCGCTGGCCCTAGGGTCGCCGGCCGCCAGCGCGGGACAAGCGCTATTTGGCACCACGGCCGGCCTCGGTTGCTGCTAGCCATGCGAGGGAGAACGAGGAGGATCGCGCATGGGCTATCTCGATCACGGCGAGTGGCGCGAGGGCGCCATGCCGCTGGAAGGCGGCGCTTTCAAGCGGCAGGCGAGCCTGTTCCGCGACGCGGTGTCGAACGAGCCCGGCGCACGCTTTCCGGCCGAGCCGAAGCGCTACCACCTGTTCGTCTCGCTCGCCTGCCCGTGGGCCTCGCGCACGCTGATGGTGCGCAAGCTGAAGAAGCTCGACCATGTCATCGGCGTCAGCGTGGTCAGCCCCGACATGCTGGAGAGGGGCTGGACCTTCGGCGGCGCCACCGAGGTGCTGACCGGCGCGCATTATCTCTATGAAATCTACCAGCAGGCGGTGCCCGACTATTCGGGGCGCGTCACGGTGCCGGTGCTGTGGGATATCGAGGCGCGCACCATCGTCAACAACGAATCGGCCGAAATCATCCGCATGCTGAACCATGCTTTCGACGACTGGGGCGAGGACGGCGTCGATCTCTATCCGGCCGAGCACGCCGCCGAAATCGACGACCTCAACGCCTGGATCTACGAGAGCTTGAACAACGGCGTCTATCGCGCCGGTTTCGCGCGCAGCCAGCAGGCCTACGAAGAAGCGGCACGCGGCGTGTTCGAGACGCTCGACGCGCTTGAAAAGCGCCTGTCGGCCCAGCGCTATCTCGTCGGTGCGCGCTTCACGGAAGCCGATATCCGGCTATTCACCACGCTGGTGCGCTTCGATCTGGTCTATTACGCGCATTTCAAGTGCAACCTGCGCCAGTTGCGCGACTATCCCAACCTGTCGGGCTGGCTGCGCGACGTCTACCAGATGGACGGCATCGCCGAGACGGTCGATCTCGGCCAGATCAAGCGGCACTACTACGTCAGCCAGCGCTGGGTGAACCCGTCCGGCATCGTGCCGATCGGCCCGGCAACCATCGATCTCGCCAGCCCGCATGGCCGCGAACGGCTGTGAGCCCGCTCAATCCGCCGTCGGCAGGCGGCGCATGGTGAATTCGATGCGCCCGTCCGACAGTTCGCGCCAGAACTCGACCTCGGTCATATAGGCGGCCCTCGGCCAGTCGCTGAACCACTCGGTCGCCTTGGCGCGCGCCTCGTCGCGCGGCAGCACGAAGGTCTCGCGGCGGAACCCGTCCTTTTCGGCCGGCTGGCTGATGCGGGCGTGCGCACGCGCATCGCGCCGGGCGCCAAGCCGCCGCGCGAGGTCCAGCGGAGTTTGCGGCATGTCATCGCGCATGAAAGGCAACTCCAAACTCAACTGGCCGGAGCCTAGCCGGTTTCAACGGAAAACGGGAGTCATTCCGCCCGGCCATGCGCGGCAGCCGCCGCCTCGCGCAAGATTGCCATGCGCCGCTCGCCATCCTCCGGCAGGCCGGCGGCGAGCCAGCGCTCCTCGGCGCTTTTCAGGATCAGCCCCATCCGCGGCCCCGTGCCGATGCCAAGCGCGGCAAGATCACGGCCGGCGAAGGGTGGCGGCGGCGGACTCCAGCGCTGCGACAGCGCCGCCGCCTGCTCGAGCGTGGCGCGCCCTTGCGCTGCGAGCAGCAGCGCCGCATCGCGCACCGCCTGCGCGCCGGCGCGGTAGATCAGCGCCTTGGCCTCGTCCTCGCCCGGCACGGCACGATCGTGAAAACGTTCCGCCAGTTCCGCCAGCCGGGTGAGCCGCCCCTGTTCGGCACGCGTCAGCCGCAGCCTGTCGGTCAGCCGGGCGACATCCTCGCGGATCGCCAGCGCCAGCGTCGCAAGGCGCAGCATCGCATCGGCCTCGGGCGCCAGCGCCACCAGTTGGGCGAAGCGGCCGCGCCAATCGACGCCACCGATCACCGCATCGGCCAGCCCGGCCTCGGTCAATGCAGTAACCGTCGCGACCGCGCCCGGCGCGACGAGCAGTTTCAGCATTTCCTGCCGGATGCGCTCGCGCGACAGGCGGCGCAGGCCGTCGCGCTCGGCAATTGCCGCCGCATAGCCCTCCGGATCGAGCCGGCCGGCGCCGTATTGCGCATGGAAGCGGAACAGCCGCAGGATGCGCAGGTAATCCTCGCGGATGCGTTGGCGCGCATCGCCGATGAAGCGGATGCGGCGCGCCGCGAGATCGGCCAGCCCGCCACAGTAGTCGTGCAGATGCCCGTCCAGCGTCAGCGACATCGCGTTGACGGTAAAATCGCGCCGGCGGGCATCGCCCGCGAAATCCCGCCCGAAGCGCACCGTCGCATGGCGTCCGTCGGTCTCGACATCCTCGCGCAACGTCGTGACCTCGAAGCTGCGCCCATCGAGCACCACCGTGATGGTGCCATGCGCGATGCCGGTCGGGATCACCTTGTAGCCGGCCGCCCGCAGGCGCGCTGCCGCGTCCGTCGGCGGCAAGGCGGTCGCCAAGTCGATATCGGCCACCGGCGCGCCGAGCAGCGTGTTGCGCACCGCCCCGCCGACGATCCGGGTTTCGGCACCGTCTTCGTTCAGCAGCCCGAGCAGCGCCCGCACCGGCTTGTCGGCCAGCAGCGCTTCAAGCCGCTTTTTGTTCATTCGAAATGCCCCGGCACCAGTTGGCCATCCTTCATCACCGCCGGCTGATAGCCGCCGCGCCCGCGCTCCTGCATCGTGCCCAGCGTCAGCACCCCGACCACGGCGCAGGCAAGCCCGGCGAGCGCGAGCCAGTACAGCACGCCGCGCGACCAGTGCTCGGCCACCAGCGGATAGCGCTGTTGCAGCACCAGCCAGCCGGCGTAGAGCGCGAACGGCACCACAAAGAACAGCAGGATTTCCAACACCACGCGCAACATCAGCGCAACCTCTCATACAAACGCCGGATGATCGCAGCCGTAGCACCCCAGATGTAGTGCTCGCCATAGGGCATGGCGTAGAAGCTGCGCTGCGCGCCCCGCCATTCGCGGCTGTGCACCTGATGGTTGCGCTGGTCGAGCAGGAACGACAGCGGCACCTCGAACGCCTCCGCCACCTCGCTCGCGTTGATGGTCAGATGCGCGCCCGGCGCCACGATGGCGACGACTGGCACGATCTGGAAGCCGGTGCCGGTAAAATAGGATTCCAGTTCCCCGATCGGCGCAACCTCGCCCGGATTGAGCCCGACCTCCTCATGCGCCTCGCGCAGGGCCGCCTGCAAGGCGGTCTCACCGGCATCGAGCTTGCCGCCCGGAAAGGCGATCTGGCCCGAATGCTGGCGGAGATTGGCAGCGCGCTCGGTCAGGAGCACCGTCACCTCCGGCGCACGGGCAAGGATCGGCACCAGCACGGCTGCCGGGCGCGGATTGGCGGCGGCGCGCTCGAACGTGCGCGGGTCGGGCGGGTCGCCGACATCGCCGGCCGGGCGCCGCCAGGCCGGATCGAGGCGCTGGCGCAGGCGCGCGGCAATGGCATCGGGCGAAAAATCGATGTCGTCTCTCACCATGCCTCGCCCAGTTCGGCGGCTGGCGCGATGACGAATACCGCCCCGCCCGAGCGCAGCGCCAGCATCGCCTCGCCCGCGATGTCCTCGACCTCGGCCAGCGCCACGATCTCGAGATAGAGCGCCCGCGTCAGCCGCGCCTCGAGCCCGCCGCGCACATGCACATAGGGCCGGTAGCCGCCCTGCGCCTCGCGCACGAAGCGCATCGGATGCTCGGGCCCAGCCGTGGTCTCGTCGCCGAGATTGGTGGTGAAATGCAGCACCTGTCCGGCCCCCTCGCCGTCACGGCGCATCTCGACCGCCAGGAACGGCACATCCTCGACCGCGATGCCGACGCGCTCGACCGGCGTCACCAGCACATAGCGCTCGGGGTCCTTGCGCAGCACGGTGGAGAACAGCCTGACCAGCGCCGGCCGGCCGATCGGCGTGCCCTGGTAGTGCCACGAGCCATCCCATGCGATGCGCATGTCGATTTCGCCGCAATAAGGCGGGTTCCAGCGCTCGACCGGCGGCAGGCCGCGCTTACCGCCGGCGCGTGCCGCATCGGCGATCGCCGCCGCCTTGCCGGCCGCGTCACGCCCGTGCGCAGCCGATCCCGTACGCTCCCCGCTCATGCTCCCCCTCGGCCCATCATGCTCACAATCTGTTGTGCATTGTCGCAGATGCGACGTTTTTGATTTGGCGTCCTTATATTCGCCACGCAAGATAGGCGCTAATCACCGGATGCGTCGATTGCTTCATCACCGCATCGGCGCCCGTCCGCCGTTATGCCGCAGATAGATCGTCGACCAAGAGAAATCCGCAAGGAAGATCAGATGAGCGCCCAACCCGCCACCGCCGAGACTCTCGACACGGCCGCCGTCCGTGCCGCGGAAGCCAGCGCCGAGGCGCTCGCGCGCGCCAGAAAGGCCATCGGCGCGGTGATTTTCGGCCAGGACAAGGTGGTCGAGCAGACGCTGATCACCATCCTCGCCGGCGGCCACGGCCTGCTCGTCGGCGTGCCGGGCCTCGCCAAGACCAAGCTGGTCGAGACGCTCGGCACCGTGCTCGGGCTGGATTCGCGCCGCGTGCAGTTCACGCCCGACCTGATGCCGTCCGACATTCTCGGCAGCGAGATCCTCGACGAGCCGACGCCCGGCAAGCGTGCCTTTCGCTTCATCAAGGGGCCGATCTTCGCGCAGTTGCTGATGGCCGACGAAATCAACCGCGCCAGCCCGCGCACCCAGTCCGCCCTGCTCCAGGCGATGCAGGAATACCACGTCACCATCGCCGGCGAGGGCTACGACCTGCCGCGCCCGTTCCATGTGCTGGCGACGCAGAACCCGATCGAGCAGGAAGGCACCTATCCGCTGCCCGAGGCGCAGCTCGACCGTTTCCTGTTGCAGATCGACGTCGATTATCCCGACCGCGACGCCGAGCGCCGCGTGCTGATCGAGACCACCGCCGACGCCGTGACGCACCCGAAACCCGCCATGACCGCCGAGGAACTGCTGAGCGCGCAGCGCGTCGTGCGCCGCCTGCCGATGGGCGAGAGCGTGGTCGAGGCGATCCTCGACCTGGTGCGCGCCGCGCGTCCGGGCGCCGAGGCCGGCGGCATCGGCGACAAGCTGTCCTGGGGGCCGGGGCCGCGCGCCAGCCAGGCGCTGGCGCTCGCCGTGCGCACGCGCGCCCTGCTCGACGGGCGTTTCGCGCCCTCCGTCGACGATGTCGCGGCGCTGGCCGAGCCGGTGCTCAAGCACCGCATGGCGCTGTCCTTCTCGGCGCGCGCCGATGGCGAGACGATCGCCGACCTGATCGGCAAGCTGGTCGGCAGGCTCGGCTGAGGCTGACTTGACCGAAACCCGCATCCTTAGCTCCCGCGAGCGCAGCCTGACGCAGGGCGAGCGCGCCGCGGCGTTCTCGCTGTCGCGCGCCCTGCCCCGGCTCGTCACCGAGGCGCGCCGGCTCTCGGCCAATGTCGTCGCCGGCATTCACGGCCGACGCCGCGCCGGCACCGGCGAGACCTTCTGGCAGTTCCGCAATTTCGTGCCGGGCGAGCCGGTGGCGCGCATCGACTGGCGCCGCTCGGCGCGCGATGACCGCATCACCATCCGCGACCGCGAATGGGAGGCGGCGCAGACGATCTGGCTGTGGATCGACCGCTCGCCCTCGATGGCCTTCGCCTCCAGCCTCGCCAAGGCCTCGAAGCTCGAGCGCGCGCTGGTGATTGGCCTCGCCGCCGCCGACATGCTGGTGCGCGGCGGCGAGCGCGCCGGGCTGATCGGCCTGACGCCGCCGATCGCCTCGCGCGCCGTCATCGACCGGCTCGCCGAAGTGCTGCTGCTCGACCGCGGACCAGAAGCGGAACTGCCGCCGGCGGTGGCCCTGCCGGCGAGCAGCGAAGCCATCCTGATCGGCGACTTTCTCCAGCCGCTCGATGATGTCCGCCAGCGCTGCCGGCAACTGGCCGAGCGCCGCGCCCGCGCGCATCTGATCTGCGTGGCCGACCCGGCCGAGGAACTGTTCCCCTTCGACGGCCATAACGAATTCTTCAGCACCGAGCCCGGCCCGGCGCTGCGCGTCGGCGATTCGAGCGCCTTCGCCGCCGCCTATCGCCGGCGCATCGCCGCCCATCGCGACGGCTTGCGCGCCATCGCGCACGAGCTCGGCTGGAGTTTCGCCCTGCACCGCACCGACCGGCCGGCGGCCGAATTGCTGCTGTCGCTGCGCCTGTTGCTCGAGGCCGGCCAGATGCCGGCGCGCAGCGCGGGAGGCTGAGGCGATGTTCGGCCTGCCGCTCGGCTTCCTCTCGCCCATCCTGCTCAGCGCCCTCGTCGCGCTGCCGGTGCTGTACTGGCTGCTGCGCCTGACGCCGCCGGCGCCCAAGCGCGTCGCCCTGCCGACGCTGCCGCTGGTGCGCGACCTGGTGCCCGAGGAGCAGACGCCGGCACGCACGCCGTGGTGGCTGCTCGCCATCCGCCTCGCCATCGCCGCCGCCATCATCCTGGCGATGGCCGGACCGGTGTGGAACCCGCATGCCGGCAAGCTCGCGGGCCAAGGCCCGGTGCTGATCCTGGTTGACGGCGGCTGGGCCTCGGCGCCGGCCTGGAAGGCCGAGATGGAGCGCGCCAGCTTCCTTGCAGCGACAGCCGCCAGCGAGGGCCGTCCCGTGGCGCTGCGCAGCCTCGCCGAACCGCCATCCGAAATCGTCTGGGCGACCGGGCGCGAAATCGAGGAGCGGCTGCGCGCGCTCAGGCCGGCGCCGTTCACGCCGGACCGCGCCCTGCACCTCGCCAGCATCGCCACGCTGCTCAAGGCGACGCCGGATGCCGCGATCGACTGGATCAGCGACGGCGTGACGCTCGCCGCAAATGACGATTTCGCCGCCAAGCTCGCCGCCATTGCCGGCGACCGGCTGACCGTCCATGCCGAGCCGGCGCCGACGGCGCGCGCGCTCGCCGGCGCGACCAACCTGCCTGACGGGCTCGATATCCGCGTGCTGCGCGCCGGGGCCGGCGGGTCGGCCAATGCGTCATTGCGCGCGCTCGATGCGCGCGGCCGGCTGCTCGGCGAGACACGCACCGAATTCGCGCAAGGCGCGACGCTCGCGCAGGCGCATTTCGAACTGCCGCTGGAATTGCGCAACGAGGTCAGCCGCGTCGAGATCACCGGCGAGGCGAGCGCCGGCGCCGTCACCCTGCTCGATGCCAATGACCGGCGGCGCCGCGTCGGCATCGTCTCGGGCGAGAGCATCGATACCGCGCAGCCGCTGCTCTCGGCCGCCTATTACGTCGCGCGTGCGCTCGCCCCCTATGCCGACGTGCGCCAGCCGCCGCGCGGCGCCGTCGAAGGCTTGCAGCGCGTCATCGAGGATGGCGCCACCGTCATCGTGCTGACCGATGTCGGCACGCTGAGCGGGCCGGCGCTCGACATGGCGACCGCCTTCGTCGAGAAGGGCGGCGTGCTGATCCGCTTCGCCAGCACGCAGGCAACCGCCCCGACCGACGATCTCGTGCCGGTCAGGCTGCGCCGTTCGGGCCGCACGCTCGGCAGCACGCTGTCCTGGGAGAAGCCGCAGAAACTGGCGCCGTTCGGGCCGGCAAGCCCGTTCTATGGCCTCGATATCCCGGCCGACGTCACCGTCAAGCGCCAGCTTCTGGCCGAACCCGATGCCACGCTCGCCGCCAGGACCTGGGCGCAGTTGCAGGACGGCACGCCGCTCGTCACCGGCGCCAAGCGCGGCAAGGGGCTGGTCAGCCTCGTGCATGTGCCGCCGGACCTGCAATGGTCGAACCTCGTGCTGTCGGGACTGTTCGTCGACATGCTGCGCAAGCTGGTCGTGTTGTCACCCTCCGGCCCGGTGACCGGGGACGCGACCGATGACGGGCCGCGCATCCCGCCGACCCGCACGCTCGACGGCACCGGTGCCTTCACCACGCCGCCGATCACCGCCAAGCCGATTGCCGCCACCAGCCGTCAACCAGCGAGCTACGACCACCCACCCGGCTTCTACGGCCCGCCGGAAGCGCTCGTCGCGGTCAACACGCTGGCACCCGACGCGCAACTGTGGCCGCTCTCCTTCGCCGGCGCGGCGCTACGCCCGCTCGTGGCGCAGAAGCCGCTCGACCTGCGCCCGCCCCTGCTCGCGCTCGCCTTCCTGCTCTTCCTCGTCGACATGCTGGCGGTGCTCGTCATCTCCGGCGCCATCTCGCGCATCAGGCGCGGCGCCGTGGCCGGGCTCGTAGCCTGCGCACTGTTCGGCACGCTCGGCATCAATCAGCCGCAAGCCCAACCGGCGCAGCAGGCGCAAAGCACGCAAAAGGCGCAAGCCGCCAAGCCCGACCGCGAATTGCAGGTCCGCCCCGAGGATCTGCAATCGGCGCTGGTCACGCGGCTCGCCTATGTCATCACCGGCGACAGCGAGGTCGACGAGACGAGCCGCGAAGGGCTCGCCACCCTGTCGCGCGCGCTGGCCGAGCGCACCTCGTTCGAGCCGGGCGAGCCGATCGGCATCGATCTGGCGCGTGACGAGGTCGTGTTCTATCCGCTGCTCTACTGGCCGATCGTCGCTAGCCGCCCGCCGCCGTCACGCGCGGCCATCGAGCGGCTCGACAGCTACATGCGCAATGGCGGCATCGTGCTGTTCGATACCCGAGACGCGCTTCGGGATCGCGGCGGCGACACCGTCACGCCCGAAACCAAACGTCTGCGCGAAATCCTCGCTTCCGTCGAGGTGCCGGAGCTTGAGCCGGTGCCGAAGGATCACGTCGTCACCAAGTCGTTCTATCTCGTCGATAATTTCGTCGGCCGCTACAGCAACGGCCAGACCTGGATCGAGGCGCTGCCACCGGAAAACCAGGCCGGCAACACGCAAGCCGATAGCCTCCAGGCGAGCCGGGACCGGCCGGCGCGCGGCGGCGATCGCGTCTCGCCGCTGATCCTGAGCGCCAACGACCTCGCCGCCGCCTGGGCGCTCGATCGCAGCGGGCGGCCGCGCTACGCCCTGATGGGCTCGGACCCGCGCCAGCGCGAAATGTCGATCCGCGGCGGCATCAACATCCTGATGTATGCCATGACCGGAAACTACAAGTCGGATCAGGTGCATGTGCCGGCGCTGCTCGAAAGGCTCGGCAACTGATGCAACAGCATTTTGGCCTCGCTTTCGATCCGCTCCTGCCCTGGCTGCTGCTGGCCGCCGGCGCCGTCGCGGCGCTGCTGATCCTGCTCGCCTCGAGCGTGCTGCGCCGCAAGATGCCGTGGCTGCGCGCGCTCGCCTGCTTGCTGCTGCTCGGCGGCCTCGCCAACCCGTCCGTCGTCAACGAGGATCGCGACAAGCTCGACGATGTCGTGGCCGTGCTGGTCGACCGCAGCCCGAGCCAGGGGCTGGCCGAGCGCACCACGCAAACGGACCGGGCGCTCGCCGACATCAAGCAACAGCTCGCGCGCCGCCCCGGCACGCAGGTCCGTGTCGTCGAAGCCGGCAATACCGACCCGAATGCCGACGGCACGCGACTGTTCACGGCGCTGCAGGCGGCGCTCGCCGATGTCGCGCCCGATCGCCTCGCCGGCATCCTCGCCATCACCGACGGGCAGGTGCACGATATCCCGCCCTCACTGAAGGCGCTCGGCATCGCCGCCCCCTTCCATGCCCTGATCACCGGCGACGACCGCGAGCGCGACCGCCGGCTCGAACTGGTCGAGGCGCCGCGCTTCGGCATCGTCGGCAAGACGCAGAACATCGTCGTGCGCCTGCGCGAGACCGGCGCGAGCTTCGGACCGGCCAAATTGACCGCGCGCCGCGACGGCGTCACCATCGCCGAGCGCACCATGGCGCCCGACCAGGCCGTGACCCTGCCGGTCAAGGTCGAGCATGCCGGGCCGAACCTGATCGAGCTCGAGGTCGCCGGCGATCCGCGCGAACTGACGCAAATCAACAACAAGGTCATCGTCAACCTGGAAGGCGTGCGCGACAAGCTCAAGGTGCTGCTCGTCTCGGGCGAGCCCCACGCCGGCGAGCGCACCTGGCGCAACCTGTTGAAATCGGACGCCAATGTCGAGCTGGTGCACTTCACCATCCTGCGACCGCCCGAGAAGCAGGACGGCACCCCCGTCAACGAATTGTCGCTGATCGCCTTCCCGCATCGCGACCTGTTCGGCGAGAAGATCAAGGATTTCGACCTGATCATCTTCGATCGCTATGCGGTCAACCAGTCGATCATGCCGATGTTCTACCTCGATAACATCGCCCGCTACGTCAAGGATGGCGGCGCGGTGCTGCTCGCATCAGGCCCGGAATTCGCCCATGCCGAGAGCCTGTCGGCGACGCCGCTCGGCGCGATCATCCCGGCGCGCGCTACCGGCACCATTCTTGAAAAGCCGTACCGCGCCGAAATCACCGCGCTCGGCAAGCGCCATCCCGTGACGCGCGACCTGCCGGGCGGCAATGCCGAGCCGCCACATTGGGCGCCCTGGCTCAGGCTGATCGGTGCCGAGAAACGCGCCGGCACCACGGTGATGTCCGGCCCGAACGACGCGCCGCTCCTGCTGCTGTCGCGCGAGGAAAAGGGCCGCGTCGCGCTGTTCCTCTCCGATCACGTCTGGCTCTGGGCGCGCAACTACGACGAGGGCGGCCCCTATATCGACCTGCTGCGCCGCCTCGCGCACTGGCTGATGAAGGAGCCCGAACTGGAGGAAGAGGCGCTGCGCCTCACCGTGCGCGGCGGCGATCTGCAGGTCGAGCGCCAGACGCTGGCCGGCACCGTGCCCGAGGCGACCCTCACCGCCCCCGACGGCACCACGCGAAAACTCACGCTCAGCCAGGCCGAGCCCGGCCTGTGGCGGGCGAGCCTCACCGCCACGCAGCAGGGGCTGTGGAAGGCCGAAGACGGCCAATATACCGCGATCGCCATTGTCGGGCCGGCCAATCCGCGCGAATTCCGCGACGTGACCAGCAGCCCGGAGCCGCTGCGCAAGGTCGCCGAGGAGAGCGGCGGCTCGGTGCGGCGGCTCGAGACGGGTGGCCGTTTCGGCGTGCCGCGCATCGTCGATATCCGTGCCGGCTCGAACTTCGGCGGCAGCGACTATGTCGGACTGAAGCCGGGCGAGGCCAGCGTCGTGCGCTCGGTCGGGTTGTTCGGCCTTGCCACCGGCCCGCTCGGGCTGGCGCTGCTGCTCGGCGGCGCGCTCGCCGCCTGGCTTGGCGAAAGCCGCAAACGCCGGGCGTAGGATTGCCGTCGGGTTCCAAATGCGAATCTGATCAAGAACAACCTCATCCTGAGCCTGTCGAAGGGTGCTGGGTCAGGCGCTGGACTGGATCATCCTTCGACAGGCTCAGGATGAGGTCGGTTTTTTAGGGGCTTTCACGTCCCCGACTTCACCGCGCCGCTCACGCCCTCGAAAGCGCCCGCGACCAGTTCGGAATAGAGCAGCCGCGCCGGGTTGACCGGGCCGGGCAGGATCAGCCGCCCGTCCGGAACCCGCTTGAAGCCGACCTTGGCGTAATAAGGCTCATCGCCGACCAGGATCACCAGACGGTGCCCCTGCGCCAGCGCCGCGTCGAGCGAAGTCCGCAGCAACACCTGCCCGATACCCTTGCTCTTGAAGGCGGGCTCTACGGTCAGCGGCCCGAGCAGAAGGCCGGGCACGCCGGCGATATCGAGGCCCGACAGCCGGATCGAGGCGACGAGCAGCGTGCCGACACGCGCCACGAAGCACAAGCCTTCGGCCGACGGCACGCCGTCGCGCAGGCGATAAGCGGTCTTGGCGAAGCGGCCCGGACCAAAGGCCCGCGCGTTCAGATTTTCGATCGCGTCGAAATCGCCGGGCAATTCCGGCGCTATGGTCATGTCGAGAGAGGTCATGAAGGCTCAACCGGCAACGAAACAGGCATGGCGAACGCGGCCTCCGTCAGGGAAGCCCGGTCAAGTTCATCGTCGCGCGGAAAATCTCAGCCTCATAGGCCGGCCTGTAGCACGCGGGCGCGGCCGATGAAAGAGCCTGTTATTTCGGCACGATCTGGAAGCTCATGACGCCATTGACCGTAAAGCCGCTTTGCTGCGCCGGGCCGTAATTCCGCGCCGTGCCGATATTGCTGTTGAGGCTGGCCAGCCGGCACTCCTTGGCGAGCGTCGCCAGCAGCAGCGTACATTCATGCGCCGCGGTCTCGTAAATCGCCGCGCGCGCCTTTTCGCGTTCCTTCTCGGCGGCAGCATCGTCTCCGGCCGCAACCGGTACGAAATAGCTGATATTGCTCTGCACACGAACCGTGCCATCCGCCTTCACGAGCCCGCGCGAGGCGTTGAGCGCCGACTGCACGCGTTCGAAACTCGATGGCAGGGATTGCGCCTGCGCAATGGCCGGGCCGTACAGCAGGGCTGCCGCACCCGCCGCAAGCAAAATCCGTATCGTCATGACTGGCGCCTCCTGATCAGTCTCCTCGGATTAGCGCGCCGCGATTGCCGTTTTGCAAATTCCGATGGCATGGAGGCGCGTCACGAGTTCACGGCGCGTTAACCGAACGGCCTCACCAGTCGGCGCCTGGCGCCACCCCATCCGCGATCTCGGCGAGGCGCGCCCGCGTGCCGTCCGTCGTGCCCTCAGGCAGGGCATCGAGCGGGAAGAAGCCACGCTCGGCGATCTCCCAGTCGCGCTTCTCACCTTCCAGTGCATGGAATTTGCGGATCACGAACACTGCAACGTGATCGCGCACCGACGCCTGCGCCTGCCGGAACACGCCATGCAGCAGCGGCGCCTCGTCGGCGGCCAGATGCGCCTCCTCGCCAAGCTCGCGCTCAAGCGCCTCGGCCAGCGATTCACCAGCCTCGACACCGCCGCCGGGAAAATGCCAGCCGCGCATATAAGTATGGCGCACCAGGAAGACGCGGGCCCCGTCGTCGAGCACCACGGCGCGCACGCCGAGCGTCATGCCGCGCGTCAGGCGCCAATAGCCGAAGCGCAGCCGTCGGAAGGCCAGCTTCAGCAGGCTGGTGCGCGGTTCGGGCATCGTCGCCTCCGGGGTGGCTGTCAGGGAATCGCGGCGGGATTCGGCATGCCCTCCTGCATAGCCGCCTTGACGCCGCCGCGGAAAGGCGCTCGACAGGTGAGGCAACGGAAAAGCCTCATTTTGCCCTTTCGCCTCGCCCATCTTTCCGATCTCCACATCGGCCCCCTGCCCGCCGTCCGGTTGCGCCAACTCGTCGGCAAGCGGCTGACCGGCTATTGGAACTGGCATTCGAGCCGCAAGACCATCCACGACATGATGGTGCTCGAGCAGGTCGTGGCGGATATCGCAGCGGCCGGCGCAGATCACGTCGCCTGCACCGGCGATCTCGCCAATCTCGGCCTGCCGGCCGAGTTCGAGACGGCGCGCCACGCGCTGGACGTGCTTGGCGGCCCGGAGCAGGTCAGCCTGATCCCCGGCAACCACGATGCCTATGTCGGCGAATCGCTGCCCGCCATGGCGGCGGCGCTCGCGCCCTTTATGCGCGGCGATGCCGGGCCGGGCTTCCCCTATCTGCGCCGGCGCGACGGCGTGGCGCTGATCGGCGTCAATAGCGGCGTCACCACCATGCCCTTCATGGCGACGGGCGCAGTCGGCGCACCGCAGGCCGAGGCGCTTGCCGGCCTGCTGCGCCACACCGCCGCCAAGGGGCTGACGCGCGTGGTGATGATCCATCACCCGCCGCATTTCCACGGCACGCGCTGGGGCCGCCGCCTGAGCGACGCGGCCCGCATCGAGGCGCTGCTGGCGGCCGAAGGCGCCGAACTCGTCATCCACGGCCATAACCACCGCCATTCGGTCGCCTGGCTCAAGGGGCCGCGCCGGCCGGTTCCGGTCGTCGGCGTCGCTTCAGCCTCCGCCGTGCCGGGCAGCCCGGCCCATCAGGCGGCGTGGCATCTCTACACCATCGCCGGCACGGGCGCGGCGGTGACGATCGACGTGCATGTCCATGGCCGCCAGCCCGACGGCCGCTTTGCCGAAAGCGCCGTCTTTCGGCTCGATGCGGAGGCGCAGTCGTGAATATTCCCCTTCCCGAAGCCTCGCGCCGCGTCGTCGCCGCCGCTGAGGCGCTTGGCCTCGCCCTCGCCGTCAAGCTGCATGAAGTGCCGACCCGCACCGCCGAGGAGGCCGCCATCGCCTGCGGCTGCGATGTGGCGCAAATCGTCAAGTCGCTGGTGTTTCGCGGCAAGGCGAGCGGCACGCCATATCTGCTGCTCGTCTCGGGCGCCAACCGCGTCAACGAGAAAGCCGTCGCCGCCCATCTCGGCGAGAAGCTCGAACGGCCCGATGCCGCCTTCGTGCGCGAGACGACGGGCTATGCCATCGGCGGCATCCCGCCACTCGGCCACGCGGTGCCGCTCGCAACCTTCCTCGACGAGGACCTGCTCGCCTTCGAAACCGTCTGGGCGGCGGCCGGCACGCCAAATACCGTGTTCGGGATCGCACCGCGCACGCTGGCGCAAGCGGTTGGCGCCAGGCAGATCAGCGTGCGCTGAACCCCTGCCGCAACTGCTCCGCGAAATGGGCGACCGGCGGCGGCACGCCCGGCGCAAGATGCAACCGCAACGCGGCTCCCGGCAGCTTTGGCAGCAACGCGCTCTCCGCCACTGGGCGGAAGCCCGGACCGACCATCGAGCGCTTGACCACCGTCACGGCAAGCCCCTCGGCCACGATCGCCTCGACGGCTGCGAGCGAGCGGCTGACATAGGCAAGCCGCCAGGGCCGGCCGGAGGCTTGAAGCGCGCGCTCAGCCCAGTTGCGGAACAGGCAACCGTTATCCGATAGCGCGACCGGAAGCGTGTCGAGCAGCTCCGGCGCATGATCCTGAGCGGCGATCCAGGCCGGCGTCTCGGAGCGCAGGAACATGCCGTCCCCTGCACCTTCCGGATGCATGGCGATGACGATATCGAAGGCGCTGCCAAGCCGGCCGACCATGCCGGATGTCAGGCCGATCTCGACCGCGACCTCAAGCAGCGGAAAGCGCTCGCGCGCCCGGGCCAGCAGGCGCGGCAGCACCTTGCTGCCGTAATCCTCCATCACGCCGATGCGGACATGGCCGGCCTGCCGGCCGAGCGTCAGCCGCGCGGCTGCCTCGGCGTGAAGCGCAAGGATACGCCGCGCATCGGCCAGAAATCCCTCACCGGCATGGCTCAGCGAGACGCGCGATGTCGAGCGCCGCAGCAGCCCCACGCCGGCTTGCGCCTCCAGACGCTTGATCTGCAAGCTCACCGCAGCCTGCGTGCGGTGCAGCCGCACCGCCGCGCGGGTGAAAGAGGCTTCTTCCGCCACCGCGACAAACGCCCTGAGAAGTTCTGGCTCGAACATCGGCTGGCTCATAACCAATCATTATCATGGATATTTCAATTATTCGATTTCGATATTCGGGCCGCCGCCTTAAGCCAGCGACAGTCCTTCCCGAACCGAGGCGCCCATGCCGCAATCCATCGGCCTTCTGGCCGCGATTCTTTCGAGCGCGATCGGCGGCACGGCGATTGTCGCCACGCGCTATCTCGCCGGCGCGCTCGATCCGGTGGCGATCGGCGTGGTGCGCTTCGCCGGCGGCGTCATCGTGCTGCTGCCGGTCGCGCTGCTGCGCGGCGAACCGTGGCCGTCACGGCGCGACTGGCCGGCCGTCGCCGGGTTGGGCGCGTTGTTTTTCGGCCTGTTCCCGATCCTGTTCAATGCCTCGCTCAGCTACACCACCGCCGCGCGCGGCGCGCTGGCGCTCTCGACCACGCCGCTCCTCACCATGCTCGTCGGCGCGGCGCTCGGCATCGAGCGGCTCGCGCTCCACAAGAGCCTCGGCGTGCTCGTCGCCATGGCCGGCGTCGCTTTCGCGCTCGGCTCCGGGCTGCACGCCGCCCCGCCCGATGCATGGCTCGGCGACCTGCTGATGGTCGCCGGCGGCTTCTGCATGGCGCTCTACAATGTCTGGTCGCAACCGTTCATCGGCCGCTCCGGCCCGATCACCTTCACCACGGCCGGCATGGCTATCGGCGCGGTGCTGCTCACCGGACTTGCGCTCGCGCGCGGCGACCTCGGCGCTTTCGCCGCGCTCGATACGGCGCAATGGCTCGCCTGCGCCTATCTCGCCATCATCTGCGCCGCGCTGATCTTCTTCCTGTGGGCCTATGCGCTTGGCCGCACGCCGCCGACGCTGGTCGCGGTCTCGATCGCGGTCAATCCGGTCACCGCCTCGGTGGTCGGGCTGGTCCTGCTCGGCGAAGCGATCACCGCGGGCCTGATCGTCGGGCTCGTCATGGTACTCGCCGGCATCGCGCTCGCCTCCGGCCTGATCCCGCTCAGATACAGCGGCCGCCATCGACCTCCAGCACCGCGCCCGTGACCATCGCCGCCTCGTCGGAAGCCAGGAACAGCGCCGCATCGGCGATATCCTGCGGCGTCGACAGGCGGCCAAGCGGGATGGTGGCGCGGAACTGAGCCCGCTTCTCAGGCGTGTCCTCGCCCATGAAGCTTGCCAGCAGCGGCGTCTCGCCGGCAACCGGCGCGATGCAGGCGACGCGGACATGATCAGGCGCCAACTCGATCGCCAGCGCCTTGGTGACGAGGTTCACCGCGCCCTTGGAGGCGTTGTACCAGACTAGGCCCGGGCGCGGCCTGATGCCGGCCGTCGAGCCGATATTGATGATGACGCCGCCGCCCTGGGCGCGGAATTGCGGGATCAGCGCCTGCCCCATCAGGAAGATCGACTTCACGTTGACGTCGAAGACGCGGTCGTATTCCTCTTCCGTGACCTCCATCACCGGCTTATTGCGGTGGGTGGTGCCGGCATTATTGACCAGGATATCGACGCGCCCGAGCTTCTCGATCGCCTTGGCGCACGCCTTGTCGACGCTCTTGGCCTTGGAGACGTCGCAGCCGATGGCGATGGTGCGCTTGCCGAGCGCCCTGGCCGCCTCGCGCGCCTTGTCGACATTGAGATCGAACAGGGCGACCCGGGCCCCCTCCCGGACATAGGTCTCGGCGATGCCATAGCCGAACCCCTGCGCGCCGCCGGTCACGATGGCGGTCTTGCCCTTCAAACGCATATTGCCTCCGGAAAGTCGATTCTTGGCGTGGACGGTCAACATCCTCCCGTCGCGACCTGCTTGGCAAGAGTGTTAGCGTGCGCAGCCGAGTTTCAGTTGGCAAGAGGCTTGCGGCCTGCGAGGTTGCGGCCGGACGACGCCGGGAGTTCACACGTGACCGAAGCAAGAGACAAACGCCTCGAGGCCGCCCGCCGGATCGTGCAGCATCTGGGCGCGCATCTCGACAGCGACCTGTTCGTCCGGCTCTGGAACGGCGAGGCCGTGACGCTCGGACGCGGCGCCGCCGGCCCGGTCGGCATCGCCATCCGCTCGCCCGGCGCACTGAGCCGCCTCGTGCGCGCACCACGCTTCAAGACGATCATCGAACTGATCGCGAGCGGCGAGATCACCATCGAAGGCGGCACCTTGCTCGACCTCGCCGCCCGGCGCGGCGAGATCAACACCAAGGGCCTGTTCAAGCGCCTCGACAAGCGCGTGCTGTTCTCGGCCGCGCTGCCCTTCGTATTCGGCTCCGCCAAGCCCGTGGCGCGGCATGATTTCGCCGGGCCGATCGCGGACAAGCACGAAGCCGGGCGCGACGACAAGGCGCTGATCCAGTTCCATTACGACCTGTCGAACACCTTCTACCGCCTCTTCCTCGACCCCGAGATGGTGTATTCCTGCGCCTACTTCCCGCATTGGGAGGCCGATCTCGAGGAAGCCCAGCGCGCCAAGCTCGACATGATCTGCCGCAAGCTCAGGCTGCAGCCGGGCGAGGCGTTTCTGGATATCGGCTGCGGCTGGGGCGGGCTCGTCTGCCATGCCGCCGCCCATTACGGCGTCAAGGCGCATGGCGTGACGCTGAGCGAGGCGCAACGTGACTTCGCCCTTGCCAAGATCAAGCGGCTCGGCCTCGAGGACAAGGTCACGATCGAACTGAAGGATTTCCGCGCGCTCGACGGCACCTTCGACAAGATCGCCTCGATCGGCATGTTCGAGCATGTCGGCATCGACAACCACACCGCCTATTTCCGCAAGATGCGCGCCCTTCTGCGCCCGCGCGGCCTGCTGCTCAACCACGCCATCGCCCGGCCGGCCAAGAAGGACGACAAGACCTTCCGCAAGCAGAACCCGCAATATCGCGCCATCACCACCTATATCTTCCCCGGCGGCGAACTCGACCATATCGGCATGTCGCTCGGTAATCTCGAGCGCAACGGTTTCGAGGTGCATGATGTCGAGGCATGGCGCGAGCATTACGCGCGCACCTGCCGGCTGTGGTGCGAACGGCTCTACGCAAGGCGCGAGGAGGCCGAGAAGGAGGTCGGCGCGGCCAAACTGCGCATCTGGCTGCTTTATCTCGCCGGCTGTTCGCTCGCCTTCGAGCGCGGCGCCGTCAACATCTTCCAGACGCTCGCCTCCCGCAAGGCGCGCGGCCCCGCCGGCCTGCCGCCAACGCGCGCCGACCTCTATCGCTGAGGACACCAGCCTATGCCGACACTCGATCGCGAACGAAACGCCGCCTTCCGGGATATGCTGAACCGCCCCGGCCTGCTGCGCATCCCGGTGTGCAGCGATGCGCTCTCGGCGCGCATCATCGAGCGGCTCGGCTTCGGCATCGCCAGCATCAGCGGCTCGGGCTCGATCGCCAGCTTCCTCGGCAAACCCGATACCGGCCTCGCCACCGCCACCGAGATCATCGACCGCGCCCGCCAGATCGCCGCCGCCGTCGACATCCCGCTAATGGCCGATGCCGATACCGGCTACGGCAACATCAACAACATCCGCCGCACCATCCAGGGTTTCGAGGCGGCCGGCATCAGCGCGGTGCATCTCGAGGACCAGGTCGCGCCCAAGCAGCCCGGCCTGCTGGCGGGATTGGCGGTGATCGACGCCGACGAAATGGTCGACAAGCTCCGCATCGCCTGCAAATCGCGCCGCGACCCCAATTTCGTCATCGTCGGCCGCACCGACGCCTATTCAGCGCATGGCATCGACGAGGTCATCCGGCGCTGCAACCTCTATGCCGATGCCGGTGCCGACCTGCTCTACCCGCACAACATCCTCGACCGCGACGATCTTCTCAAGCTGACGCGCGGCGTGCGCGGCGTGCCGCTGCTGCACGATGTCGTCGAGCCGCATTCGACCTATAGCGACCGCGATCTGGAAGCGCTCGGCTTCAAGGCGGTGATCCACGGCCGCGCCAACATCTTCGTGCAGGCGCAGGCGGCCATCGACCTGTGGACCTACTATCGCGACCACGGCGAGACCAAGGGCTTCATCGACCGCATGATCAGCCCGAAGGACTGGAACGAGCTGATGGGCGCAGAAGTCGAGGCCAATATCCGCGCCATGCTCGACGACTGAGCCGAGCCCATGGGCACCGGGTCAGGTCCGGGGCAAGACCTGAGGAACCACCAACCGCCTTGTGCCGGGCCTGACCCGGCACCCAGCTTCAACGCGCCGCCGGCACCCGCAGCAACCTGAGCGCGTTCAGCGTCACCAGCACCGTCGCGCCGGTATCGGCGAGGATCGCCGGCCACAATCCGGTCAGGCCGATGATCGTCGTGACCAGGAACACCGCCTTCAGGCCGAGCGCGATGGCGATGTTCTGGTGGATATTGCCCATGGCGCGCTTCGACAGCGCGATCATCGCGCCGATATCGCCGACCCTGCCGTGCAGCGCCGCCGCATCCGCCGTTTCGAGCGCCACATCGGTGCCCCCGCCCATGGCGATGCCGATATCGGCGGCGGCCAGCGCCGGCGCGTCGTTGATGCCGTCGCCGACCTTGGCGACGACATGGCCCTGCCGGCGATAGTCGGCAACGATACGCTGCTTGTCCTCAGGCATCAGGCCGGCGCGAACCTCGAGGCCAAGTTGAGCCCCGATCGCCTGCGCCGTGCGCGGGTTGTCGCCGGTCAGCATCACGGTCACGATGCCGTCCTGTTTTAGCCTGGCCAGCGCGCTGGCCGCATCCGGGCGCGGCTCGTCGCGCATGGCGATCAGCCCGGCCACGGCATCGCCGGCCAGCAGCACCGACACTGTCTTGCCCGCTTCGGTGAATGCCGTGATGCGGGCGGCAAGCTCCGGCGCAAGCGCGACGCGCTCGCCCGCCGCTTCGGCCGAGCCGAGAAACAGCGCGACACCATCCAGCGTGCCAGTGACGCCCTTGCCGCCGAGCGCCTTGCTGTCTTGCGTCGCCGGCGCGGCGATGCCGCGCGATGCCGCTTCCGCCAGGATCGCGACGGCGAGCGGATGGCTCGAACCCGCCTCCAGCGCCGCCGCGCGCCGCAGAAGCGCGGCCTCGTCGCCGGAAATCGCGACGAGATCGGTGACCTTCGGCTTGCCGGCGGTCAGCGTGCCGGTCTTGTCGAAGGCGATCGCCGTGACGCGGCCGAGATTTTCCAGCACCACGCCGCCCTTGAGCAGCAGCCCGCGCCGGGCGCCGGCCGACAGCGCGGCGGCGATCGCCGCCGGCGTCGAGATCACCAGCGCGCATGGGCAGCCGATCAGCAGGATGGCGAGGCCCTTGTAGATCCACTCATCCCATGGCGCATCCGTCAGCAATGGCGGCAGAATGGCGACCAGCGCCGCCACTACCACGACACCCGGCGTGTAGTAGCGCGAGAAACGGTCGATGAAGCGCTCGGTCGGCGCCTTCGATTCCTGCGCCTCCTCGACCAGCTTGACGATACGCGCGATGGTGTTGTCGGCAGCGCCAGCGGTGACGCGCACGCGCAGCACGCCGTCGCCATTGACCGTGCCGGCGAACACGACCGCATCCGGCCCCTTGCGCACCGGCACGCTCTCGCCGGTGACCGGTGCCTCGTCGATGGCGCTGTCGCCCGACAGGATCACGCCATCGGCCGGAATGCGATCGCCCGGCCTGACCAGGATGGTTGCGCCGACGCCAAGCGTCTCGGCCGCGACCTCGCGCAGCTGTCCATCCTCCTCGAGGCGCGCCGTCTTCGGCACCAGCTCGCCAAGCGCCCTGATGCTGGCGCGCGCCCGGCCAGCCGCCACGCCTTCGAGCAACTCGCCGATCAGGAACAGGAACACCACCATGGCGCCTTCCTCGCCGGCACCGATCAGCACCGCGCCGACCGCCGCGATGGTCATCAGCATCTCGATTGAGAACGGCGTGCCGTAGCGCGCGGCGACCAGCGCGCGGCGCGCGATCGGCACCAGCCCGACCAGCATCGCGACATCGAAAGCATAGGTTGCCCAGGACGGCACCAGTTTTCCGACCGCGTAGGCCGCGACCAGCGCCAGACCGGCGGCAATGGTCAGCCAGCCTTTGCGCGAGCGCCACCACGGCCCTTCGCTTGGGCCATGATCATGGCCATGCAGGCCGATGGCGGCCTCCGGCCGGGCTACGGCCTGCTGCACATGGGTGTGATCATGGGCGTGATCATGGGCGTGGGCGTGACCATGGTCATGGTCATGATCGTGGTCGTGCCGATGCCCCGCGACCTCGGCCGCGTGGTCATCGCCGGCGCGCGCAATGCCGTAACCAAGCGTGCTGACCCGCTTCTCGACCGGTTGCAGGTCGCTTCCGGGCGCGTGATGCACCGTCATCGCGCCCGCCGTGACCGAAACGGCGACGCCCTCGACGCCCGGCACGCCACGCACAGCCTTGTCGATCTTGGCAGCGCAGGCCGCGCAATCCATGCCTTCGATCCGGTAGCGCGTCTGTTGTGCGATACCCATGCCAGGCTCCCTTGCAATCATCGAAAGCGCTCCTACATCCTCTAGCGGCTAGAGGAGCAAGCAGGAAAATGCACGAGCAGCTGGCAATCGGCGAGGCGGCGCGGGCGAGCGGCGTCAAGGTGCCGACGATCCGCTATTACGAACAGATCGGCCTGTTGCCGTCGCCGCCACGCAGCGAAGGCAACCGGCGGCTCTATGGCGAAGGCGATATCCGCCGGCTCGCCTTCATCCGCCATGCCCGCGAACTCGGCTTCGAGATCGAGGCGATCCGCACCCTCGTCAGTTTGCAGGACGATCCGGATCAACCCTGCGCCGCCGCCGACGCGCTGGCCAAGCAGCATCTCGAGACGGTCGAGCAGCGCATCCGCAGCTTGACGGCGTTGAAGGGCGAACTGGAGGCGATGGTGGAAGGCTGCCGCCATGGCCGGATCGACGAGTGCCGGGTCATCGAAGTGCTCGCCGATCATGGCCAATGCCGGCATGCGCATCATTGAGCGGCAGGCTGACGCCATCGCGCGCTTCGCATCGGGATCGGAAAGGCGTGCTTTCAGCCGTGGTTCAGCACGATGGTCTTGGAGGCTGAGAACTCGTACAGCGCCTCGAAACCCTTCTCGCGGCCATGGCCTGATTTCTTGACGCCGCCGAACGGCAGTTCGATGCCGCCGCCCGCGCCGTAGCCGTTGACGAAGACCTGCCCGCAGCGCATGGCGCGCGCCACGCGCATCGAGCGCGCGGCATCGCGCGTCCACACGCCGGCGACAAGCCCGTAGGGCGTGCCGTTGGCGATGCGGATGGCGTCGGCCTCATCCTCGAACGGCATCACCGAGAGCACTGGGCCGAACACCTCGTCGCAGGCAAGCGCATTGCCGAGCGGCACCGGGCCGAGCATCAGCGGCGTCACATAGTAGCCATGCGCGGGCACGCCATCCGCGATCCTGCCCTCGGCGAGCACCGGCAATCCGTCGGCGCGGGCGCGCGCCACGAAACCGTCGACGCGGGCCTGCTGGCCTTTCGTCACCATGGCGCCGAGATCGAGATCCATCTGGTGCGTACCGGCCCGCACCTTGGCGAAACGCCGGGCGATCTCGGCCACGAACGCATCATAGGCCGAGCGCTGCACCAGCACGCGTGAGCCGGCCGAGCAGGTCTGGCCGCCATTCTGCACGATGGCGTTGATCACCACCGGCGCCGCCTTCTCGATATCGGCATCAGAAAACAGCAGTTGCGGGCTTTTGCCGCCGAGTTCCAGCGTGCAGCCGATATGGTTGCGCGCCGCCGCGCTCTGGATCAGCGTGCCGACTTCCGGGCTGCCGGTGAAGGAGATAAAATCGATGTCCGGGTGGTTGCTGAGCGCTTCGCCCGCCTCCTCGCCGAGGCCGGAGAGCACATTCAGGGCGCCGGGCGGAAAGCCGACCTCGAGCGCCAGCTCCGCCACGCGCAGCGTCGACAGGCAGGCATCCTCCGCCGGCTTGACGACGCAGGCATTGCCGCAGGCGAGCGACGCCCCGACCGAGCGGCCGAAAATCTGCAGCGGATAATTCCACGGGATGATGTGGCCGGTGACGCCATGGGGGTCGCGCACCACCGCGACCGTATAGCCGTTGAGGAAGGGAATCGTCTCGCCATGCACCTTGTCGGCCGCGCTGCCGTAGAATTCGAAATAGCGCGCACCGGCCACGATATCGGCGCGTGCCTGCTTCATCGGCTTGCCGGTATCGGTCGCCTCCAGCACCGCCAGTTCCTCGGCATGGCTTGCGACCGCCTCGCCGAGCCTGCACAGCAGCCGGCCGCGCTCGGTGGCGGTCAGCCGCCCCCACGGCCCGCTCTCGAACGCCCGGCGCGCGGCCTTCACCGCCGCATCGACATCGCCCGCGGAGGAGCGCGCCATCACGGCGAACGGCTTGCCATCGGACGGGCACAGCGCGTCGAGCGTGCCGCCGTCTCCGGCCGGCACCGCCTTGCCGTCGACGATATTGGCGTAGAAGCGGAGCGTCGTTTCAGCCGCCTTGCTGGTGATGTTCATGGCGTTGCCTCACGTTCTCGAAACATCGGCCAGAATAATACCCGGCTCCGGAGGCCGCCAGCCAAAACGCCGGCGCGCGACAATCGGTGCCGCGGCGATGCTCAACTGCGTTGCGGCAGCCCGTACCGGAACACGATCACCGCGAACAGCACCAGCGCCGCGAGCGCCAGCAGCGAGCCGACGATCGGCAGCACGATGTAGCCGGTCCCGGCGAGCAGCACGGTTGCGATGCCGACAGGCAGCACGATCGCGCCCGCCACCGCGAGGCTCGCCTGGATGACGGCGAGCCGTCCAGCCGCCGCTGCCGGCACTGCGGAATAATACAACGCGGCCAGGAACAGCCCGACATAGCCGAGCAGGTTGAGATGGGCATGCGCCGGCACCAGCACGAAATCCTCGCGGATGCCCATGAAAATGCCGAGCAGGAAGCCGACGATGCCGACCAGCACGCTGATCCGCAGCAAATTCGTTGCCAGCATGATTTCCTCCCTTTGCCTCTTACGGGCATCGGGAGCGCGTTATACGCGTCTCTTCAGGCAGATGCGAGAGCCTCAACCGAGTTTCGCCAAGCCCGGAAACGTCTCCAGCAGCCAGAAGGCCATGCTCGAGAACTGGCCGGTGAGGAACAGCAGCCCCGTGACGACGAGCAGCGCGCCCATCGCCTTCTCGATCAGCGCCATTTGCCGTTTTAGCCGGCTGGCAACGTTCAGGAACGCGCCGGCAAAACCGGCCGCGAGCAGGAACGGCACGCCGAGCCCGGCCGAATACAGCCCGAGCAGCGCCGCGCCCTGCGCGACGGAATCCTCGCGGCTTGCCAGCGCCAGCACCGCCGCCAGCACCGGGCCGATACACGGCGTCCAGCCGAAGGCGAAGGCGAGCCCCATTACGTAAGCGCCGGCGGGACCGGGCGCGCGTTCGACCTGCAGGCGCGCCTCGCGATAGAACAGGCCGATGCGGAACACGCCGAGGAAATGCAGCCCGAACAGGATGATGACGATACCGGCGACAATGGCCAGCGTCGGCAGATATTGCGCCAGCAGCCGCCCGAACACCGAGGCCGTCGCGCCCAGCAGCACGAACACCGTAGCGAAACCGAGCACGAAGGCGAGCGCCGAGCCGAGCAGGCGGCGGCGCGACAGGTTGGCCCCGCCCGCGCCCGATGCCTGCATCTCGGCCATGCTGATGCCGGCGAGATAGCACAGATAGGGCGGCACGAGCGGCAGCACGCATGGCGAGATGAAGGAGAGTATGCCGGCCAGGAACACGCCGGGCAAAGTGATGTCGCTCGCCAATGGCTTCTCCTGTCAAGTGGGCCGACCCAAGGGGGCGTCCCAAGGGGGCGGACCATGATGTCGCGGGCCATCGCCTGGCAAGGTGGGCGGCGTTCACATCCTCGCGCGCCTGACTGTGCGATGAACGCGGCGTTCATCGCCTATCCCGCAACGGAATGCTATGGTTCGCATTGTCACGGCCGCCGGCGGAAGCCCCCGCGCGACGGACCGGGCCATATTTCAGGGAGTAGCCCCATGAGAAAGTCCATCTTGTTCGCCGCGACGGTCGCCGCCATGACCATTCTGGGCGCCGCGATTTCGGCGGAGGCAGCCCCGGTCAACCCCGCAAGCGCCGCCGTCCACACGGATGCAGCCATCCACACCGAAACCGTCGCCCATCACAGCCGCCACCACATGCGGCGCCACCATCGCATGGAGCGCCACACGATGCGGCGTCATCACAGGATGGAGCGGCGCGATCACCGCATGGAGCGCCGTCACCACCGCATGGAGCGTCGCCACCACCGCTGAGAACAGTCCATCTGCATAGCGCCTTGACCGGCGCGCCGTTCCGGTGCTGAAAGGCGGGAGTTCCCTCCCGCCTTTTTCGCGTGCGCCATGCAACGGATCGACGCTTCCCAGTTCGCCGCATTGCGGCATGCCTTCGCAGCGCTTGCGGCATGCTCGGATGCCGGCCCCGCCGGCACCATGATCCAGGATAGCGGCCGGCCCGGCCCCACCGTCGGCATCACCGCGATGACCCATGGCAACGAACCGGCCGGGCTCGCCGCATGGGATGCGCTGACCCGCCGCGCGCCGCTGGCGCTGCTCAAGGGCCGGGTCGTGTGGGTGCTCAACAACCTCAAGGCGGCCGAGCGCTATTTCGCCCTGCCCTTCGAGGCGCCTTTCCCCGACAAGCAGCGGACGCGCGCCTTCGACCTGAACATGAACCGCCTGCCGCGCGACCTCACCGCACGCGCCCGGGGCGAGGCCTATGAGATCGACCGCAGCCTCGACCTGCTGCCGGTGTGGCGGAGCTTCGATGTCGGGCTCGACATCCACACCACCTCGCAATCCGAGCCGCCGATGCTATGCGTCACGGCCGCGACCGATCCGGCGCTCTATCGCGGTTTTCCGGCCGAGGACGTGATTCTCGGCTTCGACACGGCGGCGCGCGACGCGGTGGTGCTGAACTATTTCGGCAAGCCGGGCGCCGCCTCGCAATGTTTCAGCGTCGAGGCCGGCGGTCACGAGGATGCCGCCAGCTGGCGCACCGCGACCATGGCGGTGCGCATCCTGCTTGCCAATCTCGGCATGGCGGCGCCCCTCGAGACGCGGCCGATGCCGCGCCGGCTCTACCGCCTGAGCGGCGGCGTGTTCTTTCCGGCGCCCGATTATGCCATGGTGGAAATCTTCCCGAATTTCGCGCCGATCCGGGCCGGCGCGGTGCTGGCGCGCGGGCAAGGCCCCGATCTCGTCGCGCCCCATGACGGCCATGTGCTGATGTGCCCGAAAAGCGGCCGCCTGAGCGATATCCGCGAGGAGGCGGTGTTCCTCTCGGCGCCGGTCGAGGCGCTGGCAGCGGCCTGATCAGGCCAGCTTGTCGCGCACCCGCGCCGCGATGGCGAGGCTGGCGGTCAGGCCCGGACTTTCGATGCCGAACAGTTGCACCAGACCGGCAATGCCGTGCTCGGCCGGGCCGTCGATGCGGAAATCCGGGTTCTCGCCCGGCGGCGCGATCTTCGGGCGGATGCCGGAATAAGCCGGCTGGATCGAGCCGTCGGGCAGGCCGGGCCAATAGCGCCGCACGGCGGCATAGAACTTCTGCGAGCGCGCCGGATCGACGGTGTAGTCGATGTGATCGACCCATTCCACGTCCGGCCCGAACCGCGCCTGCCCGGCAAGGTCGAGCGTGATATGCACGCCGAGCCCGCCCGGCTCCGGCATCGGATAGATCAGCCGGCTGAACGGGCTTTTGACGCCGAGCGCATAGTAATTGCCCTTGGCGAGCCAGCTTCCGGGGCGCTTGCCGGCCGGGAAGCCATCCATCGCGGCAGCGAGCGCCGGTGCGTGCAGCCCGGCCGCGTTGACCAGCAGCCCGGCCTTGAGCCGCATCGGCGCGGCGCCGCCGGTCTCGACGACGAACCCGTCGCTTTCAAGCACGATGCGCGTCACCGGCGTGTGGAAGGCGACCATCGCGCCCGCCGCCTCGGCATCGCCCTGCAGCGCCAGCATATAGGCATGGCTGTCGATGATGCCGGTCGAGGGCGACAGCAGCGCTTCCGTGCAGGCGAGCGCCGGCTCGAGCGCCTGCGCCTGCGCCTGCGTCAGGTGCGTCAGATCGCCGACCCCATTGGCGGCGGCCTTGGCCCGGATCGCCTCGAGGCCTGCGCCCTGCTCGGCGCTGGTGGCGACGATCAGCTTGCCGAGCCGGCGATGCGGCACGCCATGCGCGGCGCAATAATCATACAGCATCGCCTTGCCGGCGACGCAGGTCAGCGCCTTCAGGCTATCCTTTGGATAGTAGATGCCGGCATGGATGACCTCGCTGTTGCGCGACGAGGTCTCGGTGCCGATGCCTTCGGCCTGTTCGAGCACCACGACCTCGCGGCCGGCCAGCGCCAGGTCCCGCGCCACCGCGAGGCCGACGACGCCGGCTCCGACGACGATACATTCAACACTGTCCATGTGCCCGGCCGCGTTGGTGAGAGGGGATTTGGAAAGGCCGTATTATGGCGCGCCCCGGCGTGCAAGGGGAGCTGTTCCCGGAGTGCTATCCTCGGAGCGCTATCGTGCCAGCGCCGCCTCGCCCAGCTTGCTGGCATGGGCGCGGATATCCTGCGGCCACGCGGCGGTGCATTGCGCGAATTTTCCGCCGTCTCCGGCAAACAGCGCACGCGCCGCCTCCTCGAATCCGGGCCGGTCGCCGGCCATCACCGTCATGAAGCGATAGGCGCTCTCCTGCGCCTGCCGGCGCAACTCATCACCGGCGCCAGCGCGGCGGGCCTCCTCGACCAGCTTGCGCAGCGTCACCGACGCGCCGCCGGGCTGCGCGGCGAGCCAATCCCAATGACGCGGCAACAACGTCACCTCGCGTGCGGTGACGCCAAGCTTCGGCCGCCCGACCCCGCGCGGGGCAGCGACACCGGCATCGGCACCGGGCCGCGCCGTGAGCCGGGCCAGCACGGCGTCGATACTGCCGCGCCAATCGATCTCGATCTGGCGGGCATCGTCATCGTCGAAAATCAGGATGCTCGCCGTGGGATCGCGCTCCAGCGCGGCCTTGGCCAGCGCCACCACCTCGGCCAGCGCACCGGATGCCAGGCGCGCCTCCCCTGCAAAACCGGTGCAGTTGCGGTTGTTCTGTCCCGTCATCATCATCTCCATCAGACAATGGAGATTTACCCGGATAAAATCAGCGTGTCAATATTACCCGGGTAATTTTAAAAGGGAACCGCTTCCAAAAGCCTGCCGCTAAAACCACGCCTCGATCACCACCCAGGCGATCGTGACGAGGACGAGCCCGCCGATCAGCATGTAAAGCACCGGCCAGCCAAGCCGGCCCTGTCGTGCCTCGGTCGGCGTCAGGACATCGGCGTCTTCGTTGCTGTGATGATGCGTCATGGCACCTCCTTTCGCCCTGCGACGCGCAGGGTATCAGGAGGCAACGCCCCGCCGGCAACGCATGTTCCGGCGGGTAACAGCCGCGTTTTAAGGAATCTTGGCGGCGTCGCCGGTAAAGTCCGGCTTGACGTAGCTGCCGCCGACAAAGGCTTCCTCGAGCGGGTCGTCGGACACGATATCGCCGACCTTGGCCGCGAAACGTTCCGAATCATCCTGCGGATCGTAGCCGAGCCGGTAGGCGTTGCCGTTATCCCACCAGGCGCGCGTGTTGCGCGAGATGCCGTAGACGATCTCGCAGGTGTAATCCGCCGTGAGCCCGACCTGGATCAGCCGCGTGAAATCGTCATAGGACATCCAGGTCGACAGCATGCGCCGGTTAACCGGCTCCGGGAAACACGAGCCGATCCGCATGGAAAAGCCCTTGATACCGTGCTTGTAGGCATAATAGGTCGCCAGGTCCTCGCCGAAGGCTTTCGACAGGCCGTAGCGCGTATCCGGCCGACACGGCGCGGTATGGTCGAGCCGCTCGCTGCGCCGGTGCAGGCCGACGGCATGGTTGGAACTGGCGAACAGCACGCGCTGCGCGCCGGCCTTGCGCGCCGCCTCGTAAAGGTTGATTGCGCCGATCAGGTTGGCGTTGAGCACGCGCGGCCAATCGCCCTCGACCGACTGGCCGCCGAGATGCAGCACGGCATCGACGTCGCGGCACAGCGCATCGACCGCGCCCGCATCGGCAAGATCGCATTGCACGACCTCCTCGGCCTTGCCGGCGGGCGCCATCGCCGCGATGTCGGACAGGCGGATGACGGGATAGAGCCCGGCGAGGTGGCGGCGCATCTCCTTCCCGAGGCCGCCAGCGGCCCCGGTGATCAACAGTCTCTTGATGCTCATAATGTGAGGCTCTGCCCTTATTCGGCTGCGAGTTTGGCGGATTTGTCGTTCAGCGCCCGAAGGCCGACCGCAGCGGAAGCGATCTGCTTCAGGGTAGCCGGGTCTTCGATATTCGACAAGAACGGCAGCATCGGCCCGGTCTCGGCGATGCCGGCGAGCCGGATGGCTTCATGCAGCACGCGCAGCGGCGAATGGCCGTCGCGCAGGTACTCGAGCGGCATGAAATGCGCTTGCAGCGCCTCGGCCTCGGCGAACTTCCCGGCCTGGATCGCCTCGCGGATCAGGCTCGACAGGCGCGGCGCCACGCAGACGGAACCGGAGGTGAAGGCGCACAGGCCGAAATGGCGGGCATGATCGATGATCGGCCGCTCGCCGATGCCGCTGACGATCAGCGCCGGATCGACCAGCTTGACGAGCTTGGACAGGAAGGCGTCCTGGCCCGGATCGTCGCGCACGATGGCATATTTGATCGCCACGACATGGCCGTCCTTGACCAGCGCCGCCGCATCCTCGGGCGCGATGAAACCCTCATCCTTGATATAGGCGATGATCTTGCGGCCATAATGTTCGGCAAGTTTGGCGAGACCTTTGGCGGCGCCGGCCTTGGTGGCGGGGAAGCGCAGCGGCAGCACCATCGCCGTCGGGAAGGCGCGCGATTTCAGGATGTCGATCTGGTCCATCGCCTTGCCGAAATCGGCTCCGACCGAGGGGATCATCCAGTCATCCGGGCCGGCGAGCGCTTCGAGCAGATCGAGAATCGCCGGGTATTCTCCAACGCCGACATTGTAGAAATTGGCATTCCCGCCGTACAAGAAGGTCGAGACGCCGCCGGCCCGCATATGCTCGACCAGGGCCTGGTTGGCTGAAACGTTCAGCGACAGATCGGCGTGCCGCGCCAGCGCCGGCACCGAAAGCACCGATTTGCGCAGCCGTTCGGGGGTGATTGTGCCGGTGAACATGGTTCTCTCCAGAGTGTTCCGCATCGTGAAATCAGCCTGCACGAAACGCCTCCAGCGGTGATTTGTCAATTTGTTTGACAAATTTTCGCAAGCCCTTTTCATCCCGCCTCTTCATCTCCCACCGGAGGACATCATGACATTCAGCGTGACGAGATTGCTCGACTGCCGCAACGAGCTCGGCGAATCACCCGTTTGGGACGGCGAGCACAACCGGCTGTTCTGGGTCGACATCAATGGCCGGGCCGTGCATGCGCTCGAACTGGCGAGCGGCCTTCATCGCACGTGGCCGGTGCCGGGGCGCGTCGGCGCGATCGGGCGCTGCGTCAGCGGCCGGCTGGTGGCGGCGATCGAGAATACCATCCAGTTCCTCGATCTCGAGAGCGGCGCTTTGAGCGTGCTGGCGACGATCGATTTTCCCAACCCGCAAAGCCGCTTCAATGACGGCAAGATCGGCCCGGATGGCGCCTTCTGGATCGGCAGCATGGATGACCGGCCGCAGAAACAGCCCGAAAGCATCCTTTACCGCGTCAGCGCCGACGGCACGGTCGAGGAAAAGGTCGCGGGCCTGACCATCGCCAACGGCCTCGCCTTCAGCCCGGACGGGCGCACCATGTTCCACTCCGATTCGCGCGGCCCCTGGATCGACCGCTGGGAGCTTGATCCCGCGACCGGCGCGATCTCGAACCGGCGCCGCGTCGTCACGCTCACCAATGAAACCGGCCGGCCCGATGGCGGCGCCTGCGATATGGACGGCAATTACTGGAGTTCCGGCATCTCGGCCCGCGTGCTCAACAAGTTCTCGCCCGACGGCAAGCTGCTGCTGACCATCCCGGTGCCGACGCTGCTGCCGACCATGCCGTGTTTCGGCGGCCCCGGCATGACCACCATCTTCATCACCTCGGCGCGCGAGAACCGCACGGCGGAAGAACTGGCGCGTTGCCCCGATGCCGGCGCGCTGTTCAGCGTCTCGGTCGATGTCGCGGGCGTCCCCGTCGCCAAATTCGCCGACCGCTGACGGGCTCAGTATGCCGGCCGCAGCGGGGGCTGTTCCGGAACCGCCCTGGCCGGGATCGCCTGCGTGGTCTCATCCGGCACCGGCTGTTGCTTCGGCGATAGCTTCGATTGCGGCGGCACCGGCGTGGCCTGCGGCGGCGGCGCGGGTTGTTGCGGAGCAGGATGCCGCGGCTGATAGGCGAGGCAACTCTTGATCAGCGGCGCGCAATAGGCGTTGGCGATGCCCGCCATGTCCGAATCGCCGGAATAGGCGATCTCGGCCACGCGGCCGTTCACGAAGCGCACCTGCATCGAGCAGCTTCCAGACGGCGTGCCCAGGCTCGTCGTCTGGGAGAGACCGGGCACGACCGCCAAGGGCGTCGAGACGGCGATGCCTCCGGCGGCGGCGGCCTGCACCTTGTAAGACCAGAATGTCGTGTTGCCCTCGCTATAGGTCTGGTTGGGAAAGCCGGCGCACATGCGCATATCGGTCGGCGTGAAGCCGATGACGCGCTGGCGCGCCGTGCTGGCGATCCTGCCATCCTGCGCCGCACAGCCCGAAACGGCGAGGAGAACGAGGCTCGCCGCCGCCCGCAACCAGGATCGGCGCTGTGAAACGGCTTGCAGGCGCGGGAAAGCCATCGCCTCTCCTTGAAAATCGATTGGCGCGCGAATCCGGCCTTGGCACCGGAGGCGCGAAATATGTGACAGGTCGCCACGATCTGGGTTGAGAAGCTGCGAATGCAGCAGGAAAACGTGTCGAAGGCATGACTGCCGGGCGTGCCGGGTGGCAACTCAGCCGGCTTCGCTCCTTAAGGCTGCGTTCTCGGCACGGATGCGGATCGCCAGCACGAGCGCATTCGCCAGCGAGAAGGCGAGCGCGTAGCCCGGCCAGCCGAGGCAGAGCGGCAGCACGGCGATCTCGCCGATAACGACGAGATAATTCGGGTGCGACAGGAAACGGTACGGGCCGCGCCTGACCAGCGGCGCGCCGGGCAGGATGATGATGCGCGTCGTCCAGCGCCGGCCGAGCGTCAGGAGAACCCAGGCGCGCAATGCCTGGAGCGCCAGGAACACGGCGAGCCAGCCGAGTTGCAGCGGCTGGTCGCGGGCGAACAGCCACAGCCCGCCAAGCCAGGCCGCATGCAGCGCGACGATCAGCGGATAATGGCCTGGCGCGACCTCACGACCACCGGCCGCCAGCAACGCCGCCGTGTTGCGGTCAGCCAGCCATAATTCACCGAGCCGCTCGAGCGTGACCAGCACCAGCAGGATGGTGGCCGGCGTCACGCCGCGCTCTGGAGCGCCACGCAACTGGCGGTGAAGCCTGGCCCCATCGCGGTCAGCAGCGTGCGGGCCGGCAGGCCGGCCGCGATCAGGCGCTCCAGCACGAACAGCGCCGTCGGCGCCGACATGTTGCCGTAATCGGCCAGCACCGCGCGCTCGTGATCAAGCGTGCCCTGGCCAAGCGCCAGCGCGCGCTCCAGCGCCTCGATCACCTTGGCGCCACCCGGATGACAGGCGAAGCGGTCGATATCCTCGAGCATCAGCCCGGATCGCGCGAGGATGCCGGCAATGGCCGGCGCGATATGCGCTTCGGCAAATGGCGGGATCGCCCGGTCGAAAATCACCCCGAAACCCTGGCGATCGACGCTCCAGCCCATGATGTCGAGCGTGTGGCCCCAAGTGTGCTGGCCGCTCGCCGCGATGCTGGCAATGCCGGATTGGCCGGCCCTGACCACGCAGGCGGCGGCGCCATCGCCGAACAGCGCCGTCGCGACGATATTGGCCTTGGTCAGTTGGTCGAGCCGGAAGGACAGCGTGCACAACTCCACCACGACGAGCAGCACGGGGCTGCCCGGGCGTGAACGGGCAAGGCGCGCCGCGAGCGCCAGCCCGGACACGCCGCCGGCACAGCCGAGGCCGAACACCGGCACGCGCTCGACATCGGGCCGGAAACCGAGTTCGCCCGCGACCCGCGCTTCAAGGCTGGGCGTGGCGATGCCGGTCGATGACACGGTAACGATGGTATCGATCTCAGCCGCAGCGAGCCCGGCAGCGCTCAACGCCTTGCCGGCCGCGTCGGTGAACAGCGCGCAGGCACCGTCGAGATAGGCCGCGTTACGCTCGGGCCAGCCCAGGGCGCCAAGATACCATTCGAGCGGGCGCACGGCATGGCGCCGGCGAATGCCCGAGGTCTCGAACACCTGCGCCAGCCGGCCGAAACCGCTGAACCGCCCGGCAAAGGCCGAGGTCGCCGCCGCAGCGACGTCGCGCTGCTCCATGACATGCGGCGGGACGGCGGTTGCCATCGAGACGAGCTTGACCGGATGCGGCATCGACGCTTTCGCGGGCGCGGCCCGCGCCGAACCGCCGGCCGGCCGCACCCCTTGAGGGCACAATGACGGGCCACGCCACGCGGCCGGCCCATCGCCTCACCACAATAGAGCCGCCGGCCGCATTTGCATCACGCGACGCGAACACATCTCGTTGATGAGCGCGATGCCGGGCCTCAGTGGATATCCGGTTCCTTGACCTTGGCGGTGCCCTCGAGGAAGTCGAAGTCGCAGCCCTCATTGGCCTGCTTGGTATGCTCGGCATACATCTTGCCGAAGCCGCGCGGATAATCGCGCTCCGGCGGCGTCCACGCCCTGAGCCGCCGGGTGATTTCCTCATCCGAGAGATGCAGGTGGATCGAGCGCGCCTCGACATCGACGCTGATCAGGTCGCCGGTCTGCACCGCCGCCAGCGGTCCCTTGATATAGGCTTCCGGCGCGACATGCAGGATGCAGGCGCCATAGCTGGTGCCGCTCATGCGGGCGTCGGAAATGCGCAGCATGTCGCGCACGCCCTGCTTGAGCAGCTTGCGCGGCAGCGGCAGCATGCCCCATTCCGGCATGCCGGGGCCGCCGACCGGGCCGGCATTCTTCAGCACCATGATATGGTCCGGCGTGACGTCGAGGTTTTCGTCGTTGACCGCCTTCAGCATGTCCTCGTAGGTCTCGAAGGCGAGCGCCGGGCCGGTATGCTTTTGCAGACGCGCCTCCGCCGCCGAAGGCTTGATGACGCAGCCGCCGGGCGCCAGGTTGCCGGTCAGCACCGCGAGCCCGTTGGCGGTCGAGACCGGCCGCGACAGCGGGCGGATGACCTCCTCGTTATAGACCACGGCCCGGTCGATCGTCGCCTTGAGCGGCTGGCCGGAAATCGTCATGGCATCGGTATGCAGCAGGCTTTCGAGCTGCTTCATCAGCGCCGGCAGGCCGCCGGCATAGAAAAAATCCTCCATCAGGTATTCGCCCGACGGGCGGATATTGGCGATCACCGGCACTTTTCGCGAATAAGCATCGAAATCCGCCATCGACAGTTCCACGCCGGCGCGCCCGGCCATGGCGACGAGATGGATGATGGCATTGGTCGAACCCGCCATCGCCATATGCAGCACCAGCGCGTTCTCGAACGACTTGCGCGTCAGGATCTTGTTCGGCGTCAGGTCCTCGAACACCATCTCGACGGCGCGCTTGCCGGCCATCGCCGCCATGCGCGGGTGGGCCGCGTCAGCAGCGGGGATGGCGGAGGCGCCCGGCAGCGTCAGCCCGAGAATCTCGGCATGGCTCATCATCGTGGCGGCGGTGCCCATCACCATGCAGGTGCCATAGGAGCGCGCGATGCCGCTCTCCATGTCCTGCCACTGTTCTTCGGTGATGTTGCCGGCTTCCTTCTCGGCCCAGTATTTCCACACGTCGGCGCCCGAGCCGAGCACCTTGCCGGCCCAGTTGCCGCGCAGCATCGGCCCGGCCGGCACGAACACGAATGGCAGGCCGGCGCTGCACGCGCCCATCACCAGGGCCGGGGTGGACTTGTCGCAGCCGCCGAGCAGCACCACGCCGTCGACCGGATGCGAGCGGATCGATTCCTCGGTCTCCATCGCCAGGAAGTTGCGATAGAGCATGGTGGTCGGCTTCTGGTACTGCTCCGACACCGACATCACCGGGATTTCGACCGGGAAGCCGCCATTGGCCCACACGGCGCGTTTCACGGCCTCGGCGCGGTTGCGCAGGTGGAGATGGCACGGATTGACCTCCGACCAGGTGTTGATGATGCCGATTACCGGCTTGCCCATGAACTCTTCATGCGAGAAGCCCATCTGCAATGTGCGTGAGCGGTGCCCGAAGGAGCGCAGGTCCTTGACGCCGAACCAGCGGTGAGAGCGGAATTCCTCGGGTTTCTTGCGGATTGTCATGGGGTTCCTCGCGGCGCGTCTTGGCAAGTAGTCTCGGCAGGAAGTCTCGGCAAGAATTTGTCAGACAACTTCCATCCCGTATAATGCCTGCCGAGGGCCGTTCACAAGAGGCCCGTTCACATGAGGGCATGACGGGATGACGAGCGAACCGCTGATGCCGGCGGATCCGAGGCCGCAGCGCCGCGAGCGCCTGGCCGACCAGATCTACGGGCATCTGCTCGAATCGATCGTCGGCGGCCGCTACGAAGCCGCCGACCGCCTGCCGACGGAGAAGCAGCTTGCCGCCTCCTATGACGTGTCGCGTCCGGTGGTGCGCGAGGCGCTGATGCGGCTGCAGGCCGACGGGCTGATCATTTCACGCCAGGGCGCCGGCACCTTCATCGCCAAGCGGCCGCCGCGCCGCATGATCGAACTCGCCAAGGCGCAGGACATCGCCGATTATCTCAGGGCCATGGAGGTGCGCGACGCGCTCGAGGGCCAGTCGGCGCGCCTCGCCGCCGAACGTCACAACGCCGAACAGATGAGCGAGATCACACGCGCGCTCGATGCCATGCGCCGCGCGCTCGACGAGGGCACCGCCACCGCCGAGGTCGATTATGCCTTTCATCGCGCCGTCGCGCTGGCGAGCGGCAACATCGTCATCGTGGAAATCCTCGAGGCACTCAACGAGACCATCACCGGCGGCATGCAGGTCGCGCTCGGGCTGACGCGCGAGGGCTCGCGCGAGCGCTCGCAGCGCGTCGTCGACGAGCATGTGCGCGTGCATGAGGCCATTCTGGCGCGCGAGGCGGCCAGCGCCGAGATCGCCATGCGCTACCATATCGACCAGGCGCGCCGGCGCCTGACAGATCGGAGGCGCGACACATGAGCCACGCTCCCCCCACACCGGAGCTTCCGCCTGCCCGCTCGCTCGATCTGGAGGCTGAATACAACAACCGCGCCCGCGTGCCGGAGCATCCAGGCCATATCGCGGCCTGGCGCGAGGCCGCCGAAACCTATCGCGCGCAGGCCCGCATGGAGCCCGATATCGCTTATGGCGACAGCGACCGGGCCAAGCTCGACCTGTTCCTGCCGGCCGGCGGAGAGGCGCTCGCCTCGGCGATGTTCATCCATGGCGGCTACTGGCAGGCGCTCGACCGCAGCTTCTTCAGCCATGTCGCGCGCGGCCTCAACGCGCATGGCTTCGCGGTCGCGGTGCCGAGCTACGATCTTTGCCCCGCCGTCACCATCGATACGATCCTGGAGCAGATGCGCCTCGCCACGCTGTGGATGGCACGGCGCTTTCGCCGGCCGCTCCTCGTCAGCGGCCATTCGGCCGGCGGGCATCTGGCGGCCTGCCTGCTCGCGACCGACTGGGCGGAACGCGCCGCCGATCTCGGCTTCGATCCGGTGCCGGCGGCCTATACCGTCTCAGGGCTGTTCGACCTCGCGCCGCTGCGGGAAACCTCGCTCAACAATGCCTGCCGCATGGATGCCGAGGCCGCCGCACGGCTCAGCCCCATGCTGTGGCCGGCACCGGCCGGCAAGCACCTGCTCGCCGTGGTCGGCGGCCGGGAGGGCGCCGAATATCACCGCCAGAGCCGCGAGATCGCCGAGCGCTGGCAGGCGGGCGGCACGCGTGCGACCTGGCGCGCCGTGCCCGATGCCGATCATTTCACGGTCGTGGCGCCGCTCGACAATCCGGCCAGCGTCATGAGCCTGGAACAGCTTGCGCTTGCCCGCGCCAGCGGCGTGCTGTCGCCGGCGAAACGGGCGACACCCTAAGCAGCCTCGTCACCTCATCCTGAGCCTGTCGGAGGATGCTGAGTCGGGCGCCTTCTCGACCATCCTTCGACAGGCTCAGGATGAGGACGCTATTGAGGACGAGCTCGGCTTAAAGATGACGGCGATGCCGGATCGATCGGCCAGCCGGGCGCGGATGCTGCGGCAATCGTCCTTGCCCAAACCGCCATTCCGTAGCAATTAGCGAAAGAATCAAGGTTTCCCGCCCCGCATGTCCACCGCCCTGCTCGCCGTACAGACGCTCAATGGCCTGCAACTCGGCCTTCTGCTGTTTCTGGTCGCGGCCGGGCTGACGCTGGTGTTCGGCGTCATGGACCTGATCAACCTCGCCCATGGCGTGCAATACATGCTCGGCGCCTATTTCGCCGTGGTCGGCTATCGGCTGACCGGCAATTTCCTGTTCGCCATCCTGATCGCGCTGGCGCTGGCCATGGCGCTCGGACTGGTGCTGGAATTCCTCGTCTACCGCCATCTCTACGGCCGCTCGCATCTCGATCAGGTGCTGGCGACCTTCGGCGTCATCCTGTTCCTCGACGAGGCGGTCAAGGCGATCTTCGGCGCGGCGCCGCTGGCGCTCCCCGGTCCCGAATGGCTCTCCGGTTCGATCCCGCTGATGCCGGGCCTGCTCTATCCGGTCTATCGCATCGCGCTGATCGTCGCCGGCCTCGCGGTTGCCGGCCTGCTCTACGTCCTGGTCAACCACACCCGCATCGGCATGCTGATCCGGGCCGGGGCCTCCAACCCCGCCATGGTTTCGGCGCTCGGCGTCGATATCCGCCGCCTGTTCATGGTGGTGTTCGCCTTTGGCGGCATGCTGGCCGGTTTCGCCGGCGCGATGGCGGCACCGATCCTCGCCGTCGAGCCGACAATGGGCGACAACCTGCTCATCCTCGCCTTCGTCGTCATCGTCATCGGCGGCATCGGCTCGGTGCGCGGCGCCTTCATCGCCGCGCTGCTGATCGGGCTGATCGATACGCTCGGCCGCTCCTTCGCCACCGACCTGCTCAAGCTCGTGTTCGCGCCGGCTGCCGCCAACCAGATCGGCCCGGCCTTGTCCTCGATGCTGATCTACCTCCTGATGGCGCTGACCCTGTTCATCCGCCCGGCCGGGCTGTTCCCGGCACACCGCCAGTGAACGCCCCACCACGCAGCGCCGCCGGCAGCCTCTGGCTGCCGCTGGTCTTGCTCGCCCTGTTCGCGGCCGTCCCCCTGCTCGGCCTTGCCGGCTCGCCGGGCTATGTGCTGTCGCTCGCCTCGCGCGTGATGATCTTCGCGCTCGCCGCTTTGGCGCTCGACCTGATCCTCGGCTATGGCGCCATCGTCTCCTTCGGGCATGCCGCCTTCATCGGCATCGGCGCCTATGCGGCCGGCATCGCCGACGCGCACGGTTTCGGCGATGCTGCCATCGCCCTGCCGGCGGCGCTCGCGGCCAGCGCCCTGTTCGCGCTGGCGACAGGCGCCGTCTCGCTGCGCACGCGCGGCGTCTACCTGATCATGATCACGCTCGCCTTCGGGCAGATGGCATATTTCGTCGCCACCTCGCTCAAGGATTACGGCGGCGACGACGGCCTGACGCTGAATACCCGCAGCACGGTGCTCGGCTCCGGCCTGCTCGAAAGCGATCTCGCCTTCCACTACGTCACGCTCGCCATCCTCGCCGCCTTCTATCTGTTCTGCCGTGTCATCGTCATGTCGCGCTTCGGCCGCGTGCTCGCCGGCATCCGCGAGAATCCCGAGCGCATGCGCGCCATCGGCTACGATCCCTACCCCTACCAGCTCACCGCCTATGTCATCGCCGGCATGATCGCCGGCGTCGCCGGCTTCCTGCTCGCCAACCAGGCCGAGTTCGTCAGCCCGTCCTATATGAGCTGGCAGCGCTCGGGCGAGTTGATCATGATGGTGGTGCTCGGCGGCGCCGGCAGCCTGCACGGCGCCATCATCGGCGCCGCCGTCTATCTGCTGTCGCAGGAATATCTCGCGCAGGTCACCGAACACTGGAAGCTCATCTTCGGTCCGCTGCTCATCCTCGCCGTGCTGTTCGCCAATGGCGGGCTGACCGGTCTGCTGGCTTCCCTGAGGCCCGGCAAGCCCGATCCATCAAAATCGAAAACACAAACGATCAGCGATAGTTAAGTTACACGGCCTTATTGCCGCGCCCGGCGCTTCGGCGCTTGACCGCCAGTCCCGGAACACGTCAACTCCCGGTCGATCCGATGGTGGGAAAGGAAAATCGCGTGGGCATGAACGGTGCGGAAACTCTGGTCAGGACGCTGCTCGCCGGCGAGGTCGAGGTCTGTTTCGCCAATCCCGGCACGTCGGAGATGCATTTCGTCGCCGCCCTCGACCGGGTCGACGGCATGCGCTGCGTGCTGTGCCTGTTCGAGGGCGTCGCAACCGGCGCCGCCGACGGCTATGCCCGCATGGCCGACAAGCCGGCCGCGACCCTGCTGCATCTCGGCCCCGGCCTCGCCAATGCCAGCGCCAACATTCACAATGCCAAGCGCGCCCGCAGCGCCATGGTCAACATCGTCGGCGAGCACGCGACCTACCACATCAAGCACGATGCGCCGCTGACCTCCGACATCGAGGGCGTGGCGAGACCGTTCTCGCATTGGGTGCATACGGGTGAAAGCTCGCGCACCATCGGCGAGGATGGCGCCCGCGCCATCGCCGCGGCGCGAAAGCTCCCCGGCCAGATCGCCACGCTGATCCTGCCGGCCGACACCGCATGGCTGGAAGGCGGACCGGTCGCGGCCCGCCCGGCCACCCCGCCGCCGCCCGCCGTCTCGGACGAGCAGATCGCCGCAGCAGTCGAACTGCTGAACGCCGGCGAACCGACGCTAATCCTGCTCGGCGGCCGCGCGCTGCGCGCCACCGAGCTTGAAAAGGCGAGCCGGATCGCCAACCGCACCGGCGCGAGCCTGCTCGCGGAAGGCTCCAATGCCCGCATGGAGCGCGGCGCCGGGCGGGTGGCAATCGGCCGCGTGCCCTATCCGGTCGATGCCGCGCTGAAGACGCTTCAAAGCTATCGCAACATCATCCTGATCGGCGCGCGCGCGCCGGTCGCCTTCTTCGCCTCTCCGGGCAAGCCCGGCCTGCTCGCGCCGGAGGATTGCCTGATGCATCAACTCGCCGGCAAGGAGGACGATATTGCCGGCGCGCTCGATCGTCTGGTCAAGGCGGTCGATGCGGGTGCGACGGCGCCGACGCTGGCGCCGCTGGCCCCTCCCGCCTTGCCGACGGGCGAGATCACGCCGGAAACCATCGCCGAGACGCTCGGCGCGCTGATGCCGGACAACGCCATCATCTGCGATGAATCGGTGTCGACCGGCCGCAACTTCTTTCCCGCCACGGCGAACGCTGCCCGCCATGACTGGCTCCAGATCACCGGTGGCGCCATCGGCGTCGGCCTGCCGATGGCGGTCGGTGCGGCGGTCGCCTGCCCGGATCGCAAGGTCATCGGCCTCCAGGCCGACGGCAGTGCTATGTACACGCTGCAGGCGCTGTGGACCCAGGCGCGCGAAAAGCTCAACGTGCTGACCCTGATCCTGGCGAACCGCGCCTACCAGATCCTGCGCGGCGAACTGACCAATGTCGGCGCCACCAACCCCGGCCGCAAGGCAATCGACATGCTCAGCCTCGAGAACCCGACGCTCGACTGGGTGAAGCTCGCCGAGGGCCAGGGCGTGCCGGCCCAGCGCGCCGAGACACTCACCGAGCTACAGGACGCCATCCGCGAGGGCCTCGCCGTCGATCGACCGTTCCTGGTCGAGGTGGTAATTTAGAGGAGCCCTCTGGAGCACGCTTCGCCCCTACCGCATGCCCGCCTTGTCGCGGCTCAACTGCTTGGCGCGCAGGTCGTCGAGATAGGCCTGCCAGCGCGCATCCTGCTCCTCGGCCAATTCGCGCAGGTAGCGCCAGCTATAGATGCCGGTATCGTGCATGTCGTCGAAGCCGAGCTTGACGGCGTAATTGCCGATCGGATCAATGTTGAGGATGCCGACATTGCGCTTGCCGCCCACCGTCTTGCGCTCGGCCTCGGAATGGCCCTGCACTTCGGCCGACGGGCTGAACACGCGCAGCAACTCGGCCGGCAGGTCGAAGGCCGCGCCGTCATCATAGGCGACATGCAGGCTGCGGCGATCCTTGCTCAGGCGCAGTTCGGTTGGCCATGGTGCATCGGCCATCACGCGCCTCCAGCCTTGCGGATGTGAAAGATCAGCACCGCGCCCTCGCGCAGCGAGGCCTCCAGCGCATCGCCGGTTTCGCTGAGCAGATGCGGGATGTCGATCGCCGCGAGCGGATCGCTGCAGCGCAGCTCCAGCCGCGCGCCGGGGCTGGCGGCGGCGAGCGCCTTGCGCGTGCGCAGCACCGGCAGCGGGCATTTCAGGCCGATCAGGTCGAGCGTGGCCATGGTCATGCTGTGAGACATGGATCGCCGCGCCGGCGCCGTCAACCCGCCGCTAGAGCAGGCCAGAGAATGGCAGGAAGCCGATCAGGTCGCCGGCCGCGACGTCGCCTGCGTCCTCGGGAAGGATCGCCAGCCCGTCTCCCTCGGTCAGCGAGCCCAGCCAGCCGCTGCTATCGCTGCCGAAGCGCTGCAGCACCGGCCCGCCCACCGCATTCCGACCAAGCTTGACACGCAGGGCCTCCAGCCGCCCGGCCCGCTTGCGGTGGCTGAAGCCGGCCGGCACCGGCAGCGGCCGCAGCGGCTGGGGCGACGCCCCGGCCAGCCGCAGCAAGGCCGGCCGCGCGATCTGGATGAAGGCGTGCATCGCCGCCACCGGATTGCCGGGCAAGCCGATCGCCAGCGTGCCGTCGACCAGCCCGAGCGCCAACGCCCGGCCCGGCTTCATCGCCAGCGCCCAGGCTTCGCTGTCGCCGAGTTGGCCGAGTACGGTGCGGACGTGATCCTCCTCGCCGACCGAGACGCCGCCCGAGCCCAGCACGGCGTGATGGCCCGGCGCCGCCCGCATCAGCACGGCGCGCAAGGCGTCCGGCTCGTCGCGCACGATGCCGAGATCGCTCACCGCGCAGCCGAGCCGCGCCAGCATCGCGGCCAGCATCGGCCGGTTGGAATCGTAGCGCCCGGCCGGCCTGAGCGGCGCGCCCGGCTCCAGCAATTCGTTGCCGGTCGAGAACAGCGCCACGCGCAGCCGCTCGCGCACCGGGATATCCGCCAGGCCGAGCGACGCGACAAGCGCCAGTTCCGCCGGGCCGATGCGCCGGCCGGGCGGCAGCACCTCGGCGCCTTCGGCAAACTCCTCGCCCGTGCGGCGGATGTTGCGATCGCGGCGCGCCACGCCGGACGGCACCACCAGCACCGGCCGGCCGAGCACCGAAACATCGAGCTTCACATCCTCCTGCATCACCACCGTATCGGCGCCCTGCGGCAGCGGCGCGCCGGTCAGCACCCGCATGGCGCTGCCTTCCGCCAGCGCCGGCGCGGCCTCGCCCGCGGCAACCCGGCCGATCAACGGCAGCCGGCCGCCCGCATCCTCGAGGGAGGCGGCCTGCATGGCATAGCCATCGACCGCGACATGATCGAAGCGCGGCAGCGGCAACGGCGCCACGATGCGCGCCGACAGGATGCGCCCGGCGGCCGCGCCGAGCGGCACCCTTTCAGGGTCGGCGACCACCGGGAGGCGCGCCTCGAGCAGCGCCACCGCCTGCGCCACCCGCAGCACGGCGGCGCCCGCCCGGAAAAGGCCGGCCGGCACCGTGCTCATCGCCGCATCTCGGTGGTCAAGCCGGTTTTCCCCATGCATCCGTCCCGTTCCGCATCGTGCCGCGTCGCTATGGTCTTTGTGAGCGCTGCGCGATCTATGTACAAGGGGGCCGGCCGCCACTGTCGGCGGCAACGCCTGAGGAGCCTGTTTTGCCCGTCACTCCCGCCGAGGTGCGCCGCGCGCTCGAACTGGTCAGGCTGCCCGCGAGCGGACAGTCGCTGGCCGCATCCGGGCGGCTGAGCGAAATCGCCGTCGAGAACGGCAAGGTGATGTTCGCCATTGCCATCGATCCGACCGAGGCCGACGCCATGGAGCCGGTGCGCCGCGCCGCCGAACAGGCAGCCGGCGCCGTTCCGGGCGTTTCGCAGGTTCTGGCGAGCCTGACCGCCGAGCATGCCCCGCGCCGCACTGCATCGGCCGGGCCTGCCCGCACCGGCCATGCGACGACGAAACCGGGCGGCATTCCGGGCATCCGCCACATGATCGCGGTTGCCTCGGGCAAGGGCGGCGTCGGCAAGTCGACGATCGCCTGCAACCTGGCGCTGGCGCTGGCAGCCCAGGGGCTGTCGGTCGGCCTGCTCGATGCCGATATCTACGGACCTTCGCAGCCGCGCCTGTTCGGCCTCACCGGCAAGCCGACCGTCAACGGCCGCATCATGCAGCCGCTCGACGGTTTCGGCATCAAGGTGATGTCTATCGGCTTCTTGGTCGACGAAGCGACCGCCATGATCTGGCGCGGGCCGATGGTCGTCTCGGCCCTGTCGCAGATGCTGAACGAGGTCGCCTGGGGCGAGCTCGACGTGCTGGTGATCGACATGCCGCCCGGCACCGGCGACGCGCAGCTCACCATCGCCCAGCGCGCGCCGCTTTCGGGCGCAGTCATCGTCTCGACGCCGCAGGACCTCGCCCTGATCGACGCGCGACGCGGCATCGCCATGTTCGAGAAGGTGCAGGTGCCGGTGCTCGGCATCGTCGAGAACATGAGCGGCTTCTGCTGCCCGCAATGCGGCACCGTCACGCCGATCTTCGGCCATGGCGGCGCGGCCGACGAAGCGCGCAAGCTCAACGTGCCGCTGCTTGGCGCCCTGCCGCTGCACATGGATATCCGCGTCACCTCCGATGCCGGCAAGCCGGTCGTCGTCAGCGATCCGCAAGGCTCCCATGCCGCGATCTTCCGTGCCATTGCCGGGCAGGTCTGGAACGCCGTCTCGCACGGCGCGCCGACGCGGGCCGCACCGCGCATCGTCATCGAGTGAACAGCCTGCCCGCCTGCGCCGGACTGATCCTTGCCGGCGGGCGCGGGCAGCGCTTAGGCGGCCGCGACAAGGCGCTCGTCGAACTCGCCGGCCAGCCGCTGCTCGCGCATGTCGCCGCCCGGCTCAAGCCGCAGGCGGCGCCGCTCATCATCAGCGCCAATGGCGATCCGGCCCGCTTTGCCGCTTTCGGCCTGACCGTGCTCGCCGACGAGACGGCCGATTTCGCCGGGCCGCTTGCCGGTATTCTCGCAGCGATGGATCACTTGGCGGCGGAGGGCTCCAGCGTCGGCCACCTGCTCAGCGCGCCGACCGATTGCCCGTTCCTGCCGCACGATCTCGCTGCCCGGCTCAGTGCAGCCATGCGGGACACCGGCGCGGCGGTGGCGTTCGCATCATCGGCCGGGCGCGATCATCCAGTTATCGCGTTGTGGAGCCTCGCCTTGCGCGACGCGCTGCGGCAGGCGCTCGCGCAAGGCCGCAACGGCGTCATGGCCTTCATCGGCCGGCAATCCCACGCCAGCACCGCCTGGCCCGTGGAGCCATGCGATCCGTTCTTCAACATCAACACGCCGGAGGATTTGGCGGCGGCGGAACGGATTTGCCGGTGTTAAGCCGAAACATTCCCACGATCCCGGTCCGTCCCTTCAGCGCGGCAGAATCGCCACCGAGCCCTGCGCGCTGTCCATGCTCCAGATTCGGTCGATCAGCACACGCATTTCGTCCGGCGTCGCGCCATCGCGAAAACCGGCGAGCCGGATCGCCTTGGCTTCCAGTTCATCGCGCGTCAGCGGATTGCCGGGATCGCCCTTCGGCTCGTCGACGCGGGCGGAAAACTCGCGGCCATCAGCGGTCCTGACGCGCACCTTGCCGACCCAGCGCGCCGGATAGAGCCTGTCGACCTCGTCATCAAGCACCATGCGCACCTTGGCCCGAAAATCCGCCACGCGGGCATCGGTGAGCGCGTGCTTCTCGAAAGCTTCGAGATCGGCCGCACCATGCACCGCGATCAGCCCGAGCACGCTGCCCATCGAGAACTTCGCCTGATGCACAGTCGTCGGATCAACGACCGGGCCAAGCACATCGATCGCGCCCTGATGCACCTCGGCGATCACCTCCGCCACGTCGCCGGCGGCCAGTTTCTCGCGCGCCAGCAACACCTGCAGCGCATCGGCGGCCGGGTGGGTGTGGCGGCACGAGGCGTGCCACTTATACGAGGTCTCTTCCGTCGCCCAGCGGCTACCCAGCCGGTCGGTCAGCTTCGCCGGATCGGCATCGCGCGACATGCCGGCAGCCAGCCCCTGCGCGCCCTCGAGGATGCGGCTCGCGCCCTTGAAACCATCGCGGGCGAGATAGGCCGCGAGCATGCCGTCGGCAGCGGCCTTCGCGGTATGCAACTGCTTGGAATCGGCGGCGTCACGCAGGAATTCCCACAGGCCGGCAGCCTGCGTGCCGGCGGAGCCGAGCGCGTGGTTCAGGCGCACGGCATCGAGCCCGATCAGCTTGCCGACCGCCGCCGCGACGGCGAGCGTGCCCGCCGTACCAGTGGTGTGGAACACCTCATAATGCGAGCGCCCGAGGAACTCTCCGACCCGGATACCGACCTCGTAACCGGCGATCGAGGCCGCGAGAATCTCCTTGCCGGACTTGCCCTCGGCCTCGGCGACCGCGAGCACGGCCGGGAATACCACCGTCGCCGGGTGGAACACCGAGCCGTTATGCACATCGTCCTGCTCGACGACATGGGAGGCTGCGGCGTTGATCATCGCCGCGAAATACGGGCTGGTGCGGCCCCTGCTCGGCACGATGGTGCTCGGGCCATCCGCCGGCCCCATCGCGCTCGCGAAGGCGCTGATCGCCGCGACCTGCGGCGATCCCTTGCCGGCAAGCGCCGAGCCGAGCCAGTCGATCAGCAGCGCTTTCGTCGCCTGCACCACGCGCTCAGGCACGTCGGCCAGCGTGAAACCGGCGACGAATTCGCATAGCGCCGCCGTCGGGTGGTCCGTTCCTGCCAGCACAGTGTCGCGCATCCTCATCCTCCGAAGGGCGGCATCTTGGCCCTATCGGCCCCGGAGGCGCAATCCCTTCAGGCGATGTTGACGCGGGCCTCGCCCGGCGCCGGCACGCTCAGGCCCGCCCCGACATATTCGTTCAGCTTGTTGCGCAATGTGCGGATCGAGATGCCGAGAATGCGCGCGGCATGGGTGCGGTTGCCGAGGCAATGGTCGAGCGTATCGAGGATCAGGTCGCATTCAACATCGGCCACGGTGCGCCCGACGAGGGCGCGCGTGACCGCCTCGGCCGCGAGCGCCGCCTGCCGCGCGGCGCCGACCGGGGCAACGGCGGCGATCGGCTCGCCCTCGGGCGACATCAGCGCCTCGGGGGTGATCGTGTCGCCGGCCGCCAGTAATACGGCGCGATGCATGGTGTTTTCGAGTTCGCGCACATTGCCCTGCCACGGATTGGCCTTCAGCTGGGCGAGCGCCTCGTCGGTGATCGGCCGCACCGGCACGCCGTTCAATTCGGCGTATTTGCGCGAAAAATGTTCGGCCAGCGCCACGATATCGGCCGGGCGCTCGCGCAATGGCGGCACGCGCAGGTTGACGACGTTGAGGCGGAACAGCAGGTCCTCGCGGAACGAACCGTCCTTGACGGCGGCCTGGAGGTTGCGGTTCGAGGTCGCGATGATGCGGATATCGACCCTGACCGGCTGCGCCCCGCCGACGCGGTCGATGACGCGTTCCTGGATGGCGCGCAGCAGCTTGGCCTGCAGGCGCACGTCCATTTCAGAGATTTCGTCGAGCAGCAGCGTGCCGCCGCTCGCCTCCTCGAACTTGCCGATGCGCCGGGCGAGCGCGCCGGTAAAAGCCCCTTTCTCATGGCCGAAAAGTTCGCTTTCCAGCAGATTCTCAGGGATTGCCGCGCAGTTTACCGACACGAACGGCTTGCCGGCCCGCTTCGACCTGGCATGCAGCAGCTTGGCGATGACTTCCTTGCCGACGCCGCTCTCGCCGGTGACCAGAACGCTCGCCTCCGAGCCCGCGACCTGCATCGCCACCTTGACGACGCGCTCCATCGCCGGGTCCTTGAACACCATGCTCTGATTGTCGCGCGCCACCGCCTCGATCACCGCCGCGATCAGCTCGGGATCGGGCGGCAGCGGGATATATTCCTTGGCGCCGGCATGGATGGCGGCCACCGCCGCGCGCGCGTCGCTGCCGGTGCCGCAGGCGACGATCGGGATGGCGAAGCGCTCGGCCTCGAGCCCCTGATACAGGCGCGCGATGTCGATCGCGACATCGGCCATGATCAGGTCGGCGCCGCGCCCTGCCCTGAGATGATTCAGCGCCTGGTCCGGCCCATCGACCTGGGCGACGCCGGCGCCGCGCTCCTTGGCGATGCGGGCCGCGAAGATCAGTTCGCTCTTGAAGGTTCCGACGATGAGAAGGCGCATGTTTTTATCCTCAGCGTTCCGGCTTGATGATCTCGGTCATCGTCACGCCGAGCTTGTCCTCGACCAGCACGACCTCGCCACGCGCGACGAGCCGGTCGTTCACGAAAATATCGATCGCCTCGCCGACCTTGCGGTCGAGCTCGAGCACGCGGCCGGGGCCGAGCTGCATCAGCTCGCCGACCGCCATGCGCGTGCGCCCGAGCACCGCCGAGACATTGACCGGCACGTCGAACATCTGCTCGAGATCGCCCGCCGTCTTCTGCGCCACCGGGCCGTCATCGACCGGCAGCGGCACTTGCGGCATCATCTCCTGCGTCTGGTCGAAATTCGGGAGCGGCAGATCGCTGTCGGTGCTCATGCGGGGTCCTCGGTTGTCCGCTGCGGCGCGATGGCCGCGCTCAGTTCGTCGACGGCGGTGCCGATACGACGGGAAATCTCCTCGCGGTCGATGGCGACGCCGCCATCGGCCCATTCGATGCGGGCGTCGCCCGGATTCGCGTCCGGGTCGCCGAGCACCACGAGCCGGCCCTCGAAGCCGCGCGTGCGGGCGAGCGCCGTGCAGCGCTCGCTCGCCGCCTCGACCAGCTCGGGCGCCACCCGCAGCACGAGATGCGGCGCGCCGCGCAGGTCGCGCAGCACGGCGGCGAGCGCCTCCTCCATGCGGGCATGGGGCAGGCGCCGGGCGAGCGCGCCCGACAGCGTGTCGGCGAACAGGTGCGCCATGCGGATCGCCTCAGCGGTTGCCGCCTCGGACACCTCGCCGAGATCGCGCGCCAGGATATCGACATGCTCGCCCAGCACCGCGAAGGCGCGCGCGAGCCGGGCCGTCTCCTCGGCGCGGGCTTCCTCGGCGCCCTGGGCGCGGCCGGCGGCGAAGGCTGCTTCCTCGGCCCGTTTCACCGCCGCCTCGTGCTCGCCAAGCGCGACCTTGCGCTCCTCGCCGCCATAGCTGAACGGATTGGCGCGGCGCTCGCCGAAACGGCGCTCGAAGGTGAATTTGACCGGCTGGCTCAAGGCATCCTCAATAGATCAGTTCGTCTTCGGCGCGATTCTTCGAAATCATGATCTCGCCCTTGGCGGCGAGGTCCTTGGCGATGTTGACGATCTTCGTCTGCGACTCGTCGACCTCCTTGAGGCGCACCGGCCCCTTGGCGGACATTTCCTCCTCGAGGTTCTTGGCGGCGCGCGTCGACATGTTGCCCATGAAGAAGCTGCGGGTCGATTCGACCGCGCCCTTGAGGGCGATGCCGAGCATGTTCTTGTCGACGCTGCGCATCAGCGTCTGGATGCTGGCCGGGTCGAGCCGGGTCAGGTCGTCGAAGGTGAACATCAGCGAGCGGATGCGCGTCGCCGAATCGCGGTTCTGCTCGTCGAGCGCCGTCAGGAAGCGCGTCTCGGTCTGGCGGTCGAACGAGTTGAAGATTTCCGCCATCAGTTCATGCGCGTCGCGGCGATGCGTCATCGACAGGTTGGAGATGAATTCGACGCGCAGCGTCTCCTCGATGCGCTCCAGCACCTCCTTCTGCACGTTCTCCATCTTCAGCATGCGGCCGACGATATCGGCGGCGAAATCCTCCGGCAGGATGGCGAGCACGCGTGCGGCATGCTCGGGCTTGAGCTTGGACAGCACCACCGCCACCGTCTGCGGATATTCGTTGCGCAGATAGGCGGCCAGCATCTCGTCCTGCACGTTGCCGAGCTTCTGCCACATGTTGCGCCCGGCCGGCCCGCGGATTTCCCCCATGATCGCCTCGGCGCGCTCCTTGGGCAGCAGCTTGGCGAGCAGCATGGCGGTGCGGTCGAAATCGCCGGTGACGGAGCCCGCCGCCGACATTTTCGAGACGAATTCCATCATCAGGCTCTCGATCAGCTCCGCCTCGATCGAGCCGAGCTGCGACATGGCGAGCGAGACGATGCGGATTTCCTCGTCCTCGAGATCCTCCCAGATCGCCTGGCCGTAGGTCTCGCCGAGAATCAGCAGGATGATGGCGGCCTTCTGCGGCCCGCTCAGCGCGCGCGACGCACGGCCCCCCGACGGCCTGTCGGTGATCTTTTCGGCAAGGTTGCTGGCTGAACTCATGGCGTGCGCTCAGCCCTTCGCGTGGATGTACTGGCGCAGGATGGCGATCGTCTCCTGCGGATTCTGCTGCACGAGATCGCCGACGCGCTCGACCGACTTGGCCTGGACCGAGCCGTTGATCTGGCTCGCCTCGATCATGCGTTCGGTGTTGCTCGGCCCGTGCGGCTGCAACATGCGGCCATCGCTGGCCGCCACCTGTTGCGGGCCCTCGACGCCGCCGAGCAGCACCGGCTGCTGGCCGCCCGGCCCGGCGAGCGCCGCCAGCGGCGGCCGGCCGCCAAGCGCCAGCGGGCCATCCTTGGCCGTGACCTGCCTGAGCAGCGGGCGCACCACCAGCAGCAGCACGAACAGCGACAGCACGCCGAGGATCGCCGTCTCCGACAGGCGCATCACGTCATCCTTGGAGAAGTTCAGCATGCGCTCGGTGAAGGACAGCGCCTTCAGGTCGGCGATCGGCGGCCCGTCGGCGAAGCGCAGGTTGACGACCTCGACCTGGTCGCCGCGCGCCTTCTCGAAGCCGATCGCCGAGCGCACCAGCGTGGTGATGCGGTCGAGTTCCTCCTGCGAGCGCGGCTGGTAGGTCTGCACGCCATCGGCGCCCTTGACGTAATTGCCATCGACCAGCACCGCCACCGACAGGCGCTTGACCCGGCCGCCTTCGAGCGTTTCGGTGCGGGTGGTGCGCGAAATCTCGTAATTGATCGTCTCTTCGCTCTTGTTGCTGGCATCCTTCGGCGCCGGCTGCTGGTCCCCCTGCCCGCCGCCTTGCGCCGCCGGCAACTGGTTGCCCGCCGTGACCTGGCCGTTATCGCGCGCATCGCTCGTGGTCTGGCTTTCGTTGCGGCTCTGCGTCGAGCGAATCACCTTGCTCTCGGGGTCGTAGCTCTCCGAGGTTTGCTGCACGCGGTTGAAATCCATGTCGGCCGCGACCTGCACGCGGCTGCGCCCGCCGCCGACCACGCTGGCGACGATATCCTCGACCTGGCTGCGCAACCGGCGCTCGAAGCTGGCGCGCTTGTCGTCGGAGAGCGCCTCGGGCGAATCGCCGGCGCCATCGGCCAGCAGCTTGCCGCTGTCATCGACCACCGAGACATGTTCCGGCTTGAGATTCGGCACCGCCGTGGCGACGAGATGGCGGATGGCGCGCACCTGGCCGCGATCGAGGTCGCCGCGCGTCTTCAGCACGATCGAGGCGCGCGCCTCGTTCTTGTCGCGCGAGAACAGCTGGCGCTCGGGCAGCACCAGATGCACGCGCGCCGCCGCGACGCGGTCGAGCGTGCCGATGCTGCGCGCGAGCTCACCCTCGAGCGCGCGAACATGGTTGACATTCTGCACGAAGGCCGTCGTCGAGAACGCATCGCCCTTGTCGAAAATCTCGTAGCCCATGCCGCCGCCGCTCGGCATGCCCTTGCCGGCGAGGTCCATGCGCAGGCGCAGCGTCTCGGATTGCGGCGCCAGGATCGTGCCGCCATCCTGGCGCAACTCGTATTTGACGCCGCGCGCCTCCAGTTCCTTGATGATGGCGGCCGAATCCCGGTAGCTCAGCTCGGTATAGAGCGGCACCATGGTCGGCTGCGCGACGCGCGCGATCACGAAGGCGAAGAAGCCGACGAGCGAGAGCGTCACCGCGCCCATCGCCGCCAGGCGCTGCGGCCCCAGCTTGCCGAGAATGTCGAGGATACCCTTCACAGATGCTCTGCCTCATGGGAGCCGACACCCGCTCCGGGATGATGCGGCGCGTTCCAAATCCACCGCACTAGGCAGAAATTTCCCCGTACGTGGTTACTAGGCGGTTAATGCCGGGCAATTGATTGCTCAGGCGGCCGCCTTTTCCGCGCGCGGATGACGAAAGCGCCGCCGCGGCGCCGCCATCTATCTCGATTGGTTGCTTCACCGATCAACGACGCGGCAGTTACCTTTTTTCGCGCCCGGGTTAAAACGCCAGTGAGAGAACCGCTTTCGAAGGTCATTATCCGTGCCGGAACCCGCCCACGCCCTCCCCCTGGCGATCACCATGGGCGATGCCGCCGGAATTGGCCCCGAGGTCATCGCGCGCCTGTTCGCGGCCGGCCCGGTCGCCGGTTTCGTCGTCGGCGATGTCGCCGCCATGACCCGCGCCGTGGCGCTGATCGGCGCGGCCCTTGCCGTCCAGGAGGTGCGCGCGCCGGTTTTGGCCAGCCCCGGCGTGCTGCCGGTTCTCGCCACCTCGCATCTGCCGCCCGATCTCGCCTATGGCGTCGTCGATGCCCATGCCGGCCAGGCTGCGCATGACGCCGTGGTTGCGGCCGGCCGGCTCGCGCTCGCCGGCAAGGTTCGCGCCGTGGTGACGGCGCCGCTCAACAAGGCGGCGATGCAGGCCGCCGGCATCCACCAGCCCGGCCACACCGAAATCCTCGCCGATCTCGCCGGTACCAGCGATTTCGGCATGATGCTCGCCAATGAGCAGTTGCGCGTCATGCTGGTCTCGATCCACGTCTCGCTGCGCGAGGCGCTGCAACTGGTGACGCGCGAGCGCGTGCTGAAAACGATCCGTCTCGCCGTGCGCGGCACGCGCGCCTTCGGCGTGGCGCATCCGCGCATCGCCGTCGCCGGCCTCAATCCGCATGCCGGCGAAGGCGGCCTGATGGGCCACGAGGATAGCGACATCATCGCGCCGGCCATCGCCGATGCGCAGGCCGAGGGGCTTGTCGCCAGCGGTCCCTACCCGCCCGATACCGTGTTCATGCGCGCGCGCCGCGGCGAGTTCGACTGCGTCGTGGCGCAATATCACGACCAGGGCCTGATCCCGGTCAAGTATCTCGGGCTCGACGACGGCGTGAACGTCACCGTCGGCCTGCCCTTCGTGCGCACCAGCGTCGAGCACGGCACCGCCTTCGACATAGCCGGCAAGGGCGCCGCCGATCCCTCGAGCCTCGCCTATGCCGTCAGAATCGCCGAGGCGATGACGGGCTGAGAAACCTCACGGTTTCAGCGCATCCTCGAGCTGCTCCACGCGCGCCTTGGTGAGCGCCACGAGGCAATCCGCGAACGCGACCGGCTGCAGGCTGCCGCCGGCGTAGCGTGCCGCGTCCCACAGGCAGTGATGCTCGCGCCATTGCAGCCAGAGCCGCTCGGCCTGGCGCAGATCCTCGGTCGCCTTGGCGCCGCGCGAGGCAACGGCGCGGGCATAGACCTTGTTCAGCGCCGCATCCTGCGCGCGAAACGCCACCGCCGCGCATTGCTGAAGCTCGAAATTGTTCAGCGCCGCCGTGTCGCGGTCGCAGGACGCCGGCGGGTGATCGAGCAGATCGTGGTTGTGCAACAGTTGCTCGGCAAGCGTTTCGGCCTGCGCGCCGGGTGCCAGCGCGGCAGCAAGCAGGAGTGCGGCAGCGACGGTTGCCTGCTTCGCCCACATGAATTTCATCGGCTGGCCTTTCGCAATCCGTGATCATCGACGGCAAAAGGACCGGGCTTGCGACCCGGTCCTTGAATGCGTGTCGTGCCTTGCTGCTTCAGGAAACCGGATTACTGCCGGTAATGCTGGATACGGGTGGTGCGCAAGCCGGCCAGGCCGTGGCTTTCGATGGAATGCTGCCAGTTGAGGAATTCCTCCACCGTCAGCGTATAACGGCTGCACGCCTCTTCGAGCGACAGAAGCCCACCGCGTACGGCGGCGACCACCTCCGCCTTGCGCCGGATCACCCAACGTCGCGTATCGGACGGTGGCAGATCGGCGATCGTCAACGGGCTCCCATCGGGGCCGATGACGTATTTGACTCGAGGTCTGATTGGCTCGGTCATCTCATACTCACGATACACTACGCAAAAACTGTAGGATCATGGTAAGTGGACGCCCTTAAGAATTGCCTAAATGCCACAGGCAAATGTTGTTAGGATTTTATTTACCTTAACCAGGTCTTGAGATGTTCTTGACCTTGTCCGCCGAGAACGACATGCCGCCGATATTCAGCACCGGCGTATCACCCGAAACATCGACGCTGTCGACGACGCCTGTGGCATCCGTCGAGACGCTCATGAGCTGGCCGGACGCATCGATCGCATCGATATTGATGGTGTAGGCGCCATCAGGCGCGCTCGCCCCGGTCGAGCTGATGCCGTTCCAGGTCAGCGGCTGCGCGCCGGCATTCAGCGGCTGCACCACCGTCTGCACGACGTTGCCGTCGCCATCCTTGATGGTGATCAGCGCCTTGGTGGCGGCGCGCGGCGCGGTGATCTGCCAGGTCGCGCTGCCATTGGCGAGTTGCGAGGTCGCGCCGTCGACGGTCACGGTCGCGCCGACATAGTTCAGGCCGCTGGCGATGTTGCTGGAACGGGTCGCGGCGAGCAGCTGCGTCAGCGTGCTGTTGGTGTTGAGCTGCTGCTCGACGGAGGCGAACTGCACGAGCTGCTGCGTGAACTGGTTGGTGTCGAGCGGATCGAGCGGGTTCTGGTTCTGGAGCTGCGTCGTCAGCAGCAGCAGGAACTGGTCGAAATTGCCGGCGATGGCGTTCGAGCCGGTCGCGCTGCCCGATGAAGCGGCGCCGGTGCCGGTTGTCGCTGGGATGCTGGTCATGGCGATCGCCTCAGATCTGGATATCGAGCCCGCCCGCCAGGGCACGGCTCATGGTCAGGCGCTGGAGGGCGGGCGGCAGCGCCGTCACGGCCAAGCCCTCCTCGCTGCCCGATGGTGATGACGCCCGGCCGAAACCGCCCTGCCGGGGCGCGTCCTGTCCCGCGCCATTTTGCCCGCCGCCATTCTGGCCGCGGCCATCCTGGCGCAGCGAGAATTGCAGGTCGTCGCCATTCGTCTTCAGGCCGGCCTGGTCGAAGGCGCGTTCGAGCGTCTTGGCCTCGCGCTGCAACATGTGCAGCGTCTCGACGCGGTCGACGACCAGCGAGGCGCTGACCTTGCTGTCGCCGCTGATATGCAGCTTGACCTCGATGCGGCCGAGCTCCTCCGGATCGAGCCGGATCTGGAAGGTCGAGGAGCCGTTGCGCAGCGCCTGCAGGCCAATCACGATCGGCACGGTCTGCAACGGCGTCGGCGGCAGGTTGCTCGGCGGCGCTGGCGGCGCGGCCGCTGCCTTGGCCGCATCAGCCGTCGCATCGGTCTTGGCCGGGCCGGCGGCGGCGCTCGCTTGCGCTGCGGCCGGGTCGGGCGCTTTCACGGTCGGCGTATCGCCGGCCTCCTTGCGCTTGGCGGCAACAGCGCCGGCATCGGGCTTTGCCGCCGCCGTCTCGGGCTTGGTCCCGCTCTGGGCTTGCGCCGCCTGATCGGCCTTGGCCGGCACGGCGAGCTTCGCCGCCTCCTGCGCCACGGGCGCGGCCTTGGCCTCGGGCGCGGGCTGATCGGTCTTGGCGCCGAGATCGGCGGCGATTTTCTCCGTCTTGCCGCTCACGCCGACGATCAGATTGGCCGGGGTGGCGAGAGTGGCGGCGGCGGCCGTGCTGGCGCTCGCGACGGCGCGCGCGGCGGTCGCAGCCGGCGTCGCCTCGCCCGCCGCTGGAGCGGTGCCGGTGCCGGTGGCGGGCGGCGGCGTGCCTATTGCGGCGGCACCGGCGAGAGCTGCGGTGACGGCCTGCGCCGTCTCGGAGCCCGTGCCGGCCGTGGCGGTGGCGGTCGCGTCCTTCTTGTCCTTATCCGGGTCCGGATTGGCGCTGTCGGTGGGCGCGCCCGCGACCGCCGGCTTCGCCGGGTCCGGTGCCGCCGCCTGCTCGGGCGCGGCAACAGGCACCGATGCAGGTGCCGCGCGCGCCGATGCCGGTGCTGGTGCCGGCGCGTCCGGAACGGCGAAGACCTGCTCGCGCGGCCGGGCCGCTTGTGCATTGGCCCGCGCCGGCGCCAGAGCCGCCGCCACAGAATCGCCCGTGATTGAAGTCAACGCCATCGCCAACCCGCATGTGATCCAGAGCCTCGACGTGCAAGACCGGGACCAATGGCGCCCGCCGATAAATCCTTTATACATCAACTGATTACGAAAATAGCTTTTGGCCGCGCCCTCTCCGGCGGCCGGCAATGACTGCCACGCGCCCGGCAGGTTTTGCCGCCCGCGCCGTGCTGCCGCACTGGAAAAGGCGCGGGCCAGCGCGTATGTGATGGCTTTGCCGGCATGGGCCGGCCGCAGGATCTGGAAACATGCACGGCCTCAACGGACTGGGCTTTGCCAAGCCACCGGCGCAAACCCGCGTCGTCGTCGCCATGTCGGGCGGGGTCGATTCCTCGGTCGTGGCGGCGCTGCTGCACAGCCAGGGCTACGAGGTCGTCGGCATCACCTTGCAGCTTTACGATCACGGCGCGGCGCTCCATCGCAAGGGCGCGTGCTGCGCCGGCCAGGATATCCACGACGCGCGCCGCGTCGCCGAGGCGGTCGGCTTCCCCCATTACGTGCTCGACTATGAAAGCCGCTTCCGCGAGAGCGTCATCGACCGTTTCGCCGACAGCTATCTCGCCGGCGAGACGCCGATCCCCTGCGTCGAGTGCAACAAGAGCGTCAAGTTCCGCGACCTAATGGCGACGGCGCAGGACCTTGGCGCCGATGCGCTCGCGACCGGGCATTACATCTCGAGCCGCGCCCTGCCCAATGGCCGCCGCGCGCTGTATCGCGCCGCCGACCCGGAGCGCGACCAGAGCTATTTCCTGTATGCCACCACCGACGCGCAGTTGCAGTTGCTGCGCTTTCCGCTCGGCGACATGCCAAAGAGCGAGACGCGCGCGCTGGCGCGGCGCTTCGGCCTCGCCGTCGCCGACAAGGCCGACAGCCAGGATATCTGCTTCGTGCCGAACGGGCGCTATGCCGATGTCATCGCCAAGCTCAGGCCGGGCGCGGCGCAACCTGGCGAGATCGTGCATCTCGACGGGCGCGTGCTCGGCCGGCATGAGGGCATCCTGCATTTCACCATCGGCCAGCGCCGTGGCCTCGGCCTGTCGACCGGCGAGCCGCTGTTCGTCGTGCGGCTCGATGCCGACAACGCCCGCGTCATCGTCGGCCCGCGCGAGGCGCTGCTGACGCGCGCCATCGGCCTGCGCGACATCAACTGGCTCGGCGAGGGCGCCATCGCCGACCTGCCGCCCGAGGGGCGCGAGATCGCCGTGCGCGTGCGCTCGACGCGCGCGCCGAAGCCGGCGCTGCTGCGCCTCAGCGACGGCAAGCCCGAGGTGCTGTTGCCCGAGGGCGAGGAAGGCGTAGCACCTGGCCAGGCCTGCGTGTTCTACGACAGCACCGAACCTTGCGCGCGCGTACTCGGCGGCGGCATCATTGCGCGGCGCGTGGCTGCCGCCATGCCAGCCCGCCCGCAGGCCGCTGCGGCCGCCTCCGGCTGAGCCAACCGGCACAGGAACAAACCGCGCCGATCGAGGTTTTGATCAAAGCGGGTTTCGTTTTGACGTGCCATGCAGTAGCTATTCTCTGTCGCCTCATTTGTGTGTCACCGTGTCGCCCATGCAGCACCGCCCTGAAGCAACCGCCATGCAGCGCGCCTATGCCCGCTGGGCCCGGATTTACGATACGATCTACGAGCAGTTGCTGCGCCCCGGCCAGCAAGCCGCCATCACGGCCGCGATGCGATGCGGCCCGCGCGTGCTCGAGGTCGGCGTCGGCACCGGCTTGTCGCTGGAGCTTTATCCGCGCCATGCGGAAGTGACGGGCATCGACCTCTCGCCCGACATGCTGGCGCGCGCCCAGGAAAAGGTGCGCCGCAACCGGCTGAGCCATGTCAAGGCGCTGCGCGTGATGGATGCGAGCCAGCTCGATTTCGCCGATGCGAGCTTCGATGCCGGGCTGGCGCTTTACGTCATCACGCTGGTGCCGGACCCGGAACAGGCGTTGACCGAACTCGCCCGTGTCGTGCGGCCGGGCGGCGCGATCATCATCGCCACCCATTTCGGCGCCGAGAAGGGCACCGTGGCGCGCATCGAGGCCGCGCTCGCGCCCGCGGCGGGCAGCGTCGGCTGGAGCAGCGATTTCAAGCTGTCGCGCCTCAGGACATGGGCGCGCGACACCGGGCTCGCCAATTTCGCCGGCGTGCAGCCGATGCAGCCGGCGGGTTTTTTCAAGGTCGCGCGCTTCGTGCGCACCGACGTGCCGGTCGCGGCCGGCAAGCGGCTGGAAGCGGCCGAATAACCATCCCGAACCTTGACGCGAATACCTTGACTTCGCGCCTGCGGCATCACTATAAGGCCGCCTTCGCGGGGCGCCTCAGGGTCGTCTCGTCGGATGGTTGCGTTGTCCGTGGCAGGGTAGCTCAGCTGGTTAGAGCGCAGGATTCATAACCCTGAGGTCGGGAGTTCAAGTCTCCCCCCCGCCACCACGCGACCTCCCGATTTGCCCTCGTCCCGACGCGCGCCGCCGCCATGTGGCATGGAACGCATGTCGTCCGGCCTTTGCGCCGTCGCGGGAACCGGTCGCGCGCGCGGCCCGTTTCCTTCATGGCGCCGGCCCTTGCCAAGCGTTTGACCTTGTCATCCGGCCGCCAGCGCTTATGAACGAAGAAACTCATCCCAGATGACAGCATAGGTTCCGCCATGGCTTCCAAACTCGAACAACTCAGGCAGATGACCACCGTCGTCGCCGACACGGGCGACATGGAGGCGATCAAGGCGTTCAAGCCGACCGACTGCACCACCAACCCGTCGCTGATCCTGAAGGCCGCGCAGATGCCGGCCTACAAGCACCTGCTCGACGATGCCCTCGCCCACGGCCGCAAGCTCGGCGGCGACAAGGGCGTCAGTGCCGCCGCCGACCGGCTCGCCATCAGCTTCGGCACGGAACTGACCAAGCTGGTGCCCGGCCGCGTCTCGACCGAGGTCGATGCCGACCTGTCCTTCGACAAGGATGCGATGGTCGAAAAGGCGCGCGCCATCGTCGCCGCCTATGACGAGCGCGGCGTCAAGGGCGACCGCATCCTGATCAAGCTCGCCTCGACCTGGGAGGGCGTGCAGGCGGCGCGGATTTTGCAGCGCGAGAACATCGACTGCAACATGACGCTGCTGTTCTCGCTCGGCCAGGCGGCGGCGAGCGCCGAGGCGGGTGCCTTCCTGATCTCGCCCTTCGTCGGCCGCATCCTCGACTGGTACACCAAGGCGACCGGCGAGAAATACACCGCCGAGACCGATCCCGGCGTCGCCTCCGTCAGGCGCATCTACGCCTATTACAAGGCGCATGGCTACAATACCGTGGTGATGGGCGCCTCGTTCCGCAACACCGGCGAGATCGAGGCGCTCGCCGGCTGCGACCGCCTGACCATCGCGCCCGCCCTGCTGGAAGAACTTTCCAAGGATAACGGCAAGCTTGTCCGCCAGCTCGACCCCAAGGGCGCGCATGACAAGGAAGCCAAGCTCGCCACCGGCGAGCCGGCCTTCCGCCTCGCCCTGAACGAGGATGCCATGGCGACCGAAAAGCTCGCCGAGGGCATCCGGAACTTCGGCAAGGACCTCAACGCGCTGCGCAAGCTGATCGCCGAAAAGCTCGGCTGACGCCAGGGACGCGCGCGGCTAGAGCAAATTCATTGAATTTGCTCGCTAGTTATAGGTGGAGCAAGTTCGCAACAGACGAACTTGCTCTAGCCGGCGCGCGCCCCGTCATTTCGGGTTGCGCTGTACCCAGGTCAGGAACGCCTGGCCGACCGTCGTCAGGAAGGCGCGCGTCGCCTCGACCTTGATCGAACCGTCCTCGGCGAACAGCGCCGCCGCGTTGCCGATATAGACCTCCGGCGACGGCAGGACCGGCACGCCGACGCCGGCCAGCACTTGGCGCAGATGATGGTGGGCGCCGAACGCCCCGAGCGCGCCGGGCGAGACGCTGATCACCGCCGCCGGCCGGCCATTGATCGTGCCCTTGGCATATGGCCGCGAGCCGATATCGATGGCGTTCTTCAGCACGCCCGGCACCGAGCGATTATATTCCGGCGTGACGAACAGCAGCGCGTCGCTCGCCCTGAGCGCCTCGCGAAACCGCACCCATTGCGCCGGCGGCGTCTCGGTCTCCAGATCCTGATTGTAGAATGGCAGGTCGCCGATCTCGACGAAGCTGAACTTCAGTTCCGGCGGCGCGAGCTTGACGAACGCTTCGGCCAGCTTGCGATTGAGCGAATCCTTGCGCAGGCTGCCAACCAGGATCGCGACGTCATATTGCTTCATCGAAAGACCTTTCCAAATCACGCGCCGACATGGCGCAACGCGACTTTCGCGCGAGCCGTAACGCAAAACGCCGCCAGCGCGAGAGCGTCCGCGCACATCTGTTGCTGCGATGCAGCAATGGCCGCGCGACCGACAAAGACGCGGTGCAAAAAATATCCCGGTCATCCACAGGAATTCGCCTGTTTCGCCACGGCGTGGGAAATCAATGCATTGGCGGCGAGCGCCTGCGCCAACCGCCGCACATCGCGGCGATTCCAGGCGCGGCGCGGCAAATCCGGGCCAACTTGAATCAAAAGCCGCCGGCCGCGTTGATATTTCGGCAAGACGCCGATGCAAAATAAACCCTTAACAAGACCCCAGACCCTCCGTAAATCCATCTCCCTGGAAGGTGAAAGCCTTGAACCTGACGATGTCTCACATCTTATCCTGCCTCCGCGTGATGATTATTGAGAGTAATCAGGTATATCTGCAAAACATGGAAAGGAATCTGCGCAAGATCGGCTTCAAGGATATCATCACGGCACCGAACAACGCCGTCGCATGCCTGATCCTTCGCCGTATCGAATGCGATATAACCTTTCTCGACTACGATAATGATAATGACGATTTGTTGCGCCTTCTGGCGCGCGAACCCCATGCCGGCACGCTGGTGGTGGCGGCGACCTTCGACCGCAAGGTCATCACCAACCACAAGCGCGCGGCCAAGGGGCTCGACCTTTTCATGAACAAGGCGGCGACGCCGACCAACATCGCGCTCGCCATGACGGCGCTGATCACCGGCCCCGCGGCGCGCCGCGGCAAGGTCGTGGTGCTGCCAAGCGCGCTGCGCCGCCGCGAACCGGCCGAACTCGCCTTCCTGCTGTCCTGAACAGGCGCCGAACGATTCGCCTTCTCCCGCTTGCGGGAGAAGGTCCCGGCAGGGGGATGAGGGACAAGGTCGCTTACTCCCCTCATCCGGCGCTTTGATCTCCGGCTTGCCGGAGATCAACATTATCATGCGCGAGTCGGGCAAGCCCGACGCGCGTGTGCCACCTTCTCCCGCACGCGGGAGAAGGATTGCCAACCTTACCGATTTTTCAGTTTCCATGCGGCGCGAACAGGCGCATGACACGCAGCCGCCCGGCGGTGCTTGTCCTTCACGCGCTCAACAGGTTTCCCATGGCCCTCGCCTGCACGCTCGGCATCGATACCGGCTTCGTCGAACTGGGCTATGCGAAAGTGGCGGTCCTCGGCGTGGTGCAAGGCATCACGGAACTGCTGCCGATCTCCTCCACGGCGCATATGCGCTTCGTGCCGGCGCTGCTCGGCTGGCGCGATCCGGGCTCGGCCTTCTCGGCCGCGATGCAGATGGCGGCGCTCGCCGCCGTGGTGAGCTATTTCTGGAAGGACGTGCGAGCGGTGACGGTCGGCTCGATCTCGGCGACGCTGCGCCGCGATTTCGGCGACTACCAGTTCCGCCTGGCAGCCGCTATCGTGCTCGCCACCATCCCGATCGGCATTGCCGGGCTCGCGCTCTCGAAACTGCTCAACACCTGCGGCTCGCCGTTGCGCGGCCTTAGCGTCATCGGCGCCGCCTGTATCGTCATGGCACTGCTGATGGCGGTCGCGGAGCTGACCAGCCGCTTCGACCGGCGCGTCGAGAATATGCGGCTGCGCGATGCGCTGCTCGTCGGCCTCGCCCAGGTCGGCGCGCTGATCCCCGGCGTCTCGCGCTCCGGCTCGACGCTGACGGCGGCGCTGTTCCTGAATTTCAGGCGCGAGGAAGCGGCGCGCTTCTCGTTCCTGCTCGGGCTGCCGGCCATCGCCCTCGCCGGCCTCAAGGAAGTCTACGAGTTGCACAAGGCCGGGCTCGATGCCCATGGCTGGGCCGTGCTGGCGGTCGGCATCGTCGTGGCCGCGATCTCGGCCTTCTTCGCCGTCTGGGGCCTGCTGCGCTTCCTCGAGCGTTTCTCGTCCTGGCCCTTCGTGATCTATCGCGGCGTGATGGGCGTCTACCTGCTCGCGGCCGTCGCCTTCGGCTGGCTCGCGTAACGCCTTATCAGAGCGTCAACACTCTTCTGGTTGTCTCGCCCCGGAATCGCAGGGCAGGAGAAAGCCGTGATCGAAAGCGTGGGCGCGACACGCCGCGAATTGCTTCTGTTCATCGCCGCTATCGGTGCCGTCGGGCTGCTCGCCGCCGCCCTGGCGCTGCACATGGTCATGGAGACCGGCGGCACCAATTCCTTCGCGCTCGTCGCCGAGAGCTTCCTGAAAGGCCAACCCTTCGTCGAACGCTGTTTCGACGGCGACTGCGCCCGGCGCGGCGGCCATCTCTATGTCGTGTTTCCGCCGCTGCCCGGCGTGGTCGCCATGCCGCTGGTCGCGGCCTTCGGCGTCGAGGCGCGCGGCTTCACCGTCATTGGCCTGTTGGCGCTCGCCCTGTCGCTGTTGCTGTGGAACCGCATCTTCGCGCGCGCCGGCGTCGGGCGCGACAGCCGCATCTGGCTGCTGATCGCCATCGCCTGCGCCAGCCCGCTGTTCTACGTCGCCTTCCGCAGCGACAAGATCTGGTTCTTCGCGCAGGTCCTCGCCTTCCCGCTCGTCACGCTCGCCCTGCACGAGGCGCAGGCGCGGCGCTGCGTCACGGCCGGCCTTGCCATCGGCCTCGCCTTCCTGTGCCGGCAGATGTCGATCTTCTACGCGCCGATCGTGCTCGCCATGCTGTTCCGTCCGGGCGAACCGTTCTTCGCCGTCACGCGCGAGCGCCTCACCTGGACGCTCCGGATCGCGTTGCCGGTGCTGGCGGCGCTCGCCGCCTATTTCGCCTATAATATCTGGCGCTTCGGCAACCCGCTCGACACCGGCTATAACGACATCGCCTTCGAGCCCGGCATGCTGCTGGAGCGCGTGACGCAATACGGGCTGTGGAACAGGGCCTATCTCGTCTTCAACGCCTTCTACCTGTTCCTGCAAGGCTTTCACGCCGATTTCACCGGCCCCGGCCTGATCCGCCTCGGCGGCATGGATTCGGCCGGCACCGGCATCCTCGCCGCCAGCCCGTGGCTGCTGTTCCTGGTGTTCACGCCGAAACGCGGGCTGCATGCGCTCGGGCTGGGGCTGATCGTCGGCCTCAGCGCCGTGCTGCTATTCTACCACTCGAACGGCTTCTCGCAGTATAACACGCAGCGCTACATCCTCGACTGGCTGCCCGTCGCCCTGCTGATGCTGGCGGCGGTGTTCCGCGAGGGCGCATTGCAGCCCGACGCGCGGCTCATCTTCAAGGTGCTGGTGCTGTGGGGCGTGCTGCTGAATGTCGCGACAGTCGGCGTGCTCGCGCTCACGCATGCTGCGTGAGCGTCCGGAAGGTGATCCGGCTGTGGCCGAGATAGTTGACGAGCGCGCCAATGGCGATCGCCGTGCCATGGGCGAGCGCCTCGACGAGCCGGCCTGGCCCGAACAGCGCCTCGCCAAGCGCCAGCAGCCCGAGCGCCGCCCCCAGCACGATCACCGCGCCGATCAGGTTGACGGCGAGGAACGGGCCGAGCTGCCGCCGCCATGATTGGCCCTGCGCGCGCCACACGAAACCGCGATAAAGGCAGAAGCCGACCAGCATGCCGAGCGCGTAGGCCAGCACCACCGCCGGTGTGAATGCCATCACCGCCGACAAGCCGATACGCGCCAGCCAGTTGACCAGCGCCGCCGTGCCGCCGGCGAGCAGGAAGCGCATCACCTCGCTGTTCATCACAGCCCCACCGCGCTCATCAGCGGGCCGCCGAAGGCCGCGAACAGGAAGCCGAGCCCGAGCATGCCGCCGAGCACCAGGCTCGGCCTGTCGCGAAGCGCGAAGGCGACCGGATCGTCATCGAGTTCGCCGCGCTGCGACTTGAGCCAGACCCGGCCAAGCCACAGGAACAGCGCCACCGGCGTCACCCACAGGAAATTCGGCGCCGAATAGAAGGCGTGGCGCGCGGCATCCGAGGTCAGATACAGCGTGAACAGCACGATGGCCGACATGGCAGCCCCCATGCCCATCGCCAGCAGCAGCGGCTCGTCGCGCGCGACATAGCCGCGCCCGGCGAGCTTCGCCTTGCCGTGCAGCGCGGCGCGCACCACCTCGGTATGGCGCTTGGCGATCGACAGCGACAGGAACAGCGCCATCGAGAACACGAACAGCCACGGCGAAATCACCACGCCGATGGCGATCACGCCGAGGAACAGGCGCAGCGTGAACAGGCCGGCAAGCGTGGTGACATCGAGGATCGCCACGCGCTTGAGGCCGAAGGAATAGCCAAGCGTCACCACCGTGTAGAGAGCGACGACCGCCAGCACCTTCAGGCCCGCCGCCGCCGCGAGACCGAAGCCGGCCAGCGCCAGCACCGGCACCAGCACGAGGCCGTATTCGATACGCAGCGCGCCGGAGGCGAGCGGCCGGTTGCGCTTCGTCCAGTGCTGCCGGTCGTCGGCGAGATCGAACAGGTCGTTGACGAGATAGGTCGCGGAAGCGATCAGGCTGAGCGCGAGGAAGGCGACGAGGGCATGGCCCCAGGCCGACATGTCGAACACCAGGCCGGCAAGCGGCACCGGCGCGAACACCAGCGCGTTCTTGGCCCATTGCTTCATGCGGATCGCCTTGCGCAGCACGGCGCCGCTCAGGCCGGTGCCGGGCATCGCCAGCATCGGCTTGCCGAGCGCGCGCGCCGCCTTCAGCGTGGCGGCGCCGGCCCCGACCGCGACGATCTCGCTCGCCTCGCGCCAGATCGCGAGATCCGCATGGCTGTCGCCGGCATAGACGAAGCCGCCGGGGAAAGCCTGCCGCAGCACCCGCGCCTTGGCGGCGCCCTTGAGGTTCACCGTGCCGTCCGAGGCGAACACGCGGCTGATGAACGCAAAGCGGCGCGCGATGCGATGCGCCATCAACTCGTCGGCGGCGGTCGCCAGCACGATGGTGCGACCACGCGCCGCCTCGCGCGCCGCCAGCGCCACCACCGCCTCGTTGACCGGCAGCCGATCGAGATCGAGGGCGGCCGCCTGCGCCAGCCGGCGCTTCAGCACCGCCTTGCCCTGCATCAGCCAGAAAATGGCGAACAGGATCACCAGCGGGTTGCGGGCGAGCGCCGCCGCCAGGCACTCGAACAGCAGATCGGTGCGCACCAGCGTGCGGTCGAGATCGAGCACCAGCGGCTGGTCGAGCGGCGCGTCGAGCATCTCACCCGGCCGCGCTGGGGTCACGGCATCGAACAGATCGCCATATGTCTCGGAACTGGACGGTAAAAACCCGTTCTCACCGCCGATATGCGCGATATTGGTCATATTGGAGCACTCCGCCTGTCTCTGCCGCTGACAGCGCCAGAACCGTGCCAGAGCGCGCTCGCTAACCGACTGTTAACCATGAGGCCGGCAAATATTGCCGGGCAGGCCACGTCCAGGCCGTCCGCTTAGGGTGCGCCTCCTCCATGACCGACCTTTCCGTCGTGCCGCCGCCTTCCCCGCCCGCCAATGCTCCGGGCGGCGGCGGCTTCGCGCTGCCCGGTTTCGGCCACATGCTCAACGTGCTGCGCCGCGCCGACCTCGCGCTCGCCATGGGCGTGCTCGTCATCCTGATGATCCTGATCGCGCCGCTGCCGGCCGTTCTGCTCGACCTGATGTTCGCCATCTCGATCATCCTGTCGATCCTGATCCTGATGACGGCGCTGTTCATCGCCAAGCCGATCGAGTTCTCGTCGTTTCCGACCGTGCTGCTCATTGCCACCATGCTGCGGCTGGCGCTGAACCTCGCCTCGACCAAGCTGATCCTCGCCCATGGCCACGAAGGGCCGCACGCCGCCGGCGCCGTCATCCAGGCGTTCGGCAATTTCGTGATGAACGGCAATTTCGTCATCGGCGCCATCGTGTTCACGATCCTGATCATCGTGAACTTCGTCGTCATCACCAAGGGTTCGGGGCGCATCGCCGAGGTCGCGGCCCGTTTCAGCCTCGATGCCATGCCCGGCAAGCAGATGGCGATCGATGCCGATCTCGGCGCCGGCCTGATCGACCAGGACGAGGCCAAGATCCGCCGCAAGGGGCTGGAGGAGGAAAGCTCGTTCTTCGGCGCCATGGACGGCGCCTCGAAATTCGTGCGCGGCGACGCCATCGCCGGCCTGCTCATCACCTTCGTCAACATCGTCGGCGGCATCGTCATCGGCGTGGCGCAGCAGGGCCTGAGCTTCGGCGATGCCGCGCATAGCTACACGCTGCTCACCGTCGGCGACGGGCTGGTGACGCAGATCCCGGCGCTGATCGTCTCGACCGCCGCCGGCCTGCTCGTCTCCAAGGCCGGCGTCACGGGCGCGGCCGAAAAGGCGCTCTCGCAGCAGCTTTCCGGCTACCCGAAGGCGCTCGGCATGTCGGCCTTTGTCATGGTGGCGATCGCCATGCTGCCCGGCATCCCCGCCCTGCCCTTCCTCGGGCTCGCCGCCGGCGCCGGCTTCCTCGCCCGCAAGACGAGCCGGACCCAGGCGGAAGCCGCGCGCAAGGCCGAGGACGCCCTGCTGCTGCCGAACGATCCGGCGACCGGGCGCCAGGAGGAAAGCATCACCGCCGTGCTGCGCATGGACGAACTCAAGGTCGAGGTCGGCTATGCGCTGCTGCCGCTCGTCAACGCGCCCGACGGCAGCGACCGCCTGACCGAGCAGATCAAGGCGCTGCGCCGCCAGCTTGCCGCCGAGATGGGTTTCGTCATGCCCTCGGTGCGCCTGCTCGACAACGTGCAACTCGAGGCCAACCAGTACCTCATCAAGGTCAAGGAGGTCGAGGCCGGCAAGGGTTTCGTCTATCCGGGCCAGTTCATGGCCATGGACCCCAATGGCGGCCAGGTGCAGCTGCCCGGCCAGCACACCATCGAGCCGACCTTCGGCCTGCCCGCGACCTGGCTCGACGGCGCCCATCGCGACGAGGCGCAGCTGCGCGGCTATACCGTCGTCGATGCCGCGACCGTGCTCTCGACCCACCTGACCGAGATCATCCGTGCCAACATGGCCGACCTGTTGTCCTATGTCGAGGTGCAGAAGCTGCTCAAGGAACTGCCGAAGGAGCATGCCGACCTGATCAAGGAGATCGCGCCCTCGCAGATCACCACCACCGGCATCCAGCGCACGCTGCAATACCTGCTCGGCGAACGCGTCTCGATCCGCGACCTCGGCACCGTGCTGGAAGGTATCGCGGAGGTCGCCGGTGCGGTGCGCGATCCGCGCTACATCGCCGAGCATGTCCGCACCAGGCTCGCACGCCAGATCACGGCGCAACATATGAGCCCGCAAGGCCATCTCGCTTTGATCACCATGTCCCCGGCCTGGGAGGATGCTTTCGCCACCAGCCTCGTCGGCGAGGGCGAGAACCGGCATCTCGCCATGCAGCCCTCCAAGCTGACCGAGTTCGTGTTGCTCTTGCGCGATCGTTTCGAGGATGCCGCGCGCCAGGGCGAGATGCCGGTGCTGGTGACCTCGACGCAGATCCGCCCGCATGTGCGCGCCATCGTCGAGCGCTTCCGCCCCGCGACCGCAGTGATCGGCCAGGGCGAGATCTACGCCCGCGCCAAGCTCAAGACCGTCGGCAGCATCTAGCGACAACAGCGCCCTTCTCCCGCATGCGGGAGAAGGTCCCGGCAGGGGGATGAGGGGTACCGGCCGCCCCCTCATCCGGCACTTCGTGCCATCTTCTCCCGCGGCGGGAGAAGGGTTTACGGGTTTACGTGATCGGTCCGATCACCAGCGCGCGTTGGAGCGCGCCGGACGCAGCGGCTATCGTCAGGCATGTCGCGCAACGCCGTCCTGTTTCTCACCATGAGCGTGGTCTGGGGCTTCACCTGGATCCCCAGCAAGATCGCCATGGATCATTCGCCGCCGCTGCTGTTCGCGGCGGTGCGCTACATCATCGCCGCGCCGCTGATGCTGATCATGGCGCATATGATGGGCGGCCTCGCGATCAAGGGCAATCCCGGCCGGCTCGTCATCTCGGCCCTGCTCGTCAATACCGGTTGCTACGCGCTGCTGTACTGGGGCATCCATCGCACGCCGACCGGCCTCGCCGCGATCGTCAACATGGCGACGATCCCGCTATTCTCGATCCTGCTCGGCCGGCTGCATGGCGACGAGACCATCGACCGGCGCAAGATCGCGGCAATCGCACTCGGCGCGGTCGGCCTCGCGCTGCTCTATGCCCGCCGGTTGCCGGTTGCCGGCCATACCGCCGACCCGAGCGAAGCACTTGGCCTTGCCGCCGTGCTCGGGGCTTCGGTGTGCTATTGCTGGGGGGCGGTCATCAGCCGCCCGTTGACCCGCGTGATGTCGCCGATGGCGCTCGCCGGCTGGCAATCCGCCATCGGCGCGCTGACGCTGCTCATCCTGTCCTTGTCCTTCGAGCAGGCCGGAATGGCGGAACTCAAGGAACTCGCGCGCTGGCCGACCAATGGCTGCCTCGCCTTCATGGTCATCGGCGGCACGCTGCTCGGCTACCTGATCTATCTCAGGCTGCTGCGCGATTGGGGGCCGTTCCGGGCCGGGCTCTATGCTTTCGTCAGCCCGGCCATCGCGGTCATCGCCGGCGTCGTCTTCATGGGCGAGACCTTCGGCTGGCAGGAGGCCGCCGGTGGGCTGGTGATGTTCACCGCCGCCGGGCTCGCCATCACGGCTCGGCGCCCTGCCGCTCCTGTCCCTGCTCCGGCTTCCGCTCCGCCGCCTCTTCGTGCGGAATGATGTCGTGGATCGCCTTGTCGAGCTGGCGCCGCTCGAACAGCAGCACCACCGGGATCGACAGCGCCAGCGGCAGCAGCAGGTAGAACAGCCGCCACACCAGCAGCGCCGCGAAAACCGAGGTTGCCGGCAGGCCCGGCATCACCTTGAGGAACACCACCTCCATCACGCCGATGCCGCCCGGCACCTGGAACAGCAGCCCGGCCGAGAACGACAGCAGGAACGCGCCGACCACCACGAAGAAGCCGGGATTGCCGTCGGCCGGCAGCGCGAAATAGATGATGCCGGCGGCGCCGAGCAGTTCGAGCGGGGCTGCGAAACATTGCCGCGCCACGATCGGCATGGTCGGGTATTCGAGCCGGAACTTGCCGATCTGCAACGGCTTCAGCCTGAGATAGGAGCCGAGCACATACAGGCCGCACACCGCGAGCATGCCGGCGCCGAGCAGCATCGCCATATGGCGCGGCATGGCGACCAGCGGCCGCACGATCTCGGGCTCGCCGAGCAGCACCAGCCCGCCGCAGATCGCCGTGCCGAAGGTGAAGGTGAACGAGGTCAGCGCCACCAGCACGGCGATCTCGGCCACCGAAAGCCCCTTGGCGGTATAGGCCCGGTAGCGCACCATGCCGCCGGAAAACACCGAGGCGCCGATATTATGCGAGATGGCATAGGTGGTGAACGAGCAGATCGCGGTGTAGAGCCAGGAAATGCCGGCGGCACGGCGCAGGTGCAGGAGCGCGATGCGGTCGTACCAGGCGAGCGCCGCATAGGCGACCAGGGTGCACAGCACCGCCATGATATAGCCGTGCACCGGAATGGCCGCGAGCTTATGGCCGATAACCCCGGCGATGACCTCGAGATTGTTGAGGAACTCGCCTTTCTCCAGCAGGGCGGCGACATGGGGTTCCCCGGCCGCTTCGCTCCACAGTTTCAAATAGAGAAGCCGCACCGACCAGGCGACGGCGACGAGCGCGACCGCCGGCCAGAAAAATTCCTTGAGCTTCTTCATGCTGGTGCGGTGTGCCCTGTTCCTGTCGCGGCGATGATGGATGCACGACCGCGAGAGCCGTTGCAAGCATGATCGCGGAGAGTTAGGCCCAGCATCATGGCAAAGCAATTACCGAACGAAGGCTGCGCAATGACGAAGGCTGCCATGGATGACGGTTATCACGACCTCCCGGCCGGCAAGATCGGTTGCATCGTCACCTTTCTGGAGATGAATGCGCTGCCGGCGCCGCGCCCGGTGCCGGCCCGGCCGGACCTGGCGCTGCGTCGTCTGGGTCGCGCCGATACCGCGCTCTACGCCCGGATTTACCGCACCATCGGCGAACGCTGGCTGTGGTTCAGCCGGCTCGGCCTCGATCGCGATGCGCTGGCAGAGATCATCGGCGACCCGGCGGTGAAAGCCTATGCCGTGCTGCTCGACGGTGCCCCAGCCGGATTGCTGGAGATCGATTTTCGCAAGGGTGACGAGGCGGAGCTGGCGTTCTTCGGCCTCTATGAAGCGGCGATCGGCACCGGTGCCGGCCGCTGGCTGATGCAGCAGGCGCTCGAGATGGCGTGGGCGCACCCGATTCGGCGCTTCTGGCTGCACACCTGCACGCTCGACCATCCCGGCGCCATCGCCTTCTACCGGCGCTCCGGCTTCAGCCCGTACAAATGCGCGCTGGAAATTGCCGACGACCCGCGCCTGGCAGGCCTGCTGCCGCGCGATAGCCTGCCGGATATTCCGCTGGCGGAATAGGCGCACGGGCCGGATGAACCGGCCCATCGCGGTCAAGGATAAAGCGCAAACATCTCAGCCGTCATCGGCCGGCTTGACCGGCCGATCCCGCTTGGCGAGGCGCCGAGGCTGGCCCCGCCCTGCTTACGGCCGGCGCTGGTCGCGCCTGCCCTCGAAGCTGCGCTGGCCGCCGCCACGCTGGCCGCCATGCGCCGCCGGCGCCACGCGCTGCTCGCCGCGCTTCGCGTCGGACTGGCCACGGCCCTGCCCGCCGTCGAAACCGCCCTGGACGCCGTTGCCGCCCTGGCCGTTCTTCTGGCCGTGCCAGTGCCGCGGGCGATCGTCGCGGCGCGCGCCGCCATGCTGGCCCTGCGGCCGGCCGCCATCGCGCCGCATGGCGCGCGGATCGATCTCGCGCGGCGCCGGCTTCGGCGCGACGAAGGTCCTGGTCGGGTCCATCTGGAACTCGGCCACCGGAATCTGCTGCCGGGTCAGGCGCTCGATCGAGCGCAGGTAGGGCCGCTCCTCGCCGGTGCACAGCGAGATCGCCAGGCCGGAATGGCCGGCGCGCGCCGTGCGCCCGATGCGGTGGACATAGGTTTCCGGCACGTTCGGCAGGTCAAAATTGACGACGTGGCTCACCTCGTCGACATCGATGCCGCGCGCGGCGATATCGGTCGCGACCAGCACCTTGCAGGAGCCGTTGCGAAACCCGTTCAGCGCGCGCTCGCGATGCGCCTGCGACTTGTTGCCGTGGATCGCCGCCGCCGAGATGCCGTTGGCCTCGAGCCCGCGCACCACGCGGTCCGCGCCATGTTTGGTGCGGGTGAACACGATGACGCGGCTGAAGGCATCGCCCGACAGCATTTGCGCCAGCAGCGCCGGCTTCAGCGCCGGCGTGGTGTGGATCACCTGCTGCTCGACCCGCTCGGCGGTGGCAGCAACCGGAGCCACCGAAACCTCGGCCGGGTCCTTGATGAACTGGCTGGCGAGATCGCGGATCGTCTTCGGCATCGTCGCCGAGAAGAACAGCGTCTGGCGCTGGGCCGGCACCAGCTTGGCGATGCGGCGCAACGCGTGGATGAAGCCGAGATCCATCATCTGGTCGGCCTCGTCCAGCACCAGGATCTCGACATGGTCGAGCCGCAGGATGCGCTGGTCGACGAGGTCGAGCAGGCGGCCGGGCGTGGCGACGAGCACGTCGACGCCGTTCTGCAGGGCGCGGCGCTGGCGCCCGATCGGCACGCCGCCGAACACCACGGTCGAGCTCAGGCGGAGAAAGCGGCCATAGCTGCGGAAGCTCTCCTCGATCTGGCTGGCGAGTTCGCGCGTCGGGCTGAGGATCAGCGACCGCGCGCCGAAGCTCTGCGGCCGGGTCTTCGACGCTTCGAGCAATTGCAGGATCGGCAGCGCGAAGGCAGCGGTCTTGCCGGTGCCGGTCTGCGCCAGGCCGATCACGTCACGGCCGGCCAGCACATGCGGGATGGCCTTTTCCTGGATCGGCGTCGGGGTCTGGTAGCCTTCGGCGTCAAGCGCCTTCAGAAGCGAAGGAGCGAGGCTGAGGTCTTGAAAACTGGTCAATTCTTACGGATTCTTTCTGTGACAACGATGGAGAGATGCCGAGGCCGCCACGGGCCGGGAACATCGACTGCGCATCGTTGCCGGAAAGCCGGCCCGAGCGCCTCAAAGGGGAATGCCGCCGGGCGCAACGCCAGGCAGACAGGACTTAAGATAAATTCCGGGGACGGATTCGCGGCGCCCTCGCGGGGCCGGCCGAACCGAAGCAAGCGGCGCGAACCGCTCTTGCCCTGCGACGTATACGGATCGGCCGGTTCTGTCCAGTCATTTTTGATGCACTGCACAAAAACGCAAGGCAGCCATGAAGCAGGGTCGCAGGTGGGTTTGTGTGACGCCCCTCAGGCGTGCGCGGCGACGATCGTGACCTCGTCGCCGTCGAGCGCCAGCGTCACGCCCATGTTGGCGGCGCGCGCGATCAGGCCGGTATAGAACGGCTGGATGCCATGGGCGTCGACCGTGCCCGATTCGGGCGCGCCCGCCAGCAACCCCTCGAGATGCGGCGCGATGCGCGCGTTGATGCCCTTGGCCTTGATCACGAAACGGGCGGTCTCGGCATCGCCCTCGATGGTGGAGACGAGCTGGCCGCCACGCGGGATCGTCGTCGTCGCCACCACCAGCAGGTTGAGCAGCAGCTTGACCTTGTTCTTCGGCATCAGCAGCCGCGGCCCCTGCCAGTCGAGCTTGACCTTGTCGTCCTGGATGAAGCCGCGCGCCACCTGCTCGGCATCGCCCGTATCAATGGCGGAGCCGGCCGAGCCGGCGGCGCCAAAGGCGATGCGCGCGAATTGCAGCCGGGCCGAGGCCTGCCGCGCGCTCTTGCGGATCAGGTCCTGCGCGAATTCGCGCATCGATTCGTCCTTCTCCTCGTCGAGCACTTCAAGCCCGTTGACGATCGCCCCGACCGGGCTGATCACGTCATGGCAGACGCGGCTGCACAAAAGCGCCGCGAGATCGAGGGCGTCGAGCGTAACCATGGACATGAGCAGGGGGTTCCCGAATGCTGGTCTATCGAAGGATTCGCGCTTATATGCGACTTTGGCGGCGGACGGAACCTTCTGCGCGCGGATCGCGCAAGTGAGGCGTTTTAAGCGGGGGTGACATGAGCGCAACAGGCGAAGACGCCCATCTCGTCGAGGGGTTCGCAGCGCTTGCCTCGCGCGCGGGCGCGGCGATTCTCGCCTGTCGCGGCACCAGGGGCCGGCTCAAGCCCGACGGCTCGCCGGTCTGCGCCGGCGACCAGCAGGCCGAGGACATCATCCTCGCCGGCCTGCAAGGCCTCGCGCCCGGCGTGCCGGTGGTCTCGGAGGAGAGCTTCGATGCCGCCACCGCGAGCGCGACCGATAATTTCATCCTCGTCGATCCGCTCGACGGCACGCGCGAATTCCTGTCCGGCAGCGACGATTTCACCGTCAATATCGCGGTGATCCGCCACGGCCGCCCCGTGCTCGGCTGCCTGTACGCGCCGGCCCGTGACGCGCTCTGGCTCGCCAATGGCGACGCCCGGCGCTTCCGCTTGCCGGCCGGCGCGCCGCTGGCCAGCGCCGGCGCCGGCGAACCGGCCAGGACGCGCCGCTGGCACGCCGGCAGCGCCATCGCCCTGACCAGCCGCTCGCATGTCAGCGAGGCCGACCGCGCGCTCTCGACCCGGCTCGGCGCCAGCGAGGCGCACAGCGTCGGCTCGTCGCTGAAATTCGCGCTGATCGCCAGCGGCGAGGCTGATCTTTACCCGCGCGCCGGCCGCATCATGGCCTGGGATATCGCCGCCGGCCATGCCGTGCTCGCCGCCGCCGGCGGTGAACTGGTGTCGCTGGAGGGCGCCGCCCTCGACTACCGCGCCTTCGGCAAGGCTTTCGCGCAGCACGGCTTCATCGCCGTCGGCGATGCCAGGGCGCTCGCCGCATTGTGAGCCTCAGGCGCGCGGCACGCCGCCCAGCACGCTGAGCAGCAGGAGCGCCAGCAGCAGCACGGCTGCGTTCACCCAGACCCTTTCGAAGGGAAACAGGGTCCTCAGGCTGGAGAAAGACCTTGCGGTGGCCATAGTTGCGTCCGACTCTCGCTTTTGCGCTGATTCGCTTTTGACGGCGCTCCGTCATGGCACCGGACGGTTTACGATCCGGTTGCCGCAAGCACGGGCATTTTACGCACCCCGGCCGACCGGCCGAACCGGGCAGGAGGGATGATGAAGAAAACGACCACGAGCCCACCGGCGCAAGCCGGCGGCCCCCGCCTGGCCCGGCGCAGTCTGTTTCTGGGCGGCGTGGCGCTGCTGGCGAGCCAGGCCCCCGTGCTGGCCCAGCAGCGCCGGCGCCGCCGGCAGCAATCGGATACGTTCGCGCCGCACGAGATCATCGATAGCGGCCATAAGTTCTTCGGCACGGTGTCGCGCGGCCTCGCTTCGGTGGTCGAGGAAGCGACCAGGCGCTGGGGCGAGCCCAATGGCTATATTCTCGGCCAGGAAGCATCGGGCGCGTTTTTCGGCGGCCTGCGCTACGGCGAGGGCGTGCTCTACACCCGCAATGCCGGCGACCGGAAGGTCTATTGGCAGGGCCCGACCCTCGGCTGGGATGTCGGCGGCGACGGCGCGCGCACCATGATGCTGGTCTACAACCTGCCGCGCGTCGGCGCGATGTACCAGCGCTTCGGCGGCGTCGACGGCTCGGCCTATCTGATCGGCGGCTTCGGCATGACGGCGCTCACCGCCAACGATATCGTCGTCGTGCCGATCCGCTCCGGCGTCGGTCTGCGGCTCGGCGTCAATGTCGGCTACCTGAAATTCACCAACGAGGCGACCTGGAACCCGTTCTGAGGGCCAGCGGCCACAAGGGCATCGGCGGGAAAGCAGCGGCGCGATGCGCGGCCGGTGCGTAACGGCACCGGATAACCCTGTTGCCAATCGGCGGCTTGGCTGCGCGGCGCCAGCGTGGCATGCTTGCCGGCATTATGAGCCTTCAGGTCATGATGCATGGTTGAACAGGCGATCTATTTCGCGCTCGGCTTCTGCGCCGCCGGCCTGTTGGCACTCGCCGTGCTGCCGGCCTTCTGGCGGCGGGCGTTCAGGCTGACCGGCCGCCGCCTCGAAGCCCAGATGGCGATGTCGCCGACCCAGATCACCGCCGCGCGCGACCAGTTGCGCGCCGAACTCGCGGTCGCGGTGCGCCGCGCCGAGATCGAGCGCGACGCCGCCCTCGCGCGCCGCCACGACGAACTGGCCGAAATCGGCCGCGGCATCGGCAAGATTCACCAGCTCGAACAGGCGCTCGCCGCCGGCGACGCCGAAACCCGCGCGCTGACGCAGACCATCGCCGAGCATGTCGCGGCCGCCACCGCGAGCCGGGAAGCGTTCGAGGCGTTGCAGGCGAACCACGCCGCGCTGCAAGCCGAACACGCGGCGCTCGATGATGAGCGCGCGCAACTCGTCGCCGCCGGCGAGACCGCCGCGGCCCTTGCCAGCGAGCACGAGGCGGAACTGCTGTCCTTCGAGACGCTGGTCGAGGGTCTGCGGGCGCGCGCACGCGACCTCGAGACGATGCTCGCCACCTCGCGCAACGAGGTCAGCGCGCGCTCGCGCGCCTTGCGCACCCTCGAGCAGACCCACCGCGAAACATCCGCTGAAGCCGCCGAGCTCGCGCGCCGGCTCGAACGGGCGCAGACCGAAGCGGCGGCGCTTGCGACGCAGCGCGCCGACGACGCCGAACGCCATCAGGCGACCGCCACGGCGCTTGCCACAGCCGAAGAACGGGCCGCGGCGCTGAACCTTGCCGAGGCACAGGCCGCCACGGCGCTGTCGGCCCAGACCAAGCGCGTGCAGGAGCTTGAGGAAAGACTGCTCAAGCAGCGCGAGGGCGCCAGGCTGACCGCGCATGATCTCGCCCGCTCGATCGAGCGGCTGACCGCCGAGAAGGGCCTGGCGGAAGGCGCGCTCGAACAGGTGCGCGCCGAACGCGCCCGCCTCCAGGCCGAACTGAACCGCGCCATGCCTGCTTCCGGTGGCAAATCGGTGCGCATCCGCCCCAATGGCCGCAACGATAACGGCGCCTCGCCCGAGGCCGCAGCCGCAGCGCCACGCGGCGGCGACGCGATCACCACGCCGGAGCCGGACCACGCCACCCTGGCCAATCCGGCCGCCCTGGCCAATCCGAAGGTCGCGCTCGTCTGAGCGAGCCCCCCCCTGGCCCTCATGCTGAGGCCTCCCTGGAGGTCGTCTCGCAGCACGAGGGCGCTGCATCCAGCGGCTCCTGGACGATCCCTCGACAGGCTCTCAGGATAGGGGAACAGGCGTTCTCAAACCGGGTTCAAGCCCGCCTCGCCAGCCTGCCGCCGCCCCCTTACCTTACGGAAACCGAACGGTAACCCTTCGCCGCCAAAATAAGGCGCGCCAATGCGGGGTGGCTGGCATAATGGATGAAATTCTCCGGGATTTCGTGGTCGAGACGACGGAAAACATCGATCTCGTCGATGCCGAACTCGTGCGCTTCGAGCAGGAACCCGGCAACCGCGAGATCGTGGCGCAGATCTTCCGCCTCGTCCACACCGTGAAGGGCACTTGCGGTTTTCTCGGCCTGTCCCGGCTCGAGGCGCTCGCCCATGCGGCGGAAACCATGATCGGGCGCCTGCGCACCGGCGCGCCCGCGACGCACGAGACCGTCTCGCTGGTTCTCGAAGCCATCGACCGCATCAAGTTCATCGTCGCCGAGATCGACCGCACCGCCGCCGAACCCGGCGGCGACGATGCCGCCCTGATCGTCGCGCTCGAACGGGCCGCCGATCCGGAGCCCGCAAAAACCCAACCCGACCATCCGGAGCGGGCGTTGCAAGATGCCCCCGGCCCCGATCACGCGCCGGCCGTGGCGGCGGCCGAAGCCGACAGCGCCAGCCAGGCGATCGTGTCCGGCATCGACCTCAAGCGCGACACCATCCGCGTCGCCGTCTCGACGCTCGAGCACCTGATGACCATGGTCTCGGAACTGGTGCTGACCCGCAACCAGCTTCTCGACGTCTCGCGCCGCATCGAGCAGCCGGACTATGCCGTGCCGCTGCAACGCCTGTCGCAGGTCGCGGGCGAGTTGCAGGATGGCGTCATGAAGACGCGCATGCAGCCGATCGGCCATGCCTGGGCGACGCTGCCGCGCCTGGTGCGCGACCTGTGCCAGGACCTCGGCAAGGAGATCACGCTCGAGGCCGAGGGCGCCGAGACGGAAATCGACCGGCAACTGCTCGACCTGATCAAGGACCCGGTCACGCATATGATCCGCAATGCCGCCGATCACGGCATCGAAACGCCGGCCGAGCGCCTTGCCGCCGGCAAGCCGCGCCGGGGCAGGATCACCCTCTCGGCGACCCAGGAGGGCGGCTATATCAAGCTGCGCCTCGCCGATGACGGGCGCGGGCTCGATCTTGCGCGCATCCGGCGCAAGGGGCTGGCGCTCGGCCTGATCTCGGAGGCGGAACTAGACAGCCTGAGCGACGGCCAGGCAGCCCGGCTGGTGTTCTCGCCCGGCTTCTCGACCGCCGAAACCATCACCAGCATCTCCGGGCGCGGCATCGGCATGGATATCGTGCGCGCCAATATCGAGCGCGCCGGCGGGGCCATCGACCTGCGCTCCTCGCCGGGACAGGGCACGACGCTGGTGATGAAGATCCCGCTCACGCTGGCGATCGCCGCCGCGCTGATCGTGTCAAGCGGCGGCCAGCGCTTCGCCCTGCCGCAACGCGCCGTCGTCGAGGTGGTGCGCCCGCGCGGCGGCGATGCCCGGCTCGACATGCTCAACGGCGCCGCCGTGCTGCGCCTGCGCCAGACCCTGCTGCCGGTCAGCAGCCTCGACACCCTGCTCGGGCTCGCCCCGAGCGCCGGGTTCGAGGCGCTCGAGCACAAATTCATCGTCATCTGCCAGTTCGAGAACCATGTTTACGGGCTGGCGGTCGATGCCGTGCTGCGCACGGAGGAGATCGTCGTCAAGCCGGTCTCGCAGCCCCTGCATGACATCCCGGTCTATTCCGGCACGACGATCCTCGGCGACGGCACCGTGATCATGATCCTCGATGCCAACGGCATCGGCGCCACCATCGACACCTTGCCCGACAGCGACATCGGCCATGCCACCGCGAAACTTCACGCGCCGCGCGATCTCGCCGAGAGCGCCACGCCGCTGCTGGTGTTCAAGGCCGGCGATGACGGCTTCAAGGCCGTGCCGCTCGGGCTCGTCACCCGCCTCGAGGAGGTCGATGCCGCCGCCATCGAGCGTGCCGACGGACAGGCGCTGCTGCAATATCGCGGCCGGCTCATGCCGCTCGTGCCGGCGAACGACGCGGTCGCGCCGCGCGCCACCGGCATCCAGCCACTGCTCGTGTTCACGCGCGGCACGCATCTGGCCGGCGTGCTCGTCGACAAGATCGTCGATATCGTCGAGGATCGCCTCGATATCGAGCCTGGCGGCGCCCGGCCCGGCTATCTCGGCACCGCCATCGTGCGCGGCCGGGCGACCGATATCGTCGATATCGTGACGCTTCTGCCGTTTCTCGACGAAAGCCCGCCCGCGACCGGCGGGCAGGCCGGCAAGCCGACCGTGCTGCTCGCCGACGATAACGACTTCTTCCGCGCCCTGCTCGCGCCGGTGCTCAAGGCGGCCGGCTTTCGCGTGCATCTCGCCGAATCCGGCGCCGAGGCCTTGCGGCTCCTCGCCGGCCATCGCTGCGATGCGCTGGTCATCGACCTGCACATGCCGGGCCTGAGCGGCCGCGAGGTCGCCGAGCGCCTCAAGAGCGACGGGCGGCATGCGAGCCTGCGCATCGTCGGCCTCTCCGAGCGCGGCGGCGTCGATCAGGGGCTGCGCGGCGTGGCCGGTTTCGACGACATCATCGGCAAGTTCGACCGCCAGGGCCTGGTGGCCAGCCTGTCCGATCTCGCCACCGGCACGGGACTGGCGGCATGAACGCGGCACATACCGATACCATGGCCGATGCCACGGCAACGACGGCGACGCGCTGCGAGCCGCCGCTCAAGCTGGTGACGGTAAGCGTCGGCGAGCAGCGCATCGGCATTGCCATCGACAAGGTGCGCGACGTGTTCATGGCGCCGGTCATCGCCGCCGTGCCGCTGGCGCCGCCGCATGTCGCGGGCCTGGTCAACCTGCGCGGCAAGATCGTCACCGTGCTGTCGCTGCGCGCCGTGATGGGCTATGCGCCCGACCCTGCCGCGCAGACCGTCATCGGGCTGGAATGGCACGGCGAGGCTTATGGCCTACTCGTCGACGGGGTCGGCGAGGTCATCGACGTCGCAGCCGACGGCCTGGAACCCAACCCGCCCAATCTCGACGGCCGCTGGTCAGCGCTCAGCGCCGGCATCCGGCGCCTGCAAGACGGGCTTCTCGTCCAGCTCGACACCATGAAACTGTTCCAGCCGCCGGCCGGCGCCGTGCTATCTTAACGTAAAGGCTATCATGCAGACTTGCCTCGTCGTCGACGATTCCGCCGTGATCCGAAAGGTGGCCCGGCGCATTCTTGAGCCGCTCGCCTTCACCGTCACGGAGGCCGAGAACGGTGCCGTCGCGCTCGAGCAATGCCTGCGGGCCTTGCCGGACGGCATCCTGCTCGACTGGAACATGCCGGTGATGGACGGCTATGAATTCCTGCGCAGCCTGCGCAAGCTGCCGGGCGGCAACAAGCCGCAGGTGATCTTCTGCACGACCGAGAACGATGTCGCCCACATCGCCAAGGCGCTGCATGCCGGCGCCGACGAATACATCATGAAACCGTTCGACAAGGACATCCTGATCGCCAAACTCAAGGAGGTCGGGCTTCTCGCCGGCTGACGCCTTGTCGCGGGGCGGCCGGCGTCGGCCGGCATCCCGTGCAAGATCATCCGCGAGACGCGCATCGTCATGGTGGCTGTGAGCGAACCATACGGCCTGCAACCACAGGCGCGGCCCATCCGGGTCATGCTCGTCGACGATTCCGTGGTCGTGCGCAGCCTGATCGGCCGCTGGCTGAGCGAGAATGGCGGCTTCGAGGTCGTGGCCGCCTGTCGCAGCGCGACGATCGCGCTCGCCATTTTCGAGGACGCGCAGCCGGACGTGGTGCTGCTCGATATCGAGATGCCGGATCTCGACGGGCTCGCCGCCCTGCCCCGTTTCCTCGCGCTCGGCCCGCATTGCGCCGTGGTGATGCTGTCCAGCCTCGCCAGCACGCAAGCCGATATCGCCTTGCGCTGCGTCGAGCGCGGCGCCGCCGATTTCATCGCCAAGCCCGGCCGGACGCATGAATTCGTGTCGTCGCGCGATTTCGAGCAGGCCCTGATCCAGAAACTCACCGCGCTCGGCCTCCAGATCATCGAGAGCGGCGCGCGCCGGCGCCCCGCCACCCGGTCCGCTCCGGTGCCGGCGCCCGATCCCGGCGCCGGGGCGACGAACGTCATGCGGTTCCCGGCCGCGGTGCCCCGCCCTGCCGTGCCGCCGCCGCCCGCCATCCGCCCCGCGCGCCGGCCGGGCCTGATCGTCGTCGGCGCCTCGACCGGCGGCCCGAGCGCCGTGCTCGCCCTGCTCGAGGCCATCAAGCCGGTGATCCGCCGCCTGCCCGTCGTGGTGGTGCAGCATATGCCGGCGACTTTCACGCCGATCTTCGCCGACCACCTGACGCGCCAGGTCGGCATGGACGCGCACGAGATTCGCGACCGGGAACTGATCGTGCCCGGCCAGGTCTACATCGCGCCCGGCGGCCGGCATCTTCAGGTCGCCGGCCAGCGCGGCGGCATCCGCGCCGTGCTCGATGACGGCCCGGCGATCAATTTCTGCAAACCCTCGGTCGACGTGCTGTTTCATTCGGCCGCCCAGATGCTCGGCTCGGCGGTGATCGGCGTGGTGCTGACCGGCATGGGCACCGATGGCGCCAGCGGCGCCGGCGCCATCCATGCCGCCGGCGGCGCCGTGTTCGCGCAGGACGAGGCTTCGAGCGTCGTCTGGGGCATGCCCGGCACCGTCTACCGCACCGGCATCTGCCAGGGCATCGGCACCGTGCCGGAACTCGGCCGGCTCGTGTGCCAGGCGGTCGGCGTGGAGCCGACATCATGATCCCGGCCGAGTTCGATTATATCGCCGCCTTCATCAAGCGCCGCTCGGGCATCGTGCTGGCGCCCGACAAGACCTATCTCGTCGAGAGCCGCCTGCTGCCGCTGGCGCACCAACTCGGGCTCGCCGGCATCAAGGCCATCGTCGCCGGCCTGCGGCGCGGCGACGCCACCTTGCAGCGCCTCGTCGTCGAGGCGATGACCACCAACGAGACGCTGTTCTTCCGCGACCGGCTGCCCTTCGAACAATGCGAGCGCCTGATCCTGCCGCAACTGATCGCCGCGTGCCCGCCAGGCGGCACGATCCGCATCTGGTGCGCCGCCTGCTCGAGCGGGCAGGAGCCCTATTCGCTGGCCATGCTGATCGAGGAATGCGGCTTCGCGGCGCAGGCGCGTTTCGAGATCATCGGCACCGATATTTCGCAGGCGATGATCGCGCGCGCCACCGACGGGCTTTATACGCAGTTCGAGGCCCAGCGCGGCCTGGCGGTGCGCCGCCTGCTGCAATGGTTCGCGCAGGAGGGCACGCATTGGCGCATCGCGCCGCAACTGCGCCAGCGCGTCACATTCATGCCCTTGAACCTGCTCGAGGATTTCTCCCGGCTCGGGCATTTCGACCTGATCTTCTGCCGCAACCTGCTGATCTATTTCGACCAGCCGACAAGAGCCGCCCTGCTCGACCGGCTGGCGGCGGCGCTCACGCCCGGCGGCTTCCTCGTGCTCGGCGCGGCCGAGGCGCCCGACCGGCTGAGCGACGCGCTCGCCCGCCATCGCGACGAGCCGAGCCTGATCGTGCGCGCCGACAATCCGATATCGGCAAGGCCGACAAGGCCGCTCGCCGGCATCGAGGACTGAGCGGAGGCTGCGCGGGCCCTTATCCTGAGAAACCATTTCAACCGAAGTGGCGTCTCGAAAACCCGTCTCAGCACACTCGTCCTCATCCTGAGCTTGTCGAAGGATGTTTCCGTGCGCTCTGGACCATGCTTCGACAAGCTCAGCATGAGGGAGGGGGAGGAAGATAAGCCCCTGAACGCAAAAAGGCGCCCGTGGGCGCCTAGTTACGAATTGTTCAAGCCAGTTTTCAGGCCGAGATACGGTTCTGGTCCTCGCCCGGCTCGCGCAGCACGTAGCCGCGTCCCCACACCGTCTCGATGTAGTTCTTGCCGCCCGACGCGTTGGCGAGCTTCTTGCGCAGCTTGCAGATGAACACGTCGATGATCTTCAGTTCCGGCTCGTCCATGCCGCC
>CALKHP010000040.1 GCA_937988775.1 uncultured Alphaproteobacteria bacterium
CGCGCAGCAACTGGCGCAGCGCCTTTTTTAGCAGCGGATGCATCGGAATGCGCCGACCTGACTGCATCTTGGCGATGCTGTCACGCACATCGATCGCATCCGCGATGCGACCGTCGGCGTCGGTGACCATCGACCAGTCGAGCGCTGCAATCTCGCAGGCGCGCAAGCCGGCTTTGACCGAGAGCAGCACAATCACCTTGTCGCGGATCGGAGAGCGCGTGTGCTCGGCATAGAGCAGCATGCGCTGCAGGGTTGCCGGAGAAATAGTCTTTGCCTGTCGTTTGAGCATGAGCGTCTCCTTGACATGACGCTGCGCGCGAGCGCTGACAGCACTCACGTTGACGTCACATCTGCGTTTGAGGGGAGGGGCGTCGGCGGCGTTTTTGTGCGCATCTTTGCCGACACGCTCACTCTAGCGCAAACGCGGAAGAATGTCAATAATTCCTATAGATATCAATATCTTATCAGGGCGTTGCGCTTGAGGCTCTCCGCATCGAATCTCAACGTATCCCATCCGCCGCTTCCTGCTGCATGTCCTGCCGCGTGGCCTCCACCGCATCCGCCATTACGGCTTGCTCACCGGCTCCACCCGCAAGATCAGTCTCACGCTCGCTCGCGAACTCCTGAACGTCGCCGCGCCGCCCGACGACGACAGCGTCGACGAACCAGACGACTTCTATCCGCCATGCCCCTGCTGCGGCGGACGCATGATCGTCATCGAGATGTTCGAACGTTGGAGGCAGCCGCGCGGACCGCCGCAGGCAACAGCGGCGAACCGGGAGACCGCCTCATGACCCGGCATGGCACGGTCCAGGCATCGGCTGCAGGCGCTGCGCCTCCGGCAACGGGCCTGTCTGCGTCGTTCGCGATGATCGGCACAGCCACGATCACACCCGGTCGAGCGACGGGCCGACTGTGTCACGCCGAGGTGCAACGAAGTGGCCTGACAGCTCCCGATCCGGTGCATTCAGGCAAAGCCCCAGCCTTCGACGACATCAGCCGCAGATCGAAATCCCCATAGTCCCGGATGTGGCCCGCGGGTTCCTGCATGAGAGGCTTTCGTACGCCTGCCGGCACCCGAAACCCTTCACCATCTCGGTCGTCTACGTTGCGCTAAGCGCTTTCTAAAAGCGGACGTCACGATGGGGCGTCCGAACACCTACATTCATCGCTGAGCTAGAGGCCATCCACGCCAGAGTCTCTGCAATGGCCGGATTCCGCTACGCGAAGCGAACAAGCGGTGTGGGACGATATGTCAAAAATCCCAGCAAAAGCAAATACTGATGAGTGACGCGAACGACGGCGGGCTTTCGGCATCGTCAGGTGCCGTCGGCTGATTACCGTTGCAGGCGACCGAAAGCACCTTCTGGGAAGAACACATTGAACACCTGGCCCGCGCTCAAATCCGCGGGGGAGGCGGCCCCATGTTCGCTGTCATTGCGGCTGCATTTTTGAGCGACGGACTCCACCGTTAGCAGTTCCGGTTTGACCGCGCCCGCAATCAACTTGAATGCGTGCGTCCAACACCGACGATCCACCGGTTCGAGCAGCATCAAATTGATGAGGTGCGGCAGATCGGAAAGGCTGATTTTCGTTTTGACGGTGATTTCGTTTTTGCGGATCGTCGCCAACACCCCGAAGGCGCGGACCACATCATAAGGTGACGCCAGCGCCTCCCAGTGAATGCCACCTACCTTTTCCGCGACTTCGTTCCAGATTGGTCCGGCCGCGGTATGATCGGAGTCTGCCAATACGGCGTAGAAGCGTTGGCGTGCATTAGCCAGCGCCGTATCCTTTTCGACAAGCTGATCCACATAGGCGTCATATCCGAAATGAACAGATCGGGGGCGGCTGCCTGCCGCACCCCAGTTCAGTTCATCCGGGGAAACGATTTTCGTTTTCCATTCTGGAACGAGCCGCTTGGATATCGGCCCTGGCAGAAGCCGATGGAGCCGAAAGAGCGGCGTGCTGGCTTTCCGCGCGGCCACCATGACATCGCCGTCCAATCCGAGAATCTGGCCGTCATTTCGGAGATAGATATCCTTGAAGGCTCGCCGCTCAAGCTGTCCCTCAGAACTGCCAATGATCCAAACAAGCCGGATGCCGTTGGCTGCATAGAAGTCCTCTCGGCGGACGATGTTCGGAAGCTGTGTCGTCGAAAGCTGAATCTCAAAGGCAGCAGGCCCGCCGTACCAGGATGCCGCGAAAACGTCGGGGAAAGCATAGCCCGTGCCGCACATTCCCTTGGTATAACGTTCCTGCGCGATACCGGCTGTCTCGGCTTCGGGGTCGAGCGCCAGGTTCTCGCAGATCATCGCCTTGAGTCTTTTATGCCGCTCGCTCTCCTGATTGCCGTGGAATTTCTCGGCATCTATCGACCGGGCGTTACGGGCATTGGCCGAAGCCCACAGGCAGTCTTTGACCTCAGTGCCAAAATGATAGCAGTGGCGGCGGCCGTTGGTGGACTCCCGTGCATAGACAGGGTTTTGACAATCGCCGCACCGCAGAAGCGGCTTGCCAGCTCTTCGCGAACGTGTTGCCTCGGCGCGCAGGTCAGCCCATTCGGTTTCTGACAGCGAATATAGATATGCCTCTGTACGGATTGGCTGGTCGGAAGCCCTCCCGTTACCTACAAATATCGCCTCGACTGTCAGTCCACCGATTCTCACTCTCTGATGATATGTCAGGCGTGAGCACCTGCTAAGAGAATAGATGTTGGCGCACATGGCCGGGGTATGCTTGGGATCATTGCGCCCAAACTGCACCCTTGGATGAAGCCGTTGATATTGCAAAACCATCTCTTAATTCGTTTCGCAAGATGTGTGCTGTATACAGTACGCACTTGGCAAAGGAGACGTACTGCGCGCCTCCGGCTGCATCCTTCCCGGCCTGTGGCACGCATATCCCTGCACCCAAGACGTCGGATGGTAGGGTTTATCGGTATTCACCCAACGTGGACGCCCACCCCAGGCACTTCGTGCTGGACGATCGAGTAGCCGGCTTCGTTGCTGAAGCGAAGGCACAGGCCTAAGATACGTTCAGCAAGCGTTACCGGCTCATAACTGAGTCGGCGCCCCTTAGAGGGCCATCGGCGCTAAGGGAGCGACGATGCACATCTCTAAGCTGCAGCTGGTGAATTACCGCAACTTCAGCCGCGCTGATGTTCTGTTCAAGCCCGGCATTAACACCATCATCGGCGAGAATGGGTCGGGAAAGACCAACCTCTTCCGCGCGATCCGACTGCTGCTCGACGACAACCTTCTAAGGGCGGCTTATCGGCTCGATAAGGGCGATTTCCACCGCGGACTCGGCGACTGGCGCGGTCACTGGATCATCATCAGCCTAGAATTCGACAACGTCTCGAAAGACGAGGCCATCCAGTCACTGTTCCTGCATGGCTCAGGGAACATCAAAGACAGTGACATCGGCCGGGCCACCTACAACCTGATCTTCCGCCCTAAAGCTTCGGTCCGCGCAGCATTGGCCGAGCTGGAAGAAGGCGACGAGGCTGGCCTAGCCGAGGTCCTTTCGACGGTCACGATCGCGGACTACGAGACGATCTTCACCGGCAAGAGCGAAGCGGACTTCACCGACCCCGTCGTCTACACCGCCTTGGTCGGCGACTTCGAGACTGTCCGCTTCCCGGAGGCCGCTTATCCGCCGGAGATCGGCGGTAAGATCCCTGGGATCATGGCGATCTCGAAGGAGGTTTGCTTTACTTTCGTCCAGGCGCTCCGGGACGTCGTCGCCGACTTCCAAAACAATCGGGCTAACCCGCTGCTGACGCTGCTGAAGAGCAAGAGCGGCAAGATCGACCCTGCCGACTTCGTCCCGATCACCACCATGGTGGAGAAGCTGAACACGGCGATCGAGGGGCTTCCCGACGTCACCACCATCCGGTCCGACATCCGCACGACCATCAATGACGCCGCTGGCGAAACGTACTCGCCCAACAGCCTTTCCATCAAATCGGACCTCTCCCACGAAGCCGATCGCCTGTTCCAGTCTCTGAAGCTGTTTGTCGGCGAGGCCGAGCCCGGTTATGAGGGCGCGATCCACGAGCTGAGCCTCGGCGGCGCCAACCTGATCTACCTGACGCTCAAGCTGCTCGAATTCAAATACCAGAAGGCCAAGCAGTCCTTCGCCAACTTCCTGGTGGTCGAGGAGCCGGAAGCGCACATCCACACCCACATTCAGAAGACGTTGTTCGACAAGCTGAACTACAGCGACACCCAGATCATTTACTCGACCCACTCGACACACATCTCCGAGGTCTGCAATGTCGAGAACATCAACGTCTTAGGCCGAAACGCCGGGCTCTGTGAAGTCTTCCAACCCTCGACTGGACTCACCGTCGAGGAGGTCGGCAACATCCAGCGTTATCTCGACGCGGTGCGCAGCAACCTGCTTTTCGCCAAGAGCGTGGTGCTGGTCGAGGGTGACGCGGAGGAAATCCTCGTCCCTATCCTCATCAAGAAGGTGTTCGGCGTTAGCCTCGACGAGCTAGGCGTCAGCCTGATCAACATCCGCAGCACCGGCTTTACGAACGTCGCTGTGCTGTTCCACGACCAGCGGATTCGCAAACGGTGCGCCATCGTCACCGATTTAGACGACGCCTTCATCGACACGAGTCCCGACCCGCAGGATGGGGATGCGGAAAAGAAGGCGAAGGCGAGCGCCGTGGCCGCTCAGACCAGTGGCCTGCAGCGGAAAGCCACGCTGGCAGCCTTCACGAAGGGCAACAACTGGCTGTCGACGCATTTCGCCGACTACACCTTCGAGGTCGACTTCCTGATCAACGGTGCCAACGCGGCCAAGGTCGTCAGCATCCTGGGCGAGGTCTACAAGTCCGCCGCCACCATCGCGACCGCGAAGGCAGAGCTCGAAAGCAAGGACATCGCCGTCTCCGGCACGCGCATGCTGACGATGGCCAAGCACATGGGGAAAGGCTGGTTCGCAATCTTGCTCGGCAAGGTTGTCGACCACCATACAATCGTCCCAGACTACATTCTGGACGCTGTTTTCATGGCCCATGGGACACCCAGCACCGAGGTCTGGGCTAACATCCTCGCCTACCGGATCGGATTGCAGGAGAAGGACGGTGTCGCGGGGCCGGCCGCCGTCGCCGCCGCGCGCGGCACGTTGAAGACCTATCGCGACGGCGGAATGGATTTCGCAGCGATGCGCAACGCCATGCTGCAGGCTCTGCCAGGCGACGAGCTCAACGAAGTCCTGGCGAGCTTCTAGAGATGTTCGTCTGGCCGCCCGGCGATCTGAACCCCGAGCAAGAGGCGGCGATCAAAGAGCCGGGCAGCGTGTTCCTGGTCGCCTGCCCGGGGAGCGGCAAGACCCGGACCCTAACCTACAAGGTTGCCCGACTGCTTTCGACGCTGACGTCCGAAAAGCAGTGGGTGATCGCCATCACCTACACGCACCGCGCTGCCGATGAGATCGAAGAGCGCGTCGAGCGGCTGGGCGTCGGCACCGCTCAGTTGTGGATCGGTACGATCCACTCATTCTGCCTAGACTGGATCATACGGCCCTACGCCATCTACCACCCGGACCTACGCGACGGGTTCAAGGTGATCGACAGCCATGACGCGGAAGTGCTGCTGACCGAGCTGTGTGCGCCCTACGCGAGCCAGCGCGTCACTTACTGGGACTGCGGCTACCACTTCACGCCAGCCGGGCGAGTGTTGTCCTGCGAGACCAAAAAGCGGGCCGCGGTCGGGGCGATCCTCGATCGATACCACCAGCGCCTGAAGGCGAACCGTCAGTTAGACTACGAGCTGATTCTGCAGTGCGCCTACGACCTCATCGTCAAAAACCCGACGATCGGCGTCCTTCTCAATTCGTTGTTAACCGCGGTTCTGGTCGACGAATACCAAGACACCAAGGAGATCCAGTACGCCATCCTGGCCGAAATCCTGAAGGCCGGCGACCGGAAGACCGCCGCCTTCGTCGTCGGCGATCCGAACCAGGCCATCTACGGATCACTCGGCGGCTACGCGATCACGGCCGCCCAGTTTGGCGCGATAGCCAATGTCAACTTCCGCGAAATGGAGCTATCGCAGAATTACCGTTCGTCGAAGCGCATCGTCGGCTACTTCGCCAACTACAACGTCCACGCCACGAAGATCGAGGCCGCAGCCAAGCATAAGGACCACGTTAGCCTTATCTCCTTCGACACCAAGACGTCGAAGGACGAACTAGAGGGAGAGCTCATTCGGCTCATCCGCCACAGCGCTGAGACACTCGGCATCCCGCACCATGAAATCTGCATCGTCGCGCCCCAATGGGTGCATCTTGCGGGCATGACCCGGCGGCTCGTGGCGGCCATGCCGGACTACCGCTTCGACGGGCCGGGCATGGTCCCGTTCGCCCGCGACATCGACAATTTCTGGTACAAACTCTCACGGATCGTCCTAACCGAGGCATCGCCCGGCATGTACGTCCGCCGCCTGCGCTGGGCCGCTGAGGTCCTCACCGCGCTGGACGACGCCGGGGCCAACGTCTCTGACCTGTCCCGGAAGACGCTGCTTCGAGAGTGCAATTCGGTGAGCCTGGTCGAGCAAGACGGGCTGACCTACCTGCGCCAGTTTTTCGACCTCCTATTCGCCAGGATCGGCATCGATTATTGCAAGTTTCCCGCCCTTCTTGACCATCACCAAGCCTTCTTCGAGAGCTCAACCGCGCGCATCGCGCGGCTAACGAAGGAAGGCGCGGCCTTCATCAGCGACATCGCCACATTCCGCAGGGTCTTCGAGACACGGTCTGGCATTACGTTGTCGACGATCCATGGGGTGAAGGGCGCCGAGTTCGACACGGTGATCGCCTACGCCTTGCTAGAAGGTATGGTGCCGCACTTCGCGGACGCGGCCGGCGACATCAGCGCCAACAAGCTCCTCTACGTCATCGCATCCCGAGCGAAAAAGCATCTTCACCTGATCGCTGAACGCGGCCGGATGCGCGGCGGCGGACGCGGGGAATATGAGGCTACTAGGGTCTTGGCGGTGTGTGGTTTCACCTACGACGTTGTGCCCTAAACGAGAGTTGCCCCCGCTTCGTCAGACGCGGACTGAAAAGCGGTCGTAGGCATCGATGCGGCGAACCAGCAGGTCGATCCCTCCCTGGTAGATCTCAGCCTTGAGAAAGGTGAGTTCGGCGTCCTTCTGCTCGGCGGGCACATCGATGTACCAGGCGCGCGGCCCACCGATCCCTTCAGCGTTCCAGCGATATCCTCGGGCCTTGAGCAGGTCTTTGAAGTCGAACGGCGAGTTCTCGGCCCAGATTCGCCACAACGGCGTACGCGCGCGCTCAAGCAGTTGCTGCAGTCCCGTTCGCCCCGACCCGGGATGGCGACGAGCGAGAAGTTCAATCGCCGCTAGACAGTCGTGCGTCGCGCGATGGCGCTCGTAGAAGAAGCCGGCACCGGCAGCGAGGTAGGCCAGTTTGGTTCCCTCGTAGCCCTCGGCCGCCCAATCGATCTCGCTCATCGAACAGGCCCAGGGCTTGGTGATGAAGACATCGCTGTAGCGTTCGAGGAAACGCCGATCGAAGGCGGCGTTGTGAGCCACCACAAGAGCGGCTGGCGCCGCGAAGGCAGTAACTTCGTGCGGATCGATGGAGCGCCCCTCGACCATCGCATCGGTGATACCAGTTATCGCTGTGATCTCAGGCGGGATGGGTTTGGCGGGTTGGCGCAGCGCCACGAAGGCGGCGCCGATCTCGTAAATCTCTCCGTCTAAGCCATAGGTGAAAGGGACCATGGCCAGTTCGATGATCTCATCCCGCGTATGATCCAAACCCGTCGTCTCGGTGTCGACGAACAAGCCAAGGCGCGTTGGGACATCCGCTGCGGGCGTACGAGCAATCCGGGGCGCGAGCTTTCGCAGGACCCGGAAGGCCCCGGAACGCTCGAGGATCCCGGCCATCGCTTCCAGGTGTTCGACCGAGTGGCATTCTGGAGTAATTGTGGTCAAGCGCGGTCCGACTTGGAGCACAGTTATGAATCTGGCGCTATGGTACGCATTTGTTTCACCGAACCAAGGCCTCAATCATCTACAAGGCGACGAGCAATCTCCGTGCGGGGCAAATCCTGCTCGGTCATACCAAGATCGAGAACACGGTGCGGTATCTCGGCGTAGATGTGGAAGATGCCCTAGAGCTTGACCTCGCGCCGAGCGCCGAGCGGGCACCCCGACAAACGTAAGCGATTGGAGGATGATCATGGGGCTACTCACCGAAGGCCGCGTCAGGGCACGTGCGCGTCAGACCGCCGCCGCGTCCGATCTTTCGGTGCACCAGGTTCTGACGCGGCGTGCGCGGCTGGAGAGCCCACGGTACGACATATTCCTCTCGCAGGCGTTGAAGGACGAGGAACTCGTGCTCGGTGTCCACACGATCCTTACCGAGGATTTGGGGCTGAAAGTCTTCTGTGACTGGATCGAAGCCGGCCAGTCCGACCATGCGGGAACTACGCCGGCGGACGCCGCCTATATCCGAGACAAGATGCTCGCGTCGACTGGTCTTGTGTTAGTCGACTCCGAGCATGCCGCCGGCTCGAACTGGATGAGCTGGGAAATCGGCTGGTTCCATGGCGCGAAGGGTCGCGTATGCGTGCTGCCCGTTGTCAAGGACGAGGCCGAACAATATCGTGGCCGGCAATATCTGGGGCTCTACCCAGTGGCCGAGGAGGACGCCGAGCACGTCCTTTGTGTGTCCGTGCCGCTTGCTAGGGCCGCTGCCGGCTACCCCCCTAGGACGCCGATCGGCATGGCCACCTCGTTGCCGATGACGGTCTGGACGTCGCTTGAGACGTTGCCGCGCTACTTCCTGGCGTAGCGTAGTCTACTCCCGCAACCAGGCAGCTAGTTCGGTGGCGGTGTTGTTCTTGTGATCCAAGACCATCCATACCGCGTCTCGATAGCCCTCCAAACGGCCCCATACGATGCGGTGGTAAAGCCCCAAATATTCCCATTCGGCCCACGAGATATCGGGAGTAGTCTCGGACGACGGAAACAGCGCAATATTCGCCAACGTCTTGTAACCGTCCGCTATGCCGAGTTCCCATGGCACCCAACGGCTGTCCTTGCTGTTCTTGCTGGTGAGGACGACGAATTTCCCCGACTGCGAGATGCGACCCTTCAGGATCTTGGCGGTTTCCGCACTGGTGTACGGTGGCATCTCTGGATCGACCTCGTCGACATAGACCCTAGCGCCGTGGTTCTCGAGCATTGTCGTGGCGCCGACGACCAGATCGTCGTTGTTGCTCGAGTGGGAAAGGAAGGTGGCGCCTTCCGGGGAGCGGGAGGCTGCGTTCTTCCGAATGGACGCCTGCTCCGAGACCGTTCTCTGCGCCGCGAAGCCACGCAGCTCGGCTGATGTGACGAACTGGACCAGGCGCGCTTCCTATCCGACCTTGGCCAGGCGGTCGAGAATGGCTCGAACGGTGGAGAGGAGTTCATCATCCGTTGCGTCGACATCGGAAAGCACTCGGAGCTCGTCATCGGTGGGCCTCGATGCTTTGGGCCCGGTGGAAGGCGTCGCCGAACCAAGCAGCTCCCGGCCTATCGCCTCCGCGGCACCGCTGAACGCGCCGATCGGTAGCAAGAACGACCCAGCAGTTTGAGCGAGCTCGAACTCCTCCTTGACGCCATCGGCAATGACCTCGGTGCCTGCTTCCGACTTAAGACCGCCGAGGAACACGACGATACCCGCATGGCGGGCCAGCTCAGCTCGAAGCGCGCGCCACCGATCACGGTCCGCCATCTTTCCAGGCAGAGGTTGAGGGAAGGGCCGTGCGATCAACCGTCTGTCGATGTCCCAGCCACCGCCGGTCCGCAGTGCGTCCATGAACCCCGATACCGTCGCCGGCCCCACCAGAAGCCCGGCGCCCGAGACCAGGTCCCTGCCGGTGTCACCGATCATGCGGCCGAGCTTCTCGGCAATCGCGTAGATCCGCGAGGTCCGGGGATCGGAGCCATCCAACGGCCAGCTGCCACTGACCCAGACCCGCTTTCCCGCCACTCGCTTCTCGACCTGATGAAGAAGCTGCGGGACTTCGTCGTAATTGTCGATTTCGACGGCGACCAACCCGTAGCGCCTCAGATCCTTCGCCCAGAGCTGATGCTGCGCCAGTCGAGCCTTGAACTCGTCATCAGTCCTGAAATCGGTCCGTTTCGGAGGGCGAAGGACCGCGAAGTGTTCGGGCGGCGCCTCGGTGAAGCTCTCGCGTATCAGCGAGAGCACATGCCGAACATTGGGGTCCGTCAGGCTGAGGCCCACGAAGAGCATGGACATGCTGCTCAGATGCGCCTGCAGCAACGGCAGGAACGCGCCCCGTCGCGTTCGATAGAGCTCGTAGTCGTCGGTGGAGATGACTAGGTCGTCAAGCCTGTCGACCGAGCCGTGCATCTTGTAGAGGCGCGCGGCTCCGGGTGTCGGCCTGAGCGCGAGATCCTTCGCGCCCGAGATCGCGTCGAGCGGCCGGTTGATGGCGGCGAAGGCGCGCTCGACGAGCCGATCGTAGTTCGTCGTCCAGATATGGCGGACGGGAAGACGCGCGAGGATCTGCAAGGTCTCCGGCACCGCGAATTCCTGGCCAATCTCTCGTTTGATGACGTTACGCACGCCGGTCGCGTTGCCCGTTTCGAGGATGTGCCACTGCGTGAGGGCGGCGAGATCCTGGATGTCTCTGGAATTGACGCCGATCTCTTCGCCGATCTCTGTCAGTAGCTCCGTCCACGAAGGATAGCCGGCAGCCATCGAGACGCCTGCACCCACGAACGTCACTCCAGCCCCGTCGTGCAGCGAGGATGGGAACTCCTTGAGGAACTTCGTCCGACCCACGCCCGCCATAGCTATTTCCCTGCAGCCTTCGCCGCCGCCTCGATCCAGGTCTCGATATTGTTGTAGCCGTCGTTGTGGACCCAGTCGTAGTTAGCATAGAGCATGTTCATCTTCCGCTCCCCGACCGAAAAGTAGGACAGTGGATTGGGGCCCTGGACGTCGGCTCCGTTCTGCGGGTGCTTGATGTTGTGGATGTCGATCGCCAGAAGCCCCTTTCGCAGCTCGTAGCTTCGCTTGATCTCATGCTGGACCCACGGTCGATAATAGGTCTCGGCGCCGTAGAGGATGACGGTGACCGATGTCCCCGACAGCTGTTGCTCGATCCACTTCTCGATGCCGCCTGCGCGGCGCTTGACCTCCTCGAACTCCGCCTTGTCGTAGAACGGGGTGGCCTCTCCATTTCGGCGGACGACCCAGGAATTCCGCACCTGCATGACGCGGTGGACATCGCGATCGTAATGGAAGCTGAAGAATACCTTTCTTGGCAATTTTCCCTCCTAAGACAGAATTCAAAATCACTCGTGAATAGGTCGCCCTTAACAAAGACTGGGCAAGTTTATCCGAAGCAGATCATAGGAAGTGAGTCTCGCCGGCGCGCCTGCCGTTCCAGATACTCCCGCTCCTCCGGCTCCAGAACCAAAGGTGCCGTAGGCCGCCCGCTCGCGTTCGCCATACTGCGCTCCTCATCACCAGAGCCCAGCATACAATGCCGCTTACTTCAGTTCCAGATGACTAGGCTCAGGACTCGTTGATTACAGCCAGAAGATGACGGTGCCTGCGAGAGCAATGGCGGAAAAGAAGGCCGTTGGGCATCCGTTGTAGCGGGTGGCGATGCGGCGCCAGTCCTTGAGTTTTGCGAAGAGGTTCTCGATCTTGTGACGCTGGCGATAGAGCGCCTTGTTGTAAGGGTATGGCGCCTTACGGCTTCGACCGGATGGAATGCAGGGTTCGATGTCCCTGGTCGCGAGTTCGGCCCGGAACTAGGCGCTGTCATAGCCGCGGTCGGCGATCAGGCTTTTGGCTGGCGGCAAGGCGTCGAGCAGAAGACGGGTACCTTCGTGGTCACTCATCTGGCCTTCGCACAGCAGTATGGCGAGTGGCCGGCCCAGGTCGTCGCAAACTGTATGAAGTTTGGAGTTCAATTCGCCCTTCGTGCGCCCGATACGGCGGGGAACGGCCCCTTTTTTACGATGCCGCTGATCACCCGCTGGTCATCAACCCGCGGAACGCCATGTGACAACGGAAAATGCAGTGAGATCCGCGCCATACGTTGCTCGCTCAGAAGAAACAAATCACCCATCACGGCCTTCTCGACGGACACCATGAATCACAGATCGGTCCAAATTAATAGGTCCTAGAAGCTCCGGTTCCGATTTCAGCGATGCGATGAAGGCGGCAGATGCCGATCAGTTCGCATTTGATGTGTCGGGGATGTCCCAAGCTGCCTTGGAAAATCATTTTCCTGTGGTCACCATATGGTCACCAAGACAAAAAGCGGCAGCCTTCGTGTTTCGAGCCGAAGAAAATATATCAGTAATTTCAGTAAGGTAAGTGGCGCGCCCGAAAGGATTCGAACCTCTGACCCCCAGATTCGTAGTCTGGTGCTCTATCCAGCTGAGCTACGGGCGCCTGCCGCGGACCGGCTGCGTGAGCCGGGCGGGAGCGCGGTGAATAGCCTCTGCGCGGCGCTTAGGCAAGGGCTTGTGCGGGAAAAATATGCGGGAAAAGTCGCCGCGTTCTCACCGGGTTCCCACAGCGTCCCGTCGTGTCTCAGTCAGTTTCCGTCAAGTCCGCGCCAAGTTCCCGGCGGGAGGAGTGGCATGGCGGCGGCGTGCGGGGCGGCTGGCGTCGTGCCGCGCGTTGGAACCGTACGGTGCGTGTGGTCGTTGGTTGAGCATGGGCCGCGGCGACCGGCCGCGACCGATTGTGAACTGGAGGGACATCCGATGACGAAGACCACCCTTTGCGCGATGCTGCTGAGTAGCGCGCTTGCCAGCACCGCATTCGCCCTTCCTGCCATGGCGCAGACGAGTGCGCCGCCGGCCACCACCGCGCCGTCGACCTCCGCGCCGGCTGCCACTGCGCCCGCCGCGGGCGCCGCCGGTGCGTTCGTCGCCAGTGCGACCACCGGCGACTGGCGCGCCTCGAAGCTGGCGGGCGTGAGCATTTACGGGCCGGACGACAAGAGCATCGGCAAGGTCGATGACATCGTCCTCGACAAGACCGGGCAGTCGAAACTGGTCGTGATCGCCGTTGGCGGCGTGCTCGGCATGGGCGCCAAACACGTCGCGGTGCCGTTCGAGGCCGTGACCTGGAGCAGCGAGCCGGTGGCGGTGAAGGCCGCGCCGGCACCGGCCAGCGATACCACGAGCACGATTCCGAAATCGTCGCCGGCGGGCTCGCCGAGCATGGCCGCCGCCCCGGCCAAGCCGACCGTGTATGATTACCCCGATCACGGCAGCCTGGCGATGACGGTCGACCAGCTCAAGGCGGCGCCGGAGTTCAAATACGCTTCGCAGCAATAATCTCGCGCACGCCTTTTGCGCCCCGGCCACCGGCCGGGGCGTTTGGCGTTTGCGGGCGCATGTCGCGATAGCGCCAAAATCGCTTGCTATCAGCATGTTCGAGGCGACGAACCCCGGGGGTCTGCCATGGCCGACATCACCATCACGCCGCGGACACGCTCGCGGACCAGGCTTGAGCGGCCGCGCCTGCACAAGGTCATCCTGCTGAACGACGACTTCACGCCGCGCGATTTCGTGGTCAAGGTGCTGCAGGGCGAGTTCCGCATGGATGAGCCCCAGGCGCATAAGGTGATGCAGACCGCGCACCAGCGCGGCGTCTGCGTCGTGGCGGTGTTCGCGCGCGACATTGCCGAGACCAAGGCGACCAACGCCACCGAGGCCGGCCGCGCCCGCGGCTATCCGCTGCTCTTCACCACCGAACCGGAAGAATAACGCCCTGCGCCGGACGCGGCAGGGCCGGCCGATTCGCGTGTTGACTGAACTGAATGAATGTTCAATCATTTGGCCGATGCCCTTCGCGCCCGAAGGCGCATGACACCACGCCCGGCACGTCCGGCCCTGGCGCGGCGCCGATCGACTTGCCCGGATGTCGAGGCAGCATGGCACGCCTGAAGGACAAGGTCGCCCTGATCACCGGCGCCGGCGGCGGCATCGGCCGTGTCACGGCGGAACTCTTCGCCCGCGAGGGCGCGCGTGTCGTCATCGCCGAATATGATGCGGCGAGCGGCCGCGAGGCGGCGCAAGCCATCGGCGCGGCCGGCGGCGAGGCGCTGTTCGTCCACACCGACGTGACCGAGGAGGCCAGCGTCAAGGCGGCGGTCGCGGCGGCGGTCGCGCGTTTCGGCGCGTTGCATGTGCTCTACAACAATGCCGGCGGCTCGACGCTGCATGACGGCCCGCTGACCGAGGCGCCGATCGACGAGTTCTGGCGCGCCATCAAGCTCGACCTGCTCGGCACCTGGCTCGCCAGCCGCCACGCCATTCCGGAAATCGTCAAGGCCGGCGGCGGCGCGGTCGTCAACGCGGCCTCGGTCGTGGCGCTGATGGGCTGGCCGGGCAAGGATGCCTATACCGCCTCCAAGGGCGCGATCGCGGCGCTGACGCGCTCGATGGCGGTCGAGTTCGCGCCGCACAAGGTGCGCGTCAACGCCGTCGCGCCCTGCGTCACGCGCACGCCGCGCGTGCTGGCGCAGCTTGCCGCCAGCGAGACCACGCAGAAACTCGCCGCGCGCCACCTCGTCGACCTGGCGGAGCCGCTCGATGTCGCCAACGCGGCGCTGTATCTGGCCTCCGACGACTCCGCCCGCACCACCGGCCATATCCTGACGGTCGATAGCGGCCTAACGATTTCCTGAGCGATGATGCTGCCCGCCACGCCCGGTTTTCGCCTCGATGGCAAGCGCGCGCTGGTGACCGGCGCCGGGCGCGGCATCGGCCTGGCGTTGGCGGCGGCGCTCGCCGAGGCCGGCGCCGATGTCACGCTGGCCGCGCGCACGGCAAGCGAGATCGAGGCCGGCGCGGCGGCGATCCGGCACGCGGGCGGCAAGGCCGGCGCGCTCGTGCTCGATGTCTGCGATACGGCCGCCACGCGCGCCACCGTCGCCGCGCTGCCGGCCTTCGACATCCTGGTCAACAATGCCGGCACCAACCGGCCGAGCCCGTTTCTAGAGGTCGTGGAAGACGATTTCGACGCGCTCGTGCAGTTGAACGTGCGCGCCGCCTTCTTCACGGCGCAGGCGGTCGCCCGGCGCATGGCGGGCGCGGGCGTCAAGGGCTCGATCGTCAACATCTCGTCGCAGGCCGGCCATGCGGCGGCGGCCGGGCGCCCGGTCTACACGCTGACGAAATTCGCCGTCGAGGGCATGACCAAGGCGATGGCGCTCGATCTGGCGCCGCTCGGCATCCGCGTCAACAGCATCTGCCCGACCTTTATCGAGACCGAGATGACGCGGCCGAGCCTGGCGGATGAGGCATTCCGGGCGCGCGTGCTGGCGCGCATCAGGCTCGGGCGCATCGGCGCCGTCGAGGATCTGATGGGCGCGGTGGTGTTCCTGGCTTCCGGTGCCTCCGCCCTGATGACCGGCTCGGCGCTCGTCATCGATGGCGGCTGGACCGCGGGTTGAGAGTTTCAGGCCAACTCCCGCCAAGAGGAGAGCGCCCCGTTCTGGAGGAGGTTTTTTTCATGTTCCACCATATCCTGCTGATGAGTTTCGCCCCTGATGCCGGCCCGGATTTCTTCGCCACGGCGCAAGGATACGTCGCCCGCATCAAGGCCGAATGCTCAGGCGTCGAGGGCTATTTCCTGAGCGAGAACCTGGCGAGCCGCAGCGATGGGCTGACGCATGGCATCGTTGGCGTATTCGCTTCATCCGTCGCGCATGATGCCTATCAGGCCTCGCCCGTGCATCAGGAGATGAAGGCGTTCATGGCCACGAAAATGGTCCGCGTCGTCGTGCTCGATACCGAGCAGGGAGCCTGACATGGCCTCGCCCGTGCAACTCGACCTGTTCATGCAGCGCCACGGCCTTGCCGGCTACGAGACGCTGATCGCGCGCGCCGACCGCGATCCCGACTGGTTCTGGCCGGCGGTGATGGCGTTTCACGACCTGAAATTCTTCAAGCCGTTCGACAAGGTGCTCGATGTCTCGAGGGGCATCGAGTGGCCGCAATGGTGCGTCGGCGGCACCACCAACCTTGCCTATAACTGCATGGAACGCGCGCTGGCACGCGGCAGCGCCGACAAGCCGGTGATCTTCTGGGAGGGCGAGGATGGCGAGGCGCGGGCGTGGTCCTATGGCCGCCTCGCCGGCGAAGCGGAGCACGCCGCGGCCGGGCTGAAGCGGCTCGGCATCGGCGAGGGCGACGTCGTCGGCATCTACATGCCGTTCCTGCCCGAGACCATCGCCGCGTTCCTGGCCATCACCCGGCTCGGCGCCATCGCGCTGCCGATGTTTTCCGGCTTCGGGCCGCAGGCCGTCATCGAGCGGTTGTCGGACGCCGAGGCCAAGGCGGTCGTCACCGTCGACGTCACCTACCGGCGCGGCAAGCCGATCGCCATGGCGGCGATCATCGACGAGGCAAGCCCGTCGCTGCCGGCGTTGCAGCATGTCGTCGTCGTGGCGCGCCATCCCGACAGGCCGGAAGGCAAGCGGCTGTGGTGGCACGATCTCGTCGCCGCGCAAGAGCCGTGTCCGGCGGCTGAGGTCGCGGCCGACGCCCCGGCGATGATCGTCTACACCTCCGGCACCACCGGCAAGCCGAAGGGCACCGTGCACAGCCATTGCGGCTTCATGACCAAGGCCGCGCTCGATTTCGGCATCATCCTCGACCTGACGCCGCAGGACCGGCTGCTATGGCTGAGCGACATGGGCTGGCTGACCGGTCCGATCCTCGCCGTCGCCGTGCCGCTCGTTGGCGCCAGCATGGTGCTGGCCGAGGGCACGCCCGATTTTCCCGATCAGGGCCGGCTCTGGCGTCTCGCCCAGGATCACGAGGTCTCGTTCCTCGGCGTGGCGCCGACCATGGTGCGCAATTTCATCCAGCAGCCGCCCGAGGTCGTGGCAGGCTTCGACCTGGCGGCGCTGCGCGTCACGGCCTCGACCGGCGAGCCGTGGACGCCGGAAGCCTGGAACTGGTTCCTGGAGCATGTCTGCAAGGGTCGCGCGCCGATCCTCAACTATTCCGGCGGCACCGAGATCGGCGGCGGCATCCTCGCCGGCACCATGCTGCATCGCGACCTGCCGCCCTGCGCCTTCGCCGGGCCGATCCCCGGCATGGGCGCGGCCGTGGTCGATGAGAGCGGCCGGCCGCTGCCGCGCGGCGAGGTCGGCGAACTGGCGCTGACCGTGCCCTCGATCGGCCTGTCGCGCGGCCTGTGGCACGCGCCGGAACGCTTCATCGAGACCTATTGGTCGAAAGTGCCGGGCCTGTGGATCCACGGCGATTTCGCCTCGATCGACAAGGCCGGCAACTGGTACGTGCATGGCCGCTCCGACGATACCATCAAGATCGCCGGCAAGCGCACCGGCCCCTCGGAGATCGAGGCGGCGCTGCTCGGCACCGGCAAAGTGGCGGAGGCCGCCGTCATCGGCGTGCCCGATGCGCTGAAAGGTTCGGCGGTGGTGTGCGTGTGCGTGCCGGCGCGCGATGTCGCGGCCACGCCCGAACTGGCCGACAGCCTGAAGCAGGCGGTGGTGGCGGCGCTCGGAGCCTCGTTCCGGCCCAAGGCGATCGCCTTCGTCGGCGCGGTGCCCAAGACGCGCAGCATGAAGATCATGCGGCGCGTCGTGCGTTCGATCTGGCTCGGCGAGCCGGTCGGCGACCTGTCCGGCCTCGTCAACCCCGAGGCGGTCGACGATCTCGAGGCCGCCGTGGCGACAATGCGCAAAGGGTGAGGAACCCTTCTCCCGCTTGCGGGAGAGGGTGTCTGCGCAGCAGACGGATGAGGGTTCTCTCTCGTCTGCCTTCAACCGTCAGCGGTGGACTTGATCCATCAGTGTCATTCCCGACGGCCGTCAGGCCGGTCGGGAATCCAGAAACGGCTTACGCCAGCGCTTCCGGATTCCCGCCTTCGCGGGAATGACAGGCGCAAACGTCTTGCCCCGGCCTTGAGCCGGGGCCCAGGCAAGCGGAACGTGCGCCGGAATGAATCTGGGTCCCGGATCAAGTCCGGGACAACGTGGCGCGCTTCCTCAGCCGCTCCACCCCGTGCGCCGGAACGCATCGCCATGGCCGGGAAAGCCGCGCGAGGGCGCCGGGTTGCGCAAGCCCTCGTCGAGCGGCAAAGGCAGGGCGGGCATCGTCTCGCCGCCGCCGGCGACCGCACGCCGGAACAGGCCGCGCTCCCGGAAGGCCGGGTCGGCGGCGGCCTCCTCGAGCGTGGCGACGATGCAGACGCAGACATCGGCATCGGCGAAAGCCGCCTGCCAGGCGGCGGCGCTTTTAGCCGCGACCAGTTCCGCCACGCGCGCCCGCGTCGCATGCGGATCGGGGCCGTCATCGCGCTCTGCCGCAGGCAAGCCGATCCTGTCGCAGAACACCTGCCAGAAGCGCTCCTCGATCGGCGCCGCCGCGAGATAGCGGCCATCGGCGGTTGCGTAGATCTGGTAGCGCGGCGAGCCGCCGGTGACGAGTTCGTCGCCGGGCCTCGGCCACTGGCCGGCATGGCCGCCCGCCTGGCCCCAATAGGCGAGCGTGAACAGGTTGTCGGTCATGGCGATGTCGAGTTGGCAGCCGCGCCCGCTCACGTGGCGCTGTTGCAGCGCGAGCAGGATGTTCATCACCGCCGGATAGGCGCCGCCGGCGATATCGGCGGCGAGCACCGGCGGCAGCACCGGCGCGCCGTCAGTGCCGCGCGACAGGCCGAGCACGCCGGTCTCGGCCATGTAATTCAGGTCATGCGCCGCCTTTTGCGCGCGCGCGCCGGTCTGGCCGTAGCCGGTGATCGAGCAATAGATCAGCCGGGGGTTTTCCTTCGCCAGTTCCGCATAGCCGAGCCCGAGCCGCGCCATCACGCCGGGGCGGAACTGCTCGATCAGGATATCGGCGCCAAGCGCGAGGCTGCGCACATGCGCGCGGTCGGCCTCGTTCTTGAGGTCGGCGGTCAGGCCACGCTTGCCACGGTTGAGCAGGGCGAAATTGCCGCTCGTGCCGCCGAAAGCCGGCGCGTAGCCGCGCATTTCATCGCCGATGCCGGGACGCTCGACCTTGATGACCTCCGCGCCGGCATCGGCCAGCAACAGGCTGGCGAGCGGCCCCGGCAGCAGGTTCGAGAAATCGAGCACGCGCAGGCCGGCGAGGGGCAGGGGCGCCGGCGTCTCAGGCGGCATCGCGCTTCTGCATTTCGCGCAGGATGACGAGGTGCTGGATGTCGTTGGTGCCCTCGTAGATGCGGCACACGCGCGCGTCGCGATAGTAGCGCTCGACCGGATAGTCGTTGAGATAGCCGTAGCCGCCGAGCGTCTGGATCGCCTCGGAACAGACCCATTCGGCGGCCTCTGATGCGACGAGCTTGGCCATGCACGCTTCCATCAGGCAGGGCTGGCCGGCATCGGCGAGCGCTGCTGCGTGATGCACCATCTGGCGCGCGCTTTCAATGCGCGTCGCCATGGCGGCGAGGCGAAAGCCGACGATCTGGTGCTCGATGATCGGCTTGCCGAACACCACGCGCTCGCGCGCATAGGCAAGCGCCGTCTCGTAGGCGGCGCGCCCGATGCCGATCGCCTGCGAGGCGATGCCGATGCGCCCGCCCTGCAGGTTGGAGAGCGCGATGCGATAGCCTTCGCCTTCCGCGCCGAGCCGGTTGGCGGCCGGCACGCGCACATCGTTCAGGGCGATCTGGCACGTGTCGGAGGCGTGTTGGCCGAGCTTGCTCTCGACGCGCACCACGGCGTAGCCGGGCGTCGCGGTCGGCACGATGAAGGCGGAAATACCCTTGGTGCCGCCTTGCGGGCCGGTGCGGGCGAAGACCAGCGCCACTTCGGCATTCTTGCCCGAGGTGATGAAATGCTTCTCGCCGTTCAGGATGTAATCGTCACCGTCGCGCGTGGCGCGGGTCGCGAGCGCGCCGGCATCCGAACCGCCATGGGCCTCGGTCAAGAGGAAGGCCGACAGCATGCGCCCCTCGGCCATCGGGCGCAGGAAGCGCTCCTTCTGGTCGTCATTGCCGAAAGTGGCGATCGGCATGCAGCCGACCGAGTTGTGCCCGCTCATCACGGTCGCGGTGGCGCCGTCGCCGGCCGCGATCTCCTCGAGCGCCAGCGAGGTCGAGACGTAATCGGCGCCGGCCCCGCCCCATTCGGCCGGCACGTTCATGCCCATCAGGCCGAGCTTGCCCATTTCCCGGATTTCCTCGGCCGGGAAATGCGCCTCGCGATCCCAGCGCGCGGCGTTCGGCGCCAGCCGCTCGCGCGCGAACTGGCGCGCCATGTCGCGGATCATCGTCTGCTGCTCGTTGAGGATCATGACGTTTCCACCCTGTGATGGCCGGCGCTTTCGGCGGCGCTCAGTTGCCTTCGAAGACCGGCCTCTGCTTGGCGACGAAAGCGCGGTAGGCGCGGCCGTAATCCTTGGTCTGCATGCAGATCGCCTGGGCCTGCGCTTCGGCCTCGATGGCGGAATCGATATCCATCGCCCATTCCTGGTGCAGGCAGGTCTTGGTGACGCCATGGGCGAAAGTCGGCCCGTCGGCGATCTCGGCGGCGAGCTTCTGCGCCTCGCCAAGCAGGTCTTCGGGCGCGACGAGCCGGTTGAAGAAGCCCCATCTGTCGGCCTCATCCGCCGACATCGAGCGCCCGGTATAGAGCAGTTCCGAGGCGCGGCCGTGGCCGATCAGGCGCGGCAGGATCGAGCACGCGCCCATATCGGCGCCGGCAAGCCCGACGCGCACGAACAGGAAGGCGGTCTTGGCGCGCGGCGTGCCGAGCCTGAGATCGGACGCCATGGCGATGATGGCGCCGGCGCCGGCGCAGATGCCGTCCACCGCCGCGATGATCGGCTGCGGGCAGTGCCGCATCGCCTTGACCAGCTCGCCGGTCATGCGCGTGAAGGCGAGCAGGCCCGGCATGTCGTCGGCCTCCTGCTTCTTGACCAGCGGCCCGATGATCTCATGCACGTCGCCGCCCGAGCAGAAATTGCCGCCGGCGCCGGTCACGACCACCGTCTTGACGTCGCTTGCCTGGGCGAGCCGGCGGAATAGCGTCCCCAACTCGGCATAGCTGTCGAAGGTCAGCGGGTTCTTGCGCTCGGGACGGTTCAGCGTGATCGTCGCGACCTTGCCCGAAACCTCCCATTTGAAATGCGTGGCCTTGTACTCGGCCGCCTTGAACGTCTGCACGGCGTGTCCTTTCGTGTGGGAGGCTCAGATCATCGTCAGGCCGCCCGAGACGCTCAGCGTCTGGCCGGTGATGTAGTCGGAACGGTCGGAGGCGAAAAACAGGATGGCGTCGGCGATATCCGAGGGCTGGCCGAAGCGGCGCATCGGAATGGCGCGCTTGAACGCCTCGCGATGCTTCTCGGGCACCGCCATCAGCATCGGCGTCTCGGTCGGGCCGGGGCAGACGCAGTTCACATTGATCGAATAGCGCGCCATCTCGCGCGCCAGCCCCTTGCTGAAGCTGATCAACCCGCCCTTGGCGCCAGAATACACCGTCTCGCCGGAACTGCCGACGCGCCCGGCATCGCTCGCCACGTTGACGATCTTGCCGGAGCCGCGCGCGATCATCGGATCGAGCAGGGCGCGCGTCAGCTTGATCGGCCCGAGCAGGTTGATGTCGACGACGCGCTGCCAGAAATCCTGGTCGTTGTCGACGAAGGGCTGCGCCTTGCCGAAGCCGGCGGCGTTGACCAGAACATGCACCGGGCCGCGCGCCAGCGCCGCCTTGCAGAACGTGGCGATCGCCGCGTCCGAGCCGACATCGATCGGCAGGAAGGTCGCCTTCAGCCCCTGTTTGCGCAGCGCACCGGCATGGGCTTCGCCCTTGTCGGCCGAGAGGTCGGCGAGAATGATGTCGCCGCCGGCCTTCGCCATCGCCTCGGCCGTCGCGGCGCCGATCCCCGATGCCGCGCCGGTGACGACGACCGTCTTTCCATCAAGCCTCATGGATGTCTTCCTTACCGATCGAGAAAAGCCGCCACCCGCCTGCGGGTGTCGGGCGTATGGAACAGTTTGTGCGTTTCGAGCAGTTCGACCAGCAGGCCGGTCTCGAGCCTGGTGTCGGCGGCGCTGAAGCAATGCTTGATCGCCGCGAGCGCGCCTGGCGACATGCTCGTCAACCGGCCGACGATCTCGGTGGTCAGGGCGCCGAGTTCGGCTGCCGGCGCGTTCCATTGCACCAGCCCGAGCGCCTGCGCCTGCTGGCCGTCGAGCACTTCCGCCGTCAGGATCAGCCGCCTGGCGATGCCGGGGCCGGCAAGGCGCGACAGGCGCTGCGTGCCGCCGGCGCCGGGCAGCAGGCCGAGGCGCGCCTCGGGCAGGCCGACGGTGGCCGCGTCCGATGCGATGCGCAGGTCGCAGGCGAGCGCCAGTTCGAAACCGCCGCCGAACGCCGCGCCGGAAATCTCCGCCACGCTCACCTGCGGCAGCGCCTCGATGCGATCGTAGAGCCGCTGCATGCGGCGCACCGTCTCGACCAGCGCATCGGAGCCGTCATCGGAAGCGAAACACTCGCGCATCGCCTTGAGATCGGCGCCGGCCGAGAACACGCGCTCGGCCGAGCGGATCAGCACGACCGCGATCTCGGGGTGCTGGCCGAGCGAATCGAGGATCGCCGAGAAGCCGTCGATCCAGTCGCGGTTGATGGCGTTGACCGGCGGACGCGCCAGCGTCACTTCCAGAACCCGGTCCTTGATACTGGTTTGGAACATTTGCCCTCGAAATGAATGAGCATTCATTCAATATGGATAGGTCAAGCACCCGCGCCCGTCAAGCGCCGACGCCTTGGCGCGTCAGCTCGCGGCTGCGGTTTGCTTGCGCGGCTTCGGCCGCTTGGCGGCCTTCGCCTTGTTGCCGACGCGGCTGAGGAACTGCCCGTAATGGACGAGGCCGGCCGGCGTCGCCATGGCGTGCACGAAGAAATCGAAACCCTGCTCGATATAGCTGTCGATCGTGGTCAGCTTGCTCAGGCGCCAGTGTTTCAGCGCCCAGGTATGGGCGTAGAGCACGAGTTGGTAGGTCACCAGATCGACATTGACCTTGCGGAACAAGCCGGCGGCAATGCAGCTGCGCAGCCGCTCGGCGAGGAACTCGTTGGTCTCGACCTCGAGTTGCATGATGATCTCGCGCTGCGCGCGCGGCAGCGACTTGGTCGAGCGATAGGCGAGCACGCCCGCGTTGCGCCGCCGGTCGATGACGTGGCAATAGGTCGAGAGCGAGCACCACAGCGCCTCGAGCGGATCGGCGTCCGCGTGCACGGCGCGCGGGATTTCGCGCTGGTAGGACTCGAGCACGCTCATCAGCGAGAGCAGGAGGACATCCTCCTTGGTCTGGGCGTATTGATAGACCAGCCCGACGCTGACGCCCGCCTTGCGCGCGATGTCCTGGATGGTCGTCTTGTAGTAGCCCTGGTCGGAAAACAGCTCGACCGCCGCGGCGACGATCTGCTCGCGCCGGCGCAGCACCAGTTTCTCGTTGGTGACCTGGCTTTTGACCACGGTCTGGTCGAAGGCCTTGCTGAGCGGTGCGGGGGATTTGGTCATAGCGCTTTTGCCTGATGTGAGCCGGCCACAGCCTCGCCGGCGGCCGGCCGCTGGCCCGCCAGGCGCGGATCGAGGCGCTTCCACAGCCCGCTCGCGGTCAGGATCAGGCGCTCGCCGCAATAGAGCGTGCCCTGCACGAACACGACCGAGCGCGTGACGCGCGTCACCTGCGCCGAGCCTTCCACCAGATCGCCCGGTGCGGTGCTGGCGACGAAATTGCAGTTCAGGTTGACGGTTGCCGCATAGGCGCCCTCCAGCGCGTGCTGCACCGTCAGCCCGAGGATCTGGTCGGCGAGCGTCATCAGCATGCCGCCATGGGTGACGCCGCGCACGTTGTTGTGGCGCTCCCGCACGCGAAACGCGAAGCTGCTGCCGTCCTGGTGCTGGTAGAGCGGGCCGAGGCCGGGGCCGAACGTGCCGTCGAGCGTCCTGCAAAGCGCATAGCCATCCGGGATCTCGTCGTCCGGGATGGCGGTGTGCGGCTGCTGATCCATCGTGGCTTGTCCTTCGCTTGCCGTTATCCGGTACCGCTCGACAAGGCGATGCCAGCGGCGCGTCCGCGCGCCGTGACCAGCACGATCTTGCCGCGCGCCTTGCGCGTCGTAATATGTTCCATGCCGATGGCAACCTCCTCGATCGGCAGAACGGCCGAGAGCGGTGGATCGATCGCCCCTTCGGCGACCATGCGGAAGATATCATCCTGCGCCTCGCGCACGGCATCGGGCGTGCGCTCGCGATAATCGCTCCAGTGCAGCCCGGTGACGGTGATGTGCTTGATCAGGATGTAATTCGCCTTGACGCTCGGGATCTCGCCCGAGGTGAAGCCGACCACCACCAGCCGGCCCTCCCAGGCGAGCGCCCTCAGGCACGCCTCGAACACCGCGCCGCCGACATTCTCGATCACCACGTCGGCGCCCCGGCCGTCGCTCGCGGCGTGGACCTGGCGCCGCACGCTGTCGCGCAGATCGGCGCCGCTCATGTCGATCACCGCGTCGGCGCCTTGCGCCAGCACGAAATCGTGCTTGTCCATGGTGCCGAGCCCGGCCAGCACCCGGCAGCCGCGCGCCTTGGCGATCTGCATCGCGGCGACGCCGACGCCGCCGCCGGCACCCGTCACCAGCACGGTGTCGCCGGGCTTGAGCCGGGCGCGGTCGATCAGCCCGAACCACGCCGTCTGGTAGGTCAGCCCCATCGCCGCCGCCTTGGCCATCGCCAGCGCGTCGGGCAGCCGGAAGCAGTCCGCGGCGCGCACCGCCACGGTCTCGGCGAAGGTGCCGTTCTCGCACTGGCCCATCACCCGGTCGCCGGGCTTGAACGCGCTCACGCCCTCGCCGACGGCCGCCACCACGCCGGCCAGTTCCTTGCCCGGCACGAAGGGCAGCGGCGGCAGCGTCTGGTATTTGCCGGCCGCGACCAGCACATCGGGAAAATTCAGGCCCGCCGCATGCACCTCGACCAGCACCTCGCCGGGGCCGGCGACCGGCATCGGCCAATCCCGGAACACGAGTTGGTCTGGCGGCCCGAACTGCTCGACGACGACGGCCTTCATCATGGTCCTCCTGTTGGCGTCAACGCGCGGCCGGCTTGATGGTCCTGGCCATCTCGCGCAGCTTGAATTTCTGGATCTTGCCGCTCGGCGTGCGCGGCAGCGCCTCGAGAACCTCGAGATGCTCGGGCAGGTAGGTCTTGGTGATCTGCTGCGCCAGCAGGAAGTCGCTGATCTTTGCGAGGGTGACGCTGGTGCCGGGCTTCGCCGTGACGAAGGCGCAGGCGCGTTCGCCGAGCCGGTCGTCCGGCATGGCGACGATCGCCACGTCGCCGATATCGGGGTGCTTGTAGATCAGCCCCTCGATCTCGACGACGGGGATGTTCTCGCCGCCGCGGATGATGATGTCCTTGGCGCGCCCGGTGATGCGCACGAAGCCTTCCGCGTCGATGCGCGCGAGATCGCCGGTATCGAACCAGCCCTCGGCATCGATATTGTCGAGATCGGGCCGCTTGAGATAGCCGACGAAATTGCTGCAGCCGCGCACCTGCAACCGGCCTTCCTCGCCGGCCGGCACCAGCTTGTCGTTGGCATCGACGGCGCGGACTTCCATGCCGGGCAGGGCGCAGCCATCGGTCTCGAAGGTCTTTTCCGGCGGGTCCTCCGGCCGCGTCACCGTCACGGCGCCGTTCTCGGTCATGCCCCAGCCGGATGCGATCGTGGCGCCGAGATGCTCGGTCGCGCGCCTGACCAGCACGCGCGGGATCGGCGCGCCGGCCGACAGGAAGATGCGCAGCGAGGTGAAGGCCTCCGGCCGGCTCTCGGCCTCCTCGGTCAGGTCGGCGAGGAACGGCGTCGAGGCCATGGTGAAGGTCGGCTTCTCGCGCGCGAACAGGTCGGCGGCGACCTTGCGGTTCCACACATCCTGCAGCACGGCCGGGCAGCCGAGCAGGAACGGCATCATCACGCCGTAGAGGAAGCCGGTCTGGTGCGCGAGCGGCGAAGCCATGAACACTTTGTCGTCGCCGGTGAGGTGCAGGCGTTCGATATAGGGGATCAGGTTGCTGGTCAGCGTGTTGGAGGTGTGCGTCACGCCCTTCGGCTCGCCGGTGGTGCCGGATGTGTAGAGCACCTGGATGACGTCGTCCGGGCCGGGCCGGCGCGCGGCGAACAGGGCGGCGGCCTCGCGCTCATCGACCGCCGCCTCGTGCAGGCGCTCGAAGCCGCTCGCGCCCGGCGCCCCGGTCACGAAGGCATGGCTGAGATGCGGCAGCGCCGCGCGCATGCCGGCAATCATCGCGCCATAGTCGAAATCGCGGAACACGCCCGGCGTCACCATCACCTTCGAATGCGCGTGGTTGAGCATGAACTGCAATTCGCGCTGGCGCAGGATCGGCATCAGTGGGTTGCTGATCGCGCCGATGCGCAGGCAGGCGAGGTGCAGCGCGATGAACTGCCACCAGTTCGGCAACTGGAACGACACCACGTCGCCGGACGCGACGCCGGCGCGCGCCAGGTTGACGGCGATGCGCTTCACCGTCTCGTCAAGCTCGGCATAGCTCAACCGTGTCTCGCCGGCACCCGCCCGGTAGCCGACGATCGCCGTCGCCTCGGGCGAACGGGCGACGAGCGCGTCGAGATAATCGAGCAGCAGCCGATCGGGCCAGAAGCCGCCGGCGACCATGGCCTGCCGGCGCTTTGCGAAGTCATTCGAAGTCATTGCCGTCCACTCCCTTTACCGCCTGCCTCCCCGCGCGAGCCGGGAAGGCGCCCTTTTTCTTGTCCGTCCGGCTCCGTTCAGAGCGGCGAATCCGGCGGGAAATTCGGCTTGCGCTTCTCGACATGCGAGGCGAGGCCCTCCTTCACGTCGGGGCCGGTGAAGCCCATGAATTCGAGCGCCAGCGAGGCATCGAAGGTCGGGCCCATCTGGCGCAGCCAGTTGTTGAGCGCGTATTTCGTCCAGCGGATGGCGTTCGGCGCGCCTTCCGCCAATCGGCTCGCCACCTCGACCGCCTTGGCATCCAGCTCGCTGTCCTCGACGGCGAGCGAGACCAGCCCGATGCGCTCGGCCTCCGCGCCCGAAACCGGGTCGCATAGCAGCAGATAATACTTCGCCTTGGCCATGCCGCATAATAGCGGCCAGATGATCGCGGCATGGTCGCCGGCCGCGACGCCGAGCCGGGTATGCCCGTCGATGATGCGTGCATCCTTGGTGGCGATCGAGATGTCGGCGAGCAGGCCGCAGACGAGGCCGGCCCCGACCGCCGGCCCGCGCATGGCGCTGATGATCGGCTTCGAGCAGTTGATGACATTATAGACGATGTCGCGCGCTTCCTTCCAGTTGCGCGCGCGCGTCGGGAAGTCGTTGATGATCTTGTCGATCATCTTGAAGTCGCCGCCGGCCGAGAACGCCTTGCCATGGCCGGTGAGGATCGCCGCCGACACGCTCGGGTCCTTGTCGATATCCTGCCAGATCGTGGCAAGCTCGGCATGCATCACTTCATCAGCCGAGTTCAGCCGCTCGGGATTATACATCGTGACGCGCAGCACGCGCGGATGCGGGCGGTCGAAGCGCAGCCGCTGATACTTGGCATAGACGTCGGTCATGGCGTGTTTCCTTGTCGGTTGAGGCCGCTCAAGGCGGCGGGGCCGCGATCGCTGCCTTCCGGCTAGACCGCGACGTGTTTCTTCAGGCTTTCGCGGGTGAGGCCCTCGAGGCGGCCTTCCTCGACGACGGCCCCCTTGGACATCACGTAGTAGCGCTCGGCCACGGCGTGAACGAGGCTGAAATTCTGTTCGATCAGGAGGATGCTGGTCTCGCCGGCGCCGAGCTTGATCAGCGTCTCGCCGAGTTCGTCGACGATCACCGGGGCCAGGCCCTCGCTCGGCTCGTCGAGCACGAGCAGGTCCGGATTGGCCATCAGGGCGCGGCCGATGGCGAGCATCTGCTGTTGCCCGCCGCTCATCGCCGTGCCCGGCGTCTCGGCGCGCTCGCGCAGGATCGGGAACAGGGCGCACACGCTGTCGAAATTCCATGGCCCCTTGCGCCCGACGGCCGCGCCAAGCAGCAGGTTCTCGCGCACGCTCAGGCCGGGCACGATATGGCGGCCCTGCGGCACCACGGCGATGCCGGAGCGCGCCGCCGTGAAATGGCGGATGCTCGCGGGCGTTTTCTGGCCGAACGAGATCGTGCCCCGGCGCACGCGCGCGATGCCGATACAGGCATTGACCACGGTGGTCTTGCCGACGCCGTTGCGGCCGAGGATGGCGACGCGCTCGCCGCGCCCGACCGTGATCGACAGGTCGTGCAGGATTTGCGCCTCGCCGTAATAGGCATCGACATGGTCGAGCTTGAGCAGGGTCATGCGACGCTGGTCCCGAGATAGGCGCGCACCACTTCCGGGTTGGCGCGGATGTCCGCGCCCGGCCCGTCGGCGAGGATCTTGCCGAGATGCAGCACGGTGATGCGGTCCGAGATCGAGAAGATCACGTCCATGTCATGCTCGACGATCAGCACGGTGACCTTCCAGCTTGCCGCCAGCTCCTTGAGCAGCTTGGCGAGGGTGATCGATTCGCTGATCGACAGCCCGGCGGCGGGCTCGTCGAGCAGCAGCACGGAAGGCCGGCCAACCAGCGCCAGCGCGAGGTCGAGCCGGCGCTGGTCGCCATAGGAAATGTCGGCGGCGCGCCGGTCGGCGAAGCCGGCGAGGCCGAGCGCTTCCATGACCTCGTCGGTATTGTCGTTCTCGGCCATGTGGCCGGCGAGGCCGATCTGCTCGCGCACGCTGAGATCGAGGAAGATGTTGGTCTTCTGGAACGAGCGCGCCACGCCGGCCTTGCGCCGCGCCCGCTCCGACAAGGTGCTGATATCCTGGCCCCGGCAGCGCACCGTGCCGGTGGTGGTGCCGCCGCCGCGCCCGCACAGCGCGTCCATCAGCGTCGATTTTCCGGCGCCGTTCGGGCCGATCAGGCCACGGATTTCGCCGGGCTCGAGCGCGATCGACACGGTGTCGATCGCCGTGAACCCGCCATAGCGCCGCGAGATATCGACGCCTTCCAGCACGAAATCGCTCATCGCCGGCCCCCTTTCAGCTTCTGGAACAGGGCGATGATCAGGCCGCTGATGCCGCGCGGCACCAGCACGGTGACGACGATCAAGGTGGCGCCGATGATCGCCGGCCAATGCTCGGTCAGGTCGCCGGCGGCATCCTTGAGCAGGAAGAAGATCACCGAGCCGAGCGCCGGCCCCCACACGGCATGCGCGCCGCCGATCACCGCCATGACGATGCCCTCGCCCGACAGCGACCAGTACAGCGTGCCCGGCGTGACGAAGGCGTTGTAGAGCACGAACAACACGCCGGCGACGGCTGCGACCGCCGCCGACAGCGCATAGACCAGCGCGCGCGGCACCACCGTCTCGTAGCCGATGAAGCGGGCGCGCTCCTCGTTCTCGCGAATGGCGACGGTGAGCAGCCCGAAGCGGCTGCGCGACAGCAGCCAGAGGCCGGCCACCGTGACGACGAGTACGATCCAGCACACGGAGAACATGCTGCCCGGCTGCTGGAACGTCTCGATATCGAGACCGAACAGCTGCGAGGGCAGGCGCACCGCCATGCCGTCATCGCCATTGGCGAGTTCGCGCCAGCGCAGCATGATTTCGTAGAAGGCCTGCGCCACCGCCAGCGTCAGCATGGAGAAGGCGAGCGCCGGCATGCGCACGATGCCGAGCCCGGCGACGAAGGCGAGCGCCGCCGGCAACAGGATCGCGGCGATGATGGCGAGTTCGGTCGGCAGCACGCCGAATTTGCCGTTGAGCGCCACCGTATAGGCGGCGATGCCGAAGAAGGCGGCATGGCCGAAGCTCGTCAGGCCGCATTGCCGCATCAGGAAGCCGATGCCGGTGGCGAGCACCGCCGTGATCACCGCCTGCGTCATCAGCGTCAGCGCGAGCTGCGAGGACACCACGGCCGGCACCAGCAGGCCGGCCGCGACCGCGACGATGAAGGCGACGACCGCGATGGCCGGCACGCGCCGCCGCGCCGTGGCGGGCGTGGAGGGGAGCGCGCTCATCGGCCGGCTCCCGCCAGCCCGCGCGGCCGCAGCAGCAGCACCAGCGTCATGATGGCGAGCGGCAGCATCGAGGCGAGTTCCGGCACGTAGACGATGCCGAGATTATGCACCTGGCCGATCAGCAGCGCCGCGACGAAGGCGCCGGTGAAGCTCGACAGCCCGCCCGTGACCACGACCACGAAACAATCGATGATGATGAAGGCGCCCATCGACGGCGACAGCGCCAGCAGCGGCCCGGCAATGGTGCCGGACAGGCCGGCGAGCCCGGTGCCGATCGCCACCACCAGCGCGCTGAGCCGGTCGGTATCGACGCCCTGCATGCCGGTGGTGACCGGATCGACGCTGGCCGCGCGCACATAAAGCCCGACCTTGCTGTAGCGCAGCCAGAGCGCGAGGCCGGCGGCGACCGCCAGTGCGACGGCGACCACGAACAGGCGGTAGACCGGGAAGGTCGAGCCGAACATCGGGATCACGCCGGAGAGCAGCGGCGGCGGCGGCACGGTCAGGTAATCCTTGCCCCAGATCGTGCGCACCGCGTCCTCGAGCACGAACAGCAGGCCGAAGGTGACGAGCAGCGTCACCACCGCATCCTCGCGCGCCAGCGGCCGGAACACGAAGCGGTCGAGCAGCACGCCGAGCGCGGCCAGCACCATGACCGAGATCACCAGCCCGCCCCAGAACCCGAGATAGGCCGCCACCGCATAGGCGATGTAGGCGCCGACCATGAACAGGCTGCCATGCGCGAAATTGGTCACGCGGCGCAGGCCGAAGATCAGCACGAGGCCGACGGCGAGCAGATAGAGGAAACTGCCATAGACCAAGCCGTTGATGACCTGGATCATGCCGAGGCTCCGGTTGGGGCGGGAGTCGTCGCGACGGCGAGGCTCGAGAGGTATGGGGAATTCTTCTCCCCTTGCGGGGGAAGGTCCCGCCCCAAGTCGGCCTTGGCCGACTTGGGAATAGTAAGACCAATCTCCGGAACACCGGAGATTGGTGGGGATGAGGGGTAGGCCGCGCCAACACCCCTCATCCGTCTGCTTCGCAGCCACCTTCGCCCGCAAGGGGAGAAGGAAAGGGTCTCGCGCCGGTCGCGGGATGATCCAACCCGGCGCGTGATGCGCCATGCTGCGGCAGGCCCGGCACCGGCCGCGTCGGGGATATCAGAACGAATTCGCGCGTCTCCAGCATCCATCGGGCATTCCCTCCGGTCGGCTCCCATGCCGAATTGAATGATTGTTCATTCAGAATTTTCTGTCAATGCCGGCGGCGGCTCCCGCGAGGCTTGCGCCCCGCGCCGATCGTCGGGCGCTGACCGTCGTGCCGGCACGCGGGGCGCGGGGTGGCGGGGCGCGCCGCCACCCCGCCCGCGCCTGTCAGAGCTTGCAGGAGCCGTCGGGCTTGGGCGTGGCGATATCGGCCGCGATCGTCATGCTGATCACCGGGCGCAGCACGCCGTCATGCTCGGCGACCTGCCCGAAATAGTTCGGGCCGACGAGCTGGTGGTCTTCCTTGCGCATCAACTGCGTGCCGAGAATGGTCTCGAACGTGCCGCCGGCCATCGCCTTGGCGACATCGGCCGGCTTGACGCTGCCGGCCTTCTTCACCGCCTGGAAGATGACCTGCATGCCGATATAGGTTTCGCCCTGGAAGTTGGTCGGCGAGGTGCCGGGGTATTTCTTGACCCAGTCGGCGACGAACTTCTTGTTGCCGGGCGTGTCCAGCGTGCCGCTGTAGTTGATGATGCTGTAAATGCCCTTCACGATGTCGCCGAGCACCTTCACCGTGCCGTCGGTGGTGAAGCTCACCCCGCCCGTCACCACCTTGTCGAACAGGCCGAATTGCTTGGCCTGCTTGGCAAAGGTCATGGCGTCGCGGCCGGCGAGCGCCACCCACATCGCCTCGGCGCCTGAATCCATCACCTTCTGGATCGTCGCGGCATAGTCGTTGCTGCCGAAGGCGGTATAATTCTCGGAGACGATCGTCTTGCCGGTAGCGGCCGCCGCGTGCTTGAAGCTGGCGCCGGAATCGCGGCCCCAGGCGATATCCGCCGCCACGATGGCCCATTTGGTTTCCTTGCGCGTCGCCAGCCACGGCTGGATGACGGCGGCGTCGGAATTATCCGGCCGGTTGACGCGGAACATGCGCGGCTGGCACTGCTTGCCGGTAATGTCGTTGGCCTTGTTGATGGTGGAGACATAGAGCGCGTTCCAGCGCGCCAGCATCGGCCCCATGGCAAGCCCTTCGCCCGAGGCGATGGTGCCGGTGAGGATGTTGTAGCCTTCAAGCGCCAGTTTCTCGCCCTGCTGGCGCGCCAGTTCGGGCCTCGCCTCGGTGTCGAGATATCTGACCTCGACCTTGCGGCCGTCGATGCCGCCGGCGGCATTGGCCTCGTCGACGGCGAAATCGATGGCGCGCTTGGCCTCGTCGCCCAATTGCGAATACGGGCCGGTCAGCGCGGTCGGAACGCCGATCTTCAGCGGTTCCTTGCCCGCGGCGGCCGCGCCGCCTGCTCCGGCCATGCTGCCGGCCAACACCGCGCCCGACGCGCTGATCAGCAATGCTCTTCTGGTAATCCTCATGGCGATGCTCCTCCCGATTTTTTGCTTTTTTAAGAATGAACATTCATTCAATCTGGACGCTCGATCGTTGTCAAGCGACGCGCTTCGCATAAGGTGGCGCCGGCTTGTAACGGGCAGAACGCACGATTTGTCAGGACAGGACGGCCATGGCTCTCGACACCGAAACCTTCGACCATTTGCTTGCGACGATCTCCCGCTTCGTGCGCGAGCGCCTCGTGCCGCTCGAGCACAAGGTTGCCGAGGACGATGCCATCCCCGACGCCATCAAGCGCGAGATCCGCGAACTTGGCCTGTTCGGCCTGTCGATCCCGCAGGATTACGGCGGGCTCGGCCTCGACATGGAGGAGGAGGCGCGCGTCGCCTTCGAGCTCGGCCAGACCGCGCCGGCGTTTCGGTCGCTGTTCGGCACCAATAACGGCATCGGCTCGCAGGGCATCATCATGGATGGCACCGAGGCGCAGAAGCAGGCCTACTTGCCGCGCCTCGCTTCCGGCGAGATGATCAGCTCGTTCGCGCTCACCGAGCCCGGCGCCGGCTCCGATGCCGCCTCGCTCAGCACCAGCGCCCGGCGCGATGGCGACAGCTACATCCTCAACGGCACCAAGCGCTTCATCACCAACGCGCCCCATGCCGGGCTGTTCACCGTGTTCGCCCGCACCGATCCGAACCAGCCCGGCGCGCGCGGCGTCAGCGCCTTCCTCGTCGAGGCCGGCCGGCCCGGTCTGTCGCTCGGCGCCATCGACAAGAAGATGGGCCAGCACGGCTCGCACACCAGCGACGTGATCTTCGAGGATTGCCGCGTGCCGGCCGAGGCGCTGCTCGGCGGCCGCGAGGGCCAGGGTTTCCGCACCGCGATGAAGGTGCTCGATCGCGGCCGGCTGCATATTTCCGCCGTCTGTGTCGGCATTGCCGAGCGCCTGACGCGCGACAGCCTCGCCTATGCCATGGAGCGCCGGCAATTCGGCCAGCCGATCGCCGAGTTCGAGCTGATCCAGGCCATGCTCGCCGATAGCCGCGCCGAAGCCTATGCCGCACGCTGCATGGTGCTCGAAACCGCGCGCGCCAAGGATCGCGGCGCCGATGTCTCGACCGAAGCCGCGTGCTGCAAGATGTTCGCCAGCGAGATGGTCGGCCGCGTCGCCGACCGCGCCGTGCAGATCCATGGCGGCGCCGGCTATATCGCCGATTACGGCATCGAGCGCTTCTATCGCGACGTGCGCCTGTTCCGCATCTACGAGGGCACGACGCAGATCCAGCAACTGGTCATCGCGCGCAACATGATCAGGCAAGCGGGATCAGGCAAGCGGGCAAGCGCTGATCAGGCCGCCGCCTCTTTCGCCTTGCCGCCGACATGGAGATAGCTGTCCTTGACGGCGCCGTCGGCGGCAAGTTCGGCGCTCGTGCCGCTCCATACCACGCGGCCTTTCTCGATCACGAGGTGGCGGTCGGCGAGGCCGATCAGCTTGTCGACATTCTTGTCGATGACGATGATCGCCTCGCCATTGGCCTTCAGGCCGGCGAGGCAGGCCCAGATTTCCGCCCGGATCAGCGGCGCGAGGCCCTCGGTCGCCTCGTCGAGCACGAGCAGCTTCGGGTTGGTCATCAGCGCGCGCCCGATCGCCAGCATCTGCTGCTCGCCGCCCGAGAGCTGGCTGCCGAGATTGCGCTTGCGTTCGGCAAGGCGCGGGAACAGCGCGTAGATCGTGGCGAGTGTCCAGCGCGGCGCGCCGAAGCGGGCGGCGGCGGTGGCGACGAGATTTTCCTCCACCGTCAGCGTCGGGAACACCTGGCGCCCCTCCGGCACGAGACCAAGCCCGCACCGCGCGATGGCATAGGGCGGTTGCCCGGCGAGGTCGCGCCCCTCGAAGGCGATGCGGCCGGCCTTCGGCTTGAGCAGGCCGAAAATGGCGCGCACCGTCGTCGTCTTGCCCATGCCGTTGCGGCCAAGCAGCGCCAGCACCTCGCCTTGCGCGATTGTCAGGTCAATGCCGAACAGCACCTGGCTGTCGCCATAGGCGGCCTGCAGGCCTTCCACAGCGAGCATCACGCGGCTTCCTCGCCGAGATAGGCTTCGCGCACTTGCGGATCGGCCATGATCTCGGCCGGCGTGCCGCTGGCGATGACGCGACCATAGACCAGCACGCTGATGCGGTCGGCGAGCGAGAACACCGCATCCATGTCATGCTCGATCAGCAGGATGGTGAAACGCGCCTTGAGTTGCTGGAGCAGCGCGACGATGCGGGCGGATTCCGCCGCGCCGACGCCGGCGAGCGGCTCGTCGAGCAGCAGCAGCCGCGGTTCGGTCGCCAGCGCCACGGCGATTTCGAGCGCGCGCTTTTCGCCATGCGACAGCCGGCCGGCCTGCACGCCGGCGCGCGCGGCGAGCCCGACCGTGTCGAGCGCCGCCAGCGCCGCCTCGTTCAGCGCGGTTTCGCGCGCCACGGGTGAGAAGAACCGGAAGCTCGAGCCGGAGCGTGCCTGCACCGCAAGGGCGACGTTTTCCAGCACGCTCATGCCGGGCAGCACCGAGGTGATCTGGAACGAACGCGCCAGGCCGGCGCGGGTGCGTTCGGCGAGCCCGGCCCGGCCGAAATCGCGGCCCTCGAACAGCACGCGCCCGGAATCGCTGGCGAGCGTGCCGGAGATCTGGTGGATCAGCGTCGTCTTGCCGGCGCCGTTCGGGCCGATGATCGCATGCAACTCACCCTCGGGCACGACAAGCGACACGCCATCGGTGACCGCGAGCGCGCCATAAGCGTTGCGGAGGTCGACGATCTGCAGCAACGGCTCGGTCATGGCGTGTCGGTGGTGGTTCTTGGCATTGGCGGCTGACGGAACGCCCTTCTCCCGCATGCGGGAGAAGGTGGCGCGAAGCGCCGGATGAGGGGGAGCGGGCCCTCATCCCCCTGCCGGGACCTTCTCCCGCACGCGGGAGAAGGGAGCTATTCCCTTACATCTTGCAGTCTTTGACATACGGGTCGGTGTAGTTCTCGAACACTTTCTGCACGATCTCGGTCTCGAACTTGTCGCCGCGCTTGGCGACCTTGACGAGGTAGAAATCCTGCACCGGATAATGGTTGGCGCCGAATTTGAACGCGCCGCGCAGCGACTTGAAATCGGCCGCCTCAAGCGCCTTGCGCAGGCCGTCATGGTCGGCGAGCTTGCCGCCGACCGCCTTGATGGCGCTGTCGAGCAGCAGGGCCGTGTCATAGCCATGCATGGCGTAGGAGCCGGGCACCTGGCCGCCATAGGCCGCTTCATAGGCGGTCACGAAGGCCTTGCTCTGCGGGTTGTCCATGGTCGGGGCCCAGTTCGAGCCGCCCAGAAACCCGAGCGCTGCGTCCTTCTGGGCCGGCAGGGTGGATTCGTCCGTGGTGAAGGCGGAGAGGAACGGGGTGGTGTCGGCGAGGCCGGCCTGCCGGTATTGCTTGACGAGGTTCACGCCCATGCCGCCCGGCATGAAGGCGAACACCGCATCGGGCTTGGCGGCGGCGATCTTGGCGAGTTCGGCCGAGAAGTCGAGCTGGCCGAGCGGCACATAGACCTCGTCGGCGATCTCGCCCTTGAAGTAGCGTTTGACGCCGGCGAGCGAATCCTTGCCGGCCTGATAGTTCGGCGCCAGCAGGAACAGCTTCTTGAAGCCCTTGTCCTGGGCGTATTTGCCGAGCACCTCGTGGTTCTGGTCGTTCTGGTACGAGACGACGAACAGGTTCTTGTTGCATTGTTTGCCGGCGAAATTCGACGGGCCGGCATTGGGGCTGATCAGGAAGGCGCTGCTCTCGCTCACCGGCTTGGCGACGGCCTGCATGATGTTGGAGAAGATCGGCCCGACGACGAAATTGACGTGGTCGCGCTCGATCAGCCCCTTGACGCGGGTCAGCGCGACATCGGGCTTCAGCTCGTCATCGGCGGTGACGATCTCGGCCTCGAGCCCGCCGAGCTTGCCGCCCAGCTCCTTCATCGCCAGTTCGAAGCCGTTCTTCGCCTGCACGCCAAGCGCCGCCGGCGGCCCCGACAATGTCAGCAGCAGCCCGACCTTGACCTTTTCCGCCGCATGGGCCGCGGGGACAAGCCCCAGGCAGCCGATCATCACAGCCGTCGCGGCCGCCACTCGTATCGTCATCAACGTCTCTCCCCCGAGCATCTTCGCTCCGCGCGCACATTCGCAAACGCGCCGCGCCGCGCGCACATTGGCAAGAACCGCGACGCCTGTCGAGGTCGCTTGCCTTGCGCGGCCATGGTTGCGATTTTAAGGTTGAAATCGCTGCGCCCGGCAAGTTCTTTCGGAAAGGGCGCGCGATTGCCGCAAGGAGGCGTGGGGAGACAAGCATGGCCGACCGCAGCTTTCTCGACTGGCCGTTCCTCACGCCACGGCACAAGGCGTTCGCCGAGCGGCTCGGCGCCTGGGCGGCCGAGCATGTGCCGACCCTCGCCCATCACGATCACGGCGATGTCGATCCCGCCTGCCGCCTGCTCGTGCACGGGCTCGGCGAGGCCGGCTGGCTGAAACCTTGCGTGCCGGCGGCCTATGGCGGCCTCGTCGACAAGCTCGACGTGCGCACGCTGTGCCTCGCGCGCGAAACGCTCGCCTATCACAGCGGGCTGGCCGATTTCTCCTTCGCCATGCAGGGGCTCGGCTCCGGGCCGATCAGCCTGGCCGGCAGCGAGGAGCAGAAGGCGCGCTACCTGCCGCTGGTCGCGTCCGGCCGCCAGATCGCGGCGTTTGCCCTGTCGGAAGCCGATGCCGGCTCCGATGTCGCGGCGATGGCGACGACCGCCGTGCCCGATGGCGCCAGCCACGTGCGGCTCGACGGCGCCAAGACCTGGATTTCCAACGGCGGTATCGCCGACCATTACATCGTATTCGCCCGCTCCGGCGAGGCGCCCGGCGCGCGCGGCCTGTCGGCCTTCATCGTCGATGCCGATACGCCCGGCCTGACCATCGCCGAGCGCATCGAGGTAATCGCGCCGCATCCGCTGGCGACACTGCGTTTCGACGGCTGCCGCGTGCCGGTGTCGCAGCGCCTGGGCCGGCCGGGCGACGGTTTCCGCATCGCCATGGCGACGCTCGACATCTTCCGCTCGACCGTTGGCGCGGCGGCCCTCGGCCTTGCCCGGCGCGCGCTCGACGAGGCGCTGGGAAGGGCGATGGCGCGGCCGATGTTCGGCGGCAGGCTTGCCGACTTGCAACTGACCCAGGCCGCGCTCGCCGAGATGGCGACCGGCATCGATGCGGCGGCGCTGCTGATCTACCGCGCCGCCTGGGTGAAGGATGGCGGCGCGGCGCGCGTCACCCGCGAAGCCTCGATGGCCAAGCTTGCCGCCACCGAGACCGCGCAGCAGGTCATCGACAAGGCAGTGCAGATTTTCGGCGGGCTCGGCGTGCGCACCGGAAGCAAGGTCGAGGAACTCTATCGCGAAGTGCGCGCACTGCGCATCTATGAGGGCGCGACCGAAGTGCAGAAGATCGTCATCGCGCGTGAACTGATGCGGGAGAAGGCGTCGTGAGTGGCGCGAGCAGGCAGCGCCCCCCCGCATCCCGGATCGCGTAGCCGTCGGCGATCGCCGCCAGCGTGAACACGCGCTCGACGGCATGGTGGAGCGCGCCGTCGACCTGACCCTGCTCGGGCTCGAAACCCTCCGGCGTCAGCGCCAGCGCCCTGAGCCGCGCCAGCGCCGCCGGCCGCACCCAGAACATCGACCCTTCGAAAAATGCAGGCCGGGCCGGCGGGGTGATGCCCATGCGGGCAGCAAGCGCTTCCACATGCGCCCGATTCAGCATCCAGAACAGTGGGCTGTCATGCCAGCAGCCGCGCCAGCCGACCAGCCCGGTCGCGTTGTCCTCAAACAGCGCCAGGATGCGCGCGACCTGCCGCCGCCGGCCGGCCAGCATGAGGAACAGCAGGCGGCGGCGGATATTACCGTCGCTGAGATGCGGGCTGCGCTTGGTATGCAGCTTCAACACCGCATCGAACGGCTCGAGCGCGCCCGCGTTCAGCAGGCTCAGGAACGGGGCGATATCGCGCCCGCGATTGACGCAGGCCACGACGCGGGCCTCAGCCACCCCACCGAGCCGGGCCGCGACAGCCTCGACCTTATCCGGCTGCGTCGTAACGATCAGCGCACTTCCACGCGGCAGCCTGTCATGGCAGGCGATGATTTCGTCGAGCAGATCGACGTAATGGACATGCGTCACCAGCGCGACGCCGCCACGAAATGCGGGCCGCGCCGCCTTGCGGTCACGCCACCCGCGCCAGGCCTGCGCTGGCGCGCTGACGGCAGCCGCCCCGATGGTCAGCGTCACGACTTTGACAAGATAGTGCTTGAAGACGCCCGCTCGGCGTCGCCAGGGCGAAGCCTGCCGCTTCAGCGGAAATGCGGTCTGGAAACGAGGTAACTTCAAACGATGGTATGTTCCGAGGCGTTTATGGGTGCCATGACTATCTTCGGGATGCCGGCTGGCGGCTGGCACCGATCGCAGGTTGCACGGCCATTTGACGTAGCTTACAGACCCGAACTGCCATGATCGATGAAACAGTGCAAGACGCCGCCGTCGAGCAGAGCCCAGTGCCTCCCGCTGAGCCGGTGAGCCCGCACCGTGACGGTTTCCTCGTGCTCGGCATGCATCGCAGCGGCACGTCGGCGATTGCGGGAACGCTGGTCAAGCTGGGTGCGGCCGCGCCAAGGACCTTGATGGCGGAGCATCCCGATAACCTGAAGGGTTATTGGGAATCGCTTCCGATCACGCAACTTCATGATGCATTGCTGGCCAGTGCCGGGAGCCGCTGGAATGACTGGCGGCCATTCAATGCTGGCTGGTTCGAGACCCCCGCCGCGGCTCAGTTCAAGGCGCAAGCCAAGGCGTTGTTGGCTTCCGAGTTCGATGGGGCGCCGGCTTTCGTCCTGAAGGACCCACGTATCTGCCGTTTCGCGCCGTTCTGGCTCGATATTTTCGCGGTGGAGGGGATTACGCCGCGCCTGATACTGCCGGTACGCCAGCCGCTTGAAGTGGCTCAGTCGCTGCAGGCACGGGACGGTTTTGCGCTGAGCGAGGGATTGCTGCTCTGGTTGCGGCACGTGCTCGATGCCGAGGCGACGACGCGCAGCATGTCGCGCGTCGTGGTGTGTTGGGCCGATTTCCTGGTGGATTGGCGCAAGGAGGCTTCACGGGTCACCGACGTGTTTGGCGCGCAGTGGTCTTGCCTGAACGAAACCGTGGCGGGCGAGACGGATGATTTCCTCCAGCCCGACCTGAAACACAGGAATGTCTCCACCGAGGCGGCGCGCCACCACCCTGATATGCACGCCTGGGCCATGGTGGTTTACGACGCCATGCTGGAGCTTGCGCGTGATCCGGCGTCGCCAGGCGCCCGCGAAAGCCTGGACGATATACGGGCCAGGTTCGAGGAGGCCAGCAGCCTCTTCGGGAGTGCCGCGGCCGACCGCGAGCGGTATTTGGAAGGCGTGCGGCATGAACTCGCGCTCGCGCAACAGGCGAAAGCCGAGGCCGAGCAGCAGATCCACGTGCATGTTCAGGCCCTGGACCAAGAGCGCGCCCAGCGCGCCGCGTTGCAGCAAACGCATGAGGCGGCGCTCCAGGCGGCCGCGGCCACCGCAAGCCAGGCCGGCGAGCACGAACGGGCGCGGCTTGCGATCGCGCTTGCGGAGCGAGATGCCCGCATCCAGCACTTGCTACGTGTGCATGACGACGTCGTCAGCGTGCTTCAAAACTCCCTGAAAACAGAGCGCGACCAATCCGAGCAGGAGATCGCAGCAGCTAGCGGAAGTGCGAACGGAGCGTGACGCTCTTAAGAGCCGACTTCACATGGTCGATGACTATCTGGCATCTGTTTATCTTGGTTCTGGTGTATTGGGTAGTTATTAAAGGAAATTTTTCTTTATACTTTGATGGTTAACATAATTCTTTAGTTGGATGGCATAAACTCATAGTATATAACAGTTTATAACGAAAATCTATTGTAATTAGATGATGATTCCATATTTATATATTGTAATGTATGAATAATATAAAAAGGGGCCACGTTTGTTCATCGAGAGGATAAAAAGAATGGCGGTTACGGGTCTCCCGGATGAATTTGATGTGGGATACTATCGCTCGCTTCATTCCGACCTGTCATCCTTCACCGACGAGCAGGCGCAGGCTCACTATACGGCTTGTGGAATTGGCGAGGGACGAATTGCATCTAAGCTCGCCACGAGAAACGAGCTAAAGCGCTACATTCCGCTGGTTCCGACACTTGAGATCGGCCCATATTGCAAGCCGTTCCTTTCAGGACCAAACGTTCGTTATTTTGATGTCCTCGATAGCGACGCTATGAAGGCACGTCTGTTGAGGGAGGGCCTTGACCCGGCCAGCGCGGATCTGAAGCAAATCCCCCGCATTGATTATGTCGAGCCGAACGGAGATTTGTCGATTGTCGGTGACAAGTTTGGCGCCGTTTTCAGCTCGCACTCCATCGAACACCAGCCGGATATCATCCGGCACCTGCAAGGCGTCTCCAGGATACTGGATGATGGTGGGCGCTATTATCTCTGCGTGCCGAACAAGCTCTATTGCTTTGATCACTTCATCGCGGAGAGCACCATTGCGGACATTCTTGACGCATACGAAGCGCAACGGAAGGTCCATACGCTTGGCAACGTCATTCGCCATCGAGCCCTGACGACACACAATGAAACGGCCCGCCATTGGGACGGGGATCACAAGGATCCGGGCTATGAGCAATCGATCTCGCATCGTGCGATGTTGGCGACGCAAGAGTTCCGGCGCGCCAACGGTGGATATGTCGATGTCCACGCTTGGTTCTTTACGTCGGCAAGCTTCCGAACATTGATCGGTCAGCTTCTGGACCTGGAGTTGATCAGTTTATACCCTGAGAGGGTCTATAATTCGACCCGAGGATCCAACGAGTTCATGGCCGTGCTGCGCAAGAAGCTGTAGGTTGGCATGACCAACTCGATCTCGGAAATGCCTATCGACAAGCCAGGGATAGGTCCGTCACTCGATAAATTTGAGCGGCCCCCCCTGGATCGAGCCTAAAATTCGGAGAGAATCCCTTTCGGTTCTCTACAGTAAATTCAAAATTTCTTGCTGAGCCGCCCTCATATGAGAGGGTCCTAGATGATGTTTCAGAGTAAGATTCGTCATCCTTATTAAGGAAAAAAAGCTGAATTATATCAGAATTTTGAGATTCTACCTTTCCTTTTAGAGTGAATTCCTGGCATTTATTAAAATTATCTAGCGAGCTCTTGCTAATGGCGAAATAAATTTGCGGGTCAAAGCCGCCTTTCATCACGAGGCTATGTATACCTTTGTCTTTAATATCCCCGCCCGCTGATCCAATCAGGGACGTATCAATATTATACTCTGGGAATAAAAGGTATCTTGTAAATGAAAAATCTTTCTCCCGTGCCTTCATGATCGCATTTGACAGATCTGCTGGGTATAATGTTTTGCAAATAATCGGTCCTTTATTTATAAGATTATGATGTATGCAGGAAAGTCCTGGCCTTTGGATGGTGTCTGCTATGTCTTTGAAGTATTTGTCGTGAGAGAACGTGCCGACTAGCGACGCATAGAGGATTGTAATTATGGAGAAAATCAGGGGGATAGGCCCCTTCTGATAGGCCTGAGGCATCAATTTCTGGGCCAGCATCGCAACGACGAAGGGAAGAAGGACAGATACCCAGAAGAAATGAAATCGCAGTCCGCCGCGGATGAAATACTCGGACCAGCCATTTGTAGCGCTTCCGCCTAATGCGGCTCTGCTGGCCACGACCATGAAGGTGTACAGGCCAATGGCCCCGGCCAAGCAAAGGTACACATAGGCCAATTTTCCTTCGGCCGAATGCTCCTTATCGAGCGACAACAGGATAGTCTTGAACGCCAGAAACGCTGCAAGCAAGATTGCCGTGAAGATCGCGACCCCAACAGAGAGCGACAGCAACGGCCATGAGGGAAGAAACGGGAATCTAACCGAGCGAGCCATCATCCCGAACATAAAAGCCCAGAATTCCGACTCCCAAGGAAGCGTCCAAGGTGTTCCCGTTACGTGAATAGCTCCGCCTTGATCGATAAGCACGACCCACGATTGGGCCGAGACCGTGATCGTCGCCGCGATTGTGTAGCCGATACCTGCCTGCCAAAGGCGTCTCGATGAGATTGAGGCGCCTCGGGTTGCGCAAACTAATGAGACAACCGCTGCGGCAAGCGCGGCGAAAGCCCCTGAAATATATGAGAACCCGCCTATGATGCCGAGAAGAGCAATCGCGGAAATATGTATTAACGAATTAAATCTTAAACTTATTGTTATTGATATTGATAAAAGAAGGGTTAGTATCGGGATGGCTTGATAATAAGCTATGACTTGCAACCCCCAATAGCTCCCTGGTTGAGAGATGAAGATTGAGAACAGAAAGCAGAAAGGTATTAAGTATACATTTTTATAAGATTTATTTAATATGTGAAGAGATAATACAAATATAGATCCAATGATAATCACCATCGTTATAAATTGATACAGTACAACATTGTATGATATATATATTGATAGTAAAGAATCAAGAAATTTTCCAACCGGAGACATTGTGTCATTCGCCGGTTTAAACAAATCCCCAAGAGAAAAAGAGCCGAGATCGGTATTGATGGTTCTCCAATCATCCCAGTAAGGGATGTCGATCCCCCATCTAGCCCAAGACAGCCCGCTAATTATCAGGATCGCAAATGGGAAAGCAGTCACAAGGCGCATTGCGGCTTGACGCGCATGAGATAAATTCATGTTAATTCTCACCTCAATAGCGCCCTTCCGGCGATAAAACCGACAACCGTTGTAAATCCCATGACAAGAAAAATACTCACGCGAGGATGTATCCTTACAGAAGTCAGAAATTCCAACAGTAGTAAGCCGAGAAAGAAAACCGCTGCATAGGAAGCGCCGAGCGCGAACCGATCAGCCAGCCCCTTCTTCCCCTCAGGGAAAACGCGGGACGGATAGACAACCATCACGAATATGATGCCGAGTATCCAGGCGATGGTGTAAGCGAGCTGGTGCGGCATAATGAAGAGCAGCGCCTGGTAGACCAGCATGGTCAATGCCGCGTTCAAGCCGCCAGCCAGGATAAACCGGACAATATCTCCGCTAAATGTCCAGCCCTGGCGATCTTCAACCGCGTCTTTATTGTTCATCGATCTTACGCACCATGCGAGCCGGGGCGCCCACCACGAGCACACCTGGCTCCACATTCTTTGTCACCACCGATCCAGCTCCGACGATCGAACCCGCTCCAATCCTGATCCCGGGCAGAAGCGTTGCTCCTGCCCCCACGGCTGCTCCATTCTCAATGATCTGCCCGCGCACACGGTTGTCGTCATATTCAAGTCGGCCGATGGCGTTGTCGTTCACGGTTCCGACGGTCAGGCTGATGAAGACATCGTTGCCAATGACCGAGTTGCCGGTAAGATGGGTGAGATCCATCACCTTGGTGCGAGAACCGATCTTCGTATTGTAGTTGATGGTAACGTAGCGGGAAATGATACAATAATCGCCGATCACGCATTGCTCGCGGATCGATGCTCCATCAGCGATCAGGCAATTCCTGCCGATCGTCACATCCTGATAGATCACCGCGTTCGGGCCGATGCTGCACTCGTCGCCGATCACGACCACGCCTTCGATCTTCGGGGTGCGCGCCGTAGCGCCGGCTCCCTTCGGATAGCGCCCCAAATAAGCGCCGGGCATAATTTCGACGCTATCGCCGATGCGGACGCCAGCTTCGATCACGACGTGCGGGTGAATGACGCAGTTCCTACCGATAATGACGCCGTCGCGGATAACCGCAAACTCGGCGACACGTGTTCCTTCGCCGATATCAGCCTCTCCTATGCGGGCGTCCGGCGAGACAGTTTTGCCATTATTTGTCACGTCATTGCCCTCAAGCGCCGGAAGCTGGAATAGTCACGGATGTAATCGGCCGCATCATAGGTATGCGAGGCCGCGACGAGAAGCACGGTATCGTGGTCGAACTTGTATTGGATGCCCCAGACCATGGGCGCCAGATAGAGGCCGACGGTCTGGTCCTCGAGGCGAATCTCACGGCGGTGCTCGCCGTCGTCGACCACTACGGACAGCGCCCCATGCGCGGCGATGAGGAACTGCTCGCAATGGTGGTGAGCGTGCTCGCCGCGTACATGATGGCTCGGCACGCCATAGACGAGGAACACCCTCTGCGGTACGAAGGGAAGGCCCTTGTGGATCTCCAGCGGCGTCAGGCTGCCGCGCATGTCGGCAAAATGTGGCAGACGCTCCAGCCTGCAACCGCCGACGCCAAGATCGAGGCGGCTGCCGATCGGCTTGCCCAATGCGCCGCCGGCGCCCTGCGCAGCGTCTGCCGCCGCATCAGCGGGTTCGGCATTGTCCTGATATCCGATGATCACGGCGGGATTGCCGACGACAGTGGCGTGGGGAGGGACATCGCGAGTGACGACCGCACCGGCACCGATCACTGCGCCGCGGCCGATGTGAACGCCCGGCAGGATGGTCGCATGCGCGCCAATGGAAGCACCATCCTCTACCACGGTTTGCGCCGACTCCCCAGGCTCCTGCCCGGAACGCGGAATGCGGTCATTGGTGAAGGTTGCGTTCGGCCCAATGAAGACGCGGTTGCCGATGCGCAAGCCATCGCAGAGTTGGACGCCGCATTTGACGATTACCGAATCGCCGATGACGACGTCGTTCTCGATGAAGACGTGGTCGCAGATGTTGCAGTCGCGGCCGATGCGTGCGCCCGGCAGGACATGAGCGAACGCCCAGATGCGCGTGCCGGTCCCCACATTGCCGCTTTCGCATAGTGCGGCTTCGTGGATGAACGGCTTTTCGGCCTGAGGACTCATGGTGTTTCCCGAGATTGAATGTTGGAGCCCGATCCATCTTCTGCTGGAACGACCCGGCTGATGATCCTGAGCGGCCGCCGCTTGGTGTTTTCAAAGGTGCGCCATAGGTAGGAGCCCAGAATTCCCTGCACCGCCAGCATCGCCGAAGCGCTGAACGTGATCAGCACGGCAAGGCCGGCATAGCCAGGCGCGGTCACGTAACCCAGCACACGGGCAATGGCGATCAGCAGGCCGACGGCGAGGCTGGCGACGCAACCGAATATGCCGAACCACAGCACGAGCAGGATCGGCAGATCGGAGAACGAGAAGATACTGTCCATCATATAGCGCAGCCGACGCGAGAAGTTCCATGCGCTCGCGCCCTTGAGCCGCTTGCGCCGCTGGTATGGTATGAAAATGCGCCGGAAGCCGACCCAGAAAAGCTGGGCGATCAGTGAACTGTTCGGTTCGGCAATCTCTAGAACAGTGCTGCAAACTATTCGGTTGCACGCAAAGATATCGACGCCACCCTGTGGGATATCCTTGATCACCAGCTTGCGGTAGAGCCGCCAGAAGGCGTTCGACAGCGCATCGCGCAGGAGCGAATCGTGACGACCCGCGCGTTGGCCGAACACGATATCGGCCTCGTCGTTCTCCAACCTGCGGAAGAACTCGACGATCAACTCCGGCGGCTCCTGAAGATCCGCGGCCATCACCGCGATGACGTCGCCCTGCGCAAGCTCCATGCCGGTCCGAATCGCCGTGAAGGAACCGAAATTGCGGCTGTGGAAGGCGATTTTCGAAGGAAATTGCATCTTGTCGCGTGCCGCTGCCAGCAATTCCCCGGACCTGTCCGGGGAGCCATCAATGACGAACACGACCTCCATGCCGCCGACCGCGCGATCGAGTTGCGCCAGCGCTGCCAGCAGATCCTCGATATTCTCCTCGTTGCGGTAGACCGGAATGACGAGCGTACGACGTGGCCGGCCGGCACGGGAGGGCGACATCCGCAAGGTGTCAGCAGTTTCCGTCATGTCCGCCATGACGCCAATGCTTCGCAGACCCGATCAATTTCCTCGGCCGTCATGCCAGGGAAACAGGGGAGGGTCAAAAGCCGGCCGACACTGGCGCGCGCGACCGGAACGCCGCCTGGCGCAAGCTTTTGCGGTTGGTCGCGCCATCCAGGCTGGTCGCAGTCGAGAACCGGGTAGTGAACATCGGTGGCGATGCCGTTACCGGCCAAATGCGCGCGCAGCCCCTCCCGGTCGTCGCATAGGATGACGGCCAGATGCGCCACGGCGCCTTCCGCGCTTCGCACGAACGCGACCCCGTTCGGGGCTGCTTGCTCATACTTGTCGAGAATGGCCACGCGGCAGGCGTTGGCGTCATCGAGCCCGGGCAGAAGAGCAGATAAAATCGCGGCCTGCACTTCGTCGAGGCGGGAGTTGCGCCCGCCCGGCCGGCCGATCGTGTATTTGCCGGCCCAGCCATACTGCCGGAGCGCATCGCAGGCATCGGCAAGCTTGGCCTGCGACGTGACGATGGCGCCGGCATCGCCGAAGGCCCCGAGATTCTTGGTGGGATAGAAACTGAAGGTGGCAACGTCTCCGAGGGAGCCGACCATCCTGCCCTCGAGCCGGGCGCCATGCGCCTGCGCGCAATCCTCGAGGATCGGCACATGGGCGTAGCCCGCCGCATCCATGACCCGACGCAACTCCGCGACATTGACGCCGCCGCCATAGAGATGCGTGGCGACCACGACGGCCGTCTCCTCGCCGAGGGCGGAGCGCACGGACTCGATGGAGACGAGTTGTGACCTTTCCTCGATATCGGCATAGACGGGCGTCAGGCCGGCCAGCCGGCAGGCAATGGCCGAATAACCGCCGGCGTTCGGAACCGTGATGACCTCGCGGCCCTTGGGCTGGCGGGTTTCGACCAGCGCCCGGAAGGCGATCTCCAGCGCATCCGTGCCGTTGGCCACGCCGATGCAGCGGGCAACGCCGACATAGGCAGCGAACTCCTTGCAGAACGAAGCGGTGCGGGTGCCGTTCAGCCACCAGCCGGACGCAATCGCCGCCGTGACCGCGTCGCACACGGCCTGTTCATTGCTGCTGTAGACGCGCTTCAGATCGTTGAGGGGGATCATTTTCAATGCAGTCATCCCAGCGCGGGCCTCTCCTTAACGGCTTCGGTGCCGGACGATACAATGCTCTTCGCAAGCACAATATCCTCGGAACGAATGCGCGGTGGGAAAGCGAGTGAGAAGTCCTCATGCTCGATGGTGAGGTTGGGTGAGTAAAACGGATCATTGGCCAACGTCGCACCCCAGTTGCGCTGCATGTAGGCTACCTCCGACCGGAAGCGCTCGATCTTCACAGGATTGTCCTCGGCTCCGCGCGACACGCTCTCGAGATGGTACAGTTCCGCGAACGGTGTCCATACGTTCCTGTAACCAGCCTCGCGAACCTTCAGGCAGAAATCGACATCGTTGAAAGCGACCTTCAGGTCTGTATCGTTCAGCCCACCCACTTCGTCATAAATCTCACGTCGGACAAGCAGGCACGCAGCTGTTACCGCACTGACATTATGAATAATCTTCAATCTTGAAAAGTATCCGGAGCTATGGCGATCAAAGTATTTGTTAGAATGGCCGGCTACACCACCGATTCCGAGGATGATGCCACCGTGCTGTATTGTGTCGTTGTCATAGAGAAGCTTCGCACCAACGCAGCCGACACCAGGTTGAAGCGCCCATGACACCATCTCGGTCAGCCATTCCGGCGAGATCACCGAGATGTCGTTGTTGATCAGGCCGATGAGGCTTCCCTTCGCCTTGCCGACAGCGAAATTGTTAATCGCTGAGAAATTAAATGGCGCGTCGTATCTCAAGACCCGCGTGTTCCTGCGGCGAGAGATGGCTTTCAGATATTCTAACGTCTCGGGATCAGACGATCCGTTGTCGATGACAATAACCTCATAATTCCCATAGGTCGTCTTCTCGCGCACCGACTCAATGCATCCGCGCAGAAATTCAAGACCATTTCGCGTCGGTATGATCAGGCTTACCATGGGCGCAACGACGGGCGTGGTTAGCCGCAACCGGTAAAACGGTGTCTCGGCTACTTCTTCAATGCGTCCTGCCAATCCGACACGCTCGATATGTGCCTCAAGCGCACGCCGTCCCGCTTCCCATGCATAGTTTTTTTCGGAACCGCCGGCTGCCGTCGAGCCGGAAACGGCGCGCCAGTGGTAGAGAATCTTGGGTATGTGGCGGATATGGCGGGGTTCGACGCGCTCAATGATACGAAGATTGAGATCGTAGTCTTGGCTGCCCTCGAAACCCACCCTCCATCCGCCCGCTGTCCGTATATTCGCCGCGCGATGTACGGTCAGATGATTGAGGTAGTTTTGCGAACGAAACATTTCGAGCGAGAAGTCCGGCTTGAAAAATGCGTCGAAACGTCGCCCGACTTCGTCAATCTTGTCTTCGTCGCTATAGATCAGCTCCGAATCGGGATAACGGTTTATCGTCTGGGAAACCTCGAACAAGGCGTGCGGTCGCAGCACATCGTCGTGATCGAGCAGCGCGATCCATTCGCCTGTCGCGAGGGCGAGTGCCGAATTGGAGGCGCGCGAGACATGGCCGTTTTCCTCCCGGTAGACGATTTTGATGCGCTGATCCGCCCTGGCATACTTGTCCAATATATGGCGTACACCCGGTGCCGTGGAGGCATCGTCGGCGATGCAGAGTTCCCATCGGGGATAAGCTTGAGCGAGGACGCTTTCGATCGCCTCACGCAGCAGATTCTCGGGCGTATTGTAGACTGGCATCACCACCGAGATCAGCGGTTGGCGCGGCAGCGCCCGCGCTTCCGCCCGCATCGCGCCCAGCAAGTCAGGCGTCAGCGTGTCATAGAGCTTGATCCATCGACTATAGCTGCCGTCGCCGGTAAGAGCCTCATGCCGGCTGACCGCGCCAGCCACTGCCTGCCGTAAAGCTTGGAACCCGCCCTGCCGGTAAAGGGCGAGGCCGCGGCGGGCGAGGCTCGACAGGTCGTGTGGCGAACGGACCCGTCGGCGGAACGCCCTCACCAGGCGTGTCAAGCGCAGGCCCGTGGTCGATATCCGGCGCAGCCGGACCCTTTCGATGGAAAGCTTCCCCGGTTCCTGGCTGGGATCGAAACGAAGCCCGGTTACGGGAGAGCCGAGTTGGAAGATCGCGAAAAGCCCTCGTCCGTCCTCAGATAGAACCATCGGGACGGTTGCGGCTTCGCTATGACCTGCTCCACTATCGAGATACAGCTTCGGCGCTTTCAGGGGAGAAAAAGAGCCGAGTTGGATCGAGAGGCGATATGTGCCCGGTTGAAGCGCGTCGCGCCGGCCCTGCAGCAGGAACTGCGGATCGTCCCCGACCATCTCCCAGCTTTCGCTGCCATCGATCACACCCTTCCGTTCCAGATGACGGAGCGGTATAAGGCGCAGGTTTTGCGGGAGGGAAAGGCGGCGCATCAGCCATGCATCCTTTAGAAGAAACGACAGGTCACGTCAAACTCGCCGGAGGATCGGCCGGCTGCGTCGCAGGGCCACAAATATGCACCACCTCTCCTCGCGCAAGCGTTATTTCCTCCTATTTGCTTGCAGTTTCCGAGAAAAGTGAGCGCGCATGGCGGCGGATGGCGCGTTGTAGCGAGGCGTCCTATAGGATAGACGACCTGGCCTGACAAGGAGAGTTCCCCTTGCTTGACGCAAAATCAGAGGCCTGGGCTAGTCCAATTCATCGCATCCTGCGATTTCAGGGAAATAGGTGTTGAAGCGTTGTCTGATTTGGAGGATGCGGATGGGCACGTTGTGTGAGTGCTTGCGGCGATACCTGATCGGAACACAGGCGCATCGCTATCCGTTGTCGTTTGCGCGCGATGCTGTCGGGAGCCGCGCCCTTCCGCTGATCTGCTTCAAGGGCGGGCGAGTGGGCGGTTCGTCGAACGGTCCGGCGACGCGAATGTGAGCGGAAGTGAACTGTCGATGTCTAAGCGTGCAGATGAATGTTGACACATATCGCGTCAAGTATGCCAGAGTAAGCATGCTCGTTATTGTGGTGATGATACAGAAATGATGCAATCATATCGTAGTATTGAAGGCATGGAAATAGACTTTATGGTTCCCCATCTAAGATATGATGCGATGATTCTATCTTTCTCATGAAGAGCTTTTCTCTAATCCGCCAACTCTCCTGGCGTGAGATCGAGACGCGCTATCGTGGCTCGACGCTCGGTGCGGTCTGGACGATACTCACGCCGCTGTTCATGCTGGCCGTTTTCACCTTCGTGTTCGCGGTCGTACTCAAGGCGCGCTGGAACCAGGGCGAGGCGAACACGACACAGTTCGCCCTGGTGATCTTCGCTGGCCTGACGGTGTTCAATCTGTTCGGTGAGGTGATCGCGCGGGCTCCCATGATCGTGACGGGTCAGCCCAATCTGGTGAAAAAGGTGGTTTTCCCTCTCGAGATACTGCCCGTGGTGGCTCTTGTAAGCGCCGCGTTCCAGGCGGCGATAGCGAGCGTGATTCTGCTCGCCTTTCAGGTGGCGTTCGGGTCGGGCTTCCATGCCACGGTGCTGCTTGTCCCGGCCTTGATCATGCCTCTTTGCCTGATGACCCTGGGTTGCGCGTGGTTTCTGGCGGCGTTGGGGGTTTACGTTCGGGATATCGGCCAGTTGATTCCATTGATCGTCACCGCCCTCATGTTCCTCAGCCCGATCTTTTATCCATCCGAGAGCCTGCCGCCGTGGTTCAGGCCGCTTGCTGCCTATAATCCGCTTGGCTTCAGCATTGAGGCCATCCGCGACGCGGTCGTATTCGGCGCTTTTCCTGACGTCACGATGTGGTTTGTCAATTTTGCCGGCGGTCTGCTGGTTGCCGCACTGGGCTATGCCTTCTTCCAGAAGACGCGCAAAGGATTCGCCGATGTCCTCTGAGGCGGCGGTCAGCGTCAGCAACCTGTCGAAAGTCTACCGCATCTACGACCGCCCGGAGCATCGTCTGCTCCAGATGGCGACGCTCGGCCGGATGCGCCGCTTCAAGGAATTTGCCGCGCTAAGCAATGTTTCGCTCGAGGTTGGGCACGGTGAGACGGTCGGCATTATCGGCCGCAATGGCTGCGGCAAGTCCACGCTCCTGCAGGTCATCTGCGGCACCTTGCAGCCAAGCGCGGGCACGCTGGCGGTCAATGGACGCATCGCGGCGCTGCTGGAACTTGGCGCCGGTTTCAACGGCGAATTCACCGGCCGTGAAAACGCCTACATGAACGGTGCCATCCTTGGCCTTTCTCGCGAGGAGATGGACGCTCGCTTCGAGGGGATCGCCCAGTTCGCCAGCATTGGTGATTTCATCGAACGCCCGGTCAAAACATACTCGAGCGGCATGTATGTGCGCCTCGCCTTTGCCGTGGCGACGGCGGTCGAACCGGATATCCTTGTCGTCGACGAGGCGCTGGCGGTCGGCGACGAGGCCTTCCAGCGCAAATGCTTCGCGCGGATCGAGGCGATCAAGGAGCGCGGCGGCACCATTCTTTTCGTGTCGCATGGTGCGCAAACCATCGTGCAGCTCTGCGACCGTGCCGTGCTGCTCGATGCCGGCGAGAAACTACTGGACGGTGAGCCGAAGCTGGTCGTCAGTCAGTATCAGCGGCTGATCGCGGCAAGCGCCGAAGAACAGATCATTATACGTAATGAATTGAAGACAATGACCCTGCCGGAGATCTGTGATCCTCCCGTTAAAGAAGATCGGCTGGAAGCAGACCGTGCCGCGTCGGATATTCGTGACGATTCATTAGCTGTTGCGGATGATTTTGATGCCGGGTTGGTGAGCGAATCGACGGTAATCTATGAATCTCAAGGGGCAAGGATATCGGATATCCATCTTGAGAACAGCGATGGTCAGATCGTCAATGTCATCAATTTCGGGCGGGAATACAGGTATTGTTACTCGGTTGAATTCGACGAATCCTCGGAGAATGCCGGCTTCGGCATGGCGATCAGGGATGTCACCGGCCTGCATCTGTTCGGGCAGAGTTCGGATGATTTCGGGCGGGGAAGGCCATATGCCAAGGGCAGCAAGGTCTCGGTCAAGTTTCCATTCCTGAATCTATTCTCGCCCGGGACATATTTCGGCAATGCCGGCGTGGGAATGGTGACTGATGGCGAACTGAAATATGCTCACCGGATACTGGATGGCTTTGCGTTTCGCGTGAATGTCCTCGGGGCGGACACTCTGTGTTCCAGCTTGATCAATCTGCGCGCTGGCCCGGTGATGATCAATTCTGAATTGGAGCAGAGTGTGCATGATCAGTGATGGCGCCAATACATACGCCTTCAAGCATCGCTTTGTTGAGCCTCGGTTGCCACCGATCTCTTCTTATATGGATTATCTCCAGTCGGCGTATGATCGGAAGATCTACTCGAATTTTGGCCCGCTGACGGCGCTCTTCGAAGAGCGGGCCATGGCGAAATACGGAGGCGGCGCGGAATGCTGCGTGACCGTGACCTCGGCGACGGCCGGCCTGTCGGCAGCATTGCTGGCTTCGGGCGTGTCAGGGCGGGTGCTCGTGCCGGCATTTACCTTTCCGGCCTCGCTGGGCGCCGTAAAGGCCGCCGGCCTCGAACCGGTGATCATCGACGTGGACGCGGCGAGCTGGGCCGCCTCCGCGACGATCCTGAAACGGGCCTTTGATCAGGAGAAGCCGGGGGGCGTCATGCTCGTGGCGCCGTTCGGCATGAACTATTCTTTTGCCGAGGAGATCGCCTTTTGCCGTGAACAGGGCGTGCCGGTCATTATCGACAATGCAGCCGGGCTAGGTGTTGTTCGCACGCCGCGCTGCTCGCAACCCGGCATTTTCGAGGTTTTCTCCCTTCATGCCACGAAAACATTCGCTGTTGGCGAGGGTGGCGTGGTCTTCGCCCACGAAAGCCACCAGCGTGGTCTGCGCAGCGTCACGAATTTCGGCCTTCGAGCCGGCGCGGATACGGCTGCACGATGGGGGTTCAACGGCAAGCTGTCGGAATTTCACGCGGCTATCGCACTGGCGCAACTTGACAATATCGATGAAGCCGTCCGCTGTAGAAGGCTTTTTGCGGCGAGCTATTATGACCGCATCGCCGTGTTGCGTGCGAAATTGCCGGTCTCGGTCGATG
>CALKHP010000041.1 GCA_937988775.1 uncultured Alphaproteobacteria bacterium
CCCGCCGCACCCTTGATCGCCGAGGTCGCCGTCACCGCCGCGTTGGAGATCGTGGCGTTGATCTGGGCGTTGTTGAGGGCGGAAACCACGATCGCCGCGCCGGCATCCACGGCGCTCGCGCTGATGGTGGCGGTGGCGTCGGCGCCAACATTGCCGCCAAAGCCCTGATCGGCCAGGTAAGGTGCGCCGATCAGCGTATCGAGCGTGTTGAACAGGATGTTCTGGGCATCCCAGCCGACCGAGTTGTAGGCAAGCGTCACGCCGACGGCGGTGGCGCCCGACGAACCGGAAGCATAGAGGCGCGCATCGATGCGCGCTTCGTTGTCTGCGGTGACCGAAACCGCTCCGAGCGTCGTGACCGTGCTGTCCTCGATGCTGGCCAGCGTCTTGCCGAGCACGACGTTGGTGTCGATCTGGCCGGTGAAGGCCAGCACATTGCCTTCGCCGGTGATGCCGCTGCCGCCGCCGGCCGAAACGGTGTTGGTGGTATAAGCGGTGATGGTCGAGGCGCCCTTGGCAGCGACGGTGACGTCACCGCCGGCGGTCACGGTCGCGCCCGCGACATAGGCTTTCGAATCGCCGCGCGTGTCGTTATAGGCGATCGACAGCCCGATCGCCTTGCTGTTGGTCGCGACCACGTTGCCGACGCTGGTCGGGAAGAAGACGGAGGTGAAATCAGTCGTGGAGAGCTGCTTCCACTTCGTCGTATCGGAATAATCGACATTGTCGAGGTCGGCGGCGGTGAGCGCCGTATCACCGATATACTCGTAGACCTCGCCCTCATGGACGCTCGGATGCGCCGCCGCGCCGGCATAATCCAGTGCGACGCGCACCTTGTCGCCGTTCTCGATCGTGCGCGTGCCCGACTTGCTGGTATAGTCGTAGCTATTGGCGCCAAGCCGGTCGGCGATGCCGCCGACCAGGTCCTCCAACGCGCCGAGCGTGCTGCCGGGCAGCGCCGTGGAGACGACCGAAATATCGGCCGCGATCGTTGCCGCGTTCGAGGCGTCGACCTCGACCGCACCGCCCGTTGCGACCGTCTTGCCGGCCTGTCCGCTATTGTCGATATAGGCGGACGCGCCGGCGCTGACCTTGTTGCTGGCGAGGATCGCGCCGGCGGCGGTGCCGCTGACGCCGTATTTGGCGGCGGGAGCGAAATCGTTCTCCCACTCCATCTTGGATTCATTGCCGGTCGTGGCGGTGATGCCGGCCGTGTTGAGCGCCGACACCGCCACATCGCCGGCGACATCGACAGCGGAATCCTTGATGAAGGCCGTTGTCAGCACCGGGGTTTCGCTGCCGAGCGCCTTGCCGATCTCCGGCGAGCCGAGCAGCGTATCGACGGCGTCGAACAGCAGGTTCTGCGGCTGCCAGCCGACGGCATTGAAGGCGAGCACGAAGCCGTAGACGGTGCCCGAGCCATAAGCCTGGCTCAGCGCGGTCGCATCGATCGTCGCCGTGCTGGTCGCGCTGACGGTCAGGTCGTTATCCACGCCGGCGCCGGCAGCCTTGGTGATCGTGCTGTCTTCAACCGAGGCCGACGCCCCGCCCTGCACGGTGTTCGACACCGAAATACCGCTCTTGGAATCCCAGGAATCGATCACGCTGGTGTCGGTGGCGCTGATCGTCGCGGATTCATCAGCCTTGACCGCGACGGCGCCGCTGGCCGTCACCGCCGTGTTGGAGAGCTTGGCCGTGACCATGCTCTTGACCTGGTTACGGTCGAAAATGCCACCGGTTCCGGTCGCATTGCCGACGACCGACTTTTCCGACATGCCGGCGGCCATCAGGCCGGTCTTGACGATGCTGGCCGGGATCAGCGCGTCGGTGTCGAGCTTTCTCCACAGGCCGAAATCGGTGAAATCGGCAGTGGCGAGGTCGACCACCGTATTGTCGGGGCCCATATATTCGTAGACGGCTCCCGGCTCGCCGGTCCCGGCGTAATCGGCCGCATCGCTGATACGCACGGTATCGCCGAGGTTGAGATGCGGGCTGCCCGACTTCGTCGTGTAATCATAATCGTCGAGGATATGGCCGGCGATCTTGTTGACGATGTCGAGGCCGTTGCTGTTGTCGAGCTGAGAACTGATGCCGAAGCCGGTGGTCGCAGTAATGGCGGCGGTATCACCGGCGTCGACAGAAACCGTCGCGGCCACGACCGTGCCGCCGCTGATGAAGGCCGAGGCCGTGCTCGAGACCTTGTTGCCCGAGATCACCGCGCCGTAGCCGGTGGTCTTGCCGTCGAACAGCGCCTGGTTGGCTGCCGAGGCTTCATTGTCGATGGTCGCCCTCACCACCGCGCTCGACATGGCCCGCACGGCAAGGTCGCCATCCGACACGATGTCCGAGCCGGTGATGGACGCCTCGACGTTGAACGGATTTTCATGGCGCAACGACACGTCGCCGGCCCCGGCCGGCTCGGCGATATCGTCGACGACATCGCCGATCAAGGTCTCGACGGTGTTGAACAGCAGGTTGCCGCGTTCCCAGCCGATCGTGTTGTTGGCGATCTGCAACGCGGCCGTCTTGGTGCCGTTGAGGGTCGCGGCAACGGTCGAATTCTCGGAAACGATCGTCGAGCGGTTCTCGGCCCGAACCGTGATATCGCCGATCTTGTCGGCATCGGTGCCGAGGGTGGAATCGACAATCTTCGCCGAGGTCTGGCCCTGGATCAGGTTGGTGGCGACGACGGCGCTCTGCGAGGCCGAGGTATTGCCGCCGGTCAGCATCTTCTTGAGAATGAAGCCCTTGGCTCCCGAAGGCAGCGCCTTCTTGATCAGCGAATCCTGGTCGAAGGCCGCTCCGCCCGTGACCTCGCTATAGACATCGGCATTGGCCTCGATGGTCCCGGTCGAATCCGCCGACACGGTGACGCTGTCGGCGGCGACGGCCGCCTTCTGCAAGAGCGCCGTGGCACCGCCACGCACATCGTTGAACACCAGCGCCGCGCCGGTCGCCGAAGCGCCGGACGAGCGGACATTGTACGAGTCGCTCAGGATCGAGTAATCGAGATCGGCCTTCCACAGATCCTTGTCTGTGAAATCCACGCCGGTCAGGTCCAGCGTCGGATTGTCCGCGCCGAGATAGGTATAGGTGTCGCCGGGCTCGCCCGAAATCTCGGTCCAATAGGCGGTGTTGGCGAAATCCACCGCCGGACCGCTCTGCTTGAAGTCGATATGCTGCGGGCCCGCGCCGATGAACTTGTACAGCTTGCCCGCGCTGCCGAGCTTGCTGACGAACACGACATCGCCGGGCTTGACGTCGATGGCTCCGGTATAGCCGTCCGTCTTGATATTCCAGTCGAGGCCGACCACGGTGCCGTAAGGGAGGGCGACAGTGCCGTCGGTGAGCAGGCGGTCAGCCTGAATCGTGGTGCCGGACAGCCCGTCGATCAGGTCCTCGGCGCTGTGCAAGCCACCGTCGCTCGAAGCAACCGACGACGCGGTGATCTTGACGTTGGAATTGACGACCGTGTCGTCCCACGCCCCGACCTGAAGCGCACCGCCCGCGCCGATATTCGCCACGGCCGCGCCGCCGTCGATGGTGGCGCTGGCCAGCCGGCTGATCTGGTTGGTCGCCAGAACGACCGCGAGCGCCTTGGCGCTGCTCTTGAGCAAGCCGCCATTGGACTCGTTGCGCGCGGAATTGCTGACCGTGGTGTTCGCCGTGCCGCGCGCCGTCGCCAGCACGGCCAGCGCGCCGGCGGCGGAGATCATCGAATTCTTGATCGCGGCGCTGACCTGGACCGGCCGTTCGGTCTGGAAGAACTCGGTGCCGAGCAGCGCGTCGAGCGTCGCCTTCTGCAAGGCCAGCGTGTTGTCGCCAATCGTAAAACCCTGGCCGAGATCGAAGCCGATGATGTTCATCGCCTCGAGCGCCGAGGTCGAGCTTGCCCCGCCCTTCAGGAATCGGCCGATCTTGCCGCGCCCTTCCGTGTCGATGAAGATCGTCGCATCGAGGAAGGAATCATCGAGCGCCGTGACGGTGACGTCGGCGCCATTGGTGGTGGTGACATTGCTGTCGGCGATCGTGGCCGTGGTCGAGCCATTGGCGACGTTGGCCGCGAGGATGCCGGCCATCACCTTCTTGGCGACGATCGGCGCGGAACCATCCGCCTCGTCGACTTCCTCGAGCGGTACGCTGCTCGCCGCCGCGGTCATGGCCGTGGCGTTGATCGCCGACACCGTGACAGCGCCGATGCTGGTCATGGTCGTGCCGGCGATCGCCGCGCTAGTATCCTTGAGCACCTCGTTGATCACGCTGACGCGCGCGATCTGCTTCTTGGCACGGGCGTCGGTATCGCTCTGGTTCTGATGGAACGGAATCGCGACGGCCTCGAACGCCGAACGATCGGCGGCCGCGACAGTGACACCGCCCGCCCCCGCCGTGACGACGGCGGCATCGATCCCGGCGCTCGTCGCGCCGCCGACGCGGTTCTCGGCATCGAGACTGGTGGCGTAATAGAGGGTTTCGCTGCCAGCGCTGACGGCGAGGCCGCCGGCATTGACGGTCACGCCACGCACCAGCGCCGTCGTCGTCTCTCCCGCGACGTTGGTCACCGAGCCGATTGCGTTGGAATCGACCGTATTGATCACCGCACCCGAATTGCCGGCGGCAATCGTGACATCTCCGGCCGCGGTAATCGCCACGGGCTGGCTCGACACCGTGCCCTCGGCCTGCCCCACGACAACGCCCGTCGTGCGCGTGACATGCGTATCGGAATCGAGCGCGGAAAACACCACGATCGTCGCCGTCGACGGGATGAGCGCATCGACCTCGGTCTGCAGCATCACGGCGACGTGGCTGTCGTCGTTGGCCGCGATCCGCACATCGGTGGTGCCGTCGCCCGCAACGCCGCCGGTCTGGGTGAGCAGGGCGCCCGGAGCGAGCGAAACCTTGGTCGTGTTGGTGACGTTGACATCCGACGACACCTGCGCGTCGGTAAAGCCGGTCACGAAATTCTGGGCGATGCGCTCCAGATCCTGCATGGCGATCTGGCCGCTCGACAGCGCGTCGGAGAAAGCCTGCGAGCCGGTGCTGAACAGATTGTCGGGGCTGTCCGCCTTGATCTGGGCGATCAGGTCGGCGGGCAGCCCGAGAGTTGGCAGTTGCGCGTCCGGAATGACAATCTCGGCGAGCCCAAGCAGGTTGGGGATCGGCACCTTCGTCAGCGCCAGGTCGACATCGGTCCGCGTATCGGCGGTCGCTGTCACGTTCGAACCACTGAGCATCGCGCCGGCGGCGAGCGTCACGGTCGAGATATTGGTCAGCGTCGCCGTGATATCGCGCAGGCTGGCATCGGCAATGCCGTGCGCCCTCACCGTATTGGAAATGAAGGAGGAGACGTTCAGCGCGTCCGTGGCCGTCAGCGATCCGGTGATGTCGACGGTTGCCGCCAAGGTCGCCGGTGTCACGCTCAGCGCAGCGCCTTGCGTCGCCGCGTCGAGCGAGGTGCGCGCCCAGTTCACCGCGCGCAGATCGATCGACTGCGCGGTGATATCGGCCGTGCTGCCGATATTGATGGCTGCGGCGCTGAGGCCGAGATGGCCGGCAACGGCAAGGCTGGAATCCACCGCGACCTGATCGCCGGCATCGACCATCAGCGAGAACGAGGCCCCGCTCGGCAGCGAGGCGACCGTCGTCGTCTTTGCCCCCTCGCCGAGATAGAGCCAGACCGGCGCGTTGGAATTCGCAACCGTCTGGGCCGGGCCGCCGCCAATGCTGATCTGGAGGTTGCTGCCCGATCCGGTGATCGCGACGTCGTTGCCGGAAGCGTCCGCCGACTTGTCGACGACCTGAACGCCGGCGCCGACATTGAACGGCTCCATGTTCTCGAAGGACAGCGAGGCGCCGCCCGAGAAGGTCACCGCGGCCGAGCCATTGGCGCCAAGCACGACATTCGATGCGGTCACGCCGGAATAGACGATGGTGTCCTTGCCGCCGAAGCCGCCATCCATCGTGCCGGACAGCGTACCGCCGCTCTCGACGGTGAAAGTGTCCTGATTGCCGTCCGCGCCCGTCAGATTCTCCGCGCCGGTGAAATTCACCGTGAGGCCGCCGCCCACGGCCTTGCCGGCATTGTTGCCGTTCAGGGTCCAGGCAACGTTATCGGAACTGTCGAAGACGAGATGGTCGTTGCCGCCGGCGCCGTCGAAGGAGATGGCCTGCGGCAGCGTGTGGCCGCCAAAGGAATCCACATCGATCTTCAACGTGTCGTTGCCAGCACCACCGACGATGGAAATGCCGGTGATCGAACTCAGTTCCCCGAAGGCCAGCACCTTGCCGCCGTTGCTCTGGTCGAGGATCTGGACGTTCTGGATCGTCTGCGTGCCGGTATCGGTCGCCTGCACCTCCTCCACGAGGCGCACGACGATCTGATGGTCGATCTGCGGCCCGTCGGTCGCCAGGTTGACGTTGAGATCGGCATTGAGCAGGAAGCGCGGTTCGAGCGGATCGAAAACCAGCCGCACGCGCCCGGCCAGTTCGCGCTGCACGCGCGATCCCCGTGCCAGCCGCGCCAGCTTCTCCCTCAGGACTTCCGATAGTCGCGCGCGCCGGTGGGAAATTGGCCGGCCAAAAACGCCTTCCGATCTGAACGGAAATGCCATCGTCCCCCCCTCCCCAACATCCGGATCGACCGGGTTGCCGAAGCCGGAAGTTCCTTAGCTTTCGACTTCAGAAGAAAAGGCCGCGCTTCAGGCGGTCTGATCCCTCGTCAGGCCCCCGCCGGCTCCGGCGCAGTCTGCGGCTCCGCCGCATTATTCTTGTCGTCGCCCGCATCCGCCCCGATCCGTTCGGCGGTGGCCGACAGATGACGCATCGACTGAAGATGCAGGTAGATCAGCTCCAGGTCGTCGTTCCGCATCAACTCCGCCAGTTGCTCGGCCGACAGCGCCCTCAACCGGTCGCGGTTGACGGTGAAGAAACCCGTCAATGTCAGAACCTTGCCGTCGCGAAGCGTGAAGCGGGCCTGCATGGCCTCGAACAGGTTGAGGTCGTTCAGGCGCTTGGTCAGCGCGCGCGTGCGCTGGAACTGAACCTGGTAGGCTTGCAGAAAGCCGAGCACGCTCTGCAGATACTGCGTGCGCTCGCCGTCATTGTCGAACAGGCGCTCGCCGCGCCCCTTGCGGTTGCAGCCCTCGAACTCCTCATCCACGCAAAGCGTGAAGTTGGTGCCATCGTCGGAGCTGGAAAAAACGAACGGATATCGCCTGAGAAAGGCCGGCACGTAGCGCGCGCCCCAAGAACCGTCCGGATTGACGAACAGGTTCTCGCCGTCCCGCACGCCCAACAGCACCACCGGAATGATGTCGTCGCCGTGCCCGGCAAAGACGACCGCACATTCCGCCGCCGCATTGGCGAATTCGGCGGCCATCAGCGGCACCGAATTGACGTCCCTTGCAAAGGAGAAATTGTTGCCGGTCTTTACGCAGAGCTTGCCGTGTTCCTGACGAGACACCGGCACCGCACGTTCATAAATCAAAAGCTGCTTTGCCATATCAATGCATGCCCAGCCCAAAGAGGGAGCCCGGCGCAAACGTCACCTGGCTCCGATACTAAGAATTCTTAATAACGATTTAAGGACTAAAACACACCAAGCCCCTGAGCAACTGCTAATTTTCGCATTCGCGCAGAATCGTTAAAAGGTCAGATCGGGTGCAGCCGGTCGGCATGGTCGCCATATTTTTTGATGTAGGCCGTGTTCAGGCCGAGGCACTGCGTCGACCGGCATTGCTGCCGAAACGGGCACTGGTAGAAGCCATTCCTGGAGAACTCGTCCCAGAAGGCCGGGTCGATATAGAGTTGCGGCTGATCGTTCATCAGCAGCGCGCCGTCCTCCTCCAGCAGGCATTCGGGAAAATTCTTGATCTCCACCGCGCGCCCGAGCGCCCGCGCCTTGGCCGCGGCCTCCTTCAGGAAGGGGAGAATGTCGAGGTGATTGGCGATCAGCCCCTTCTCGTCGCCCTCCTGCATCGGCCAGTACACCCAGAACTCCATCTGCGTCAGCCGCTTGAGATGCGCCAGCCGCTCGACCACGGCCGGCAGCAGGAGATAGCTTTGCGCGGTCACCACCGTATTGGTGATGGTCGCGACATCGGGGTGCTCGTCGAGTATCTCGAGGCCGCGCAATGTCTTGTCGAACGAGCCCCTGACCGTGGTGATCGCGTCATGAGTCGCCGCATCGCAACCGGCCACGCTGACGAAAAACTCGTCCACCCCGGCCGCGACCAGGGTCTCGGCATAGCTGCGCCGCCCGAGATGCATGCCATGGGTCTGGATGCGGACGTGCTCGAAACCGGCGGCGCGGGCGCGGCGGGCGAGGTCGGGCAGGTCCCGGCGCAGCGTGATCTCCGAGCCGGTGAGGATCAGGCCGCTCCATTGCCGCGTCCTGCGATTATGCTCGAGCAGTTCGGCGAAGCTCTCGTCGCTTTCCGGCGCGAGGCGGTCCATCGTGCCCTCGATCATGCAATGCACGCATTTGAGGTTGCAGCGGAACTCCATCGTCAGGGAGACGTATTTGCTGTGGTCGTAGATCGCCATCGCCCGCCCGTGGAGATTTACAGAACGCCGTAATAGGCGCTCTTCAGGATCTCCAGCCTGCCATCGACCATATGGTAATCGATGCCGACATCATAGAGCATATGGTCGAGCCGCTCGCGATGCCGCCTGAGAAAACCCTGGATGGCCTGCGGATAGTTGAGCCTCTCGACGAACCAGATCAACTGGTCGATGCGGATACGCGAAAAATAGACGCCGTCATTGTGCTTCTTGTTGGCGACGACGATGATGCCGCAGTCGGTCAGCTCGGGCCACAGGATGGAAGAGACGTCGAGGCCGGCCAGATCGAGATGGGCCGAGGCCGCGACCTTGCCGACAATGTCATCCCAGTCGTCATGGGCATCGAAGAAGTAATAGAGATTGTCGAAGCGCAGGCCGGAACGCGTCAGCTGGTAGCACAGCCCCGAGGAGACCAGCGCGCTCGGATTGCCGAAATAGACGCTGATCTCCTCCATGGTGCGCCGCCCCTCGCCCAGCGCCTCGTCGAGATCGAGCGAGAACATGAAGTAGGGGCGCGCGCCCGGCAGCGCGAGCGAGGACGGCGCGAACGGCGCCAGCGCGCCGAGCACGCGCTCGATCGACACCTGCCGCGCGAGGCGCTCGTAATCGTAGAAATAAAGCTCCCAGCTATAATGCGCGCCTTTCTGCTTCACGCCCCATACGGTCTTGAACGGGCCGATCTCGGCCGTCACGGCCTGCACCATCTCGGTGAGGCGTCCGGGCGCGCCGAGCGCCTCGAAGGATTGCCGCAGCAGCGTCGAGGAGCGCAGCTTGCCACTGGTCGCAGCGACCGGCTGATACGGCCACAGGCAATAATCGAGTTGCGGATCGTCCGGCCGCGTCCAGTCGAGCAGGTCAGCCACGGCGCGCGCCCTTGCGTGGCACCGCACCGAAATACAGCGTGGCGAAATCCCGGCCGTTGCGCGCGATGCCGCCCGAGAGATGACCAAGTTGCAGCGGCCCGACGCGCGACAGCAATTCCTCGATCCGGCCCGGAGCGAGGCCGTAGGCGGTGCCGAGGTGCCCGAGCGTGCGCGCGGCGGCCCGGGCCGGCAAGCCGGCCGTGTAGAGGTTGATGTCGAAAGAGCGCCGTGGCGAGCCCTCCTCCTCGACCTCCATCAGGAAAACCTGCGCCGGCGGACAATGCTCGCGCGCCGTCTCGATCAGGTCGAGCGCCGCCCGCACGGATGCAAGGTCTGCTGCATGCGGCGCAAGACCCGCGAGCCGCGAGCCGATCCCTGCCGCGCCGCGCCCGTCAGCCGGCCAGATATAGCGTGAGACCGAGGCCGAGCGCGGATCGTCGGCGCGCCATTTGACCGCGAGGTGAACGACCTCCGTCCGCTGCGGCGCATCGGGCAGGAGGCCGCGCCGCACCCGTTCGGAAAACTCCAGGTAAATCTTGTAGAGGCCGGCCGTGCCGCCCTCATAGCCGAAATGCACGATCTCGGCTTCAGCGAGATGGCCACACAGCATCGCGATCATCGGCTCGGGCAATGCCAGTTGCCGCGCCATGCGCGAGAGCTCCGGCGCCGGGTCGGGCCCGAGCGAATCCTTGTGCACGATGGCGAGAAAGCGGTCCTCGTTGATGGCGCCGTCGCCGAGCTTGGCCGAGCGCTCGAGCCCGAACGGGAAGTCGCCTTGCTCGATCAGGGCAAGCATCGCCCTGCCCTGCGCACCGATCGGCGGGTGGTCGGCCAGCGTGTGGTCTGAGAGATCAGCCACGGCCCTTCCCCTTGCGCGCCGCCGCGCCGAAATACAGCGTGGCGAAATCCCGGCCGCCGCGCCCGATGCCGCCCGAGAGATGGCCGAGTTGCAGCGGGCCGATGCGCGACAGGAGTTCCTCGATCCGCGCCGGCGCGATGGCGTAAGCCGCGCCAAGCCGCGCCAGCACCGGCGCGAGCGCCCGAACCGGCAATTTGGCCGAGTAGACATTGATGTCGAAGGAGCGGCGCGGCGATTGTTCCTCATCGACCTCCACCAGGAATATCCGGTCCGGCGGGCAATGGCCCCGCGCCGCCTCGACCACCTCCAGCGCCGCGCGCACGGAGGCAAGGCCGGCGGCTTGGGGCGCAAGCCCGGCGAGCCGCGCTGCGATCGCCGCCGGACCGCGCCCGGCCGCCGGCCAGACATAGCGCGACACCGCCGCCGAGCCCGGATCGCCGGCGCGCCATTTGACGGCGAGGAAAACCACTTCCGCCCGTGCCGGCGCACCGGGCGCGAGGCCGCGCCGCACCCTTTCCGAGAACTCGAGATAAATCTTGTAGATCGCGCCAGCGCCGCCCTCGTAACCGAAACCGACGATCTCGGCTTCGGCGAGTTGCCCGCACAGCATGTGCAGCATCGGTTCGGGCAAGCCCAGTTTACGCGTGATTTGCGCAAAGGCGGCGACCGGGTCGGCACCGAGCGAATTCTTGTGCACGATGGCGAGAAAGCGGTCCTCGTTGATGGCGCCGTCACCGAGCTTCACCGACCGTTCGAGCCCGAACGGGCAGTCGAGTTCCTCGATCGGCGCGAGCATGGCCTTGCCGAGCGGCGCGATCGGCGGGCCGTCCGGCTCCTGCGGGCCGAGGCGCCAGCCAAGGCGCCGCGACAGGGCGGACAGCGCCTCGGCCGCCACCGTCTCCGGCGGCGCGCGGCCATCGAGAACGATGTCGGCGCCGGGCCGCACCCGCTCGCGCTGGACGTCATAGGTGCCGGCGATGAAGTCGGTATAATGCGCCAGATACGCCTCGAGCCATGTCGTGAAGGCGACCGCCTCGGCGGGGTCGGTCTTGGCGCGGCCGGCGGAGGCGGCGATCTTGCGCGCCAGCGCGATGTCGGGCGGCGTGTCGATCCAGATCAGCGTGTCGATCACGGCTCCCGTGCGCCGGTGCGCGCGGCCGAACGGCGTATCGAACAACACGCAACGTGGGCGCACGGTCGTGGTGACGAGCTGATCCAGGCGCCGGACCAACGGTTCGAGCATGATTTCGTCATAGTCGGAGCCGCGCTCGATCCACTTGACGACTTGCTCGGGGGGCTGGCTGGTGACGGTCTCGTAGTCGTCATAGTGGATCGAGGGCACGCCGAGTTCGGCCTGCAACGCCGCGATCAACGAGGTCTTGCCGCTGCCCGGATGGCCTGAAACCGCGATAACGGGCACCGGCGTCATGGCTTCCTCGCCGTGACCAGGCAAAAGGGCGTGTCAAGCTCGACGCGCTCGACGGAAATCCCGACGAAGCCAAGCTGCGCCAGATGTTTGACATAGAAATCCGGAGTGCGGAAGAACGGCAGGAAAACCAGGTCGGCAACCATCGAATAAACCGGCGATGCGCCACGCAGATCGAGCGGCACGCGCTCGAAGATGATCAGGCGGCCGCCCGGCTCGAGCGCCGTGGCGGCCTTGCCGAGAAAGGCGGCGGCGTGCTCGGGCGGCCAGTCATGCAGCACCGATTTGAAGGAGATGACATCGTGGCCGGCCGGCAAGGCATCGGCACGCAAATCCCCGTCATGGAAGGTCACCCGCCCTGCCGATGCCGAGGCCGCGACATGGCGGCGCCCGAGCGCGCAAACCACCGGAAGATCGAACACCGTGGCATCCAGCCCGGCGAAGCGCGCGCAGGCCTGGCGCGCGAACTCGCCGCTGTTGCCGCCGACATCCATGAGCCGCCGCGAACCGTCGAGATCGAGCCGGTCGAGGCAGGCGGGCGCCTCGTAGCGGGTCAGCACCGTGGTGTAATCGACCCACCGCGCCGTCGCGGCAAGGTTGTCGGGCGTCACCTCCATGCAACGGTCGTAGCGAAACAGGTCGAAGACCTTGGCGCGCGCCATGAATTCCGGCACGTCGCGCAGCAGTTCAGGGAAGAGGCCGTGAATATCCGGCGCGACCAGATTCAGGAACCACAGCCGCGCCTCGAGCAGATCGCGATAGGCCAACGCCGCGCGGAACGCCGGCGACAGGCGCACGGTGTCGCCGGCACGGATGACGTCGTTGCCGGCGAGAAGCTGCATGAACAGACCGGATGTCGCCTCCGGCATGCCGGTCATGGCGAGGCATTCGCTACGCGCCACCGCTCCCTCCCCGGCGAGGCGATCGACCAGCCCGAGCGAGAAGGCGAGCGCCAGCGCACGCGCTTCGAGTTCGGTCTCGAGGAAGCGATCGACGCTCCTGATCGGGTCGGCACGGCTGGCCAAGGCGATATCCCTTCTCGACCTGTATGGCCTTGGCGAGGGAGAAACCGCAAGGCGGGGCGCGCCATCGTTGCGGAATAGTCACAGTGAAATTCCGCTGCCGTCCCGCATCGGCCAAGAGCCGGATTCTTTTTGACACCCCCCTCCTGACGGTGTGTTAGTGCCAAATTGGCATGGGCAGGGGGAAGATTCGATGATCCGCACGGTATTGCGCGCTTCGGTGGCAGGCCTCGCGTTGCTCCTGGCCCATCCCGCCGCGCAGGCCGCCGATCTGGCAGCGCCGTCTCCCGCCGCGCCCGTGCCGGCGCTCGGCCCATCCTGGACCGGCTTCCATCTCGGCGTCCATGGCGGCGGCGTGTTCGACAAGATGGGCTACTACGACACCGCCCATACCTTCCAGTTCGGCGCCACCGACTTCGCCTTCGGCATCCATGGCGGCTTCGACTATCAACTCGGCAGCCGCTTCGTCGTCGGCGCCGAGGCCGCCTATGACTGGCACGATGTCGACTACAAGCCTTTCGCGGCCGGCGGCCTGGGCACCCTGATCAAATCGCAGCTCGACTGGTCAGTCTCCGGACGGGTCGGCTACCTGGTCACGCCCGAGACGCTGATCTATGGCCGGCTGAGCTATGCCAACATCAAGGTCCAGACCGAGGAAGGTTTCACCGGCTTCGCCAAGAAGGCGATGGGCGCCTGGGGCATCGGCATCGGCGCCGAGACCTTCCTGTACGGCAACTGGACCGGCAGGGTCGAGGCCAACTACTATCAAACCAGCGACAAGTTCACGAACAGCGACGATGAGGTCGCCAAGCCACGTTATTTCACGATCATGGCGGGCCTGTCCTATCGCTTCAATCCGATGGGCGATGCGCGCCGCCCCGTGGCGCCGGCACCGAACATCAACTGGAACGGCTTCTATGCCGGCGTCGACGGTTCGTATAATTTCGGCAACATGCATCTCGACGTCGACGTGCCCGGCCAGACCGTCGGCCCCTATGCGGCGCAGTCCTTCGGCGCCGGCGCCTTCGTCGGCTATAATTTCGTGTTTGCCTCGTCCTATCTGCTCGGTGTCGAGGCCGGCGGCAGCTATCTGAACGCCAAGTTCCAGGATCCGCTCCAGAACGCGCTCATTCCGGGCGGCCCGACGCAGTTCGGGACGATCAAGGGCATGTATTCGGCGACCGTCCGCGCCGGCTACCTCGTCACGCCCGCGACGCTGCTTTATCTCAAGGGCGGCTTTGCCGGGCTGGTGACGGAAGCCAAGGCCGATTTCTTCGCGCTCGGCGGCGGCGAGACCAAGACGCTCGCCAGCTATCAGCTCGGCGCCGGCATCGAAACGGCGCTGAGCGACCACATCACGCTGCGCGTCGAGGGGCTCTATACCAAGGCGACCGATTCCATCACCGTCATCAACAGCCAGCCGGCGCAGAATACCCTGAAGCCGTCGCTGCTGAGCGCGCGGATCGGCCTCGCCTATCATTTCTAGAGCAGGTTCGTCTGTTGCGAACTTGCTCCGCGTTAAAATTGTCGAGCAAATTCATCGAATTATATGGAGTCAAATGAATCCATATAATTCGATTTTGCTCTAGCGGGAACCTCCGCGCCCGGACGGGATGCGCTTGCAGGCCCGGAAGGTCGCGAGGCGGCTTGCGGCGTGGTTGCGTTTGAACGACAGTCGGCCCGGCATGCTGTTGCGGCATGGTGCCATCCTCCATCCCGAAAGCGAGGATGCGGTTCATCAACTGCCGTGGCAGCCGAGGCATAACGATCAGGGCGGGGGTGAGACATGGCCGATACAGCGCAGCCGGCACGGGCCAATAATGCCGACGAACCACGCAAGGGCGTCGAGTGGCTCGAGCAGGACATGGCGACGCATTTCGCCAATGTCGTCAACGTTCAGGGCACGCGCGAGCAGGTCGATCTGTTCTTCGGCACCAACCGGACCTGGAACGTCGAGGAAGGCGGATCGGTCTCGGTGGAATTGTCCAACCGCATCATCCTGACGCCGCTGGCGGCGAAGCGGCTGTGGACGGTGCTTGGCGGCGTGTTGCGCGAGCACGAATCCCGCTACGGAGCGCTCAACGTCGAATAACCGGGCAAAGATGGCCAAGCTCACCCAGAACGACGACACGGACGAGGCGCAAGCTGGCGCCTCCGGACATTCGCTCACGCTGCTGGCCCCGGCACTCTGGAAGCGGCTTTCGGAAGCGCAGGCATCGGAAGATCTCGCCACCGCCTGGCTGGCGCTCCAATGCAGCATGATCCCCGGCGCATCGCAGGCCATCGTCCTGGTCGGGAGCGCCGGCGGCCTCAGCCTGCTATCGGCGTGGCCGGAAGCGGACGGCGCGCCGGACGATCTCAAGGTGACGGGCGAGATGGCGGCGCAGGAGCGCCGGGCGGTGGCGCGCGGCGCGACGCCCGATTCGCCGGTTCGGCCCTCGGTCGCCCTCCCGATCATCGTCGACGAGGCTGTGATCGCCGTGACGGCGATGGCCATCGATATTGCCCGCCCGGCCGAGGCGAAGGACACGCTGCGCGCCGCTATCCGCCAGATACAATGGGGATCGGCGTGGCTGCGCGACCATCTGCGGGCGCAGCAGGCAACCTCGAGCACGCGCCAGCTCGACCGCGCCCGCGCCACACTCGACCTGATCGCGACGATCCTCGAGCATCAGCGCTTCAGTACCGCGGCGATGGCGGCGGCCACGGAACTGTCGATACGCTTCGACTGCGCCCGCGTCAGCATCGGCTTCCTGCGGCGCGGCACGGCGCATGTCGCCGCCATTTCCCACACCGCCGAGTTCGGCCGGCGCATGGGGCTGGTGCGCGCGATCGGCGCGGCGATGGACGAGGCGGTCGACCAGCGCTGCTCGATCCTTTATCCGACCGGCGCCGACGAGCCGGTGGCCACCCACGCCCATGCCGAGGTCGCCCGCCTCCAGCAGGACGGGCAGGTGCTCACGGTGCCGATGTTCGTGGTCGATGCCTTTGTCGGCGCCGTCACCTTCGAGCGCCGGCCCGGCCATGCGTTCGAAGCCGAGACGGTGCAGGTCCTCGATATGGTGACGACCGCCATCGGCCCCATTCTCGAGGAAAAGCGGCTGAACGACCGCTGGCTGATCGTCAAGGCGCTGGAAGCGCTCTGGCGCCAGATCAAGCGCCTGCTCGGGCCGGGCTATGTCGGGCGCAAGCTCGCGGCCGCCGCGCTCGCGGGCGCGCTTGCCTTCGGCTATTTCGCCACCGACACCTACCGCGTCAACGCCGACGCCCAGATCGAGGGCACGGTACGCCGCGCCATCGTCTCGTCCTATGACGGCTTCATCCAGGAGGCGCGCGCGCGCGCCGGCGACGTGGTCAAGGCCGGCGACACGCTGGCCCTGCTGGAGGACCGGGAACTGACGCTGGAGCGGCTGCGCTGGATGACGCAGCGCCGGCAATACGCCTTCGAATACGACAAGGCGCTGGCGACGCGCCAGCCGGCCACCATCAACGTGGTGAAGGCCCAGATCGACCAGGCCGACGCCCAGCTCAAGCTGATCGACGAACAGATCGCCCGCACGCATATCGTCGCGCCGTTCGACGGGTTGATCGTGTCGGGCGATCTCAGCCAGCGCATCGGCGGCTCGGTGAGCCGGGGCGAGCTGCTCTACGAAATCGCGCCGCTGACCGACTACCGCGTGGTCATGCAGGTCGACGAGCGGCAGATCGCCGATGTCAACAAGGGCCAGAGTGGCGAGGTCATCTTCGCCTCGCTTCCCGGCGAGACGTTCGACCTGACCGTCGACAAGATCACGCCGGCGGCCCAGGCCAAGGACGGCAAGAACCTGTTCCAGGTCGAAGGCAGCCTGAAGCAAAGCCCGGCACGACTTCGCCCGGGCATGATCGGCATTGCCAAGATCGCCATCGACCGGCGCCGGCTGGTCTCGATCTGGATGCGCCCGGTGGTGCAATGGTGGCGCCTGGCAAGCTGGGGCTGGCTGCCGTGACGGGTTCGGCCGCGATCGCCGCAGCGGCATGAGAGGCGGACCGGCGTGACAAAATCCCTGTTCAGCCCGTCATGGTATCGCGTCGCCGACCTCAGGCTGAGGCTGCGCCGCCACGCCCAGATTCACCGCCAAATGTTTCGCGGTGACGTGTGGTACGTGCTCCAGGATCACCAGACCGGCCGCTTCCACCGGCTATCGCCATCGGCCAACCTGATGATCTCGCTGATGGACGGCAAGCGCACGCTGCACGAGATCTGGGACCTGGTCGGGCGTCGCGCCGGCGATAATCCGCCGACCCAGGACGAGGCGATCCAGTTTCTCGCCGAGTTGCATGCCTCCGACCTGCTGCAAGGCGAATTGCCCGATTTCGACGAGTTGTCAGACCGCTCCGACAAGCAGGCGCGCAACGAACTGATGAACAAGCTGCGCAATCCGCTGGCGCTGCGCATGCCGCTGCTCGACCCCGACCGTTTCCTCACGCTGACCGCACCGCTGGCGCGGCCGATCTTCACGATATACGGCTTCCTGGCCTGGCTGGCGCTTGTCGGCACCGGCATCGCCCTCGCCGTCCTGCACTGGACCGAGCTGACGGCGGACGGCACCGACCGGCTGTTCAGCGCCGGCAACATCGCGCTGATCATCGCCATCTATCCGCTGGTCAAGGCGCTGCACGAGGCCGGGCATGCCTATGCCACCAAGGTCTGGGGCGGCGCGGTGCACGAGGTCGGCATCATGCTGCTCGTGCTCGTGCCGGCACCCTATGTCGATGCGACCTCCTCGACCGCCTTCCGCGACAGGTGGCGCCGCATGGTCGTCTCGGGCGCCGGCATCATGGTGGAGTTCGCGCTCGCGGCGCTGGCGATGATCTTCTGGGTCAATGCCGAGCCCGGCCTGGCGCGGGCCGCCGCCTTCAACGTCATGGTGATCGGCTCCGTCTCGACGCTGCTGTTCAACGGCAACCCGCTGCTGCGCTTCGACGGCTATTACATCCTGGCCGACCTCATCGAGGTGCCCAATCTCGGCACCCGCGCCAACCGCTATTTCTGGTATCTCGTCCAGCGCGACCTGCTCGGCATCAGCGGCCTCGACGATCCCGCCTCGGCGCCGGGCGAGCGCAAATGGCTGATCGGCTACGCGATCTCAGCCTTCATCTACCGTATCGGGCTGAGCCTGGCGATCGCCATGCTGGTCGCCAAGCAATTGTTCTTCATCGGCGTCGTGCTCGCCATTGCCACGGTGTTCGGCATCCTGGTCTGGCCGATCCTGAAAGGGCTCAAATTCCTGATGACGTCGCCGCGCCTGCAAGGCGAGCGCGGGCGCGCGTTCACGATCGCGGGCGCCGTGGCCGGACTGCTCGTCGCTTCCGTGCTGGTACTGCCGCTGCCATACGGCACGGTGGCGGAGGGTGTGGTCTGGGTCCCGGACCGCGCTGATATCCGCGCGAAAACCGCCGGCATCGTCACGGAAATCCTGGCAAGACCGGACACCAGGGTGACGGCGGGAACGCCGCTGATCAGGCTGCAAGATCCCGGCATCAGCGGCCGCGTCGCCCTGATCGAGGCGCAGCGCCGCGAGCTCGAACTGCGCTACGAGGCGGTACGCTTCAGCGACCGTGTCGAGGCCAACGTGCTGCTGGAGCAGGTCAGGAACATGGATGGCGTACTGGCCTCGACCAAGGAGCGGCGCGACGATCTCGTGGTCAAGGCCAGCGATAGCGGCCAGTTCATCCTGCCCAAGGCCGTCGATCTGCCGGGCCGCTTCCTCAAGCAGGGCGACCTGATCGGCTATGTCGTCCCCGACGGCACGCCGCAGTTGCGGGTGATCGTGCCGCAGGGCGAGGTCGACCTCGTGCGCGCTCGGACCGACGCCGTCGAAATCCGCTATGCCGACGAGATCGGCACGCCGGTGCCGGCGCATATCAGCCGCGAAGTTCCCGCCGCCCAGCTCGACCTGCCGAGCCTTGCCCTTTCCGTGCAGGGCGGCGGCACGGTTGCCGTGCAATCGGGCGCCGGCGACAAGGTGCGCGCGCTCGAGGGACTGTTCGTGTTCGACGTGCGCCCCGAGCGTCCGCAGGCCCGCCTGATGCTTGGCAGCCGCGTGTTCGTGCGTTTCGACCATGGCCGCGAGCCGCTGGCCTGGCGCTGGGTCCGCATCGTGCGCCAGGTCTTCCTGAGCCACTTCAATGTCTGAGGCCGCTGCCATCCGGCCGCCGCTGCCGGTTCTCTACGCCGAGCGCGCGGTGCCGCGCGAAAAGCCGCTCGACGCCTATGCCTCGCGCATCGCCGCCTATGCGGTCGCGGCCGGCGCCGGCATGCGCGCCCGCCGGCTGGCGCGGATCGTGCCGAAGGTGGATGCTTTCGACGCCGCGTTGCGTGCCCTCGACGACGCGGCGCTGCGGGCCAGGGCACGGCAGGTCGCGATACGGCTGCGCAGCCGGCGCGGTTTTCCCGAGGACGTGGTCGCCGAAAGCTTCGCGGTGATCCGCGAGCTGTCGGCGCGCCTCAACGACAGGCGCCACTACCCTGTGCAGGTGATCGGCGCCTACGCCATGATCCGCGGCTACCTGGCCGAGATGGCGACCGGCGAAGGCAAGACGCTGACGGCAGCGCTCGCCGCCGGCACGGCCGCGATGGCCGGGCTGCCGGTGCATGTCGTCACCGTCAACGATTATCTCGCCGGGCGCGATGCCGAGCTCACGCGCGCGATCTACGAGGCGCTCGGCCTGTCGGTCGGCGTGGTGGTCGGCGGCCAGAAACTGGAGGAGCGCCAGGCCGCCTACGCTTGCGACGTCACCTATTGCACCAACAAGGAACTGGCCTTCGACTATCTGCGCGACCGCATCGT